>JAUIMB010000004.1 GCA_030432635.1 Bacteroidia bacterium | reverse complement strand
CTGATCGCCAGTAACATCCCATTGACAGGTTTGCATATTGAATATGGCCGTTTCGTAACAGGCTGTCTCTGGCTCCAATGGTTGGTCGCCTGTGACGTCCCACTGACAGGTATCATTGTTGAAGGTTGCTGTCTGCCAGCACTCGGTAACCGGTTGTTCTGGCTGTGTCCCAGAAACCTCCCACGCACAGGTTTGCTCATTGAATGTCGCTGTCTCCCAGCACTCGGTCACGGGTTCTGGATCCTGTCCGCCTGTAATGTCCCATTCACAGGTCTGTGTATTGAACGTTGCGGTCTCATAGCAGTCCGTTTCTGGCTCCTCTGGTTGTTCTCCCTCAACATCCCATTGACAGGTTTGTGTATTGAACGTGGCTGTTTGGTAACATTCAGTTTCCGGCTCTTCTGGCTGATCGCCAGTAACATCCCATTGGCAGGTTTGCGTGTTGAACGTGGCCGTTTCGTAACAGGCTGTCTCTGGCTCCAACGGCTGGTCGCCTGTGACGTCCCACTGGCAGGTATCATTGTTGAAGGTTGCCGTCTGCCAGCATTCGGTAACCGGTTGTTCTGGTTGTTCTCCCTCAACATCCCATTGACAGGTTTGTGTGTTGAACGTGGCTGTTTGGTAACATTCAGTTACTGGCTCCTCTGGCTGATCGCCAGTAACCTCCCATTGACAAGTTTCAAAATTTAAAGTCGCAGTTTCCCAACATTCTGTTGTTGGCTGTTCTGGTTGTTCAGTAACTTCAATGGTTAACTGAGCTATAGCAGCACATTGACCACTATTTGGTGTAAAGGTATATAATGTCGTTTGTGTATTATCCAATGCCGGAGACCATGTTCCATTGATACCATTATTAGAAGTCATTGGTAATGGATCTAAATTTGCACCTTCACAAATAGGAACAACAGGATCAAAAGCTGGTATTGTTTTGGGAGTACCTACGATTTCTACCGGAAAAGTCCCTGTATTAAAACAACTTGGATTTCCGGTATCTAAAATGGTAACTCCGTAGTTTCCTGGCGCCAATCCAGTAATATCAAAACTAAATAATGGTGTTGTAAAATCTGTAAAGCCTGATCCAGAAATCTCAAAGGGCCCAACTCCGTCAAGTATATTAACTGTAGCGGTCCCATTGGTTTGATCTTCACAAATCTCAGAACCAGTAACTGTTGCTGGTATCGGACATATACTGTTGGCCAAACTAGCAAAACAATGGGCTAGCGTAGTAAAATTAGGATCTACATAATAATCGGCTGTGGCTATAGTTTCTGTTGGACCATATTGATCTTCGTCGGACAAATCATTCATTAATGATGCGTCAATATTACCCACTCCTAAGATAAACATATGAGACCCTTCTGCCTTAAGGACATTTGCAACTTGAACCGCATTATAAACTTCGGCTTCTTGTGTTGAACCTCCATTTCCACAGAAACTATAATCTGTATCAGGATCTGTCAGTGTAGCATCAGGAGAGTATGCTGTTGGTACACCATCTGTAAACATCAATACCAAATCTGCTACCGGAAGGGCATTTGCTCTAATTAAAGCAGCCTGCCAATTTGTTCCACCTAGATCACCTTGATCTGGATTATAAGTTTGCCCATTATATGGTATCCCATCAAAATAATTGCTCATTCCTGCGGTTACATTGGCTACTGGTGTGTACGAATTAACTACATAGTTCGCTCTAGAACCAAACTCAATGATAGCCACTCTTACAGGTGTACATTCCAATTCTTGAAGGAATGTTTCCACACCTAACTCAACATCATCTTCAGCATTGGCATTTCCTATTGAGTTGGACTCATCTATGATTAATACTACATCAATGGGCTGCTCACAGCTCACCGTTAAATCTGGATTTGATGCAACCTGATAGTTTGGACAATCATCACAATCCCTTCCTGGTTGATCCTCACAAAACACTTGAGCTTGCATTGATGACACAGAAATAAACAAAAAAGCCAAAAATAGCAATAACTGCTTTTTGGGCTTCAAAAGGGTTAGTACAAAATTACAGCAACATGTAATTGAATTAATAGCAACAGACTTCATAATGTAATTGGTTTTAAGTTAAACCATGACATTATAGATTACTTTTTACGCAGAATTTGGGTCGATTTGGCTATTAATCAACCTAAATTAAAATGCTATTACATTAGTTAGATAGTTCTCAATAAATACCTAACAAGGGGAAGTTTAAACCGAATATAGGTGTAATCAATTGAAGTGAAGCAAAGAATTCGTTGAAATACAGTCTTTTATAGAGGAAATGTTAAGGGATATACTATAACGATATATCCATCTGGAATTTTGTTAAAATCTCTTGACATTTATTTTTTGAAATTATTACTTTTAAATTCAAATTAATGTTTTAACATGCTTTCCGTCCCTGTTATTGAAAACGATAGAGTAAAACTCACACTTTTAGATCGCGCCAACTATCAAAACCTTCGTGGCATTTCAACAGAAAAAAATCTTTTGAGATATTCGCCTAGTGAAATTTCGACAGAAAATGCCTTAAAAGACTACATTGAAATTGCTGTCAAAGGCTATGAGCATCGTAACACTATTCCTTTTTTAGTGTATGACAAGGCTACTGGAGCATATGCTGGAAGTACACGATTTGGACATATCCATTGGAAAAACAAGACCTTACACATAGGATGGACTTGGATAGGCAAAGCCTTCCAAGGAACTGGTCTTAACAAACACATGAAGTTCTTGATGCTTTGTTATGCCTTTGAAAACCTTGGGTTCGAGAAAGTAGAATTTCGAGTTGACGAACGTAATCAACGCTCAAGACGTGCTGTTGAAAAATTAGGAGCCACTTTGGAAGGCATTTTGCGTCAGGACACCCTAATGACAGATGGATATCGACGTAACACATGTTGTTATGGCATGCTTTCTGAAGAATGGCCAAGCATAAAATCTTCAGTTTTTAAAGATTTCCAGTAATCTTACCTCCTAACCATAGACTTAGCAAGTTAGGAACATTACTTCCGACATTTTAAATCTATTTTTGAAACATTAAACAAAGGAAATGGCTTTCAAAGAAACCAACAAAGCGTTTTACCATGAACGCATAAATATAATTATTCAATACATTCATAATAATTTGGACGAGAAATTACAAGTAAAAACCTTGGCTGAACTATCCCACTTTTCTGAATTCCATTTCCACAGAATAAGCAGAGCACTATTAGGAGAACCTATTGGAACATAT
Organism: Bacteroidia bacterium; assembly: GCA_030432635.1. Classification (GTDB taxonomy): domain Bacteria; phylum Bacteroidota; class Bacteroidia; order Flavobacteriales; family Flavobacteriaceae; genus Psychroserpens. The sequence goes on along the minus strand of JAUIMB010000004.1, from coordinate 292,930 downwards.
ATCTCAAGAATACGATTGGAAACTGCTGCAAAAATGATACGCTATACCGATCTAAGCATAGAGAACATCGCATACAAAGTAGGATTTGAAACACCTTCAGCATTGTCGAAAATGTTCAAAAAACAATTTGGCATAACACCTAGTGGCTATAGAAATGACAAAACGTTCACCATAAAAACTAAAAAACCAATGGCACTTGAACTGAATATTAAAAAGCCTAAAATCAAGACTATGGCAGACAAGCAATGTCTCTATCTTAGAATGCAAGGCAATTACAAAACTCTTGACTACAGTAGTGCATGGCCAAAACTATGGGCACAAGTCAAGGCGCAAAAACTATTTACAAAAGGTATTGAGCATTTGGGATTGCCACATGACGATCCAAAGGTTACCGATGAGAACAAAGTGAACTACGATGCCTGTTTGGTTATTCATAAAGCAGCTAAACCTGAAGGTGAAATTGGCGTAAAGACCATTAAAGGCGGAAAGTTTGCCATCTTTTTATATCAAGGAAGCTACACTCACTTTGCAGAGGTTTACGATTATATATTCAATGATTGGCTGATGCAAACCGAACATGAACTTCGTGATGCTCCTGTGATGGAAAAATATATCAGCAACCCACAACGTGTTTCAGAAGAAAAGCTTAAAACTGAGTTTTACCTTCCTATTAAATAAAATCCTAGTTTAACAAAGTTAATTAGGACACAAGTTTTTTCACGATTTCCCGAACCGGAAGGATTGCATTCGTGTGTTCGATGCTAGGGCCTGCTACCCAAACCGTTTTATACGTCGCTTTTTTTGCCGCGTTTTCGGTAGCTTTCATTCCTATAGAAAATCGAATCATCTTAACCCATTTCTTAAGCTTTCGGTTTTTGTTCAATACATTTTCAATCCATGTAGCCCTTGTCCCAATTTTTTGAACATAAGGTGTATTAATCACTGTACATGGCGTACCCGAAATACGCTCAGTCATGACAATATCGTCTGCTCCATAATCAACGCATGCTTGCTTATACTCTTCAGTAACATTGGCTTCAACGGAAGCGATGAACGGACTCCCAACAGAGACGCCTTCAGCGCCATAACCTAGCATCTTATCAATATCTGCCTTGCATCCAACACCTCCTGCAGAGATCACAGGAATGGATAAATTTTCGTTGAGTTGATTGATTAGGTCCTTAGGAGATAAATTTCCACGATGACCACCAGCCTCATTATTAACAGCAATGGCAGCATCAGCTCCTAAACGCTCTACTTTTTTGGCAAAGTGCAAATCCGTTACATCACAAAACACTTTAATCCCAACAGCATGTGCCTCTCTTATAGTTTCTTCAGGACTACCCAATGAAGTGATAATAAAATCACACCCTTCTTCACACAACACCTTCAATTGACTTTGGTATTTGACATTGGATTTATTGACGATTAGGTTAAACCCAAATGAACCGCCTTCAACTCTGTTGGTCTTAAGTGCTTTTATTGCATCTCGCAATTCGTCCAAAGTCCTATAGTTTAAAGCAGGTATACATCCAGCAATTCCAGAATTCATTGCTTCTGTAACCATAGCCACGTTTGACACCAAAAACATTGGTGCTTGAATAATGGGATACTTAATATTCAGGAGCTTTGTAAGTTTTGTGACGGTTTGCATATGCATAAATGTTGAATTGGAGCAAATATAATAAATATTATGCACGCATAATACATTTACCTCATTGGCATCTGTCAATTTGTTTGAGAATAAATACCCTTCAACAATATAATTCTAGAGGATGCTCAAATTAATGAGTATGCAATTTGGGCTAAGAAATGATTTAAAATTCTACCTGTTTCTTTCTACAGTGAACAATAATATAACAGTCAATCTGCACATCTTAATTATTTATAATCAATCTAATTAGAATAGAACGAAAAATTAATACATTTGTGATGTCTTAAAAATTAATTTATCATGAAAAAAATTACAACATTTATTTTAATGACCTTATGTGTTAGCTTTATGTACGCTCAAAAAGCAAAAGTTAAGGAAGGTGATTGGAAAAATTTAAAAGGAATAGCAAAATACAACCTTGTATTTGATTATTCCAATCTTGAGATTCCTAAATACGATAACGAAGAGGAGTTCTTAAAGGATAAAATGCAAAAAAGAGAAGAAAAAAATCCTGGATCTGGTGAGGAATTCAAAAAGAGTTGGTTTGCTGATAGAGCTGACAGATATGAGCCTAAATTTATTGAATCATTCAATAAAAGATTCAAAAAAGGTGAAATCAAGGTTGGAAAGGATTACGATGAAGCCGAATACACAATAAAAGTACATACCACATTTATGTATGCTGGATATAATGTAGGTGTAATGAGACAGAATTCTAAAATCAACGCGACATTATATGTATACAAAAACGATGCGCCAGATAACATCCTTTTTGCAGTTGATTATAAAAAGGCGGAAGGTTATGGAGCCATGGGTAACGATTACAACTCGGGCTACAGAATTGCCGAAGCTTATGCCAAGCTAGCAAAGACGTTTGCGGCACATTTAAGAAAGAAAGCCAAATAAGTTCTTAGCGATATAACAAAAAGAAAAAGCGAACATCAAATGTTCGCTTTTTCTTTTTGTTCCATATTTATCAAATGAGCTAAGGTTCGCACTGCTCGATCATGCTTCTTCACAAATGGGTTTGATTCATCCCAAACATAACCAGCTAATACTGCACAAATTTGACGTTTAATATCAGGATTCTCTGGTCTATGGAAAAACAGTGTCTGAAGATTTTCAGTATACCACTCTTTTACATAACTGGCAAAAACCTCAACACCATATTTAATATAACCTGCGTATTCTTTTTCCCAATTAACCGTTTCACCTTTTAACTCCCTTGCAATAATTTTGGCTGCAGCCAAACCAGACTCTGTTGCAAAAGTCACACCAGAGGAAAAAATTGGATCCAAAAACTCAGAGCTATTTCCAGTCAAGGCATATCCCTTACCGTAAATTTGGGTTACAGATTTAGAGTAATTCTGAATACAAATAGGGTCAAACAAAAAGTCTACACCTTCAAAACGATCGTGATAGTACTTCGAAAGTTTCAACATTTCTTGAAGCCTTTCGGTCGTGTTCCCTTCAAAAGAGTCCATATAGGTTGTTGTAGTCACAAAACCAATACTGGTGTTCCCATTAGAAAACGGGATGACCCATAGCCATGTATCCTTATCCAATACATCGAAAGTAATTAAGGTACCTTCTTCTCCCTCAGGTCGTTTTATATCCTTAACATGTGTGAACAACGACGAATGCTCTGGTAATTCAGAAGGTTTATCCAATCCAAGCAAACGTGGTAAAACGCGACCATAACCACTAGAATCAATAATGAATTTAGCATTGATCGCATACATTTGTCCGTGTTCATCCTTAACAGAGGTCGTAGAATGGCCATTGTCATCAAAATCTACGTCAATAACTTCATGACCAAAAGCAACATCAACACCCTTATTTATGAGTTCATTAGCCAAAATGGAGTCGAAATCAGCTCTAGGCACTTGCCAAGTCCAATCCCATCCATCGGTGAATTTTTTACTGAAATCAAAGTTGCATACGACATCACCTCTAAGGAAGCGAGCGCCTCGTTTTATTTCAAATCCCGCTTGCTTTAGGGGTTCCAGAAGACCTACTTCCTCAAAATGATCCATACATCTTGGAAGTAAACTCTCGCCAATCACAAATCTTGGGAAGATACTTTTTTCTACAACTTTAACATTTAATCCTTGATTTTTTAAATGGGCAGCTGCGACACATCCAGAAGGTCCAGCACCAATAATTAAAACATCAATTTGAGCGTCCTTGATTTTCATTGGAGCATAATTAATTTATTATATTTGCAACTCAAAAATAACTACTTTATAGTTAGCTATTGCAATTTTTTACAAAAATTGGACTAAAAAAATATAGATGCTTGCATATAATGGAACCTTAGGGATTGAAGATTTTTACAAGGTAATCTTCGAAAATCAAAATATTGAAATACATAAAACTGTTCTGGATAGAGTTGATAAAAGCTTCAACTTCTTGAAATCGTTTTCAGAAAATAAAGTCATATATGGCGTAAATACAGGGTTTGGACCGATGGCTCAATACAAGATCAAGGATGCTGATCGTATTGAACTTCAGTACAATCTAATTCGAAGCCATGCTTCAGGAACTGGTAACCCGCTACCTCCAATATATGTTAAGGCAGCAATGTTGGCAAGACTTAACACATTGTCCCTAGGACATTCAGGAGTTCATAGATCTGTAATTGAACTCATGGCAGAGCTTATCAATAGAGACATTACTCCTTTAATCTATCAACATGGAGGTGTTGGTGCAAGTGGTGATTTGGTACAATTAGCACATCTAGCACTTGTATTGATTGGTGAAGGGGAAGTATTTTATCAAGGTGAGCGACAATCGACCAAGGTTGTTTTCGAAAAAGAAAACCTAAAACCTATTTCGGTTGAGCTCAGAGAAGGCCTTGCCCTTATGAACGGTACATCTGTTATGACAGGCATCGGTATTGTAAATGTGATTCGTACTAGACGATTATTGAATTGGATGACTGCAGCTTCAGCATCCATTAATGAAATTGTACAAGCTTATGACGACCACCTTTCCTTTGAATTAAATGACTCAAAAAAACATATAGGACAACGTGAGATCGCAAAAATGATGAGGACCCATCTATCCGATAGTGCCTTAACCAGAAAACGTGAGCACCATTTATATAAAGGCGATAATGATGTTGTGAAGTTTAAGGAGAAAGTTCAAGAATATTACTCTTTACGTTGTGTACCTCAAATTTTAGGTCCAGTTTTAGACACCCTTAACAGTGTCGAGAAGATTCTTTTTGAAGAAGTCAACTCTGCAAACGACAACCCTATTGTCAATGTTGAAAAAGAACATGTGTATCACGGTGGAAATTTCCATGGTGATTATGTATCGCTTGAGATGGATAAATTGAAAATTGTTGTAGCGAAGATGAGCATGTTAGCTGAACGACAACTAAACTACTTATTAAATTCAAGGTTAAATGACATCCTTCCTCCTTTTGTAAACCTAGGAACCCTAGGCTTAAATTTTGGCATGCAAGGTGTTCAGTTTACAGCAACTTCCACTACGGCTGAAAACCAGATGCTTTCCAATCCAATGTATGTACATAGTATCCCTAACAACAATGATAATCAAGACATTGTTAGCATGGGAACGAATGCTGCATTGATTACAAAGCAAGTCATAGAAAACGCTTATGAGGTTTTGTCTATAGAATTGATTACAATTGTACAAGCAATTGATTATTTAGAGATTCATGACAAAGTATCTTCAAAAACAAAGGAAGTATATAATCAAATTAGAGATTTAATACCTACCTTTACAAAAGACGTGGTTATGTATCCTTATGTCAACAAAACCAAGGAATTCATAATCAACAATTAAAAAACTATTAATCATGAAATTTTTTACTAAGAAACAACTGTGGTTTCTTCCACTAGTATTACTGTGCATTAATATGTCGTTTTCCCAAACATTAGCATTGGCTAGTGAAGACGGCAAAAAATTTGGGTACATTAACAAGGAAGGCAAATGGCATATTGAGCCAAGATTTGAAAGTGCTAAAAACTTTTCTGAAGATCTTGCCCATGCCACCGAAGATGGTAAGACTTGGGGTTATATTGATCGTAGCGGAAAGTGGGTCATTGAACCTCAATTTGAAAAAGCAAAATCGTTCAATTCTGGAATTGCTGTGGTATTGATAAACAAAGAATGGACATATATTAATGCCAAAGGAGAGCGAACGCTTTCTGACGTTATGACAGAAAAGATATACGACTTTAATGAAGGATTCGCTATCATTAGAAATGAAGGGAACGTAGGTTTTATTAATACCAAAGGCGAAATTGTTGTTGAGCCTAAATTTAACAAGGCATTCGATTTTGTTGATGGATATGCCAAAGTTAGAGACCAAGAAAAATGGGGTTTAATCGATACGTCTGGCAAGTTTTTTGTTAAACCAGAATATGACAAAATAAGTCTACCCTACAATGGCAATATAGTGGCCTCTATTGGAGAACGTCACGGACTTATCATAAATGGAGAGTTCAAGGAGGTAGAAGGCACTGAAAAAATTTGGGACTTCTCACTAAATGAAAACTATACTTACGCCAAAAAAAATGATAAAATTGGCTTTATCGACAACAAAGGCAATTGGGTAATAGAACCTAAATATGATAAGGTCAAAGCATTCCAAAAAGGGATAGCTCCTGTGATGACTAACAAAACTTGGGGATATATAAATACCAAAGGTGAAGAAGTCATTTCATTTCAATACAAGGATGCCGAGACCTTTAGTGAAGAAGGATTGGCTCCTGTTAAAACATCAAAACTTTGGGGATTTATAAACACCAAAGGAGAAATGGTCATTGAAGAAAACTATTTAATCACCGCAAAAGGGTTTTCAATTTTTAAAAAGAATAATGAAAAGGGATTTGTTGATGGATTGGCAAGAGTAAAGCTAAAAAAAGATTGGGTCTACTTAAAGCCTAATGGAGAGATCCTAAACAACAAGCAGTTTAAAAATTTAGAATTATTTAAATAAAACGTAACAATAGATGAAGTGTGCTCTTGTAACTGGAGGATCAAGAGGAATTGGAAAAGCGATTTGCATTCAATTAGCTAAAGATTCAGATTATCATATATTAATCAACTACAATCGAAATGAAGATGCAGCATTGGAAACACTGAAAGCCGTAGAGGCAGAAGGAAATTCTGGTGAGATCATTCAATTTGATGTAGCTGATGGCGAAACCGTTAAAAGCAAGCTTGAAACATGGCAAGAGGCTAACGAGAATGCCGTAATTGAGGTGCTGGTGAACAATGCAGGAATTACAAAAGATGGGTTGTTTATGTGGATGCCAAAAGAAGATTGGCAGAGTGTAATCAACACATCACTCAATGGTTTTTATAACGTTACAAACGCTATTATTCAAAAGTTACTACGCAACAGATACGGAAGAATTGTAAATATTGCATCTGTTTCGGGAGTTAAAGGTACAGCTGGCCAAACCAATTATTCTGCTGCAAAAGGTGCCTTGGTTGCCGCAACGAAAGCCTTAGCACAAGAAGTAGGAAAACGAAAAATAACAGTCAATGCTGTGGCTCCTGGCTTTATCAAATCAGATATGACTGCTGAGTTAGATGAAAAAGAACTGAAGCAACTCATCCCTTTAAACCGATTTGGAGAAGTCGAGGAAGTTGCTCATGCGGTGTCTTTTTTAGTATCTGAAAAAGCAGCCTACATAACAGGTGAGGTTATCAATATCAACGGAGGAATTTATTCATAAATGAGAAGAGTGGTCATCACAGGAATGGGAATATATTCCTGTATTGGTAAAAATTTAGAGGAAGTTAAGGAATCGTTATACAAAGGCAAATCTGGAATTGTTGTTGATGAACAAAGAATTCCATTTGGCTATAGATCACCCTTAACAGGAATGGTAGAAAAACCAAATTTAATAAAAGCGTTGTCCAGAAGAGAACGTATAAGCCTTGGGCAAGAAGGAGAATACGCTTATGCAGCGACCGTTGAAGCTTTAAACAATGCCAAGTTGGATCAAGACTATTTAGACACCAATGAAGTTGGGATCCTTTACGGCAATGATAGCACCTCAAAATCTGTAGTTGATTCAGTCGATAAGATTAGAGAGAAAAAAGATACAACCTTAGTGGGTTCTGGAGCAATTTTCCAAGCAATGAACTCCTCGGTCACAATGAACCTCTCTACAATATTCAAACTCAAAGGTATTAATATTACCATAAGTGCTGCATGTGCTAGCGGATCACATTCTATTGGTTTAGCTTACCAATTGATCAAGAGTGGAATGCAAGATTGCATCATATGTGGAGGTGCACAGGAAATTAATGAACTCGCCATGGGAAGTTTTGATGGTTTAGGCGTCTTTTCAAAAAACACTCAAAATCCAACAGAAGCTTCAAGGCCTTTTGACAGTGAAAGAGACGGACTTGTACCAAGTGGAGGAGCTGCAACCCTAGTCGTTGAGTCCTACGAATCAGCGATAAAAAGAAACGCACCTATTCTAGGGGAAATCATCGCTTACGGATTTTCATCAAATGGTGACCATATATCAACTCCAAATGTTGAAGGACCAGCAAGAGCAATGCGCAAGGCCATTGATCAAGCAGGCATTAAACCTGAAGAAATCGATTATGTCAATGCCCATGCAACTTCCACTCCAGTTGGAGACGCCAACGAAGCCAAGGCCATATACCAAGTCTTTGGTGAAAACGGACCTTATGTAAGTTCCACAAAGTCAATGACTGGCCATGAATGTTGGATGGCTGGAGCAAGCGAAATCATATACTCAATGCTAATGATGCAAAACAATTTTATTGCACCAAATGCAAACCTAAAAACACCTGACGAAAGCGCATCAAAATTAAATTTGGTAACTCAAACGATTGAACAAAAAATAAATGTATTTTTGTCCAATTCTTTCGGATTTGGAGGAACCAATTCTGCTTTGATAATAAAAAAACTAAGTTAATGATGGAAACAGAAGTTATTATTGAAAAAATTAACGACTTTCTTATAGATGAATTTGAAGTTGAACAAGACGACATCGCTCCCGATGCTAATCTAAAAGAAACTTTGGAGTTGGATAGTTTGGATTTCGTTGATTTGGTTGTTGCTGTCGAATCTAATTTTGGCGTTAAACTTGTGGGAGAAGATTTTATTAATGTAGTTACACTTCAAGATTTTTATAACTTAATAGAAACAAAATTAGCCTAAATTCGCCAAAATATTATGGCTGCTCAATGGAAAGGAAAATCCAGAGGTACAGTGTTGGGATACAAAATATTTGTACTCTCAATGAAAAAATTTGGTGTAGGCGCAGCATACTTCATTCTTTATTTTGTAGCAGCTTACTTTTGTTTTTTTTCTAAAGACAGCGTAAAAGCTATTTATTATTATTTCCGGAAACGCCTAAACTATTCAAAATTCAAAAGCATCACAAGTATCTACAAGAGCTACTATGTTTTTGGGCAAACCATTATTGATAAAGTTGCTATTTCTTCTGGTTTAAGTCATAAATTCACCTACGAATTTGACGGTATAGAACTTATCGAAAAAGCCTTAAAGGAAAATAAAGGAGGAATTCTCATCAGTGCTCATGTTGGCAATTTTGAAATTGCAGAACATTTTTTTGGAAAACTATCCAACGACATGAAAATAAGTCTGCTCACGACAGAACTTGAACATTCAGCAATAAAGGAGTATCTCGACACTGTCACGAAGAAGTCTAACATTAATTTCATATACATCAAGGAAGACTTATCACATATCTTCGAAATTAATGCAGCTTTAACAAAGAACCATTTGGTTTGCATGACTGGTGATAGATATGTAGAAGGTTCAAAATATATCGAAGAAGAATTATTAGGGAAAAAGGCAAAATTTCCGCAAGGTCCATTTTTGTTGGCCTCTAGACTAAAAGTACCTGTTTTGTTTGTTTATGTAATGAAAGAAACCAACAAGCACTACCATTTATTCGCAAGACAATCGAATTCAAAATATAAAGAAGAGAATGTACTTTTGAAAGAATATACCGAAAGCGTACAATGGATGCTCAACAAGTATCCTACACAGTGGTTTAACTATTTTGATTTTTGGCAATAACTAAAGTTAATTAAAGATGCAATCGTTGAAAAAAGTTTTAGTCATACATTATTCGCAATCTGGTCAGTTAACAGAAATTGTCAATAATATTGTACAACCTATTAAGTCTGAAAACACCGAAATCACCTATTTCAATATAGAGATGGAGAAACCCTTCCCATTTCCCTGGAACAAGGAGCGTTTTTTTGGTGTTTTTCCGGAGACCTTTCTTCAAAAGGCGCAACCCATCAAGCCGATACCTAAAGCAATTCTCAACACAACATACGACCTCATTATTTTTGGGTATTCAGTATGGTACCTCTCACCTTCTCTTCCTACGACTTCCTTTTTAAACACCGAAGAAGCCCAAAAGTTGTTTGCCAACACCAAGGTAATTACAGTCATTGGATGCAGAAATATGTGGATCATGGCCCAAGAAAAACTGAAACAAAAACTGAAAGCCCTAAAAGCAGAATTAGTAGGCCATATTGTTTTAGCCGATAGGCACATTAATCATATTAGTGTAATAACCATATCACATTGGATGTTTACTGGTACAAAAAGCAAATTCTTAGGGATATTCCCAAAACCCGGAGTGTCCCAAACAGATATAGATGCATCAACAAAATTCGGTAAAGTTATTGGGAAACATCTCAAAACTGGTGCTTACGAAAACTTACAAAGTGAGTTGCTCGAAATTGATGCCGTTAAAGTAAAACCGTTTTTAGTAACCGTAGAAAAAAGAGCCACAATGCTTTTTTCAAAATGGGCAAAATTAATTGATAGAAAGATTGAGAATAATCCAAAAAAACGACGTTTTTGGACAACAATATTTAATTATTACTTATTATTTGCCATTTGGTGCATTGCACCATTGGTTTTTGTTTTATTTTTGATATTTTATTTGCCAAGTTTGAAAAGAATAAAAAAACAGAAAGCCTATTATTCATCAGTTGAATTAAAATGAAGAACGTTTATATTACAAGAATATCAAAATTTTTACCCAATAAGCCAATAAACAATGACGAAATGGAAGGGAAATTGGGAACACTTGATGGAAAAGCTTCCAAAGGGAGACGTATTGTTTTAAGAAACAATCAAATTAAAACAAGATACTATGCTATTGATGATGCTGGTAATGTCACTCATAATAATGCCCAATTAACAAAAGAAGCCATTGAATCCCTATGTGACGAATCCTTTAAAAAGGAAGATATCGAACTATTGTCTTGCGGAACATCAAGTCCTGATCAAATTTTACCGTCACACGCATCAATGGTTCACGGATTTTTAAAAAATGGCAACATTGAAATCAATTCGCCATCTGGAGCTTGTTGTTCAGGTATGAACGCTTTAAAATATGGCTATATGGCTATAAAAAGTGACCAGGTCAACAATGCAGTCTGTACAGGTTCAGAACGTGTGTCATCATGGATGAAATCTGAAATATTTGAAGAGGAAGTCGAGTTCCTGAAAACAATGGAAGACAATCCTATCTTGGCGTTTAACAAGGACTTCTTGCGTTGGATGCTTTCTGATGGTGCTGGAGCTTTCTTATTGGAGAGTGAGCCAAATGGAAAGCAACCTCTAAAAATAGAATGGATGGAAGGCTATTCTTATGCGCACGAAATTGAAGCCTGTATGTATGCAGGAGGTGACAAACTGAAAAATGGTTTTCTAAAACCATGGAGTGAATACCCTTCTGATCAATGGAGTAAAAAGTCCCTTTTTGCAATGAAGCAAGATGTTAAACTTCTCGGGAAGAACATTCTTACCAAAGGTGTTGATAGTCTAAAAATGGCTTTAGAGAAAAATAACCTCAAAGCATCTGACATAGATTATTATTTACCGCATATTTCGTCTTACTATTTTAAGGAAGGCTTGTACGAGGAAATGAAAAAACAAGATGTTGAAATTCCTTGGGAAAATTGGTTTATGAACTTGAGCAAGGTAGGAAATGTAGGTGCTGGATCGATTTATATCATGTTAGAAGAATTAGCAAATAATGGCAAACTCAAAAAAGGTGATAAAATTTTACTATCTGTCCCTGAAAGTGCCAGATTTTCTTACGCCTATGCACTACTAACGGTTTGCTGATGAACGTAAAATTTCCAATAACTGAAATTGCACATCTAATTCCGCAAAAAACTCCATTTGTAATGGTCGATACTTTGTTGAATTTTTCCGCGACAGATTTGACATCTTCATTCACCATACCATCTGGGAATATTTTTGTCAAAGACACCTGTTTCCAAGAAGGCGGACTCATAGAAAATATGGCGCAAACCGTTGCATTACACACTGGTTTTGATTATTTTTTAAAAAATGAACAAGCGCCAATTGGCTATATCGGCTCCATAAAGAAAGTAGATGTTCTCAAATTGCCAAAACTCGGTGAGACCATAACGACAGAGGTGAAAATTCTTCACGAGTTTATGGGAGTGACGATGGTCGAAGTTAGGGTTTTAAATGCCCTTCAAGAGGAAATAGCTTCAGCACACATGAAAACCGTTATTGCCAACTAATGGATTTACAAACTTTAGATATCACCAATTTTCTGCCACATAGAAAGCCTTTTCTTATGGTAGACCATGTGCTGTCGATAGGTAATGAACATGTAGTCACATCTTTTCACATAAAACCCGACTGTATCTTCATAGAAAACAATGCCCTGAACGAAGCAGGAATGATTGAAAATGCAGCGCAGACCTGCTCTTCAATTGTAGGTAAAAGCTATTTTGATGATAGCGACACTCGTGGTGAAGGCAACAAACTTATCGGATTCATTAGTGCTATAAAAAATGTGACTGTTATGGCTTGTCCTTCCGTGGGTACAACCATAGAAACAAGAGCCGAATTGAAATCGAGATTTGACGCAGACGACTATAGCATTTCCACGCTTGAATGTAAAATATTCTTGAACGATGAAGAATTACTATCTTGCATGATGAATTTATTCATCCAAGAAGTAAAGTAGATGGCTTATGAAAAAAAGCGAAGTTCCTCAGGATAAAAGTAATTTAGAATCTGCAAGCTTTAAAGAGCTTTGCTACGCTGTTGATGAAAATGGTGAGTACACCACAGCTCAAAGCACAGGTTGGACTCCAAAAACCATTGCTTTAGACAATGCTATTGAAGATATTAATGAACGCGTAGAAGAGGCAAAAAAAAGGGTCATTAACAACCAAACCAGTCCCATTGAATATTACATGGAGCTTCACAAAATGGATTTGGGAATTTTAGCCAGTTATGTTGGCCTATGGAAATGGCGTGTAAAGTGTCATTTTAAACCAAAAATATTTAAGAGGCTCTCCCAAAAAACACTTCAAAAATATGCTAACGTATTTGAGATTAGCATAGCACAATTAAAAAACATTGAGCATGCAAATTGAATTTACGCATCATCAATCTGCACATTGCGAAAATGGTGTAGTATCTAATTTAATGAAGCACAATGGCTTCGATGTAAGTGAACCTATGGTTTTTGGCATTGGTTCTGGATTACTGTTCTGCTACATTCCATTTTTAATGGTAAACCACGCTCCAGCCATTACCTACAGAGCGATGCCTGGATTTATATTTAAACGTTTCGCAAAGCGTGTCGGAATAAAGATTAAACGCGAAAAGTTTAAAAACCCAAAAGATGCCAAAGCTAGATTAGACGAAAACCTAAATAACAATAATCCTGTAGGGTTACAGGTTGGTGTTTATAACCTAGTATATTTTCCTGACGAATACCGCTTTCATTTCAATGCACATAATCTTGTTGTCTACGGAAAAGAAGGTGACCATTACCTAATTAGTGATCCTGTTATGGAAGATGTTACCACCCTAACCGACAAACAGTTGGAAAAGGTACGTTTCGCCAAAGGTGCATTTGCGCCCAAAGGCCATATCTACTATCCAACAGATTTCCCTAAGGAGTTGGCACTTGAAAAAGCAATTGTAAAAGGTATAAAACAAACATGTAGGGAGATGTTGGCTCCAGTACCAATTGTGGGAGTAAAAGGCATGAGAACAATAGCCAAACTTATAAGAAAATGGCCTAAGAAAAAAGGCACCAAAATAGCCAATCATTACTTAGGGCAAATCGTAAGAATGCAGGAGGAGATTGGTACAGGTGGTGGTGGATTCAGGTATATATTTGCTGCTTTTTTACAGGAATCCAGTAAAATATTAAACAACGAAAAACTTTCAGAGCTATCAAAAGAAATGACCCAAATCGGTGACTTATGGCGTGATTTTGCCTTGGATGCATCTAGAATCTACAAAAATAGAGCGGCAAAATCAGATGGTTATGATAGTGTTGCTTCACAATTGGAAACTATTGCAGATAAAGAGGAAGCCTTCTTTAAAGCACTAAAGAAAGCGATATAATTTATGATTTCAATACAACAAATCTCCAAGCAATATAAAGGTGCTGAGCAATACTCAGTATCTAACTTGGATTTGAGTATTGAAGCCCAAGAGATTTTTGGCTTGCTTGGTCCCAATGGTGCTGGAAAAACGACCTTGATTTCTATACTATGTGCCTTAATTGAACCAACTTCTGGATCATTTTCCATCGATGGCTTAACTTACAAGAAACATAAAAACAAACTAAAGCAACTTATTGGTATTGTTCCGCAAGAATATGCCCTATACCCTACGCTCACTGCTTTTGAGAATTTAAAATATTTTGGAAGCATGTATGGATTAAAAGGAAAATCCTTGGATGAAAAAATCAATAATGCCTTAGAACATCTTGGATTGCTTCAATTTGCACATAAAAAAATAGAAACGTTCTCTGGTGGTATGAAACGCCGAATCAATTTGATAGCGAGCATCCTTCACAATCCTAAAGTCCTGTTTTTAGACGAGCCAACAGTTGGTGTGGATGTGCAATCAAAAAATGTAATCATTGAGTTCTTACAAGACCTCAATAAAAATGGCACTACAATAATTTACACTTCCCATCATCTAAATGAAGCTGAACTGTTTTGCTCAAGGGTAGCCATAATTGATCATGGCAAACTCGTCATAAAGGGAGAACCCAAGGCCTTGATTTCACAGCACAAAGGTGCGCATAACTTAGAGGATGTCTTCTTAAGTATCACCGGAAAAGCCCTTAGAGATCATGCATAAACTTTTGGCTTCTACTCATAAGGAATTCTTATTGCTTTCAAGGGATATTGGTGCTATTTCCATTTTGTTCCTTATGCCTTTGGTCCTCATTATTACTATTACATTGATTCAAGATAGTACTTTCAAAACGGTACACGACACCAAAATACCAATTCTAATTGTTGACAACGATAATGGCAAGGTTTCAAAGGCGGTATTTGATGGTTTGAAAAACGCCAATAGTTTTGAGGTTATTCAAAAACATAATGAGGACGAAGCCAAGGATTTGGTGTTTTCAGGAAGCTATCAACTGGCTATAATCATTCCAGAACGCTTGTCTTCAGATTTAGAGTACAAAATCAATCAAAATGTAGAAGGTATTATTGAGAAGTTTGCAATGGAAGAAAGTGATAGCACTGAAACAGCACCCATAAAGGCTATACCTTCTAAGGAAATTAAGTTGTACTTTGATCCTGCATCGCAAATAGCCTTTAAAACTTCGGTAAAAAACGGGATTGATAAAATGATTTCCCAAATTGAAACCGCATCTATTTACAAAGCCTTTCAAGATCAAATCACCGACGATCCAACCGAAACAATTTTTGAAACCGACAAATTCATAACCTTCAAGGAAATAATGCCTCTTAAGGATAATAAAGAGATCATTCCAAATTCGGTGCAGCACAATGTGCCTGCCTGGACGTTATTTGCTATCTTCTTTATTATTGTTCCGCTATCTATTAATATCGTTAAAGAGAAAAGCCAAGGTACCTTTGTACGCTTGAGAACCAACCCTGTCTCCTACGCTACGGTTTTAGGAGGAAAAACTGTTTTGTATCTAGTCGTTTGCTTAGTACAGTTCGTATTGATGTTACTCGTTGGAACCTATCTTTTACCAGCAATCGGACTACCACAACTGGATATTTCTGGAAAACTTCCACTGTTATTTATAGTGGCATTTTTTGCTGGCCTGGCAGCTATCGGTTTAGGTTTATTATTAGGTACTATTGCTAAAACCCAAGAACAATCTGCACCTTTTGGAGCAACCTTTGTCGTGATTTTGGCTGCGATTGGAGGCGTTTGGGTACCTGTATTCATCATGCCGAAGTTTATGCAAATATTATCAAATATTTCTCCAATGAATTGGGGATTAAATGCGTTCTATGATGTTTTTCTAAGAAATGGTTCACTTTTAGACATACTTCCTGAAATAAGTTTATTATTATTGTTTTTTATACTAACCATGGGATTCGCAATTATATATAATGAAAAGAAAAATGCCGTCTAATAAAGAAATGTATCATATCAGCAAAGTGCGTGTGCGGTTTGTAGAAACAGACCCATTGGGTATCGTTTGGCACGGAAATTATATTCAATATTTTGAAGATGGCAGAGAAGCTTTCGGAAGACTACATGGTATTTCTTACTTAGATCAAAAGGAACATGGTTTTGCAACACCAATCGTTAAATCCTCAACTGATCACAAACGACCTTTGCGCTATGGAGATATTGCAACCATCAAAACCATCTATGTGGATACTCCTGCGGCCAAAATGGTATTTAAATACGAAATTTATAATCAAAATGAAGAATTGGTTTGTACCGGAGAAACCATTCAGGTTTTCGTGGATAAAATTGGTGCAGGTGAATTGTGGTTAACCACTCCTGAATTTTTCATGAACTGGAGAAGAAAAGTAGGTTTACTAGATGACTAAGGTTTTTGTTTCCCATAACAATATTATTTCATCGCTAGGTTTCACTACAAAAGACGTAGTCGAAAAAGTTAGCGATGAGGTTTCAGGTATTCAATTAATTGATAATCCTTCATTGTTTAATCAGAAATTTTATTCGTCATTAGTTGACAAATCCATCCTGAATCAAAAATTTAAAGCCTTACAGCCTGACAGCGAGTATACGCTACTCGAGCAAATGATGATTAGTTCCTTACAAAGTAGTGTTTTGGCCTCAGGCATTGAAATAGATAATCGTGTCGGACTCATTATTTCAACGACAAAGGGAAATGTAGACGCTTTAGATCAAAATAACACCTTCCCTAAAGAACGTGCTTACCTTAGCGAACTTGGAAAGGCTGTTGCCTCCTTTTTTAACTTTAAGAATGATGCCATAATTGTGTCTAATGCTTGTGTTTCAGGCGTGTTGGCTTTGGCAATAGCAAAACGATATATTTCCCAAGGTACATATGACCATGTTTTTGTGGTTGGTGGTGACTTAGTAACACCTTTTATTTTATCTGGTTTTAATTCATTTCAGGCGTTGAGCGATACTATCTGCCAGCCTTATGATGCCAATAGAAAAGGTATTAATATCGGTGAAGTTGCCGTAAGTGCTTTAGTGACTAAGAATGAAGGTAACTTATCTGAAGATGCCGTCGAGATATTAGGTGAAGCCTCCTGTAATGATGCTAACCATATTTCTGGTCCATCGAGAACTGGCGAAGGTTTATTCCGAAGTATGCAATCGGCATTCAGGCAAGCCAAAATTCAACCTAACTCAATCGATTATATTTCTGCCCATGGCACAGCCACCTCATACAATGATGAGATGGAAGCCATTGCCTTTAACAGAATGCAATTGCAAGACGTACCCATGAACAGTCTTAAAGGCTACTTTGGACACACACTAGGTGCATCTGGATTGCTGGAAACCGTTATAGGTATGAATGCCTTAAAAAATAACATGTTATATACGTCATTGGGCTTTAATGAATTAGGTGTTTCAAAACCTATAAACGTAATTGAAAAACCACAAAAAACTGAACTAACAACGTTTTTAAAAACAGCTTCTGGTTTTGGAGGCTGTAATACAGCGATCATATTAAAAAAACTTAAAAAGAATGACTAAAACTTCAATGAGAGCCATAGATGCTTTAGAAGAAGCTCAACGAATTGCCTTTGCACCATTTGTATTTCAAGCGGTAGTATCCCTAAGAAAATTAGGTGTTTTTGACTTTATTTTCAAACATCGAAGAAAAGGCGGTGTTTCCATCGAAGATATTTCCAATGAACTAGGTATTACCGATTATGGCATTGGTGTATTATTGGAAATTGCCGAATCTTCAAAAATTGTGTGCCAAAATGAAGCAGGTAATTATGAGTTAACGACCATTGGGTATTATTTAAACTTTAATGAGACCGTCAATGTAAATGTTAATTTCACCAACGAGGTTTGCTATAAAGGATTATTCCATTTGGATGAGGCTATCACTACAGGTAAGCCTTCAGGTCTAAAAGAGTTGGGAGATTGGCCAACCATTTACGAAGGACTTTCAAAATTAGAACCACAACAGCAAAAGGCTTGGTTTGATTTTGACCATCATTATTCTGATGATATTTTCAGTGATGCCTTAACAATCCTTTTTGAAAAAGAACGCAAATCTATATTTGATATTGGAGCCAATACTGGAAAATTCACAATTAATTGTTGCAAGTATAACGACCAAGTGAAAATCACAATGGTAGACTTACCGCAACAGTTAAATATTGCCAAAAAGAATGTTGCACAGGAAGGATTTGAAGACAGGGTTACGACTCACGGAATAGATTGGCTATCTGAAAACCCTCAATTACCTAAAGGAGCAGACACCTATTGGTTATGCCAGTTCTTGGATTGTTTTTCAATTGCAGAGATTGAAAAAATCCTTCGGACTTGCACTGAATCCATGAACGAAAATTCAGAATTAATTATCATTGAAACCTATACAGATCGTCAACGTTTTGACAACACTAAGTTTATTCTAGAAGCCACATCATTATACTTCACTGCATTGGCCAATGGCAATAGCAAAATGTATAAGGCTGAGGAAGTTTTGGGTGCTGCGAAAGTTGCAGGCTTAAGTTTAAAAGAAGATAGAGCCTTAGGAGAATACCATACGATGTTCACCTTCAGTAAAAGTTAGTGAATGACTTCAAAACACCACATATTATCCTATTGTAAGATTCGAAATAACACTATCACACTTAATGAAGGTGTTGTTTTTCATGAGGAAGACAATAGCGATTTCCCTACTTTTATTAAATCGGCTTATCATCATCTCGAAACAGCATATCCAAAGTTTTTTAAGATGGACGATTTGAGTAAGCTTGCCTTTTTAGCAACAGATATACTTTTAAAGAACGAACAGTTAGACGAACAAAACGACAACAACATCGCTGTTGTATTCTCAAATAGAGCATCAAGTCTAGAAACAGACAGAGCACATCAAAAAACCATTCAAAATTCGGAAAACTATTATCCTAGTCCTGCTATTTTTGTATACACTTTGCCAAACATCTGTATTGGTGAGATAAGTATAAAACATAAGCTTTATTCTGAGAATAGTTTTTTTATCTTTGACAACTTTAATGCAGATCATTTATTTGATTATGCAAACAGCTTATTAGAAGACAGAAAAGCAGACAAAGTATTATGTGGTTGGGTCGAGTTTGATGCCAATCATTATGACGCTTTTATATATTTAGTAGATAAAAATGGAAGTATTGAACATACTCCACAAACAATTTTAAAATTATATAATACATAGTATAATATGGAAGAATTAAAACAAGAGCTAAAAGCAAAAATCGTTGAGCAGTTAAATTTAGAAGACGTAGCTGTTGAAGACATAGCTAATGACGACATGCTTTTTGGAGATGGTCTAGGGTTAGATTCAATCGATGCCTTAGAACTCATCGTGATGTTAGATCGAGATTATGGCATCAAGTTAACCGACCCAAAACAAGGTCGTGCCATTTTTGAATCAGTAGATACAATGGCTGCCTATATCTCTGAGCATAAAACAAAGTAATTCGGCATTAGACAATGAGTAAGGGTGTTGCGATTACTGGCATGGGAATTATCTCAGCTATTGGAAACAATGTTGAGGAAAATCACCAGGCTCTAATACATGGTAAAAAAGGGATCTCACGGGTTTCCAAAATCAAGACCATTCATAAAGATGACATCATGGTCGGTGAGATTGATCGTACCAATCAACAATTTGAGGAACAAATTGGGTTATCACAAGACAACAATTACTCACGAACTGCATTGTTAGGCGTTGTAGCTGCAAAAGAAGCTATCAAAAATGCTGGAATTACCAATATCAATGACTGCAAGACAGGATTGATCTCATCGACAAGTGTTGGAGGTATGGATAAAACCGAAATGTATTATTACGATTACCTTACCAATACGTCGACTCAAAAATATATTGAAGGGCATCACGCTGGTGATTCCACTCAAAAAATAGCAGAAGAATTAGGTATTGAAGAAAGTTTGGTCACCACAATAAGCACGGCTTGCTCATCGGCTGCCAATGCCATTATGATGGGTGCCAGGCTCATAAAATCTGGTCAGTTGGATCGTGTAATTGTTGGAGGCGCAGATTGCTTGTCCAAATTTACAATTAATGGCTTTAAAACCTTAATGATTTTATCAGATACGTACAACACTCCTTTTGATGATAATAGGAAAGGTCTCAATCTAGGAGAAGCTGCTGCGTTTTTAGTATTGGAATCTGATGCGGTAGTAAAAGCAAATCATAAGAAGGTTCTAGCCTATGTTAAAGGCTATGGCAACGCCAATGATGCGTATCATCAAACCGCATCCTCAGACCATGGCGATGGTGCAACTCTCGCTATGGAAAAAGCCCTTAAGGTCGCCAACTTAAAGCCAACCGATATTGACTATATCAATGCGCATGGTACAGCTACTGCAAATAATGACTTATCAGAAGGTAGAGCCATCATTAGAATTTTTGGAAATGAGGCACCAGATTTTAGCTCCACTAAAGCTTATACAGGACATACACTTGCTGCTGCTGGAGCCATCGAAGCTGTTTATGCTGTACTGGCAATTCAAAACAGTGTCGTATATCCTAATTTGAATTTTGAAACACCAATGCACGAGTTTGGCCTTAGGCCACAATTAACGCTAAAGGAAAAATCGCTTAACACAGTGATGTCCAACTCTTTCGGATTTGGTGGTAATTGCTCAACATTAATCTTTTCTAAAGGCGCATAATCATGGGAAGTAAGGTTTATATTAATGGGATTTGCGCTATTTCAGCCCAAAAAACTTTTGATAACACAACGTTTTTGGAAGAAATTGAACTCTACAACGATACCGTAATCAATGCTATAGACCCAAACTATAAAGAGTTTATCCCTCCAGCTTCTGCTCGTCGTATGGCCAAAGGGATAAAAATGGGAATTGTGGCATCCAAACTTGCCTTAAAAGATGCGACATTAGACAATATTGATGCGATTATTACAGGTACGGGTTTAGGTTGTGTTAGGGATTCTGAAAAATTTGTGAGCGCTATTATTGATCACGATGAACAATTTCTAACACCAACATCCTTTATTCAGTCTACGCATAATACTGTAGCTGGTCAAATTGCTTTGGAATTACAATGTAAGGGTTATAATTTTACCTATGTCCATGGCAGTAATTCATTTGAATCAGCTGTTTTGGATGCTAAACTACAGTTGGAACATGATGAAGCTCGTCATATTCTAATTGGTGGTGTTGACGAATTAGCTCCTCATACAATAAAAATACATCGACTTATTGGTCATATTAAGGCTGAATCCGTGACGGCCAACACCGTATTGAATTCTAACTCTAAAGGTGCCGTTTTTGGTGAAGGCGGTAATTTCTTCGTGCTTTCCAATGAACAAGCAGCTTCCTCCTATGCCGAAGTTCAAGCTGTGAAATTATTCAACACTTTAAACAAGTCCAGCGTCTACACGCAAGCCATTGAATTTCTCAAGGAAAACAAAATAGATCACATTGATGCATTGATCCTTGGGTGTAATGGAGATGTGGAGTATGACAGTTATTATGAAGGCTTAAGAGATGGGTTTTCAAATGTTCAACAGTTGTATTACAAACAGCTTACAGGTGAATTTTATACGGCATCATCATTCGCTTACTGGTTGGGTGCAAAAGTGTTAAAAACCCAGTCCATTCCTAATGTTGTAAAATTGAATTCCGTAGATAAAAAAAGTATGGATTCCGTTTTAATATACAACCAGTATCGTGGAGAGAACCACAGTTTTACCTTACTTCGGAAATGCTAAATTTTAAAAGCATAAATCTTCTTTTTACAAGTAGCTTGCTTGTTGTTATTTTTGGTGTTATTTTAGAAAAACTGCCGCTCTGGATCTTGTTTTCCTTGATTTTAATTTGGTTGATTATAACTGCTCTGGGTTCTGGACTCATCGGTTGGAACTACCATTTTAAGTCCTTAAACCAAAAAAGCAACGAATCCCAACTTAGAGTCGCAGTTACTTTTGACGATGGACCTCATCCTGAATTTACGCCAAAGGTCTTAACATTGTTAAAACAAACTAATGCAAAAGCAACCTTTTTCTGCATCGGCAAACACATAAAAGCTTATCCTGACATTGTCCGACAAATATTGGATGATGGACATCGCATTGGAAACCACACCTATTCCCATTCCAATGGTTTTGGTTTTTTCAGCACTCAACGTGTTCAAAGTGAATTGGAACAAACAAATCAAGTTTTTGAACAACTTACTGGGCTAAAACTTAGATTATACAGACCTGCATTTGGAGTGACGAATCCAAATATAAAAAAGGCAATTCAACGATTAGGATTACTATCTATTGGATGGAGCAAACGGTCATTGGACACAACAAAACTAAGCAAACAAGCAGTATTAAATAGAATCACAAATGGCTTAAAACCAGGTGATGTTATACTCTTACATGATACGAGTCAAAAAACCGTTGACACATTGGAACAGTTGTTGCTATTCTTACAGAAACAAAACATGAAATCGGTGTCCATTGACACCTTGTTTGATATTGAAGCTTATGCGTAAATTATTGTATATTCTATGGTTTGTATCTTCTATGATGCAAGCCCAAACTGTTTTGCAACCCAGTGAAGCAGAAGCCTTAAGGTCAAAGGTTAAGGCAAAGGCAAAATCCACGACCACTATTTCGAGCAAATTCACCCAATACAAACATCTTGACTTCCTGTCAAACGACATCATAACAAAAGGGCATTTGACTTTTAAATCACCCAACAAAATAAAATGGGAATATGTAGACCCTTTTAAATACGTTGCCATTTTTAACGATCAAACCCTTCACATCAATGATAATGGTAATAAAAGTGACGTAAACATTGGATCGAGCAAGCTTTTCAAACAACTTAATGAACTGATCATAAAAAGCGTGAAAGGTGATATGTTCGATGAAGATGCCTTTGACATATCCTATTTTAAACATGATGATGTCATCAAAGTTCATTTTGATATTAAGGATAAAAAGTATTGGGATTATTTAAAAACGTTTCAACTGACTTTCAATGCTGAAGGTGATGTTGAGGAAGTTAAAATGATTGAACCATCCAACGATTTTACCAGAATTGTTTTTGAGGATCGCGTTTTAAACAAACCTGTATCAGATGCGTTTTTTTCTCATTAGTCTGGTGTTTTGCTTGATGTTGTCTTGTGGAAGTTATCCTAAAAAGCAACATCTGATTCCTACGTACACCTTGGAAAACAGTATCGTTAATCCATACTTTTCCGATATTTCAAAAGATTATGTCTATAAAGCCCGAATAGAGGTTTACGACAATGATTTTGGAGGCCTATTGATCATCAAGAAATTGGCCCAAAATCACCATCGCATTGCTTTCACTACAGAAATGGGAAACAAGCTCTTTGATTTTTCGCTAATGGATAACGAATTCAAAGTAAATTATTGTGTTTCCGAATTAAACAGAAAACTTTTGATAAAAGTGTTAAGACAGGATTTTACCACTTTAACAACTGAAAACTTAAGTGTTAAACATCAATTTAAAAATCAAATTGGCCTTGTTTTTGAGACTGAATTATATGGCAAACCACATTTTTACTACAGTTCAGATAATTTAAACAAAATTGTAACTGCTAAGCATGGAAAGGAAAAGGTAAACTTTACGTTCTCCAATATCAAAGACAATGTTGCTAATGAAATCGATATCACCCATAGCAATATAAAATTGAAAATCAATTTAAAAACCATTTATTGATTATGAAAAAATTTATTGCAATAGCAATATGTTTTGCATGCACATCGATAGCGCTGTCTCAAAACAAAGCAAATCTCGGACTTAAAGCTGGTGCGAATATATCCAGTCTCAGCAATGCTGATTTAAAGTCCAAAGTCAATGCCTATGGAGGTATATTTCTCAATATTGACTTTACAGACTTATACGAACTTCAACCAGAAGTTTCGTATTCCAATCAAGGTGGAAAAACAAAAGAGAACAATGATACCTTAAATCTAGAGTACATATCCCTTAGTATCGCAAACCATTTTTTTGTAAATAGAGATGATCGATTTTTCTTAAGTCTTGTGCCTAGCATAGATTTTGACATTGATGATAGTTTTATTGGATTGATCAACCGAGGAGACGATGGAGGAAACGATGTCACTTTTATAGATATAACTATTGGAGCAGGATTGGGATATAGGTTTGATAATGGCTTAGCGATTGAAGCACGATATAAAAGAGGATTAATTGATGTTTATTCAGGTTCTTTTCATAGCTTTGAATCTGAACAATATGAAGACGAAAATCAATTCAATTCGGTATTTCAAATTGGATTATCCTATAGGTTTAACATGTCAAAAAAAGAAGATTAATGTTAGTCAAAGAGTTTTATAAAATCAATAGCTTAAATAAAGTTGACGATATGGTGAATGCCAATATCACCATCAATAAAGACCATCAAGTTTTTGATGGCCATTTCCCAGGGAACCCTGTAACTCCAGGTGTTTGCATGATGCAGATTATCAAAGAGCTTACTGAGGAAGTGACCAAGACGTCATTATTTATGAAATCGGCAAGCAATATTAAATTCATGGCCATCATAAATCCCGAACACAATGCCAATTTAAATTTACAATTGGAAGTTACCGAAACTGAGGATGGCTATCGGGTAAAAAACACGACCTCTTTTGAAAGCACGACCGCTTTAAAACTGACTGCTAATTTTGAAGTTAAAAAATGATTGTACTTAAATTTATTCCTGTATTTCTTTTTATGTTCCAGCTTAGCGCACAATCCTTGAAGCTAAGTGAAGTTAGGGACATGTATAAGGAAGCTGCACAGGACAAAACCCAAGTTACGGCATTTCACGAATTGCTTTCCAAAGTTAAGTCAAGTGATGATGTTGCCTTACGTGCCTATAAGTGTGCGGCAACCATGCTGAAAGCAAGATATGCCAAAACCATAAAAGAAAAAAAAGATGGTTTTCAAGAAGGATCGACCAATTTAGAAAACCTAATTGCCGATCATCCTAATAGTATTGAACCACGATTCATAAGACTTAGCATTCAGGAGAATTCACCAAGGATCTTAAAATATAAATCTGAAATCGAAGCAGATAAAATGTTTATTCTTAGGCAATTTTCAGCTATAAAATCTGAATCCCTCCAAAAACATATAAAAGACTACGTTTTACAGTCCAAATCTTTTAACGATGAAGAAAAAGCACTAATTTTGGATTCTAAGTAGCAATTAATCAAGCAAATTAGTGAGTCAAACATTACCATCTATTAGTCAAGATATAGACGATCTAAACATTTGTATATTAATACCAACATACAATAACGAAAAAACCATAAAACGTGTTATTGATGGTGTATTGGCATACACAAAGCATGTGATCGTCATCAATGATGGTGCCACCGATTCTACAACTGAAATTCTAAGTCACTACCCTGAAATTACACAAGTACACCTTCCAAAAAACAAAGGCAAGGGAAATGCATTAAGAGTCGGATTTAAAAAAGCCTTGGCATTGGGATATGAATTTGCGATAACCATAGATTCCGATGGACAACATTTTCCAGAGGATATTGAGGTCTTCGTAAATGCCTTAAAGTCTAGCGAATCTAAAAATGTGCTATTTATTGGCTCAAGAGACATGAGCCAAGAAGGTGTGCCCTCCAAAAGTAGTTTTGGCAACAAGTTTTCCAATTTTTGGTTTTGGGTTGAAACAGGAATTAAGCTCAATGACACCCAATCGGGTTACAGGCTTTATCCCATCAAACGGCTAAAGGATGTTAAACTTTATACCAATAAGTTTGAATTTGAGATTGAAGCCATTGTAAAGGCTGCCTGGAGAGATATTGAAGTGAAAAACATACCGATAAAAGTGTTGTACGATGAGTCTGAACGCGTGTCTCACTTTCGACCATTTAAGGATTTTACCCGAATAAGTATTCTTAACACTTGGTTGGTTATTGTCACCTTTCTGTACATCAAACCCAGAAACCTGCTTCGAAGCCTTAAAAAAAAAGGCATTAAGCGTTTTTTTGTTGAAGATTTTTTAGGGAATTCAGACTCGCCATTAAAAAAAGCCTTGTCTGTAGCACTTGGTGTTTTTATAGGATTATCTCCATTTTGGGGCTTTCACACTTTTTTAGTATTGTTCTTGGCAGTGGTTTTTAAACTGAACAAAACCATAGCCTTCACATTTTCAAACGTAAGCATCCCTCCTTTCTTCCCATTTATCATCTATGCGAGTTCTAAAATAGGGCAATTTGTTTTGGGCGTGAAATACGAATACACCATCGAGGAAATGACGCAGAATTTTGATGCACTGAAACATTTAAAAACTTACATTGTAGGTAGTTTCACCTTAGCAATAATGGCAGCATTGATTTTCGGTTTTATTGGTTTTTTGTTTTTCTCCATGATAGGAAACAAAAAGATTTTAATTAAGGATGCATAGTGTTTTTTCTAATACTTTTGAAAAAATCAATCGCTACAAGACCATTAGCTTAATAAGTTTTCTAGCGGTTGTTTTGGGCTTGGCAGGTATGGCCTCCAAAATTCAATTTGAAGAAGACATCACTAAATTAATTCCTGTTGACGAACGTTCCTCCGAACTTCAAAAAGTACTTCAGCAGGTAAATTTCGCCGATAAGATTATCGTTAACATCAAAAAAGAATCTCGAGGTTCCACTGATGATTTAGTAGCTTATGCAGATGCTTTTTTAGCGGTTGTTGATTCTACATCCAAAGCATTTATTAAAGATATTCAAGGTACTGTTGATGATGTTGCCATGCGTCAAACTTTTGATTTTGCCTATCAAAATTTACCATTGCTTTTAGAACGTAAAGACTATCAAACTATTGCTCAAAAAATAAACCATGATAGTATCAATCGTATTACACAGCGCAATTATAAAACGCTGATATCGCCTTCAGGTTTAATTGCCAAACAGAACATTTTAAAAGATCCGTTGGGACTTTCAATGATTGCACTTCAAAAGTTACAAGCCATAAACCTTGGAGGTGATTTTTCAGTATACAATGGATACGTTTTGAGTGAAGATAAAAATCATATTTTACTATTTATCACACCTACATATAAATCCAGCGAAACAAAAAAGAATGCCATTTTAGCTAAAAACCTGTATTCCATTAACACCAACCTCAATAGAGAGTTCAAGGAGAAAGCCTCAGCTGAATATTTCGGAGGCGCTTTGGTTGCTGTGGCCAATGCCAACCAAATCAAGTCCGATATCCAACTCACGATGAGTATTGCCTTGAGCATCTTACTTATAATCCTGATCGCTTTCTATAAAAAACTGTTATTGCCAATTATTCTGTTTGTCCCTACAATAATTGGAGCCTTAATGGCCATTTCGGTCTTGTATGTTATCCGAACGGAAATTTCGGCAATTTCACTTGGCATCGGTTCTGTATTACTAGGTATAACACTTGACTATGCCTTACACATACTAACACATATCAGGAACAATAGTGATCCCAAGGTATTATATAAAGAGATCACAAAGCCTATTCTAATGAGCAGTTTAACAACGGCATTGGCGTTTTTGTGTTTGCTGTTTTTAAAATCCCAGGCACTACAGGATTTAGGGATTTTTGCTGCGATAAGTGTGCTAAGTGCTTCTGTATTTGCATTGTTGATCATTCCGCAGTTGTACAAAAACAAATCGGTAAATACCACCAATAATACCTTTATTGATAAAGTGGCGTCGTTTAATTTCGATAAGTCCAAGTTTATCCTTGGAAGTCTTTTGGTTTTATTGGTCATCAGTTTATATACGCATAACAATGTGACGTTCAACAAGGACCTCAATAAGCTTAACTATCAGCCGAAACATTTGGTTGAAGCCAATGAACGCTTGGAAGACTTAATAAATAGCACTTCAAAATCGGTTTACATATCGACTTATGGCGAATCAGAAGACATCGCATTGAAAGCCAATGAACGTGTATTCGAACAGTTGGAAGTTTTAAAAAACAGCAATGAAATCATTGACTATAGTTCCATTGGAACACTCATCAAATCCCAAAGCAGTCAGGAATCCAAAATCCAACAATGGAATAGCTTTTGGAATAAAGAACGCATCACTAAACTGCATGATCATCTTGAAATCAACGGAACTGAATTTGGCTTTAAGCCCAATGCCTTTAAAGCCTTTTATGCTCATCTTGACAAAACATTCGAACCACTATCTACAGCAT
Organism: Bacteroidia bacterium; assembly: GCA_030432635.1. Taxonomy (GTDB): domain Bacteria; phylum Bacteroidota; class Bacteroidia; order Flavobacteriales; family Flavobacteriaceae; genus Psychroserpens. The sequence goes on along the minus strand of JAUIMB010000004.1, from coordinate 264,590 downwards.
CGTATAGTACCTTACCTTTTGTTAAGGTCGAAGATTATATTTCCGAATCTGAAGGCTTTGTGACAGTTTCCACTTTGGTAAAGTTGCAAAAGGATAAGACCAATAGCTTAAAGCACAGTTTTGAGAACAGTTCAAATACGGTGTTAATAGACAGAAGGGATATGAATGAGACTTTTTTGGGAAATCTTAAAAATGATTTTAACCGCTTGGTCGTATATTCATTTATTGTTGTTCTTCTTATTCTATTGGTATTCTACAGAAGCCTATCATTAACCCTTGTGACTATCATTCCTATCGGATTAACGTGGTTGATTACCATTGGACTCATGGGACTTTTTAAGATTGAGTTCAATATTTTCAACATTATCATTTCAACATTTATATTTGGTCTTGGTGTAGATTACTGCATTTTTATAACCAACGGACTACTTCATAATTATAAGTATGGTACAAATGTCCTTCCAACCTACAAAACCTCTATTCTACTTTCCGTAATTACCACCATTCTTGGTGTTGGTGCATTGATTTTTGCTGAACATCCTGCATTGTACTCCATAGCGTCTGTCTCACTCATTGGTATATTGTCGGCAGTGGTAATGGCTTTCACGTTTCAACCTATTTTATTTAAGCTATTTATAGGAAGTAAAAAACATCGGTCGATATCACTGAGACTGCTCTTACACTCCATTTTATCATTTGGATATTTTGGTCTTGGCGGATTCCTATTGTCGTTGTTCAGTGTCACAATCCTTAAGGTATTACCGATTAGCAAAAAGAAGAAAATGCCTTGGTTTCACAAAGTGCTTTCCAAATTCAAAAAATCGGTACTCTACACCAATCCGTTTGTTAAGAAACGTATTTTGAATCCTAATAATGAGACTTTCGAAAAGCAGTCTATTATAATAGCTAACCATACGTCATTCCTAGACATTTTGGCCATTGGAATGCTACATTCCAAGACCATTTTCTTAGTCAATGACTGGGTTTATAACTCTCCCATATTTGGCAAGGCCATACGTTTGGCAGGTTTTTATCCAGTATCCCAAGGCATTGACCAAGGTTTGGAACATTTGAGAAAAAAAGTGGACCAAGGCTATTCACTTGTGATATTTCCAGAAGGCACACGGTCGACAACCAACAAATTAAAACGCTTTCATAAAGGTGCATTTTATCTGGCAGAACAGTTCAAATTGGATATTGTACCTGTGTTGATTCATGGAAATTCCGAAGTCAATCCTAAAGGCAGTTTTATCATTTATAACGGAAGTGTCACCTTAAAAATCCTGAAACGCATAAAACAAGAGGATGCGTCTTTTGGAACCACCTACAAAGAACGAACTAAAGCAATCAGCGCGTATTTTAAACAAGAGTTCGAACTCTTGAGAAACACTATTGAAGGTCCGAAATATTTCCATAATCGTATCTTAGAGGAATACAATTATAAAGGACTTGACTTATATAAACGTGTGAAAGCAGACTTATTTGAACATGCTGACCTGTACAACCAAATCAACAGCATTTTGGATTCCAAGGAAACCATAAGCCATATCTCCAAGGATCAAGGTCAATTGGATTTTTTATTGGCTCTTAATCATTCCGATAGGAAAATTTATACTTACCTTCACGACTTGGACACGTTGAATATCGTAAAACACAGTTACATTACACATGCCAACTATAAATTATCGTGGATGGCAACTCCTAATGCAGCATTTGAGCATCAAACCAATGTTTTGATGCTTGACTACAACGATCAAAATTTACTTTTAGAAGCAATATCCAAGCACAATTACACAACTATCATTTTACTGAAGGAAGCGCATCAAATGAATTTGGAGATGCTTTGTGAAAAAGGATACGATATACAACTAAAAGAACCGAAACTAACGCTATTAAAACGGAATTGATTTGAAGATTGCATCACATTATGATATTGTAATTGTTGGAAGTGGCTTAGGCGGTTTGGTTGCTGCTGTACTCTTGGCAAAAGAAGGTTACAATGTATGTGTTTTAGAAAAAAACAATCAGTTTGGAGGCAATTTACAAACTTTTGTTAGAGATAAAACAATTTTTGATACTGGTGTGCATTATATTGGTGGCTTGAGCAAAGGACAAAATTTATACGAATACTTCAAGTACATCGGTATTATAAATGATCTTAAACTCAAAAAGTTAGACGAAGACGGATTTGATATTATCACGTTTGATGATGATGACAAGGAATATAAGCATGCCCAAGGTTATGACAATTTCATAAGGCAATTGCTCATCGATTTCCCAGAAGAAGAAAAGGCAATATATGCCTACTGCGATAAGATTAAGGAAACGTGCTCAAAATTCCCATTGTACTCCTTAAACCCTAAAGACCTGTCTTATGATATGAATGTCTTTAAGCTATCGGCAAAAGATTTCATCAATTCAATAACACAAAACAAAAAACTAAGGGCTGTGTTGGCAGGATCTAATTTTTTGTATGCTGGAGACGAAAGTAAGACTCCTTTTTATGTGCATGCACTTGCAGTCAATTCATATATTGAAAGTGCCTACAGATGTATTAGAGGAGGAAGCCAGATTACAAAAGCACTGATTAAGCAGTTGAAAAACTACGGAGGCGAAGTGTTCAAGAAATGTGAAGTTGTAAGTTTCAATGTTGAGGATAAGTTGGTTAATTCAGTTGAATTGGAGGATGGTACAGAAGTTTATGCCAATACCTTCATTTCAAATATAGAGCCTAAATTCACTGTGGAGATGGCAGGAAAGGAACATTTCAGAAAATCATATACCCATAGAATTTCTGGAATTGAAAGTACGATTGCTGCATTTAGCTTATACATTGTTTTAAAACCCAATAGCTTTAAGTATATCAATAAAAACTATTATCATTTTAAATCTTCTGAAAATATTTGGGGAACACTCAATTATACTGAAGACACTTGGCCTGAGTATTATATGCTGTCTATGGGAATAAAAGATAAGGATTGCGAATATGGTGATAGCATTACGATTATGACTTACATGCGCTATGATGAGATGAAACCTTGGAAAGACACTTTTAATACTGTGGTCAAAAAAAATCATAGAGGCCAATCCTATGAAGAGTTTAAATCGGACAAAGCCGAACAAATTATCATTGAGTTGGAAAAAAAGTTTCCCAACATAAGGGATTGTATCCAAGAAATATACACCTCTACACCGTTGTCCTATAGAGATTATATTGGATGTAACGAAGGTTCGATTTATGGTTATGTCAAGGACGTGAACAAGCCTATGCAATCCCATATTTCACCAAGAACAAAACTTGATAATTTATATTTTACTGGGCAATGCCTAGGTATGCATGGCATCTTGGGCGTTACCATTAGTGCAGTTGTAACCTGCTCTGAAATTGTAGGGAAAGACTATTTAATCCATAAAATATTAGAATCCAATAAAGCTAAATCTTAAATAAAGAAAGGTATGGGAACATTTAAAACACAGCCCATAGATCGTGTGGAAAATATAACCAAGGCAGATTTTATAGAGCACTATTATAATCCGCAGAAGCCTGTGCTCATTGAAGGACTTATCAAAGATTGGCCAGCATATAAAAAATGGAACCTCGATTATATCAAAGCTTTAGCTGGTGATCAAGTGGTACCGCTTTACAATAATCAAGAGACCAAAGGAAAGCAAAAATCTGCTGAACCAACCGTAACTATGAAAATGTCTGACTATATTGATCTCATCAAATCAAAGCCTACGGATTTAAGAATATTTTTCTATGACTTAATGCAGAAAATGCCTGCCTTAGCTAATGATTTTAGTTTTCCTGATATCGGATTAAAGTTTTTTAAGCGCTTACCCGTTTTGTTTTTTGGAAGCAAAGGATCCAACGTACTTGTACATTATGATATGGATTTAGCAGATTTAGTTCATGTGCATTTTCACGGAAAAAAGAAAGTGTTGTTGTTTAGCCCCGAACAATCCAAATACATGTATAAAGTACCATTTTCAGTGCATAATCTAGAAACCATAGATATGGATAACCCTGACTTTGAAACCTATCCTGCGCTACAAAAACTGGAAGCTTTCGAGATTGAAATGGGTCATGGCGATGCTCTATATATGCCAAGCGGCTACTGGCACTATATCAAATACCTCAACGGTGGTTTTTCTATGACGTTAAGGGCATTTTCAAAAAAACCATCAGTTGTATTAAGAATGTTTTACAACGTGTTTTTTATGAGACATTTTGAAAATTTAATGCGTAAGATTAGAGGACAAAAATGGATTGATTTCAAAAATGAATTAGCCATTAAAAGAACACATAAAGTACTAAAACAGAATTAAACACATGAATGTTACGCTTAGATATATAAACTATTGTTTTTGGAAGATCGTCTTCATAGCGATGTTGTCTTCATGTGGCGTATCTAAATCTATAAAGGATGTTCCAGATGTTAGTCATTATCAGGTCAATGAGCTTAATCGTATAAATATCAATGACTCAACCTTTCAGGCTGGAAATAATTTTTTAAACAAAAACAAACATGGGCAATGGGAACTCTATGTTGAAGGAAATCCATACCAGTTAGGGCTAAACACAGGTTTGCTTACACAAGAACTTTTTAAAAAGCAAGAAGGTGCCTTCTTAAGTAAAGTTGCCGAAATTGTACCTTCAGAATCAAAACAAAAGCTACTTCGCAAATTATTGGCTTGGTACAATCGAAAAATGTACCTCAATGTCCCTGATGAATACAAAGCGGAAATTTTAGGCTTATCTAAATATGCTGGCGATGATTATGACTACATAGCCGATGATTACCTGAGAGTACTTTACCTTCATGGTGCTCATGACATTGGTCATGCCTTCCAAGACCTAGCACTTGTTGGCTGTACGTCGTTTGCTGCTTGGGACAATAAAACCCAAGATGGTAAACTTTTGGTTGGGAGAAACTTCGACTTCTACGCTGGAGATGACTTTGCTAAAGACAAAATCATTGCATTTGTGAAACCTACAAACGGACATAATTTCATGTCTGTAACTTGGGGAGGAATGATTGGTGTGGTTTCTGGTATGAATGACAAAGGACTCACGGTAACAATAAATGCTGGTAAATCTAAAATTCCTTTGGTGGCAAAAACACCTATTTCTATACTCACTCGGGAAATCCTTCAATATGCTTCAACCTTAGATGAAGCCATAGCTATTGCCAAAAAACGAGAGGTTTTCGTATCTGAATCTATAATGGTGGCAAGTGCGATAGACAAAAAAGCCTTACTGATTGAAGTCTCTCCAAAGAACTTTGGTGTGTATGAAGTTGAAAATTCAAATCAGTTGATATGCTCCAATCATTTTCAAAGTAAGGCCTATGATAATGATCGTAGAAACATTAAGGCCATTGATGAAAGTCATTCAAAATATCGCTTTGATCGTTTAACCGAACTTTTAGCCGAACAAGACAAACTCAATCCCATTAAAGCGGTCGACATTCTAAGAAACAAGCAAGGCATTGATGATAAAAATATTGGTTTGGGGAACGAAAAAGCCTTGAATCAATTATTAGCGCATCATGCCATTGTTTTTAAACCTGAAGATTTAAAGGTTTGGATATCATCAAATCCATATCAATTGGGAGAATTTGTTGCATATGATTTAAATGAGGTCTTCAAGAACAGAGACAACAACCCTTCTAATACTTCGGTATCGAGTGAAGAACTGATCATCAATGAAGATCCTTTTGTTAATTCCCAAGTGTATCTCAATTATGAAAACTATCGCCTCCTTGAGCGCAAAGTAGAGCATGCCATAAGCAACGAACTTAAACTCACAGAAGAAGATCTAAGTACGCTCACCACACTCAACCCTGAATATTGGAAAGCACATAAACTCAAAGGTGATTATTACTTTCAAAATAAAGCTTATAAGAAAGCCTTAGAGGCCTTTGAAATTGCCAATCAAAAAGAAATTACCACTGTGCCTGACGCTGAGCACATTTCAAAATATATTAAAAAATCTAGACGAAAATCAAGACGATGATTCCAGATATAGAACAAAAATCCACTGCACACATTAAAGCCTTTCAAGAGGAAAAGCTCAAAACCACATTACAATATGTATCGGAACATTCTCCATACTACAAACGACTATTTCAATTACATGACATAGCTGTCTCTGAAATCAAATCTCTTGAAGACCTAAAGCGGATTCCACCTACAACCAAAGATGATCTTCAAATCCATAATGATGATTTCTTATGTGTTTCAAAAAGCGACATCATTGATTATGTAACCACTTCCGGAACCTTAGGAGACCCAGTAACTGTTGCTTTAACTGAACATGACTTGAGTAGACTTACGTACAACGAAGCCATTTCATTTGAATGTGCAGGAGTTGCAAAAGATGATATTTTACAATTAATGACAACGGTTGATAGACGTTTTATGGCAGGACTCGCCTACGTTATGGGTGCCCGACAATTAGGTGCAGGAATGATTCGTGTTGGTGCCGGAATTCCAGAATTGCAATGGGATTCAATCTTAAAATTCAAACCAACTTATCTTATCGCAGTACCTTCGTTTTTATTAAAACTTATTGAATATGCTCAGTCTAACGACATCCTTTTAAATAATTCAAGTGTCAAAGGTGCCATATGTATTGGAGAACCTATAAGAGATGACCATTTTTCATTGAATACCCTTGGACAAAAAATCACCTCTGATTGGAACATTAAATTATATTCAACCTATGCCTCAACAGAAATGCAAACCGCATTCACCGAATGTGAACAACAACAAGGAGGTCATGTGCATCCTGAATTAATTATCACTGAAATTCTAGACGACCACAACAATCCTGTTCCAGAAGGACAAGTCGGTGAGTTGACCATAACCACTCTGGGCATCGAAGCCATGCCATTGATTCGCTTTAAAACTGGCGATATGCTCAGAGCACACTATGAACCTTGTAAATGTGGACGTAATACTTTACGGCTTGGACCAATATCTGGACGAAAAAAGCAAATGATCAAATATAAAGGCACGACACTATTTCCGCCAGCAATGGATAATATTCTTAATCATTTTAAATATGTCGATAGCTACATCATTGAAATCTCAAAAAACAAAATCGGAACCGATGAGATCTTAATTAAAATAGCGTCTTCAAATGCTAGCGAACGTATGCTACAGGACATCAAAGATCATTTTAGGGCAAAATTGAGAGTAACACCACGAATCGAGTTCCATGATAAAGCACATATTAACGCGCTAAAGTTTCCAAAGATGAGTAGAAAACCTATATTGGTAATCGATAAGCGAAATATAGATTAGTCCTGAAACCGATAATACCCACATTTTAAATACGCACCTTCAGGAAATCCTACAGGATGATCTATGTCGTGTTGTGTTTTTTTCTCCACGGAAAAATTTCGGTTGGTACTTTTTAAGACTTGTGCATTGATGTCGAAGAATGATTCCGCCTTAACTCTCGATGAACACGACGCTAACACCAAAAGACCATTTGTATTGGTTAACTTAGCTCCTAACTTTGCTAATTGCGCATATTTTTTCTTTGCTAGTTGAATTTCAGATTGCTGTTTGGCAAAACTAGGCGGATCAATAACGACCACATCAAATGTTTTCCGTTCAGAAATAAACTCCTCTAATACCTCAAATGCATCACCTACAATAGTAAAATGTCGTCCCGAATAATCATTTAGCTTTCCATTTTCAACTGCTATTTCCAACGCTTGAGCACTTATATCTACACTTGTAACTTCTTTTGCGCCATTGGCTAAAGCATGTACCGAAAACCCACCAGCATAAGAAAACACATCCAAAACAGTTTTATTTTTGCTTAAGAGTCCAACTTGTCGTCGGTTGTCACGATGGTCCAAGAAATAACCCGTCTTATGACCTTTGATAACGTTAGCCGAAAACCGAACACTGTGCTCATCAAAGATTACAACCTCATTGTTTAAAGTACCAAACACAACTTCGCCATCTTTGAGATGATGCGATTTTGATTGTTGTAGTCCACGACTTAACCGCATCACCGCAGTCTCGCATTGGGATACCTCAACCAAATCTTCTAGGATAACCTGTAAATAGGGCAACCATATTTCAGAATATAACTTCACCACCAACACCGAACCATACACATCGGCAATAAGCGATGGAAATCCGTCATTCTCACCAAAAAGAAGCCGATAGCTATTGGTCTTGGTTTTAAGTAAAGGCAATCGCTTTTGATAGGCCTCTTGAATTTTATTCTGGAAAAACGCAGCATTAACTTGTACCGAAGCACGATCATTGTAGATCATTTTAATACGGATTGGAGAATCGCCATCATACAAACCTATACCTATCATGCTATTGCTTCTTTTTCCGAAGACTATGGCTAAATCACCTGTTTTTGCATCACTATTAATTTTTGTGATACTTTCGGAAAACACCCAAGGATGGCCTTGCTGCACATGGTTCTCTCCTTTAGTCGTAAGCTTTACTGCTAAGCGTTTAGGTTGATATGAACACGTTATCGATGCTGAAAATTTCATATCTGCAAAGTAAGGGTTTTAGATAGAATAAAAATACAATAACAAAAAAACGCAACCCTTTCGGATTGCGCTTTTTCAAATGTTAAGCTATTTATTTGAGATTCCTCGACTACTCTCGGAATGACAATCATTACTTCACTTCCTCGAAGTCTACGTCTTCAACATCACTTCCTTCTGCTTGTCCATTTTGACTAGCATCTGGACCTGCTGCATCTGCACCTCCTTGCTGCGCTTCGGCCTGTGCTTTGTACATTTCTTCAGAAGCTACTTTCCATGCTTCATTGATTTTCTCCAAAGCTGGTTCGATCACTGCAATATCCTTAGTTTCGTAGGCTTTCTTCAATTCTTCCAAAGCCTCTTCAATTGGCTTCTTCTTGTCATCAGATAACTTGTCACCAAATTCCTTTAACTGATTTTCAGTTTGGAAAATCATAGCATCAGCCTGATTCAATTTATCTGCAGTTTCCTTCGCCTTAGCATCAGCTTCAGCATTCGCTTCAGCTTCGGCTTTCATCTTTTGGATTTCCTCTTCGGTCAACCCTGAAGACGCCTCGATACGAATGTCTTGCGATTTACCAGTCGCTTTATCTGTTGCAGACACTTTAATGATACCATTCGCATCAATATCGAAGGTGACTTCAATTTGAGGCACACCTCGTTGTGCTGGTGGAATTCCATCTAAGTGGAAACGACCAATGGTTTTATTATCTGCTGCCATGGCACGTTCTCCTTGCAATACATGGATTTCTACCGATGGCTGATTATCTGCTGCCGTTGAGAATACTTGTGATTTCTTAGTTGGGATTGTAGTATTCGCTTCAATCAATTTGGTAAATACATTACCCATCGTTTCAATACCTAATGATAATGGAGTGACGTCCAATAATAACACATCTTTTACATCACCAGTCAATACACCACCTTGGATTCCTGCTCCTAGAGAAACAACCTCATCTGGATTCACCCCTTTGCTAGGTGCTTTTCCAAAGAATTTCTCTACAGCTGCTTGAACCGCTGGTATACGTGTAGATCCACCAACTAAAATTACCTCATCAATATCACTTTTTGATAAACCTGCCGCCTTTAAAGCCGATTCACATGGCTCAATGGTACGTTTTACCAAATCGTCGATCAATTGTTCAAACTTCGAACGTGTTAAGGTTCTTACCAAGTGCTTTGGTCCACTAGCAGTAGCCGTTACGTATGGCAAGTTAATTTCTGTTTGTGCAGACGATGACAGTTCAATTTTCGCTTTCTCTGAAGCTTCTTTTAAACGTTGTAAAGCCATTGGGTCTTTACGCAAATCAATACCTTCTTCACTGTTGAACTCCTCAGCCAACCAGTTTATGATTTTTTCATCAACATCGTCACCACCTAAGTGCGTATCACCATCTGTAGACAATACTTCAAAAACACCATCACCTAATTCTAGAATGGAAACGTCATGTGTTCCACCACCAAAATCAAATACAACGATTTTTTGGTCTGTTCCTTTTTTATCTAAGCCATAAGCCAAAGCTGCTGCTGTAGGCTCATTAATGATTCGCTCTACCTTTAAACCTGCAATTTCACCAGCTTCTTTAGTCGCTTGTCGCTGAGAATCATTAAAGTAAGCAGGTACTGTAATTACAGCACGACTTACATCCTGACCTAAATAATCTTCGGCAGTTTTCTTCATTTTCTGAAGAATCATTGCCGATAATTCTTGTGGTGTATATAAACGTCCATCAATATCAACTCTAGGTGTGTCATTATCACCTTTAACTACTTTATATGGTACGCGTTCTGCTTCTTTTTTAGACTCAGAATACTTATTACCCATAAAACGCTTAATTGAATAAACGGTTTTTGTCGGGTTTGTTACTGCTTGTCGTTTTGCTGGATCTCCAACCTTGATTTCGCCACCCTCAACAAAGGCGATCACCGAAGGTGTTGTTCGTTTACCTTCAGCATTTGGGATAACTACTGGCTCATTACCTTCCATTACTGAAACGCATGAATTCGTAGTTCCTAAATCAATTCCAATAATCTTGCTCATAATGTTATATTTAGTGTGCTTTATTTCCTTTACTTCGGAAATGTGTTGTTCATAATTAATTTCGTTTACTCATATGACAATGATTATGCCATGACAAAATATATGACATCATGTCATTTTTTTGTTTGCAATGCGTCAGGATTAGCATATACAGCACTAAAATCGACAGTCATACCTTCAGTAGATTATTATGCCATGGTTATTTTGGGCGCAACCCTTTGATGAATTCAGGTATCATAATCAATCCGTTTTAAGTATGTGATACAAAGGGTCGGGCTTTTCGCTGTATCTTTTTTGAAGTTTTAAAAAAGGATGCCGCTGCAATCCCTTGCGCATTTTAAATGTATATTAAGAGCAGAAATACTATGAAACATTTATTTACAGTCCCTGAAACAATATTATATTTACTTAAAATTTAATCGTTCATGGAAAGTATTTCGGTTTTTGATATGCTAAAGATAGGTGTTGGTCCTTCCAGTTCACATACTTTAGGTCCGTGGCGAGCCGCAGAACGTTGGATCAAAGAGCTCAAGGACACCAAAAAGTTCGAAAAGGTTGAAAACATCACTGTAGATCTTTATGGCTCATTATCCTTAACCGGAAAAGGTCATGCCACCGACTATGCTGTATTATTAGGTTTAAGTGGTGCTGATCCAGAGTACATTCCTGTGGATCAAATTGACATCATCATTAAAGCTATCGAAAACTCAAAAACCTTAGCATTCAATAATGAAAAGGTGATGGATTTTGATATTGGAAAGGACATTATATTCAACAGAAAGTTTTTACCGTTTCATGCCAATGCTTTAACGTTTTCAGCACTAATCAACGGAAGACGTTACCGTTCTACATATTACTCCATTGGTGGCGGATTTGTAGTTCAAGAAGAACGAAAAGTATCCAAAGCCAATAAAATCATATTCTATTGCACCTTCCCTTACCCAACATCCACTGGCGACGAACTCCTGAAGTATTGTCATCAATTAAACCTACCTATTTCTGGAGTGGTGCTTGAAAACGAAAAGTCCATCAGAGACGAAGACAGCATCAATTTAGAGCTAAAACGCATTTGGGACACCATGTTGGAGTGCATGTATATTGGTTGTCATACCGAAGGCCATCTTCCAGGTGGATTAAATGTTAAACGACGTGCATTCGACATGCACAAAAACCTAAAAGGTAATGAGCCCTACACCACACCTGTTGAATGGTTGAATGCCATCAGAAATACCGAAGTAAAGTTCCGACAAATCCTAAAATGGGTCAGCTGCTTTGCCTTGGCAGTTAACGAAGTTAATGCATCCCTCGGTCGCGTCGTGACAGCACCAACAAATGGTAGTGCTGGTGTGATTCCTGCAGTACTGATGTACTATCTCGTCATAGAAAACCATGATGGCAATTTTGAGGACATCAAACGTTTCCTTTTGGTCGCTGGTGAAATTGGAAGTATCTTTAAAAAGGGAGCAACTATAAGTGCCGCAATGGGTGGCTGCCAAGCTGAAATTGGCGTGTCCTCAGCAATGGCTGCTGCTGCGCTTTGTGAACTTTCTGGAGGAACACCAGAACAAGTCTTGATAGCGGCAGAAATAGCCATGGAGCATCATCTAGGTATGACCTGCGATCCTATTGGTGGGTTGGTACAAGTACCTTGTATAGAGCGTAATGCCATGGGAGCAATAAAGGCAATTAACGCCTGCGAATTGGCTCTGGATACAGATCCCAAAAATGTCAAGGTTCCATTGGATAAGGTAGTCAATACGATGTGGGAAACAGCAAAAGACATGAATACCAAGTACAAAGAAACCTCAGAAGGTGGTTTGGCTGTTGGTGTGCATTTGACAGATTGCTAACACATTATAATATACTCAACACGAACATCAAAACCATTACACAATGTAAAGTAAAATCCTTTTTACAAGAACAAGTAAAGTTTAACAAAACTCTGTATTTTTACAGAAACAAAAATTTCAATCATGTCAACAGCTAAAAAAGATTACAAACGGATTACGGTGAAATCCTTAGTGGAAATGAAGCAAAACAAGGAAAAGATATCCATGCTTACTGCTTATGATTATACCATGGCAAAGATTGTTGATGAGGCAGGTGTTGACGTGATTTTGGTTGGTGATTCTGCCAGTAATGTTATGGCTGGACATGAAACCACGTTACCAATTACCTTGGATCAAATGATATATCATGCCTCTTCAGTGGTGCGTGCTATAGATAGAGCATTGGTTGTTGTTGATTTACCCTTTGGCAGCTATCAAAGCGATCCAAAGGAAGCCTTACGTTCTGCAATTAGAATCATGAAGGAATCGGGTGGCCATGCAGTAAAAATGGAAGGTGGAAAGGAAGTCAAGGAATCCATCAAACGTATTTTGAATGCAGGTATTCCAGTGATGGGACATTTAGGACTTACACCACAATCGATTTATAAATTTGGAACCTATACGGTTCGTGCAAAAGAGGAAGAAGAAGCACAACGTCTTAGGGATGATGCTATTATGCTTGAAAAAGCAGGTTGTTTTGGAATTGTTCTAGAGAAAATACCTGCTAAATTAGCCAGAGAAGTTGCCGAAAGTGTTTCAATACCTGTTATAGGCATTGGTGCTGGAGCAGGTGTTGACGGACAAGTGCTTGTGTTGCATGACATGATCGGGATGACACACGAATTCAATCCAAGGTTTTTACGACGTTACATGAATCTGTATGAAGACATGACCAAGGCTATTGGTCAATATGTCAACGATGTGAAATCACTTGACTTTCCAAATAAGAAGGAGCAATATTAATCGGATGGTTACTGCTGAAGCTATAGTAAAAGCACTTTCCTTATTACCTCATCCTGAAGGTGGTTTTTATAAAGAAACCTACAGAAGCGATGGTGTGATTTCTGAAGATTGTTTGCCAAATTCCTTTGAAGGAAATCGCAATTACTGTACTGGTATCTATTATTTACTGAAATCTGATGACTTTTCTGCATTTCATAAGGTCAATCAAGATGAAATGTGGCATTTTTATGCTGGTGACCCAATCGAAATCACAATGATCACTAATGAAGGAGTACTCAATAAAGTACGTATAGGCAGTAATATTATAAAAGGTCAGTTACCTCAATTTGTGGTTCCTAAAGACGTATGGTTTGCTGCCAAAGTACTTCAACCCAATAGTTTTGCATTAGCTGGTTGCACAGTTGCACCTGGATTTGATTTTAAGGATTTCACCTTGGCAAAACGGGATTGGCTCTTGAAAAAATTCCCGCATCATAGTACAATTATCAAATCACATACAAGACAGTAATGTCAAATCAAAACAAAGTTTTATCACACAAAGACAACCTACAAGTCCTATATGAAGATAACCATATCATCATTGTCAATAAACGTGCTGGTGATATTGTGCAAGGTGACAAAACAGGAGACCAGCCTCTAAGTGAAGTTGTCAAAGCCTATATCAAAGATAAATACGACAAACCAGGCAATGTCTATTTAGGTGTTGTACATCGCTTGGACAGGCCTACTTCCGGAATTGTTTTGTTTTCAAAAACCAGTAAGGCATTGCCTAGATTAAACAAGATTTTTGCCGAAAAGAAAGCTAAAAAAACGTATTGGGCTGTCGTAAAAAATGTACCCAACCAACCTCAAGGCACCTTAATTCATTGGTTGAAAAAAAATCCAAAGAACAACAAATCTTCAGCCTACGACCAAGAGGTCAAAGGCAGTAAAAAGGCAATCCTGCATTACTATTCAGTTAAGACTTTAGATAGATACGTGCTGTTACAAATCGAATTGGAAACTGGTAGGCACCACCAAATAAGATGTCAGTTGGCAAAAATAGGTTGTCCCATTAAAGGCGATCTTAAATACGGGTTTGATCGCAGTAACAAAGATGCAAGTATAAGCTTACATGCTCGACAACTGCAATTTGTTCACCCTGTCTCAAAAGCACCTATTGACATTACCGCTCCTTTGCCAAGTGACCCTATATGGAATGCTTGTGAACACTAAAATTTAAGGAGAAAGCATATGCACATTATTTTCAACCTATGGAATCTATTCTTAATTTTTAATCAAATGGGTACTTTATCTTCAAAGTCACGCCTTGATTTGGTTGTGAGTTGATATTGAATGTCCCATTGATCAACTCTGCCCTACTTTTCATATTGATCAGTCCGGAACCCTTTTCTGCAGAAGAGACCTCAAAACCAATACCATTATCTGTTGCCGTGATTATCAATGCTTCAGGTGTATACTCTAATGTGACATCAATTGTTGTAGCTTCTGAATATTTGACAGAGTTTGAAAAGAATTCCTGCAAAATCCTAAAAAGGATAATCCCGTGTTTAGGGTCATTCAATTCATGCCTATCTCCATTTACCGACAACGTTGCTGATTCAAAGGACATACGTTTCAATCGATTCAATTCATTGGTAATGGATTCTTCAAAACCTATGTTCAACAAAACATCATTGTTAAGGGACTTAGAAAGCGAACGCACTTCAGCTAGACTCTTTTTGACACTATCGGTAGCTTCTTCAGCCCTATTTTTGATAGGGTCTGGTAGTTTTGGCACAATGGCATTGAGCTGCATGTTCGCAAAGACTAACAATTGACCAATATTGTCGTGTAATTCCCAACCTAAATGCTTTAGAGTCTGCTCTTGTATTTCAGTTTGTGTTCGAGAAATTTCCTCGTCATACCGTTTCTGCTGCTCAATTTTATCAAGCAAGAGTTTATTCTTACGTTTTTGAAAGGTCACAAAAAATAGAATCACCATAACTGATAACAATAATACGGCGAAAATGACATAAGCAATTAAAGCAATTTGCTCTTTGTTTATGGCTTGGTTTTCTTGAGTGAATACCAAAACCCAAATGAAATGAATAAATATGTACATACATTAATAAATAGTAAAAGTAAATATCTGAAAATCACAAAATCAGTGTTTACTTCTAAGAAATATCCATTAAATATGAATAATGGAGTCACACAAAGATACCATAATAACAAAGCGACGCTTATATAAAATGATGGCAGTTTATAATAATATAGAATGTACTCGCTATTTATCAATTCAATAAAATAACAAATCACATAAATTGAGACGATAATTGAAGCCAAAATATCATCATAAGGCAATCCAAATACGAAAAAGGCATCCGTAAAAGTGTAATAACATATTGAAAAAACGCTATAAAAAATTACGATAGCTCTTATCAATAGTTTGAAGGACTGTTTTCTTAATAAACCTGAATAAAACACGCCCAGCAAACCAATTGTAAAAAACGAGTAAATATTATACAACCATGTATTAGTACAAAAAACGCTATTCTTTATGGCAATGAACCATTCATGGTCGTAATTGTCACGCATATAACCAGCATATTCAGCTATGAGTTCAACAAAGAATGTCAGCCACAGAAAGTATACAAAAATTTTTAAGACAGAATTTTTGTTCCCTTTTAAATAATAAGAACCAGCAATAGCAGCAATAAGCTCAACCGATTTAGTTATTACTGAATAATTATTTAAAAAAAAATCTCTCAATAGTTAAGATTATTGTGGATAATTTGCACTAGGAGGCACTCCATCCGAACCTTTATCAAGACCATTGGCTCCTCCAATATCATTACCGCCTTTTTTAAGACCAGTCTTGACAAGATTGCCTTCCGATGTATTTTCATAACCAGTTGGCACAAAAAGGATGGTTGTATAACCAGGAATACCATCAACCAACGGATGTGCTCCTAAATATAGACGCACACCATCCATTGTATATCCTAGATCCGTAGCTTCCTTTTTGGCAAGTGCGAGGAAATTTTCCAAATCCTCAAGCGCATACCAAGAAGATCGGTTATCACCTCCAACTACACCTTTAAAATAAGTATCGGTAACTGTATTATACCTATCGTTGTAAGCTTGCGTTAACGTTTGAATTTCTGTAGGATTAATCAATCCTTCTGGCTGTGGTATTTGTCCCATGTCACTATTGTTTTGGTCATTATGAAAATAAAAGTACATGGCCAAAGCTCCAATGATAATCCCTAAAATTAAAATCCCTAATTTTTTCATAATTGATTGGTTAAAGTTAAATTTTATCTAAAATATTGAAAATCTCGATATAAAGTAACAAAATAATAAGTTTTTTCTTACTATTTTCTACACACAAACTTAACCTTTGCTCCAATTGCCTTTTGAGACAAACAATTTATTGACGATTCCGAAAGTTGAAAAACCCTTGGGTAACCTCCTGTGGTTTGAGCGTCGCGCATCAATATCAATAGCTTTCCTGCAGGTGTCAATTGGACAGTTCCTGGCAACACCAAAGATGTTATAATTGATTCCAACGCATTTTCAACCCTCTCATTTAATTGATACGCCATTCTGTTGCTATCCCTTGAAACCGTAAATTCCTGATGGCACAGTAAACGCTGATGCTCAACCGATAAACCATTAAACTCTGGACCCTTGTAGACACTTAAAGGTATAGAATCGAAATGGTCATTTTTAAGTTTCAATGAAGAAAAAGAACTAAAAGCTGTTTCTTCCTTATCCAAAATTGGAATGCAGTCACCTTTCAAAAGCCTCGATTGAGACGTGATATTGGCATACATACTTCTGCTTTTCATGACAATTTCGGTTTGAAAACCACCATAGACAGCAACGTATGCCCTAAACCCATAAATCAAAGCTCCAAAACTCAGCACGTCACCATTTGCTATCGAAATCGCTTTGTCATTCTCAAGGTCGTAGCCATTAAGCTTGGGCGACATAAATGCTCCCGAAATACAAATAACGGTATCTTGATGAAACAAAAGTTTTGGACCTGAAGCTGTGCACTCGATAACAGCAGCATCACGATGATTTCCCAGTATTCTATTGGCTCTTTCTGCTGAAACATGGTCCATGACTCCAGAAATTGGCACGCCAAATTGCTGAAAGCCATTGCGTCCTATATCCTGAACAGTATCCAACAATCCCGATTTTAAAACTTCAACCATCAATAATCTTACTTTCTATTTGAAATACACCAGTCTTAACCTGTATTATAAGGTCATCATATAAATATCGGTCAATGGGAACAAACTTGACTTTGTCTCCAGGTCTCGCAAAACAAGGCTCATGGATTGTCGGATTAAAAAAATCCAAAGGTGAATTTCCAATGATATTCCATCCTCCAGGACTTGCATTCGGATAAATTCCAGTTTGAAAACCACCAATACCAACAGCTCCTTTTTTAACCTGTGGTCTTGGCCTTGATTTTCTTGGAAAATTTAAACGTTTGTCCAAGCCTCCCAAGTATAAAAATCCTGGCAAAAAACCGACGAAATAAACTGTATAAATTGCTTCAGAATGTAACGCAATCACTTCAAGCTTTGATAGCCTTTTTTCCTCTGAAATCAACTTCAAATCAAGAGCAAACTCAGCATCATAGCATACAGGGATTTTCCAAAGCCGAGCAAGTGGTTTAGGAGTACCCAATCTACTCAAATATGCACTTTTAAGTCTTAAAATCTCGTCATTGATTTTATCTATAGTTAATTTATAAATAATTAATATCGAGTTATATGCAATATTTATATAAACAATTGATTCAATATCACAATTGAGCAAGTGATTTTTAAAACACGTAACATCATGGAGCACATTTTCATCAATTACAGGAGGCCATTCAACTAAAATCGAACGTTCTGAAAACTGCTTATATGAAAGTTTAAAATTCACCTTAAAAACGTTAGCGAATTATGATATTATGTTGACCTAACCTTTCGACTAATATTTTCAAATTACGAACAACATTTACTCCATCACCATGGACGCAAATCGTATCTACTTTTATGGTCTTTCCTACTCCATTGATGGCAGCAACTTTTCCTAACATAATCATTCCATATACATGATTGAACATATCATCTACATCTTTAATCAACGCGTTAGGTTCGTTTCTTGACACTAAAGTGAGATCAGGATTGTAGTTTCTGTCTGCAAAAGCCTCATATTTAACCGATATACCACGACGAACAGCCATATTTGAGACGACAGATTGAAATGGAGCATAAAGTTCTATATGATTCCCAAAGGACTTCACCACCTCAACAACAACATGTGCTATACGCTCATCCACAGCAGCACAATTATACAATGCGCCATGTGGCTTTACGTGATTCAAAGCCAATTTCTTCTGGTTGAGGATGCTATTCAAGCGCTCTATTTGTGCATGAATGGTTTCAAACAATTGCTCAGAGGAAAGGTTTTGAACCTTTCTTCCGAAGTTTTTTTTATCCGGAAACGAAGGGTGAGCTCCAATTTTAACTTGATGCTCACAGGCTAGTTGAGCAGTATAGGACATGGTTTCTTCATTACCTGCATGACCTCCACAGGCAATATTGCAAGAGGAAATAAAAGGCATGATTTCAGACTCGATTCCGAAACCTTCACCCAAATCACAATTGAAATCAATGATTTTTGCCATATTCTAATGTGTAGATACCTATGGCAAATTATAAAAATCTATTGAAATATTTGAAGGCTTAAGAATTGAGGTCTACAACGGCGTTTGTATCTTGTTTTTTTGAAGCGAACACATATGTGTAAAACCACATGATGGTGAAGGATGGAATAAAATCCGTTCCAGGTAAAATTTCCTCCAAAAAGGTGACAATACCAGCAAGCTTTCCGACTTTTCCTTTGTACAATTTAGTCATGACATAACCCGACAGAGGAGCCCATACCAAATCAATAAAAGGAATCATTCCGACAGCGTCGCAGATGATACTTAGGACTAGTTTTTTGTTTTTTGAGAGATTTTCCAAATTCATAATTGTATTTATAATTTACTTAGAATAAAGCAAATAGCGTTCCAAACAATACATTATGACAGTTTTTCACTAATCAGTTTTAAAAATTCCGTTCGCGTTTCCATATTTTGAAAAGCACCTCTAAATCCTGAAGTTGTAGTTGTAGAATTCTGTTTTTGAACACCACGCATCATCATGCACATATGGGAAGCCTCAATAACCACCGCAACGCCTTCAGGTTTCAAAGTGTCATTGATACAGTTTAGTATCTGTTCAGTCAAGCGTTCTTGAACTTGCAATCGCCTCGCAAACACATCAACTATTCTAGGGATCTTACTCAATCCTACGATATGACCATTAGGAATATAAGCAACATGTGCTTTCCCGAAAAACGGTAAGATATGATGCTCACACAATGAATAGAGCTCAATATCCTTAACGATAACCATTTCATTATAGGACTCCTTGAACATAGCGCTTTTCAATATTTCCGAAGCATCTTGATGATAGCCTTGCGTCAAAAACTGCATGGCCTTAGACGCACGTTCAGGTGTTTTTAAAAGTCCGTCACGCTGCGTATCCTCTCCTAGATCCTTAATGATCTGTTCATAACGTTGCTTGACATCATCGGTAACTTGAATATTATATTCTTCAAATTTATGGTATGGCATAGGTTCATGAATTTGACTAAAAATAGACAAAAAAATGGGCAAACACCCACAAATATTTTCAAAAGATTAACAATTGAACATCTGCTTTTAACGTTTGATTATGAAAATTTGGCTCATGCACTAAGTAGCTTTGTCTTACCTAACTGTAACAAACTAAACTTTTCAGGGTCTTTACACAAGAACCTAACCATCATTTAAACCTTATGACGCTTCGTGTTTTACTAATATGTTTTTTTTTATGCTTTTTCTCTTCTATTGGTCAAGACAAAAAAGAACTCCATATTAAGCGCACTTACAATGCGCCCAAAATAGATGGCATCTTGGATGACAGCGTATGGCAAGACGCAGATATTGCGACAGACTTTATACAGTTTAGACCCGATTTGGGAAAGGCAGCCACTGAAGACATCAAGACGATTGTTAAAATGGCGTATGATGATACTGGAATTTATGTTGCAGCATATATGCACGACGATCCAGAATTGATTTCAAAACAATTTACCAGTCGTGACAATTTTGGTCAGTCTGATTTTTTTCTAGTTGTGCTCAACCCAAATAATGATGCACAAAACGATACAGAATTTTTTGTATTTACCTCAGGAACCCAAGCTGATGCCATTGCGAATCCTAATATAGGTGAAGACTTCAGTTGGAATGCGGTTTGGGACAGCGCTGTCAAAATCAATGATGATGGTTGGGCTGTCGAAATGAAGATCCCTTACAGAACATTGCGTTTTTCCACCGATGTTGAAACATGGGGTTTACAATTCCACAGACGCTTTAGACGAAACAACGAGCAATACACATGGAACCCTTTGGATATCACCAAAGGCAACATTGGGCTTTACCATGGAGAGCTTAAAGGCATTAAGGACATTGAACCTCCTGTGCGATTGAATTTATATCCATTTGCTTCAACCGTCTTTGACAATAAATCCAAACCAGATTTTAATTTGGGAATGGACGTTAAATACGGAATCACTGAGAACATCACACTTGATGCGACCTTAATTCCCGATTTCAGTCAGGCTGGATTCGACAACCTGTTTCTCAATTTAGGCCCTTTCGAACAAACGTTTAACGAACAGCGACAGTTTTTCACCGAAGGTGTTGACCTGTTCAACAAAGGCAACCTGTTCTTTTCAAGGCGAGTTGGAAGTGCTCCAATAGGAAGTGTCGAATTGGAAGACAATGAAGATGTTAGTGATTATCCAGATGAAGTGAAGGTTTTAAATGCCCTTAAAGTTTCAGGAAGAACCAAAAAAGGTTTGGGAATTGGATTCTTCAATGCCATTACTGAAAAGACTGATGCCCAAATTGTCAATTCGGTAACTGGTGACACTCGAACACAAACTGTTGAACCATTTACCAACTACAACATTATGGTTCTAGACCAGCAGTTTAATGGCAACTCTTCAATAGCATTGGTCAACACTAATGTATTGAGGGAAGGTCATTTTAGGGATGCCAATGCTACAGCCTTAGTGGCAAACATCTTTAACAAACGTAATACTTATAACATTAGAGGCGATATTAGAATGAGCAACAGAAACTTAGACACTGGCATTGAAACAGGTTTGAGTTCTTTCATATTGGTTAGAAAATCACATGGCAAGTTAAGATATAGTTTTGACCATAGTTTTTCGAACGAAACTTTCGACATCAATGATCTAGGGCTAAACTTCACCAACAACTATAACGACTTTGGCGTAGATGTGTCATACCGAATTTTTGAGGCCACCGAAAAACTCAATCAATTCAGTATCAATGCATGGTACAATTACCGTCGCCTCTACAGACCAAGCACTTTTAGAGGTCAGAATGCTGGTGTTAACGTCTATGGCAAAACCCGAAAATCCTTAATGGATTTTGGTGGTGACATCAACTACGAAATGGGCAAACAATATGACTTTTTCGAACCTCGCGATTTTGAAAACAAGCGGTTCTTTATCTACGAAAACCGTTTAAACGGAAATGTTTGGATATCATCCAACTACAACAAACCTTTAGCCATAGATGCTAATATTGGTGGCGCAACCTTGTTTGAGGACGGTCGCGATTACAACGTGATTTGGTTTGGCATTGGACCAAGAATCCAAATTTCGGATAAATTTTTAGTTTCCTATTCCTTTAGCTTTGAGAACGAGCTTAACGACAGAGGGTATGCCAATAATTCCAACGATTTCCCAGATCAAATCGTATTTGGAGAGCGCGACCAAAAAACCATAGTAAATCGCATGACAGGAAGCTACAATTTCAATCCGTTTAACTCGATCAATCTAACTTTTAGAAACTACTGGACTACTGTGCATTATGACGATCAGCCATTTTTCCTTCAAGATGATGGAAGATTATTAAGATCAGTAAATACGTTTGAGCAACTTGGTCTTGATGATTCAAATGTCAACTTTAGCACTTGGAATATCGATTTAAGCTACTCTTGGCAATTTGCGCCAGGAAGTTTTTTAACTGCGCTTTACCGAAACCAGCTATTTAATTCAGACACGCGATCAAGTGATAATTTTGGCGACAGTCTCAATACACTTTTAGAGCAGGACATGCAGCACATTGTTTCAGTACGATTGCAATATTTCATTGACTATAGTGGTCTTCGAAGTATATTCAAAAAGAAACCCAAGAACACAGATAAGCTGAGTAGCTTGGCTCGCCATATGAATCCTAACAATCCATTATTATAAATTACCATAATTCGTTTTAAAATAGTATTTTCGACATCTATCCAAGATTATGGTTTGCGCTAAAAACATCCACAAATACTATGGCGATCTTCACGTTCTAAAAGGTGTCGATCTTAACATTGAAAAAGGAGAGATCGTGTCGATTGTAGGTGCTTCAGGCGCTGGCAAAACCACGTTACTACAAATTTTGGGAACACTGGATCAAATCGATATTGATGGCACATCCAGCGAACTCACGATTAACGAAATTTCCATTCCAAAATTAGGCGACAAGGCATTGGCTAAGTTCAGAAACCAACATATTGGATTTATTTTCCAGTTCCATCAATTGTTGCCTGAGTTTACTGCTTTGGAAAATGTTTGTATTCCAGCATATATTTCTGGAAAAACGCAATCAGAAGCAGAGAACAGAGCCAAGGAGTTATTGGACTTTTTAGGCCTGAAAGACCGTTATGTCCACAAACCCAATGAACTCTCAGGAGGTGAGCAACAACGTGTTGCTATTGCTAGGGCTTTGATAAATAATCCGAGTTTGATTTTTGCCGATGAGCCCTCAGGGAATTTGGACAGCGAATCTGCAGAAAATCTTCACAAACTTTTTTTTAGGTTGCGAGACGAATTTGGACAGACCTTCGTGATTGTAACCCATAATGAGGATTTAGCTAATATGGCTGACCGTAAACTGACTATGGTTGATGGCAAGATTGTTGCCTAACAATTATTAGTCCTAATATTTCCTTCAGCAGTCCTTTTACTGATAATAAGGGATTCCCTTAATTACAACCCTAACTCTAAACCTCAAATTTCATCATGGTTCTGCTATAATCTGATTCTAGAATGGTAAGTTTGTACATTCTGCAAAAACATTCATTTTGACCCATACCGAACTCAAAGATTTCCTCGACATCAAGGTAGAGCAATACAATCACCCCAGTTTTATTGAAAGTGATCCCATTCAGGTACCTCATCAATTTTCGAAAAAAGAAGCGATTGAAATTGCTGGGTTCTTAACTTCAACCATAGCTTGGGGAAACAGAAAAAGTATCATCAACAATGCCCATAAACTTATGAGTTTGATGGATCATACACCTTATGACTTTGTGTTACACCACAAGGAAACAGACTTAGAAAAACTCAAACCCTTTGTTCATCGCACATTCAATGGCAACGATTGTATTCAATTTATTAAAAGCCTAAAACACATCTACACCAACCATGGTGGCCTAGAGCATATATTTGTTAAACACACACAAAACGACAATCTACAATTCGCCATACATCAGTTAAAAACATATTTTTTCGAAATTGACCATTTAGACCGCACCACAAAGCACATTAGTGACCCTTTGAAAAATTCTGCAGCCAAACGTATCAATATGTTTTTGCGTTGGATGGTACGTCGAGATAATAATGGAGTTGACTTTGGACTATGGAAACACATATCTCCTGCTCTATTATCATGTCCTCTTGATGTGCATTCAGGAAATGTCGCTCGACAGTTAGGCTTGTTAAAACGGAAACAGAACGACGGCAAGGCTTTAACAGAACTCGATACTTCTTTACGTAGATTAGATCCCAATGATCCGGTAAAATACGATTTTGCACTGTTTGGGTTAGGCGTTTTTGAAGGCTTTTAACCACAAAAAAAACCTGTCAGAATTATTAAATTACCGACAGGTCTATATGTTCAACCAAGAAGAGGCTGTTAGCCTTTGAGCCAAGCTTGGCGTAACTTCAACTGAGCCTCAGTGGCTTCTTTATTTTCTACTAATTTTTTTACTGTGGTAAATGTTGGCGTTAATTCCGTCTTGATGACAACTTCCTTTCCATTCCTTTCCAGCTTCACTTCAATCTCATTTCCAAGTTGCCATGCATACATACCTCCTAAAACCGTTTGCGCATTTTGAACAGTTAGCGGCACACCATTCACTACTTTGATGATATCTCCAGGCATTGCTCCTTGTTCATTCCAAAAGCTATTGTTCTTTACAGCTTCAGAAAAGAAAATGGCTCCCTTATCTTGGTCGGCATCAAAAATAAATCCGCCTCCTGCTTGAATGTAAGACGTTTTTATCTGTGTGCCCTCAAACGCCAAACCAACTTTGTTAAAAAACACATCATAATCAATAGGTGTTCCGCCAATGACATGTGTTTGAAAAAAATCACCAATCGAAGGATAGGTCATTTGGGTAATCTCTGAAATAATATTATCATCATCAAAAGGCTTCTCCTTTCCATACTTCGCTGACAGTTCTTTCATCAACGACAACATACTTCGGTTGCCATCACTTTCCTCACGCATCAATATATCGACACACATCCCAATTAGCGCTCCTTTCATATAAACGTTATAATAATTTGAAGCATAAGGCTGATCAAGCACATTTTCACTCATTTCCGTAAAGCTCATACTGTCATCCAAATTCATCGACACCTGAATCTTTTGCTCCATAGTGCGATAGAATACCTCAGGATCTACCAACCCTTCATACACCTGAAAATGCTGTGCAAAATATTCAGTAACACCTTCATACATCCACAAATGTTTTGAAAAAGTAGGATTGTTGTAATCAAAATAATGTACATCCTCAGAATGCACGGAGAGGGGAGTCACAATATGGAAAAATTCGTGCGAAACAACATCTACAAGAGAAGCTGCCATTTGTTCCTTAGACGCATTTTCACTAAACACAGCTACGGTTGAGGTATGATGCTCCAAAGCTCCAAAACCTGATGGCGCATCTGCACTTCCGTCAGATAAATAAATATAAATATCGTAACGAGGCGTACTGTTAATGTCTCCTAGGTAAGCTTTTTGGGCTTCCATCATGGTATAAATCGTTTCCTTCATTCCGGCAGCAGTATGCAATCCATTAGGAGAATAGATACTAAGTACAATCTTTATATCACCAACCATAAATTCCTCGACATCCAAATGTCCGTACATCATTGGATTGTCGGTAATATCAAAATAACGTGGCGCAAAATAGGTTGTTGTTATTCGTCCACCATCTGAACTGGTCACTTCTTTTGTGTTTTGGAGTGCTGATGTACGTTTGAAATCGACAGGTGCCGTGACATCCAAAGTATATTGAGCATTTTTCAAGGAATCAAAATAACCGATAAAACCATGTAAATTCAATACGTAGTTTTTAGGTTCGATATTTGTGCCAGAAGGTGAAAACGGCACTTCCTTTCCCATGCCTCCAGCACCTCCTTCTTGATCGAAGGTATCGTTGACCCAATATTCAATTTTATCTAAAGTCGTTGCATTAGCTATCGTCCATGTATTATCATCCACCTTTGTTGTAGATAGTTCATTCCCATTATAATCCAACGCCTTAAAATCATCGACATATTTCCCAAAATCACTAACAGCATAAGTACCTTGCACAACCTTTGGCAAGCGATAGGTCACTGTTTCCTGTGTAAAACGCCCTGGATTAATAGTTACCGGAACTTTATCGTTAGCAACAGCTGATAAGTTAATTGCTGTAGCAATCGGATTGGCAGTTGCCAAATCATTTACATTCGACTTTGGAGTACCACAAGCCACCAGCAGAACACAAGCAGCTACAAGAGAAAAATTACGTATCATTGGTTTATGTAATGGTTTAAATTTTTGTGTCAGACGCACAAAACTACAATCCGTTACCATCAATTTAGCCAAGGTTTTGTTAAAATGGTACTTTTGTAACTTACGCTTTCAATATGAGTCAACCCACTGTTAGCATACTCACACCTTTTAAGAACACAGAACGGTATCTTGATGACTGTCTGCAATCTATAATCAATCAAACATTTGAGAACTGGGAATTACTTATAGTCGATGACAACTCTACAGATAAAAGTCATGCCATTGTTAATGCTTATGCGGAAAAAGACAAGCGCATTAAATTATTTAAGAACGAAGGCAATGGAATTATTGATGCCTTGAGATTGGCTTTTTCAGAAAGCTCAGGGCAATACATTACTAGAATGGATAGTGACGATATCATGCCACCTGAAAAGCTTCGGTTTATGCTAGAAGACTTAAAATTCCATGGCAAAAAGCATGTCGCACTTGGCTTGGTAAAATATTTTGGAACCCACGACATTGGTGATGGTTATTCCAAGTATGAAGCTTGGCTTAATCAATTAACACAAACAGGTCGTAACTATTCTGAAATTTTCAAGGAATGCGTCATCCCATCACCTTGCTGGATGGTACATCGTGATGATTTAGAGACATGTGGAGGCTTCACTCCCAATCGTTATCCTGAAGACTACGACCTTACATTTAGATTTTACAAACACAATCTCAAATGCATCCCAAGTCAAAATTTACTGCATTATTGGCGCGATTACAGCACACGCACTTCACGAACCCATGAACATTATGCACAAAATCACTTTTTACATTTAAAAGTAGACTATTTTCTTGATTTGGAATACGATAGTCAACGACCATTAACTGTTTGGGGCGCAGGACAAAAAGGAAAGACAACGGCTAAACTCTTACAGAATCATAAGGTTCCTTTTTATTGGATTTGCGATAATCCCCAAAAAATAGGGAAACACATTTATGGTGAATTGCTTCGGAGTTTTGAGTACCTAAAGCAATTAGAGCGACCACAAAGCATTGTGACCGTTGCCAATACGCAAGCGCAAGCCGAAATAAGGGCCTATTTCAAATCACAACACATGGAACCCATGGTTGACTATTTTTTCTTTTGTTAACAAGGCAACGATCAAAACACGATCCAACCTTATAAACGTTAAATTTCTCAAAAGCAAAAGCCACTAATCCCAATTCATTTTCTATATTTGATTTTTAACAGAAAACAATCTTAAATATAGGAATGCAGTTTAAACACCCAGAACTTCTATACGCCTTAATTCTGCTTATCATTCCTATAATCGTTCACCTATTTCAACTACGGAAGTTCAAGAGTGAAGCCTTCACCAACGTTCAGTTTTTAAAGGAGTTGACCATTCAAACCAGAAAGAGTTCACAGCTAAAAAAATGGCTGACCTTACTAACACGACTACTCTTGCTGGCCTGTGTAATTATTGCTTTTGCGCAACCTTATATTTCCAACTCAGAACACTTCAACACCAAGAGCGAGACTGTTATATATTTAGACAATTCCTTCAGCATGCAATCGCCTAGCACTAATGGAAGCTTGCTTAACTCAGCCATTCAAGACATCATAGAAAACACCAGTGAAAATGAGACCGTTTCGATTTTTACCAATGATGCAAACTTTAACAACACTACGATAAAAGCCATCAAAAACGACCTCATTCAATTAAAGTATTCGCCCAAACAATTGGCCTATGACGCAGCAATTTTGAAAGGCAAACAATTGTTCTCAAATGATAAGAGCGCTATTAAAAACTTGGTTTTGGTTTCTGATTTTCAACAGAAAAACGAGGCCATTTCTGCAACAAACGATAGTCTAGTTGAATTTAAGTTTGTAAAATTAACACCATCAGATCAAAACAATATTGCTGTTGACAGCATTTATATATCAAAAACTACCGTAGAAAATCTTGAACTCACAGTTCGTATCAAAAATCAAGGCAACCCAATTGAAACTTTGCCTGTTTCCTTATACAACGATGACAAGCTTATTGCCAAAACAGCCGTTAACATTAACGATGAGGCAACGACCAATTTTACGATTCCTGCTAATTCGGTCTTTAATGGAAAAATTATCGTCGAAGATCGTAATCTCCAATATGACAACACCTTGTATTTTAATATAGACAAACGAGAAAAAATCAATGTCCTTGCTATTAATGAAACCGATGATTCCTTCTTAAAAAAGATTTTCACAAGCGATGAATTTGAATATCAGTCGACCGATTTCAACAACCTAAATTATAATAGCATTGATCGCCAAAATCTTATCGTGTTGAATGAACTAGATGACATACCTACGGCCTTATCAACAACCTTAAAGGCATTTTCCGATAACGGAGGAAAATTATTAATTACACCTTCAAATGAATCAAGATTAAGTTCTTACAATCAAATATTTACATTATACGGTTTTTCATCTTTCAACGCTGTAAATTCTTCTGAAAAGAGAATTACGAACATTAACTTTTCCCATCCATTGTTAGCTAACGTTTTTGACAAAAAAGTAAAAAATTTTCAGTATCCAAAAGTCAATTCATTTTACAGTAATGTGACCAATTCGGTGACTTCTATTTTGAGTTATGAGGATGGCACTTCTTTTTTGTCACAATCTGGAAATGCTTATCGATTTTCAGCAGCACTGAATACAGAAAATTCAAATTTCAAGAATTCGCCTCTTATCGTACCTGTACTATACAATATTGGAAAGCAAAGCTTAAAAACTGGAGATTTGTATTACACTGTTGGAGAAGAACACGCGATTGATATTGCCACAAAATTGCAACAAGACGATATTTTAACCTTAGTAAACGGTGACAATGCAGTCATTCCACTTCAGCAAACGTTTGACAATAAAGTCGAACTTATTACCAATGACTATCCTGATATGGCAGGCATAATCTCTGTACAGAACAAAGATACGTTTCTGAAAAATTTGAGCTTCAATTTTGACAGAAATGAAAGCAATCTCAATTACCTCGACGTACAAAGCATTCCTAATGTTTCTATTAATAATTCAGTAGCTTCAGCAATAAGTGATATCAAAAGTGCTACAGATGTTAACGAACTATGGAAATGGTTTGTTATTTTTGCAGTGGTTTTTTTAATCTTAGAAATGCTCATCCTAAAATTCCTGAAATGAACGTACTTGTAAAATCTGCGACTATAGTTGACCCTAAAAGCGATTTTCACAACCAAACCGTCGATATCTTAATTGAAAAAGGCGTCATTTCCAACATTTCTAAACGTATCACAAATCCGAAAAACTACAATGAGATTAGATTAGATCATCTTCATGTTTCACAAGGATGGTTCGATAGTAGTGTGAGTTTTGGCGAACCTGGTTATGAGGAGCGCGAAACCATTTCCAATGGATTGAGAACCGCTGCATTTTCTGGTTTTACCTCAGTTGCTGTTAATCCAAATACTAACCCTATTGTTGATTCGCATGCTGATATTTCATTCCTTAAGTCCAAAGCCAACAATCATGCTGTATCGCTATATCCTATTGGTGCATTGACAATGCAGAGCGATGGCAACAACCTGGCAGAGCTTTATGACATGAAATCAGCTGGAGCTGTAGCCTTTTACGACTACCAAAAACCTATAGCTAATCCTAACCTCATGAAATTGGCCTTACAGTATGCAGGTAATTTTGGCGGATTGGTTTGCTCATTTCCCCAAGAATCGAAAATCACAGGTTTGGGTGTTATGAATGAAAACCTAACTAGCACTTCGTTAGGATTAAAAGGAAACCCAGCACTTGCCGAGGAATTACAAGTAGCACGCGATTTGTTTTTATTGGAATACACTGAAGGAAAGCTTCATATTCCAACCATTTCCACGGCAAAATCCGTTGCGCTAATTAGAGCAGCCAAACAGAAGAAATTGAATGTCAGTTGCAGTGTAGCCATTCATAACCTTTTGCTGACAGATGAACAACTCGAGAATTTTGAAACAAAATTTAAGGTGCTTCCGCCTTTAAGGACACAACATGACATTGACGCATTAATTGACGGACTCAAAGATGGCACGATAGACATGGTGACAAGCGACCATAACCCAATTGATATCGAACACAAAAAAGTGGAGTTCGATTATGCTTCCTACGGAACAATTGGTCTGGAGAGTGCTTTTGGAGCATTACAAAAGGTATTTACCCTTAAGAAATCTGTGGAATTACTTACAAAAGGAAAAATGCGTTTCGGAATAGAAAACCATACAATAGCTATCGGAAACAAAGCAGATCTCAGTTTATTCAATCCAAAAAGTACGTTCAAATTTTCGAAGACACATATACATTCTACTTCTAGGAATGCGATTTTTGAAGATCATGAACTCAAAGGACAAGCATATGGTATCATTGCAAACAATCAATTGATTTTAAATTAAACGGAATCATGGAAAACAACACAGTAGAAAAAGGCAAAGGCTTGGCTATAGTAAGCTACATTACATTAATCGGAACACTGATCGCATTTTTTGTGAATCGCGATGAACGTAATGATTTTGTGTCATTCCATGTGAGACAAGCCTTGGGTTTATGGCTAACCCAAATACTTTTAGGCTATTTTATTAGTGCCTTTGACAGTTGGATGATCAGCATTTCATTCTGGGTGTTTATCATGGTACTAATTGGCTATGGGATTTTTGGTGCCATTGGAGGCAAATACAATGAAGTACCGTTATTAGGACCTTTTTATCAAAATATATTTGCTTCAATCGGACAATCATGAGTCATTCTCTACATTACATCACAAGACCATCGTCATTATCAGAAAATGCACCATTACTTATCATGTCTCATGGCTACGGAAGTGATGAAAATGACTTGTTTTCATTTGCCCAGGAACTCCCAGAAGAATTATTTATCATTTCCTTGAGAGCTCCATATCCAATGCAACCTTTTGGAAATGCTTGGTATGCCATAAACTTTGATGCACAACAAAACAAATGGAACGACATCGAACAAGCCACCGAATCCCGAGACAAAATTGCCAGTTTTATAGATTACGCCTGTGCTACCTATCCAATTGATCAGCATAATGTGACTTTATTGGGTTTTAGCCAAGGTACAATCCTCAGTTATGCTGTGGCACTCACCTATCCCGAAAAAGTCAAGAATATTATTGCCTTGAGTGGTTATATTAGTGAGGATATGCTTGATAAGCACTTAGAAAGTAAAGACTATTCAAATTTGGATTTTTACTGTTCCCATGGAAGTGTTGACCAAGTCATTCCTGTGGATTGGGCAAGAAAAGCACCTCAATTTCTAGATCAACTGAACATTAAACACAGCTATTCGGAGTTTCCTGTAGGCCATGGTGTTGCTCCGCAAAATTTCTATGAGTTACGCAGTTGGTTGGAAAAGCGCATCTAAATGAATTATTTACTCACCAATCAAGAAAGTGAAAGACTGACTTTTAGAAAGGTCACCAAAGAAGATTATGATAGTTGGCTACCTTTGTTTAAGGAAGCCAATGTTGCTAAATTTTTAGGTATGCCTAAAGGATTGTCACCTACCGAACAATGTGACTATTGGTTCAAAAAAGTTTTCCATCGCTACAGCAATAATCTTGGCGGAATGAATGCGCTAATCAATAAGTCCACAGGAGATTTCATTGGCCAAGCTGGCTTGCTAGTTCAGGATATAGAAGGTGAAGAACGATTGGAGATTGGCTACTCTATTCTTCCGAAGTTTTGGAAACAAGGCTACGCAAAGGAAGCGGCTATAACATGCAAGGATTTTTGCTTTGGGAATGATTTAGCCACCAATTTGATATCGATGATGCACATAGACAATATCGGTTCTGAAATCGTAGCCACAAATAACGGCATGACCTTTGAAAAATTGGTAGATGAATTTAAGGTGTTTTCTATCACAAAAACCGAATGGCTAGCGCAAAGACAAGTCTAATCAAGGACGATACAGAATTGATTCCACAACTCTAAACTTTAAGTCTTTTCGGTCTTTTATTGTATATTCCAATAGCATTTCTCCCCAATATGTGCCATCGGTAAAACTTGCAATAATCCATTTATGATTGAGCATACGAATTTGATCTATAACCATTTTTTTTCCACTCATTGACGCATATGGCACAAGCGGATGATCTTCAGTGTCATAAACATTAAGATTCATCAATTCATCCTTAATAAACGGAATAAACTCTGAAATACGATACCCTTGATCTTCCCAATAAGTCATCGCATCATCGTTGGTATCAAACTTAAAGGTATACAGATTGGCTATTGCATTATCTTGCAGAAGGCGAATAGAGTCTTTCAATTGCGTATTGGTTTCCTTGTAATTGGTCAGCTTTTTATCATAACCCTCAATGATGCTCTTTGAATTAACATATTGAAAAATCACCAATAGCAACGTAAAAATAAACAGGTACATAAATAATCTGTTCTTCATAATCTATATCAAAATTTGTAAGTTATCGTAAGCTAAATAAACGTCTTTCGGTAGGTTTTGTTGTACGTCATCATGAAATCCCATATAATGACTAATATGAGTTAAATATGCCCTTTCAGGTATTACTTTTTCAATAAAGCTTAAAGCCTCTTCCAGGTTAAAATGCGACAAATGCTCTCGTTCGCGCAACGCATTGACTACTAAAATTTTCACACCCTTTAATTTTTCAATCTCTTCTTCAGCAATCGTCTTCATATCAGTAAGATAGGCAAATTGCCCAAAACGAAACCCAAAAACCTGTAGTTTATGATGATATCCATTTATTGGCACAACCTCTATGTTTCCGAGTGCAAACGGTTCATTCTTAATCTCGTGTGCAATCACACTGGGAACACCTGGATACTTATCTTCTGAAGTGAAAATATAATCAAAACGCCTTGCCAATTCTCCTAAAACACGCTTATGTGCATAGAAGGGAATGTCTCCTTGGCGAAAATAAAACGGTCGAATATCATCCAATCCAGCCGTGTGATCAGCATGCTCATGAGTAAAGAGAATACCATCTATACGATTGCACTTTGCGCGAAGCATCTGTTGCCTGAAGTCTGGGCCACAGTCAACCACATAGGCAAAATCGTCCCATTCAATCAAAACCGAGACTCTCAACCGTTTATCTTTTGGGTTAGAACTCAAACACACAGGATGGTCGCTTCCAATGACTGGAATACCTTGAGATGTACCTGTACCCAAAAATGTGATCTTCAATGATAGTTCGTTTAAAGCAAAAATAAAACTAATTTTTTTAGTTTAAGGGCCTATTTTAATACCTTTGTATACTTGACAAACCCAAAATACAAATGGAAATAACCTTAAAAGGAGACAAAGAGTTTGAAGATATTCCTTCGCTGAAAACCAAGTGTCTACGTATTAACCTTAACGAAAACATCTACGGAACCTTTGCAGAGATTGGAGCTGGTCAGGAAACCGTACGCCAGTTCTTTAGAGCTGGAGGTGCTTCGGGAACCATCGCAAAAGCAATGTCTGCCTATGACAAAGCCTTTAGTGATGCTATCTATGGTATTGAAGATGACAAGCGTTATGTGACTGAAGCACGTTTACGCAAGATGTTGGACCACGAAATCAACCTTGTAGAAGAACGTATTGACAGAGACGTGCATCCGAACAAGATGTTTTTCGCCTATGCCAATACTGTGGCAACCATTGATTTTGCAAAAAAATACAAAGGCCATGGTTGGGTTGGTATAAAATACCAAGTAGATCCAAAACAAGGCTATAATGAAATTGTTCTTCATATTCGCTTTAAGGAAAATGACGCCAGGTTACAACAGGAAACCTTGGGTGTTTTGGGAACCAACTTGATATATGGTGCGTTCTATAAGTACAATGAACCCAAAAAATTACTGCGCTACCTTTATGATCATCTTCATAAAGATCAAGTGGAAATCGATACGATCAACTTCTCAGGACCTGTTTTTGAAGATGTAGACAACCGTTTGATGAGTTTGCAATTGGTAAAAAATGGCATGACCGATGCCGTTATGTTTGCACCTGACGGGAACAACGTATTACCTGCAAGGGTACTTTACAAAAAGAATATTTTGGCTCTTCGTGGAAGCTTTAGACCTGTCACCAAGGTAAACATGGACATGTACCAAAAATCATTTGACATGTACATCAAGGAAAATAAAGTTGATGAGAAAAACACACAAGTGATTTTCGAAATCACCTTGTCCAATCTTCGAGCGGAAGGTGAAATCGATGAACAGGATTTCATGGATCGCGCACGATTATTATGTTCTTTGGGGCAAACGGTTTTAATCTCAAACTTCCAGGAATATTACAAACTTGTTGAATACTTCTCTCAGTACACCAAAGCTAGAATGGGACTTTCGATGGGAGTCAATAATTTGGTTGATATTTTTGATGAAAAATATTATCGCCATTTAAGTGGTGGCATATTGGAAGCCTTCGGAAAGCTATTTTTTAAGGATCTTCGTGTGTATCTATATCCAATGCAAAATGATGATGGTACATTGACCACTAGCGAAAACCTAAAGGTGCATCCAAGAATGAAGGAACTTTACAAGTTCTTTAAGTACAACGGAAAAGTTGTGGATATCACAGATTATGACGAGAGTATATTAACCGTCTTCTCAAGAACAGTATTAAAGATGATTGCCCAAGGCGATGACAGCTGGGAGACAATGCTGCCAGAAGGTGTTTCCAAATTGATTAAGGAAAAGAGCCTCTTTGGTTGTGAAACTGAGCAAATCCATCTTGAAGAATAGATAATTGAACAAACTAAAAAAAACCGCATGATTTTCATGCGGTTTTTTTCTTGATTGAGCTGCCATGCACAAACAATCATTCCGATAGAATTTGTTCTGTATGGATCTTTGCCTTTACTTTATCGATTACACGCTCTACAACACCATCTTCATTGACAATGAAGGTGATGCGATGGATACCATCAAACTCACGACCCATAAACTTCTTTGGACCCCAAACACCGAAGGCATTTATCACTTCTTTTTCTGTATCTGCCAATAAGGGATATGGAAAATCAAATTTCTTTTTAAAATTGGATTGTCGCTTTTCAGAATCTGCACTCACGCCTAAAATTTCATAACCAGCATCTTGCAGCGCCTTGTAATTTTCTCCTAAATTACATGCTTCAACCGTACATGTTGGTGTATTTGCTTTTGGATAGAAAAACACCACTAATTTTTTTCCTTTATAGTCGGAAAGCGCTATAGGATTACCATCTTGATCGTTTACTGTAAAATTTGGAACTTTATCGCCTGCTTTTAATGTATTCATATTATGTATTTTTGTCGTTACCAAAGATACTACAATGACCAAACAAGAGAAAGTAGATTTTGTTATCAATACGTTAAAGGAACTCTACCCTGAGATTCCCATTCCTTTAGACCACAAAGATCCTTACACTTTATTAATTGCAGTCTTGATGTCGGCACAAAGTACCGATGTTCGTGTTAATCAAATTACACCATTATTATTTGAGCGTGCTGACAATCCTTATGACATGATAAAGCTTTCTGTAGAAGAAATAAGGGAAATCATAAAACCCGTAGGTTTATCACCTATGAAAAGTAAAGGGATTCATGGTTTATCCCATATCCTTATTGAAAAACATAACGGACAGGTCCCAAAAACCTATGACGCACTTGAAGCGTTGCCTGCTGTTGGCCACAAAACTGCTGCTGTTGTACTGTCCCAGGCGTTTGGGATTCCAGCATTCCCAGTCGACACACATATCCATCGCTTGATGTATCGATGGAATTTATCCAACGGAAAAAACGTGGTTCAGACAGAAAAAGATGCCAAACGGTTGTTTCCAAAAGAGTTGTGGAATGACCTTCACTTGCAGATTATATGGTATGGCAGGGAATATTCTCCAGCGAGAGGTTGGGATTTGGAAAAGGATGTTATCACTAAAACAATTGGTCGCGCTTCAGTACTAAAAGAGTACCATTCAAAAAAGAAATAAAAAAAATCCCGAAGACTAACGATTCGGGATTTTTCAATCTAGTTTTGAAGTGCTTCAAACTTCAAATTATTGCAATGTATAACACTTAAAGCCTTAGAATAATTCAAAAGAAAATCAATAGTCTCTTCTTTTGGTTTTAGGTCATTTTGTTTTTTGGGACATTCTGAGTAAAGTTTTGCCATTTCCAGTTTTTATTGGTTAATTAATTCATTAACGCAGCAAAACTTTACTTATTGTATTAATTTGTTAAAATAATATTATTCTTGTCTATAACCTTCCGCAAGTTAATCAACGCATAGCGCATTCTACCTAATGCAGTATTAATGCTCACACCTGTTCTTTCGGAAATTTCCTTGAAACTCATATCCTTGTACATACGCATGACAAGCACATCTTTTTGGTCTTCTGGGAGCTCTTCAATTAAGCGACGCAAATCACAATCCACTTGGTCCTTTATCAATTGTTTTTCGGCATTGAGTGACGCATCTCCTAAAACTGAAAAAATATTGAAATCTCCAGAATTATCAAACTTAGGCATACGACTGTTCTTTCTGAAATGATCGATGACCAAATTATGTGAAATACGCATGACCCAAGGCAAGAATTTGCCTTCTTCATTATACTTTCCAAGTTTTAAGTTCTTAATGACCTTGATAAAGGCATCCTGAAAAATATCTTCAGTAATGTCCCTATCAAAGACCTTTGAATAAATAAAACTGTAAATTTTCTGTTTGTGCCTGTGGATCAATACCGAAAGTGCGCTTTCGTCTCCATCAATGTAGTTTCTTACTAAAACAGCGTCCGTGATAAGTTCGTGTCTCATAACAATTACTTTAGTTCGCAAAGAATGAATCTATGCTTGGGGTTAATTTCTTAAAGTAATCTTATGATATAGGCAATTCGGTTTTAACTGTTTATAGTCTCAAATATAACAACAATCATTCCGAAATTCCAAAAAAATCCACCAAACTTTAACATTTTTATAGACAATAATTCATTTTCTAAGCTTGCCCAAAACACCTATCTTTGCACTTTCGTAATTGGCTCAAACTCCTATGAACAGTAACATTCTTGACTTAAATCCTAAGGAAAACATCATCATAAAAGGTGCTAAACTGCATAACCTTAAAAATATTGATGTTGTTATCCCAAGAAATAAGTTAGTGGTAATCACTGGGTTATCTGGCTCTGGAAAATCGAGTTTGGCATTCGACACCTTGTATGCTGAGGGCCAACGACGTTATGTTGAAAGTTTATCGAGTTATGCTAGGCAATTTCTAGGACGATTAAACAAACCTAAAGTTGATGTGATAAAAGGCATCGCTCCTGCCATTGCCATCGAACAGAAAGTAAATAGCACCAATCCGCGTTCTACAGTTGGTACAACTACTGAAATATACGATTACCTCAAGTTATTGTTTGCAAGAATTGGTAAGACCTATTCTCCTATTTCTGGAGGACTTGTAAGAAAACATCGCACCAAGGACGTATTGGATTTGGTCAAATCCTTTCAAGAAAAAGACAAATTACTTTTGCTTTCACC
Source organism: Bacteroidia bacterium (assembly GCA_030432635.1). GTDB lineage: Bacteria > Bacteroidota > Bacteroidia > Flavobacteriales > Flavobacteriaceae > Psychroserpens. The sequence continues at coordinate 226,727 of JAUIMB010000004.1, read as the reverse complement.
AATTATTTTGGAGGAAGGACGAACGATGGAAGATAAACTCAAGGTGCTCAACCAGCAAGGTTATGCTAGAGTGCAGCACGAGGAAACTGTATTCAGGATTGAGGAAGCTCTTGAGAAAAACGTAAAGAAGAACATCTTTTTAGTCATTGACCGTATTGTAGTGAAACATGAAGATGACTTTTACAATCGTCTTGCAGATGCTATCGAAACCGCTTTTTTCGAAGGAAAAGGAACCTGTATCATCCAATCCCTTTCTGATGAAAAACGAACGGAATTCAACAATCGCTTTGAGTTGGACGGAATGACCTTTTTAGAACCTAATCCTCATTTGTTCAGTTTTAACAATCCATATGGTGCCTGTCCTAAATGCGAAGGTTATGGCGATGTCATTGGAATCGATGAAGACTTGGTGATACCTAACACAGGACTTTCAGTATATGATAATGCTATTTTTCCGTGGAGAGGAGAAAGTATGAGCTGGTACCGTGATCAACTCGTTAACAATTCGCACAAGTTTGATTTTCCTATTCACAAACCTTATTTTGAACTTTCTGAAACACATAAACAACTTATTTGGGAAGGCAACCAATACTTTGAAGGCTTAAATTCATTCTTTAACGAATTGGAGTCCAAGGCTTACAAGATACAAAATCGAGTTATGCTGTCTCGCTATCGAGGAAAGACCAGGTGCAATGTTTGTAAAGGAAAACGGTTACGTGAAGAAGCCAATTATGTAAAAATCAACAACGTAACCATCACAGATTTGGTTGAAATGCCTATTAATCAGCTCATCCCATTTTTCAAACAATTGGAGCTTGATGATTACGACACACAAATTGCCAAGCGGCTACTCACTGAAATCAACAACAGACTTTTCTTTTTGAGCAACGTTGGTTTGGATTACCTCACTCTTAATCGAAAATCCAATACCCTATCAGGAGGAGAAAGTCAACGTATTAACTTGGCGACATCATTAGGAAGTAGTCTTGTGGGTTCGATGTATATTTTAGATGAGCCAAGCATTGGCCTACATCCCAAAGACACTGAAAAACTCATCAACGTTTTGAAGGCTCTGCGTGACTTAGGAAATACCGTCATCGTAGTTGAACATGACGAGGACATCATGAAAGCTGCCGATGAAATCATTGATATTGGTCCTGAAGCAGGAACCTTTGGTGGCGAAGTTGTAGCTAAAGGAAGCTATTCGGATATCCTAAAATCTAAGTCGCTCACTGCACAATATTTAAATGAATCGTTGGTAATTGAACTTCCAAAAAAGCGAAGAACTTCAAAATACAGTATCGACATTGAAGGTGCACGTGAACACAATCTTCAAAATATCGATGTTACATTTCCACTTGAAATGCTTACTGTTGTTACGGGTGTTTCCGGTAGTGGAAAAAGCACATTGGTTAAAAAAATTCTGTTTCCTGCTATACAAAAGCAACTAACTGGTTTTGGCGATAAACCTGGCCAGTATACCAAGCTCAGTGGAAATTTCAAAAACATCAAACACGTTGAATTTGTTGATCAAAATCCGATTGGTCGTTCTTCACGATCCAATCCTGTGACTTATATTAAGGCTTATGATGATATTCGTGCGTTGTTTTCCAATCAAAAATTAAGCAAAATTCGAAATTATCAAGCAAAGCACTTTAGTTTTAACGTAGATGGTGGACGCTGTGAAACCTGTAAAGGTGATGGTGAAGTCACTATCGAAATGCAGTTCATGGCAGATGTGCATCTTACATGCGAAACCTGTAATGGTAAGCGCTTTAAAAAGGATATTTTGGAAGTCTCGTTTGAGCATAAAAACATTGATGATATTCTCTCCATGACTATAGATGAAGCCATTACATTTTTTGACACCCATGGCATCTCCAAAATCAAGAACAAGCTACAGCCTTTACAAGATGTCGGATTAGGTTATGTCACTTTAGGCCAGAGTTCATCGACCCTTTCTGGAGGTGAAGCACAGCGAATCAAATTAGCATCCTTTTTAGGTAAGGGAAGTAAAAGCAACAATGCGCTTTTTATTTTTGATGAACCGACAACAGGTTTGCATTTCCATGATATCAAGAAACTTCTGAAATCATTTCAGGCATTAATTGCCAAAGGCCATTCGATTATAGTCATAGAACACAATGTTGAACTCATCAAATGTGCTGACCACATAATAGATCTAGGTCCAGAAGGTGGTAATCGTGGCGGACAACTTATAGCCACTGGCACTCCTGAGGAGATTGTGAAACAAAAGGACTCTATTACTGGACAATTCTTAAAAGACAAGCTGTAGTCATTAAAACTTCCGTGCTTAATAAAACATAAATGAAAAGCCTAAAGCTATAAAAATTACTAGAGGAGCTACAAATAGTAGAAATAAAAACGTCGTGATGCTACTCTTAAGCCAACTCAAAAACCAACCTTGCTTATAAAACCGTTTGACAGCAATCATTAAATACAAAAAGGTTGAAAAGAATAATAATCCGTCAATCCAGTCTGGTATATCGATCACCAAATTGATCAAATACAATAAACAAAAGGCCATGAATAGAAAGGAAAAGAAGTACAGGCTAAACACTAAGTGATAGGCATAAGGCCCACGTTTATAAAACAGAATTTTGAGAATTAATGCGAAAATGGGCAATAGGAAAAATAAGGCAATGGGCAAACTGTTGTACAATGTCAATAATATAGAACCGACACCTTTATCCTGATATAGCTTCAGCATCTGAACATAAAATTTTCGTTTTAAAAACCCTGCATCATCAGGCATTCCCATCGCTTTCAAAATCTCAGGCTCTTCAGCTTCAATCTTGAGTAAAGAATCGACCTTCTTACGATCAAAATCAAAGTTCATTTCTGTTCTTTTATTATCCTTTGCTTTAGATTCTGCCTTAATCACAGAATCAAGAACCTTGACTTCCTCATTCTTTAATCCTAGGGCATTTTGATTATCCTTTATGGGTTGAGCTATTTTTTCAACCTGCATTGAATCAAGAGGTAAATTTGGAATGCTATCCATTGATCCTTCAGTAAACGTAGCAACATCATGCTCCTTTAACTGCTTGTTTAACAGCTCCAAATTTTCAGTGACTGTAAAGGAAAAGATAAAAAAGAAAATAAAGGCAACGAATAAGTACATCTGTCCAGGATGCAAATAAAGCAACCGTTTACCTTCAACAAACTTATTGGGAAGAAATCCTGGCTTAAACATCAACGGGAGAAAACCCTTCAAAAAACGCGCATCAAATGAAAAGTAGTTGCTTATGGTATTATAAAACAACACTCCCATGGTTAGTTCTTCGTCTGTTTTTTGTCCGCAATGAGGACAGAACTCAAATCGTTCTGTTAAGTCAGACTCACAATTTTGACATTGCATTTTTTGATCTTCCATGTTGGCATTTTGGTTGGTATTATAAAAGTAATAAAAAATGAATTTCCAGGCATTCAAACATTAGCCGATTATACATCCAACCAGAAAACATATAACATATTCAAAAACAACTGTTTACATTTTTGGCACAGCTATTGAATGTACGGTTGTAAATAGCGTAAGCCGAAAAGTTTCTGAACGAGTCGGAAACGAAGGCAAATCTAAAAACCTAAATATTATGAAAAAACATGTATTATTTTTGGCAATGATGTTACTAGGTTTAACATCAGCTACAGCGACAACAGCAGGAGATGCTGTTTTGAATAGGGAAGATTTAAATACGACGCGCTATCGTTTTGCCGAACCAATTGTGTTCATTGAGCGTGGTGTGGAATTTTTAATTTTTCCAGATGGAAGTTTTGATTTCAATACCGATTTTGGTAGCAACCATACAGAAGTTTACTATAGAACACCAAGACCTCGTCGCGGATCAATTAATACGACCTATGGCGCTCCAGGCACAGTGAGAAATGTTCAATTTTCGTCTCCACGAACTCCAGGTGTTATCATTACGCACAATAGTTTGGGACAAGTGAGACGTATCGGAAATGTATTCATCAACTACGATCGCCAAGGTCGGATCAAGAGAGCTGGTTCTGTTTATATGAGCTATCAACGAGGTAATGGACTACTTCGCCAAGTAGGAGGATTGCGCGTTAGTTACAATCGATGGGGAGAAATCGTTCATGTAAGCGGTATGGTAAATCAAAGTAACACAGGATTGACTTGTGGTGTTGGCTCAGGATATGGAGGTCATAACAACACTGGATTCACCTCTATTGATAATTATGATGAAGATTATTATTACTACAGAAAGAATGGAGAAATTAAAAAGAGTAAAAAAAGAATCCGTCAATAAAAGCAGCCCAAATCACTAACATAAGCTTACAACATCCCAAAGTGCTTCCCCAAGCCTTTGGGATGTTTTTAACTTACAAAATACATGTCTATTTCACCTTTTCCCTTAGCATTAACTTTTCCGCGAAATTCAAACGAAAACTCCGGATCGTCTTTAATAAAATTATAAGTTGTTGCAGAAATATTGACCTTTCCCACTGCTCCACTGCTCTCCATACGTGAAGCCGTATTTACAGTATCTCCCCAAATGTCGTACTGGAATTTCTTCACACCAACAATACCAGCAACCACTGGACCTGTATGAATTCCCACTCGCATTTCAAAAGCATGTTCACCTTTAGCCTCTTTTTCTTGATGTTGCTTCACGATAAAATCTTGCATTTCCAAAGCTGCCAAAACCGTATGCTTCACTGAAACATCCTCTGGTACTGGTAATCCACCAGCAGCCATGTAAGCATCTCCAATGGTTTTTATTTTCTCGATATCGTACTTTTCACAAATATGGTCAAAGGCCTTGAAGCAATTGTTGATTTCCTTGACCAAAGCTGAAGCGGATAGCTTCTCTGATTTTTCGGTAAACCCTTTAAAATCGGTAAAAATAATAGACACCATATCATAGTCACGAGCTTCGGCCTCTCCTTTCTCCTTGAGCTCTTCGGCAACTTCGGCAGGAAGAATGTTAAGCAATAAGCTTTCACTACGTTGTTTTTCCTTACCAATACGATTGCGTTGGGTAAAAAACACACCTGCAAAACACAAAACAACAGCAAAACCTCCTATAAAACCATTGCGCAGTATCTTTTGCTGTTTGAGTTTCTGGGCTGCAATCGCATCTTTCTTTTCCTGTTCAGCTTGTGCCACTGCTTCTTTCTTTTCATATTCGTATTTGTATTCCTGGCGTAATACTTCACGTTGGTTTTCTTCACTAAGCAGCGAATCTCTTGTGGTGACATATAGCTCATGCATTTCCAATGACGCTTTGGATTTACCTAATTTCTTGTTGATTTCCCAAAGGGATTTTGATGCTTCCTGTGTTACAATAGCAGAGCCTATTTCCAATGCTTTGGCCAAGGCATCCTGATTATATTCCAATGCTTTTGTATAATCGCCTTGATATATATAAACATTGCCAATACTATTTAGGGATGAAGCCACACCTTGTTGGTCACCTATAGCTTCACGAATTTCCAAGCTTTGCGTATAGTAATTTATTGCTTTGTCTATCTCATTAAGGTCTTCATAATGCGATCCAATATTGAACAATGAAAGTGCAATACCATATTTGTCTCCTAATTCCTCAAGTATTTTAAAACTTCGGGTGTAGTAATCAATAGCTTTGGCATGCTTGTCTGCCCACAGGGTTTTGTTTCCGTTTCTAAGTGCATGATCACCTTGAAACCCGTAGGCAACTCCAATACCATTTAATGATCTGGCCATGCCTTGTTTGTCTCCAATTTCCTCTTGAACCTTCAGGCTTTTTAGGTTGTAGTTAATCGCTTCGGTGTAATAGCCTTGTAGCTCATAAATAAGCCCAATATTATTTAATGAAGTAGCTATACCTTGCTTGTCACCTATCTCTTCACGTATTTTTAAACTTTGGGTGTGATTGTTTATGGCTTTGACGTAATCCCCTTCATCTATATTGATAATTCCAATGTTATTAAAAGATGTGGCCATACCTTTCTTGTCTCCAATGTCTTTATAAGTATTTAAGCTTTGGGTGTAATAGTCTATGGCTTTAGGGAAGTCACTTTGCTGATTGTAAATATTGCCAATGTTATTTAATGCGGATGCAATACCCTTTTTATTCCCTATTTCTTCTTCAATTTTTAAGCTTTGTGTATAATAGTCAATAGCATCAGTAAAGTTACCTTGGATATAAAAAGACGCACCTTGGATATTTAAAGCATTAGCTATAAATATCTTATTGTTTGTTTTACTTGCAAAGTCATATTCCAATTGGGCAAAATAGTACGCAGAGTCTGGTTGGCTAAATATATAGCCATCCCAAGCAAAACTTTTAATGGCTTGTAAACGTAAGGTATCTGCTTTACTCGTATCTTCCCATACTTGCCATAGGGAGTCCAGTTTATTTTGTAATTCTGGTGGTCTTTTTTGTGAAAAGCAAGCAAAGGTTAGACTAAAAAACAGAATGCCAACTAATGTTTGTTTCATGATGGATTGGTTAATAGCTTCCTTAAAGTTACAAAAAGTAATAATTGATGAGAGTATTTCTTGGTCAACATTGCGGAACAGCCATTATGTTGAGCTTCTCATTACAGAACAAATCTCTAGAGAAAACCATATGAAGTCATTTAGGATTGTTTTTTAATAGAATTAGCTTCAATTGTCTAATGATCAATGTCCAGATTTTCGACTTACAATACCTCCTTTAACCTCTTTTATATTTTGGATAAACATAAAGGCTTTAGGATCGGCTTCAGCGATTGCCTTCTTTATTTTATGAACCTCTAAACGGGTTACAACGGTTACAATGACATCGCAATCATGCTTGATGTTAAAACTAGAAGGAAGGTTACCACGTTCACCTTTATATATGGTTATTGGTTTATTGAATTGATTGACGACCAGGTCTTTTATCATGTCATGGTTAGGTGATATAATGGTAAGCGAAATCAGTTTTTCGAAGCCATCAACGACATAATCAGATACCTTTACTGCGGTAAAAAAAGTTAAAATAGAATACATTGCCTTTTCCAGTCCGAGAAAAAAAGCAATAACCAAAAATATTGAGGTATTAATTGCCACAATGATTTCTGAAGTTGATAGTCCAAATTGTTTATTTGTAAATTCTGCAATAACTTCAAGTCCGTCAATTACGCCTCCACTTCTTATGACCAATCCGATACCCAATCCAACAAAAACGCCTCCAAAAATAGCGACCAGAAAATGATCCTTAGTGACCGTTGGAACATCTAATACATTAAGTGCTATTCCTAAAAACAATAAGGCTAAGAAAGCATGAGCGGCAAAGTTTTTTCCTATTTTTCTATAACCAATACCGACAAAAGGCACATTAAGCAACAGTAACGGAATCCATATATCAATATGATAAAATTCATGTATCAATATCGAAATACCCAGTAATCCTCCATCTAGAAAGTGATTGGGAATCATAAACCCTTTTATGGCAATCGTAGCACAAACAACACCAAGGGTTTTGAGCAATAAAGATTTTAAGGAAAATATTTGATCGTATTCTAAAATTTCTGATACATTATGGCTCATTAGATTTTGATTGGCTGATACATGGTTGGTTGTGCTCACTAAATTAGTGTTTTAGCCTTAGAATTCAAAAGCCGACAACAGAGTTACTTTACACCAATCGTTAAAACCCTTGATTTTACAAGCCTTACCGCATTGTTCAATATTTTGGCACGCTAATTGATTCTAAGATATTGTAATCAAAAAACCTTTACAATTATGAAAAAATTAATGTCTTTATTTACAGTTTTGCTTCTGACAGGAGTTGCTGTAAACGCCACAACCACCAACACCATAGAAACAAGTTCAGCACATCACAACGTGAGAGGTTATGGCAATTCTTTCATATTTGTAACTGATGGTATTGAATTTTCGGTATTTCCAGATGGACAGTTCGATTTTTACATGCCAAATTATGGTCCTAATGTGAATGTAGGCCTCAACACTCCGAATGTATCCATTAGCTTCAATAGTGGTTTTGACTACAATCCGTATGTGCAGTATGATGACTTTGGTGCAATCATTCAGATTGAGAACACGCCAATTTATTATGACTATTTTGGTCGCGTTACCCAAATAGGAAATATCAATATCAACTATAATGGATTTAATCGTGTGTCACGAGTAGGAGGTCTTTTTGTTCACTATAATAGATTCAATACATTTTCCCACTGTACAGGTTTTATCAATGTCTACAATCGTGCTTATGTTTACAGACCATGGCATGCCTTGTACATTATTCCACCTGTGAACTACTGTATCGTATACAACAGACCTTACAGACAATTTTACACACCTGTTAGACATACATATTACAGACCTTACAGAAATAACCTCAGACAGCCTGTTAGAATAAACAGCAGACGAGGAAGCGTTGCAACCACTGGTCGTAACCGAAGTTCTATTAGTGATCGATACAGACAGGAAGCGACACCAAGACGCAATGACACAAGAAGTCTGGCTGCCAATACACCTAGAACCTCATCACCAAGATCGATAAGGAATACAGATGTAAAAACAAGAAGTTCTAAAAAGACACCAAAAATGTCTTCACCTAGAACGACGACACCTAGAGTGTCAACACCTAGAACATCTAAGCCAAGCACAAAGCATGTGACCAAATCACCAAGAACTGTGTCTAAGAATAGAACAACCACTAGAACGATAGGAAAAAGTAGTTCAGTAAGAAAACCAAACAGTCCAAATAATCGTATATCTAGTAGAACGCAAAGTAGAAGACCTGCAACTTCAGTAAAACAATCTAGAAGTAGAAATCAGGCTTCAGTAAAAACATCACGTTCTAGAACTTCCTCTAAAGGTAAAAGTGCTAGAACATCAAGATCAAGATCTCGTTAAAAATGAGATGATAAGTTTGGTTGGTTAGTAGATTGTCCCGTAAGCAGTATGCCTCAAAGCACCTTACGGGACTTTCTCATTTTATGCGATTCAGGAAATCGGCCTATAAATTTAAGTTAAACAAACACTTTCAGTATACTTTTAATCCCTAAGAAGATTGCGATTGCAAGGACTACAAATCCAAGGATATTTTGGACTAGGTTGTTTTTAAACCGTCCTAAGACCGAATGTTTATTCATCACCCAAAGCAAAAACCCAGCAATTACTGGTAATAGCAACCCATTTGCCACTTGAGCGAATTTTATGATCTCGACAGATTTAAAACCAAATGATGAAAACACAACCCCTAAAATCAAAACAGACATCCATATGGCCTTAAATGATTTGGATTTCATATTGGAAGACCATCCTAAACAATTTGTGGTTACATAAGCAGCAGCAAGAGGTGCAGTCACAGCGCTTGTAATTCCGGCAGCAAACAATCCAATCGCCAGAAGGTACCTTGCATATGCTCCAAATAGAGGCTCTAATCCTTTAGCCAAATCTGCAGCACTACTAACTTCTGATACCTTGATAGCTGCGGCTGAAACAATTATACACATAGATACCACTCCACCCAATACAACTGCAACAACAGTATCCCTTCTAGCAATCACTATATCTGAATGTGATGACCATTTTTCCTTGACCAATGATGCGTGTAAGAATATATTGTAAGGCACAACTGTTGTCCCTACCAAAGCGATAATTGTTAGAATATTCCCACTTGTAACCTTAGGCAAAAACAGTCCGCTGATCAATTGGGACAAATTGGGTTTGGTCAGTATTGCGGTGATCAAAAATGCTAGGCTCATTAACACTACCAATGATATCAGAACCTTTTCGAGGATTTTATAATTGCCAACATATAACAAAGCGAATGCAATACCACCAATTAAAATACTAAAGGCATTCAAGTCCAATACACCAAAAGATAGCTTTGGGTTTGTCCAAATAGTTTCCAAACCCAGTACGCTTCCACTAATATTTCCAGCTTCATAAGCTGCATTTCCAACAAGGATAGCAGACAAAATCAATGTAATTGCGATAAACTTGACAAAAGGATTTCGGATTTGTGTACGAATGACCTCAGACAACCCCTTTTGAGAAACAATGCCCAAACGTGCCGACATTTCCTGAAGGACTACGGTAGCAAGTACTGACAAAAACATTGCCCATAGTAGTGTAAAGCCAAAATTAACACCTGCAAGCGTGCAAACGGTGACCGTTCCTGGTCCAATAAATGCAGCTGCAACCAAAGGTCCTGGACCGATATTTTTGAGCCATTTTTTAATCACGCTCTACAGAATTAAGGGCATAAATAGCAAAACTCCCAAGCCAATGGCCACCTTCATAACTGTCGCCTATGATGTTGGGTAACGAATAATTGATATGTGCGTTGGCAACTTTTTTTAAGTGTTGGTATTCTGGTATTCCTTCAGCAATTTTATTCAAGCTCCATGCTCTAGAAAAGTTGACACCATCGAGATGCACAAGCTTTCCATCATTTCTATCACTTACTTTACCTGTTGCCAATTTGAAATCCGGATTTTTAAGTTGAGGTAAAAAATCTTCAATCCATGTTTTAAATGTTTCACTATCCAAGACACGTTTCATCAAAGCCGCTTCTTCAAAACAAGGTGACAAAAAATCATATCCGCTAGGCTCCCATGCCAAAGGACAATTAGCATCTTCCATAAAGAAATCCTGTGCACGTTGCTCAATCAAACTCTTGAGCTCTTGATTGTTCACCGTTATTGCATAATCGTATGCAAATGAGAGTCCGAATGCCGTATTTGGATGTTCACCAACACGAATTGGGTAGTTTAGTTTTGGTAGAAATTCAAGATATCTATCAACAATCAAATCGGTGAGTGGTTTCAAATTGCGCTCTAGAGTTTTTGCTGTTGGATCGTCCCAAGTGTGGAGTTCCTCGGCTAACTTCAGCAGCCAAGCCCATCCGTAAGTGCGTTCATAAGATGTGTTATGTTTTCCATGGAAATAGGCCACCTCCTTTTTTATGTTCTCAGCAGACACATTTTCAAGAAGCATGGACTTTACATTCTCAGCGTTTTCAATCTGCGGAAACTGTTTCAGCAAAGTGACCAAACTCCAATGGCCATGGACAGCCGAGTGCCAATCGAAACAACCATAAAAGGCAGGATGCAAGTCTTTGGGTGAGCGCAAATCATCAGCACCTCCTATAACCTGATTTAACTTATTAGGATATTCAACTTGGATACAATCAATTGGAAGCTGAACTAGTTTATCTGCTTCTTTTAAGTTGATTATTGGTGACTTAGATTCATTAATCTCAAGCGTTTTTTTATTAATAATATTTTGCTTGCTTTCAGTTGAATCACAACCAAATAGACAAATGATAGATAGAATAGCAACTAGTTTTTGCATTACAATAAATATGTTTAAGACCATGTATTTCATTCTTCATAAATGTATGCCAATAATTTTTATTCTCATAATCTAACTCAAAGCAGGAATCGTAATCACAAAGATGTTATTCAGCACCAAAGTATCTGCTGTGAAATCCGAACCCTAAACATGCCCTCTTTTAATTACCAAAACACTGTGTAAAACCCTATTAAATTATTTTTCGTACATTGACTGCCCCTAAATGCCCCTAACATGAAACTACTACTAACAACCTACTTGGTAGCATGCCTATCGTATGCTCAAAAGCCAATTTTCGATCCAGAAACATCTCAAGGTAATTTATACGAATATGCTGAGTTCACAAATGTGGGCCATTCAAACTATGCCATTGATGACATTCTGAACAATAAGCAATTGAATTATCATGATCTCTCTTCTGAAAATCATGATTTCGGTTTTACATCAGACACCTATTGGATTCGATTTGCCTTAAAAAACAGTAGTACAACACCTAAAGTCTATTATCTTGAAACTGCTAGACCCATAACAGACATTGTTCATCTGTATCAAATAGACAATGTCATAACTGAACAGAAAAATGGAGACCAAATAGCTTTTAATGAACGCTCAACAGAGCATCGACAGATTGTTTTTAAAATTTCTTTGCCAGCGCAAGCCAATCAAGAATTTTACATGAAAGTGATGAGTGATGGTGAAACCATTAATTTGCCGCTAAATTTATATTCTGAATCAGCATTCATTAACAACAACTATACCCAGCAACTATTCCTTGGTTTGTTTTATGGTGTATTATTATTGGCTGGTTTAATCTATCTGTTCTTCTATACAAGCTTAAAAAGCAAGACATTTTTGTATTATGGATTATATGTATTTTCCATTGCATTAATGCAAGCTGCATTAGACGGATTTGTACACCAATACTTCATACCAAATGGTGGCTACATCAACAGTAGAATGGTTTTGATCTCAGCTTTGTTTTCAAACTTTTTTCTTCTCAAATATTGCGAATACTTTTTGAACGTAAAGCGTTACTTACCACATTTTAAAAAACTATACCTTGCCATATATGCTACATTGGTTGTGCTATTTGGAATGCTTTTTATAAATCCAAAAATACTTGAGTTGGCATATCCTGTGAGTAATCTGAATGGATTGCTTAGTCTCATTCTAATTCTTGCAACTGTTTTTAGTATGCGTTTCAAAAAAGTGTCTATAGACCCTTACTTCTCATTTGGAATATTTTTCTTGGTCTTAGGGCTCTTAGGATTTGTTATGAACAATCTAGGTATGCTGCCTTCAAATTTCTATACGCTCAACAGTTCAAAGTTCGGGACAGGTTTCGAGGTGATTTTCCTTTCGCTTTCCATGACAAATCTCTTACGAAGATTGAGAGAGGAAAAAGAAAATTCACAACGCATGGCATTAAAGAAGTCTGAAGAAATCAGTGAACTTAAAACCTTCTTTATGTCTAACATGAGCCATGAATTGAGGACTCCAATAAATGCCATTATGGGTGTCGTTGAAACTGAATTGGCCAATCAAAATAATTCCATTGAAAATCGAAAGACATATCAAATCATAAGAAATGCAACTATTAGTCTATTAAGTAACGTAAATGACGTTTTGGATTTTGAAAAAATCGAAAAGAACCAAATCAAACTTAAGGATGAAACTTTCAATCCTTCCATTGTTTTAAATCAAATCAGTGAAAATTGGAAGCGCGAAGCTCTAAAGAAAGGCTTGAATTACCGTTTTGATATGGATTCTGAAATCCCAGCCCATATCAAAGGTGATCAGGACAGACTAGTTCAAATCCTTAACAACGTACTTAGCAACGCTGTAAAGTTCACAAATTCTGGAGCTGTTGTCTTAAAGCTAAAATGCCTTTCACAACCCAATAACATATGCCTGTTTTCCTTTCAGGTTTCAGATACAGGTGTTGGCATGGATGAAGAAAGTAAAAATACCGTTTTTGACAGCTTCAATCAAATGCGATTAAATCACAAACGTCAGTTTGGAGGCATTGGATTAGGTCTCAATATCGCGAAGCATCTCATAACACTTTTCAATGGTAACATAACGCTTGAAAGCGAGCCCAATGAAGGAACAAATGTATATATTGAAATCCCATTGCTTGAAGCACAGGACAAAAAACACATACATGAAACCGAAAGCAGTACCCTTATTAAACCATTACACATATTGGTTGTTGAGGATAACAAACTAAATCAGTTGGTCATGCGTAAGCTATTAGGAAGTTTTCCAAACACCACATTTTCGGTTGTAGAGAATGGTCAAGAAGCTATTGACGCACTAAAGAAGGAAATATACGATCTCGTTTTAATGGACTTACAAATGCCAATTATGGACGGTTACGAAGCTACAAAACTCATTCGAAATGGTGCGTTGGGAGACACCATCGGAAACATCCCAATAATTGCGGTCACAGCAGATGCCATGGAAGAAACAAGAGATCGTGTCCTAAGGATTGGAATGAATGATTATATGACCAAACCGATAAAACGCGACTTATTATTAGATAAAATTAACGGTTGCGTAAGCAATCCTACGACGTTGAGTGTCGTCGCTTAACATTAATTATGTAAAAGCCGTTGATTTTTTCACCCTAACCAACCCTCGCGATCCATACTGCGATATTGAATGGCTTCGGAAATATGATGGCCTTGAATGTGTTCGGAAGCTTCCAAATCGGCTATGGTTCTCGATACCTTTAAAATACGATCATAAGCCCTTGCCGACAGGTTAAGCTGTTCCATAGCTGTCTTAAGAAGCTTTAAAGATGCAGCATCCAATCTGCAATAGCTTCGGATGTGCTTGGTATTCATTTGAGCATTGTAATGGACTTTTTGTGAATCCTTGAAACGCAAGGTCTGTATCATTCGAGCTTTTGTAACACGCTTGCGTATTTCAATGGAAGACTCACCTCTTCTATCATCGGATAGTTTATCAAAAGGTACAGGTGTCACCTCAATATGAATATCGATACGATCTAATAAAGGTCCTGAAACCTTGCTCAAATAACGTTGCATTTCAGCAGGCGAAGAAGTTACAGGAGCATTAGGATCATTGAAATAGCCACCAGGACTTGGGTTCATGCTTGCCACCAACATAAACGACGATGGGTAGGTTACTGTAAATTTTGCTCTTGAAATGGTCACTTCGCGATCTTCTAAAGGTTGTCGCATAACTTCCAAAACTTCCCGCTTAAACTCTGGCAACTCATCCAAAAACAAAACACCATTGTGTGACAGGGAAATCTCACCAGGTTGCGGATAACTGCCACCTCCAACCAAGGCGACATTTGATATGGTATGATGCGGATTCCTAAAGGGTCGTTGTGCCATGATTCCCGAATGTGCTTTGACACGACCAACGACTGAATGTATTTTGGTGGTTTCTAGAGCTTCATCCAGTGTCATTGGTGGTAAAATACTAGGTAATCGCTTTGCTAACATCGTTTTTCCTGCGCCTGGTGGTCCAATCAAAATGATATTATGACCTCCAGCTGCTGCAATTTCCATACAACGCTTTATACTCTCCTGCCCTTTGACGTCGGCAAAATCAAATTCAGGAAAGTTCAGATGCTTATTGAATTCGGCTTTTGTATTGATAAGGGTCTGTTGAAGTTGTTCATTACCATCAAAGTAGTCGATGACCTGCTTGATATTTTCTACTCCAAAAACTTCCAGACCATCGACGATTGCAGCTTCCTTGGCATTTTGCTTTGGCAGAATAAATCGCTTAAACCCTTCCTCCTTGGCTTTTACTGCGATTGGCAATGCACCTTTTATGGGTTGCAGCTTTCCGTCTAAGGACAATTCACCCATAATGAGATACTGCTCTAAATAATTTCCCTGAATTTGATTCGTGGCACACAAAATTCCAATGGCCAAAGTGAGATCATATGCCGAACCTTCCTTACGCAAATCGGCAGGTGACATATTAATGATGATTTTCTTTCCAGGAATTTTATAGCCGTTATTCTGCAATGCAGCTGCGATTCGAAAGTTACTTTCCTTTATAGCATTGTCGGGCAATCCAACAAGATGATAACCGATACCATTATCAACATTGACTTCCACTGTGATTGTAGTGGCTTCAACTCCAAACACCGCACTTCCATAAACCTTTTTAAACATATAGACTATTTTCTTTAAAAATAGAAAATAATCTATTATTAACATTACTATCAGACTTTAATTTCCTGAATAGTATTTAATCGAAGTACTTCTGTAATGATGTTTCGATTCCTATGCCCATAGGATACTATATGCCTTTAAAGTTTGATAAACTTAATCGTTTGGGCACTTTCTTCGGCATGAATAATTAAAAAGTAAAGTCCAGCATTCAAGTCGGAAACATCAACTGAGAAGGATTGTGCATTTGGAATATCATGTAACAATTTTAACTGCCTTCCATTTATATCTACAACCCTGATTTCACTGATAGCTATGTCAGTACGTATGAAAAGAACATCATTTGTTGGATTAGGATAGACCACGAATGGCTTGTTATCAATGTCATTAATCGACAACGCATCAACAATCTCAGTTGAAGCCGTATTCGTCGTAATAGGCGGATTAAAATCAAAATAGATATTAGCAGTATTATAAAAGACATCACCAATTGAGACATCATTCCTAGGTTTTATCTTATAGGCAATATAACCGTGTGAATTTGGTTCGTCATTAGTGCTATCTGGTAAATTAATGTTATCAAAAATGAAACTGACCTCACTACCATTCATAATTTCAACACGACCATCGTGACTTAAACTTTCCAGTTGCATGGTGGTCCAATCGAGTTTGTCATCAAGCACGTTTTCTACCCTAATATTAATAGCACTTGCCGTTCCAGTATTTTGAAAACGGATTAAATAATGCAGATACTTATCGGCATCTTCAAATAATATTTGCTCACCTTCCAAACAGGTTATATCATTAGGGTCGTAGGAGCCAATAACGGTTTGCTCTAAAGAGAAAACATTATCTTCTTCGGTTTCATCACCAGATACTGGGTTGATGGTTGCCGTTGAAATTAGCTCATCTCCTATTTCAGTTATTGGTGGTGCAAAGACATTAAACTCCATATCGATTGTTCTTGTTTCAAATGGATTTAAATCTGTGTAGTCAAAAACCAACGTGTTACTGGTTTGAGAAGCTATTGTTTCAGTTGCACTTAGAAACTGAAGTTTAGTGTCATCATATTCAAAACTCACTGAGCCGCTCAATTGTGTTGTACCTATATTTCTGTAAACTAATTGATATGTTGTATCAAATCCTGGTCTTGGGTCATTGAAAGATGGGTAAATTGCAATAGTCAAATCATTTATTGTTCCAATAGGTTCTAAACAATAATTTTGAATGTCTGTATTTCCAAGATTTGAAAAAGAGACATTTTGTGAACTTGGGTTTGATGTAAAATAATCTGGAATTTGGATTAAACCAGACACGAAGTCACCTTGATTCACATTTAAAGTATATGATCCATTATCTTGTGAAAAAGTTGAAAAACTATCTGAACCATTGGAACTTGAAATTAAAATGTTACCAGCAACAGTATCATCTGAAGTGCATCCGTTCATATCCAAATCAATATGAATCTGACCATTAATTTGATTTCCAAGAACTAAGACATTTTTTAATATATATAAATAGGAATTAGAGGCAGAAACTAAATCCAAATCTCCGTCTTGATTCAAATCTCCTACATCGACATGATTACTATCGCCAAAACTAATACATGTTTGTGAACCATAAGTAGATGCCATACCTTCTAATTTTTTATACCAAAAAACACCGCAATTTGAAGTCGAAGAACAAACAACATCAATCAATCCATCACCATCAAAATCATTAAGTCCTAATGAGGTGAAATTTGCCGAACTTTGTGACAGTATGTCCTCAGCAATTATTTGTAAATCTGAAAATACCATTCCTCCTTGATTTTCAAAAAGAACTAATGCATCGAGATCCTCTGCATATGTAACAATATCAACATCTAAATCGCCGTCAATATCAGCAGCTTTCGCTAAACCTATAGGATCATTTATCAATGCGATTTGGTTTTCTGAACCAAATGTACCTAAACCATTAGTGTTTTCTATCCATCCTATTTCATTTTCTTTAAAATACACGATATCAAAGTCTCCATCGAAATCCATATCTGTTGAATACATTACTGGATAGCTAAAATTCGAAATTGGATTATTTCCTATGAAATTTCCATTTTCATTCTCCAACCATTTAGAACCATCATCAAAAGTAACAATTAAGTCTTTATCACCATCGCCATCCAAATCTTCAAGTAAAAAGCTATTTTGACCATTAGCTGTATCTATCGAATTTTGTTCTATAAAAGTTTCTCCATTATCTTCATTCGTAAAAATTTTGACTAAGCCTGAAGAACGCTGGTAAGTGATCAGGTCATCATCTCCATCGTCATCGATATCTAAAGCTTGAAATGAATCGATAGACTCTGCAATTAAGAATTCTACATTTGTACGAAGAATATAGCCATTGACATTTCTATGCAAAAATAATCCTTTGGTGTTACATCCAGAGTTGTTGTTAGAAATAACATCTAAATCACCATCTGAATCAATATCTGAGTACACGGCATATACATTTGAATCCAACTCCTTATTGACTAAATGAGTAGTTTCAAAATCCAAGGAACCACCAGAATCTTCATAGGGAAAATCATACCAATCGATATCAAAATCACAATTCTCCGCTATTAAATCAAGATCTCCATCTCCATCAATATCTTCTGTGTGCGCATAATTACTACCTTCAAAATTTGTAATATCTACTTGAAAATTTCCACTTCCATCATTCTCATACCAACGATATTTAATAGCATCCCTATGAATTCCAATATCAATATCGCCATCATTGTCAATATCAGTCACATTCAATGAACGGTAGTTATATGCAGAGCTAGTAAGAACTGTCTGTACACTCCAGGAGATTGCAGAACCCAAATTCCTATGTACTCTTGTTTCTCCGTCGCCAATTGAAATAGAAACAATATCAATATCATTATCATTATCCATATCAGCCATCTCAAAAAATCTTCCACCACTTAAACCTCCGGTTATAAGAACACTTGCACTGAAATTTCCAAGACCATCCAAATTTTCATACCAACTTAATGACCCAGAAGATAAAACAATGATATCTTCATCTCCATCGTTATCAAGGTCACTAAATCCACTTCTATATTGGTTATCAAAGACTTCATAGAAATTGTCAAAGGTGTTATTCTCATTTATGTAAAGCACATTTGATATTAGTACATCCATATCATTATCGCCATCAATATCCGCAATACTAACAGTAGTTTGATCGGGTGCATTTACCGTAAATACATCTTGCTGCATGAAAGTTCCTTCACCGTTTGTATTTTCAAACCATCCGGAAGGTGTAACTATATCTATATCTCCATCAAGATCCAAATCCACTAACTTGAATCCGTAGTAAGATTCAAAATTATCCCCAATCTCCTGACCCAAACCAAAACTTCCTAAACCATCAAGATTTTCATACCATCGTAAGCCAAAATCATAAACAACTATATCAAAATCACCATCAGAATCCAAATCAGCAGTTTGAATATACAATGCACCATTAAGGTGATCAAACCTATCATACGCTGTTAGATTTTGAAACTGGATTTGTCCAAAGGATAACTGTGCTAACATTATTACAGTGATAAGAGTATAAATCTGCTTCATAAGAAAATCATTATTTGATTAAATCTATTCTTTTTTCTTGACTTTGACAAACT
Source organism: Bacteroidia bacterium (assembly GCA_030432635.1). GTDB lineage: Bacteria > Bacteroidota > Bacteroidia > Flavobacteriales > Flavobacteriaceae > Psychroserpens. Next base: position 207,589 of record JAUIMB010000004.1, on the reverse strand, counting down.
CTAAAGCACGCAACTCATTATAGTAAAAGTCTCCTTTTTGTATAAACCCAACATGACCTCCATATTTGGGCATTTCCAAATATAAATTATCATTTTGTTTTGCTGCTTTCACCGGAAAACATTCTGGCGATAAAAAGGAATCATTGAGTGCATTGATGAGTAAGGTTGGGACTTCGATATTTGGAAGAAATTGCAAGCTGCTACTTTTTTCATAATAGTCTAAAGCATTCTCAAATCCGTGGGCTTTTGAAGTATACACCTCATCGAAATCCCGCAACGTTTTAATTGAGGACACTTCTTCAGGAGTTATATCATTTGGAAAGTCTTTCAATTTAGATCTCAATTTGTCCAACAAATGCTTCTTAAATCGCATGGCGAAAGCCTTATTTCTTATTTTATGTAACTCCTTTGAAGAACCAGTTAAATACACAGGCACAGAAACGGCAATTGCTGCTTTTATTTCTTTCGGAAGGCTGCGTTCCTCTCCCAAATATTTGAGCGCTATATTTCCACCTAAGCTAATGCCTTTAATATAAATATTCGTATAGCCTTTTTTAATACAATGCAATACGACATCGTCCAAATCGTTGGTCGCACCAGAATGATAACTATGATAAAACCGATTAGGTTCACCACTACAACCTCTAAAATTTACACAAACAGCATCAATCTCATTCTGATTAAATAGTCTTGCCGTTCCTGTAACATAAGGTCTTTGGGCATGGCCTTCCAAACCATGTAATAAAATGATTACTTCATTTGATGGATTTTCGGTATAGCTCCAGTCCAAATCCAAAAAATCAGCATCGCGAGTATCTATACGCTCTCGAGTTTGATCGATTGATGCTTTCCGAAACAAACCAGAAAATACAGTAGCTATAAACCCGTTTTTAAACACAAATGGCGGTTTATAATTAGCTTCTAAAATTGGCATTATTTAAGCTTCATAATTTACAGAGGTGAACCTAAAGTCATTCCCATCAAATAGCCCTTTATCACTCAACTTCAACGATGGGATCACCAACAAAGCCATAAACGACAAGGTCATATAAGGTGCGTTTAACGTGCTTCCCATCTGTTTCGCCATATGATCCAATTCTGCATACAGTTTTCCAACGGTTGCTCCATCCTTATCGCTCATAATCCCAGCAACTGGTAAAGGGACAATGCTTTCATTAGAATCAGTTACGGCACAAACACCACCTTTATGCTCAATAACAAGATTCACAGCCTTACAAATCATCTCGTCACTAACACCTACTGCTATAATATTGTGGGAATCGTGGCCAACAGAGGAAGCAATGGCGCCTTCCTTCAAGCCGAAATTTTTAATGAAGGCAATGGCTGGTTCTTGATTTTGATATCGGTTCACCACAGTCATCTTCAAAATATCCTCCTGAACATTGGACACTAAATTTCCATCCTTAATCGAACTATCGGCAATAATTTCATTTGTAACCAGCTGACCTTCCAAAGCTTCAATCACTCGAATTTGCTTAGAAGACGCTTCAAATTTAAAATCCGTAACCTTCTTTTTTTCAGTATTGAAATTGTTTAACACTTCAAACGAAACTGGTTCAACCAATGAATGCCCTTGCCCAGAAACCAATTCACCACCTATATAATTATACAGAACGACAAAATCCTTTAAATCATTAACAACAATAAAATCTGCAGCATCACCAACCTTAAGTAAACCTACGTCAAGATTGTAATGTTTCACAGGATTTATACAAGCGACCTCCAACACCTTAAACACGTCCATTCCCTTGGCAACTGCTCGCGCACACAACTGATTTATATGGCCTACAATTAAATCATCAGGATGCTTATCGTCACTACAAAACATTAAGTTTTCGTAATGCTCGGGAAGCAAATCTATTAAACCCTCAAAGTTCTTTGCCGCGCTTCCTTCACGTATCAAGACCTTCATTCCCTTTTGAAGTTTTTCCAGACCTTCTTCATAGGTAAAACATTCATGGTCGGTTGAAATTCCTGCAGCAATATATTTTGAAATGTCATCACCACGAACTCCAGGCGCATGGCCATCAATGGGTTTATTGAAGTGTTTTGCCCATTCTATTTTTTTGAGCACTTCAGGATCATCAAATAGAACACCAGGATAATTCATCATTTCTGCCAGATACTTGATATTTGGATTGGACATCAACTGTTTGATTCCGTCAGAATCGATTACAGCTCCAGCCGACTCAAATATAGTAGCAGGCACACAGGAAGGCGCTCCAAAATTGAATTTGAAAGGTGTCTTGTTTCCGTTGTCAATCATAAAGTCCACACCTTTGATTCCGAGCACATTTGCAATCTCATGAGGATCGGAAACGGTTGCCACTGTTCCATGATTCACAGCCAACCTGGCAAATTCACTTGGCACCAACATGGAACTTTCTATGTGGATATGAGCATCTACAAATCCAGGCAGGATGTAATGCTCTTTATCATGATTACAGGCTTCGATAGCAACTATTTTGCCTTCGGAAACCGTGATTTCACCTTTAAAAACGCGCTTTCCTTTAATATCAACTATTTGTCCTTGTATTGTCATGATTTCATTTTGGGATTATTCAATTCTCCCTTTATTTTTATCCTTTTCCGAAGGTTCTTTTGAATCTTTCAATAATTCAATTTTCAAAATTTCCTTGGTCGAGTCTGTTACCTTGTAGCGTTCATCGCCACGCATTCCCACAACCCAAACAATGCTGTCATCTGAAGTGATTACCCAAACATTTTCCTTTGCTAAAATTGATAATTTTTCATCTTTTAGATACTTACTCACCTTCTTCTTTCCCTTCATACCCATGGGATAGAAAACGTCTCCTGCCCTCCATCGCCTCAATTCCAGAGGATACTTTAACCTTTCTTTGTCAATATACATTATGTTCTTTGAAGCGTTGAAAATAGCGTCGGCTTCATCGAAAAACAGTATTCCAAAATTGGTTTTAAGCTTTACATCCCGTTCAAATATGCTAATATGATCATGCGAATTCTCTTGGTTTTCAGGTTTTAGTTGCGTCAAAATTAGAAGCTCTCGATGTTTAATCAATCTATGGGTATTTGAGAACACTTGTTTTCCAGATTGAGCATTTAACAAGTCTAACACATCGTTCCATTCTGAAAACCCATAGTCCTTAAAGATTTCAAACAGATAGGCTTTTGGGTTACTCAGATTTAGAAATTCGGAAATACGATACCTCGTTTCATTTGTCGTTGAGGATTTTACAGCTCGCTTTTTAAAAGCTTCAATGCTATCTGCAACAACCTCTGAAGTCTCTGTAAGGTTATCGATTGTTTTCTGAAAGCTTTCCAAGAGTTGCGGATTGATATCCTTTAACACAGGAACAACCTCATGCCGCAACTTGTTCCTTAAATATTTTCGAGAGGAATTACTACTATCCTCTCGCCATTTAACAGACTGCGCTTTTGCGAAACATTCGATATCATTTCTAGAAAAGGGCAGTAATGGCCTAACAAACTTGCCATTTCTTAACGGAATTCCTGTCAAACCATTCAACCCAGTACCTCGTGTAAAATTGATCAAAAATGTTTCTAGGTTATCATCGGCATGATGTGCCGTCAAAATGTAATCAAACCCTAGCCTTTCAGCCAAATCACTAAACCAATCATAGCGCAACTCACGCGCTGCCATTTGAATCGACAACTTATGGGATTTGGCATAAACTTCGGTGTTGAATTTTTGCACAAAAACTTCAAGATGCCATTGCTTGCCCAAATCCATCACAAACTGTTCATCAACATCACTTTCCGTTCCACGTAATTTAAAATTACAATGAGCCAAAGACACATCAAGATTTAAATTGTGACAAAGATGCGCTAACACAACACTGTCAATTCCTCCAGATATGGCAATAAGAAGCCTGCTTTCCTTAAGGAAAGGTAACACTGTATTGATATGATTTTTGAAGTGGTCTAGCATGAATTAAGAATTAAGGGAAAAGGGATAAGGGATAAGTAGATCGTCGCATTATTTAACAAGTTTTTTTATCAGTACATTAAGCATTTTTTCAATTTCAATTGATAAACTCAGTATGTTTTTCAAATCCTCTTCTCTAACAAGTCTTAAATTTATAGCAATTTGCAATTGCGTTTGCATTTCAAAATGCGATCCTCTGGCTATATGCAAAAATCTAGCATATTCTTTCGTAGAACGCCTTCCATAGCCTTCGGCTATATTTGAGGATATTGAAACCGAACTCCTCTTTATTTGGGATGTAAGACCAAACTTTTCATCTTCTGGAAAAGACCTCAAGATAGAATATATCATTGTCACCATATCAACAGATTTTTGCCAGACGATTAAATCCCTATAACTTTTCATAATCAAATGTAACGCTTTTGTCTTACTAGCAAATACTTCTTTATCTCTTATGCCTTATTTTCTTACTTCTCGATTAACCTTCCAACACCTCTCGCATTGCCTTGGCCTTTATCAAGCATTCTTCGTATTCTTTCATCGGATCGCTTTTAGCAGTTATGGCACCTCCAACCGAATAAGACACATATCGATTTGACTGATTGTATAAAATACTTCGAATGACAACATTAAAATCAAAATCATTGTCTGGAGTAAAGTAACCCACAGTTCCAGAATAGAGTCCGCGTTTAGTAGCTTCCAGTGTTTCAATAATTTGCATGGCTGAAATCTTTGGTGCACCTGTCATGCTTCCCATAGGAAATGTTGTCCTGATGATATCAACAGGATGAGTTTCGACATCTACTTTTGAAGTAACGGTAGAAATCATTTGGTGCACTTGGTCAAAGGTATATACCTTGCATAGCTCCTCTACATTTACACTACCTTTCACAGCAGTCCTTGAAAGGTCATTTCGTACTAAATCCACAATCATGATATTCTCACTACGTTCCTTGACATCCCTTGAAAGATTAGTTTTTAATTGATGATCCTCTGCTTTATTTATTGAACGCTTAGCCGTTCCCTTTATCGGTTGGGATGTAATTTGCAAACCAGCTTTTTTTATGTAGCGTTCAGGAGAAGCAGACAATAAAAACTTATCATATAGCTTCAAATAGGATGCAAATGGTGGCTTTGAAATCGCATTGAGCTTCGTATACGTTTCCAATGGATCTATAACGGTATCTTCAGCATAAAACTCCTGACAAAAATTGGCTTCATAAATATCTCCTCTATGAATGTGTGCCAACATGGTTTTTACTTTGTCAAAGTATTCGTCCTTATGAATACGCAAACTAATCTTAATCGCGTTCGAGACGCTTTTAGTTTTATGGATATGATTGTCATCTATGGTTTCGATGGCTTTCAAATCGTTTTCCAACTCATCAGACACCAGCTCCAGATAATGCGTTTCCAGCACATTTCCTTTTAGGAGAAATATCTTTTTGGGTTGAAAGAAAAACAAGTCAGGAAAATTGAGTCCATCAAAATTTTGGGAAGTTAAATCCTCAATATCATTTTTCAGGTCGTAGGACAAGTAACCGAAAATCCAATCCTTGGTTACCGATTGGTATTCCTTTAGCTGATGAAATGCATCAAAACAATCAGTTTGAAAGCTTGTGAATGCCTCGACTGCGAGAACGGCATCATAAGTTGCAAATCGGTTGTCATACCCATTACTGTCTAACCAAAGCACTTCATCGAATCGTTGGCTCCATGTCAACAATTTTTGTTTATATTGCTTACTATTATCTATTGATGTTCGTACTGTTATTCTCAAAGTTGAAGTACAGGTTTATGTTTTCAAAAATATTAAGAAACTCATAACTAACATCATATTTTAATTGTAATCTTAGGACCAACTTCATGATTTCATTATACTTCAAAACCTCAGTGCTTTGTTACTGCCTATTTTTTGTCAGTTTCTTAATCCAATCGCAATCCCAAGACAATTATAGTTTATTGTGGAAAATCGAAGGACAGAAATCGGCTAAGCCATCCTATCTTTTCGGAACAATGCACGTTGATGATGTTAGGGCATTTCAGTTTAGTGATGCCGTGATGCCAGCTATAGAAAGCTGCGATATTTTTGCTTTGGAAATCAATCCAGACTCCCTTATGGTTGCGATGAACAACAAAGTCGTCACAGAAGATCCCAAAAGCATATTTAAATCCTTACTCGATGAACAGGAATACAAAAAACTCGTGAAGCGATTTGAGGAAATCAATTCGTATTCGTTTGAAGATTCTGAATTAAAGGATCCTAATATCATCCTTAGTTTGATGTATCCAAGAGAGGAACGACATGATGACATGTCCACTTTTGTGGATATGTATTTATGTGGTCAGGCAAAGACGATGAGAAAACAAATTGTTGGTCTTGAGACTGTGGAATCACAATTAAACTATTTTGAGAATCTGAACGAAGACGCACAGCGCAATTATATTTTGGACCATATCGAAGGCACCAAAAAAGAAATAGATTCTACCCTTAACAAGCTTACCGAAATCTACTATACAGGTGATCTCAATGCGATCAATCGTGTTCTTATTGAAGATTATGGTGGCAATGATGAAGAAATGATCGCTAGAAACAAGGTGATGTGTCGTAGCATTGACAGCATTGTAAAAACAAACCATTCGTTGTTTTCTGCAGTAGGAACTGCGCATTTACCAGGACAAGATGGCGTGATACAGTTATTGAAAGATAAAGGCTATAAGGTTACTCCTGTTGAAGCGGTTTTCACAGGAGTTGCCAAAACATATAAAATTGACCAATCCAAAATGGATTGGCATACATTTCATGACAAGGATACAGGTTACTCTGTTGAAGTTCCTGGCGCTCCTAATTTTACTGAAGATTTCAAAACGTTCCAGATACACTCTTACAGTTCAATGTTGGACCCAACTGTATACCTTATGTTGGGCCTTGACTTAAGGCAAGCACCAACAGAACTAACCTTTGACGACCTATCTGAAAGATATCTCACAAACATCTTAAAAGCCAATGATGGAGAAGTGATTAGTGAAGACAAGGGCAAAAATAGAGATGGCCAATACATGCTCAACGACATTATTGCTGGAGATGGTCAACACATCAAGTCCAAGATGGTCTATAAAGACCAATTATTTTATTATGTGTCGGTTCAGTATGACAAGGACAATGTCAACTTAAATTCTGTCAATCGATTTTTGAATTCGCTGGCATTTTCTGAGCCAAAACCCATTGAAAGAAAAAACACAGATTGGCAGGTAAGGATCTACGAAGACGCTGCCTTTTCGGTACATGTTCCTGGTGAGATAAAAGATCTTTCAAGGGAAGTCATCAATCCTTTAGATCCAGATGGAGAGCCATATAAGCTCAAGATATACAACGCTATGGATTTAGACAACAAGAACAATTATCTGTTTCGTTACAACGATTTACCAACGGGTTATTATTTGCAAAACCCAGAAGATGGGTTCTCGTCCATGGCTGAAAATTTCACTTCGAAAGGCACCTTGGTTTCTGAGCCCAAAACCATTTCACTTAACGGTTATGAAGGTCGAGAATATGAAATTTTGTTGCAAGACAAATACCATACGTTTGTTCGTATTTATTTTCGAGGGAATCGATCCTACCTCCTACTTCAACAAAAACTCAATGACAAAGACAAAGTAAATGTGGACAATCCCTTCTTTAATGATTTTAAGTTTTTGGATTATAAGCCAGCACCTTTTCAAGTCAAGAAAATTGATAATACACAGATGGAAATCATGCAATTTGACAATTATAGAAAAGAGATTGACACCGTTGATTATGACACATCATATTTGAAAAACTCTGTTGAATACTATACGACAAATCCAAATTCTGGCGATGTGTATCACTTTAGTTATGGTGATTTCCAAGATTATTTTAAAACCACTGATCTCTCTGAATTCTATGATCTCAATTTAGAAATGCTGCGCGACTGGAATGATTCCATTGTCGATAAAAATCCGGTAAAAATTGGTCATAAAGAAGGTGTGGAAGCATATATCAAGAACAAAGCAAACAGTATCACGACTTACCACAAAATTTGGATTCAAGGCAAACGCATGATTATGATGACAGCCTACACTGCAAATGAAGTATACAATAAGAAAATGACAGACTCCATTCTCGGCTATTTCAAGGACACATCTCCTGAGGAAAACTTTGATATTTATGCATCGAAAACATCTCAAATCATAAGGGATTTAAAATCCAATGATACCATCATTCGCAAGAGCGCTATAGGTGCGTTTGACTATTACGAATTTGAAGATGAAGACCTTGGGCAACTACATGATGCTATTCGTTCAGATTTTGGAAAAACCGACTTCGACACCAAAGTAAAGCACAAAATCCTTGATGAATTTGTTCAATTACAGAATGACAAAACGCTGAAAGTGCTCACAGAAGTTTATGATGATCCCAAAACAAATGACGATCTAAAATCAAAAATTATTAGCATTGTTCCACAATTAAAGGACGACAGCGCACTTTCAACATATAAAACCCTACTTTTCAATAAAACTCCTGAACATGTTGAGAATTATCAATGGCAAATGTTTAATACTTTTCGTGATTCTGTTCCAATGACCCTAGCACATTTTGATGATCTTGTAAAATTGATAGATAACGATGGGTTACGAGCGTCTGTTTTGGGTCTAGCAACTGATATTTTAGAATACAATCCTGATAGCACTGGCATCGTCAAGAACCGAATAAATACACTTTTAAAACATGCTAATGACGATCTTAAATTATACATAACTGATGTTGAAGACACCACAAATTACAGCTACACCTATAATTCTAGAATTTACAGATATTTAAAACTGATGCAGGACACAGCTGCCAAACCTGAAAACATTGATACCTTTACCAAAACCCTAATCCATAGAAAGGACAATGATTGGTTCAAAAGGCATGCAGCAATAGCAAGGGTCAATCACGACTTACCAACGGAATCCAAAATTTTAAAAGCCTTAATTGATAGCACAACATCGCGATTTGCAATGATAAAGGCATATCATAAGGTTGGTAAACTTGACGCCATTCCTAAGGAATACATAAATCCTGAAGCCTTGGCCAAATTATCACTTGCCAATTATCTTGAAGATAGTGACGATTATGGTTTTGAGATTGCGACTCTAGGAACGTATAAAAAAGAAGACAACGATTATTATGCCATGTCGATCAATTATGAAAGTGACGATAACAACAACGAATCCTATTTTGCTCTGGTAGGACCAACTTATAATTTAGCTGAAAAAGACAGGTGCGAACCTTATGGTATTCTACTTGATTGGTCAAAATTATCAGAAGATTGGAAGGCACAAGCAGCATCAATTCTGAATCAAGAAAAAGAGGATTAATTAATGTGTGTTGCATGAACCGATTTAAGGTTAGTACCTTTGCAATATGAAAGACCAGATTCGTTTTACCGATTTAAACTTAAATACACCCTTATACAACGCTTTGGATGATTTAGGTTTTGAATTCCCAACTCCAATTCAAGCGCAAGCTTTCAACATTGTTGCCTCAGGAAAGGATGTGGTTGGTATCGCGCAAACTGGTACTGGAAAAACCTTTGCCTACATGTTACCTATTTTGCGGCACCTCAAATATTCGCGACAAGACAATCCGAGAGTATTGATTTTGGTTCCCACTCGAGAGTTGGTTGTACAGGTGGTTGACGAAATAGAAAAACTAGCAGCATACATCAATGTAAGGGTTTTGGGTGTTTATGGTGGAACGAACATCAACACACAAAAACAAGCCGTAGCCCAAGGCCAGGACATTATCGTTGCTACTCCAGGACGTTTGTTCGATTTGGCTATGAGTCATGTTTTGCAGCTCAAATCCATTCAAAAATTGGTAATCGATGAAGTTGATGTGATGCTCGATTTGGGCTTTAGACATCAATTACTGAACATTTTCGATATCCTTCCAGAGCGTCGACAAAACATTATGTTTTCTGCTACCATGACCGAAGATGTTGACGAGCTTATCACGGATTTTTTCATCAATCCAGAACGAATTACCATTGCCGTCTCAGGAACACCACTCCACAATATCGAACAACAACGTTACGATGTCCCTAATTTTTATACCAAAGTAAATTTGCTAGAGCATTTGCTTCACGATGCTGAAATATATAATAAAGTATTGGTGTTTGTGGCATTCAAGAAACTGGCTGATCGCTTGTTTGACCAATTGGAAGAACGTTTTCCTGGAGCATCCTGTGTGATCCATTCCAATAAAACCCAAAACTACAGATTGAGAAGTATTGACCAGTTTCGACATGGCGAACATCGTATCTTAATAGCTACCGATGTTATGGCTCGTGGTTTGGACATTGAGAATATTAGTCATGTCATTAATTTCGATACGCCAAACTATCCAGAAAACTACATGCATAGGATTGGCCGAACAGGTCGTGCAGAGCAACAAGGCCACGCCTTAACCTTTTCCACTGAAAACGAACAAGAGGCGTTATCCAATATAGAGACTTATATGGACAAGACCATAAGGCTTTTGGATTTCCCTTCGGAAGTTGAACGATCAAAGGAATTGATTGAAGAAGAGCGTCCGCAAATCAAGGAGCGGAACAATCCGACCAAACGCAGACAGGACGAGGATGCTCCAGGTCCAGCATTCCACGAGAAAAAAGAAAAGAACAAAAAAGAAAACCTTGGTGGTTCCTATAAATTTAAGATGGCTGCCAAATACAAAAAACCAAAAACCAGAGGCGACAAGAATTACAACAGACGTAACAAACGGAAATAGGCACTCAAAAAATCCCTTTTCAAATTAATGAAAAGGGACCAGTTAGAAAGTCTTAAGTAGACTAGTTGAAAATTGACATAATCTAATCTATAACCCTAGATATCTAGTCTAAAACCTTAATTTGACTTTCCACTATGTCTTTAATTGGGACCACAATCTTTCCGTCGGCATTTTTGATGACTACTGAAATATTACTGATTTTTTCGACTTCGTAAATCTTGTCCTGAAATTCAATTTTTTGTCCGATCTCATACGTTTTTCGTGTATAAAAAGTACGCAGTAAATCGGCAATCACAACTCTTGCTCCCAAACCGAATGCAATACTGAAAGCCAATAGAAAACCTCCCAAAATCAAGGTAAGGTTTTGCGTGATGATATCTGTATTAACGCCAGCTTGGTTTAAAGCAGTAATCGAAATAAAGATGAGCAATAAAAAAAATACAATTTGACTGATTATCTTAGCACCAGAAAGGTCCATAGATTCAAAGAAAGACTGCAATGCCTTTTTAATAAAATTAGCAAATAGCAATCCTAAGGTAAAGATTACCAGAGCCACAAAGAGCTGAGGCAACACCCCTAGAAATTTACTGATTTGTTCTGATATAATACTTAAGTTCAAAATATCTGAAACAACGATCAACAGCATAATGTATATGACCCATTTCACAAAGGTGGATACAATCTTAATGGTATCAAATTTCAGTTGTTTTCCCTCTACAATTTCAATTTGATTGAGCTTATCGTCTAAGGTGTCTGCCTTCGCCAGTTTTAAACCCTTTTTAACCAATCGTATAATGATTTTAGTAAACAACCAACCTAAAATCAATACAACTAGTGCGCCAACGATACTTGGGAACACCTTCACGATTTCATTCCACATGGTCGTTAACGAGCCTGCTACAATGTTCTGATATTCTGATATTTTGTCCATAATAAGTGATTATTATTTAATAGCTATTTTGTTTTCTTTTTTTCGCGCTTAGACATAACCGTCTCAATAACATCTCCAAGGTTATAGGAGAACAGTTCGGCCAATTCCATGAGCAATTTAGCAATTGCAATATCGTTCATGACCTTTGATTTTAGTTCCTCTGGAACTGCCTGTAATGGCTTGTCTATATCTTTAAACGGATTTTCCATTAGCTAAATTCGTTATCATAAACGGTTAATAATTTATCCTTGGCGCGTTTGATTCTCATTTTAACTGCACTTTCCCCTATTCCTAAGACACTTTCAATTTCTTTAATTGAAAGGTTATCTTGATATTTCAGCAATAGGATCATTTTTTCATCTGGTGACACAAGTTCCAAAGCTTTCTTTAACTTGTCAACTCTCATGTCACTAAAATCTGAAGATTCATCATAATCTTCAGCAAGATTTTCAATGTCGGTATAATCTACCGATTTCTTTTCAAATTTCTTAGCCGTATTTCTCGTGACATAATTGACACAATGGTTATAAGTAAAGGCGTATAACCACGTTGAAAACTTCGACTTTCCTTTAAAACTACCGAGTTTAACGAATAGTTTCAAAAACACATCCTGTGTTAGGTCTTTAGCTTCATCTCCATCTTTCGCAAAACCGTAACATTTGTTGTACACCATACTCGCAAAACGGTCGTACAGCACTGCAAACAACAGCGTGTCGTTCGTTTTGACAATAGCGCTCACTAACGCTTCGTCTGTTAAGTTGTCAATTTTCTCTGAAGGTTCCAAAAAATTTGGATTTCGTATTAAGGGTTTCTAATAAGACACAGGTTACTTATTAAAGTCACTTAATTTTTCATTTTTCTTAAAATTATGGAAAAAACCGGTAAAATCACTTAAGAAAAAGACATAAAAAAAGCGAGTTCTTAAACTCGCTAAACACGCCATGCAGTGATCTAATTTTCATTATGGATTGATGGTAATTTAAGCCGTAAAACTAGAATACCTAATCTAGCAATGACAAAACTAAATAATCCGAATGTAGCTGTCAATAACGAAATTTTAAGTCCGCCTGCAAACATTTCAGGTGGTGGATTACCCATTGCTTCAACGGTATCAAACGCAGAAATAAGTCCGAGTACCGAACCCAAAAAACCCAACACTAAGCCCAACAAACTAGAATCTACTGTAAGTTTCAAATACTTATGGGCTGATTGAACGGATTTCTGTGAACTTACAAATCCCTTTACGATAAAAAACAAAGATACAAGTAAACAGATTAGAATGAGTGACATAAACAGTGGGCCACCTTCCATAAATAAATTGGTTGCAATCGCTTGAAAGAAAACACCCTGAACGGACAACGAAATTAAAGTCATAGTATTTTAAATTTAGTTAAACATAATCAAACATAAAAATTAAGATGCCTCAGTTATTAAAAAAGCGACCAATGACCAGTTTACTTATCGATTTAACAGAAATGCTAAAACCCTTGCTAAATTGGTTGTTCATCTCAAAATAAGACAAGCAGTAAAAAAATATAACTAATATTGCATTGGTATTTATGCTTATGCTTTCGAGGGAATTTGTCTTTAAAAAAATTGGTCAATTCATACTACATCTGCTCTTTTGGACTGGTGTACTATTGTTCTATACGTACTTTTTTGGTGGTAATCGCGTAAATTTTACCGATACCTTGAAATTCGCTCTCTTTTTAATGCCGATAACCATTGCTACCACATACGTCTCCATCTATAAATTAATTCCTGATTACCTTATTCCAAAACGGTATTGGCGCTTTGGGCTCTATTGTCTTTACACTTTTATCATATCTGTGTATTTATTGTTTGTTTCCATATTCTTCAGCCTCATTTACTTATCTGATTTTGAATATTCTGAAATGAATCCAGCTACAAAGAACATTATTTTTATTGCAACGGCCGTGTATTTGGTTGTTGTAGTAGTAAGTGCTTTTAAGCTGCTCAAACTCAATTTTGAACAAGCTTCGAAATCAAAACAACTTGAAACAAAAATATTGGACACGCAATTAAAACTAAAGGAACAAGAGCTGCATTATTTGAAAATGCAGATTCATCCTCATTTTTTGTTCAATACATTGAACACACTTTACGGTTTTGCATTGAAAAAAGCTGACCAAACTCCAGATATGATCTTAAAGCTTTCAAACCTGTTGGACTATGTATTGTATCAGGCTGAAAAACCATCGGTGTTATTATCTGAGGAAATTGAACACCTCAAAGATTATATAGAACTTGAAAAAATGCGTTTTCACGATACACTTTCAGTAAATTTGAACATCCAAACAACATCGAGCAACATTACCATTGCACCAATGTTATTGCTCCCTTTTGTTGAAAACAGCTTTAAACATGGTAGTATTAAAGACGGTGTGTTATCCATAAACATTGATCTCAAAGCCGATTCGAAAAAAGTGCACTTTGGAGTGATTAACTCGAAATCTGATCATCATTCACCAAAGCATGGTATTGGCTTGGAAAACATAAAAAAACGACTGGAACTGCTGTATCCCAATTCGCATGAGTTAATCATTCGAGATAATACAGACAGTTTCAATATTGAACTCGAATTAACCCTAACAACAGTAAATGTTTAAGATGAACCGTATTCATTGTTTAATCGTTGATGATGAAGCCATTGCCAGGGAAATTATTGAATCCCATCTCAATAAAATAGACAACGTTCACATTGTTGCAAGTTGTAGTAATGCTGTTGAGGCCTTCAATGAAATCAATAACCATCATATCGATTTGGTGTTCTTGGATATCAATATGCCTGAGATCTCAGGAATTTCATTTGCAAAGTCCATCAATCGTGACATTAGGATCATTTTCACTACTGCTTACAGGGATTATGCCGTGGAAGGATTTGAGCTTCAAGCTGTAGATTATCTATTGAAGCCCATTTCGTTTGTAAGACTTCAAAAAGGCCTTCAAAATTATTTCGATATCTATCACAATGCCATTCAAATTGAAACCACAGCTGAAGAAGCGGAAGTTTTGGACTTTATGTTCGTACGTTCTGAACGTAAAATGATAAAAATCGATTTTGCCGACATCATATACATTGAAAGTCTAGGCGACTATTTGAAGTTGCACTTAACCGAAAAGACAGTTGTTACAAGGGAAACCATTAGTGCTATTGAAGGCAAACTTCCAAAACCATTATTTATGAGAATCCATCGTTCGTTTATCATTTCTATAACCTCCATTCAAAGTTTCACAAACGAACATATCACAATTGATAATACCGCATTACCAATAAGTCGAAGCTACAAAAAAGAGGTGCTTCAGCAATTAGAAAAATATTAATTGCTATCCAATATTTCCGTATCTTAGACGTTGCCTTTATAGTTACCCTTTTAAAACCTGCTGTATGAGAGATAACTTACGCGATGTAATTCCTAATTTAAAACCCTTTGATTATTCGATGCATCATGATTCATTGCTCATTAACCAACAATGGGTTTTGGTCAATGGCATCTCTGAAAAAAAATCCATTTATACTTTTAAGGATGATCATATTCTCGAAATTGCGCGCAAACAATCAATTATTGAAACGTCTTGGACGGTCGATATCCAAAATGTGTTTTCTATCGAAACTGAAGACGGACTCATAACGGTTAAAGCTTATTTCAAGGATGATGATGTTCTTGTATTGAACCATCAAAACAAAACCGAATTTGCGCTATTTATCAATTCTACCAATTATACGGAAACCTTGGATAGTGTTGAAGACATAAAAATCTTTTTAAGAAAAAAGTACCAAAAGAAAGTGAGCGACCTCATTTATGACCATGAGTTCTACTACATCGAAAAATCGGAAGAATTTGGACCATTTACAGTAGAAGCACTATCTGAAAAAGTAAAACGCGAAGAAATAAGCATGTACTGCTTTGTTCGGGATATCAACGAATACGATTACAGCAAACGCATGCGTATTTATGATTTGATCAAGGAACTTTGATTTACTTTGGCTCTAAGCTCATGACGTAACCATAGCTTTCATTAAAATAATCTACCAATAACTGCTTATTGGCATATAAGGCTTCAGGAACTTTTACATAGTCGCGCATCACCGCACCATAGGATCGATATTCGGTAGCGTTGTATGTTTCTTTAAACGCTTTTTGGGATTCTTTTGACAATCGAATACCAATTTCAGCATCCTTATTCAATAAAGTAAACATGTAGCCATTTGCAGACGTATATATCATCTTCTTTCCCTTACGTTCAAAATCAGGACATTCAGCTACAATACTGTCGTAAAATTCAAGTTGTTTTTCCCACATAACCACAAATTTACACCCTTAAATATAAGAAAAGAAGCTATATTCTTAACTAAAATGTTCAGTGAAATTATTCATTCTTAAACGATATTAACTCTACTGTAAGATAAAGACCACTTAAGACTTTTTAATATTTTTATAATACACCACCAATCGATTAAATAGTAAATCAAGATGAAAAACGTTCTTATCTTTCTGATTTGCCTCAGTGCACTAATTCTATCATGTAAAGCAGATGGAAAATCAGTAAATGACACTGTTGTAAAAACACCGCCTTTGAGTAAATACTCTTGTGTGCCAAGGATTACAGATGCCGAATGGTACAAAAAAGACAACAAGGCTCCTTTATTTCAAGGCTTAGGCACGCTTAATTATCCTATTTCCACAAACAACGAACTAGCACAAAACTACTTCAATCAAGGATTGACGTTAGCTTACGCATTCAATCATGCCGAAGCGGCTCGTTCCTTTTATTACGCTACAAAATTAGATCCTAATTGCGCCATGGCATTTTGGGGTTATGCCTATGTGCTTGGTCCAAATTATAACGCTGGAATGGAAGACAACCATTATGAAAGAGCTTACCAGGCAATCCAAAAAGCCAAATCTTTATCAGATAATTGCACAAAAAAAGAAAAGGACTTGATAAATGCGATGGCTGAGCGTTATACTGAGACGCCTCCAGAAGATCGTTCCCAACTTGATATTAACTATTCTAACGCGTTAAAAACTATCCATACTCAATATCCTCAAGACACAGAAATAGCAACCATGTATGCAGAATCGATTATGAATTTGCATCCGTGGGATTTGAATGAAAAAGATGGCTCTGAAAAATCTTGGACACCAGAAATTGTTTCCATTTTAGAAACTATTATCAAGAGGAATCCCGAGCATCCTGGAGCCAATCATTTTTATATTCATGCCGTTGAAGCTTCAAGCACGCCAGAACGCGCTTATACGTCGGCAAAGCTGTTTGATGATGGCACTTTTCCAAGTGCTGGTCATTTGGTTCATATGCCATCACATATTTACATAAGAACTGGAGACTATCACAAAGGTACTGTGGCCAACATTAACGCAGTACAAGCAGACAGTACCTATGTTACGCTGTGTCATGCCCAAGGCGCATATCCTCTAGCCTACTATCCGCATAATTATCATTTTATGGCTGCCACAGCGGCTTTGGAAGGTAATAAACATTGGGCAATGATTGGTGCCAATAAAGTATCCCAGCACGTACATCCAGATATTATGGCAGAACCAGGATGGGGAACACTTCAACATTATTATGTCATTCCATACTACACCATGGTCAAATTCGCCATGTGGGACGATATTCTGAAAAAGGAAGAATCAAGTCTCTTAAAATATCCTTTGGCCATGCAACATTACGCAAAGGGCATGGCTTATGTTGCTAAAACGGATTTTGACCAAGCAAAGCAAGAATTGGAAGCCCTTAAGGCATATGCTTCAGATGACAGCTTGAATGATCTCACCATTTGGGACATCAACTCTGTGGGAACACTTATAGGCTTAGCTGATAAGGTCTTAGAGAGTGAACTCTTAAGTGCTCAAGGCCATTTGGACTCAGGTATCAAATTGCTGAAAGAAGCTGTTGCCATTGAAGACGAATTAAATTACAACGAACCACCTGATTGGTTTTTTTCAATTAGGCATCACCTTGGTGATTTGCTCATAAAAAACAAACAATACGAGGAAGCCATTACAATCTATAATGAAGACCTTAAAAAGTTACCAAAAAACGGTTGGGCACAACATGGTTTGAAACTAGCTTATGAAAAACTTGGCGATTTGGATAATGTCACTAGGATGGAAAACGCGATCAAAACCAGTTGGGCAACCGCAGATGTAGAATTATCTGGATCTAAAATCAAAAAAGCGAACCTTTAAGTTCGCTTTTTAAGATGTAAGACATTATGTTTTTGAGATGGACATAGAAACTATGCGTGTAGCGCTCTGTCATCAGTTGCCGCTAAAGCTGCTTCTTTTATGGCTTCAGCAAAGGTTGGATGTGCATGGGAATATCTCGATATGTCCTCTGCCGATGCTCTAAATTCCATGGCAGTTACAGCTTCAGCAATCAAATCGGCACAACGAGCTCCTATCATATGTACACCTAAAACTTCATCAGTAGATGTATCGGCCAGTATTTTTACAAAACCATCGATATCTCCACTGGCTCTTGCTCTACCTAGTGCTCTAAACGGAAATTGCCCAACTTTATATTCGGTTCCAGATGCCTTTAATTCTTCTTCTGTTTTCCCTACTGCAGCCACTTCTGGCCATGTATATACCACACCTGGAATAAGGTTATAATCGATATGCGGTTTTTGTCCTGCTAATGTTTCAGCAACAAACACACCTTCCTCTTCAGCTTTATGTGCTAGCATTGCACCACGAACGACATCTCCTATCGCATAGATATTTGATGCCGAAGTTTGGAGATGATCGTTGACTTCGACTTGTCCTCTGTCATTGATTTTCACTCCTGCGGCTTCAGCGTTTAAACCATCTGTATACGGTCTACGACCTACAGAGACCAAGCAATAATCACCTTTAAATTCGACCACTTCACCTTTTTTATTTTCGGCCTTGATAATGACCTCGTCTCCTTTGCGTTCTACAGATTGTACTTTATGGGATACCATCATGCTGCATTTGGCTTTTTTGAACACCTTGTTGAGTTCTTTGGAAAGGCCTGCATCCATTGTAGGTAAAATTCTGTCCATATATTCAATTACGGTCACTTCAGCACCCAATCGTCGGTAAACTTGTCCGAGCTCCAATCCGATAACACCTCCACCAATAATCATGAGATGTTTAGGAACTTCCTTTAATTTTAGTGCTTCCGTAGAAGTGATGACACGTTCTTTATCCAAGTTGATAAAAGGCAAGTTCGAAGGTTTTGACCCTGTCGCGATAATGGTATTCTTAGCTTCAATTTCATCAGCATCCTTACCTTCGATCGTAATATGTGTTGCATCCTTAAAGCTTCCTAAACCTTCATAAACATCGATTTTATTTTTCTTCATTAGGAAATCAATACCACCTGTAGTTTGATCTACTACAGCCTGCTTGCGTGCTATCATCTTTTCGAGGTTGATCTTGATTTCACCTGGAATCTCAATACCATGGTCTTCAAAATGCTTGGTAGCCTCTTCATAATGATGGGAAGAACTTAACAGTGCTTTACTTGGAATACAACCAACGTTAAGGCAAGTTCCTCCAAGGGTTGAATATTTTTCAATAATTGCTGTTTTCATGCCTAGTTGCGCACAGCGAATCGCTGCCACATATCCACCAGGACCAGAACCAATAATTGCAACATCGTATGATTTCATAAAGAAGATTTTTGTTGTTTGTTTAAAATCGAACACAAAAATACGACATTGATTTCTGTTTTGCGAACGACAAAACGGTAATTTTCAATACCTCCTTACAAAACCCATCTTATCGACTTAGTCTAGCATCAAACCACCAATCTTTACTTCGGATTTTGAATCGATATCAATACTTATGATGAGTTTATTTTTAGCAAACTTCATTTCGATATCATCGTCTGCATTCAGCAACACTCCTTCAACAGCCTGACCATTAAGTGCATCATGGAATTTCTTGAACATTGCAATATGGTCTTTCATTGGCATGAGGTCAATCATTTCCCTTGAGAAGTTTTCGGCAATAAATGTTTCCCAAAGTTGTGAATCGTCCATTTTAATAACATTCAAAAAATTGTCTACAATTTGCTCCATTTGCCGTTCTGCTTCAGCGTCAGCTTGAGATACTTTTAGATCGGAATTTGGCTTAAAGTTAGGTGTTAGCAAGATCCCAGCCAATTGTGATGTTAGGGCATCGTATCCTTTATTAGATTGGTTGGTCATCATAATTATGGTAATATCTTCAGTAAGGTATCTCCAAAAATCCGCAAAGAAAATCCCATTGCCTCCATTATGCGCAATTAAATAGGTATTTCGAGGTGTTGGAAACAGTGCCCAACCATAACCATAATACGATCCGGCACCTTCGCCTTCTTCAATATGCTTGGTATACATTTTTTCTTTTGATGTTTGGGAAAGTACTTTTGTTCCAATCAAGGCTTGGTGCCATTTGTACATATCCTCAATAGTGGATAGCACACCACCATTCCCTTTAAGATGCCAGGAGACTTCATGGTTCCACTTTTCAGTAGGCTTTCCCCATTTTTCATCGCTTTTATATCCTACTGCAATGTCATTTTTATTGAAATCAGGTCTCAAATAACCTGTATGCTCCATTTGGGCAGGTTTCCAAAGTTGATTATAAAGAAACGCTTCATACGTTTGCCCAGAAACCTCCTCAATAACCATAGCTAATAATGTGTAACCTGTATTCGAGTATTCGTATTGGGCTCCAACAGGAAACAACAATTTAGAAGAAAAAGCCTTGGCAACATAATCTTGCTTGGAGATCAGGTGATAATCATGTCCCAAAGCTGGTGGCAATCCGGAGGAATGCGTCAACAGATGGTGTAAGGTCATTTCACTTTTATCTGTTGGGACATTATCAAAATACACATTGACCTTGTCGCTCAATTTTAACTTTCCTAGCTCTTCAAGCTTTAGGATTCCTGCCGCTGTAAATTGCTTTGTGATCGACCCTATATCGAAAATTGTTTTGGAGGTATTCATGATTTTGGCTTCTTTGTCCGCAAAACCATAACCTTCAGCATTGATAACATCTCCTTTATAAGCGACCAAAACACTTCCAGAAAAACCACGCTGTTCTAATTCCTTGAGGTAGTTGGACACATCAGTTTTAAAGTCTTTTTTGTTATGCTGTGCTTGGCAGCCCATACACAATAGCAACATCACTGCAAATTTTAAGATTGATTTCATGGTATACATTTTACGTTTTATCAAACTTATTCATTTTACGAAGGGTTATAAAGTAAAAGTGATAAGACATAGTTTAAAGTTATCTAGACAAAAAATAACCATTTCATCACATATGAGGATGCTCTTGTCACAAATTGACTGAATGTTAACAAGGTTATAAAATTTCAGTTTACATTTACACTATTATGACCACAAATCGATTTATAGAAATAGGAATCAATCTCCTTTTTTGGCTGATCTGTTTTTATTTAATCTTTGCGATTATCAGTCCGCAAAACAGGGAAGTCGAAATTATAAACGGACAGGAAATTGTTGAGATATCCTATGATGGGATTAGTGTATTTGGAACCATTATTGGTTTTATCCTAAAACTATCGCTTTACTATTTTAATGTATATGTACTCTCCAAATATTTCAACAAGAGGCAGTTTAGGCGATATGGATCTTATCTTCTACTAGCGACAATTTCAGCAATTGTACTGGAACTTTTCAAAAACAAATTAATTTATGGCTTTGAATTCTTGTTGGCCGAAAACCTCATCACTATTTTATGGCTATACATCTTTTTTGTAGGTATGTCCTTTGTTCATATCATGATATTGAGGTGGCAAAAAGAAGAAGCGTTAAAAAGGCAATTGCGCGAAGACAAACTAACAGCCGAATTACAACTATTAAAATCACAGATCAATCCGCACTTTTTATTCAATGCCCTAAACAATCTTTTGTCCATCTCTGAAAAACACAAACAAACTGAAATATCTTCTGGAATAGCACAACTATCGGAATTACTGCGGTTTTTGTTGCATGATACTTCGGGAGATACTATATACCTAAGCAAGGAAATCGAATTCATCAACAACTACATCCAACTCAATAAACTTAGGTTTGATGACACAGATGACCTCGATATTTCACTTACTACTGAAGGCGAGTTGAACCACATAAAAATTGCGCCTGCACTTTTAATTCCTTTTGTTGAAAATGCCTTTAAACACGGAATTGACATATACAATACGTCTTTCATTAAGATGCGGCTAAGACGAGTTGGTAAGACTTTGGAATTCGAATGTGAAAACTCCCTAAGCACAAAACCCAATGGCAATTCCTTGGAAAAGCATAATTCTGGCATTGGCCTGCAAAATGTAAAGCGTAGACTGCGTATATTATATCCTGAAAAGCACGAATTATCGATTTCCGAAAAAGGCAATACCTACAACGTAAATCTAAAATTGGAATATGATTGAAGCCATTATTATTGACGATGAACCAAAAGCCATAGAGCTTTTGAAAAATTACTGTGAACGCTCACGTGATATACTTTGCATGAAGTCCTTTAGAAATTCTATTGAAGCCCTTCAATATATTGAAACAAAAAAACCTCAACTCATACTTCTCGATATCAACATGCCAAATCTGTCTGGCATACAATTGGCCAAATTAATTCCAGCCGAAACCCATATAGTATTTACAACTGCATATTCTGAATATGCTGTGGAAAGTTATAACCTTAATGCCACTGACTATCTCCTAAAACCCATCACATATAAACGTTTTAGAGCAGCAATAGATAAAGTTTCCGATATGATAACTACTTCAACTCGACTAACATCGGAACATCCTAAACCAACCCTTATTATTAAAAGTGGTTACGAAAAACATCAAATCGAAATAGACTCTATTTTATACCTTGAAAAGGATGGCAATTATATGAATTACCATACCCTCAAAAAAAAGATATTAGCTAGGGAAACGATAAATGAAGCTCTTGAGAAATTGCCCGATACCTTTGTACAAGTCCATAAATCCTATATTGTTTCATTACCGCACATTGAGGTTATCGAGTCTAAACATGTGCTTATTAACTCCAATAGAATTCCAATGAGCAATCGCTATAAAACTATTTTGGACAATAAATTAGGTTAAGTTGGAAAGCCTAGCATTTCACCCATTCCGACCGTAAACAACCAACAACCATAAATGGCATGCTCAATAGAAACCAACAGAGTTGACTTTGTCTTTTTGAATGTCAAAGCAAATAAAATTCCGCCTATGAACGTGAGAAACATGACGAGGCTATTTTTAAAAAAGAGGTGTGCCAGTGAAAAAACGGTCGCATTGAGCAATATGAAAAGCACATCGCTTTTAAACAAACCTCTATAGCGCTGAAAGAAGAACGTTCTATAAATTAATTCTTGAGGATACACTGAAAGTAAACTGTAAACAAACAAAATCACCAACCAAAATAAAGGCTTATTCAATATGACCACAAATAAGTTGTCACGATCCACAAACCACATGTAAAGTATTGTTATAACCGCAATGATTGAAAATTGAATTAAGGTTCGTTTCCAAAATATTTTCCAACTAAGGTTTGGAGCGACTCTGAATTTATTATTCTCAATCCGAATCAAAACGAATACAACATACAGAAAACCAATAACACCAAGTGACACCTTGATCCATATAGGATAACTTAGCGCGTAACTCACGGGAATCAAGAAAAAGATTATGAATAATTCTGAAAGTCTGTATACGTTGGATTGCATGAATTAAATGTACATAAATTTTAAATCGAAATTTCAGTCGTATGCTTGACCTCATTGATCATAAAAGCACTTTGGGTACTTCCAATATGACTTATGGTAGTTAACTTCTTGACCATAAATTCCCTAAATTCATCCATATCAGCAACCATCACCTTCAATAAATAATCATAATCGCCACTAATATGATAACATTCCAGTACCTCCTCCAGTTTGGCGACCTCCTTTTCAAATTGTACGACATAAGTCTTGGTATGTTGCAGCAGTTTAATGCTACAAAATGTCACAAAGGATTTATCCACAAGTTTTTTATCAACAAGCGCTACATATTTTGAAATTACGCCTTCACGTTCCAGTTTTTTTATGCGTTCATAAATAGCAGTCACAGATAGCCCAAGTTTGTGGGATAATTCTTTATTGGTTTGCTTACTATCTTTCTGAATAAAATGTAATAATTGCCTATCTATATGGTCTAATGGTATCATTGATTGAAAAATTTTCTGTTTTGACTAACACAACCCTAATAATCATGTAAAATTACCTAAAATATTACATAATCATAGTTTTATTTTTTACAATATTCATTTTCAGTTGATTTTTAATCCCATTATAATGACTTTTGATGTGAATACAACTAAAACAAAACCATGGCATTTAAACCCGCAAACAACATTCAGGACCTACAGTATTTTGGAGAATTTGGAGGTGTCAACCCATCCATTTCAGATTCATCAACTTATACATTTTTATCGGCAAAAACCATGTTCGACACCTTTGAAGGCAATGCAGATGGTTGCTATTTATACTCTCGACATTCATCGCCTTCCAATTTGTATTTAGGAGAAGCATTGGCAGCTATGGAAGGTACCGAAACCGCCAATGTATCTGCATCCGGAATGGGAGCCATTACTCCAGTCATCTTGCAATTATGCGGTGCTGGTGACCATATCGTATCCAGCCGTACCATTTATGGTGGCACCTATGCCTTCTTAAAAAACTTCACACCACGTTTCAACATTGAGACTTCCTTTGTGAACATCACAAATCTTGAAAGTGTTGAGGCAGCCATCACAAAAAACACCAAGGTTTTATATTGTGAATCGGTAAGCAATCCATTACTTGAAGTAGCAAATATTAAAGGATTGGCCAAAATTGCCAAACGTCATAATTTGAAATTGGTTGTTGATAACACCTTTTCCCCTTTATCAGTATCACCAGCCAAATTAGGTGCTGATGTTGTTATTCACAGTTTGACCAAATTCATCAATGGTTCAAGTGATACTGTTGGAGGTGTCGTTTGTGGCACTCAAGAATTTATCGATCAATTGCGAAATGTTAATGATGGTGCCTCTATGCTCTTAGGCTCTACCATGGACAGTTTGCGGTCTGCTTCGGTATTAAAAAACCTACGAACATTACACATTCGTATGCAACAGCACAGTTTGAACGCTACCTATTTAGCCGAAAAATTTGAGCAAGACGGATTAAAAACGGTATATCCTGGGTTGAAGTCACATCCATCACACGACTTATTTAAATCAATGATGAATGAGAAATACGGATTTGGAGGTATGCTTACCATTGATGTTGGAAGCCTAGGTAAAGCCAATGAATTAATGGAAATGATGCAAGACAAAAATCTTGGTTATTTGGCGGTAAGTTTAGGATTTTATAAAACCTTATTTTCCGCACCAGGAAGTTCGACATCTTCCGAAATTCCTGAGGATGAACAAAAAGAAATGGGATTAAGCGATGGCTTAATTCGATTCTCAATAGGTTTGGATGCTGATATTGAGCGTACTTACAGAATGATGCGTAGTTGTATGGAAGAGCTCAACATCTTGGACATAGAAGCAGCAACAGTTTAGTTCCCACTCATGCTTTAGTAGGATCTTAATTTTCTATTTGTTTTTATTTTAATATTTAGCTTAAAGTGCTAAATTCAAAAACTTTAGGTCTTACTATAATTCAACCAACTCCGTTGGAGAATCACCAATTGATACATATAAATTTCCTGTGGCCTGATTTGCTGTACCAGATCTTCCACCAAAGTCCATAGCAAAAAAGCCAAAATCAGTAGTATCAAAGGTTCCAGAACCGCCACTTCTTGCAACAAATCGTCCTGTTAAAACCATTCCAACATAAGGATTGGATCTATCACCTTGCCATTCTATCATCCTATTGAAAGCAGAAATATCCCTTATTGTCCATTCACCACTAGGGAAATCATCATCAAATTCGATGATATCGTTGCCTCCCAACTGCCATTGTAGCAGTGCCAAACCTCCAGAATCATCTCCTGAAAACACAAAAGAATACACTTTATTGACTCTTAAATTCAATTGCATGCTGCTAAAATTATCATCTTGAGTAAAGGTTCTACTAAAACCATCGCCCTCTATTTTAAACGAAAAGGTTGGTGGTGTTGTATCTGTTTCAGGGATTGTTACCCTATCAATGCAGGCATAATTGCATATAGAAATTAGGACTATGAATACTAGCTTTAAAGCATTTACTTTTTTCATCATATAATTTATTTATGGTTAATCTCTAAGTTGGAAATGTGTTTTTCTAATGCATCAATCCTGCTTTTCATATCTTTATTGTCTTGAACAAGCTTCTGCTTAGCCTTGCTTTCTTTCTCTAGGTCATCTATTTGTGCTTGTTGCTCCTGAATAGCTTTAATGAGCACAGGAATAAGTTGTATGTAGTTCATCGACTTATAGTCTGATGTTGTAACCACAAGTTCACCGGTTTCTGGATTGACATCGACATCGTCATTCATCACCACTTCAGGCAAAAACTGTTCTACCTCTTGTGCGATTAAACCCAGTCGCAAACGTGTATCTGGCGTATACGACTTATTATATCGATATTGTACTGGACGTAATTGTAGTACTACTTCTAATCCGTACGGGACAGCAACAATGCTATTTTTAAGTCGTCTATCACTAAAATTGATAAAGTCGTCACCTACAACGTCATCCCAATGCTCTGCGGCATTGTTATTACCCATATCGTAACCTAAGGCTGTACCTTGATATGGAACCACATCGCCATCTAAACCCAGATTGTCTGTTCCTAAATTGGCGATCTCCAAATACGATGCATTGCCTGCCTGACCCATTTGCAAAGTGGCGTTAAACCGTAGCAAGTCATTATCAAATTCTCCATATATTAAAACATCGTCATTGGTTTGAGCAATAGCACTATTTTCAATATATAATTGATGACTTCCATTTGCACCAAAACCTGCTCGATTACCCATGATTATATTAAAACTTCCATCTAGTAAGGTTGCAGCATCATACCCAAACACCAAATTTCTTGAACCAATAGTATTATTGCTCAGTGAATTATTTCCAAAAACAATATTTCCAGAACCTGTAGTATTTGAGTGCAATGACGAATAACCCAAGGCAATGTTATCGCTACCTGTTGTGTTGGAAGTTAAAGCAAATTGTCCAATCCCTATATTATGGTTTCCAGTAGTATTGGAGTCCAAAACTCGATAGCCATTTGCTATATTGCTATCTCCAATAGTATTAGAATAGAGTGCCTGATATCCTTGAGCTATATTATAGTCTCCTGTAGTATTTGAGTAGAGTGCCTGATATCCTTGAGCTATATTTCTTCTTCCTGTAGTATTTAAATACAAAGCCTGATAGCCATTAGCAATATTGTCATAACCCGTAGTATTCGAAAACAAAGCGCGATACCCTTGCGCTATATTATTATCTCCCGTGGTATTGGTGTATAAGGTTTGAGAGCCGTTGGCAATATTGTCATTTCCTGTTGTATTGGTATTTAACGCTTGATAGCCTTGGGCAATGTTGTTAGCACCAGTAGTGTTTGAATATAAAGCTCTATTACCAAATGCAATATTACTGCTTGCCGTAGTATTATTATACAAAGCTTGGTATCCTTGGGCAATATTATTGTCTCCAGTAGTATTTGAGTATAAAGACAGACGACCAATCCCTATGTTTTGGTGCCCAGTGGTACTATTTGAATATAAGGATTGATACCCAATGGCTGTATTGTTTTCACCTGTGGTGTTGGAGTATAAAGATTGATAGCCTATTGCGGTATTTGCTTCTCCTGTGGTATTAGAAAGTAAAGATCCGTGTCCTATTGCCGTATTAGCTTCAGCTGTAATATTGTAGTATAATGCAGTAGACCCAATAGCAATATTAAACCTAGCTGTAGTATTTGAATATAAAGCTCGATATCCCTGAGCTATATTATAGTCCCCTGTAGTATTTGAGTATAAGGCTTGGTAACCAAGACCTATGTTCATATCACCCTCAGTATTCGAATATAATGATAGATTACCAACAGCTATATTGCGAATACCAGTTACGCCATTTGAGAATAAAGCTTGATATCCTATTGCGGTATTATTACCTCCACTGGTTCCCGAAAATAAAGCTTGATACCCTATACCTACATTTCTATTATCGGCTTCATCATCATTAGCGCCGGCATCTAAACCCAAAAACACAGAAGAGCCATTATTGGTGCCATCATTATCGCTTTTGCCATCTAATAAATCGTCTATTTTTTCTACGCCAGTACCAGAACTTATGGGCATCCATTGTACGCCATTAAAAAAATAAAACCCTACACCATTACCTCCTGTAGTAGTGGCATTAGTATTCCAAACCAATAAGCCAGTTGCTGGTGTTGCCACTGGTGTTGTGGTATTGGTGACATCGGTCAGACTTACCCTTGGCACCAACACACCTTTGTCGATTGCAGTAATATCCAATACCGATGAGGCATCAGGCGATGTTGTACCGATACCCACTTGCGCCTGTAACATGTTAACCATTAAAAAGAAACCGATAATTGTTGCGTACTTATTTTCCATGATACTATCCTTTTACCTAAAGGTAGTATACGCCAATACACTTTACTATACTTTAATTATCAAACGGTTAGATGACTTATCAAACGGTACAAAAACAGCGGTATTTTATCTTGAATTCAAACGGATAATATAACAGAATGTCATTTTATTTCAAGGTTGCTAAAATAGTATTTAGCTGTTTAGATGAACTGATAAAAATAGTATTTGCCAGTCTGAAGTTTTCGATGATCTCATTTCTGTATTGCTCTTTTACAGCAAATTCTATCTTAATCAAAGCGTTTTTTAATGTTGTTATGCCCATAAATTCAACTTGTGGTTTTAGGGAATGAGCATGGATGCGCAACTGTTCCCAATCGTTATCGTCAATATTTTGTTGCATTTGTACAAAGGTTTGTGGTGCCACATCCAAATAAAGCTTGATGTAGCGTTTCATTTTATTGATATCGCCTTTTGTGAATTTTTCCAGAAAACTTAAATCTACCATTACACATTGGCTTTAATGAGTTCGTAAATTTCTTCAAAAGCATCTTGTCCTTTTATAACATAATGTACTGCGCCATACATTATGGTTTGCGAAGCGGTAACATAACTTTTTTGACTGGATAGCATTATTACTGGCTGTGATTTATCTTGGTGTTTTATTTCCTTAAGTATATCAATACCATTGGCTGCATCTTTTTCCTTGGAATTCAAGTAATAATCCAGCACCACAGCATCAGGGTTTTCGTGTAGGTGTTTTAAACAAGCTTCTCCTGTTGGGAAGGTTTTGATGTTAAAGCCTACGTATTGTTCCTTTAGGTAATCGGCAAGCATTTCGGTCAATAAAGGCTCGTCATCTACTATAAAAATGGTGGGATTGGTGTTTTGCATAACTATTGATTTTTTGTGAGTTTGTGTATTTTGTTCAGTAATGTTTCTGTATCAAATGGCTTACCGATAAAATCGTTCATACCTGCTTCGTAGCATTTATCGACTTCTTCTTTGAGCACATTGGCTGTCATAGCAATGATTGGGGTGTTGGCTTTTCCGTTGGATAATGCTCGTATTTTTTCTGTGGCTTCGTAACCGTTTATTATGGGCATTTGTACATCCATTAGGATGATATCAAAATCAATAGACTTTACCTTTTCTACAGCAATGGCACCATTTTCGGCTACATCAATAACAACATTTTCTATGGCATCCTCAAGTTCTTCTTGTGCTACTACAGCGTTAAACTGATTGTCTTCAACCAACAGGACTTTAATACCTTTAAGTTGTTCGGCTGTATTATTTTCTGAAATGATTAAGGTTTCTTTTTCTACTGAAACATCTTTTGCAACATCATAAGCAATGGTAAAATGAAACTGACTGCCTTTGTCTTTTTCGCTTTCTACCCAAATGTTGCCTTCGTGCAGTTCTACCAACTTTTTGGAAATGCTCAAACCCAAACCTGTACCGCCAAACTTTCGTGTGGTATCGCTATAGGCTTGCTCAAAGGATTTAAAAATTTTTTCAATACGGTCTTTGTCTATGCCAATGCCTGTGTCAGAAACCGTAAAATGAAGATTTAGTTTACTGTTTTTTTCTTCGGAAGTAACCGTTGTAGTGACCATTCCTTTTTCGGTAAACTTGATGGCATTCCCAATTAAATTGATTAGGATTTGTTTTAAGCGCGTATCATCACCATTAACCATTAATTCTTCAGGTGGCAAGTTAGTTTTCAGTTGAAGTCCTTTTTCTTCGGCTCTAAATTGCATTATAGTCTGCACGTTATACACAACCTCTTTCACAGAAAAGGGTTCGTGCTCCAATTCAATCTTGCCTGCTTCAATTTTTGAAATATCCAGAATATCGTTGATGATAACCAACAGCGAATCACTGGATTGTTTGATGCCATCCAAATATTCGGTTTGATCCTTTCTCGGTTTGCGTCGCAATAGAATATCTGTCATGCCCTTTATGGCGTTCATCGGTGTACGGATTTCGTGACTCATATTGGCAAGAAATTGATGTTTGGCTTTTTCTGAAGCTTGTGCCTTTTCCTTTTCCTGTTGAATTATCTTCTGCGTTTTTCTAATATATTTTAAACGATACCACAAGCCAATGGCAAATAAAAATATGACAAGACCAAAAGCGATTAAAATATTCTTGGTGGTTTTCTGTTGGTTAATTTCTGTTTGTAAATCCAATTCGTTTTTAAGGCGCTTTTGTTCCAAACTTAAACTGTCTGCCAAGCGCTGTTTTTCAAACTGAAGGCCCAGTTCCTTACGCAAAACCATTTGACTGTTGCGAAGTTGCGCTACAGAGTCATTCATTTTATTATACCGTATATGGGTCTCAAGCGCATTTTTATACTGCCCTGCTGCCCTTTGAGCTCTATACAATACATCATAATTTCTTATAATATAAGAGCTCCTTATATTACGGTTTATTCCTTTTTTGGCTGTTTCGATGGCTTTTTTGTACTGCTTTAAACCAAGATACGCTTCCGCCAAGGTGAAGTGATACGATTCGATATTAAAAGGACCTGAATATTTAATGTCATCATCAGATTTTGATCCAGTTTCGTCAAATCTAGACGCCAATGATTCCAAAGATTTTATGGCTTTCTCATAATCGTGTCTTAGATTCATAATTTGAGCCTCTACGACATATGCTCGCCCAAGACAAGGAACACATTCTGGAACATTGGAATAGTAATCGAACACATCCTCGATATGGACTTGTGCACTGTCTATGCTCTTTTCAAGTGCAAAGGTTTCTGCGAGATTCAAATCTATTTTCATCCTATTTATTTCGTCATTTAGCAAGCCAAATACGAATTTAGATCTTCGATAATAAGGTTTTGCCTCTTCAAAATTTTGAAGGTGCTTGTGGATATTTCCAACATTCATTAGGGTAAACGCTAACACATCATCTGGTTGCAAGTGATGTGTATCATAATAATCAATAACGGTTTGACATAGTGGCAATGCTTCAGAGTATCTACTTTGTCTATATAGATAAAATGTTATGGGTTCAGTAAGGACTATTTTAAAATAAGGGTCTGTTATTTTTTGCTGCAATTCTACCAAGGCCTCTTCGATGGAAGTATCTTCAAGTAAATCACATAGGTCACGAATAACCTCATATGATTCTTGAATCGTCTCATAATCATGTTGCTCAACAGCTAGATAAAATGCTTCTTTAGCCAAAGGGCAAGCCGTTTCTAAATCATTGAGCAAGATAAATTTTCCAGCTTCCAGTAATTTTAAATACGGTAAGTAGTTGTTTAGTTCTGCTTCAACGGCTAGTTCTTGTAATTTTTCACTGCCTTTTTCCCATCGCAATACTTCAGGAGTCAACATTACCTTTTCAAATGGATAAAAACGATGATAGAAGGCATTAACACGTTCTTTAGGCAGGTTTGAAGTATCGCTCCAAACGGCAAAGAGCGAATCCTTATTTTTTTCTTGGGAAAGCAATTGACAAGACATACTTGTTAGAAGTAAAACCACCAGAATTGACTTAATATTAACCATAACCTTTATAATTATGACTTCAAGATACGACTACAAGATGTAAAAATTTGAAAATCAATTATCCAATGGTTAAATAACTTATCAAACGGTTGTAAAAAATATGTATCTTTCAACTATTATATGGAAAAACTCAAGACTTTAATTGTAGAGGACAACACCTACATGGCAATAGTACTACAAGACATGTTGCAACCCTATTCTGAAAAAATTTCAGTTTTAGGGATTGCCCATTCTGGAAAGGAAGCCTTGAAAATGATATCGAAAGTCCAACCAAACATTGTACTTCTAGACATAGAGCTCTCAGACATGACAGGTTTTGAGCTGCTTAACCAACTTGAAGAAATAAATTTCAAAACCATTTTTACAACTGCGCATAGTCATTATGCCATAAAAGCCTTTCGATTCAATGCCTTGGACTATTTGGTAAAACCCATTAAGGAAGATGAATTGGCTGAAGCGATTACACGCTGCCTTAATTCTACTAATAATGTTGTTGAAGTGCAAACTGCTTTGTCAAACCTTGAAACAAAATCAGTTACCGATCAAAAACTAATCTTACCTACACAGACTGGAACATTACGGTTTACCTTAAAACAAATCACCCATATTGAAGGTGAACGCAACTACAGTTATATTCACTTAAATAATGGCAACAAAAAACTAACGTCTAAAAACTTGGCTCATTTTGAAGACATTTTGGTCGATAAAGGGTTCTTTAGATGCCATAGGTCGTTTTTGGTCAATAAAATTCATGTTAACGAATTAAAAGACGACTATTTCAAATTAAAAAACAGCATGCAAATACGAGTATCGAGACGAAAGAAAGCCGATGCAAAGAATTGGCTCAATACTACTTAAATCCCTTTCAATCGTTCCCAAAGTGATTTCATCGTAAACTCAAAATCTTCCATTTCGGGCTCAAAGGGTTTCATGTCTAAGCGATGATCCACTTCGTATAGATTCAAATTAAATACAGGCTTGTAGCCTTTCCTGGTCTTTACCATTGGGTATCTTAAGTCATAATACAGATATTCGCCCTGACCCGTTTGCTCTACGTTGAAATATCCGTTGCTAAACCACGCCAAACAATGAATGTCGTTTTCATATGTGGTATCAATAAGACGCTTTTTAGGAATAGTCTTCCATTCAGAAAAACGATGGGTCTCATCTAGTAATGAATAAAATGCCACTTGATAATTATCATCAGTTTCAGCAATGCCATACCATAAAATATTGTTCAATATGGAAGGTTGGGTACTAAAGCGCTCAAAAACGATAGCTTGTTCGTATAAGGAGGATTTAAAAACACTATCGACATACATTTTATTGAACACAGTGAACAACATGTAAACCGAACTTATTCCCAATCCTATTTTCAGCCAAAGACGACGTTTCTCAGTTTTGCGGTTGAAAAACATCAATACAAGCATACAGATTAAAAATGGTGTTGTATAAAGCACATCTGCAACAGCAATGGTATTAAGTGCAACACGATAATTGGAAAATGGTGCAAATAGTTGGGTTCCGTAAGGTGTAAAACAATCTAGAATTGGATGCGTAAATAGTGACCAGAAAAAAAGTGATATCCAATCCTTCTGAGTTGTTGTGTTTAGGCGCTTTCCTGAATTATACAACTTATAGACCAACCAACCTAACCCAAATGCGGCTAAAATTGAAAATACAATAGAATGCATAAATCCTCTGTGGAAAAGCATAGCATCAATTTCATTACCATAAAGCATACTTCCTACGAGTACATCTAAATCGGGAATGGTGCCACCAATTGCGCCAAACATTAAGGCTTTATTACCGATTTTCTTGCCAAGTACCACCTCTCCACATGCTGCTCCTAATACTATTTGAGTCAATGAATCCATAGACAATAACGTGATTAAAGCGCTAAAGTACGCAACAATTATGATTTGCAGAATAGACAACATTATTGTAACATTACAAGAACTAACAGACACCACATCCTAATGAGTGAAGACAATAATATTTCTAATTTTAAAGCTGACAAACAAACTATTGTAGATAATAAGGAACTAAATATTTTTGAAGCGTTAGTCCCAGTAGTGATATTAATGGGACTTCTTTTTTACAATATCATTTTTGCAGATGGTGAGATGCTTGGCGAATATTCTAACCAATACATACTTTTGATTGGTGGATTTGTAGCCATGATTGGTGGATTTTTGAATAAAGTGTCACTTTCTTTAATGATATCAGAAGTATGGGAAAATCTTAAAAGTGTGTTCATACCAATAATGATTTTATTTTTGGTTGGTGCACTTGCTGGAACATGGCTTATAAGTGGTGTTATTCCTGCCATGGTATATTACGGTCTGCAAGTATTAAGTCCGGAAATTTTTCTTCCTGCCTCAGTTATCATTGCTGCAGTCATCTCTATTGCCACAGGCAGTTCATGGACAACATCAGCAACAGTAGGTATTGCACTTGTTGGTATTGGTACGGCTTTGGGTATAAATCCTGGCATGATTGCTGGAGCTGTTATTTCTGGAGCATATTTTGGAGATAAAATGTCTCCTTTAAGTGATACCACCAATCTCGCTCCTGCTATGGCTGGCACGGACTTGTTTACGCACATCAAGTATATGGCCTTCACAACGGTTCCTACCATTGTTATAACCTTAATTGTCTTCGGAATAATAAGTGCATCAATAGAAACCTCTGGAAGTGCAGACATTAGCAACCTTTTATCGACGATCAAATCTACTTTCAATATTACGCCTTGGTTATTTTTGGTTCCAGCGATTGTCATTGCCTTGATACTCATGAAAACCAAACCCTTAATGGCGTTGGGTACTGGAGTGGTTTTGGCTGGCGTGTTCGCCTTGATCTTTCAGAAAGAGACCTTATCCACACTTTCTGATTCCCATATTGGTGCCATTGTGTCTTCAGTTTTTGTGGATACTTCCATTGTAACCGATAACGAAAAATTAAATGATCTGTTTTCTGCTGGAGGAATGAAAGGCATGTTATGGACCATTTATCTTATTGCTTGCGCAATGGTTTTTGGAGGCATCATGGACGGTATTGGTGCGCTCTCTAGAATCACAAAAGCATTGCTTTCCGTTGCCACTACTGTTTTCGGACTCTTTGCGAGCACTGTTATAAGTTGTTTGGGACTAAATGCTATTGCTAGTGATCAGTATTTAGCGATTGTCATTCCGGGAAAAATGTTTAAAAAAGCGTATCATGATAGAGGTTTAGCTCCAGAAAATTTGAGTAGAACTCTAGAGGATTCAGGTACGGTTACCTCTGTATTGATTCCTTGGAACACTTGTGGTGCCTATCAATCTGGCGTATTAGGTGTTGGTGTGGGTGAATATTTTGTCTATGCCATATTCAATTGGTTAAGCCCATTCACAACATTGTTATTTGCGGCTTTTCGCATTAAAATAAGACAATTAATCAGTAAATAGATGAATCAAATCTTTTAATAAATTTTTAAAATAGTTTACCATTGCCAATCCTTCATCAATGCGTAAATTTGCAGCCGAATTAAAATTTTAACATAAAAAACATAGATTAAAAATGGCTGTATTAGTAGGAAAAAAAGCACCTCAATTTAATGCACAAGCGGTTGTAAATGGTCGCGAATTTGTAGATAACTTTTCATTGGATCAATTCATTGGGCAAAAACATGTTGTTCTTTTCTTTTACCCAAAGGACTTTACTTTTGTATGTCCAACCGAATTGCACGCCTTTCAAGAAAAGCTAGATGCTTTTAAATCCAGAAACACTGAAGTTGTAGCAGTTTCGACAGATACAGAACAATCCCACTTTGGATGGTTACAAGTTGATAAAAACCATGGAGGCATAAAGGGAATTACCTATCCTTTGGTAGCTGACACCAATAAAACGATTTCAAAAAATTACGATGTTTTAGCTGGCGATTACTATTATGATGAGAACGATATGCTACAAGCCGAAGGCGAAATGATTGCATATCGAGGGTTATTCTTAATTGACAAGGAAGGTATAGTACGTCATCAAATTGTGAATGACTTACCATTAGGGAGAAACGTTGACGAAGCCTTACGTATGGTAGATGCTTTACAATTTGTTGAAGAAAATGGTGAAGTTTGTCCAGCTAACTGGAACAAAGGAAAGGATGGCATGCAAGCAACCCATGAAGGTGTAGCTGAGTTTTTAGAAAAGCATGTTAACTAATTCATATAAAGTTTTAACAATACTAAGCCACTTATTACGGAAATTGGAGTAAGTGGCTTTCTTTTTCTTATTGAAGTAATCCCATTAAATTGTCAAATCCCTTTTCTTTGGCATGATCAAAGGCGGTTTTACCCTCTTGATCCTGTTCTAGTTTATCTGCTCCATTTTTCAACAGTAATTTGATTACAGCTTCTTGATTATACATCGAGGCGAATATTAAAGGTGTTGTTCCAAGATTATTCTTTGCGTTTACATTTGCTCCATGGGTCAACAATAATTCAGCCAATTCAACATTGCCTTTAAAACTTACGCCTATGAGAGCCGTATTACCTGTACCATCTTGGGCATCGATATCTACATTGTGGTCAAGTAACATTTTGGTAGCTGCTTTATTATCAAAGTAAGTCGCGAAAATCAATGGCGTAAAACCTCTAGAGTCTTTTGAGTTTATCAGTTTAGGATAGGTTGTTGCCAAAGCTATCAATTCCTTTAGGTTTCCCATTCGTATGGCTTCAAAAAAATGCGTTTTATTATCCATAATCTATTATCCGTTTAACAAAAAAGGAATGAACCCAAATGATCCATTCCTCTTTTAAAGTTTTTACTTTTACTTATTTTAAATCAAATCGATCTGCATTCATTACTTTAGTCCAGGCAGCCACAAAATCGTTTACAAATTTTTCTTCTGCGTCGTCGGCTGCATAAACTTCACAAACCGCTCTCAATTCTGTATTTGAACCAAAGATTAAATCAGCACGAGTTCCTGTGAATTTGATTTCACCAGTCCTACGATCTCTACCTTCAAAAAGAGTTTCATCTTCAGATGTTTCACGCCATGTATAGGTCATATCAACCAAATTCTTAAAGAAATCATTCGTCAAACAACCCACTTTATCAGTGAAAACACCATGTTTAGAACCATCATAGTTAGCTCCTAGCACACGCATACCACCAACAAGGACTGTCATTTCTGGAATTGATAATGCCATAAGGTTAGCCTTGTCAATCAACAAATCCTCTGCCTTGACTTTCAGGTTTGGGTTCAAATAATTTCTAAATCCGTCTCCTAAAGGTTTTAGGTAATTGAACTGCTCAATATCTGTTTGCTCTTGTGCTGCATCACCTCTACCTTGAGCAAACGACACAGAAATATTATGTCCAGCTTTACTTGCTGCCTCTTCAATTGCAGCATTTCCAGCCAAAACAATTAAATCTGCCAAAGACACTGTACCAGAGAACTCATTTTGAATACCTTCAAGAACATTAAAGACTTTATCCAATTCTTCAGGTTTATTTACTTTCCAACTTCTTTGAGGTTCTAATCTCAAGCGTGCTCCATTAGCACCACCACGCTTATCTGAGTCTCTATAGGTTGAAGCAGATGCCCAAGCTGTTCTAACCAATTCTGGAATAGTTAATCCAGACGCCAAAATCATTTTCTTTAAGGATTCAATTTCAGTATCACTTAATGTATAATCCACTTTTGGAATTGGGTCTTGCCAGATTAAGTCTTCATTTGGCACCTCAGGACCTAAGTAACGATCTTTTGGCCCCAAATCCCTATGTGTTAATTTATACCAAGCGCGAGCAAATGCTTCTTCAAAAGCTTTGTGGTCTTCATGAAATCTTTTAGAAATTTTCAAATATTCAGGATCCATTTTTAAAGCAATATCAGCTGTAGTCATCATCAAGGCTTGTTTTCCATTAGGATCACTGGCTTTTGGTGCCATTCGCGCCTTAGACTCAGCAGTTGGTGTCCACTGATGTGCTCCTGCTGGGCTTTTTGTCAGTTCCCAGTCGTAGTTCAGCAGTACATCGAAATAATCAGCATCCCATTGTGTTGGATTTGGTGTCCATGCACCTTCTATTCCACTAGTAATTGTATCATCTAAGACACCACTTTTATAGGTGTTTTTCCATCCTGTACTCATTTCTGCCATTGTTGCACCATGCGGTTCAGCTCCTACATATTTCCCTGGATCGGCTGCACCATGAGCCTTTCCAAACGTATGTCCACCAGCAACCAATGCCACTGTCTCTTCATCATTCATTGCCATACGTCCAAAGGTTTCTCTCACATCACGTGCAGAACCTATAGGATCTGGATTACCATCTGGACCTTCAGGATTTACATAGATCCAACCCATCATCACAGCAGCAAGCGGATCTTCTAAATCACGTTCAGCATAATTATCACTGTTTCCGTAACGATCATCATTAGCTCCCCATTCTGTTTCACTTCCCCAATATACATCTTGTTCAGGTTCCCATATATCGACTCTACCGCCTGCAAAACCAAAGGTTGGAAATCCCATAGATTCCAAAGCTACATTTCCCGCTAAAATCATTAAATCTGCCCACGAAATTTTATTTCCATATTTCTTTTTTATTGGCCACAATAATAATCTCGCTTTATCTAGGTTGCCATTGTCTGGCCAGCTATTAATCGGTGCAAACCGCTGATTACCAGTTCCTGCTCCTCCTCTACCATCTCCGACCCTGTAGGTACCTGCACTGTGCCAGGCCATTCTAATCATAAAACCTCCGTAATGTCCATAATCGGCAGGCCACCAATCTTGGGAATCGGTCATCAATTTTGTTAGATCTTCCTTTAATTCATCATAATTAATACTATTGAAAGCCTTCGCATAATCAAACTCCTCACCTAATGGGTTTGATTTAGCTGCATGCTGTCTCAAGATGTTTAGTTTTAATTCATTTGGCCACCAATCTCTGTTTCTTACTCCGCCTCCTCCGACAGTAGTTTGTTTACCACTTAAAAAAGGGCATTGGTTAGGGTCTCCAGAATTATTGCCATGATCGTTCATATTTGTTAAATTTTTAAAGAATTAATAAGATTTAATTTTGAATTCCCTAAAGTTAGAAAATTATCAGTCTAGAAAATAACTATACTGTATATTAATAAGACATAATAAAATTGATAAAATTTATTGAAGCGAACATCTAAATAGTTAAAGTATATTTTCTGTAAGACAAAAAGTACTTTTTAGATAACTGAAACAAAGAAAGCCGTATCCTAGCGAATACGGCTTTCTTAACAACCTAACTAAATCAATCAAAATTATTATCTCTCGATAACTAATAATTATTGTTTAACAAATATACAAATTAATTAAACAAATTAAAAACATTTAAAATAAGTTTAACTATTTTATTGACATCAAGACTTTGGCAGCAAAACCGTATCAATCACATGAATGACGCCATTGGATTGGTTCACATCTGCAATTGTGACCTTTGCTGAATTCCCATTTTCGTCTGATACATAAACATTACCATCTTTATACCACGCGATCAATATTCCTCCACTGACTGTTTTTATCTTAGCTTTTCCATTTCCTTCTTTTATAAGTTTTACGATGGCATTTGCACTCCAGTTTCCTGATACTACATGGTATTTTAAGATATGCTGCAATTTGCTTTGGTTTTCTTTCTGGACTAAATTTTGGACTGTGCCTTCTGGTAATTTTTCAAACGCCTTGTTGGTAGGTGCAAATACCGTAAACGGTCCTTTACTTGCAAGTACATCGACCAAATCAGCTGCTTTCACAGCAGCAACCAATGTTGTGTGATCTTTAGAATTGACAGCATTCTCAACAATGTTCTTACTAGGATACATTTCGGCACCTCCAACCATCTTGGTTTTTTCCTTAGTTATTTTTTCCTGGGATAATCCAGATAAAAACACAAACATTGACAATGTTAATAGTAATGAGTTAAAAAAGTTTTTAGTTTTCATAATATTCAGATTTAATTTCAAAATTTTCTTTCTGCTTATACAAACGAAATTTTGATCCTTTCGGTTTTATAAAAACTATTTTTTGTAACTTAATAACAGTTTTATACTCTAATTATTAACTGTAAAACTTAAGATCATGACAGATACGAATTATAACAAAATATTCTCAGGAAGCTTCATTATTGTACAATTGGCCAAGGATCGCCTTGAGAGTGCAGGAATCAATCCTATCATCAAGGATGAATCTGAATCTGGACGTTTAGCTGGATTTGGCGCATCGATTCAAGGGTATCAAGAATTATATGTAAGTGACGCTGAACTTGAACATGCTCAAGCTATCATTGCCAGTGTAAATGAAGATTTAGCTTCTTAAGACTGGAACCAAAGACTAATTGGGTTTTATAAATAAACCCATCTTGACTTTTTACACTTCAACTCCATACATTTTTTCACGGAGTTCCTTAATTTTTTTATCACTCATGTAATCGTCAAAAGTCATGTAACGGTCTATGATACCGTTAGGCGTCAATTCGATTACTCGAGTTGCCACCGTTTGCGCAAATTCATGGTCATGGGTTGTAAAGATGACCGTTCCCTTAAAATTCTTGAGTGAGTTATTGAAAGCAGTGATACTTTCTAAATCCAAGTGATTTGTTGGTTCATCCAACATTAAGACATTTGCTCTCAACATCATCATTCGGCTAAGCATACATCGCACTTTTTCACCTCCTGATAAGACATTGGACGTCTTTAGGGCTTCTTCTCCACTAAAAATCATTTTCCCAAGAAAGCCTCTAATATAAACCTCCTCACGTTCTTCTTCGGTCGTTGCCCATTGTCTCAACCAATCCACCAATGTAAGTTCATTGTTGAAATATTCGCTGTTATCTAATGGCAAATAGGATTGCGACGTTGTAATTCCCCATGAATAGTTTCCAGCATCTGCGTTCTCCTTACCATTAATAATTTGATAAAAAGCAGTGGTAGCTCTTGAATCTTTGGAATACAAAACAACTTTATCACCTTTATTCAAATTAATATCAATATTTCTGAATAACACTTCTCCATCAATAGAAGCCGCAAGATTTTCAATATTTAAGATCTGATCACCTGCTTCACGCTCACGTTCAAATATGA
Organism: Bacteroidia bacterium; assembly: GCA_030432635.1. Lineage (GTDB taxonomy): Bacteria > Bacteroidota > Bacteroidia > Flavobacteriales > Flavobacteriaceae > Psychroserpens. The sequence goes on along the minus strand of JAUIMB010000004.1, from coordinate 166,677 downwards.
TTGCAGGATAGCGACGACTGGAAGGTTTTATATCAGAAATATTTAGCTTATCGATCATTTTCTTTCTACTCGTGGCTTGCTTTGATTTTGCCACATTAGCAGAAAATCGTCTAATAAATTCCTCCAGCTCCTTTTTCTTTTCTTCAGCTTTTTTGTTTTGTTGGGCTCGTTGTCTAGCGGCTAGTTGAGACGATTCGTACCAAAAGGTGTAGTTACCAGAATAGTGATTGATTTTTCCAAAATCTATGTCAGAGATATGGGTACAAACCGCGTCTAAAAAATGTCGGTCGTGAGAAACGACAATCACACAATTATCATAATTGGCCAAGAAGTTTTCCAACCAAGAGATGGTTTCATAATCAAGGTCGTTTGTTGGCTCATCCATAATCAACACATCAGGATTTCCAAAAAGCGCTTGAGCCAATAACACACGTACCTTTTGCTTTCCATCAAGGTCTTTCATTAGTGAATAATGAAGGTCTTCCTTAATGCCTAGGTTCGACAGTAGTGCTGCTGCATCACTATCGGCATTCCATCCATTCATTTCTTCAAATTCCACTTGAAGTTCGCCTATTTTTTCAGCATTTTCATCAGTATAATCTGCATAAAGGGCATCGATTTCGGATTTAAGCTTAAACAAAGGCTTATTACCCATGATTACAGTTTCCAGAACCGAATGTTCATCATACAGGTTGTGGTTTTGTTCTAAAACCGACATACGCTTTCCTGGTTCAAGGTGCACATGTCCAGACGTTGGTTCTTGCTGACCTGAAAGAATCTTCAAAAAGGTCGATTTCCCTGCACCATTGGCACCAATGACACCATAACAATTCCCATTATTAAAGGACGTATTGACTTCATCAAAAAGTACACGCTTTCCGAATTGAACTGAAAGATTTGATACTGATAACATAATTTTCTGTTTTTAACTTTCCTTAGACATTAAAATCCCCAAAATAATCTACATCGAAAACGGATGAATAAGGCTCTAAAGTTTCAGGATGCAAAAGTAGAAAATTCTCTTCGTTGAACGAAGTAAATACACTTATTTTTAAGGTACCAATTAACCTAAAATAATAGTAAAATCAACATTTAACAACGAATTAACAACAGTTCCTGTTTTCAAGGTTTATTTTTGTTAGAAATAGATTGACCTACTTTATAATGATGCCAATGAAGCTCTATATTGCTACATGTGTTTTGATGTCTCTACTCTTGGGTTGTAATACCAATAAGCCACAGGATGAGATTGCCTATCTAGGAGGTGTTATCATTAACCCAAAGAACAATTACGTAACCGTATATTCGAATGAAGCCGAAAGGGATACCATTTTTCTTGACAGGGACAATCGTTTCATTTACAAAATCGACAACCTGAAAACTGGCTTATATTCATTTACACATGGTGGTGAATACCAAACCTTGCTTATCGAACCCAATGACAGCATTCTGTTTAGGCTAAATACGAACGATTTTGACGAATCACTGGTTTATACTGGTAAGGGCTCCATCAAGAACAACTTTATTATCAAGGCTTTCTTAAGTGATGAGGTTGAGAGTAAGAAAATCGCGAACAATCAGCATCTTGAACCAGAAGCATTTGAAAAATTTGTAAGAGATCTAAAAAAACAAAAACTAGAAAGCCTGGAGCGTTTTACTGCGACGCACCAAACTTCAGATTTGTTTAAAAAAGTTGCTGAAGCTGGTATTCATTATAATTATTACACTTACATGGAAATGTATCCTTTTGGTTATTTTGGAAATAATCAATTAATTCACTTTAAGGATCTTCCTGAAAACTTCTATGATTATCGCAAGGATGTGGATTTTAATGACGAAAGCATCAGTGCGCTTTATGCTTACAATCGTTTTTTGTTGTGGCATTTTCAGAATATTGCCTTAAAAGAATATTATGAGGATGGTTCACATAATGTCTTCGATAGACATGCACTGAGTTACAATCTCGACAAATTGAAACTGATTGACAGTATTGTTGAGAATGAAACCATTAAAAATTACCTATTAATGCATACCACTCGTGAGTTTATATTTAATAGTGATAATGAACAAAAAACCAAGAGCATGTTGCATGCCTATTTCGAGGTTTGTACCAATAATGAGCATAAGGATTATATGAATACCATGGCAGAATCTACGATAAATCTGTTTCCTGGTAATGTTATTCCAAGTATAGAGGTCATTGATTTTGGTAACAACACCTTGGATTTGCATCATATTATTGAAAGTCCAACCGTCATTTACTGCTGGTCTTCCAATTTTAAGATGAGCTATCGCAACAATCATTATATGATGAGACGTCTCAAAAAGAAGTATCCTAACATGCACTTCATTGCCATCAATATCAATGATATGGACAGTCATTCATGGAAAAAAACCTTGAACCTACTGAAGTATCCTACGCAAAACGAGTACATGTTCAAGAATCCAAATGAAGCCATAAAAACCTTTGCCATTGGTCACTCTCAAAAAGTTATGGTGGTTGATGAAGACAAAATTATCGTAAACCCTAATGCAGACTTATTTAGTGACCACATCAATCACGATATTGAAAAAGCGTTGGCACCAAAAGAAAAACTCCTAACCAGTAATTAAGGAAAGGAGTTTAGTTTAAGTACTTACGATATTCTGCTAGTTGCCTTTTTTATAATCAGCAAGAAATTTTTCTAACCCAATATCAGTTAGAGGGTGCTTTAACAAGCCTATGATAGAGCTCAATGGACCTGTCATCACGTCCGCTCCAAGTTTTGCACAATCAATAACATGCATGGTATGACGAACAGATGCTGCTAGAATTTCTGTATCAAAACCGTAATTGTCATAAATCATTCTGATTTCAGCAATTAAGTTCAGTCCGTCGGTTGAAATATCGTCCAAACGTCCAATAAACGGTGAGACATAGGTTGCTCCAGCTTTTGCAGCCAAAAGGGCCTGTCCTGGTGAAAACACCAAGGTCACATTGGTTTTAATTCCTTTATCGCTAAAATATTTACAAGCCTTGACACCATCCTTTATCATTGGGAGCTTTATAACAATTTGGTCATGTAAATCGGCTAACAATTCACCTTCACGAATCATTCCTTCGAAATCAGTGGAAATAACTTCAGCAGATACATCACCATCAACGATTTCACAAATATTGACATAATGTTTCATGATATTATCATGTCCTGTTATGCCTTCCTTTGCCATTAATGACGGATTGGTAGTCACACCATCCAAAATGCCGAGATCCTGAGCTTCCTTTATTTGTTCGAGGTTTGCTGTATCTATAAAAAATTTCATAAAAAATCTAGTTTAGAATTTTAGTTAAAGAGGAATACAACGTTTATGTTGATTTATTGTTTTCGCTCACGAATTTACAATACTAATATAGGTTCGAAAATAAATGTTATTAAATGATATTAACAAGAAAGTGAGAGAATCCAGATTGGTATTTTGTGATTTACAGTTCACACCAAACACGAATCACTTTTTAATTCGTATTTCGTTTTTAGTTTATCACAACTTATAATGATTCATTAACAGCCTTTCATAAACTTTATCGGGAAGAATTCGTTTTAAAACAATGGAAAACTTCTGCATAAAAGCGCCCACTTTGTAATGTATCTTAGGGTGTTTTGTTTGAATGATTTCATATATAGCATAGGCCATTTGCTGAGGATCGTTACCATGATCCACATGTGCATCCATCATTTTTAAGGTTTTCCCATAATTGTTCCTGTAAGGAGAGGTCTCCATAACTGGAGCGTGATAGCGTCCTGCTGCTATATTGGTTGCGAAATCTCCTGGTGCGACATTGGTCATTTGTATATTAAAAGGCTTGATTTCCATACGGAACGCTTCAGTAATTAACTCCAAAGCACCTTTACTTGCACTGTAAATTCCTCGATACGGCAATCCCATATAACCTGCAATCGATGTGATATTGATGATAAGCCCAGATTCCTGATGACGCATTTGCGGCAAAACAGCTTTAATGACATTTATAGGACCAAAAAGATTGGTTTCAAAATTTCGTTTAATTTCCTCTTCAGGTATTTCTTCTATTGGACCCGTAATGCCTGCTCCAGCATTATTAATGAGGACGTCTAGGCGATTTTCGGAATTGATGATAGTGGTTATGGCTGTCTTAATACTTTGAAGGTCTGTCACATCCAAAGCCACCAATTTTATTTTTGAGTCTGGATAACGTTCTGGCGTACGACTGGTGCCATACACCACATATCCTTTTTCAAAAAGAAACTCACCTATCGACTTTCCGATGCCTGAAGAACCTCCAGTTATTAAAACGACTTTAGACATTATTATTTAGTTGAAAATTGGAAGTTAAATGTACAAAGTTTAAAATAGTCTCTAATCAAGTAACTTTAGCGCATTTCAGTTTAAGGCATAAAAAAAGGCAAGCTACCTACATCACACCGCTACGACCGCATACCTTTGCTTCGTTCCCGACCTGGAGGATTAAGCAGGAGCTGGTTGTGTAGGACTTGCCGACTGCAAAGATACAACCTTTTAATACTTTTGCAATGATTTTTTAAACTGAATTTTATTAAATACCTTGCAGCAAAATCTGATTAAAAATGCACTTATTTAAAGCTTTCACAATCATCATTTTAGCCTTTACAATAGTATCGTGTGGTAATTCTGAAAACCAAAAAACAAGCCTATCTATAACAACAAACAATGACAAAAATGTCTTTACAATTGGTGAGACCGTAGCGCTTTCATTGAATAATCCCGAAGGCTTGGACATCAAATCTACTTCATATACACTCAACGAACGTCCTATTGAGCAGTCGTTTACATTAAATGACGTACGATTGGGTGTTCAAACGATTACTGCAACCGTGAATTTTGAGGACACTTCTGAAAAGATCACAACCAAGATTACCGTTCTAAATAATAATGCTCCCAAAGTGTATGGTTACAAAATCATCAATGAGTATCCACATGACATTACTTCCTACACCCAAGGCTTGGAATTTCATAATGGTACTATATATGAAAGCACAGGTCAATATGGTGAATCGAAACTGAGAAAGCTAGATTATACTACAGGAGAAGTTTTAAAAAATATTGATTTGGCATCTACTTTTTTTGCTGAAGGCCTAACCATTCTTGATAATCAAATCTACCAATTAACATGGCAAGAGAACATCGGCTTTGTTTATGATGTTGATACCTTCGAAAAAACCAGCAGCTTTAAATACGGAAAAAGCAAGGAAGGTTGGGGCATTTGTAACGATGGTAAACAACTATATAAATCTGATGGCACAGAAAACATTTGGTTGTTGAATCCTGAAACCTTGGCTGAAGAAGGACATCTTCAAGTCTATACCAACAAAGGTAAAATCATCGGATTGAACGAACTTGAATATATCCATGGAAAAATTTATGCCAATCGGTATCAAAAAAATGGCGTGGCAATAATCAATCCGGAAAATGGAGCTATTGAAGGTGTTGTGGATTTTTCACCTTTGAGAAAATTGGTCACGCAACATGACGGATTGGATGTATTGAATGGCATTGCCTACAATCCCGATACCAAAACTATTTTTGTTACAGGGAAACGTTGGGATAAATTATTTGAGGTAGAAGTCCTAGAACAATAATAGATGCAGATTTACGAGCAAAGTCTAACAGTAACGCATAATCATCTCGACGCTCGAATGCATGTCAACAATGTGCAATATGTACAATGGGTACAAGATCTTGCTGAAGCACATTGGATATTGAGGTCTCCCGAAAACATCAGGACACAATTTTATTGGGTCATGATTAGTCACCATATTCAATACAAGGCTGAAGCAGTTTTAGGTGACGAATTGTTACTGAAGACTTTTGTTGTCCAATCTGAAGGCGTAAGGTCCACAAGAATGGTCGAAATCTATAATGCTAAAACTAAAAAATTACTTTCAACCTCTGAAACGATTTGGTGTTTTATGTCACAAGACACGAATCGACCAACACGAATTCCAAAAGAGATTATTTCACTTTTTAGTTAAAAGAACATTAAGGTAGCTGTTAAAGTATCTTAATTGTAATTGCATCACGTTTTATTTTGGTTACTTACACATACCAACCAACATTAACGCATTTGAAACTTTTAAGGCTACTTGTTTTTTTATTACTTCCCTTATCAGGAACTTCCCAAACAATTAAAGGTTATATTTATGATGCTGAAACCACGATTAAAGGAGCTAAGCTCATCAATAGCACTCAAAATAGTCTCGCCTATTCTGATGACAAAGGCTACTTTGAAATATCAGCAAAACCAAATGACACCATAGTTTCAAGCTCTTATTTTCATGAATCACAGACGTTGATAGTGACGTCCAATCATTTTAACAAAACCATTGTGATAGAGTTGAAAAAAATCACCAATCAACTTGATGAAGTCGACATCACAAAGGTAAATGACAAGGCATTCGATTCATTAAGCATTAAAAACACCACTGCTAAACATGGGCAAATTGCCTTTAAGGAACGAATTTTTGGAAGCGGAAAAAATCTTCAGCCTACTATAAACATCATACGATTGGCTGAGGCTATCGGTAAATTATTCAAAAAGGAAAAAACTGAGATTCCTTATATAAAGACCTCAGACCTCATCAATGTATTCGAAACCAGTGATTTCTTCAACAACGTTTTTTTACAAGAAGAACTCGGTATCATAGAAACCTATCATTACCTGTTTTTTGAGTACGTCCAGGCTCAACAGATACATGCAGCATTGCTTTCCAAGGACAAGGAACTTGAATTGTTAGACAAACTCCTTCAGTACAGCAAGGCATTTCACAAATTATTGACTGAACACCAAAGCGATTAGAATCCATTTTTTTTCAACTTCATACTAAAAGACAATAACAAAAGTTATACTTTTAGAGCCTCAAGTGGCATTTATGATTTCATTGCTATACTTGAACTATTGCGATGAACATATCTCATGTTATTTATAACTTGATGAACTTGATAAAAACATCCTTTATACCCAATCAAATGAAAAGAGTACTCTGTTTTTTGCTTACCATTTTTATACTCATATTTTGGAGTTCCTGTAGAAAGGACTTTGATTTTGCACCAAGCACAGGTAGCTTAGGGTTTTCTAAAGACACCATTTATTTGGATACAGTATTTACCAATATTGGTTCAAGCACCTATAATCTCAAGGTGTATAATCGAAGTGATGATGATATCTCGATACCAACGGTTCGTTTGGGTCAAGGTCAAGCCTCAAATTATAGGCTAAATGTTGACGGACTCCCAGGAAAAGAGTTTCAAAACGTTGAACTGCTAGCAAATGACAGTTTGTTTATTTTCGTGGAAACCACAGCCGATATCCAAACTTTGGCGCAAAACAGCTTGGAGTTTTTATATACAGATGCCATTGAGTTCGACAGTGGAACCAACCTACAAAAAGTGGAATTGGTAACGCTAATTAAGGATGCGATTTTTATCTATCCAAATCGGGACGCTACCACCGAAGTCATAGAAACACTCGTATTTGATGTCGATGGTGATGGCACTCCAGATGAGACAACACTTCAAGGTCGCTTTCTTGAAGATGATGAATTGACATTCACCAATGAAAAACCGTATGTAATATATGGTTATGCTGCTGTAGATGAAGGCGATGTACTTACAATCGACCCTGGAGCTCGCGTCCATTTTCATGCCAATTCCGGATTGTTAATCACCAATAATGCATCATTAAAAATCAATGGTGAAATAAGTGAAGACCAAGATCTTCTGGAGAATGAGGTCATTTTTGAAGGTGATCGGCTTGAACCTTTGTTTGCCGAAGTACCAGGACAATGGGGAACGATTTGGTTATTTAACGGTAGCGTAGACAATGACATTAACTATGCCACCATAAAGAATGGCACAATAGGAATTTTATCTGAAGGCAATCAAGATGCTGTCAATAATAAGTTGACCATAAAAAACTCACAGATATACAACTCAAGTAACTTTGGAATCCTTGGGAGAGCCACCTCCATTTCTGGAGAAAACGTAGTTATCAACAACTCTGGTCAATCTGCCTTTGCAGGTACCTTTGGCGGTAAATACAATTTTACGCATTGTACAATTGCCAATTATTGGAATAGTAGCTTTAGACAGTTTCCATCAGTACTCTTGAATAATTTCATTATTGATGAAAACAACATGGAAAATGGCAATCATTTAGATGAAGCCAATTTCAATAATTGTATCATCTACGGAAATGATAACCCTGAAATCATTTTAGACCAAACTTCAAATAGCAGTTTTGATTTCAATTTTAAGTTCACCAACTGCCTAATTCGTTTTCAGGATAGTAATAACACCTTTGCTGGTCCTAATTACGACACCAATAATCCTGCAATTTATGAGAACTGTATTTTCAACGGCAATCCAGATTTTAATTTACCATTTGAAAATGATTTGAGAATTGGCGATGATTCTGCCGCTAACGAACAAGGTAACCCTTTATTTTTGATTGCAACTGACATTCTTGGAACGACTAGAACAAGTCCTCCTGATTTGGGAGCTTTTCAACATGTCACTTTTGATGAAGATAATTAAGTTTCGGAACAGTTCTTGATGTTCATTGTTAAGTTGAACTTCTAAATGTCGCAACAATGATGGCTAAACTACAATTTCCTATTCTTCTTTTTTTATTCTTAACTGTATCTGTCAATTTTGTCAAAGGTCAGGAGTTAAGTTTTATCGAACAACAACTTATTTTCGGTACTTATACTGCTGATGACAATTCATTTTATGATGGCGAAATTCACTTGAAAAACTCTGAAATCCTAAAAGGCAGCATCAGCTTAAACCTTAAGAACCATGGACAATATGCCACATTATTAATTGGTAAGGATGAGCATACTTATATTCCTAATGATGAAATTAATTACGTACTGGTATCCGATAACGACCAATCGTCAAAAACAAAGTTTGTGTCAATTCAAGGGCAAAGTAAACTTTTTAGGGAGCTTTACAGAAAGAATGACCAAACCATTGTTTATGATCTATTGGAAAAACCCTTTGATGGCAGAATCATGAATGACATTCATATCAAGGCACAAGGAAAACTTGTAAGCATTTTTGACTTTTGGACGTCTGGCCCAAAGAAAGACTTGATCAACTATATCAACAAACGCGATGGAATGAACTACCGAAGAAGGGATTTTAAATCTCTTGACGACTTATTTGCAAAACTGTAAATACCTTTCAGAAATATACGATCAATAAAAAAGCACCTTATTTCTGACATACTAAGCGCTTTATGGCTTAAGCAAACAATGGTTTTCCACTCATCATTGTGTTAACCTTATCTGCAATAGACCATAATTTTTCTTCATTTTCATAATTGGCAATAACTTCGTCGATAAAACCTACGATGGTTTCCATGTCATTTTCCTTTAAACCTCTAGTGGTAATTGCAGCGGTTCCGATACGTATTCCTGAAGTAACAAACGGACTCTTATCATCAAAGGGTACCATGTTTTTGTTTACCGTAATATCAGCTTTTCCTAAAGCTTCTTCCGCATCCTTTCCAGTGATATCCTTATTACGCAAATCTATAAGCATCATATGATTATCGGTGCCTCCTGAAATGATATCATAATCCTTTTCAACAAAGGCCTTAGCCATAGCAGCAGCGTTTTTCTTCACTTGCAACATATAGTGCATGAATTCATCAGATAGAGCCTCACCAAATGCCACAGCTTTGGCTGCAATAATATGTTCCAAAGGACCACCTTGATTGCCAGGAAATACAGCAGAATCCAAAAGTCCGGACATCTTTCTGAGTTTTCCACTTTTAAGGGTCAATCCAAATGGGTTATCAAAATTTTCACCCATCATTATCATTCCACCTCTAGGTCCTCTTAGTGTTTTATGTGTTGTTGTTGTCACGATATGACAATGTGGAATTGGATCGCTCAAAATACCCTTGGCAATCAAACCTGCAGGATGGGAAATGTCTGCCAATAAAATCGCGCCAACATTATCTGCGATGTCCCGAAACTTCGCAAAATCCATATCACGTGAATACGCAGAAGCGCCTGCTATGATCATTTTTGGCTTTTCCTTTTGAGCCATATCAGAAAGCATATCATAATCAATACGACCTGTATCTTTCTTTACACCATAAAACGTAGGCCTATATAACTTTCCAGAAAAGTTAACTGGAGAACCATGAGTTAAATGACCACCATGAGACAAATCAAATCCCAAAATAGTATCTCCAGGTTTTAGGCAAGCCGCAAAAACTGCAGTGTTAGCCTGACTTCCAGAATGTGGTTGAACGTTAGCATATGAGGCACCAAATAAGGTTTTTGCCCTATCAATAGCAATCTGCTCAACTTCGTCGACGACCTCACAACCACCATAATAACGCTTTCCAGGATAACCTTCGGCATACTTATTAGTGAGTACAGAGCCAGCTGCATCCATCACTTGATCACTTACAAAGTTTTCAGAAGCTATAAGTTCCAAACCATTAACCTGTCTATCTTTTTCGGCATTTATAAGCTCGAAAATCTGAGAATCACGTTGCATATTCTTTTGTTAAAATTAATTTTATCAAAAATAAGAAAACACACACTGAAATAGATTCAAAAAACGGAGTTTAACCTCATGTTTTATGAGCAGGTTATCAACAGTCAAATTTCATTTATTTTTTTATGGTTTTATGCAATTAAATATGTACGTTTGAATAGAAAAACTAACATCAAAAACATTCATACAGTATGCCTTTATCTGCAAATGATCCCAATAGAACATCTTGGCTGTACGTCAACAAGTACTCCGATTTTCCTATCCAAAACATACCTTTCGGAGTGTTTCTTACCAGAGAGGACATTATAACCATTGGAACACGAATTGGTGACACAGCAATTGACCTTGGAGCGCTTCACCAATTAGGCTATTTTGATGGCATCCCATTGACCGATGATATCTTTCTTCAAGATTCATTGAACGATTTTATTGCTGATGGCAGAAAAACATGGCGTGCTGTGCGAGATAGAATTGCTGATATTTTTGATGCCAATAACGACACCTTAAAAAACCATACCAAGCATAAGGAAATTGTATGTTTTAGATTGGATGAAATCGAAATGCAAATGCCTATTTTGGTTGGTGATTATACCGATTTCTATGCGAGCAAGGAACATGCTACAAACGTTGGAATGATGTTTAGGGATCCTGAAAATGCCTTACTTCCAAATTGGGTACATATGCCTGTTGGTTATCATGGACGCAGTTCTTCAATCGTAACAACGCACATCCCAATCCATCGTCCGCAAGGGCAAACTATGCCTGCTGATGCCAAAACTCCTGTGTTTGGACCCAGTAAATTGGTGGACTTTGAATTGGAAATGGCTTTTATTACCACAGATGCCAATGATTTAGGCGAACCAATTCCTATTGAAGAAGCTGAAGAGTATATCTTCGGGTTGGTATTATTCAATGATTGGTCTGCAAGAGATATTCAAAAATGGGAATATGTCCCTCTAGGACCTTTCCTCGGAAAAAACTTTGCCTCATCGATGTCGCCATGGATCGTAACACTTGATGCCTTAGAACCTTTTAGAGTTGAAAGTCCGAAACAAGATCCAAAACCACTACCCTATCTTCAAACAAAAGGAAAACATAGTTTTGACATTCATTTGGAAGCTGGAATCATCCCAAAAGGAGGAAAAGAAACAACCGTTTGTAAATCTAATTTTAAGTATATGTACTGGAATATGGCTCAGCAATTGGCACACCACACTGTCAATGGTTGTCCGATAAACTCAGGAGACATGATGGGAAGCGGTACAATCTCTGGTCCTACTGAAGATTCTTATGGTTCTATGTTGGAGTTGACATGGAAAGGATCAAAACCCTTAAAGATGAAAGATGGCACCGAACGTAAGTTTATCAATGATTATGATACTGTCGTGATGCGAGGCTATTGTGAAAACGATGATGTTCGTATAGGTTTCGGACAAGTAAAAACGCAATTATTACCTGTTTTTAATCCGAAGAAGAAGAAATAGCAGCCAACCGTTTCGCTTAAAAAATAACCAAGCCAGAAATTAAAAGTTCATCCTTTTAGTTTGTGGCTTTTTAGTTTGGCATGATGATTGGAATTTAACTTAACAAGTTCCCGAAATGGGTTTGGGAACAGTAAAATTTAAATCCAGAATTATGAAGAAACTACTACTATTCACAGCAGGACTTCTTCTGGTACTAACATCATGTAGCGGAAGAAAACACATTGAAAAAGCAATCAGTCATGGTAATTACGACCATGCGATTTCAGTTGCGCTACGTAAACTCGAAAACAATAAGGACAAAAAGCGAAAGCAGGACTTTATCGTCATGCTTGAGGAAGCCTATTACAAGGTTCTTGAGCAGGACCTACAAGATTTGGACCACCTCAAAAAAGATGGAAATCCAGAACAGTACAAAACAATTTATAACATCTATTTAGATCTTGATGCGAGACAAAATGCCATCAAACGTGTATTGCCATTACAAATCAATGGTAAAAATTTGGATCTAAAATTCAATGATTACACTTCTGAAATTGTTGAATACAGGTATAAGACTTCAGATTATTTATTAGAACAAGGCTTAGCGCTTTTAGACTCAAATGATAAATATGCTGCAAGGGAAGCCTATGAACTATTTAGCTACATAGAACAGATCAATCCAAACTTCAAAGACACCAGAAGCTTGTTAAACGAAGCACACGATAAAGGTATTGATTATGTTATAGTGTCTATCGAAAACCAAACGCAACAAATCATTCCGCAGCAATTGGAAACAGACTTGCTCAATTTTGACACCTATGGTCTTGATCAATTCTGGACAAGCTATCACGCTAATCCTGTTTCAGAAATCGATTATGATTTTGCAATGCAGCTCAAATTAAGAAGCATACATATTTCTCCTGAGCAAGTGAATAGACGTCAAGAACTTAAGCAACGAAATATTGTAGATGGCTGGGAATACTTGAAAGATGACAACGGCAATGTCGTTTTGGACAGTCTTGGCAACAAAATTAAAGTTGATAAAATTGTCAATGTAAGAGCACGTTACTTTGAGGTACATCAATTTAAATCTACTTTACTTCAAGCTGATGTTGTTTATACCGACTTAAGAACTAATCAAGCAATGGACGCATTTCCTATTGAAAGTGAATTTATTTTTGAACATGTTTACGCCAGTTTTAGAGGTGACATTAGAGCACTGAACCAAAATGAGCGAGAGCTAACCCAAATAAGACCATTATATTTTCCAAACGATGCACAGATGGTGTATGACACAGGCGAGCACTTGAAGGCTCAATTGAAAGATATTATAAGCTCATATCGAATGCGAAGAGGCTGATGTAATGTATTAATAGCAAAAAACTCCCAAAACGTATTGTTTTGGGAGTTTTTATTTTACAAGAATGCTTAGATTGTTCAAAATCTATTGATTATATTCTCCATACAATATGGAAATTTGCTTTTTAGACGCAACCTTTCGAATAAAAATGTATCTTATAAAAAATCTGCTAATCATGAGAAATATATACCTTATCCTTTTATCCATACTTTTTACAACACTAAGCTATTCACAAGACCCAACAGTCTATATTACAAATGGGGGTTCTGGATATTCAGTCATTGAAGGAAATTCTTATGATTTTACAGTGAGTATGTATAGTGCTGCGACAACTGATGTTATTATTGATGTAACTACAATAGCAAATTCTGCTGATGTATCAGATTACACACCAATGATGACGACAATAACGATACCTGCTGGACAATTAAGTAGTAGTCCGTTATCAATTCCTACCACTAACGATTCTACGATAGAATTGAACGAAAATTTTACGATAGAAGCTGTAATAACATCAAATAATACAGGAAACACAAATGTGAGTCGTTCAATAATCATTTGGGATAATGATACGACTCCAACCGTTAATTTCAACAGTGTAGCCAATATCGTTGAAGGCGACAGCTATTTTACTTCAGTTTCCTTGAGCAATTATTTCACTTCTGATGTAACCATTAACTTCTCTACCTCTCCTGGATCTGCTAATACTTCAGATTATAATGATACATCAACAACTGTTACTATTCCAGTTGGCCAACTCTCAGCATCAATAGCAATAAGTACACAGGAGGATGCACTAATAGAAAGTGATGAAGACTATACATTAACTGGTAATGTTACCACAGGAAATACAACGAACGCTAGTATAAACATTACGGTCAATATCATTGACAATGACACACCTCCTACTGTTTTACCGTTAGATGAACAAAGTGTAAGAGAGCAAAATGATCGGTATATATATGTTCGTTTAGATCGAGAATATGTTGAAGATGTCGACATACTGCTAACCACATCAAATGGAACAGCTGATAATGCTGATTATACGCCAATATCCCAAACTATAACCATAAGTGCTGGAAATAGAAGTGCTAATTATCTGCTCGATATTATTGATGATACTCTTGACGAACCTCAAGAAACTATTAATGTAACTGCAACAGTTACATCTGGTAACACTGCCAATTCTAGCGTAAATGGGATTGTTACAATCGTTGATAATGATGGCTTACCAGATATTGCAATTAATGGCTACTACGATGATAACGATCCCAGTAATGCTTCATATGGTTTAAGTGCCGAAGAAGGGTATCCGATTAGATTTAGAGTTGGATTGACGCATTCAAGCCCTGTAGATACTGATTTTACAATTACGACTTCAGACGGTACTGCAGATGCCTCAGATTATACGACTTCAACATTTAATGTTACTATTCCTGCTGGTCAAACATATGGTTCCTATGATACATTGAACTATCCGACAATCTTGGATCAAATTGACGAAGTAGACGAAAACTTTTTTATTACGGCAACTGCAACGACGGGAAACACATTTAACACTAGTGAAACTGTAGAAGCCACTATCATTAACAATTATCATCTTAATGCTCAAAATGATGAAATTAATTCTATACTAGAAGTCGGCACCACATTCCAAGTCCTAGATAACGATACCTTCGAAGGTCTGTCCGTAAATGCAAGTAATTTGAATATTTCTTTGCTCGGCATATATACATATGGCATTACATTAGACGCGTCTGGTTTATTGGACGTACCTTCTAATACACCAATTGGTTATTATTCCCTACAATATGAAATTTGTGAAACTGCAAATCCAACAAATTGTGACATAGCTTTTTTGAATATTAGAGTTTTATCTCCCTTAGAAGCGACTCATATAGCAACATATGTAGATTCTAATGGCGATGGATATACAAGCGTAGGAGATACCATTGAATTCGAATTTACAATTACCAACAATGGTAATGCAGTTATTACTGACATAGATGCTGAAGTGCCATATCAAGATATAGAAATTGTAGGAGGTTCACTAGCTACCCTAGCACCTGGCGAAACAGACAATACTACGTTCACTGCTTTGCATATTCTTACTCAAGAGGACATCAATTTTGGGTTCTATGGAGGTGATTTAGAAGGTGCTTACTTTTATGGCACTTACTATGGTTATGAAGTGATTGATTACCTATACAATCCGTCTCAAAGTTTTCAAATACAACAATCAGATGGAATAGAGTTCAACGCATTTATCGATACCAATGGAAATGGCACTCAAGAAAGTGGGGAAATCAACTTCCCTTTGGGAGTCTTTGAGTATGAAGTCAATAATGATGGTAACAGTAATTTCTTATATGTATCACCACATTATTTATACGAGTCAAACCCAAACACAACATATGATTTAAATCATCAAGTTGATAGTGATTATGCGTCAGTGATAACGAGTTCAGCTAGCTATTCAAATGTTACAATACCAATTGGGTCAGGTATTACACCATATGATTTTCCAGTAACTGTTACTCCCTACGATGATTTAGCTGTTGAACTTACAGAATATTGGAGACCGCCAATTCCTGGATTTCACAGTTATAATAATATAAGTTTTACCAATAATTCAAATCAAGTCGTTTCTGCAGGCAGCATTGAATTTACAATGGATAGTGCTTTAAATTTAGAAGATGTTACCGAAATTTCGCAATATTGGACCCTAAATCCCGTAACGGTAACTCCAACTGCAACCGGCTTCGTTTACACGTTTAACAACCTTCAGCCATTCGAAACACGACGTTTACGTGTAAGAATGTCTGTGCCTACATTACCAACTGTAAGCCTCGGACAATTGGTTAATAATTCTGTTTCTATTGAATTACTGCCAGGAGACATTGTTGCCTCCAATAATAGCTCTAATTTAACACAGACCATTGTGGGTTCATATGACCCTAATGACATTACCGAGCGTCATGGTCCTGAAGTTGTCCATTCTGAATTCACTTCTGAAGATTATCTAACATATACCATTCGATTCGAAAACACAGGAACGGCAAACGCAATTAACATAAGAATTGAAGATTTACTTGATGAACAACTAGATGAATCTACTTTAAAAATGGTGAGTGCAAGCCACACTTATAGTTTAGAACGCGTTGGAAAGCAATTGGAATGGAACTTCTATGGTATTAATTTACCACCTTCTGAGGAAGACGACACCCAAATCGGACATGGCTATTTAACATTCAAAATAAAGCCGTTTTCAGGTTATGCTGTTGGTGATATTATCCCAAATACGGCAGAAATTTACTTCGATTTTAATCCGCCTATCATTACGAATACTTGGACCACAGAATTTGTTGAAGACAACCTAAGTGTTGATGATAACAGCTTTGATCAACTATCTGTTTTCCCTAATCCTAGTAATGGAACCATTTGGATTTCAAACGCTACAATATTAAATAATGTTGAAATAACTTCGATCCTTGGAAGAAGGGTTTTGTCTCAGAAAATTGATGCTTCTGAAAGTTCAATTGATATCACTTCACTTGCCAATGGTGTATATTTAATGACATTGACGAGTAACGAAAACCAACAAACTGTAAAAATCGTTAAAGAATAGTTGGTTCTTAAGGCTATGAGGAGTTATAATTGCTTATCCAAATTTTCGAAGATCGATTTCATTTATCGCGCCATGTGAGGCATGCGCTACTGTAATTTCATTTTTGATAACTAAAAGTTGTGGCGATTCATGCAACACCTGAAATTTATAACCTACTTCATCAGATACATTTCTGTAACTTAACAAGTCTAGATAGTATAAATCGGCATCAGCATTCAAATCATAGGCATCTACAAATTGATTCAAGACCATACGACTAATACCACAACGCGTTGAATGTTTAAAAACAAGTTGGGTTTTGTCATTGGATTTCTTTAAAATGTCCTCTAGCTGTGACATTTCAGTTAATGGCAACCAAGGCAATACCTTTTCTTTTTTAGGCTCCGATGAACCAAATATAGTTTTAAATAGTCCCATATAATTATAGTGCTTCAATACTTCTTATAAAACCCTCCACGTAAATCAGAGTATTTCATTCTAAGTCGTGACCAATCTTCAACCTTACAACTGACGAAACGTCACATTCCTAAGTACTAAAAACAGTCATTTTGTCGTTTATTTCCTACACTTCAGAAGTGGTAAGATTATTGAAAGATAACTACAAAAAATGAATTTAAAAATGTCATTCCGAATAATCATGAGGAATCAATGAAAAGATTCTCCCTTTCACTAATGCATTAGCTGTAGTGAAGTGACGCTCTGAATGATAAATGAACAAAAAACACTATGAACTTTAATAATTTTACCATAAAATCGCAAGAGGCCATTCAGCAAGCACAACAGCTTGCACAAGGTCTTGGACATCAACAAATCGAAAATGAACATATTTTTAAGGCCATTTTTGATGTTGATGAAAACGTTCTACCATTCATTCTCAAAAAACTGAATGTAAATATCGAAGTATTAAAATTAGCCTTGGACAAGCAAATTGAAAGTTTTGCGAAAGTTTCAGGAGCCGATTTAATGATTTCTCGTGAAGCGAGCAAAGCACTAAACGAAGCATCAATAATTGCAAAGAAAATGAATGATGAGTACGTTTCCGTTGAACACCTGCTCTTAGCAATTTTCAAATCTAAAAGTAAAATTGCCCAGATGCTAAAAGATCAAGGGGTTACAGAAAAGACCCTAACTTTAGCCATTGACGAATTGCGCAAAGGTGATCGTGTGACTTCCCAAAGTCAAGAGGACACCTATAATTCGCTCAACAAATATGCGAAGAACTTGAATCAGTTAGCCAAAGACGGAAAACTGGATCCCGTGATTGGGCGAGACGAAGAGATTAGACGCATACTTCAGATTCTGTCCCGTCGCACTAAGAACAACCCTATTTTAGTTGGTGAACCAGGAACAGGTAAAACCGCAATTGCTGAAGGCTTGGCACATCGAATTGTCGATGGTGACATTCCTGAAAACTTGGTCGATAAGCAAATCTATGCCTTAGACATGGGAGCCTTAATTGCTGGTGCCAAATTCAAGGGTGAGTTTGAAGAGCGATTGAAGGCCGTAATCAAGGAAGTAACTACGAGTGAAGGCGATATCGTTCTGTTTATTGATGAAATCCACACCCTTGTTGGTGCTGGAGGCGGACAAGGTGCTATGGATGCTGCCAATATTTTAAAACCAGCGTTGGCAAGAGGTGAACTACGTGCTGTAGGTGCCACAACCTTGGATGAATATCAAAAATATTTTGAAAAAGATAAAGCTCTGGAAAGACGTTTTCAGAAAGTCATGGTCGATGAGCCAGATACTGAAAGTGCAATCTCAATTTTAAGAGGAATCAAGGAAAAATACGAAACACATCACAAGGTTCGCATCAAGGATGAGGCCATTATTGGTGCTGTGGAACTATCCGAGCGTTACATCACCAATCGTTTTCTTCCAGACAAAGCCATAGATCTCATGGATGAAGCTGCTTCAAAGCTTCGAATGGAAATCAATTCGAAACCTGAAGAATTGGATGTTCTTGATAGGAAGATCATGCAACTCGAAATTGAAATTGAAGCTATCAAGCGAGAGAAAGATGAAACCAAATTGAAGTCCTTAAGTTCTGATTTGGCAAATCTTAAGGAAGAGCGCAATGAAATCAATGCAAAATGGAAAAGTGAAAAAGAAGTCGTTGATACCATTCAAACGATTAAATCAAATATTGAAGACTACAAACTGGAAGCTGAACGTGCTGAACGTGAAGGTGACTACGGAAAAGTAGCTGAAATACGCTATGGAAAAATCAAGGAAGCTCAAGAAAGCCTTGAAAAGCAGCAAGCTGTTTTGGCAAACCAACAGGAAAACGCATTGATCAAGGAAGAAGTGACTTATGACGATATTGCTGAAGTTGTAGCAAAATGGACAGGCATTCCTGTGACCAAAATGCTACAGAGCGAACGTGATAAACTTTTAAAACTTGAAAACGAATTACACAAACGTGTGGTTGGCCAAGAGGAAGCCATTACAGCAGTAAGTGATGCTGTCAGACGCTCTAGAGCAGGTTTGCAAAATCCGCAAAAACCTATTGGAACCTTTTTGTTTTTGGGAACCACAGGCGTTGGTAAAACTGAATTGGCAAAGGCATTGGCCGAGTATCTATTTGACGACGAAAATGCCATGACGAGAATCGACATGAGCGAATATCAAGAGCGTCATAGTGTAAGCCGCTTGGTTGGTGCGCCTCCAGGATATGTCGGTTATGATGAAGGCGGTCAATTAACCGAAGCTGTAAGACGTAAGCCATATTCGGTTGTATTGTTGGATGAAATTGAAAAAGCACATCCAGACACTTTCAATATTCTATTGCAAGTATTGGATGAAGGTCGACTTACAGACAACAAAGGTCGTGTTGCTGATTTCAAGAATACCATCATCATCATGACATCCAACTTGGGAAGCCATATCATTCAAGAGCGATTTGAAGCTACAAATGATATTGAATCTGCCATGGAAGCCGCAAAGGTTGATGTCTTGGGATTATTGAAGCAAAGCGTTAGACCAGAATTTCTGAATCGTATCGATGATACTATAATGTTTACACCTTTAACCAAAAACAACATTAAGGATATTGTTGGCTTGCAATTAAAACAGGTTCAGAAAATGATTGCAAAACAAGGCATAACTTTCGATGCTACACCTGAAGCCATTGTATATTTGGCAGAAAAAGGATACAACCCTGAATATGGTGCTAGACCTGTTAAGCGTGTCATTCAGAAGGAGGTACTCAATGCTTTGAGCAAGGAAATATTATCAGGAAAAATAACTACCGAAAGTATCATATTGCTCGATGCTTTCGACGATACGCTCGTTTTTAGAAATGAAAGTGATCTAATTTCCGAAGAACTCTAAAACTTTTGTAACATTTTTTTGATACAACAGTCTTTTAATTGGTTGGTTAGTGAAAAGCAACGCAAGTTTCAATTGAGAAATAAGCGTTGCTTTTTTATTATTTTAGGTATATCTACCGAAGTGTTAGAATTTTAATCCAACACCCAAGCCACCTATGATAGGATCTAAATTGGCTTCAACGGTAGTATCTGGATCATTATCTACGGTAATTTCCGTCTTAAGGAACATCTTCTTGAAGTCTAGATTTATGAACCATCTATCATTTAGCATAAAGTCAAGTCCACCTTGAACGAGATAGCCGATTTCGTCTTTATACTCGATGGTTGTAAACTGGCCAGCTTCTTCGCCACTAAACATGACATAACTCAATCCAGCACCAAGATAAGGCTTAAATTTTCCTAAGTAAAAATGGTATTGAAATGTCAAAGCTGGTGGCAACAAATTGACTGAACCTGCATCTACCATTCCTGGTCTAACCAAATCCACATCATGCTTTGTGGCCGTGAGCATCAGTTCAACCGACATCTTTTTAGTAAAAAAGAAGGTAATGTCCAATTCTGGTGATATCGAAGTAGAAAAATCATACTCTACACCATTTACACTTGGATAAAAATAAGGTGATGACCCAAATGCAATTGCTCTAGCACGAATTTGCCACCTATCAAAACCACTAAAAATATCTTCTTTCTCTTGTGCTTGTGTATCAACAACGAAAAAGCAAACTAAAATTGCACACAGAATAATTTTTTTCATAATATCGACTGATTAATATAAAATATAACGCAATATATGGGATTTAAAATTTATTGCAAATTAAAGATAACAGAAAACACTTCAAAACACATGAAAAACTTCTTTTTTATTTTAAAGCGGTTTAAAATTAAATCATGTCAGATAATTTCAATAAAAAAGTATGGCAAGAAAATTTGTCTTCATAAAATATACCAATCGGTATTTTTTGTATATTTGGAATGATGTATACCAAAGCTGAACTTACCAAGTTGTTCATTCTCGAAACTGTGGCACCCATTTTCAACAAAAATGGTTATGCAGCAACGAGCATGAGTGACATTACTGAAGCAACTGGACTGACAAAAGGTGCGATTTATGGCAATTTCAAGAACAAGGAAGACCTTGCCATATCAGCCTTCAAATATATCGTAAAAGGCCTATTGAAAAAAATAGCAATACATTTGGAATCAAGTGATTCTCCTATTCAAAAGCTATTTTTAATTTCAGATTTTTACAGAAACTATTATGCCTACAGTAGACCTTTAGGTGGTTGTCCAATTATCAACATTGGTGTAGATGCCAACAATCAAAACTCTGTGCTTCTTGATAACGTAAGGGTTATTATTGAAAAGATTCAAGACCAGTTAGCTACAATTATTGAGCAAGGCATTGAAGCCGGAGAAATCTCACCCAAAGTAAATGCCTTACAATATGCAAAGCGCATTGACACCATGATTCAGGGTGCCGTTTTTATGACTTATACCATGAATGATGAATTTTATATGGATGATACCACAAATCAAATCGATCAAATAATCCATAACGAGCTAAAAGTTTAAAAAATTTTAACCAAAAATATACCAAACGGTATATTAAATATTATACAAATTATGCAATTACCAAAAATCGTTACCAGTCAAACCAAAATTAGATTTCAGGATTGTGATCCTTTTAATCACCTCAACAATGCCAGCTACATCAATTATTTTATGAATCATCGTGAAGATCAATTGTTAAAGCATTACAACATTGACATTTATAAGCTTGCTCAAAAAACGGGTATCAGTTGGGTTTCAAGTCGGAATCAAATCGCCTATCTCCAACCAACATTTTTGATGGAAACCGTAACCATTGAATCACAGCTTTTTTATTATGATTCAAGTCTACTTAAGGCAGAAATGCGTATGTATAATGAGGATTGTACTCAACTAAAATCCGTAATTTGGTCAAGTTTTGTACATTTCAATCTCTTAACACAATCAAAAGCCACTCATTCGCAAGAGTTTCTCCAATTGTTCGAATCTATTGTTAATCCATTAGACGTCAACTCCTTCGAAGAGCGCCTTTCACAAATGAAAAAATCCAAACTAGAAATCAAATAATAATGTAACATCTTTGCTAAAACAGCAACTTACTATAAAATTATATATCGTCATGAAAATTACTTCCGTCCTATTATCCATCGTTCTTTCATTCATATGCTTCTCAAACTTACAGGCTCAAAAGCTTGAAAAATCCTTATTATGGGAAATCTCAGGAAATGGACTCAATAAACCGTCTTATCTTTTTGGTACAATTCACATGACTTGTGATGCGACCTTAGATAAAGACATACTGGATGCAATGGACAATACCTCACTTTTGGTTTTAGAGTTAGACATGGATGACCCTAACCTTCAGATGAAAATGCTGAAAGGCATCTACATGAAAGATGGCAAAACAATAAAGGACTTAGTAAGTGAAGACGACTACACCATGTTATCGACCTTTATAAAAGACCAATTAGGAATGCCACTGGATATGATTGGCAATATGAAACCCTTCCTCTTAACTGCAATGTTCTATCCCAAATTACTAAACTGCCCTATCCAATCCATTGAATCAGAATTGATGAAAATTGCCCATGATCAAAAAGAGGAAATCCTCGGACTTGAAACGGTTGAGGAGCAGATGAAAGTTTTCGATGAAATTCCTTACGAAGACCAAGTCATCGATCTATTGAGAACAGCAAAAGACAATCTAGCTTATGACAGAGAGACATTCAAGACATTAATTGAAATTTACAACAATGAAGATATTCAGGCGATGGATGAAATGATGAAGACCGACAAGAATTTAACCTCATCAAAACATGGTGATAAAATGTTGGACAAAAGAAACAAGAATTGGATTTCAAAAATCACTGAGTTTTCCTCAGAACAGCCAACCTTTTATGGTGTTGGTGCTGCACATCTCGCAGGAAAAAATGGTGTTATAAATCTACTTCGTAAGGCTGGCTATAGCGTGAAGGCTGTTAAATAAATGAAAAACTACCCTATTTTAAACCATTGACAAAGAGGATTTTTGAAATAAAATCGACAAAAGCACGTTTCTATAACAATAAAACAAATGGAATAAGGTTATGATTTTAAGATTTTATTGCTAACTTTGGAGTCGCTATTAATTCCCAAATTTACATTTAGTTTCAAGCACTTCAGCTCTTCTTCAAATCAGGAGTTGATGTACAATATACCTACTTTAATATGAACATTAACGCATATATTGATCATACACTTTTAAGTGCTTCTGCCACTGAACGTGACATCATCGATCACTGCAATCAAGCCAAAAAACATAAATTCTACGCAGTCTGTGTCAACAGTTGTTATGTCCCTTTAGCCAAGCAATTACTGAAAGGTAGCAAAGTTAAAATCTGTACCGTCGTCGGATTTCCTTTGGGAGCTTCTTCAACAGAAACAAAAATATTTGAAGCCAAAAACGCAATTGCCGATGGAGCCGATGAAATTGACATGGTAATGAACATTGGTGTGTTTAAAAGCAAGAACTATGTTGAAGTGCTTAAAGATATCAGTGATGTTAAAACAGCCATTGGAAAAATCCCTTTAAAGGTCATCATAGAAATTAGTGAGCTATCCAAAAATGGCATCGTAAAAGCTTCTGAAATTTGCATGGATGCCAAAGCCGATTTCGTAAAAACCTCAACAGGATTTGCAAAAGGTGGTGCGACCCTTACCGCTGTAAAGATCATTAAGAAAACCGTCCGAAATAGATGTAAAATCAAGGCCTCTGGAGGTATTCGCGATTTTGAAACTGCAAAAAAGTATATCGATATTGGTGTTAAACGCATAGGAACCTCAAGTGGTGTTACCATTGTCAACGAGGAATATTCTGAAGCTGATTATTAGGAACCACAGCGACTTTTTAACATAGTTTTTTCAATTTTAGAATTAGAGTCATTTATATTTGGATGATGTCTAACTTTTCTAAGTCAATATTACCTTATGTACTTTCGGTTTCGATAGTACTTTTTTCCTGTATCACAGAGCATAAAACCGACACTACAAATACCTCAAAAAGTGATACTGAAGGCCAAGCTATCAATTTCCATACTTCGGATAGTATTCAGATCTTCGGAACATTATATGAGCATCGCAAAGAAGCTTCGAGTATTTTATTGTTTCATCAAGGCGGCTCCAATTACACTGCAGAATATCGAACCATTATCCCAAAACTAGTTGACCAAGGTTTCAATATTCTTGCAATTGACCAACGCGTTGGTGGTCAAATTTATGGAGACTATAATAAAACCGTCGCCAATATGCCTGAAAGTGATTATGGATATTGTGATGCATATCCAGATTTGGAAGCTGCCTTAAACTATATGATTTCTGAAGGCTTCTCAGGTAAAAAAATTGTTTGGGGAAGTAGCTACAGTGCATCCTTAGCGATACAGCTTGCACATAAAAAACATAACGATGTTGATGCTGTTTTGGCTTTTTCACCAGCATCAGGCGATCAACTAAAAAATTGCTTACCCAATCCTTATTTCGAAACATTAAAAGTACCTATGTTACTTTTACGACCAAAGCGTGAAGCAGAATTTGAAAGCGTTCAAGAGCAACTCAAATTAGCGGAATCATTTGGACATAAAACTTATGTTGCCGAATATGGTGTTCATGGATCCTCGATGCTAGTAGAGCATCGTGTCGAAGGTGATGTGACTTCAAATTGGAAGACTATTTATGACTTTTTAAACCCTTTAAAGTAAAAAATGAAACAATTTCTATTATGTATGGTGCTGTGTGCATTCACAGCAACTTCTTTTGCACAAGATGATAACACGGAAAGACATACAACCTATTATTTTATTCGTCATGCCGAAAAGGATCAAAGTGACAAAACAAATCGTGATCCAGAATTAACCGAAACCGGAAAGGAAAGGGCCAAACGCTGGAGTGAGGTCTTTCAAAATGTAGATTTCGATGTTATATATTCAACCAATTACAATCGTACAAAACAAACGGCACAACCTACTGCTGAGTCAAAAAGTCTAAAGGTATTACTATATGATCCTAGATCTTTATATTCTGAAGAGTTTTCAGAAGCTACAGTTGGCAAAACTGTTTTGGTTGTTGGCCATAGCAATACGACTCCTGCATTCGTTAATACGATATTGGGTCAACGAAAATATGAGAACATGAATGAAAGCAACAACGGCAACCTTTATATTGTAACCATAACTGAAGGCGGAGAAAAAATGGTTCAACTATTGAACATTAATTAATGATCAACATGAACATTTTCCAATTCAATTTTAGACACTAATTTTAGAGCTCTACTTTCAAACAATTGAGGTAATTCGGACAAAGTGACGTCTGACTTTTCTGGCTTATAATTGTTGTAATCCACAAAACGTACACCATTCACATATCGCTCATTATAAGCCTCCCGAAAGCGCATACCCTTGCCGTCACTTTCATGATACGAATATGCCAGATAATCAACTTTCTTGGTCGCCTTATTGATCCAATACAAAAAGACATCATCAAAATCCTCGCCTCCTCCATTTTGGTCAAATGTAACCTTAACCGCAAAATACATTTGGTCTTTAATAAGTTGATCCGCTAGCATAGTTGTATTCACAGCCTCATCATTCAAACCATAAGGCAGTACAGAGAAATAATGTACCGAATTTACCGACGCTGTGTATTTTTTGGCAATTGAATCTGGAATTTCAATACGTAAGTCGTCAACATACCTTTCAAATCCATCATTGTTCAATACATCCTTCACTGAAGAGGTCGCATGCGATGTCGAATCCTTAAATTGTCGTTCCAAGCTAAAGATGCCATGCTTTCTAATGGCTTTATAGTGCCTATTCCTAAAATCAAATGAAATCACAGACGCGCTTATCACTTCGCCTCCTGAAACATCAATGGACTCTTCAACAATGTCCTGAGCCGAAATATCTGCTCCTTTAGGAGATTTGCAGGTGAGCAAAAAAAGACAAGCAATCACGATACTTAGATATTTCATAATTCAAGGTTTTCGGTTTTGTCGCAACGCACACGATTCACTTTCAATACTACTAAAAAAAAGTAATATTTTAAATAAATGCAACAGGACGACACCAGCACTCCTTAAATAATAAAAGTATAAGCTTGTCATGTTTACCTTAAATTATACCTTTGTCATCTATGCAAAAACCTGTGAACATACTAAATAAGAAGGCTAAATTCTCGTACGAAATACTTGATACGTATACTGCTGGTATTGTGTTGACTGGTACTGAAATAAAATCCATTCGAGATAGCAAGGCATCAATTGCAGAGAGTTTTTGCGAATTCAATGATCGTGGTGAATTGTTTGTCATCAATATGACCATCCAAGAATATGTCTATGGCAATTATTATAACCATAAACCCAAAGCCGAACGAAAACTTCTACTGAATAAACGCGAGCTCAAGAAATTGGAAAAGGAAGTCAATATTAAAGGAAATGCAATTATTCCGCTGAGATTATTTATCAATGAAAAAGGGTTGGCTAAATTGGAAATAGCTTTAGGTAAAGGAAAAAAACTTTTCGACAAACGAGAAACCATAAAGGATCGCGACAACAAACGCAACCTTGATCGCATCAAAAAAATCTACAAATAGACAACTTTTAATTGGGCTTTAAAAAATTTCAGATTTAACAGATAAACGTTTTTTTTAGGATTGTTTAACAACAATCCGATATAAAAAAGTCTAATTTTGAGATATTAAAGACAACCTTTCCACCGAAAACAACGTCTAAATAATAAAACCATCATTCCTCATAAATGAAAACACGATTTTTTTCAGCCCTCATTTTTCTTTTTGCCCTTTCGTCTTTTGCCCAAATCAAAGGAACTGTTTCCGACAACAAGGAAAAACCGTTGGCCTATGTCAATATATACATTGAAAACACCTACAAAGGGACCACTAGTAATGAAGATGGTAATTACGAGCTCAATATCACTGAACCAAGAACATACACCGTTGTCTTTCAAAGTTTGGGCTTTAAAACGGTAAAAAAAGTAGTGAGGATAGAGTCATTCCCTTATGAACTGGATGCCGTATTGGTAGATGAGGAAATCTCATTGGATGAAGTGGTTATTTCAACTGAAGAAAATCCTGCTGATAAAATTATTAGAAAAGCCATTGGCAAACGAAAGGAACATTTAGAAAAAATACAGAGTTTTAAAGCCGATTATTATTCAAGAGGATTAATTCGTATCGAGGATGCGCCTGAAAAGATTCTCGGACAAGACATTGGTGATCTAGGCGGAGGATTGGATTCTACAAGAAGCGGTGTCATTTATTTATCTGAAACCATCTCGAAGCTCGATTTTTTGAGACCCAATAAATTCAAGGAAAAAATCATTGCGTCTAAAGTTAGTGGGAACAGTAATGGGTTTAGCTTTAATACAGCAACTGAAGTCAATTTCGATTTGTATGAGAATAGCATCGAATTGGGCAACCAAATCATATCTCCTATTGCAAACAATGCGTTTGGATATTATCGCTACAAATTGGATGGTGTTTTTTATGATGAAAGGGGAAATCTCATCAATAAGATAAAAGTAATCCCAAAACGAAAAAATGATCCTGTTTTTGAAGGCTACGTTTATATAGTCGAAGACCAATGGAATATATATGCCGCAGAATTAGCCATCAATGGAACTCAAGCAAGGATTCCTGCCATCGATAAGGTCACCATTACCCAAAATTTTTCATTTTCTGAACATGATAGTATTTGGGCTAAGAGATCCCAAAACATCAATTTCAAGTATGCCTTTTTAGGGATTAAAGGTGATGGCCATTACATTTCGGTGTACAACAATTATGATTTTAACCTCGGACTTTCACGACGTGATTTTTCAAGGGAGATTGTCTCCTTTGTAGAGGAAGCCAATAAAAAGGATTCCCTCTTTTGGAAATCCCTCAGACCCGTTCCGTTGACCGACGAGGAAATCACGGATTACATTGTAAAGGATAGTATTCAAATTATTCGAGGATCAAAAACCTATTTGGATTCTGTTGATAGGGTACGAAACAAATTCAAGTTAGGAAATATCATAAGCGGTTATACCCATCGCAATTCCTATAAAAATTACAGTGTTGGCATAACGTCACCTATAGAAGCCATCAGTTTCAATACGGTTCAAGGCTGGAATGCCAATATAGGCGCATTTTATACCAAAGGTATGGACAAAGATTACAATCGTTACCTGTCGATTGTTGGAAACCTAAACTATGGTTTTAGTGATGATCGCCTTCGCGGAACAGTTGCTGCCACCTATAAATTCAATAACGTAAGTAAGCCTTTTTTAACATTATCAGGAGGTGTTAAAACCGAACAGTTTAATGAAAATGAGCCTATTTCAAAAATCCTTAATACGGGATATTCATTGTTTGGTGAGAAAAACTACATGAAAATCTACGAAAAAAGCTTTGCCGAACTCTCCTATTCTGATGAGCTATTCAATGGGTTCAGAATTGATGCAAGTCTAGGTTATGAAAGAAGACGCGCTTTGTATAATACCACTGACCAGGTTTGGTATCCGAAAGCAAGCCGTGATTATACGAGTAATAATCCATTAGATGAACTTGCATTTGGAGTTGCGCCATTTATGAGCCACAACTTGATAAAACTTGAAGTTACGGCAGAGATTAACTTTGCGCAAAACTACCTAACCCAACCAAATTTAAAGTTCAATGTACCAAACAACGCTTATCCCACAGTATTTGTTGGTTACGAAAAAGGATTTGCCTCATCAATCGACAATTACAATTTCGATCATGTAAAACTACATCTAACCCAAGAATTCAACATTGCAGATAAAGGCAATTTCCAGTACAATATAAAAGCCGGAAAGTTCTTTGATGGCGATGCTATTGCATTCACGGATTTTCAGCATTTTAATGGTAACCAAACACAGGTTGGTGAAGGGTCTTATTTAAACGTGTTCAATAATTTACCCTATTACGTAGCGAGCACGAATGATTCGTATTTGGAATTACATGCCGAACACGATTTCAACGGATTCTTACTTGGGAAAGTGCCCCTTTTAAACAAGCTCAACTTCAATCTGGTTATTGGTGCACATGCTTTATCAACGCCAAATAACAAACCTTATCAAGAATATACTGTCGGTTTGGATAATATAGGATGGGGAAAGTTTAGATTTTTGCGATTGGATTATGTACGCTCCTACCAAAGCGGATTCCAAAGTGACGCGATCATCTTCGGACTGAAGCTTTTTTAGCCTTAAACGGTTTCCAAAACTTTATCATTATTGTTTTAGAAGCTTAAAGGTTTCCGAAGTTTGAGAATCTGAAACAACCAAAAAATAAACACCAACATCTAGATGTTCTGCTGAAATTGAGTTTTCAGTTATAACGACATTTTGACGTTTACCAAGTACATCATAAAGAACAAATTCAAATTCCTGTCCATGAGACATAATGGTTATTTCAGAATGAAAAGGGTTAGGATAAACAAATACACCCAGGGTATCAACGCTTGAAACACCCAATAAATCACATTCGGGATTAGTGGTCACCTCAGTTGAAAATACGCCATTATCAACAAACCAATTTTCCCATATAGCACCTTGTTCATTAGTCCAATTCGTTAAGTCAATGTAATTATCACCATTAATCAATCCAGGAATTTTTGCAACCTTTACCGCTTCTCCACCTCGATTCCATGTCAAAGGCTGACCATCAACACAAGTTTCTGGCATAAACTCGGTGGTACAATTAGATTGCAAAAAGAAAGCATATTCGGGATAATCAGGATATTCGCCAAAGACATAAGCTCTGCCATCATCGTCAATACAAACGGCAGTATATTCATTACAGGCAATTCCGAAAGCACGCATATTATTATCGGTAGCATAGCGCGCTAAAAAGGTAGCATGTCTGGCACGTCTATCAGGATCATCATAATGTGTGTCGGTAACGACATTCTCTAAAAAAGGAATTTCCAAAAAATCATTATAACCCAAGGTCATTCGGTTGTGGTAAGGGTTTGATAAAGCTTGGGCGTTTGTAACCGTTCCATTTTCCGCAGAAAAATAAGCACTTCCCAAAATTGCCATTCCCGCACTTGTTCCACCAATAACACCTTGTTTTGCATTTATAAACTGATTGAGGACCTCTTCCATGACATTATCCTTGAAATAACTCACATAATCAAACTGATCACCTCCAGCAAACCAAATGGCTTCAGCTTTGCCTACTTTATCTAATACATATGGATCTAAGGCACCAGCTGCATTGTGAATCACAAATGTCGTTACCGAATTAATGGTAACTCCAAGTTCAGAATACATATAATTGTTATATCCATCACTTCCCGATGCACGTAAAACCACGACATCGCCTCCATTGGCCTTTTCCAGAAACCAAATCATGGCATTGTCATTTTCACTTGCGCCTCCCATCATACAAATACCAAACTGATGGTTGGTATCAATATCCATTGAACTTCCAGTTGCATATTCGGTGTAATTTTGTGCCAATACCACGTGCGTCATCAATAACAGCAACAGTGCATTTTTTTTCATAATTTATAGCGTGTTCAGAAGGTTTCAGTATTAATTTTTGTTTTCCAAAAGTGGAACAAATCGGAATTCACCAAATTCATGCTTTTCAAAATCCTTTGGTCCCTTTCTAATAAACATGGTCATGGTTTGCGTATCAGTTCCAATAGGAATGACCAATCGACCACCAACTTTCAACTGACCCAATAAGGCCTTTGGAACAAAAGGAGCTCCAGCTGTGACTATGATGCCATCAAAAGGTGCTTCTGCCTCAAGACCAATATAACCATCACCAAAAATCAGTTTCTTAGCACGATACCCTAGCTTTGGCAAGAACTTACTGGTTTTCTTGTAGAGTTCATGCTGACGCTCGATGCTATACACTTTAGCTCCCATAATACACAACACGGCAGTTTGATAACCGCTACCAGTACCTATCTCCAAAACCTTATCATCTTTCTTTATCTGTAACAACTCCGTTTGGAATGCGACCGTATAAGGCTGAGAAATCGTTTGGTCTGCAGCAATGGGAAATGCCTTATCCTGATAGGCATGATCCAAAAATCCTGAATCCATAAATAAATGCCTTGGTATTTTTCCTATAGCTTCTAAAACCTTTATGTCTTCAATACCTTTGGCTTTGATTGTCTTGACTAACTGTTGACGTAATCCTTGGTGTTTGAGCGTATCCTTCAAAGTGAATCTAATTTGGAGTGCTAATTTAAAAATAAGCGCTCCAAGTTCAAAGTGAATTTTCAGAATAACCTACACATTAAAATATCCATAAAAATAGGTTCAAAAAAGTCAGCGCTTATTCGTAACTTTCATTTTTGATATCTTATTTTTGTTAAAAACATAAAACTATGCTAAAAGCAGGTGTTCTTGGTGCTGGTCATCTTGGAAAAATTCATTTAAGGCTGCTCAACCAATCCGAAAAATATGAATTGGTTGGATTTTATGACGCAGACGCCTCCAATGCAAAAAAAGTAGTTGAAGAGTTTGGTTACACCTATTTTGACACGATTGAGGCACTTATCGATGCGGTTGATATGGTGGATATTGTAACGCCAACCTTATCGCATTATGAATGCGCCAAAAAAGCAATTGCCAAAGGCAAGCATATTTTTATTGAAAAGCCAATCACCAATACGGTTGAAGAAGCTGAACACATTAGAACATTATTGGCCCAACATGATATTCGCGGACAAGTTGGTCATGTTGAACGCTTCAATCCTGCATTTATAGCTGTTCGAGAGCAGATCAACAACCCAATGTTCATTGAAACCCATCGCTTGGCCGAATTCAATCCGAGAGGGACAGATGTTCCTGTGGTCCTGGATTTGATGATCCACGACATCGATATCATATTAAGTGTGGTCAAATCGAAAGTGAAAACGGTTTCGGCAAGTGGTGTTTCGGTCATTAGTGATACACCAGATATAGCCAATGCACGTATTGAATTTGAAAATGGCTGCGTTGCTAATTTGACTGCCAGTCGTATTTCACTGAAAAACATGAGAAAAACACGTTTCTTTCAGAAAGACGCCTATATTTCAGTAGATTTTCTAGAAAAGAAATGTGAAGTGGTCAAAATGAAGGATGCACCAGAACAACCTGGTGATTTTGATATGATCCTTCAAAATGCTGAAGGTGTGAAAAAACAAATTTATTTTGACAATCCTGAAATTTCCAACAACAATGCCATTTTAGATGAATTGGAAACTTTTGCCGATGCCATCAACAACAACACAACACCAATCGTGACGCTTCATGATGGTACAGAGGCATTACGAGTGGCAACCATGATTATTGATC
Organism: Bacteroidia bacterium; assembly: GCA_030432635.1. Lineage (GTDB taxonomy): Bacteria > Bacteroidota > Bacteroidia > Flavobacteriales > Flavobacteriaceae > Psychroserpens. The sequence continues at coordinate 133,927 of JAUIMB010000004.1, read as the reverse complement.
AATTTTAATCTTTATTAATGAGGTTTTATAGAGTAGGTCTATTTTTTGTTTTATCGATATTGACGTCTTGTCAAATGTCAAAAAAAGAGCATACAGTAGCATTTAATCCACTTGAAGGTTCATGGAAAATGCAGGAGATCCATTATATTTATGAGGACACTACTTACATAGGAAACCCTATTACCTATGGCACGTTTATTTTTGCACCTAAACGCTATAGTTTACTATACAATCCATGGACCACTCAAAGAAAGGCCTTTGACACATTGTCCAAACCAACAGATACAGAAATAAAAGCCGCTTTTCAATCCATTGTCTTTAATTCTGGGAGTTATATTATGACAGATTCCACTGTAGTAACTACTGCTGATATTGCAAAAGTCCCTGGCTTTGAAGGTGGCAAACAATTTTACAACTACAAAATCAATGATGATAAGTTAGACATTATGATGTATGATGAAACTTATCCTGATGGCAATAAGCCTGAATGGTTTGGTAAACTAAAGGTCTTATTTAAAATGAAAAAAGAATAATCAAACAATAACATTTTCAATGAAAAACATAGCAGTAATCGGAGCAGGAACTATGGGTAACGGAATTGCCCACACCTTTGCCCAATCTGGATTCAAGGTACAACTCATCGATATTAGTCAAGCAGCACTTGACAAAGGACTGGCAACGATTTCCAAAAATTTGGACCGTATGGTTGCAAAAGAAAAAATTTCCGAAGCCGACAAGCAAGCCACCTTAGACAATATTATTACATTTACTAGCATTAGTGAAGGTGTAAAACATACGAGTCTAGTTGTTGAAGCAGCCACCGAAAATATCGATTTAAAGCTGAACATCTTCAAACAACTCGATGAAGCCTGTGACGCTGATACGATTTTAGCCACCAACACCTCCTCGATATCCATTACTCAAATTGCCGCTGTGACTTCCCGTCCAGAGCAAGTTATAGGGATGCACTTTATGAACCCAGTGCCAATCATGAAATTGGTCGAGATCATAAGAGGTTACAACACTAGTGATGATGTCACCAATACCATCATGGAGCTATCCAGAACTTTGGGTAAAGTTCCAACTGAGGTTAATGATTACCCAGGATTTGTTGCCAATCGTATATTGATGCCAATGCTTAACGAATCTATTGAAACGCTATACAATGGTGTGGCTGGTGTTGAAGAAATAGATACTGTCATGAAACTTGGTATGGCTCATCCAATGGGACCTTTACAATTGGCAGATTTTATTGGTCTTGACGTTTGTTTGTCTATTTTAAATGTCATGTACGACGGTTTTAAGAATCCCAAGTATGCACCTTGTCCATTGCTCGTCAACATGGTAAGAGCAGGTAAATTAGGTGTAAAATCCGGAGAAGGATTCTATGATTATTCCGAAAGTAGAAAGGCCGAAACAGTAGCTAAGCAGTTTTCATAAATGTAAAATAAAAAGTGCATAACGATATCGTGATTTGTCATCGCTATGATTTAATTCAAGATTTGTACTAAAACACTAAAATTTGGCGAAAGTAATTCCTTTTAGAGCGGTAAGACCAACCCGAGCAATTGTGGGTTTGGTGGCTTCTCGTCCATACCAAAGTTACACTGTTGATGAACGTGAATCACGTATGGACTATAATCCGTATAGTTTTTTACACATTGTTAATCCTGGTTATAAGTACGATCAGGTTATTACTGGAGAAGAACGTTATAAACTGGTTAAAAACAGATATTTGGAGTTTAAGGAAGATGGTGTTTTTATTCAAGATGACAAACCTTCGTTCTATGTTTACAAGATTGTCAATCGTTACAGACAGGAATTTAACGGAATTATAGCTGCTTCCAGTGCTGAGGATTATGAACAAAACATCATAAAAAAGCATGAAGACACCTTGGCAAAAAGGGAACAAACCTTTAAAACCTATTTAAAGACGGTTGGTTTTAATGCAGAGCCAGTACTTTTGACTTATCCTGACAATGACACTATTGCGAAGATTATTGCGGAAACCCAAAAAGGCCATGCCGAATTTGAGTTTACAATGACTTATCGCGATACGCATTACTTATGGAAAATCGACAACGAGGCAACCATTTCCGCAATTCAAAATGAATTTGAACAAATGAATAAGATTTATATTGCCGATGGCCATCATAGATCGGCTTCTTCCTATTTATTGTTTAAAGATGAAAAGAACAACAATCCTAGCCATAATGGACATGAGTCCTATAATTTTTTCATGTCGTATTTGATTCCTGAATCCGACCTGATCATTCATGAATTTAACCGTTTGGTAAGAGACTTAAACGGACTCACCAAAGAGGAGTTTTTAATTAAACTTGATGCGCTTTACCGTATTGAAAATCGCGGAATGATGCCATACAATCCTTCAAAACCGCATCATTTCAGTATGTATTTGGATGGCGAATTTTATTCCTTATACCTGAGAAAAACCAATTACACATTTGAAAATGCTCTCGACAAACTTGATGCACAATTATTGTACAAGACTGTACTTCAACCCATTTTGGGTATCGATGATCTTCGGAATGACAATCGTATAGAATATGTCAACGGACAACATGAAATGATTACAATCAAAAGCTGTGTGGACAGTGGTGATTTTGTTGTTGGTTTCGGAATGTGCCCTTCCAATGTAGACCAATTAAAGGAAATTGCCAATGAAGGTTTAAAAATGCCTCCGAAAAGCACTTATATCCTTCCGAAGTTAAGAAGTGGCATCACCATTTATGAGTTTTAATATATGAGCATTGCACAAAATCTAGAACTAATCCTATCCAACATTCCCAAACACGTTACCCTTGTGGCTGTGTCCAAAACTAAACCAGTTGGTGACATAATGGAAGCCTATAATGCAGGACAACGTATTTTCGGTGAGAATAAAATTCAGGAAATGGTCGATAAACACAATCAAATGCCAAAAGATATACAATGGCATATGATTGGTCATGTACAGCGCAACAAGGTTAAATATATGGCTGAATTTGTGAGTTTAATTCATGGTGTTGATAGTTTTAAACTGCTGAAGGAAATCAATAAGCAAGCCAAAAAACATGATCGTATCATCAACTGTTTGCTTCAAATCAAAATAGCTGATGAAGACAGCAAATTTGGGATGTCAGTTAACGATACCAAGCACATATTGCAATCGGAAGCACTCAAGGAGTTAAAACATATTTGTGTTACTGGAGTTATGGGAATGGCTACATTTACTGATGACACCAATCAAATAAAACGCGAATTCAATCAATTAAAAAGCGTTTTTGATGAACTTAAAACGCTTCAAACTAAAAATTGCCAACTGCAAACCGTATCCATGGGAATGAGTGGTGATTATCAATTGGCAATCGATTGTGGCAGCACAATGATTAGAGTTGGAAGTAGTATATTTGGAACACGTAATTATTGATAGGCAACGGACAACGGACAATGGACAATGGACAATGGACAATTGATAATTGATAATTGATAATTGATAATTTTAAATTGCTAACGGGCAAAATGCCACATTGATCAAATAAGAACTAGTAATTAATTTAAACTTATAACATATTTACGCTGTTTTAGACATAGAAACCACTGGTGGAAAGTACAACGAAGAAGGCATTACAGAAATCGCCATTTATAGGTTTGATGGACACAAAGTGGTTGACAAGTTTATCAGCCTAGTAAATCCTGAACGTGAAATTCAACCCTTTGTGGTTAATCTTACAGGAATAAACAATGGTATGCTCAAAACAGCTCCTAAGTTTTACGAAGTTGCAAAGCGTATTGTTGAAATTACTGAAGATTGCATCATTGTAGCCCACAATTCAGATTTTGATTACCGTATTTTAAGAACAGAGTTTAAACGACTTGGTTTTGGGTTTAAAAGAAAAACCTTATGCACTGTTGAATTATCAAAACAACTCATTCCAGACCAACCATCCTATAGTCTAGGAAAACTAACACGATCCTTAGGAATTCCTGTGAGTGATAGACATCGTGCCAATGGTGATGCTATGGCTACTGTAAAATTATTTAAGATGTTACTGTCAAAAGATTTAGACAAGTACATCATAAAAAACAGTGTTAAAAAAGCAGTTACTGAACGCAGGCTCAACCCAAACCATAAAGCCATTATTGAAGCGCTTCCTCCTGAAACTGGAGTCTATTATATTCATGATGAATCTGGTAGAATAATTTACATTGGCAAAAGTAAAAACATCAAACATCGCATCAATCAACACCTAACCGAAACAAATACGAAATCTAAAAAAATCCAACTTCAAATTGCTTCAGTTACTTATGAAAAAACAGGAAGTGAACTTGTAGCATTACTTAAAGAAAGTGAAGAGATAAAACGAAACAAACCATTATTCAACAGGGCTTTACGACGAAACATCTTCACTCAAGCACTCTACAGTCACACCAATGAAGATGGATATGTTGTTTTAAAAATAGATAAAGCTGTTGGCGACAAAAAACCCATCACAACATTCTCAAACAGACAAAGCGCTAAGAGTTTTTTGTTTAAAGTTGTTGAGGACTACAACCTTTGCCAAAAACTTACTGGACTCTATCCTTCAGAACATGCGTGCTTCAATTATACCATTAAGGAATGTCAAGGTGCTTGTGTAAACGAAGAACCGCCTGAAACCTACAACCAACGCGTCAATCAACTGATTGAAAAGTATAGCTATGAAAACAAGGACATGCTTATCATAGACAAGGGTAGAGACTTTGATGAGCGCAGTGTCATTTACATCAAAAACGGGATCTTCAAAGGTATAGGTTTTTTTGACCTAAATTATCAAATTACAAATACTGAAGTTCTTGAATCCATCATTACTCCCATGAACAACAACAGAGACACGCAGCACATCATTCAAAGTTACTTAAGGCGGAATAAACGCCTAAAAACAATTTCACTATAAATCATGAAGCATTTTATTTATTTCTTTTTCTTGATTGGGTTCGCTATATCCCATGCGCAATCTGATTTTTATTCAGAGGGTTTAGGAGTGACCAAAGGGGATTTGGATCAAAAAGCATTTGCCAAGGACTCAACAGCCAATGCCTTAGTTATTTATGAGGTTGGGAAGAGTTATGTCGATCAGGAAACTTTCAAATTACACACAGAAATCAATCGAAAAATCAAAATACTCAATCGAAATGGTTTTGAACATGGTGAACTTTCGATCTATTTATATGACAACAACGAAGGTCGGAAAGAGAAAGTTGAAAACATAAAAGCAAACGTATACAATATCGAAAATGGCTCTATAGTCAATACCAAACTGGATAAGGATGCGATTTATGAAGAACAATACAACGATAATTACACGATTGTAAAAGTCGCATTTCCTAATGTGCAAGAGGGTTCAGTCATCAACTACAGTTACTCCTTGATTTCACCTTTCTTCTTTAAATATAAAGGATGGAATTTTCAAGAAGACATCCCAAAGCTTTATAGCGAATACAATGCTAGCATCCCAGGAAATTGGCAATACAATATCAAGTTGGTTGGAGGACAGAAACTCACCACAAATATTTCTGACATCGAAAAATATTGTCTTCATGTTTCAGGTGGTGGCAGCGCAAACTGTGCGGTTTACAAATATGTCATGAAAGATATTCCTGCCTTTATAGAGGAAGATTATATGACCACGAGACAAAATTATTTGGCGAGGATTGAATACGAATTGGCCACATTTACAAGTTTTACTGGTGTTAAGGACAATATCACTAAAACTTGGAAATCGACTGATAAGGAAATCGAAAGAGAAATGGACATTGGCAAACAACTCAAGAAAGTCAATGCTGTTAAGGGACTTCTAAGTGAAGATATCGTTACCGAAAATGACCAACTCACAAAAGCAAAACGAATATTTTCCTATGTACAGGAGAATTTTGCCTGGAATGAAGAATATAGAGTACTCAATGACGTTTCGGTTAAGGAAACCATAAAAACCGGCTCTGGAAGCGTTGGCAACATCAACACTATATTGCACAACCTTTTAGTGGCTAATGGCATAGATGCTAAACCTATATTAATTTCAACAAGGAATAACGGATTAATCACCAAAATATATCCTGTGATTTCAGAGTTCAATTACCTTATTGTTAAAGCTGAAATAGATGGCAAGACCTACTTGCTTGATGCCACTGATGATTACCTGTCCTTTGGCCAAATTCCATTTAGATGCTTAAATCAATATGGTCGATTACTGGATTTTGACAACGGAAGTCAATGGTACGACCTCAACATCGATGATTATAGTGTCATGCAATATCGTTATCAATTGGAACTAGATGAAAACCAAGAGATCAAAGGAAGTGTTTCCTATGGTTCAAGAGGTTATCACGCGCTTTCCGACAAAAAGAAATATCTCAATAATCCAACTGCCATTGATGAATTTACGAATTCATTTTCTAGCGTAGATATCTCAGCGTTTGAAATTGTCAATACTGAAAAAACTGGCGAACAGTTTAATTCGAAATTTCAGGTAAACATCACTCCAGATGCCGTAGCCAACACAATATACGTCGATCCGTTTCTTTTCAAGTTCTTCAGTAAAAATCCATTCAAACTTCAAGAACGCAGTTATCCTATCGATTTTGGATTTAAGGACTCTTTTTCCTATAGAATTCAGTTAAAGGTAGATGACACCTATGAAATCAAGGAGTTGCCAAAAGCGCAAAAGATTGATTTGGACACAAACAAAGGTTCAATGGTCATGACCTGTCAACAAGATGGCAATTTGATAAACATCTATTTCAAGCTCATTTTTAACGAGGCAGTCTATGGTTCTAACTACTACGACGGATTAAAAAAATTGATGGCAAATGTTGTCGATGTCCAAAAAAACTCTCTCATTGTCTTGGAGAAAAAACAATAAACTTTTTAGTACATTTGAGTCTATGGACAGTAATAAGTCACAAATGGGTTGGCGCGAGAAACTTCATGAGATCATTTATGAAGCCGATACACCTGCCGGAAAACTATTTGATGTTATACTGCTCATTGCCATACTTGCCAGTATCATATTGGTCATGTTGGAAAGTATCAAGAGTTTTGATGACAAGTACCATTCATTCCTGAATATTTCCGAATGGGTCATTACCATTCTCTTTTCCATAGAATATATAGTCCGAATCATTTCCGTAAAAAAACCGATGAAATATATTCTCAGTTTTTACGGTATTATCGATTTGCTGTCCACTATTCCAAAATACATCTCACTGTTTTTAGCTGGAACACATGCACTGGTCGCCTTACGTGCCTTGCGATTACTGCGCGTATTTAGAATTTTGAAACTGGCCAGATACCTTGGAGCATCAAACCAATTGGCTACTGCCATAAAAGCCAGTCGCGCAAAGATTGCTGTATTTTTATTTGCCGTACTCATAGCTTCGGTTATTTTTGGAACTATCATGTATATGGTCGAAGGTGAGGAACACGGTTTTACCAATATCCCAAAAAGTGTTTATTGGTGTATTGTGACCCTAACTACTGTTGGGTTTGGCGATATTGCTCCAGAAACTCCTGTTGGACAATTTATTGCAACAATCATTATGATTTTGGGTTATGGTATTATAGCCGTACCTACTGGCATTGTCTCTGCCGAATACACTAAGGCTTCAGATGATGGTAAGCAAGGAAAGACATATACAGATGAAGAATTAGAACACCTCGCAGATCTTCATCTCAACACACAATGTTGTGTCAACTGTCTCGCTGAAAAGCATCAAGATGGTGCCGAATTTTGTTTTAAATGCGGTTGCAAATTAAATTATGACAAGTAAAATCCTGATTTCCATTGTTGGACCAACCGCTATTGGAAAAACGGCTTTGGGGATTATGTTAGCCCAACATTTCAATACAGAAATTATTTCGGCAGACTCAAGGCAGTTTTACAAAGAAATGAGTATTGGAACTGCTGTACCTTCTGCTTCTGAATTGGATGCTGCTTCACATCATTTCATTCAGCATTTATCTATTGAACAAGACTATAACGCTGGCACTTTTGAACGTGATGCTATTGAAAAAATCAATGCACTTCACCAAAACAAAGATATCGTTATCATGGTTGGAGGCTCTGGTTTGTTTGTCGATGCAGTCACTAAAGGTCTTGATAACTTGCCAAAAGCCAATTTGGAAATTAGGCAATCGCTTAACAACAGATTACTCAATGAGGGTTTAGAATCATTACAACGCCAACTTAAGGGTTTAGACCCAAAGTCCTACATGAGCATAGCCATCGATAATCCGAAACGTGTTATCCGTGCTTTGGAAGTCTGTTTATCCACTGGAAAACCATATTCGTCCTTTCTCAAAAAAGACAATAAAAAAACTCGACACTTCAACACCATTACTATTGGCCTGATTGCTGATAGGGAAATTATTTACAATCGTATCAATACACGTGTTGATATTATGATGGACAATGGCTTATTGGCTGAAGTTAAGAACCTAAAGTCTAAACAACATCTCAATGCACTCAATACCGTTGGGTACAAAGAACTTTTTAAGTTTTTGGATGGTGAGTGGACTTTAGAGTTTGCCATTTCGGAAATAAAGAAGAACACCAGACGCTTTGCAAAACGACAGCTGACCTGGTTCAAAAAAAATGAGACCACACTTTGGATAGATTACAAAACTGATATTGATACCATTATCAATCGTATTCATAAAGCCATCAAACAAAATAGCCATCCTAAATAAGAATGGCTACTATGACTGTATGTTGTTTTTGGATAAAGATCAAGCATCTTGATTCACGACGAGCCTGAACCCTTCACCATGAATGTTCAAAATTTCGACTTTCGGATCCAATTTTAAATATTTTCTCAACTTTGCAATGTACACATCCATACTTCGTGACGTAAAGTAATTATCATCCCTCCATATTTTGGTCAGCGCCAATTCCCTTGGCATCAAATCATTTTCATGTAGCGCTAACATACGCAACAATTCGTTTTCCTTAGGCGATAGTTTTATAGGATCTTTTCCATCGAACTTTAAAAAGCGTAGTTTAGAGTTTAGGTCAAATCTACCGATCTTAAATTCAAACTGCTTACTATCAGCAATAGTATCAGTCGCCTTACGCTGCATGATGGCCTTGATCTTCATCAAGAGCACTTCACTATCAAAAGGCTTATTAAGGTAATCGTCTGCGCCGACTTTATACCCTTTTAAAACGTCTTCCTTCATGGCTTTTGCTGTGAGGAATATAATAGGAACATCGGTATTTTTCTCCCTAATCTCCTTAGCTAGAGTAAATCCATCCTTATATGGCATCATGACATCCAGAATGCACAGGTCGTAATCGTCTTTTTTAAATTTTTCGAAACCTTCCATTCCGTTTTTGGCATGAACGACCTCATAGTCATTCATGTTAAGATAGTCTTTTAATACGGTTCCAAAGTTAGGATCGTCTTCAACCAAAAGAATTTTTTTATTTTGCTCTTCCATAATTTATGATATTAGGGGTAGTTTAATTGTGAATGTACTACCCTTCCCTTTTTCACTTTCTACTGATATATGACCTTGATGGTCGTCTACTATTCGTTTAACATAGGCCAAACCTAAACCATGACCTTTAACATTATGTACATTTCCTGTGTGTTCTCTATAAAACTTTTCGAACACACGCTTTTGAACTTGTTTTGACATACCACTACCTTGATCTGTGACCTTTAGCAGTATATTGGTACCGACATTTTCAGTATAAACATCAATCTTAGGTGCATCGTTGCTATATTTTATGGCATTGTCCAAAATGTTGACAATGACATTTGTAAAATGTGTATCGTTTGCTAGAACCGAAGATTTCTCAGCTTCCAAATGCGTTTTGACATAGCCTTTTCTATCCTCAACAATCAACTGCACATGGGTTACTGCATCTTGTACTAAGTCGTGAAGCTTGACACGTTCCTTACTTATATTTAGTTCGTTTTTTTCGAGTTTTGAGATTCGTAGCACATTCTCTACTTGAGCGTGCATTCGTTTGTTCTCATCCTTTATCATCTTAAGATAGCGTTTAACCTTTTCCTGGTCGCCTATGATCTTAGGGTTTTTAATTGAGTCCAATGCCAAATTGATTGTAGCAATTGGTGTCTTGAACTCATGAGTCATATTATTGATGAAATCGGTTTTGATTTGCGAAATCTGACGTTGTTTTACCAACTGATAAATGGCACTTGAATACGCTAAGATTATGATGGAAGTAAACACTACCGACAAAACAATCATCCCTAAAATAGATGATAGGATGTACTTTTTCCGTTTAGGAAAATCGACATAAAGTCTATACTTAACACTATTTTCATGATCCATGAACACAGGAACTCCCAAGGTTGTTTCTGGACTGAGCTCAAAATTATCGGATCTGATTTTCGTTGACAAATCCTTATCATAAATCGCATATTCAAAATCGGTCTTTATACCACTTATATCAAATTGGGAATTTAAAAGCTCGGACATTTCCTCGTTGGAAATACGCTTGTAAATCGGAAAGTTCTTATAAACATTATGATATCCAATTTTGTAGTTCATCTTTCCTATTTCATCCAAAGTACTGTACTCGGTAAAGGTCTGAACAGGTTCAAGGTTTATCTTACCATCGATTTCACTCTTCTCAAAAACATTTGTCACACTATGATTGGTGAATCTACTAATATTAATACTGTCTCTACCAATGTCAAAGAACAAGGATGGCACTTTAAAGCTTTCTTCGGAAATCGCGTTTCTAAACCGAACGGCTTGATTGGTTTCTTCATTAAACGAATCAAAAATCAAAAACTGTTTGATTTCCGTGGTATCAGGAACACGTCCTTTATTGACAACTTCGTTGACCAGTCTATCATAACTTAGAAGTTCTTTATCTTCAATAGCCTTTGAAACAGCGATTAGAGAACGTTTGACATCTGAAGTAAACTGCTTCTCTTCATTTTGTAAGGTATTATTGATAAAATAAGCTTGAACGAAAATGATACCTATGAGTGACAAACTCATTAAAACCACCAATAAAATGAATAGCTTTTTGCTCATCAGTCAAATTTAGTATTTTAACATTTATGACTATTAGGGTTTAACCTTACATTAACAAATGAATTATTACCCTATGTTTTTAATTTTGTCAAGTATGCTTAAATGGGTTTGGAGCACTTGATCTTTTGTAGAATTAAGCTCATCATTAATGATTACAAAGTGAGACTTCTCTATCTTTTGAGCATCACTCATTTGGTTGTCAATAATGGCCTCGATTTTGGACCTATCAGAATTGTCCCTTTTAATGACACGTTGTATTCGTGTTTCAGTATCAGCGGTCACGGTAATTATAAAATCGTATTGGTCTTGTGTATTGTGCTCAAAAATTATTGCCGCCTCCTTAATCACATAAGGAGCGTCCTGCTTTTTCAACCATCTCTTAAAGTGTGATGCGACTTTTGGATGTACAATGGCATTCATTTGATCCAACAGTCTTCTGTCATTAAAAATTTTGGACGCAATAAATGGTCTATTGAGTTCATCATGGTGATAAGCCTCCTTACCAAACAGCGACACAAGTTTACGTCTAATGACTTTTGACCTATTCATGAGAGCCTTGGCCTCATCATCGGCAATATAAATAGGAATATCAAGCGCTTTAAAAAAAGACGCTACAGTGGTTTTTCCACTTCCTATACCACCTGTAAGACCAACTACAATCATTTTACGATAATATATTCTACTTTGTTCTGTTTCATTTTACTGGACTTTATCTTTTTTGAATGCACAATGAGTCGAGGTTTAAAAAACGATTTATCAGAGGTTCTAACCTCATCATAGTCACATTCAATCGTAAAATCCGTTGGTTTCACGTCTTTATAATCCTTTAAACTTAAATAGTAGGAGACCTTGATGTGCTTCGGAAAAAAATTGATATCCAAATCCTTAGGCAAGTTCACGATTGTGACCGGAATTTCATAGTTTCCTTCGGTGAACTTTTCGACGTCCACTTGTACTACAGTTTTGTTTTCAGATAGCTTTAATCGCTTGGAATCGGATTCGAAATCCAAACCTATAGTCTTATCTACATGGGTTTTTATTTGCTCTAATCGCAAAGGTTTTGTCTTGACATAGTCAATATTGAGCAATTCTTCCTCTGCTCCTATAACCTTTACCGAATCGGGAATCAACCTAACACCTTCGATGGAATCATATCCTGGTACAAAATCAATATTAGCCTCCAAAGCAATAGGCACTTTTTTGACGCTCATTGTTCCAAAAGGCAAGCGCAATGTGTCAGGCTTTATCGATATAATTTTTACTGCGTTACCTAGCTGCTCCTGTAAATTATAGGTGCCTTTGTTAGCCAACCACAGATACGTTTTATCCTTGATGTAGGTGCTATTTTCAAAATCCAATTCATAATTCTTGTTGAAAAACAAGTACGACAATAAATTAAAGCCATGCGTTGAAACCGTCACATTCAATTTTGGTGTGCTATCTAGAGTAATGACATTGGTTTCTGGAAGATTTTTATAAGTGATGTCAAAGGGAATGGTCTCTACATAAGTTTCTGATAATTTAGTCACTACCAAAATCAAAAACGATATCAATACAAAAAGCCCAAAGACATTAAGTCGCTTACTCTTTATTAATCTTGAAATATTTGATTTGACTTTACTAAGCATGTTTAAAAAATAACTTTGGGAATTGCACTTCTGGTTTTCTTTTTAGAACCGACACCAAAATAGTCGACTTCAAAAATCCGTAACCATAACCAAAAAACTGAATACAAATCGCTAAAATGGATTGCACTGCCACAACTAAATTTTTTGTGGAAAGCAACGCTATAAAAAACGCCAAGATCATATAGACACCATATAATAGTAATGGCCATATGATACCAAACACACTTAATATAACTGAACTCAGCAATCCTAATGAGAACAAGGTCGGAAACCAATACGTTAAGCGTTGGGAGTTTGGATGCCATGCGTTTAATATTGGTCTTACCAATCCGAATTTATGTACTTGTTGATAGAACTTTTTCCATGATATCCGACGTTTATGATACACAAATGCCTCCTGAATTAATACAGTGTCAAAACCAAGATCGTTTAATCTAATGGATAAATCTGGATCTTCACCTGGATGAATGGTACCAAAGCCACCAGACTTCAAGAAAGCGCTTTTAGACAAACCCATGTTAAAGCTACGAGGTTGAAACTTTTTATTTGACGATTGTCCACCTCTAATTCCTCCAGTCGTAATTATGGATGTCATAGCAAAATTAATCGCTTTTTGAAGATTTGAAAAGGACTGATGAGCTGCATCTGGACCACCAAAACAATCCACATACCTAGAGGTTAAATAGGTATGTACGGTTTTAAGATAACTTTTTGGCAGGATACAATCAGAATCTAAAATAATAAAGTAATTACCTCCTGCTTTTTTCATTCCAAAATTCCTGGAATCTCCTGGACCTGTGTTTTCCTTAAAATAATAGGACAGATTCAAATCCTTCTGAAATGCTTCAACAACCTTCTTACAATTGATGGACGAACCATCTTCGACAATCACAATCTCAAAAGGTAATTCACCTTCCAAACTTTTGAAGCTTTGGAGTAATTCCTCTATTTCATCTGGTCTATTATATACAGGAATAATAAATGAAAACTGCAATGTGCCCATACCTCACAAAGTTAAACAAACAAAATACAAAAGCCACCGAAAAGGTGGCTTTTGCAATACTAAAATAAGCGAACTTTAATTTTTAATAATTCTAATGGTTTGGACCGTATCATCGATGTTCACTCTAACGAAATAAGCACCTTGACTAAAGCCAGTCATGTCAATTGTACTCTCCATAGTATTTGGAGCAGTTCTCAAGACCTCTTGCCCAAGCATATTATAAACAGAAACGTTTTGAATGTCTTTTTGAGCACTCAACTGTAATTCGTTATTTACAGGATTAGGATAATACGTGAAAGCAGCATCATCTTCGAACGATTCAACCGATAGAGTTGCATCAGAGATTGCCACATCAAAAGTACCTGTAGCACCATTATAGCCATCAACAACGAAATAATAAGTAACTCCTGCATCTAGGGTCGTGATTAATAAATTAGCTTGAAGACCTACGCCATCACCAACAACATCATTGTCATCATCTTCATCACATCCTAATTCAAATGCTGTTGTTAAATCTGTACAGTCGATAACATTGTACAATGTAATTTGGGTATCATCCAAAGTTGCTCCTGTACCAGTATCTTCAGTTGATATTAACACCTCTCCTGAACTAGGAGCTACAAATGAGAACCATGTAGTTGTACTAGCTGGATCTCCATTGAAATAACACGCACCGCCAACTTCATTTGCTTCCACAGTTGACTGTACATTCGTGTAAAATCCACCTGTTGATGCATCTCCTATATTTAACATGATAGCATCACAAGCATTATCATTTGCTGGTGGTGGTGGTGCGTCTTCAGTTGTAAAACTCCATTCTGCACAAGGTCCAACAGCCTCAACACCTTCATTAACAGGCACGACAGACCAGAAAATTTCAGTACTGTAAGCTCCTACGGTAGTATCAAAAGTTGTAGCAGGTGCATCAACAGTTGCAAACAGCGTTAGAGCACCAGAAGTTACTCCGCTATAAATATTATAAGCCGTTGGAGCTGGTCCACTTGAAGGTGCAGTCCAAGATAACGTAAGGTCTCCAAAAGCGGTAACATCTATCGCACCATCAGCTGGAAAAATTGGAGTTTCGGCACAATCAGGAGCAGGTGCTGCGGTATAAGAAATAATACATAAATCATTAACAGCAGTAGAGCCTGCGGCATCTTTCCATACAGCAATATAATACTCTGAACTTGGAGTCAAACCATCTATAACAAGAGGCAGAGGACCACAAGCAAGTTCCATACCATTACAGGCATCAAAGATAGCTGCATCACCAGCTTCGGACAAACTAACCTCTATACCTCCACTTGCTGGCGCAGTTGTCGAAACCCATAGCACTGTATTGTTAAAAGTATCACAGCTAGCACCACCTTCTAAGCCTGTACTAAAATCTAAGCTCAAAGGTGTTGTACAATCTGGATCTACAGTTGCCGCTATTGCAGTACCACAAGCCTGTCCTACATCTGCTTGAGTCCAAGTAAATGGTCCTGAATAGGTACTGTCACCATCTGTACCACCACAATTGGCTTGTACATAAAAATCATAAGCAGTTCCAGGAGTTAACCCAGATATCGAAGCCGTTTCTTCTGTAACAGCACCACCTCCTATTTGATCAACACCTTGCGTGTAACCAGCAAGTCCATATTCATATGTCCAATTACCTTCAGATCCAGCAGCTACCCAAGTTAAGTCAGCATCTGTTGTAGAAGTTGCAGTGGTTGCCAAACTTCCAACAGGCAAACAACCAGAGAGCTCATCTACTAGAATATCATCAAGAGTTGCACCTCTTCCCCAATTTGCTTTGGCTTCAAAAGCAATATAATAATCATCACTTGGGTCTGGCAACACTATGTTTACTTCAGTCCAAGTTTCAGCATTTAATGTATACTCTGCTACTTGAGTCCAGTCTCCTGCGGCTGAGTTTTTCACTAAGACTCTTAGTTCTTCAATATCTCCACCCCAAGTTGCATTTGTATAATAAAAAGTAAGAACAGGCGTGGTTAAAGTTGTTAAATCCAGTGCAGGAGTTTCTAAACGAGTTCTATTAACATAATTTCCAACGAAAAAATATGCCATTGCAGCTCCAGTTCTAGGTTGAACTGAGCTGTTCTGGTTATTCGCAGCGGTAATCCAATCTGTCGTTCCAGTAACTTGGGTTTGCGTCCAACCAGCAGGAATTCCTCCCTCAAAACCTTCTGTCAAAACTTGAGCATTCAAGCCAAAACAAAAAAGTAAGGAAAATAATAAAGTAATTTTTTTCATATCAAGTTAATTTAAGTTGTTAAATAAAGGTCTAAAATAGGATTTTTAAACGATAAACTAAAATCATCTGAACTAAATTGAATAAATTTTAGTCATCGCAACCAAGAGAAAGCGATGCGTCATTATATCCTATTTCATCAAATTTGGAGCATTCTGACCACTATCACTATTGAGTTGGGCAATAGCCGCATTCACCCAAACGCCAAACAGTCCAACTATGTCCTATTTCTGATTCATCATGTCTTTAAGACCTCCTTTATTGTATCGACCAAAAATGTGACCTATTACCAATAAAAAAAGCAACCATGTATTCCATAGTTGCCTTTTAAGTGGTTATTTATTTACGTTTCTTAAGATGCTATGCATCAATATTGGCATAAATCGCATTCTTCTCAATAAACTCTCGACGTGGCGGTACTTCATCTCCCATAAGCATCGAGAATATCCTATCGGCTTCACTACCATTATCGATGTTGACTTGTCGGAGTGTCCTAAACTCTGGGTTCATTGTAGTATCCCAAAGTTGCTCGGCATTCATTTCACCAAGACCTTTGTAACGTTGAATTTTAGAATTATCACCAAACTCAGTTACAATCTCATCACGTTCCTTATCACTCCATGCATATTGCTTTTTAGCGCCTTTTTTGACAAGATATAACGGTGGCGTTGCAATGTAAATATGACCATTCTCAATGAGTTCTTTCATATATCTAAAGAAGAAAGTCAAGATTAACGTAGCAATATGGCTACCATCAATATCGGCATCACACATGATGACCACTTTATGGTATCGCAGCTTTGATAAATTAAGTGCCTTGCTATCTTCCTCAGTACCTATGGTAACACCCAAAGCAGTAAAGATATTCTTGATTTCCTCATTTTCAAATACTTTATGCGTCATTGCCTTTTCAACGTTAAGTATCTTTCCTCTAAGTGGTAAGATTGCTTGAAACTTACGATCTCGACCTTGCTTTGCCGTTCCGCCTGCAGAATCTCCCTCTACCAAAAACACTTCACATTGTGCAGGATCCTGCTCTGAACAATCACTTAACTTTCCTGGCAATCCACCAATGCTCATCACAGTCTTACGTTGCACCATCTCGCGTGCCTTTTGTGCCGCATGACGAGCTTGAGCAGCCAAAATGACCTTCTGTACAATTGTTTTTGCGCTATCTGGATGCTCTTCAAGATAATCGGTCAGCATTTCAGAAACTGCCTGACTAACAGAGGCTGAAACTTCTCGGTTACCTAGTTTGGTTTTGGTTTGTCCTTCAAATTGAGGCTCAGCCACCTTAACCGAAATAATAGCTGTAAGCCCTTCACGGAAATCATCTCCTGAAATATCAAATTTCAATTTATCCAACATTCCAGAGCTATCGGCATATTTCTTTAAGGTATGCGTTAATCCGCGTCTAAACCCAGACAAATGCGTTCCACCTTCATGCGTATTAATATTATTCACATAAGAATGTAGGTTTTCAGCATAAGATGTATTGTAAATCATTGCTACCTCAACTGGCACACCATTTTTTTCACCTTCGAAGGCAATAGGTTCAGACATAAGAGGTTCGCGATTACCATCAAGGAATCTGATGAATTCTTTAAGGCCTTCTTTCGAATGAAAGGTTTCACCTTCAAATTCACCTTCGTCATTCTTATGTCTTTTATCAACTAAATGGATGGTGATTCCTTTGTTCAGATAGGCTAACTCCCTCAAACGGCTCGCTAAGGTATCGTAGCTATATTCTAACGTTTGGGTAAAAATCGTTGGATCTGGTTTGAAGGTTACAATGGTTCCTGTCTTGTCTGATTCACCGACAACCTTAACTGGATACAGGGTCTTTCCGCGTTCATATTCCTGTTCCCAAATTTTGCCTTCTCTATGAACAGTCGCTTTTAAGTGTTCAGATAAAGCGTTTACACAACTTACACCAACACCATGTAATCCACCAGAAACCTTATAGGAATCCTTATCGAATTTACCACCTGCTCCAATTTTTGTCATTACCACTTCAAGGGCTGAGACACCTTCCTTTTTATGCAGACCCACAGGAATACCACGACCATCATCCTCAGTAGTTATGGAATTATCCTCGTTAATCGTTACTGTAATATTATCACAATGACCAGCCAAAGCCTCATCAATCGAATTATCGACGACTTCATAAACCAAATGGTGCAAGCCTCTAACACCTACATCACCAATATACATGGATGGACGCATACGTACATGTTCCATGCCTTCGAGTGCCTGAATACTATCGGCTCCATATTGTTTTTTGTTTTCTTCGCTCATAATTTGCGTTTAAAAATTTAGATTGTAATCGTGCTATGCAATTATTTTTTTTGATAAAAACCGAGCACTTTCATTCACAAAAAAAAGACGCCTTTGCGTCTCTTTTGAGTACTTTCAAAGATACGAAATTTTGAAGGTTTCTAAAAGGTTTTTAACGATAGAATACAATAATTATCAACAATTGTTAATTACGTAAAAGTGCCTTAAAACGCACGAAAAACCCCTTAAAATCGATTTCTGCATATTTTAACATGTTTGCAAAATTCATATATAACAAAACCTCATTACATCAAAAATTTTGAACCTTCAATCGTACGGATTTGGTCAAACAGAACGTCTATTTTTAGCATCTTTTGTTGCGAAAAGCATTCCATTAAAGGCTAACCAATATGACTAGAAAAGCAATGGAGTGTGTCCAAGTTTCAAACCTTGTTAGATTTGTCAATACTTTGAGAACGCTGAATTTAATTTCATCTCTAATCCAAAAGTAGTTACAACAAATAGTCGTAGGATCAATATCATCCTCATTTTAGATATTTCCATATCGAAAGTTTTTAGTTAAATTTATATCCATCCTTTCTTCATGGCCTTGCTTACAGCTTCAGCTCGAGAATTGACATGAAGCTTGCGATAAATATTTTTTATATGCGCTTTTATTGTGTTGGTTGAAACAAAAAGATCTTCGGCAATTTGTTTGTTATTGGTGCCATTACTCAGTTTTTGAAGTACCTCGAGCTCACGTTCACTTAAATTTGTTTCTGTATTTGGCGTAAATGACTTAATCACTTGCCTCGCGATACTAGGACTCATAGGAGATCCTCCTTCAAAAACCTCACGTATGCCTTGCAATAAATATTTTGAATTGCTCCCTTTTACCAAATACCCAACAGCACCTTTTCGCAATGCTGAAAAAACCAATTCTGATTCTTCGTGAACGGTTAAAATGACAATATTAAGTTCTGGTTGGATTCTTTTGAGTTTAGGAATGGCTTCAATACCTGAAATCCCTGGAAGGTCAATATCCAGTAACAGCACATCTGGTTCATATGTTTTTAATTTTTCCAAAGCAATCTCTGCAGAAACAAAAGCACCAATAACCGAAAAGCCATCAGCTTTGTTCAATACTTGTTGCAACGACTTTAAAATTAAGGTGTCGTCTTCAACAATACAGATCTTTATACTAGTCAAGTTTGTTGGGTTTATCATAAAAACAGGTATTAACCATTTGACAATCAATTGCCCAATCGGGTCGTTTGCAAGGTAAGTAACAATGTTGTTCCATCGTTGATCTTGGATTCTATTTTTAGAACACCACCTAAGGCTTCGGCTCGTTCTTTCATATTATTTAATCCATTTCCTCGTTTTTCCTTATCAACATCAAAACCTCTACCATTATCCTTCAATATAATCTTTAAACTTTTGGGTCTATAGTTTACCTCAAAATTAATAATGGTAGGATTGCCGTGTTTGATGCAATTATTCGTAGCTTCCTTTAAAATCATTAGCAAGTGTCGACGTTCGGCCATATTAAGCTCTTTGGATTTTAAATCTTCGGAAATCACTTGAGATTGAAACTTTACGTTGGCATATTCACAAAAATTTCCTGCAAACTCGATATACCTCGTGAAGGTATCATATGCGTTGTCTTTTGTTGGATCTAAGGTCCAGATAAAATCGCGCATCCCATGATTAAGGTCTTGAACATTTTCTTCAATTTGGTCGAGATAACTCTGCAAGGGTTTGTTGTCTGAGTTTTCCAAACGCGCTAATTCGGTTATTAATGAAATCCTCGTAATTTTGGTTCCGGCTTCATCATGAAAATCACGAGAACTGCGTTTTCTAAAAATATCGCGTTCCTGCGAACGAGCCAGTTCTACACGACGCTCTTGTTGCAACCGAATTTTCAACAATATTGACACAGCTCCAGCACATAACAAAGCAAACAATAGATATGCCCACCATGTGAGATACCAAGGTGGAAGTATTTCAATTTTTAGGGAAATCGGTTCGGACCAAAACCAATCGTTATTTGCCGCCTTAGCCAATAAGGTATATGTACCTGGCTCTAAATTAGAACGTGTGATATTGTTGTTTTCAGTATAATTCCAATCTTCATCAAATCCTTCTAATTTGTATGCGTAATGAATTTCTTGTGGTAGCGTGAAATTTACAGCATTCATGTCAACGCTGAAGACTTTATCTTCCGGTTGAAGCGTGACCTTCCGAAGAAAATCTATATTCTTGGGTAATGTAGTATTGTTTTTAGAATTTATGCCAACAGGTACCGATTTATTCCAAATCTTAAATTCTGAAAAGTAGAGTCTTGGTGCCTTTGTGTTTTTCTGAAACTCTTTGGGCTTAAAGCGTACTACCCCTTTTAAACTGCCAAAATATATGGTACTGTCACTGCTCATCAAACCTGAATTACGGGCAAACTCGACATTCCTGGCGCCAGCAATATATTTGTATGGAGTGGCATTTTCCTGCTGAGTATTAACAAATGCAAGACCATTACCTGTACTAAACCAATACGTACTGTCTGTAACCGGAACTACTTTCATGACACTATTATCAGGAAGACCATTGGATTCATTATACAATTTGTAAGTCGCATTTTCCTTGGTATGCAATTCTTCTTTATTGGAAAAAAAATAACTCCCAACAGAGGTATTGGCAAATAGTTTATTCTGATGTAGTGTTACATTAAAAGATTGAACACGATTGAACGGTGTTTTAGCCTTGAATTTTCTATATACTGTGTCCTGTCCAACAACGTTAAGATAAGAAAAACCACTCCCTGAATTTGACACATAAAAATTACCTTTTTCATCTTGAATGACATGAGTCACATAATCTCCTGACAAGTAGTTTGGATCTTGTAATTCGTATCTATATTGTGTGAATTTGCCAAAATTATCTTTATTTACAATTCCTTTTCCATGTGTCGCAAACCAAAGAGAATTGTTTTGATCTTCATAAATGAGATTAACATATGGTGTAGGTAGTTTTTGTTCTGAAATAGGCCCAATCGGTATGGTTGAAATGGTATACTTTAAATTGCCTCTATCATGCCAAACAATTTTATTAATACCATTTCCTGTCACTATAAATATATTTCCATCATTATCTTCACTTATTTCATAAACTACCGGATCGCTTAGTGTATTCGAACCGTTTTCTGCATCAATGTGGTGGTATGACTTTATACCGTTTTTTTCTTCGAAAACCGTAACTCCTGTTTCTGAATTACCAATCCATATAGCTCCTGTTTGATCTTGATGAAGTGCAGTAATATTATTACTAGTCAATCCTTTTTCAGGGTTTGAAGAATACCCTATGATTTCAAACTGATTCACGTAAGGGTCGTAAACATCTAGACCATAATTACCAGCTACCCAAAGTCTATCTTCACTATCGATATAAAGATTTTTAGCCTCATTATCACTTATTGAATGTGTACTCCCAGGATTACTTTTCAAATATTCATATGTGTCTGTTTTTATTTTATATTGTACAATACCACTGTGTGACCCAATGAGCAAAACTCCATTTGTATGTTCTACAATCTCATAAACCGTATGAGAAGGAATACCATTAGGCTCTTGCATTGGCAGTTGTACAAACTGTGGATTATTAGGATCACCAATTAATCTTACCACACCACTGCGCGACATACCTAGCCAATATTGATTGGAACTATCTTTAAAGATTGCCTCTATCCCATTTCCAGCATCAGGCAAACCATCTTTTGCAGTAATGGTTCTATAAGAATCAGTTTTAGGATTATAATATGCCAAACCATCATCTGTAGCCATCATGAGACTCCCATTTGGCAACAACTCAAAATCACGAATAGAATAAATATAAGGTATGCCATCACTTCCATCTGTATACCACCAACCTTTAACCTCGTCTGTTACTGTATGAATACGTGACAATCCAGCCGAGCTACCTACATACACGTAAGGTGGTATTTCTATAAGCTTCTTTACAATCTGACCAGCCAAACACCCGTTGCAGTTTCCAGTCTTTTGAAAGTTTTTAAAAGTACCGAGCTTTGGGTCATATTTACTCACACCATCTCTAGTAGCTATCCACAAATTGCCTTCACTGTCTTCTATAATGTCGTAAACACTTTGATGAGCCAATCCAATTTTCAGAGAATCTGAACTAGGCATAAACACTTCGAAATCTTGCCCATTAAATTTATTAAGTCCCTTGTTTGTACCAATCCAAATAAAACCTCTACTATCCTGAAAGATTGCATGAACATTTGATTGCGAGAGTCCGTCTTTTACCCCAAAATGCTGAAATTGATAGCTCTTTTGCGCGTTGACAATAATGACTAAAAATAAAATGACAAAAATGCTGAAGAATACATTCTTCATAAGCGTATCCTATTTGCAGGAATTTTGGGTTAACAAATAAAAGTACAAAATAACACTAAATTTCAACAAGTTACATCTCATAGAGTGCGTAGTAAATTTTACTAAAAATATCAGTAAAAGGAACTACCCATTTGGGTGATTTTTAAGTGATGACCATCTGCATTATCAAACTACCCGTTTGGGTGAGTAAATCGTATGTGACTGATTATTATGTTTGTAAGCGTCAAATCTACAGATCTTTATTGGAGACTTTAGCCACTTTTTCATTCCATCAACATGAGAATTTTTTATCTATATCTCCTTTGTTTAGCTAGCATTTTTTTGACTCAAGCACAAGTTGGTATTAATACCACTACACCAGATCCCTCGGCTATATTAGATATAATGGCAACCGACAAGGGAATTCTAATTCCTCGTGTTTCTCTAAGCAATGTAAGCCAGTCCCAATTGGACGGCTCCAACAACACTGCTGAAGGTATGCTCATTTACAATACTAATAGTTCTGTAACAGGAGGAGATGGAATTGGTTTTTATCTTTTTAGTGGTGGAATTTGGACAAAAATATTAACTAGCAATGCAGGAACAGGCGATGCAGATTGGTACGTTAGAAATACTACGAATTCCTCAAATGATATTACGGATGATATTTACACGCAAGGCGCCGTAAATATTGGCAATGGGTTCACTTTTCAAGGCATGTTAAATCTGTCATTATCTGAAAACTCTTCAAATAATATCCGAGGTTTATATACGGATATCTCCAACTCTGGAAATGGTAACATAACAGGCAGTTATGTATCAACCTTTGGCAATGGAGGTAATTCGGTTACTGGCAACTATTTATTTGCTAGTACAAGTGGAGGTTCTGGCACTATAACTGGAACTGAGCAAGAATTAAGACAGAACGGCAATGGTAGGATTTATGGTATCTATCGAGAAATGGAGAGTGACTCACCAGATGATTATGTTGGTATTTGGCAGAGAATGAATGGTTCACCTACAGGTGAAGTCATCGGATTTTATAATAATGTAAGAACTAATGGAGGAAATCCAGAAGAATATGGCATTTTAAATTTGTTGAATAATACATCTAGTTCTGTTACCAACGATAGATATGGTATTTACAATGACGTGAGCGGTAGTGGTAGTGGTGATAAATACGGTTTGTTCAACGAAATCTCTAGTGGTGGAGGCACTCACTATGGCGTATACAATTTTACACGTGGTTTTAATGCTTCAGATGCCTATGGTACTGCAAACATCATGGATGGTGGAGGAACAGGTGATATACATGGTAGTTATAATTTCATTCTGAATTCAGGAACAGGTGATAAATATGGTAGCTATAATAGGATAAGTACGACCAACGGTACAAATTACGGTGTATATTCTGAGGTAAATACAACAGCAGGTGATGCTGGTCATTTTTTAGGAGATGTCTATATTTCAGGTGTACTCACAAATCCGTCTGCTCGTTTTCTGAAAACCAATATCAATTCTGCTAGATCGGTACTTGCAAAATTATTGACAATCGATGTCAAAAATTATGACTATAAAACAGAGGAATATGATTTCATGAATCTACCTCAAGGAAAGCAAACTGGTTTTATTGCTGAAGATTTTGCCTTAATATTTCCAGAACTAGTAAAAGAAACCATTAATCCTGAACAGTTTGATTTAGAAGATCAAAACAAAAAATTAATCTCGCCTAAAATAGAGTTTAATTCGGTAAACTATATTGGATTAATTCCAACATTGGTAAAAGGGATACAAGAGCAACACGAAATCATTAAAATTCAAGAAGAGAGATTGTCTAATCTTGAAAAAGAGCTTGAGGACATTAAACTACTATTAAATCAAAAAGGTAACTAAATCAAACCCTAAATTTTTAATCCTAGTCCTTAAAATACATTCTAAAATCTCACCCAGCACCACATCAGTCTAAACTTTTAAATAAGTACACCTCAACCAAATCATGGTTATTGTAACTAAAAGTTCTTCGTTAGTATATCCTTTTCAAATTTAAATCAAAAAAAACCAATCCTTCGATTGGTTTTTATACATCCGCAATGATTTACACTTTTCTAAATTCTAACATAAGCATCATCATGGACTTTTGCAACTGCTCGACCACTAGGATCATTCATATTTTTAAACGCTTCGTCCCATTCTAAGGCGATTTTTGTACTACAGGCAACACTTGGCTCTTGAGGAACACTGGCTGCTGCAGCATCACTAGTAAAATGTGACTCAAATATCAATCGGTAATAGTATTCTTCTTTATTTTGAGGCGTTTGTATAGGAAAACGGAAATGCGCATTGGCCATTTGCTCATCACTAATCTCTACTTCAACGAGCTCCTTTAAAGTGTCAATCCAACTATAACCTACACCATCGCTAAATTGTTCCTTTTGTCTCCAAGCGACACTTTCTGGAAGCATATCTTCAAAAGCTTTGCGAACAACCCATTTTTCAATGCGTTCATTGTTAATCATTTTATCCTTCGGATTGATACGCATGGCAACATCCATAAACTCTTTATCCAAGAAAGGCACACGACCTTCGATGCCCCAAGCCGCTAAACTTTTGTTTGCACGTAAGCAGTCGTATTGGTGAAGTTTGCCTAACTTCCTTACTGTTTCCTCATGAAATTCTTTGGCATTTGGTGCCTTATGGAAATACAGGTAACCACCAAAGAGCTCATCTGCTCCTTCTCCAGACAACACCATCTTAATACCCATGGATTTTATAACCCTAGCCATTAAATACATTGGCGTGCTTGCTCTAACGGTAGTAACATCATAAGTTTCCAATTGATAAATAACGTCCTTCAGCGCATCCAATCCTTCTTGAATAGTAAATTGAATTTCATGATGAATCGTCCCAATATGATCAGCCACTTTGCGTGCAGCAGCCAAATCAGGTGAGCCTTCTAATCCTACTGAAAATGAGTGCAATTGAGGCCACCATGCTTTCTCCTTATCATCGGCTTCAATTCGACGCTCTGAATATTTTTTGGCAATGGCAGAAGTCACAGAGGAATCCAAGCCTCCAGACAACAAAACACCGTAAGGCACGTCGCTCATCAATTGTCTGTGAACAGCATCCTCCAAAGCTTGTCTTACTTCAGCAATGCTAGTTTCATTGTGTTTAACAGCCTCATAATCTTCCCAATCTCTTTTATACCATTGCACAAATTCTCCATTTTTACTTGACAGGTAATGACCTGGAGGAAATAGCTCTATCTTAGTACAAATGCCTTCCAAAGCTTTCAATTCGGAAGCGACATAGAAGGTTCCATATTTGTCCCAACCAATATACAACGGAATGATTCCCATGTGATCACGTGCTATGAAGTATTCGTCTTTTTCGACATCATAAATGGCAAATCCGAAAATACCATTCATCTCATCAATAAAATCAACGCCCTTTTCTTTATACAATGCCAATATCACCTCACAATCACTTTCAGTTTGAAAGGCATACGACGGAAACTGCTCTCGTAATTCCCTATGGTTATAAATTTCGCCATTGGCTGCCAAGATGATTTTTTTATCCGCTGTAAACAAAGGCTGTTTTCCTGATGCTGGATCAACAATTGCCAAGCGCTCATGAGCCATTATGACTTTATCATCACTATAGATACCACTCCAATCTGGACCACGATGGCGAATGGCTTTTGCCATTTCCAAGACTTGGGGTCTCAGGGTTTCACTTTTTTGTTTTAATTCGAACGCACATACTATTCCGCACATAATCTATATTTTTTGTTTTATTTCATAATGATATAGGCAAATATGAAATTATAATTACAATTAGAAAACATAAAAAGCTATAATAGTTTCATTTTTAAAGTTTATTAAACAAAATAATGTTGAAATATAACCAAAGTATCGATATTTGGCATTTTTCTTTTCAAATTGTAAATTTTAAAACCACTTAACGACATTTAATATAATATTAAGACCTTCAGGTTTTATTTTTAAGACATTTATAATAACTAAAACACAATTCATGAAAACAACATCAATTATTTCCACTATTAGCCTTGCGATTGCATTGCTATGTTCAACTCAAATGAATGCGCAAATATTTTCAGATCTAGATGTAAGTCCGATGGATGCTGCTTCTTTTCCTTCAGATTACAAGGACAAGAACAAGGTTGTGAAGATTATTTACAGTAGACCGCAATTAAAAGAACGCAAACTTGAAAAACTGGTTCCTAACGGGAAAGTTTGGAGGACAGGAGCAAACGAAGCTGCTGAAATAACATTTTACAAAAACGTAAGGTTTGGCGACCAAGAAGTAAAACCAGGTACGTATACTTTTTTTGTGATTCCAGGTGAAAAGGAATGGACGGCTATTTTAAGTAAGGACCTCAATGTTTGGGGAAGCTATTATTACGATAAAGAAAATGATATTGCTAGAACAACTGTTTCTGCCATAAGAGGGAAAGAACATCTTGAAGCCTTTTCCATTGCATTCGAAAAATCTGAAAATGGTGCCACCATGTATTTAGCTTGGTCTGATGTTCGCGTGCCAATCGAATTAACTTTCTAAAACAATTTAAATGCATCTTTAAATGTTCCGCAGAATCAATCTGAGGAACATTTTTTTTACCATCACGTAACCGACCATATAAATCGGAATACTTTTAAGGGATATTAAGGTACTTATGGGTTTGTAATGACACCTTCCATTTAGGGTTTGCCATTACGTAATCTACAATTAATGGCATCATTTTTTCGCGCTTGCTCCATTCTGGCTGCAAATATAAAATGCAATCCTTGTTCACTTTTGAAGCTTGGTCTTCAGCGAACTTAAAATCGTCCTTGTTATAGACAATACATTTTAATTCATCGGCTTTAGCATAAACTTCTTCTGTTGGCAATTTGTTCTTTTTTGGAGACAAACAAATCCAATCCCACTCACCTGTAAGCTTGTAGGCTCCAGAAGTTTCAATATGTGTTTGCACCTTTTTATTTTTCAGCATTTGGGTCAATGGACCCATATCCCAAGTTAGTGGCTCACCTCCTGTTACCACAATAGTATTACTGTACTTAACAGCATTATCCACAATCTTTTGGGTTTCAGTTGGCGGATGCAATTCGGCTAACCAACTTTCTTTTACATCACACCAATGGCAACCTACATCGCAGCCACCGATTCTTACAAAGTAAGCTGCTGTACCTTTGTGGTAGCCTTCTCCTTGTATGGTATAAAACTCTTCCATTAAAGGCAACAATAGCCCTTTATCTATAAGTTCTTGTCGTTCACTTCGTGTCATAATAGGCAAATATAGGTATTAAGTATATAGTGGCAAGAACTCATTCCAACGAAAAGCAAAAGGATAAAATAAAGTCCAGTTTTATTCAAGATAAACACATTTTAAACTTGTCTAAAATTACACTATTTTTGTTCAAATTTGGAACAATGAGCAGAACGGACGATTTTATAAAAGAGATCACAAACGGGAACACTTGCAAAGGTGACTTCATTACCTTGGGATCGGCTATGTTAGATGGTGAAACACTGACGAATACATATGTCAATGTTCCCCTAAAGACCATGAATAGACATGGATTAATTGCAGGTGCAACTGGAACAGGAAAGACAAAAACACTTCAAGTTCTCGCAGAAAATCTAAGCGAACAAGGTGTACCTGTTTTACTCATGGACGTCAAGGGTGACTTGAGTGGTTTAGCGCAACCTAGTCCTGGACATGCTAAAATTGATGAGCGACATGAAAAGATAGGGTTGCCTTTTGAGCCAAAATCTTTTCCTGTTGAAATACTTACCCTTTCCGAACAAGATGGCGTAAGACTTCGAGCAACCGTTAGCGAATTTGGACCAGTCCTCTTATCTAGAATTTTAGACCTTACTGAAGCTCAATCTGGTGTTGTGGCAGTGATTTTTAAATATTGTGATGATAACAAGTTGCCGTTATTGGATTTAAAGGACTTTAAAAAAATATTACAATATACCACTCAGGAAGGTAAAAAGGAATTTACTGAAGCCTACGGAAGAATTTCAACTGCTTCCACAGGTGCGATTCTAAGAAAAGTAGTGGAAATCGAACAGCAAGGTGGTGAACGGTTCTTTGGAGAAACGTCTTTTGAAGTTGACGATTTGCTGAGAGTTGACAATGATGGCAGAGGCTATATCAATATCATTCGACTTACCGATATTCAAGATCGTCCCAAACTTTTCTCGACATTCATGTTAAGTTTACTTGCTGAGATTTATTCTACTTTTCCTGAACAAGGAGATAGTGGTCGACCAGAACTTATCATGTTTATTGATGAAGCGCATTTGATTTTCGACGAAGCTTCCAAAGCACTTTTAAATCAAATTGAAAGCATTGTTAAGCTCATTCGCAGTAAAGGTGTCGGACTCTATTTTGTCACTCAAAACCCAACCGATGTTCCTGAAGCCGTTTTGGGTCAACTCGGTCTAAAAGTCCAGCACGCACTACGAGCATTTACGGCCAAAGACCGAAAAGCCATTAAGCTCACTGCACAAAATTATCCTGATACTGCATATTATGATACTGCTGATGTATTGACATCCTTGGGAATTGGTGAGGCCTTGGTTTCAGCATTGAACGAAAAAGGAAAACCTACTCCATTAGCCGCGACCATGATGCGTGCACCAATGAGTCGAATGGATGTATTGACTGAAGTTGAACTCGGAAATCTCTTTGGAAAGTCAAAACTGGCAAAAAAATACAATGACGAAGTAGATAGGGAAAGTGCCTACGAAATGCTCAACAAAAAAATTGAAATTGCTGAAGCTGAAGAAGCTAAGGAAAAGGCAAGAAAAGAAAAGGAGGCCTTGGAAAAAGCAGAAAGCAAACGACGAACCTCTCGTTCGAGAAGCCGAAGTACAAGACAGAACCCTATTGTTAAAGTATTGACAAGTCCCACAGTTATCAGAAGTGTTCTTGGTATCTTGACCAAAATGATGAAATAATACAGAGATTAAATTAAAACACATACTATTGAAAACCCTAATTAAACAACGCCTCCCAATTCTAATTGTTGCTTTGCTTCTAATTCATTGTGCTCCTGAAAAAAAACAAGATCCGTTTGAGGTTGGAAAGCAGCACGTTGGTTTACTCACCGACTCTACCCAAGTAAAGGATCTCAAACTCGTTTTTCCAAATGATTCCATTGTTGAATTTTCAGTAAAAGGAGATGAATTTACTGGTCAGAATAATGATATTGATGTATATTCTTCAACAGGCGAACGACTGTTAAGCCTTACACCTAGTCAAGCTTTAGACTCAACTTCAGTCTTTGAAAGCGTTCAAGTTTTAAGTGGAAAATATAAAACCAAAAAAAACGTTTCCATCATAAGTACTTTTAAAGACATTAATGAAAACTATAAAATTTCTAAGATTGATAATCTTATAAATACGGTTGTCGTTTCGGTCAATGAGATTGGTGCCTCGTTCACTATAGATAAAAAAGAACTGCCTGCCAACCTAAGGTACGATATGAGCCTAAACATCGAAGCCATTCAAATACCAGATAATGCCAAAATAAAGTACTTTATTGTACATTGGTAACTTTTTGCGATAGCCTCGATTTACGATAAGACTTTAACCAATAACATTGCGCGATCAATAGCTATATCGTGCTAACAACAAACGAAACATGTACTAAAACTAAAGGGAGATTAACACCTAATTAATGAAAACATATAGCATCCAAAAATCCCCATTTGTTGTTCCCACAACTGACGGAAAGCTAATTGAAGAACATTTTGGAATTCTGTCGAATCAAAATTCTGAGATTAGCATCGCACACATGGTCGCACCTTCAGGCTGGAGCGAACCTTTTCAAACACCAGAATTTGATGAATACACCTACATCATCAAAGGCAGAAAGCAATTCATCATCGATGGTGACAAAGTGATTTTGGAAGCAGGACAATCCATCAAAATCCAAAAGCACGCACGCGTTCAGTATTCCAATCCATTTAGCGAATCTTGTGACTATTTAGCCATTTGTACTCCAGCGTTTTCATTGGATTCAGTAAACCGAGAAGACCAATGAGAATGATAATTGCTAAAGCTATTGGTGCCATCATCAATCTAGTTGGTTTGATTTCTCCAAAAACGGCAGGAAACTTGGCCATTCAACTGTTTTCCAGACCACGTAAAATCAGACTTAAGGAACTCGAAAAAGACTTTCTAATGACTTCTTTTATTGAAGAAGTCGACTACAAGCATCTCCATATCATGACCTACAGATGGCTAGGCAAGAAAGAAACCATATTATTGGCACATGGTTGGGAAAGTAATTCGCATCGATGGAGACCGTTGATCGAACAACTTAAGGCTCTTGATTACAATGTTGTCGCTTTGGATGCGCCTGCTCACGGACGATCTAGTGGAAAGTCATTTAATGCCTTAATCTATTCTGAATGCATCAATGTTATAGTAAAAAAATTCAATGTTGATATTATCATAGGACATTCGGTTGGTGGTATGGCAGCGACATTCTGCCAACAGAAATATTGCCCACCATCAGTTAAAAAGCTCATTTTATTGGGTGCACCTTCAAATTTTGTTGGTGTGTTTAATCGATATTCTAAAATGATGGGCTACAGCCAAAGTATAGACAAAGCTATGGAAAACATTGTTTTAAAACGCTATAACCACGGTCCAGATTATTTTAATGCTGCACGACTATCTGAACATATAATGGCAGATGGTCTAATCATTCATGATGAATTAGATAAGGTCATTCCTTACAACGATGCTGAGGATTTTAAGAACTTTTACAAGAAGGCAAAACTTATAACGACAAAAGGGTTAGGTCACGGACTCAGAGGTGAAGAGGTCAACAATCACATTCTTGAGTTTATTAACACTTAGTTTCGTACTTTTAAGGAATGAGCGATACTGCCAAGCGCATAAACAAATATTTAAGTGAAGTGGGTTACTGTTCACGTCGCGCTGCTGATAAACTTATCGAAGCTGGACGTGTGACCATCAATGGACAAATCCCAGAAATGGGATCTAAAGTGACGCCTGAAGATGAAGTTCGTGTCGACGGAAAACTGGTCAAAAACACTAAAGAAGAATTTGTCTATTTAGCGTTTAATAAACCTGTCGGTATTGTATGTACCACAGATACACGTGTGGAAAAAGATAACATTATCGACTTCATCAACTACCATAAACGCATTTTCCCAATCGGTAGACTTGACAAACCAAGTGAAGGTCTTATCCTCTTGACCGATGATGGCGATATTGTCAACAAGATACTTCGTGCGAGCAACAACCATGAGAAAGAGTATTTGGTTACTGTAGACAAACCCATATCCCAAACCTTTATCAAAAGAATGGCTGGTGGTATTTATTTGGAAGAATTGGGTCAAACCACAAAGAAATGTGAGGTCAATAAAATCAATTCGAACACCTTTAGCATTATATTGACACAAGGACTTAATCGTCAAATTCGTCGTATGTGTACGTACTTAAATTATGAAGTATTGACATTAAAGCGCATTAGAATCATGAACATTGAACTTGATGTTCCTATTGGAAGGTTTCGCGAACTTACAAAACAAGAATTCAAGGACTTAAATGTATTGCTCAAGGATTCGAGCAAACATTACAATACAAAAATTTCCAACAGAAAAAAAAGACCTTCATAAGTGCTTCAACGTATTAAAAATCTATCTAACACCAAACAAAGCATTCTCATTGTTTTGCTCGTGGTAATGCTTGCCATTACCTTCGAAACACTTCAGCTTATGTTTTATGTCAAACGATTCCAACCAGAAGTGGAAGTGACATTTTTTGAAGTGCTACAAACACAATCCTATCGTTGGTGTATCTGGTTGTTATTATCATTGATCTTGATTTGGTATTTTAGAACAAAACGCACGAAACCAACAACAACTTCAAGTTTATTGAAGCTGTCAGGTCTTATTATTGGATTGGTCGCATTGAATATTTTGATCATATCCTTGATTGGTATCCTCGCTTCAGGTGATCTGTTTTCAATGGCCAATTTGTTTTCAGAATATATGCCATTCTTCATGTATCAAAAAGCACCGATTTATACATTGGGCTATATCGCTATTAGCATTATTCTTCAGTTATATTTCGAAAATGAAAAACTACAGATCAAGGTCCAAGAGCTTTCAGAATTAAAACTCACCAATGCCAAACTCTTTAAAAAACTGAATTCAACCATTGATGAAAAAACAACCGTACTGAACATCAAAATAGGCAACAAACGTAAGATTATACCTGTAGAAGACATCGGTTGGATAGAAGCTGACGATTATTGCGTTAAGGTTCATACCACAGCAAATGGATCATATACAATGAGAAGCTCATTAAAGGCCCTTGAGGAAAAGTTAAGTTCTAATTTTTTAAGAGTTCATCGTAAGGCTATCGTTAATATGAGCTTTGCCAAAGAGTTGCACATGTCTGGCTCACCAAATCTCATTCTCGAAAACAACATGCACATACCTGTGTCTAAGAGCAACCTGAAAACGGTCAAAGATTTTCTGAATTAAGGTTTTATTAACGCTGTTTACTGCAAAATACACCTTGTTCTCTGCAATTAGCTTCCAGCCTTTCCTTTTTTTGGTTTGATTTGAATAGCATTTAAAAACCAAAACTCATGAGACTGATTTTTACCCTTAGCTTTTTAGCTTTCACAACACTATGTTTTGCCCAATACGAGTATGAAGCTTCCGAGGCACATCCTTATGGACAGCCCAACCCTAAATCTCCCGAACAAATACGGGATTTTGAGGCTATGATTGGTTCTTGTAATTGCACATCAACCTCCAGAAAACAAGACGGTACTTGGAATGAACCTGAAAGCATGATCTGGACTTGGCGATACATTATGAACGGAACAGCTGTGCAAGATGAAACCTTGAAAGCTGACGGTTCACATTCAGGGAGTATACGGCAGTTTATTGCAGATAGCAGCCGTTGGTATGTACATTGGTATTCGTCGAAAACACCTTCGAGCAAACTGCCTGCTTGGGAAGGAAATAAAAAGGAGGATAAAATTAGATTGTATAGAGAACAAACCGCTCCAAACGGAACAGAAGGTTTTTTTAGATTAACCTTTTATGACATGACCAAATCTGGCTATAAATGGGTTGGTGAATGGGTCGATAAAAACGAAACCATTGTCTATCCGACTTGGAAAATAGAATGCTCTAGAAAGGAACAATAGTGCTTCTTTTTTCTTTGCAATAGTCACAATCGAGTAAGGAATTATAATAATAAACATTTAAACACAGTAATTTCTTAACTTTAGTGTTTCATGCAGCCTACACCTTCATTCGATACTTGGACCTCGGGATTCCTATTTGCGGTCGCTATGGGAATTTTTCTGTTCTTAATACTCATCACAAATAATAACAAACGTAATTATCCTATTGCGTTCTTGGTACTTGCGTTCTCTGGGATTTTATTTTCCTATGTGTTGTTTTGGACAAAATACAGTTTCAGATTTCCATATTTTAATCTATTACAGTTTATAGGCTACTATGCTTCTGGACCTCTACTCTATCTATATTTTGTCAAATTGTACAACCAGGAAAAACCCTATTCAAAATTTCATTTGATTCCGTGTTGGTCGTGGATTATGTTGACCATAATTGTCAATCTACAATACCTCATCAATTACAACCTAGGTTTGGGAACCATTATAAGACATCTAACACACTATGGCTTTGTCATTAGCCATATGGTTATCTACTTCATTCTTTGCATTCGCATACTTTATAAGCATGGATCTGGTCAGACCGAAGTTAAAAAAATACGCTACAGATGGGCAAGTGTACTATTGATATTATACGGTTTATTTGTTGCAGCATATATATCGTATTATATTCTTGTTAATTTTCAGTTTTTCAATAATCAATGGGACTACATGATATCCATAACCATGTCTGTGGCAATTTACACCATAGGGTATTTTGTTTACAAAGAACCTGAAATTTTCAATGGCAATTTTTTTTCTGAACTATTTTTACCCATTGAAAACAAAGGACATAGTTTTGAGGAGCATTTAATAAATGAATTATATCATAATTTGATAACCTACATTGAAACCGAAAAACCTTTTACTGATAATGAATTGCGCTTGGCTCAGTTAGCTGATCAAGTTGGTTATTCAACCCATCTTCTATCAAAGGTTATCAATAAAAAGTCTGGAAAGAACTTCAATAACTTCATAAATGATTACCGTTTATTGGAAGCCGAAAAGTTGCTAAAGTCTTCCCTCGAATATAGTGTTAAGTCTATTTACTTTGATGTCGGTTTTAATAACAAAGTGACTTTCTATAAAGCATTTAAGCAAAAGCACAACTGTACACCTACCGAATATAAAAATGCAAACCTCTAAAAAAAAGGTTAGCTTTTATAATTACATACATTATTTTAATAGGTTTCTTATTGTTTTGTTATATCATCAATAAATAACAAATCATGAAAAACATTACCACATTCTTGCTAACCTTTACAGTTGTTTTCTTATGCCAGACAAATCTGCTCAACGCACAACTTCCTGAAGGTTCCTTTCTTTTGGTTAGTGACATAACAGCTAATGTCACACCTACCTCAGATTATAAAATATTAAAATTCGACAATAATGGTCAAAATGGTGTGATTTTCACGGAAGAAGAATTGTCTTGGCCTCAGGACATACTTATCGCTGATATTCCGAATGAAGGTCATAGAGTATTGATCTCCAATTTATTCAGCGGAAAAATCACAAAATACGACCTCAATGGAAACTATTTGGGTGACTTTGCCACTGGATTAGGGAGTCCAACGCGTATGAGAATTGTCAATGATGTACTGTTCGTACTACAATGGAATGACCTTAGTGGTCCAGAATTCGTATTGAGATTTGCTCTAGATGGTACAGCTTTAGATAATTACACCGATACAGGTATTCCTCTTAGCATCGGAATGGATTGGGACGAAGATGGTAATTTTTATGTAAGCTCTTATGGACAGCCTCCTTTTGGTGGCAATCCTGCAATTCCTGCCCAAGTACACATGTTCAATAGTAACGGTCAATATCAAGGTGTTTTTATCAGTGAATCAGAATTGGCTGGACCCACAAACATTTGGTTTGACAAGTCTGGAAATGGAAACCTATGGGTAATAGACTACAATGGTTCATCACTCAAACTATTTGACAACGAAGGCAATAACATAAGCACAGTTGTCACTAACCTCAATAGACCTGAAGGTGTTGTCTTTTTGGACAACGGAAACTTTCTCATGGGAAATGGTTTGACAGGCTTGATAAAAATGTATGACATGAACGGTACATTTATAGAAGATTTTGTAGACAGTAACGCTTCAATGGATGCCAACCTCATTAATACCAATGCGTTCTATATTGTCCCATCGACATTATCCTTACCTGAAGTAGATCAAAAGCATTCTGCATTCTTGCATCCATCTATTGGACATCAATTTACTTTCGACTCTCAACTTGTCAGTTTAAAAGATACAATCCATGTGTATTCTACATTAGGAAAAAAGATTGACACCCTAGAGCTTGATCAGAGTTTCAAATGGTCTCCACAACATTATGATAATGGTATTTACTTCATTGAAATCATATCAAAAGACGAACAACGCAAAACTCAAAAAATCATTATTAAAAACTAAGTACAGGATTAATTTATTATAGTTTCTGTAACGCTTCTAGGCAACAAAAACAGGAATCACTTTTACCCATTGTGTTTTCTTCGGAAATGAAACGGTAAGTACACAAGATAAAACACAGGAATTATAAGAACTTGGCAAATGATAATATAATAAGGCCATTCTCCGAAGTAATCTAAAATAGAGGCTGATTCTGGCTTTTCATTTAAATAGAAATAATTTGCGTCCAGACAATAATTAAGTAGCATCATACAGACCACATAACCCTGAAGTGCAACAAAGGACTTAAAAATGCTTTTGAATTTGGGTTTCAGCTTGAACACAAAAACAGCATAAAAAATCACCAAGAGCAATCCCAAATGCACGATCCAATATCTGAAATAATCAAAACTCGGAAAACCTACAGCGATATCTGGTGTAATGACACCTTGAATCGTACCAGCTATTATCCAAAACACTAAAACCTCAAACATCCAATATTTTCTGTAATAGGTAAATATCGGTATTAAAACTGCTAGTAAACTACATAAGTACAAGGGCAAATCGGTTCGAAAATCATACACATCAAACACCATATGATACACATGGAAAATTATGACAAATGATGAGATAAAAACTGCGATAGAATGAATTAGCTGTTGTTGTCTTTTTATGCTTTGAGAACTTGCATAACGAATCAATAAAACCGTTAAAGCGACAGCTATACCTATTGGTACTAGATGCTCGACACTTAATATTTGCACACGTTCTGAACCAGTCACAACAAAACTCATGCTGCAATATAAGGCTATTTAAAAAAGGAAGATGTGTTTACATTCGCTGTTCGCGAGCCAACAATGTGTTTTTGAGTAGCATGGCAATGGTCATGGGACCAACTCCACCAGGAACTGGAGTAATATAGCTTGCTTTTTTACTGACATTCTCATAATCGACATCTCCAGTAATGATATAGCCTTTTGGCGAATTATCATCTGGAACACGTGTAATTCCGACATCAATCACAATCACGTCATCCTTTACCATTTCTGCCTTTAAGAAATTAGGCTGCCCTAAAGCCGTAATGATAATATCTGCCTGAGACGTAATTTGGGTAATATTTTTGGTGTGGCTATGTGTTAAGGTGACTGTAGAATTTCCCGGAAAACCTTTTCGTCCCATCAAAATACTCATTGGTCTCCCTACGATATGACTTCTGCCAATAACGACGGTATGCTTCCCTTTGGTTTCCACATTATAACGATCTAATAGTTCCAAAATCCCAAAAGGTGTAGCAGGAATAAAGGTACTCATATCAAGTGCCATTTTTCCAAAGTTCTCTGGATGAAATCCATCAACATCCTTACTTGGATCGACAGCCATAAGAACTTTTTGTGTATTGATTTGAGGAGGCAGAGGCAACTGAATGATAAATCCGTCGATATCATCATCTTGATTCAACTCTTCAATTTTATCCAATAATTCAATTTCACTCGTTGTATTTGACATGCGAACCATAGTCGATTCAAAACCAACACGCTCACAGGCACGCACCTTACTACCAACATAGGTTAGACTTGCGCCATCATTCCCAACGATAACAGCTGCCAAATGAGGAACTTTTTCATTTTTAGCTTTCATTTTATCTACCTGAAGCTTGATTTCCTCCTTAATATCGTTACTAACTTTTTTTCCGTCGAGAATTGTCATGTTTAAAGTATTCCGTCTGCAATGAGCAGCATATTTAATATTCAATTATAGGGTTAAGCACCATTTACCTAGGCATATTCTTCATGGCTTGCATCATCGCCTTTCCTCTTCCGCCTTGCATCATTTTCATCATTTTGCTCATTTGGTTAAACTGCTTTAAAAGCTGATTCACTTCTTGAACAGATGTCCCAGAACCTTTTCCAATACGTTTCTTTCTACTCGCATTTATAATAGAAGGGTTAGAACGCTCTGCTGGTGTCATCGAATGGATAATGGCTTCTATACCCTTAAATGCATCATCATCAATATCTACATTCTTCATCATTTTACCAGCACCAGGAATCATCCCAATCAAATCCTTCATATTACCCATTTTCTTGATTTGTTGGATTTGCTTCAGGAAATCATCAAAGCCAAATTGGTTCTTGGCAATTTTCTTTTGAATCTTCCTTGCTTCTTCCTCATCGTATTGTTCTTGGGCTCTTTCAACAAGCGACACCACATCACCCATTCCGAGAATACGATCTGCCATACGCGATGGATAAAAGACATCGATAGCTTCCATCTTTTCTCCAGTACCAATAAACTTAATAGGTTTATTGACCACTGATTTAATGGAAATTGCTGCTCCACCACGTGTATCTCCATCCAACTTGGTGAGGATGACACCATCAAAATTTAAGATATCGTTAAAGGCCTTAGCAGTATTCACGGCATCTTGACCTGTCATGGAATCCACAACAAACAAAGTTTCCTGTGGTTGTATAGCACGATGGATATTCGAAATCTCATCCATCATGGCTTGATCTACAGCCAAACGACCAGCTGTATCAATGATTACAACATTAAATCCATTAGACTTTGCATGCGCAATACCAGCTTGTGCAATGGCAACAGGATCACTGTTACCTTTATCACTATACACCTCAACACCAATTTGATCACCAACAACATGCAACTGATCAATAGCAGCAGGACGATACACATCACAAGCCACCAACAGTGGACGTTTAGTTTTTTTATTCTTAAGATAATTGGCTAGTTTTCCTGAAAACGTAGTTTTACCTGATCCCTGAAGACCAGACATCAAAATTACACTTGGGCTTCCAGAGAGATTAATTCCCTCTGCATCTCCACCCATAAGTTCGGTAAGCTCGTCCTTAACAAGTTTCACCATGAGTTGACCAGGTTGAAGACTGGTCAATACATTTTGACCAAGGGCCTTTTCCTTGACTTTATTGGTAAACTCCTTGGCGATTTTAAAGTTAACATCAGCATCAAGCAAAGCTCTTCGAACTTCCTTTAAGGTTTCAGCAACGTTGACTTCAGTGATGCTACCATGACCTTTTAAGACATGTAATGCTCTATCTAACTTTTCACTTAAATTATTAAACATAGGGTGTGCAAATTTTAAAGATGCAAATTTAACGATTTGTGATGTATTTATGAAGCAATGTTTAAAATATAAGAACCAAAAAAAAAGGACTACCGTGTCCGACAATCCTTTTAAACCAACTAAAAACTAAAACTAACGGTTAAGTTAACTTAACTATTATATCTATAACTACAACAGTCGACATTACGAATCTCCTACCTTCTAGGTACATTTAGCAATCTGACCACGTACCACTTAGAGCTCTCAAAGGCCATTGATTTGTAATTGGTTACTCAATAATGATATATGGAATTTCAAGATTTACCCATACTGCTTGCCAAAGTGTAAATCATTTTTATAAATTAGCCACAACCAAAAACGACATGTCAAAACCGCTAAAGGATAACATTTGTGAAGAACGCTTATTTTCATCCATCTTTAGGAAGTATTCCAAGGATTTAAGCGATTTTTTATACTTCAAATTTGGAGGTCAATTCAATCCGCAGGACAAAATGCAGGAAGCGTTTGTCAAGTTATGGGAAAACTGCGCAAAGGTAACTCAGGATAAAGCCAAAAGCTTTTTGTTTACGACTGCTAACAATATGATGCTCAATGAATATGCTCACCAAAAAGTAGTATGGAAACATCAACAAACTAAACCCAAAAGCAGCACTAATATTAATCCTGAATTTTTACTTCAGGAAAAGGAATACAAGGCAAAATTAGAACATGCAATTGCCAACTTAACGGAAGCACAACGTGTCGCTTTTTTAATGAACAGAGTTGAAGGCAAACGTTTTAAGGAAATAGCAGCCATTCTTGACATTTCCACAAAAGCCGTAGAAAAGCGAATTTATGGAGCGCTCAAGAAGCTGCGAAAGGATATTGATGAATTATAGGCTCGTTAGTTGTTGTTTGAAGATAATCAATAAAAAAGAATGATATCTGTTATCAAAGATTTCTATTGAATATTATTTTTTAACGTTTTACTAAATAAGGGTAGGAATTATGATATTGAATCTGTTATATAGTCGAATTGAAGACCATGAATAAAGAACGCCTCATACAAAAATGGCTTGACCACGATCTTAGTGCGCAAGAACTTGAAGCTTTTAAGCAGCTTGAAGACTATGACGCATTAACCGCTTTGGATGCGCATTTAAAGACGTTTAAAGCTGACCCTTTCGACACCGAAGAGACTTTGGATGCCATTAAGGCTAAGATTGAATCAAGGCCAAAAAAGTCAAGACGTTTAGTTCCTCTACTTTCCAAGATTGCTGCTATTTTGGTAGTTTGTTTTGGTATATATTTTCTTACCAGATCTTCAGATACCGTTGCAAGTACCATGATCGCACAGCACAAGTCTATTGTGTTACCTGATGCTTCCGAAGTAACATTAAATGCGCTATCAACCATAACTTATAGTGATTCCAGTTGGGATAGCGAACGTCACATTTTGCTCGATGGAGAAGCGTTTTTTAAGGTTTCCAAAGGACAGTCATTTGAGGTAGAAACAAGCTTTGGAACTGTCACTGTACTCGGTACAGAATTTAATGTTAAACAACGAGATAACTATTTTGAAGTTATTTGTTATGAGGGAAAAGTTGGTATAGAAACGAAATCAAAACAAGCCATACTCCTTCCGGGAGATCGATTTTTAATTATAGATGGGAATTATATTGCTACCGAAAAAGAATCTGTATCCAGCCCTTCATGGCTAGACCACAACAGCACTTTTAAAAGTATTCCTTATCGAGAGGTCATCGCTGAATTTGAAAGACAATATAATGTATCCATTGCATTAGGTGCTATTGATGGCTCACAATTATTTACAGGAAGTTTTACCCATAATGATATTGAAATTGCCTTAAAATCCATTACTTTACCATTACAATTAAAGTACAGTAAAACGGATAATATCATTAGGCTAAAACGTGACTAGAAAGGTTGCTCTACATCTTTTTATTTGTCTTTTCTTTTTGAATGTGAATGGAATTCTTGCGCAATCACAATCAAAACAGAAGCGATCCCTTACTGAAATCCTTTCCATATTAGAACTTCGATACGATATCAACTTTACCTATTTAGATCAGACCATCTCGGAAAAAAGAGCGATGCTCCCTTCTGAAGATCTGAATCTTAGGGAAGCCATTGATGTGTTAATGGCAGAAACAAAATTGGACTTCATCTTGCTGGATACCAAGCGTATTGTCATCTCAAAGCGAAACAATCCCTTCAGTGATTTTATAACCCAAAAACTGGAAGAAGTTGTAATAACCAATTATTTGACCAAAGGAATTTCCAAAAAGAGTGACGGGAAAATCAATATAAAAACTAAAGATTTTGGCATTCTTCCTGGACTTATTGAGCCTGATATTCTACAAAGTATACAAGCACTTCCAGGAATATTGAGTGTGGATGAACGTGTATCAAACATTAACATTAGAGGTGGAACGCACGATCAAAACCTCATTTTATGGGATGGCATTAAAATGTACCAATCTGGACACTTCTTCGGATTAGTATCGGCTTTCAATCCCTATCTCACCAAAGAAGTCAATGTCTCAAAAAATGGAACTAGTGTCATATATGGAGATGGTGTTTCTAGCGTAATCGACATGCAACAATCCAATAGTTTAGACCAAGAGTTTGATGCTGGTGGAGGTTTCAATCTCATCAATGCTGATGCCTATGCCAAAATCCCTTTGGATGACAAAGCCGAACTTCAAATTGCCGCACGACG
The DNA here is from genome assembly GCA_030432635.1 of Bacteroidia bacterium. GTDB lineage: Bacteria > Bacteroidota > Bacteroidia > Flavobacteriales > Flavobacteriaceae > Psychroserpens. Next base: position 91,818 of record JAUIMB010000004.1, on the reverse strand, counting down.
ATCTGTGACTGATTTTATTTTTACACCAACTTACGACCAATATTTACAACGTGTATTTCAGGACAGTGACTTTTCCAATTCGCAACAAACAGATCAAGATATTATTTCGAACAACGAACGTTTTTATTTTTACGATATCTCAACAAAATTCCTTTATGACATAACAGATCAAGATCAATTTCGATTTAACTTCTTGACTATAAACAATAATTTAACTTATGACCAACAGCCTAACAATGCCTCTCAATCACCATTGCGAAATGAACTCGAACAACGAAATTTTGCAACAGGTTTTGAGTATTTGAAATATTGGAGCAGCAAGCTAACTACAACTGCCAAGTTTTATTATACAACATACGACTTGAAGGCCACCAACTTCAACATCATAAATGACCAGCGTTTGGACCAAGATAATAAGGTCAATGATCTTGGTATCAAACTTAATGTTACCAACCACATTGATGAGCATTTAAAGCTACATGGTGGATATCAATTTAGCGAGACGATTGTGAACAATACTGAAACATTGAGCAATCCTGATTTTGAGAGTGTCACCAAGGAAGTCGTTAGAAACCATTCCATTTATGGTGAAGCCGAATTTACTTCTGCCAATAAAAACACTTATGCAAGAATTGGTATTCGAACCAATTATATCGAGAAATTCTCTGAATTCTTTACCGAACCAAGATTGTCGGTGAGCCATAAACTCAATAATGACTTTAGACTCGAATTTTTAGCAGAACTTAAAAGTCAGACTACATCACAAATTATCGACTTACAAAATGACTTTTTAGGCATTGAGAAACGACGATGGATTTTGTCAAACGACATGGATATTCCCATTATTAAGAGCACCCAAGGCGCTGTTGGTATTCACTACAACAAAAACAAGCTTTTGATTAGTGTTGAGGCTTTTTTAAAAAATGTGGAAGGTATTACGGCAAGAAGCCAAGGTTTTCAAAACCAATTTCAATTTGCAAACGACATTGGTGATTATCAGGCAAAAGGGATAGACTTTTTAATTAACAAACAATTTGATTCCTTCAGTACATGGTTGAGCTACTCGTTCAGTGACAATACCTATACTTTTGAATCCCTTAATGAAGGGAACCCTTTCCCTAACAATTTGGATATCAGGCACACGGCAACCTTTGCAGGAACCTATGCCGTTAACCGTTTAAAATTCGCCTTTGGAATGAACTGGCATTCTGGAAAACCGCAAACCCTACCGCTTCAAATTCAGGATACCAGCAATGCGCAAATAGAATATGGAAATCCGAATAATGCTCGCCTGAAGGATTATTTCAGAATGGATATTTCTGCTACCTATAAAATGAAATTTAGCAATACGATCAATGCTTCTATTGGAGCTTCAATTTGGAATCTGTTAGATAGACAAAACATCATCAATACGTATTATGTTGAAAATAATGACGGTAATGTCGTTGCTGTGGAAAATCTTTCACTGGGAATCACTCCCAATGTAAGTTTTAGGCTTCAGTTTTAAAATCATTCAATGATAACACGTTACATAGAGAGCCGATGTTTGAAAAACGTTAGTTTTTGCCTTTATTTGTAGAACTAATCATCCGTTATTGTGAATCCACACCTTCCACTTAGCTTTGTCATACTTTGCTGCTTTGTTTGTTTAAGCAGTTTTGGGCAAACCGAAGATAAACCTATTCCAAATCACTTTTTCTTTATTCCTGAAATCACCTTAGGCAAAACCATGGAAGCCAATACTGATTTTCCTGAAACGTCGTTACAAAAAGGAGTTTTCTTCAGCTTTGGACGCTATAATTTTGAAACCGATAAAGAATGGGCTGCAAGACTCAATTATCCTAAAACTGGATTAACCATAGGTGTTACAGATTTCGGAAATATCGACAAGGTTGGTTTAGCCTACTCGATTATGCCTTTTATGGAGTTTCAAATCCTTAAGAAACGTATAAATCACTTGAATTTACAAATTGGGATTGGAACATCTTATATGGATACACAATATGATCCTCTAGATAATGAATTCAATAAGGCAATCACTACCAAATTCAATTGGTCATTTCGATCATTTTTCTATTATGATTTGTTTCAACAAAATACAACAAGTTGGAGGTTGGGAGCAGGTTATCTGCATCATTCCAATGGTCATACCAGGTTACCCAACCAAGGATTGAACTCATTTGTAGCAAGTGTTTCCGTAAAATTCAATGATAGAGACTTCGATGATTTTGGGTTTATAAAACGTGAGTTTCCTAAAACATCAGAAGCTTATATGACTTATCGTTTTGGTATAGGTCAGAATGTACTTTCGGAAACATTCAACACAAAAAAAGAAGTGTATTCCTTTTCAGCCTCAACAGGTAAGATCATTAACAACACGTTTAAGATAGGAGCTGGATTCTATTATCGCTTCTATGAACATTATTACGATTATATTAAAAGCAATGAAACCTTAGTCGCCGAACAGTTGCCACATTTTAGGGACAATCCTTTTGGGTACGCGTCAAACTTTGGTTTGTATGTAACATCTGAACTATTGATAGGTCACGTAGGTTTTGAGTTCGACATAGGACTGAATGTCTATAAACCGTTTTACAAAATAGATTGGCAACTCAATCAAGGATATTCTTATGAAGAATATGGCCAAACTTTTGAAGTTTTAGGAGAACTAGATTGGTATTACGAAATAAAGCGCACTATTTCGTCACGTTTGGGATTAAAATATTATCTCTATTCAACAAACAAAAGACCAAAGCACAATGTGTTCTTAGGAGCACACATCAATGCCAATTTAGGTCAGGCAGATTTTACTGAATTGAGCTTAGGATATGTCTATCGTTTTAATTTTAAGGAAAAGCATTAATCTGATTATATGACACCAGAAGTACTTTACAGCTTACGATTTCCGATAGGGGAATTTAGAAAACCAAAGCAGATATCAACATCAATGATTGCGTCTTGGATAACTACAATTGAGCAGTTCCCAAAAGCCGTTGAAGATATCACAAAAGATTTAAGTGCAGAAGCATTGCGATGGGTCTATAGACCAGATGGATGGACGATCAAACAAGTGGTACATCATTGTGCTGACAGCCACATGAATAGCCTCATTAGATTTAAGCTTGCGCTCACTGAGGACACACCAACTATCAGACCTTATTATGAAGACCGTTGGGCAACACTTATTGATGGCAATGATGATAATCTACATGACACATTGCTACTCCTCAAAGGTCTTCATGCGAAATTGGGCAAACTACTTCGACACATTTCTGATGCAGAATTGTCTAAGGAATTTATCCATCCTGAACATGGAAAACATTTCCGCTTAGACGAAACAATTGGCATATATGCTTGGCATTGCAACCATCATTTGGCGCATATAAAGCAAGCCATTTCCAACAAAGGGCAGTTTTAGTGCGATGTTTTCAAAAATAAAAAGAGCCACTGTAAAGTGACTCCTTCTAGCAAATTTAGTTATTAAAGTAAGGATTTTAATCTAAAATCAACTTATGTGTTACAGAACTGGTCTCTGAAGTCATTTTTAAAATGTATAAACCTGCAGAGAGGCCATTGATATTAATGGTATTCAAGCCTTCAGTCAATGAGGTTTCACTAACTAATCTTCCATTCATGGAAATCACCTCCAATTTTAAATCTTCTCCAATATCTGAAGCAACATTAATGTTGAAAACACCTGTTGTTGGATTCGGATATACATTCAGTGAATCACTTAATGTAGACTCATTAACCGATAAAGCCGTCTGAGCTTCATAGGCTCCAATATCCCTAGCTGATCCAAATACTGCTTGACCTATCTGATCAACAAACATATCGCCTGGATCACCAGCATTATATGCAGGAGAGTCAGCCAACAATTGATGTGTAAAAGTCGTTCCACCGTTATCTTGCAACGGACCAACAATTGGATCTGCACCTTCAATATCATTAACTTGTGCAGGGAAAACATTGAGATCGTCCATACCAATCAAGTTATAATCATTTGAGGTGAATGTTCCAGAAACGTCTGTTCCCGTAGTTGCAGAATTCAATGCTACAATTGTGTTTTTCAGTGTTACATTGTTAACGGCATCGATGCCTCCTCCATTTCCTGTAGCTGTATTTTGTGCAACTGTTACGGCATTCAGGTCTAAACTTGCACCATTATTGGTCAATCCTCCACCAGATACTGATGCTGCATTACCAGAAATCGTACTTGTCATTACTGTGGTGATAGAACCTGTATTGTTATAGATTCCTCCGCCTTCTCCTGCCATGTTATTATCAACAGTTGACATACTAACGTTCATGGTCGTTCCATTTTGATTCCAAAGTCCGCCTCCTTCATTAGCAGCTGAATTACCTGTAATGGTAGATGCTGAAAAAGTAATCATACCAGACATACCAGAAACGTGGAATCCTCCTCCATTTCCTGGATTTGCTGTACCTGCATTACCATTAACATCGTTGTTTGACATTATAGAGTTTTCAAACATTAAATTACCATCAATCAATTCGATAGCTCCACCAGCTCTGTTTGCAGAATTACCATCAAATGTTGAATTTGTAATTGTAACATCTCCTGTTGTACTTAGCAATCCACCACCTGAAGCTGATGTCCCTGAAGCAATATTATTGGAAACCAATGTACCATTGGTGATGTTTAATGTTCCACCATTGTTGAATATACCTGCTCCTCCATCATCTGCAGCATCTCCTGTTGCCGTGTTCATATCAATAACGACACCACTAATGGTCATGACTCCAGAACCATTCCAAAGTCCACCACCTTCTCTAGCAGCATCATTACCAGTTACAACACCATTTATAATATTGGAATCTCCTGGACCTGTAATATGAAGTCCGCCTCCATTACCTGGCGCAGCACCAGTACTATTATTTGAAAGCGTCACATTGGTTAAGGTTAGTAAGGCTCCCATCATCGAATTATCCTCAATTCCACCTCCAGCTCGAACAGAGGTATTACCACTCAATTCTGAATCCATAACAGTCAATGTTCCCATGTCATTCAAGATTCCTCCTCCTGATCCAGCAGCTCCATTGGCATCATTATTTGAAATAACCGTTGCATTTTGAACCACTAAAGTTCCTCCAGCGTTGAAGATCCCTCCACCACCTTCGTTGGCAGCATCACCACTTGCAGTATTGTTATCAATTGTAACTCCATCAACAGTCATCATTCCTGAGCCATTCCATAAACCACCACCTTCAAGAGCTGCAATATTTCCATTTACTGTTCCACCAGTAATTGTAGAATTCCCTGGACCTGTAATATGAAGTCCACCTCCATTTCCAGGAGTACTTCCTACAGTATTATCATTCAATGTTACATTGGTGAGTGTAATTGTTCCAGTAGCATTTGTAGAATTATCTTCTATTCCTCCACCAGCTCTGTTAGCTGTATTTCCATTTATTGATGAATCAGAAATTTCTATTGTGCCTCCATCTACATTTTGGATTCCTCCTCCTGAACCCGATGCTCCAGAAGCTGTATTACCATTGATTGACGTGTTATTTTGAACTATGAGTGTTCCTCCGTTATTAAACAATGCTCCGCCTCCATTATCTGCACCATCACCTTGAGCATCATTCTGTGTTAAGGAAGTTGAATCTACAGTCATTATTCCTGAACCATTCCATAAGCCTCCTCCTTCAGAAGCAGCCATATTCATACTTACCGTACTTCCTATTACGTCTACGGTTCCACTTCCACTAACATGTAAAGCACCACCATTTCCAGGTGCTCCGGTTCCGGTAACAACACCTGTATCATTAGAATTTAGTGTTACATTGGTCAAAGTAACAGTACCTAATCCGTTGGTCTCGATACCTCCACCAGCTCTATTCGATTGATTATCTGTAATTGATATACCGTTTGCGATGAGTGTTCCTGAAGCATTTAAAATACCACCTCCAGTAGATTGCGCACCATCAGCAATATTATTTGAAATGCTCGTAGCCCCTGAAATATTAACCGTACCTCCTTCATTATAAATTCCACCTCCACCAGCAGCACCAGGAGTCATTACATCATTTCCAGAGGCACTATTGCCGTCTACAGAATGATCTACAATTGACATCACACCAGAACCATTCCATAGGCCTCCACCTTCGTTAGCCGCAATATTAGCATTTGTGGTTCCACCTGATATGTTTGTAGTTGCACTGCCAGTAACATGAAGTCCTCCTCCTGATCCAGGAGCGGCCATTGCAGGTGCAACACCAGCATTATTTGAGTTGAGACTTGTATTATTTAAGTTCAAGGTTCCTCCAGCTAATTCAATACCACCTCCAGCTCTATTTGCTCTGTTCGCAGTAATTGAAGTACTGTTGACTGTTACAATACCACCAACACTTAGTATTCCTCCACCTGAACCTGCAGTACCAGTGGCTGTATTATTGATTATTTGTGTATTGGAATTAACATTCAGAGTACCTCCATTGTTAAAAATACCGCCTCCTCCATTATCTGCACCATCACCCTGAGCATCATTTGTATCTATTAAGGTTGCTTCCACATTCATTATTCCTGAACCATTCCACAATCCTCCTCCTTCAGAAGCAGCAATGTTTCCGATACTAGTTCCGCCAGTGATGTTGACATCACCTGGACCAGTAATATGAAGTCCACCACCATTTCCAGGAGCAGCAATGGCAGGCATTACACCTGTATTGTTGTAATCGAGATTTACATTATTCAGTATTACACCAAGACCAACACCAGAATTATCTTCAATTCCACCTCCAGCTCTATTGGCCATATTATTTGAAATTTCAGAATTGTAGACCGCCAAGACACCTCCAACATCATTAAAAATTCCACCTCCAGAACCTGCAGGAGATCCTGTGCCATTGGCAACATTACCAGTAATGATGCAATCATTGATTGTCACATCTGCATTCGTGATGTAGATTGCTCCTCCATCTGAAGCTAACCCATTAGTTAATGTTAGGTCATTCAAAAATAAAGGACCATCACTTACATTAAAAACCCTTCCATTAAAGTTAGCATCAATAGTAACTGTTGATCCAGGCAATCCTGATATGGTCAATGCCTTGCTAATAGTAAGCTCACTGTTCAAGGTAACTGTTGACACACCTACAAAGGTTATAATTCCTCCAGGAGGCGTATCTGCAATTTCGTTTCGTAAAGTTCCGTCTGATCCATCATCTGCTCCACTTGTAACAATTTGAGCAAATGAAAATGTTGAAGTAAGTAAAATTGCTATAAAAGCAACTACTAGAGTAATTTTGTTTTTCATTTGATTAGTTATTAATTAAACTTGCGATTAAGCCTCTTTGGGGAAAGACAGAAACACTTACGAGTTTATCAACCAAGCAGTTTTGAAAAACAGATGTTTTAACATTTTTTTAACAAATAGATTTAACCTTAACGTAAAAATACAATGAACTATTATGAAAAAATAGCTTAGTCATTTACATACGCTCTGGTACTTCTATGCCAAGCAAACCAAAGGCTTTTTTAATGACTTCGGCCACCGTATTTGAAAGTTGCACTCTGAAGGTTTTTTCGTGTTCTGTATGAGCACCTAAAATGGAAACATTTTGATAAAACGAATTGAATTCTTTTACCAAATCATACGTATAATTGGCAATTAAAGCCGGACTATAATGACTTGCGGCATTTTGAACTACCTCTGGGAATAATTCCAATTGCTTTATGAGTTCTTTTTCTTTTTCATGAAGAGGCATTTCGAGATCGCTCAATACAACATCCAAATTCATATTTGACTTACGCAAAATAGATTGAATCCTAGCGTATGTATATTGAATAAACGGACCCGTATTTCCTTGAAAATCGATAGATTCCTTGGGATCGAACATGATTCGTTTTCTTGGATCTACCTTAAGAATATAATATTTTAAAGCACCTAAGCCAATGGTTTTATACAACTCTTGCTTTTCTTGCTCTGTATAGCCATCGAGTTTTCCTAGCTCTTCAGAAATTTGACCAGCAGTATCTGCCATTTCAGCAACCAAATCATCAGCATCCACTACAGTACCTTCTCTACTCTTCATCTTTCCTGAAGGTAAATCTACCATCCCATAACTTAAATGGTACAAGTTTTTGGCCCAATCGAACCCTAATTTTTTCAAGATCAAAAATAAGACTTGAAAATGGTAATCCTGCTCATTTCCGACGGTATACACCATTCCTCCCACATCAGGAAAATCCTTGACACGTTGAATCGCTGTGCCTATATCTTGGGTCATATATACAGCAGTTCCATCACTTCGCAATACAATCTTTTCATCCAAACCTTCCTCAGTCAAATCACACCAAACCGACCCATCTTCCTTTTTGAAGAAAACACCAGACCTTAAACCTTCGGTCACAAATTCCTTACCTAACAAGTAGGTTTGGCTTTCATAATACAGTGTATCAAAATCTACACCTATATTTTTGTACGTCGTATCAAACCCGTCATATACCCAACCATTCATTTTGTTCCAAAGTGCGACAACTTCATCATCTCCAGCTTCCCATTTTCTGAGCATTTCTTGGGCTTCCAATAGGATTGGAGCATTTTTTTTGGCTTCAGCTTCGCTTTGCCCTTCTGACATGAGTTCTTGAATCTCGTTTTTATATTCCTGATCAAACCTTACGTAGTAGTTTCCTACGAGTTTATCACCTTTTAAACCTGTAGCTTCTGGTGTTTCTCCATTTCCAAAGCGCTGCCATGCCAACATGCTTTTACAAATATGGATACCTCGATCATTTATGATTTGTGTTTTATAGACCTTTTTTCCTGAAGCCTTCAAAATTTCCGCAACACTATATCCTAATAACACATTTCTCACATGTCCCAAATGCAATGGCTTGTTAGTATTTGGTGAAGAATATTCAACCATTACAGCTTTGCTTTCAGCATTAGCAGAAGTAAATCCGTACTTTGAATTAGTTCTTATCGTATCAAAAAATGCAATATAAAACGCATCGGAAATTTCGATGTTCAAAAACCCCTTAACGACATTATAATTCTTAACCTCCTTGACATGTTCTACCAAATAATCGCCTATTTCTGTTCCTATTTGAGCTGGATTTCCTTTGATGACCCTTAACATCGGAAAGACAACCACAGTAATGTCACCTGCAAACTCTTTTCGTGTGGCCTGAAATTCCACGGTTTCCAATTCGGCATTGAATATAACTTTCGCAGCTTCTTTAACGTTGGTTGATAAAGTGTCCTGAAGGGTCATTTTGATTGTATTTTTAGGTTGGCAAAGATAGACTTTTTATTAAAATTTTAAGATAAGGACAATGGATTATTCCTTAATTTACAAGTCGAAATCAACGCACATCGATTCCATGGAACGACAAAAGCATCTACTAAGAGGTATTCCTGTTTTGGCCTCACTAAACATTAAAAATACCGTCGAATTTTACAAAACCAAACTTGGTTTCAATCGCGTAGGTTATCTCGATGATAATTATGCCGTTATTGCTCGTGATCAATTTGTAGTACATTTTTGGAAATGTAATGATAAAATTCATCCAGAAAACACAAGTTGTTATGTTGATGTTCAGGAAATCGACAAACTATATGCTGAATTAAAACCACTTGGTGTTGTTCATCCCAATGGACCGTTGGAGAACAAACCTTGGGGAATGCGCGAGTTTGCTATCCTGGATGAGGATGGAAATATGATAAAATTTGGTCAGGAATTAGTGCAAGAAACTGCATAACTCTAAGGAAATCAACACTCAATACCCATACTTTTATCGATGAAGTGCAAAATAGAAACCACTTAAAAATGCAGTTCATCGAATAAACTTCACTTTATCCGTTTTTTTGGCATTAAGACTTGAAAATTAGCATTTATCGTCCTTTTTACACAATTTTGGTGTTGCTATTAATTTAAGTCCCAAACGTTGATGATAACTAATCAATCTTATTTAAGATTGACATTATTATTTCAGCACTATTACGACCTATTTTCCCTCAAGGACGTTTCGTGTACAAATAATTTTGCAATTAATACCCTAATTAAGGTATGAAACAGTTAATAACATTAGCTGTTTTACTTGCTTCGACTTTCTGTTTTACGCAAACGGACGAGATCGACAGCTTGACCATACAATTAGCTTATCAAAAACAAGACTCTTCGAAAGTTGACACCTCTATTCATTTGGTCAAGGCTCTATATCGGGATGAGAACTACAAAAAAGCACTTTTATACATTGATCAAACTGAGCATTTAGCCGAGTTTTTAAATCATAGTAAAGGTATCGCTGATGTGAACTACTACAAAGCTTTGATTTATGCTAAAAATGATGACTATTACAATGCCATCGACGGTTATAACAGGTCTCGAAAATTCTATCGCCAACTAGGTGACACACTTGGTATCGCAAAGGTCAACAACAGCATTGGTCTCATAGAAATCAAACGTGGCAATTACAATGTTGGGCTTCAAAATTCGTTATCTGCCATTCATATCTTCGAGTCCCGAAATCTTAAGGATGAACTAAGTTCAGCCTATAACAACCTTTCCGAAGCTTACTATAATACGAACCAAATTGACAAGGCACTTGAGTTTAATATCAAGGCATTGAATGTAAGAAAACAGCTTAGGGATAGTGTTGGCATTAAAAACTCAACCAAAAATATAGCACTATTGTATTCTGAAAGAAAAGAACACCGTAAGGCTATTGAATATTTTGAAACTGTCTTAAGCCTAATCAACCCTATAACAGACCAACGCTTAAAAGGTGAAATTTTACCTCGCATAGGAGCTGAATATCTTCAGTTTAAAGACTACGGTAAAGCCGCCGAATATTTAGTTGAAGGACTTACCTTCAACAGGCAAATTGATAACGAAGACGGTATTCTAAGAGCGCTAAATGCCATTGGTGAGCTAAACATGCAACAAAAAAACCTTCGTACTGCCCAAGCTCAAATTGATGAAGCTTATGATATAGCGACAAAAATAGACAACAAGGAAGAGTTACTCAAGAATTATAAACTTCATAAGGAATTGGACTCCATTAGAGGACGATTTCAAAATGCCTTCTTTTGGCAAGGCAAATATTACAGTCTCAAAAGTGAGATGGACAAAGAAATACAACCCATCACGCCTGTTATTACAAAACCTATAGAAATAGAACCTATAGAAGATGAAGAGGATGTAGACAACGACATGGCCTTAAAGCTGAAGGAGCAGGAAAATGACAAAACATTCAAAAAATTAAAAGCGATCTCATATGTCCTTGGCGCAGCATTTCTAATTGTATCTACCATTTTGTTACTCATTTACCTTAAGCGCAAGAACACCTTAAAGTTCAATGAAGAACTGCAGGATAAAAACTTGGAGATTAGACTTAAAAACCAAGAATTTGCTAAGCAGAAACAACACCTCGAGGAAGTCAACCATGTTAAGGATCGCCTATTTTCCATAGTATCACATGACCTTAAGGATTCTATCTCGTCCATTAAAGGCTGTATAGACTTGCTCAAGGAAGACGGTATTTCAAAGGAAGAGTTCTATGATTTGATTCCTGAATTGAGTGAAAATGCCGATAGTGCATCGCAACTATTGTACAACTTGCTCAATTGGTCTAAATCCCAAATGCAAAGCTTAAAACCAAAACCAGAACTTTTCAATATTCAAGAGGTTTTCCGCTCCAAAATGAGTTTGGTTGAACAGAAAGTCGAACAGAAACGTATTGTGCTTATTGATGAATCACGTCGTGATTTTATTTATGCCGACAAAAGTATGGTTGAAATTGTAGTACAAAACCTCATCACCAATGCTGTGAAGTTTTCTCGCGTTGCAGATGTGATTACAGTCTCCAATACCGATCTAAGTGGAAATAGTTTAATTTGTGTCGAAGACACTGGTGTTGGTATTGCGCCTGAAAACGTCGATAAATTATTTAAGAATGGATCTTTTACCACAAGAGGAACAGACAACGAAAAAGGAACTGGCCTTGGCTTATCCATTTGTAAGGAATTGGTCGAATTAAACAATGGAAGAATTTGGGTAGAAAGTACACTAGGTATTGGAACCAAATTTTACGTTGAACTTCCAAAGACCAAACCTGTAGATTAATCTTATTTTAGCATTTAGTCCCATTGCTATTTTTGGTATCTTTCGCCAAAAGACAGACCAATCATGATAAGAAATTGCACATTTATAATATTGACAGCCATTTGTTTTATGAGCTGTAAAAATGAAAAAAAGGTAACCGACAAAGGCACCAAGCCAAATCATCTCCCAGAATTGTTTGCCCTAATGCAAGGCTCATTCAATTCTGAAGTACAGTCAAAGGTTGATACGACCTATTTTAATATCTCATTGCACATGTATCCAATTTGGGAAGACAAAGGCCATTATCTTTATGTTGAACAAGCGCTCAACGCAAGACAGAACAAACCTTATCGTCAACGCATCTATGAAGTAACACAATTAAATGATAGTATCTACAGTTCGGTAATTTATACCATTCCAGACGACTCTTTATGGATTGGCAAGTGGAAAACTCCAAAGGCCTTTGATAGTCTTTCCATCGAAAGTATTACTAAAAAAGAAGGTTGTGAAGTATTACTAAAGCGACTTGAATCTAAGTACTACAAAGGCGAAACAGGTGAAAAAAGTTGTGAAAGCACACTATATGGAGCTTCTTATGCCACTAGTGAAGTCGAAATCATGGAAGATAAAATCATCTCTTGGGATAGAGGCTTTGATGCCAATGGCGAACATATTTGGGGTGCCGAAAAAGGTGGCTATATTTTTAACAAGCTGGATTAGGCTTGAGGCAAAAACACTTCAGCCATCATACAACGTGCACTACCACCACCACAGGTTTCTATTGTTTCTAAAGAACTTGAAACAATCGGACAATACGTTTCGATATCAGATATTTGTTTTGGCGTTAAACTGTCGTAGGCGGCTTGACTCATTACTAGGTATCGTTGTCCTCCATGGCCTTGCACTTGAAGCATGTTACCTGCAAATTGATGCATTTGGGATTCAGAAATCTCAATTATGGCTTTCCCATCTTGTTTCAGATTTTTAACGACATGCTTACGTTCTTTTTTATCATCGATGGTATCCAAACAAATTACTGAAAAATTCTCGGCCAAACACATCATAACATTTGTATGATAAATTGGTAATCGCTTTCCATCTACGGTTTGATTTGCTGTAAAAACAACTGGTGTGTATTCAAAATCCTCACAAAACTCAATAAACAGGCCTTCATCAGCTCGTGGAGACAAGGCACAATATGCTTTCGAATTAATACGGTCTAGCAATAAACTTCCTGTACCTTCCAAAAATAAATCTTCCTCTTCGGCACTGGTATAATCAATGATATTTTCTATCTTGAAGCCTTCACTTTCCAATCGTTCAATGATATCTTCACGACGTTCACGACGACGGTTTTCAGCAAACATAGGATAGAGTCCAACATCACCATTTTCGTGAAAACTCACCCAATTATTCGGAAAAATAGAATCTGGAGTATCCTGTTCATAATCATCATTTTCAACTATAACATGAACACCAACTGCTCTCAATTTACCAACAAAAGCATCAAACTCTTCTTGGGCTTTTTTATTGATCTCAGCATTCTTCAGATCTAAATCTTCCTGAAAATAATTATTCACGGCTGTTTGCTCATTCATCCTAAATCGAACTGGACGAATCATCAAAATGGTATTAGTGGTTTGCGACATTGACATGTGATCAAATTTAGAATGCCGTAAAATTAACCAATTTTGCGAGAGATTTCATCTGTAATTTCACCTTCTTTATTTGATGTAAGAAGCCAATCGATTGCATCCTGTCTATCCTCAAACATTTTGACATTCCAATTTTTGTTTTGATTGATAGACATAATCACTCTTGTGGCCAATTTTGAAATTTGACTATAGGCTACAACAGCAGTTTTATCAATTTGATCTAAACTACCAACGTTAAGCTGTGCTTCAAAGTCATAGGTATACGAATTCTCCTTATTGATTAGAAGTGAAAATGGTTGGGAAGTAAAATGAGATAATAAAGCATCATGAAAAGTCTTTAGCTTATCAGCTGTCATTACCACACTTTCATCAATAATGGCTTCTGCTATAGCATTGTTTATGATATTGACTTTCCCGAAAGGTAAAGTTATTGTTGTCATTAATTAGGGTTTTTAGAGGGATGAGCCAAATTTAAATTAACTTTGGAATGGTTCGGCATGCCGACAATAAAGAAATGAACAATATATCAACAACCTTGAATAAATCTTAAACTAATGAAAAGATTTGCGCTACTATTTGCCATTCTCATATCGTGTTCTTCTGAAAACCAACAAGTACAATTTGATTTTAGTACTAGATTTGAGCACTCGAATGGAACAGAAACCAGTACTTACAAAGAGGTAATTTCATTTTATGAACATTTAGCCGAAGCCTATGAGGCCGTAAAAATCATTAGTATAGGTGATACAGATTCTGGCAGACCACTTCATTTGGTCACTTTAAATCCTGATGCTGATTTCGATTTTCAACACATCCGAAAAAACAAACGAATAATGTTGATCAACAATGGTATTCATCCAGGTGAGTCGGATGGTATTGATGCTACCATGCTTTTATTTCGCGACCTAGTTCAGGGAAAAATCAACATGCCTGAAGCTACTGTTTTAGTTACCATTCCTGTCTATAATATCGGTGGAAGCCTTAATCGAAATTCCACAACAAGAACCAATCAAAATGGCCCTAAGTCTTATGGGTTTAGAGGAAATGCGAGAAATTATGACCTCAATCGTGATTTTATCAAAAATGACACTAAAAACGCCAAGACCTTTGCTAAAATATTCCATTTGGTACAACCTGATGTCTTTATCGACAATCATGTGAGCAATGGTGCCGATTATCAATACACATTAACACATCTATTTACGCAACATAACAAACTTGGTGGTGAACTTGGAACTTTCCTCCATGAAGCGCTTAGGCCTCAATTAGAACAAAAACTTTCAGAACAAAACTGGGACATTACACCTTATGTGAATGTCTTCAACAGAACTCCTGATAATGGTTTCAGTCAGTTTATGGATACGCCTCGATATTCAACTGGCTACACAAGTTTGTGGAACACCCTAGGAATGATGGTCGAAACCCATATGCTCAAACCTTACAAGCAACGTGTGGAAGGCACCTACGAGATTATGAAAACCATGATTGAAATTACCGAAACCGAAGGTCCTAAAATTTCCGAGTTAAGACAAAACGCATTCAAGGCATACCAGTCGACCATGACTTATCCTATTCAATGGACCATCGATACTACACAATCTTCGACATTACAATTTAAAGGTTATGAAGGTGAAATGATTGAAAGTGAAATCACTGGCATGCAACGTTTAAAGTATGATAGAAACAAGGCATTTACAAAACCAATTAAATATCAAGATTTCATGAAATCCCAATTGGATGTTACTATCCCAAAAGCATACATCATTCCTCAAGGTTGGTGGAATGTTATCGAACTTCTTGAACTTAACAATGTTGAGATGACTCCTATGGATAAGGATTCTACAATATCAGTGACTTCCTATCGAATAAAGGATTTTGAAACACGAAAGCAAGCCTACGAAGGTCATTATCCACATTACAATACACAAGTCGTTTCGTCTACGGAAAAAGTGGCTTTTAGAAAAGGGGATTTTATAGTATTTACCGATCAATATTCCTTGAGATATCTTGTAGAGACTTTGGAACCTCAAGCGCAAGATTCATTTTTTAGTTGGAATTTCTTCGACACGATTTTACAACAGAAAGAAGGGTTTTCACCTTACGTATGGGAAGACAAAGCCTTACAACTACTCAAACAAAACCCGAAATTGCAAATAGAATTCAATCTAAAAAAAACGTATGATAAAGACTTCGCCGAAAATTGGTATGCACAATTGGATTGGTTACATAAAAAAAGTGAGCACTATGAGTCTGCTCATTTACAATATCCTATTTACAGACTAGATTGAAACTATTAAACTAGTATTCTAATATTGGCGTAACTATTCTTCAAAGCTTCATTGCTTTGGTCACTATCCAACCAAGCTACCTTGGTTATACCCTCTTTTTCCTGAGGAAAAAGTTCACCGCTAAAAGTGGTTTTCATTTCAAACCAATAGGTGATTTTAATCTTATGCTTTCCATTGCGCTTAAAAATATGATAGGTGGTAGAAAGTGGTTTGGTAATGCTCAATCCACTCACTCCTGTTTCCTCTTCGACTTCTCGAACTGCTGTACACTCAATGGTTTCATCTCCTTCAATTTTACCCTTGGGTAGATCCCACTTATCATTTCTATATATAAACAGCACCTTATTGTCCTGATTATAAACCTTTCCGCCTCCTGCTACAACATTGGGCAAAAGCTTCAGGAATTTCTTTAGAAGTTTTTTATCACTGTTACCGATAAGTCTTGCCGATTGGAGCGAAGTCGTATTCAGTTCTTTGATCACTTTACCAATATTGACGGTTGACAACAAGTAATTTTTAAAGCCATCTTCCTGCTCAACTACAGTTGTCAATACAATAGGCTTGTCATTAACAAAAACGTGAATCATAAATAGGGTTTGGAGTATTACTTAGCAAAAATATCATTTTTAAAATTCTTTTCATTGAACTCATTTTAAAAGCTTAATTTTGCAGCATGATTTTTGACAAAGATACCGCAAAAAAAACCGCAGAAGTTTTATTGCAAATCCATGCGATAAAACTCCAACCAAACGACCCTTTCACATGGGCTTCCGGTTGGAAATCACCCATATATTGTGACAACCGCATCGTATTATCCTTTCCGCAAATTAGAACGTACATTCGTGAAACTATGGGAAAACACATTGCCAACCATTATGGCAAAGTGGATGTTATTGCTGGTGTTGCCACAGGAGCCATTGGTATAGGCATTCTTGTGGCAGAATATCTTGGCTTACCGTTTGTATACGTTAGACCAGAGCCCAAATCCCACGGAAGACAAAATCAAATTGAAGGATTTGTAGAAGCAGGACAAAATGTTGTGGTTGTAGAGGACCTCATAAGTACCGGAAAAAGCAGCTTAAATGCCGTGAAGGCGCTTAAAGAAGCTAAGGTCAATGTTAAGGGCATGGTGGCTATTTTCTCATACGGATTTGAAATTGCTGAACAAAACTTCGGAAATGCCAATGTCGATCTTCATACTTTAAGCAATTATGAAAATCTACTCGAACAAGCTGTGGATACAAACTATATTACTGCCAAGGAACAGGAAGTTTTGACACGTTGGAATGCCAATCCGAGCGAATGGAACGCTATTTGATATGACCTAACCGAACACAATTCACACACTTATGAAACTAGAATCACCAAAAACAACCATAAACAAATCGGCTCAAGAGACCTTTGACTTCTTATCTGACGTAAAAAATTTCGAAAAACTCATGCCTGAAAACATTAGTAAGTTTGAGGTTTTGGAAGATGATAAATTTTTGTTCGCTTTAAAAGGCATGCCTGAAATCGTCTTGAAAAAGAAAGAAGCAATCGCACCACATAAAATTGTTTTAGGAGCTGCAGGTGGTAAATTGGATTTTTCATTAACTGCAAATATCACTGAAATTACTGAAAATGAAAGTGATGTGGCATTGGTTTTTGAAGGCGAATTCAACGCCATGATGGCCATGATGATCAAAGGACCTATAAATAAGTTTATTGAAACTTTAGTTGGCAATATGCCAGCACAAGTTTAATTGATCAATCAACAACATATTTTGACTTATTGTTTCAATGGAGGTAGAGTTGAAATGTGTCTAGGCAAAACACTTTTGAAAGCCAAATCTTGTAGGAAAAATTGACCTCTTGGGATAGAAAAAGTCAAAAAGAGTTCAATACAGGAGTTTTACTTCCTTTAGATCAAAAGACTTAACAACACCATCTACAATCAACACCAATAGATGGCCAGATGTTGAAACACCTTTTATATAACCTGAAAACAAATGACCTTTGGCATCTTCAAATGTTGACGGTTTATTTTTTCTAAAAAGTTTTGATTCGTACAACGCTTTCAGTGTTTCGAGATGTCCATGTCTTAACATATCAATATATTGCTTTAGGAATCTTAAAACCTGATCCAACACTTCATCTCGATTGTATACACCACCAGATTGTAACCGCATTGAGGTTGCTTGAGGTAAATTTGTAAAATGTCTTTGGTTAACATTCAGCCCAAAACCAATAATACTGCCCTTTAACTTATTATTTTTTATGACATTTTCTATTAACACACCAGAAACTTTCTTTTGGTCTGCCAAAATGTCGTTTGGCCATTTAACCTTTACTTGCTTGATTTGAAACTGTTTTAAAGCTTCATAAATAGCTAATGAAGCTGCCATACTAATATAAAAGCTATGCGCTAAAGACAAAAATGAAACATCCACAAAAACACTGACAGTCAGGTTTTTACCGGCTTCAGAGCACCATTTTGTTCCTATTTGTCCACGACCATTCGATTGAGAATCTGCCATTACAACCGTATAATCTTCCAATTTATCAAAACTGCTCAACTGCCTTAAATAGGTGTTCGTAGAATCGATGGCATTAAGTTTGATTATGTGCATGCGTAAGAATTCGAAAATTTATATCTTTCTTAAGAGGAATAAGAACTTATAAGAACTAAAAAAATAATAACTTTGCACAAAATTAAATCAATTTAATGGCGAAAAAAAATACGAGCCCAGATCAACTCATTAGTACAGTAATTGCTGGAATAGAAGATGTAAAAGGAAAAGAGATTACGATCTTAGATTTGAGAGAAATTGAAAATACAGTTTGCGACTACTTTGTTATTTGTGAAGGAAGCTCAAACACACAAGTAAATGCCATTGTAAGTTCCATTCAAAAGAAAGTCAGTAAAACACATAAAGACAACCCTTGGCATGTTGAAGGAAGCGATAATGCCGAATGGGTCTTGATCGACTATGTGAATGTTGTTGTTCATGTATTCCAAAAGCATATCAGGGATTATTATGACATTGAAAGTCTTTGGGGAGATGCTAAAACAACAATTATAGAAACCAGTTATTAAACATTTTAAACAAAACCACGATTGTGGTAATCATAGATGGCAAAAGACAATAAAAATATAAATAAGAAACCAAAATTCAGCCCTTATTGGGTTTACGGACTCGTAATTGCTGCTTTTTTGGGCATCCAATTTTTATCAGGAGGTTTTGGAGGATCATCTGCAAAGCAAATCAATCCCTCTGACTTTTTCGGGTTTATGGAACAAGGCGATGTTGCAAGGCTGGATATAATCAATAACAGGGAAGCTAGAGTGTTTTTGACCAAAGAGGCTCTTTCAAAGGAAATCCATAAAAAAGCAAAACCCAACAACATTATTCCTTCGGTAACAGCACAACCTAATTATTCATTCGAATTTGGTGAATTGGAGATTTTTCAGAATGAAGTCAACAACATCAATAAGAACAATCCTAATGTTGATGTGCCTGTATCATTTAAAACCGAAGAGAATTTGTTCGGAAACTTATTGTTCTCCTTACTTCCATTCATTTTAATCATAGGTGTCTGGATTTTTATCATGAGACGTATGTCTGGCGGTGCTGGTGGTGGTGCTGGTGGACAAATTTTCAATATAGGAAAATCCAAAGCCAAGCTCTTCGATGAAAAAACAGATGTAAAAACCTCTTTCAAGGATGTGGCAGGACTGGAAGGTGCCAAGGAAGAAGTGCAAGAAATCGTTGATTTCTTAAAAAACCCTGAAAAATACACATCCCTTGGTGGAAAAATACCTAAAGGCGCTTTATTGGTTGGTCAACCAGGAACAGGTAAAACCTTACTCGCGAAAGCCGTTGCTGGAGAGGCCAAAGTCCCTTTCTTCTCCTTATCTGGTTCAGACTTTGTCGAAATGTTTGTTGGTGTTGGTGCCTCTCGTGTAAGGGATTTATTTAAACAGGCTAAAGAAAAATCGCCTGCTATTATTTTTATTGATGAAATCGATGCTATTGGTAGAGCTAGAGGAAAAAGTAATTTTTCGGGATCTAACGATGAACGCGAAAATACACTAAACCAGCTATTGACTGAAATGGATGGTTTTGGAACCAATACCAATGTTATTGTTTTGGCAGCCACCAACCGAGCTGATGTTTTAGACAAAGCTCTTATGCGTGCTGGTCGTTTTGACAGACAAATTTTTGTTGATCTTCCAGATGTACGTGAACGAAAAGAAATTTTTGAAGTGCATTTGAGACCAATTAAGCAATCCGAAAAACTAGATGTCGATTTTCTAGCAAAACAAACACCAGGATTTTCGGGTGCTGATATTGCAAACGTGTGCAACGAAGCTGCCCTTATTGCTGCACGTAATGGTAAGAAAGCCGTTGGAAAACAAGATTTTCTCGATGCTGTAGATCGAATTGTTGGTGGACTTGAAAAGAAAAACAAGATCATTACCAAGGAAGAAAAAAAGGCCATTGCCTATCATGAAGCTGGTCATGCTACCGTTAGTTGGATGTTAGAGCATGCTGCTCCTTTGGTTAAAGTAACCATTGTTCCTCGAGGGCAATCCTTGGGTGCCGCTTGGTATTTACCAGAAGAACGATTGATCGTAAGACCCGAACAAATGTTGGATGAAATGTGTGCTGCACTTGGTGGACGAGCTGCTGAAAAAGTTATTTTCAATAAAATTTCAACAGGTGCATTGAGTGACCTTGAAAAAGTAACCAAACAAGCTCGCGCAATGGTCACTATTTATGGTTTGAGCGATAAAGTTGGTAACCTTACCTATTACGATTCTTCAGGACAATCGGAATATGGATTTACTAAACCTTACAGTGAGCAAACTGCAGAATTGATCGACAAGGAAATTTCAGACATCATTGAAGAACAATACCAACGTGCTGTAAATCTGCTGGAACAACATAAGGACAAACTCACAGAATTAGCCGAAGTACTTCTTGAAAAAGAAGTCATCTTTAAGGATAACCTAGAAGTAATTTTTGGAAAGCGTCCATTCGAGAAAAAAGAACTTTCCGAACCTAAACCTGAGGAAAAAACAGAAACCGAGCCTGAAGTTGAAATCGAAAAAGAAGACTAACCACTCTCGAACTTTGTCTTATAAAAAACTTAAATCCATAAACCATTCATTTTAGTTTTTTTATATTTGAAAACATACATCAGAGACATACGATTAATAGCGTACCCAATACATGAGTTTATTTCGTAAAATCTTCGGTTTAAAAAACACACCCGAAGACCACATAAAAAGCGAAGAACGAGGCAAGTATATGCCTGAGGTAAAGTTGCCTGTGGATGAACAATTCACCATAAACTTCAAGGCCAATGGTGGTAAGTTTCTATATTGCGAAAATATGCAGGAAATTCAGGATAGTTTCAATTCAATCCTGAAGGAAAATGGATGGCAAGATAATAAGGTACTGCTTTTTGATGAACGTTTGAATGACTTGTTCAAAGACTTTGAGTTAAATACCACAGAACGCATATCGGAAAGCACCTATTTTCTCTCTACTTGTGAGTACTTGATTTCTGATGATGGTTCACTGCTCATCTCTTCCAATCAAATTGCTGAAAAGAAGCTGAAGGAACTTCCTGATAATTTCATCATTTATGCTACCACTAGTCAATTTGTCCAAAATATTGGAGAAGGCTTGCGTGGCATTAAAGGGAAAAACCGCAATAAAATTCCAACAAATATTACAACCATTAAGCATTTTAAAGCCATCGAAGATAAAGACTTCCTGACCTACGGAAGTAGTTCAAAAAACTTATATTTGATGCTCCTAGAAGACTTATAAATGAAAGAACTTGGTACAAGAGCGCTCTCAGGCCTTTTATATGCTTCGCTTCTTGTTGTCGCTTTATTTTGGCAGCACGCGCTCATTACCCTCTTTTATTTTTTCGGAATCATTTGTATGATCGAGTTTAAAAAACTGATTCACTTAAAAAGCTTTTCACCTTACCTTATTTTTACCTTTTTATATTTGGGATTTGCTTATTGGAGTCTACTTTCACCATCTACAACTGGAGTCGATGAAGCCTGTCAAATATTATTGGTCTTAACCATATTCGTTCAATTGATATTGATCAAGGATCTGTTTTCGGAAAAGACCATTCCGCTTTTTAGTGCGAAACGATTTATACTTACCACGTTTTATCTCTCAAGTGGTTTTGTTTTTATCAACGCTATTGCAAATTTTGACCAAAAGTTTACACCATTGCTCCTATTCGGCTCATTTCTATTGGTTTGGATTAACGACACATTTGCCTACCTTGTTGGAAAAAACTTTGGTAAGCAAAAACTTTTCCCTAAAATCTCTCCAAAGAAAACCGTGGAAGGTTTTCTTGGCGGACTCTTTTTTTCATGTGTAGCAAGCTATTTTATTGCACACTATACCGAAACCTTAAGCTTTACCAATTGGCTTATTTTAAGTATTATTATCAGTGTCTTTGGAACACTTGGCGATTTAATAGAATCTAAGTTTAAGCGTCAGGCAAACGTCAAGGACAGTGGTGTGATCATGCCTGGTCATGGTGGTTTAATGGATCGCTTGGATAGTATTATCTTTGCTGCACCTTTTATATTTTTGTTTTTAAGATTAGTACATTATGTTTCATAAAGAAGGTTATAAAATCATATTCATCACATTTGTCATTGTCATCACTGGCAGTTTATTGATCGATAGATTTATCGATATCCAATGGTTACGATTAACATTATTAATTGGGCTACTGGTATTGTTGGTCTTGATTCTTCAATTTTTTAGAAATCCAAAACGGCATACAAAAATAGAAGCCCATACTGCAGTCTCTCCCGTAGATGGGAAAGTAGTAGTCATCGAGGAAGTTTATGAAAAGGAAGTCTTCAATGATAAACGCATTCAGGTATCTGTATTTATGTCGCCAATAAATGTTCATGTGACACGTTATCCCATAAGCGGAAATGTAACTTACAGTAAATATCATCCTGGAAAATATCTTGTTGCATGGCATCCTAAGGCAAGTGAGGAAAATGAACGTACAACGGTTGTTGTTGAAAATAAAAACTTCGGAAAAATCCTTTACAGACAAATTGCAGGTGCTTTGGCGAAACGTATTGTCAATTATGCAAAAGTCAAGGATGAGGCCATACAGGGTTCAGATTCGGGATTTATAAAATTCGGATCTCGTGTCGATCTATTTTTACCATTGGATGCTGATATCAAAGTTGAACTTAACCAAAAAGTAAGAGGAGGCGAAAGTGTTATTGCTGAAAAACGATGAGTTCAGAAGAATTACAAATCGAATTTGAAGAAGCTGTTGCGCGTATAAACGCTCATGCTGAGCCTTTTCCTGCAGATTTCCTCTTGCGATTGTATGCCTATTATAAAAAAGCGACCAATGATTATGGTAGACCAAGTAGTCGTAAACCAATTATTAATGCCTTTAAGACCAATGCGCTATTTCAAGTACAAGACGTCAGTGAAGATGACGCCAAACGTATGTATATCGAATTGGTGAATAATTACTTTTTATATCGCGAATGAACCTCGTGTAAATCGCAACACCAATATCACATGAAAACCATCAAACTATCCATCATTTTTATTGTCGCCATAAGTTGTTCTTATGCACAAACCTTTAATCAATTTTATGCAGATGTTGTGGCCAACACTTCACAGACGAACGTACTCAATGATTTAACGACTTTTGAAAATTTCGGAATAAAAACAGTAGGTTCACAGGCACTTACCGATGCTGAAAACTGGATCACTTCTCGCTATCAGGATTTGGGCTATACAGACATCGTGCTACAAGATTTTTCTTATTCGGCTGGAACAAGCAACAATATCATTGTGACAAAAACAGGAACGACTTTTCCAAACACTTATGTAATTATCGACGCGCATTACGATACCATAAATGGACCAGGAACCAATGACAATGGCTCAGGTACTGTGTTACTCTTGGAGCTTGCGCGTTTGTTAAAGGATATCGATACTGAATATTCCATTAAATTCATTCACTTCTCAGGAGAGGAAGATGGTTTGATAGGCAGCTCCTATTATGTAAATAATACGGTTATTCCGCAAAACCTAGACATCAAAGTGGTGTTCAATATTGATGAAATTGGTGGTGTGAATGGAGTGACCAATAACACCATTACTTGCGAACGCGACCTTAGCAACCCTTCTTCAAACAATGCAGCATCAGATGCCGCAACAATAGTCTTGGCAAATTGTATGGAATTCTATTCCAATCTGGAAACAGAAATTTCATTTGCATTTGCTTCCGATTATATTCCTTTTGAAAATAATGGCGAAGTCATTACTGGACTTTACGAAACCAATGTATCGTCTGTTATCCATACTATCAATGACAATCTAACCAACATGGATGTTACTTATGCTTATGAGGCAATCAAAGGTGCTCTAGGTGCCGCAATGGAATTCGCAGTGGCTTACGATAGTTTGGATATCGACGAATTGAACTTAATCGAGAATGCAATAAGTATTTCTCCAAATCCTATCCATGAGCAATTGACGGTATCGTTCAAAAAGGGCTTATCGGGAAATATCGATTTTAAATTAGTGGATATCCTTGGGAAAGAAGTCTACCAAAATACCTTGACACAAGACAGTCAAACCTTAACCATTGAAGGACTTGCACCTTCTCAATATTTTGCCATCTTCTCGATAAATAATAAGCGTTTTGTTAAAACCATTGTTGTAAAGTAATTAGCATGTCTAATCGTTTAATTTCTGAAGTTCAGTTTCATTGTGGATCTCGAATGAAAAATCGTTTCATGTTGGCTCCTATGACCAATACCCAAAGTCATGATGACGGTTCACTATCTGATAATGAATACCAATGGTTGACCATGCGCGCCAAAGGTGGATTTGGACTCACCATGACATGTGCATCGCATGTACAATCGATAGGACAAGGATTTGCAGGTCAGTTAGGAATATTCTCAGATGATCATATTGAAGGGCACAAACGATTGGCTTCAGGAATCAAAGCACATAATAGTTTAGCCGTTATTCAACTGCATCATGCTGGTATGCGCTCTCCTGTTGATGTGATTAAGCAAAAAGCTGTTTGTCCTTCGGAAAGCAAAAAGCATAATGCACGTGCCTTGACCCTTGATGAAATTCGCCAACTACGTGATGATTTTATTGTTGCAGCCAAAAGAGCGCAACAAAGCGGTTATGATGGTGTTGAAGTCCATGGAGCACATGGTTACATTTTGACCCAATTTTTGAGTTCAAGTATTAATCAACGTAAAGACAAATATGGTGGAACCCTTGAAAATCGAGCACGATTACTTTTTGAAATTGTTGATGGCATTCGAGCGACCTGCGGTTCGGGATTTTTGATTGGGGTGCGACTATCTCCTGAACGTTTTGGAATGCAACTAAACGAAATCAAAATGGTTGCCCAACAATTGATAGACCATCACGAAATCGACTTTTTAGATCTATCCCTTTGGGATGTCTTTAAGAAACCTGAAGACATGGAGCATCAACATAAATCGTTGTTAGAACATTTCTCTGAACTTGATTTTAAAACTGTAAAATGGACGGTTGCAGGACAAATTAGAACAGGAAAGGACGTACTTAGGGTGTTAGATTATGGTGTTGATTTTGTATCCATTGGTCGCTCTGCAATATTGCATCATGACTTCCCAAATCAAGTTTTAAAACATCCTAACTTCGAACCAACCGAATTACCTACTTCTGAAGAGTATCTCAAGAAAGAAGGTTTAGGTTCTCAATTTATCAACTATATGAAACGCTGGGATGGATTTGTAAAATAAAACAAAAAATTAATCCCTAATTAAAGGCAAAGTACTACAACGTAACAAGCCTTCCTGTTTGGCTATTTCAGCATAAGGCACCTCCTCTACCGTAAACCCTTGTTCACGAAGCCACGTATTTAATCTAGTAAAGTTTCGTTCAGAAATAATGACATCTTCAGCAATAGAAAATACATTGCTATTCATATGGTACATTTCCGCTTTGGTAATCTCAAAAACATTATCCTTTCCGAAGAAATCAACCAGCCATTGGTATTCGCTTTCCACTAAAAAACCGTTTTTATGCAAAATGGCTTTATTGGTTCCTATAGGTTGAAAACAGCAATCCAAATGCAAGGCATTCTCCTGGGCTTCAGTATTGGATTTTCGAAGTTCGAAAGGCTTTACCGTTTTATGAGGAAATAATTCCTGTAGTGCAATAACCGCGTCCATATTGGTACGTGCTGTAATATAATCGGAGTAGTCCTCACCAGAATAGGTTCCTATAAAGATGTAGTCGTTCCAAGGCATGACATCACCACCTTCGACATGGCATTCTTCAGGCAATCGAATACGATGCGTTTTCGGAATTTGACTCCATACATGCTCGATGGCTTCAATTTCACGATCACGATCGGGTAAGATATTGGCAAAAATGAACTTATCGTCAATCACAAAACCAATGTCCCTAGAGAAAATCTGGTTGTAATCTGCTATCACTTTGGGTCTGTAAAGCGTTACATCATATTTCATAAACACTTGGGCAACTGCGTCCATTTCTTGGATCATATCGGCTTCCACAGGATAAGTTCCTGCCTTGATATGTTCGACAGATTTAGGATCGTAAGCCTCTTCTAAAGTAGGTACAGGACCAATGCTTTCGGCAGTGCCTAAAACTACAGCACGTAGTCGCGAGGTTTCGTTTTTGACGTTAGGTATAATCATAGATTGCAAATATAAAAAAAGCTCCACGATTTAAAGTGGAGCTTAATAAATGATGTGAACTCTTGATTTTACTTTTTAATAAATTTTTCGGAAAAAGCTTTGCCGTGAGCTGATGTCACTTTTACAATATAAACGCCCGAATCAAACGCTTCAACCGGAATGATGGTCACTTTATTTTTATCCATCGCTCCTGAATACAATAGTTTACCTTGAATAGAAAACAATTCAACATACTCGAGTTCATAGTCGGTAATAGGAATTTTAATATTTTCCCCAAAATCGTCTAAAATAATATCAAAGTAGCTTGGCTTATTGATAATACGTGAGGAATTTTTAGGACGAGGAACATCTTTGGAAGTATCCATTTCAGTTTCTCCCAATCGATACACATAATTTCCAGAACAGCCTTCTATATATGCAGAAAACTGAGAACCAAATACTGCTTCAAAACCTAGATTACCAAGATTATCTTCAGGGTTTAATTCTATAAAATCACCTGCATGATAAACGACACCATTACCAAGTATTCCGTCAGAAAACGTAATATTATCTGTAGATCGAATCCATATATCTCTTTCTTCTTGAACCATGGTCGATATGATTATATTAGAGGTTAAATCTGGCAAACAACAATCTACAATTGTAACATCCATTGTAATAGGACATTGTATTGCTTGACCATTATCAGGTGTGAATGTATAAGTAGTCGTGCCTATAGCGCTAGTATTAATAATTTCTGGGTTCCATGTTCCAGATATGTTATTTCCAATTGTCGTTGGCAGATTAGTAGTAGTATCGTCTAAACAAATATCATCTATTGTTGGAGGAATTAGAACCTCTATTGAATAGCCCAAAAATTCATGCACTAAATTTGCATTATTACCAAAGTAATTCAATGAAAATGTCTGAATAGGTTGAGAAGAACAAAACCAAGATGCAAAACCTCCGGAATTAAAAGGATCGTTTGTCACAACCGCTCCATTTAAGTTTGTATTTGAAGTTGTAGAAGTATTGTTAGCGAACGTAACACCAACAAAATTAAATGAATCATCCCAAGTTCCTCCTCTATCTATATCTGACATATTGTATTGTGTAATATAAACGGGTGGATTAAATGTAATTAATAAGGTCTGAGAGTTTTGACTATTCCCTGGCCCATTCGTATCAAATGTATTAGCAGCAACAGTTGTTACCAAATTATTTGTGTTACTCGCTGGTGATTCTAATCCAATATTTCCACCACCTCCTTGAGTAGTAACAGTAACTAAAGTTCCTGCCCCATATGTGCCAGTAATGGTATTTGCTTCTGGTGGCTGATTATTCCATGTCACATAAGTTTGTGAATATATATTATTTACAAACATTACACTAACTAATAAAACAAGCCTTTTCAGCCTCTTATAATTATCTAATGACTTCATAATGTTGAGATTTAAAAATTAAACTGATATTCTATTGCTTAGTTAGCGCTTTAACCATTGCTTTTAACTTTTCAATCTCCTTTTGTTGCTTCTCAACGTTTTTGTGTTGTTCTATAATATAAAGTGTTAATTCCTCGATCTTTTCCATTTGTTTAGCTTGCATGTCGGCTAAATCTAATCCGTTTTCAACCAAGTCATTAGCTGAAGCAATACCAGGTAAATGCTTATGCTTCTTAATAAAATTCTCAATATCTTTTAAAGACATTAGTTTATAATCGTCTTCAAACACATAATCAGCCCAATTCGTATTTGGATTTCTTAGCGCTACTTTTACTTTTTCGGTTAGGATACCTCCTTCAACATATAATCTATAATTACCTGTAGTTGTTGGGAAATTAGCATTGTTGGTAATATCACTTCGATCTCCTACATAAATTGAACCATTAGTATCCGTATTAAACATGAGCCTATTGTTATTCATCGTTACAGTTCTATTTCCCGTGAGTGTGCCATCTGCGTTATAGATGTTCACATTAGATCCGCCTCCTGATCCTCCAGCATCTGTTGTAAGCACTACATCTCCATTTGCATTTACCGTTAAGACCTTACCATTTGAGGCCACTGTTGAACTATTAGAGTTAATACTTCTAAATCGTAATCCAGAAGTTCCAGGAATACCACTTCCAATTTCAAGTCGGTTTTGCGCAAATTGATTATATCCTAATCCAATTCCCGTATAACCATCGGCATCAGACGTAATTTTCCACTTGGAATTATTACCTAAAATAATAGTCGACTCCAAATTGGATGGTACCGCCAATTTATATCCTATAAGAATATTTAGCGTTCCAGATGTTAGTGATGTAGCTGTCGAATGACCAATGGCTGTATTTTTTCCATCAGTAGTCATATTTGCAAGTGTATTATATCCTATAGCAATATTATTTGAAGCGGTAGTATTACGTCTTAAAGCATACATACCAACCCCAACATTATTTAAACCTGTAGTATTGTCCGAAAGACTTTCTCGCCCTAAAGCAGTATTATTTTGACCTCCAATATTATTTTGTAAAGCCCCAGATCCAAAGGCAGAATTGTAACCACCTGTAGTGCTCATTAATGCATTAGCTCCAAAAGCACTATTATGAGCTCCTGTATTACCTGCATTTGTTCCTGTTGATGTACTGGTTTGACCACCCATTTGGTTTACGAAGACTATTACCACAAAGGAAATGGTCAAAAAAGATTTAATTGTTTTCATAATGATTGTTTTTAAATGTTATGTTCGATTTCATTTAAATGTTCCAATCATTACAAATTGTTACCCACTATTTTTAAAAATAATTAAAAAAAGCTCCATAATGTCTTATGAAGCTTTAGTCTAAATCTTGGTTCTAATACCTTATCTATCGTTAATTTTTTTAAACGGTCTATAGGTCTCACCTACATATAGCTGTCTTGGTCGTCCTATTGGTTCTTTACGCAAGCGCATTTCTCTCCATTGTGCTATCCAACCTGGTAGTCGACCTAGTGCGAACATCACTGTAAACATTTCTACAGGAATACCCATGGCTCGGTAAATAATACCTGAATAGAAATCGACATTAGGATATAATTTTCTATCGACGAAATATGGATCTTCCAAAGCTTCTTTTTCCAAGCCTTTGGCAATATCCAAAATTGGATCTTCCACACCTAAATCCCCTAAGACTTCATCTGCAGAGACTTTAATGATTTTTGCCCTTGGATCAAAATTCTTATAAACGCGATGACCAAATCCCATTAATCGGAATGGATCGTTCTTGTCTTTAGCTTTTGCCATATATTTCTTTGTATCGCCTCCATCTTCCTTGATGGCTTCCAACATTTCCAAAACTGCCTGGTTCGCTCCTCCGTGAAGTGGTCCCCAAAGTGCTGAAATTCCAGCTGCAAGTGACACAAACAGTCCAGCATGAGAGGATCCTGTAATCCTAACAGTGGATGTTGAACAGTTTTGCTCATGATCTGCATGCAATATCAATAGCTTATCCAATGCGTCCACTAGGATTTTATTTTGCTCATAATCCTTGTTCGGACTTTTGAACATCATTTTTAATACATTCTCGACATAACCTAAATTATCATCACCGTATTCTAACGGTAAACCATGTTTCTTACGCATTGTCCAAGCCACTAACACTGGAAATTTTCCTAAGATTCGTACAATGGCATTGTACATTTGCTCTTCAGAATTCACATCAACTGAAGTTGGATTAAAGGCGGTCAAAGCACTTGTTAAAGATGAGAGCACACCCATTGGATGCGCCGATTTAGGAAAGGCTTCAATAATCTTCTTCACATCATCATCAACAACCGAATGATGCTTGATATCTGCATGGAACTTATCCAGTTCGGTTTGCGTTGGCAACTCTCCAAATATGAGCAAATAAGCTACTTCAAGAAAATCTGCCTTTTCTGCCAGTTCCTCAATAGAGTAACCACGATACCTCAAGATACCTTTCTCTCCATCCAAGAAAGTAATTGCACTTTCACAACTTCCCGTATTCTTGTATCCAGGATCTATTGTTATCACGCCTCCTGTATCACCTCTAAGAGATTTGATGTTTATAGCAACTTCATTTTCGGTACCTTCAACTAATGGTAATTCGTACGTTTTCCCATTTATTTCTAGCGTAGCTTTGTCTGACATATATATTGAAATTTTATATTGTTGTTAAGTCCCGTAAAATTACGAAATATCTAAGGATTTCAGAAGTCTATTTACAATGGTTTTAACAATTTGGATATTCATAAAAACGATAGGTGTTTTGACACTGGATTTTTCTCTGACTTGGTAATCTTTATATCATAAATAGTATTTTTGCGATCAAATTTGAAATCGAGATGCGATATCTAACTTTCTTCACTTTTTTTGTAATCTGTATTGGAAATGCACAGGTGGTCAATGTGGAAACTTTACGCAAGGCTTCCGATTCGGCAAAATGGACGGGTTCTATTAGTTTGGATGTGTCATTGATAAAGAACACCAACACTATTTTCAGAATTGCCAATAAGGCA
Source organism: Bacteroidia bacterium (assembly GCA_030432635.1). Classification (GTDB taxonomy): domain Bacteria; phylum Bacteroidota; class Bacteroidia; order Flavobacteriales; family Flavobacteriaceae; genus Psychroserpens. Next base: position 60,572 of record JAUIMB010000004.1, on the reverse strand, counting down.
CATGTGCAGTATAATGATAAAACCAATTTATGGTTGTTTGTGAATGATTTGAGCTTTCAGAAAGTCGAAGGCAACGCTTTGGTTAATCGCGGAACACAGCACTTAAGATACAATCGCAAAATTTCGGATCGTGTGAAATGGGAAGCTTTTGCCCAAGCACAATATGATGCCGTGTCACAAATTGATTTTAGAGGTTTATTGGGTACAGGACCACGATTTAAGCTAAGCAAGCATGATGATTATCGATTTTATCTTGGTACGCTTGTCATGTATGAATATGAACGCGCTTCGGATGTCGTACTTGATCGCATACAAAGAGACATTCGTGGTAGTGCCTACTTATCCTTTAGTTTGTTTCCAATAGAAACGCTCACGATTATCAGTACGAGTTATTATCAACCTTTAATCGAATCCTTTAAGGATTACCGCTTTTCGAGCAATACCTCTATTCTTATTGAAATCTATAAGAACTTGGCATTTAAAACGAATTTCAACTTTTTTCATGATGCGGTTCCAGTAAGTCCAGATATCCCTAAAACCCAATATGAATTGACCAATGGCTTGTTGTATACGTTTTAGTCATTAGTTAAAAAAATAATAATGGAAACTATTATAATTAATCTTTAATGATTTTCTGAACACTGGTGCCATTTTCAGTTTTTATTCTTAAAAAATACACACCATTCGAAAACGAGTTGACATTTATTTTTACAGCAGAACTATTCACCACTGATGCTTGTGTCATTCTACCTTGAACATCATAAATTTCAACGATTTTAATCGTTCCATTTGCTGAAATGTTTAATGTATCGTTCGCTGGGTTTGGAAATATTTTAACTGAAGTATCTTTTTCTTGATCAATTACAGATAAGTTTTCAAATACAGTGTTGGCGTCGTTAGTTTCAATAGGAAAATTATAATCAAAATGAATGTTGGCTCTTTTGGTTACAAATTCACCAGATTGTAAGTTATTGTTACTTTGTATTCGAATTAAAATATTCCCATGACCACCACTTGCTGCAAGATTGATGTTTTCAAAAATAAATTTCATCTTATCATTTTCAACTCTTGTATCGACCATATGAGATGCATTTAAAACTCTAAGGGTATTGATATCAAATTGAGCGTCATCAACTTCAATTTCAATCACTACATTTTCGGCAGCAGACGTACCAATATTTTCAAAATTTATTATATAACTCAAATCTTCTCCAATCAAATCGGTTGGAACAATATCACCTTGAAGACAGGTTATATCATTAGGATCGTAAGACCCAACGACTGTTTGCTTATAAAAAAATAGGTTATTGTTAAGGATTTCATCCTCAGTTTCTGTATCAATTGCTACGCTAAAATCTAGAATATCATCAATATTTACAGGAGGATCTTCTTCTGGGCTATTAACATTCATGGTTACATAAACATCTCTGTTTTCAAAAGGCAGCAGATTCTCGTAACTCCAAGATAGATTACCAGTAGTTTGTGCATCAGGAGTTGATGTTGCACCCACAAAATCAAGAACGTCATCTTCAAATGTGAATTCAAAATTTCCCGAAGCCACTTGATTTCCTTTATTTCTATAGACGATTTGATAAATAGCGTCAAATCCTGGTCGCGCAAATTCGATTGGTGCGACATAGATTTCAACATCATTATGAACACCCACAGGTGTAATACAGAAATCTTGAACCACTATGTTATTATTGTTATCAAGGAATGGTATCGAGGCAGAATTGGGACTAAGATCAAACCATGAAGGATCTTCTACATCAGGTGCAATGTCAAAGTTCCCAGTATTGGTATAGAAGGTGTAAATCCCATTACCATTTGTGAAAGTCGAACCTTCCCCTTCAGGGGAACCATCGGCTATATTAATTTTTATATGAGGTTGAGGCACATCAATAGGGTCACATCCATCTTCAAGAAAATCATATATGATAGAACCACTAATGGTATTATAACTACCGCCAGGAACAAAAGAACAGTATGAGCTTACTACTGTACCGAGACTTGCTTCTCCTTGAACGGAAACAACTTGTGCTTCATCTGCACATACAAATAATAACGCAGGATTATCGCTAAAATCAAGAGTAGTTTCAATACTACCATTTTTAATGTTTAATTCGGAAAGTTCATTTCCTTGGCACAACAATGTGATAAGATTTAAATTGTTTGAAGCGTCTATATTTGTTATTTGGTTATCAAAACACCTCAAGGATTGAAGTAGCACATTTTCAGAAATATCTAAGCTTGTCAGTTGGTTAGAATAACAAACTAACAGCTCAAGATTCTGATTTTGACCTGTATCAATTATTGACAGCTCATTATTATTACATATTAAGTTTATTAGATTTGGGGACTGAGTAATATCTAATACTGTCAATTGATTTTCGAAGCACCATAAGGTTTCTAAAACAGTGTTACCTTCTATGTTTAAATTGGCTAATTGATTGTTTTCACAAAGTAAAGATTCGAGATTGGTATTTTGAGATGTATCTAAATTCGTGAGCTGATTATTTTGACATGCGATAAAATCTAAATTAACATTTTGAGATACATCTAAATTCGAGATTTGATTATTTGGACAACGTAAAGATTCTAAATTAACATTTAGGCTAACATCTAGCGAGGTTAGCTGATTTTCTGAACAGTCTAAAGTCAATATATTAATAAAAGCCTCAATACCCGTCAGATCTGAAATGTTGGAACTCGCAACGTCTATATTCACTTCGGCTAGCGCTTCACTTTCTTGAATTTCACCATCCATATTAGTATCAACGCCAGCTGCTACCAAAGCCGCTTTGAAATTGGCATCAGGAATATTGACTATTTGGGCATTGGAAAACCAAGTCATGCACAATACTAAAAATGTGATCTTTTTCATGTTTAACGAATTAGCTATTCAACATTATAGTTCTAATTTTTAACTATTTTCTTTAGCCCTTCACCATTCTCCGTTTTTACTTTTAAAAAGTAAATACCGCTATTACATTCTGAAACCTGTACGATCTCTTCAGCTTTATTTGCTTGTTGACTTTTTATCAATCGTCCATGAACATCATATACAGCAATCGACTCTATGATTGATTTACATCTCACGTATACAATATCTGAAGAAGGGTTAGGAAAAATATTAATTCTCGGTTCATCATACTCTGCAATAGACAACACGTCAAATACTGTTGTTGCCACATTGGTCTCAATTGGAAAATTATAATCAAAGAAAATTTCCGCCTTGTTTTCTACATAATCGCCAATGACCAAATCGTCGTTTGTTTTTATTTTGAAAACGATATTACCCTTTCCTTCTGAAGCCAAATTGATGTCATCAAATATGAACTCGATCGTGTTGTCGATGATTCTGGTCATCACTTCATGCGAGGTGTATAACACTTGCAAGGAATTAATATCGAATTGAGAATTATCAATATTATCTTTTACCACAATAAATGTTGCTGCAGCTGTTCCGGTATTTTCAAAATTGATATTATAGTGAAGGTACTCTCCTATGTGTTCTGGGTTGACAAGATCACCTTCTAAACATGTAATATCATTTGGGTCATAAGAACCTACAACCGTTTGCTCATAATCAAAATTATTATCTAAAGGTGTTTCATCTCCAGAAACGGGAGATACGGACACATTAAAATCTAAAATATCACCATTATTAACAGCAGGTGTTTCCATCGGTGAGTTCACATTCAATGTGACATCAATCACTCTGCTTTCAAATGGCAATAAATTAGAATAATTCCATAACAAGTTATCCTCTAATTGATTATCAGGTGGAATAGATGCCGAAACATAATCTAAAACTGCATCATTGTACATTAGATTTACAGTTCCTGACAACATCTGATTTCCTTTATTTTTATAGACTATTTGGTAAACTGCATCAAAACCTGGCTGAGCCGTTTCAATTGGAACTACGAGTACTTCAACATCATTGTGGATACCATTTGCTGTGATACAAAAATCTTGAGTAACAATATTATTACTATCATCTGAAAAAGGAATTACAACTGTTGATGGCGAAAAATTGAAAAGATTAGTGCTTTCCCAATTTGGGGTAATTGAAAAATTTCCAGCTTCAGTAAAAAAAGTATAGTTACCAGAAGCATTCGTAAATACTGCACCTTGATTTGTACCATCATTAATATCTACTCTAATATTGGATTGTAAGGCGTCTTGAGTGTCACAACCATCGTTATTGCCATCAAAAGTTAGATTACCTGTTATTGTATTAAAATCTCCTTCTGGAGTAAAACTGCAGTAAGTATTGACTAAAACATTAGGTACTGATGCTTGTATTTGATTTATTTCTCCTTCATCAACACAAACATACTGTAAATCGGGATTACTATGAAGGCCTACCCCTTCTTCAATATTTCCGTTTTTTATTAATAAACTTGTAAGTTGATTATTATTGCAAAATAAAAATTGAATATTCCCATTGTTAGTTGCATCTAGTGTAGTGAGCAAATTATTTTCGCATCTGAGATAATTTAGTAGTGTATTTTGGGAAATATCTAAATCTGTTATTTGGTTATTTGCACACCTAAGCTCCTCTAAATTTATGTTATTTGTAATATCTAAACCCGATAATTGATTATCATAACATTGTATACTTTCAAGGTTTGGGTTTTGCGACACATCTAAAGTTGTGATTTGATTGCCATAACATCTCAAATTTAAAAGGTCACTATTTGATGTAACATCTATACTTGACAACTGATTTTCATAAGCCCACAACAGTTCTAAATTCCCATTTTGGGTTATATCCAATTCTGTAAGTTGATTTTGATGGCAATATAAACTAACTAAATTTAGATTTTGCGTCACATCAATACTACCAAGAGGATTATTTCCTGAAGCAAGAAAGGTAAGGTTTGGGTTTTGTGACACATCTAAAGATGTGATTTGATTGTTAGTACATTCCAAATGTTCAAGATTAATGTTTTGACTTATATCAAGAGAAGACAATGAATTACCAAAACACGATAAAAATGTTAATTCAGTGTTTTGAGAAACATCCAAACCATCATTTAAAGGATTGAAAGAGCTTCTTAAATACTCCAGATTTACCAATGTAGTTACATTTAAAATTTCAATATCATTTATATAGCAATCTAGATGTAATAAATTAGTAAATGCTTCAACTCCTGTCATGTCGACTATATCTGAATTATAAAGATCCAAATACGATGTTGATAAAGCTTCGCTTTCTTGTATTTCCCCATCATTATTTACATCTATTTTAAAATAGTCTCCATTTAAATCCTTTGCAATTTCGTTGTCTACAGAGGCTTGTAATAGCTTTGCTTTAAAATTAGTATCAGGAATATCCACAACTTGTGCGTTTAGAGAGATCGTAATAAGGCATATGATAAGCGTAATTTTTTTCATGGATATGGATTTTACCTAAATTTAATGATGTTGTTTTGTTTTTATGGTAGTCAATGAGAATCTAAAGGGTTTGACTTAGAATTCGACTTCTGTCGGCTTAAATGGTCTTTAAGATTTCCTGAAGTCGTTCTTTTTTACGTTGTGAAATTGGCAAATTACTTCCGTCTTCCATGATGACATAGCCTCCATCTCGTTTTATATAAGATTTTAGATATTTTAAGTTGATTAAATGTGATTGATGAATGCGCTCAAAACCATGTTCGGTCAATAGTTCCTCATATTCCTTCAAGGTTTTGGAAATCATTACCGTTTTGTCATTCTTGATAAAGAACTTCGTGTAATTATCTTCACTTTCACATCTTATAATATCACTAATATTAAACAAATGAATACCATCAGATGTTGACAATGCGATGCGCTTGAAATTGTCAACCTTCTTTCTAATGTTTTCCAGGAGTAAATCAATATGCGCATAATCATTCGTTTTTTCTAATACAGACTCGATTTTCTTGATGACTTTTTGCAATTCTTCTGGATCAACGGGTTTCAATAAAAAGTCTAAAGCACTAAATCTAAATGCCTTGATAGCATATTGCTCATAGGCCGTAATGAATACAATGTTAGATGTGATTGCTCCGTTCCTTTCAGCTACTTTTTCCAAGATATCAAAACCAGTGCCGTCATTTAATTGAATATCTAAAAACACGACTTCGGGATGTAAGGAAATCATGGTTTCGATGCCTGTTGAAACACTATCAGCTTCACCAATAATTTGTATTGATGGTGCAAACAGTTCCAACAGCTTTTTCATACCTTCTCTTAGATTTTTATCATCGTCAATTAAAATAGCTGTAATCATAATAGTGTAAGTATTTAAATTATATACTAACGGCAGTGCGTGTTTCTAAATATTGTAATGGCAGTTTTAGGACTACTTTTGTACCACTAACCTTTTGGTTACTCTTCAATTCTTCAACACTAATGGTGGCATCTCTTGATGTCGAAGATGATATCATTTCTAACCGTTTTTTTATAATGTCCAATGCCATTGATTTGTGTGCTACAACAGAATGTTCTTTATTCTTTTTTGAAGTGTTTATGCCAATGCCGTCATCGGTAATCGTACAAATCAAAACATCCTGACCAAGCGTGAAATCAACTATGACATTACCTACTTGCTTTTTAGGAATCACACCATGAATTATCGCATTTTCAACAAATGGCTGAATGAGCAAAGGTGGCAACGATACGTCATCTTCAATATTCTGACTCTTATGTATCTTGAAATCGAACATGTGATTAAACCTCAATTGTTCTAATTCCAAATAGTTTTGCAAGCTCTCAATTTCTCTATCAATAGGAATTAGAGATTCTTTTGAATATTCTAAGGTCAATCGCATGAGTTTTGAAAACTTAGACAGATATTTTATTGCTGAATCTGTTCCGTTTTGAACTATAAAACTTGAAATTGACCCCAAACAGTTAAACACGAAATGTGGATTCATTTGAAGATGCAGTGCTTTTTGTTCATATTCGGCTAATTCCTTCTGGAGTGTCAGTCGTTTTTTAAGTTGAGATCTGTTATAGATTAAAAAACCGATTCCAAATAATAACACCGCGATTAGAACTCCAAAAAGTAATTTCATTTTTGAACTTTTTGCTTCTTCCTTTAATAGTAGTTCACGTTTTTCATTTTCTTCTTTTTGAATCAACTCCTTTTTCTCAAACTCATAGTTCATAGCTGTTTCAACAGACTTCCTTATAGCAGCCGCATTAATTAAACTATCTTTTGCTTGACTATGCTTTTGAAAATGTTCTAAGGCTAATAATGTTTGTCCTAGTTTGGCATAGATATCACTTAGTAGTTTTTCTGAAGACATTTTAGCTTCTAAGACATCGATATCTTCAGATAATTGAAGCGCTTTATTAGTCATGGATAGCGCTTGTTTTAGGTTATTTTGATCATAATAGAATTGTCCTAAAAACAAATAGGTATCAGACAATCCAAATTTATCATCGAAACTCTCAAAAGTCGCGATGGCCTTTTCCCAGCTTTCAATAGTTTTTTCTGAGTTACCGACAGCTTTATAATACAACCCAATGCTATTGTACCATTCTCCTAATGCTCTAGGGTTTGGATTGTTGTCCAAACTTTGTTTTGCCAAATTATAATTCTCATTAGCGCGATCATACTGCTGCTGAATCCTATAAATATTAGCCATATTGGTAAGTGTTATTCCAAGATTCGGATCTTTTAATTGTTCTTGATATGTCTTAGATTTTTCAAAATACTCTAAGGCTTTCTGATACTGTGATTGTGATTTATAAACCACGCCAATGTTATTATATAATCGCGAACATTTCACATCATTATTTAGACCTTCATATAATTTGACCGATTTCAGATAAAACTCCAAGGCTTTAGCATAATTACTTTGTTCTGAAAAGACAATACCCATAGTGGCATACACTTGGGCAAGTCCTTGAGTTATGTCAATACTTTCCGCTTTTTCCTGTTGCTGAGCTTCCAAAATGTTTTTTGCTAAAGAAAAAGTATCAAGGGCTTCGGCATAATTACCAAGAATAATATCTGAAGTTCCGATATTGATGTAGGCATTGGCCTCTTCAATTGAATTATTAACGCGTTTTGCAAATTCAAGAGCCTTGTTACCATATTCTGCCATTTTATTGGGATCAGAATACTTGTATTGATTGGATATCGCATTGAGCAGTTTCACTTTATCGACATCGGTATTTGCTTGCCGAAGTGTTTGCTGCAAACTATCCATGACTTTGGTCTGGCCATGAATCGATACAAACAACAATAAAAATAATATAGGAAAAAGGAACTTTACTTTCATTTATAACTTATCGTTAAACTAAAAGTAAAGATTTAGGATTTGAAAACTAAGGATGAATTAGAATTTTTACGGTTTCACTTAGAATTCGATTAGTTTTAGAAAAAAGAAACCCTTCAGGAGCACACCACTCAAAAAGGGTTAATTTCAAACTTATTGTGATAGGTGATGTAAAATCACTTTACCTTAAAAGCTTTTAAGCCAGGATAGTAAGCGACACTTTCCAATTCTTCTTCTATACGCAATAATTGATTATACTTTGCCATACGATCACTACGCGATGCTGATCCTGTTTTAATTTGTCCTGTGTTTAAGGCCACAGCTAAATCAGCGATGGTGTTATCCTCAGTTTCTCCCGAACGATGTGACATCACAGAGGTGTATCCAGCATTGTGCGCCATATTCACTGCAGCAATGGTTTCGGTCAAGGTCCCAATTTGATTCACCTTGATTAATATTGAATTTGCTATACCGTTTTCTATACCTCGAGATAAACGCTCCACGTTGGTTACGAATAAATCATCACCTACCAATTGTACTTTGTTTCCAATTTTTTCCGTTAGGTCTTTCCAGCCATCCCAATCGTTTTCATCCATACCATCCTCAATGGAGATGATAGGATATTTGGTGGTCAATTCGGCTAAATAAGTCGCTTGCTCTGCACTTGTTCTAACCTTACCTGATTCGCCTTCAAAAATGGTATAATCATATTTCCCATCCTTGTAAAACTCAGCAGCTGCACAGTCTAAAGCTATCATGACATCATCACCTAAATTGTAGCCTGCATTCGCTACAGCCTTAGCAATGGTTTCCAAGGCATCTTCAGTTCCACCAGGTAAGTTAGGTGCAAATCCGCCTTCATCACCAACAGCTGTACTCAATCCTCTATCATGCAATACCTTTTTCAAATGATGGAAAATTTCGGTTCCCATTTGCATGGCATGAGTGAAATTTTTAGCCTTTACAGGCATGATCATGAACTCCTGAAACGCGATTGGTGCATCACTATGCGAACCACCATTAATGATGTTCATCATAGGCACAGGAAGTGTGTTAGCAGAAACACCACCTACATATCTATAAAGCGGCATACCTAATTCATTGGCAGCAGCTTTTGCTGTCGCCAACGACACACCTAAAATAGCGTTGGCTCCCAATTTGGATTTATTTGGTGTGCCATCTAAGTTGAGCATTAAATGATCGATCCTATTTTGATCAAAAACCGATTCACCCATGAGTTCGTGAGCGAGAATGGAATTTACATTATCAACGGCTTTAGAAACTCCTTTTCCCATGTAGGTATTGCCTCCATCACGAAGTTCTACGGCTTCATGTTCACCAGTAGAAGCTCCTGAAGGTACAGCTGCACGTCCCAGTACACCATTTTCGGTAAGGACATCAACTTCAACCGTTGGATTTCCTCGTGAATCTAAAATTTGTCTTGCATGAATGTTGATGATAATGCTCATTGTGTATTTTATTTTTCTGAATGATTATTAATGAAACCTACATGGTTTTGAGACCTTGCAGATTATATAATTAGTTTGTTTTGCAAATTTACAAAATTGACGATTTCATTACCCTAATATGACATTGGTATTACAACTATTAATTACAATAACGTTTTCGTAAAGTAAAAAAAGCAATGAAACTAAACATTCATTGCTTTTTTATTAGTAGCTGTTTTTATATTCTCAATAAATTGATCGAATAAATAAATTGAATCATTAGGTCCAGGACTTGCTTCGGGATGATATTGCACCGAGAAACAGTTTTTCCCTTTTAGTCGAATTCCAGCAACCGTATCATCGTTAAGATGCACATGGGTGATTTCAACGTCAGGATGATTTTCGGTATCTTCCCTATTAATGGCAAATCCATGATTTTGCGAAGTGATCTCACCTTTACTTGTAAGTAAGTTCTTCACTGGATGGTTTATGCCTCTGTGACCGTTGTGCATTTTGTAAGTAGAAATACCATGGCTCAATGCAATCACTTGATGCCCTAGACAAATACCGAATAACGGCAAATCCCTTTTTATAATTTCATTAGCGATTGCCTGGGCTTCCATGAGAGGCTCAGGATCACCAGGACCATTGGACAAGAAGTAACCATCTGGATTAAAAGCTGCCATGTCCTCGAATTTAGAATTGTAAGGAAAGACTTTGATGTATGCATCTCTCGCAGCCAAATTGCGTAAAATGTTCTTTTTAATACCTAAATCCAAAGCGGCAATTTTATAAGTCGCATTCTCATCTCCAAAGAAATAAGGTGCTTTAGTCGATACTTTTGATGCCAGCTCCAACCCTTTCATACTTGGGACTTCAGACAATTGTTGTTTCAAGGCTTCAATCGAATCAACTTCGGTAGTGATGACGGCATTCATAGCACCATGATCACGGATATGACTGACCAAGGCTCTGGTATCTACATCTGAGATGACCAATAAGTTGTGTGCTTCACAAAAGGCTTCCAAAGATTGATCTGCTGCTGGTCGAGAATACTCAAAGCTAAAATTTCTACAAATCAATCCAGCAATTTTCACAGAATCAGACTCATTTTCTTCATTTTTTGTTCCATAGTTTCCAATGTGTGCATTTGTGGTCACCATAAGCTGTCCGAAATACGATGGATCTGTAAAAATTTCCTGATAGCCTGTGGTACCAGTATTGAAACACACTTCACCAAAGGCTGTACCTTGCTTTCCGATGGACTTTCCATGGAATATGGTTCCATCTGCGAGTAAAATTAGGGCTTTGTTACGTTTTTGGAATTTCATTTTTATTTGTGTTGCGTTGTTATTTTATGTTTTAGAATCTCGAGACCTGCGTTAAGGATTGAGGCTTTGTTGGAGCTCGCCTTCATTGCACTTTGTGCTTTGGAGGAAGCGACTGCCGAAAGCCTGACGTTTTGCAATCCTACAAGCTTTTGTTCAACGTAGCCATGGCGAAGTTGAATAACCTTGTTGGTATGAGCAAAAGGTAACGCCCTAATCACGATTACAAAATTCCATAAAAAAAAGGATAACCTAAAATAGATTATCCTTTATATTTAAAATGCTTATTAACACTCGATAATCGAGATTTACATAATACTAAAGCCAGTGTGTTTTTTTTATCGATGATGATGTTAAAATCCACTTGACTTTTTACTAACATCTTTATTCTTCTTCGTTAGTTGCTGTCGTTTCAACTGGAGCAGCTGCCGCAGGTTTAGAACCTCCTCGTCGGCTTCGACGTGTTGATTTCTTTTGAGGTTTATTCGCATTATAAAGCTCATTGTAATCTACCAACTCTATCATTGCCATATCAGCATTATCACCAAGACGATTTCCTAATTTGATGATTCTTGTGTAACCACCTGGACGATCACCAACTTTTACGGCAACATCCCTGAACAATTCAGTTACGGCATCTTTCTGTCTCAATTTTGCCATAACGATACGTCTGTTATGTGTTGTATCTTCCTTTGATTTTGTGATCATTGGCTCCACAAATTGCTTAAGCGCCTTTGCCTTAGCTACAGTGGTGTTGATACGTTTGTGTTCGATTAATGAACATGCCATATTGGCCAACATCGCCTTACGATGCGCAGTTTTTCTTCCTAAATGGTTAAATTTCTTTCCGTGTCTCATGACTTTGTATTTATCATCTTGCTACCAAACTCAATTTCTGAGGAGCAAAATATGATTATTATAATTTAAAGCTTAATCTTTATCTAATTTGTATTTGGCCAAGTCCATTCCGAAGTTCAATCCTTTAACGCTTACAAGCTCTTCAAGCTCAGTCAAGGACTTTTTACCGAAGTTACGGAACTTCATTAAGTCATTTTTATTGAATGACACCAAATCACCCAAAGTATCTACCTCTGCAGCTTTTAAACAATTCAATGCACGAACAGAAAGATCCATATCAACCAATTTGGTTTTCAACAGTTGTCTCATGTGAAGTGATTCCTCATCATAAGTTTCGGTTTGCGCGATTTCATCAGCTTCGAGTGTGATACGCTCATCAGAGAATAACATGAAGTGGTGAATCAATATTTTAGCCGCTTCAGTTAAGGCATCTTTTGGATGGATTGAACCATCAGTGATGATTTCAAATACCAATTTTTCATAATCGGTTTTTTGTTCAACACGGAAATTCTCGATGCTATACTTAACGTTTTTTATTGGTGTATAAATCGAATCCGTAAAGATCGTTCCGATAGGTGCTGAAGCCTTTTTATTTTCTTCGGCAGGAACATAACCTCTACCCTTTTCGATAGTGATTTCCATATTGATATTTACCTTAGGATCTAAGTTACAGATGACAAGGTCTTTGTTCAATACTTGGAAACCAGAGATAAACTTCTGGAAGTCTCCAGCCGTAATTTGTTCTTGGCCTGAAATGGAAATCGATACTGATTCGTTATCGACCTCATCAATTTGGCGCTTGAAGTTTACTTGCTTCAAGTTTAAGATCATTTCAGTAACATCTTCCACAACACCTGAAATTGTTGAGAATTCGTGGTCAACACCTTCGATTCTTACAGATGTGATAGCGAAACCTTCCAAAGAGGATAACAAAACACGACGTAACGCGTTACCTACTGTTAATCCGTAACCTGGTTCTAAAGGTCTGAATTCAAACTTGCCTTCGAACTCAGTGGAATCAATCATGATTACCTTGTCTGGTTTCTGAAAATTTAATATTGCCATAGTGTTCTTCGTTTTAATTGTTATTTAGTTGCGCGATGTAAAGGTTTGAAGAAGACCAATAGATCCTTTGGCTAAATACCAATGTGATTAATTATTATTTAGAGTATAATTCGACGATGTATTGTTCGTTGATATTCTCAGGAATTTGGATACGCTCAGGAATGGATACATATGTACCTTCCTTAGTGTCATTATTCCAAGTGATCCATTCATAAACATGGCTTGAATTTGCCAAAGAATTTTGAACCGATTCCAAAGATTTTGATTTTTCACGAACAGCAACCACATCACCTGGTTTCAATTGGTAAGATGGGATATTCACGATATTACCATTTACTGTAACATGTCTGTGTGATACCAATTGTCTTGCACCACTACGAGAAGGTGACATTCCCATTCTGAATACCACGTTATCTAAACGAGACTCACATAATTGAAGTAACACTTCACCTGTAATACCAGGCGCAGCTGTTGCTCGTTTAAACATATTTCTGAATTGTTTTTCCAAAATACCATAAGTGTATTTTGCCTTTTGCTTTTCCATTAACTGGATTGCATATTCAGATTTTTTCCCACGACGCTTATTTGCACCATGTTGACCTGGAGGATAGTTTCTTTTTTCAAAGGCTTTATCATCTCCAAAGATAGCTTCACCGAATTTTCGGGCTATTTTAGTTTTAGGACCAGTATATCTTGCCATTTTAAATTGTTTTGTGAGAGTGCCTGTGAATTAAGGTCTTAATCTTATCCTTCGACATGCATTGATCTCTCGTTGATACTTGTTATTTTTCAGTTTGCAAATGTACATATAAAAAATGAATATCAACCATTAAAAAACAGTTGATATTCATCCCATATGTATATTACTTATACTCTTCGTCTTTTTGGAGGTCTACATCCATTATGTGGCAATGGAGTTACATCGATAATTTCGGTAACTTCTATACCTGCATTATGGATAGAACGAATAGCAGATTCTCTACCATTTCCAGGACCCTTGACATAGACTTTCACTTTTTTAAGTCCAGCTTCCTTTGCTACTCCAGCTGCATCTTCTGCCGCTAATTGAGCTGCGTAAGGCGTATTCTTTTTAGAACCTCTAAAGCCCATTTTACCAGCTGATGACCATGAAATTACGTCACCTTTTTTGTTTGTTAAAGAGATGATGATATTGTTAAAAGATGCTGCTACGTGAGCTTCTCCAACCGCATCAACGATTACTTTACGTTTTTTTGTACTTGACTTTGCCATATTTTTCAGTTTCTAGTTGTTAGTTTTTTTGTTTTTAGAATCCTAGACCTTTCGATTTCGAGCAGATTCCTCTAACAGTCTAAACTAATGACTAATGTCTAATTATTATTTAGTTGCTTTTTTCTTGTTAGCAACAGTTTTTCTTCTACCTTTTCTTGTTCTGGAGTTGTTCTTGGTTCTTTGACCTCTTAACGGAAGTCCAGATCTGTGACGTATCCCTCTGTAACATCCAATATCCATTAATCGCTTAATGTTCAATTGTGTTTCAGAACGCAATTCACCTTCGATAGTATATGATCCAACAGCGTCACGGATTGCTCCAATTTGCTCATCGGTCCAATCTTGTACCTTGATGCTTTCGTCTACTTTAGCTGTAGCTAAAATTTCTTGTGCTCTACTTCTACCGATTCCGTAGATGTAAGTTAACGAGATAACTCCTCTTTTTTGTTTTGGTATGTCTACACCTGCAATTCTTGCCATATTGTTTAGTTTTTAGTTGTTAGCTTTTAGTTGTTAGAATCCTAAACCTTTCGATTTCGAACAGATTCGTCTAACGTCTAATTACTAATGACTAGTGTCTTGTTTTAACCTTGTCTTTGTTTGAATCTTGGGTTCTTTTTGTTAATCACATAAAGTCTCCCTTTTCTGCGGACCAATTTACAGTCTGCACTTCTCTTTTTTATTGATGCTCTTACTTTCATCTTTTTCAGTTTAAAAGTTTAAAAGTTTAAAGTTGATTGAATTTACCCTTTACAACTCTTTACTTTGTAACTCACTTTAGTATCTATAAGTTATTCGAGCCTTAGTTAAATCGTAAGGGCTCATTTCTAATTTTACTTTGTCTCCAGGTAACAATTTAATGTAATGCATGCGCATTTTACCTGAAATGTGTGCTGTCACAATGTGACCGTTTTCTAGTTCAACTCGGAACATTGCATTTGATAATGCTTCGATAATCGATCCGTCTTGTTCTATTGCTGCTTGTTTTGCCATATTATATATTTTAGTGTTCAACCTTGGATTAGCAAATACCTTGCCTAAATTTTTTCCGAAGGTTTTCCTCTAAATTACTATTACATCTAAGCGACTGCTTTTCTGTTTTTACCAGTTTTCATCAATCCATCATAATGTTTATTCAACAAGTATGAATTGATTTGTTGCATGGTGTCAATCGCTACTCCAACCATAATCAATAGTGACGTTCCACCAAAGAACAATGCCCATCCTCCTTGCACGTCCATAAGCTTAACAATAATTGCTGGGAACACAGCAATCAAGGCCAAGAATATAGAACCTGGTAAGGTTATTTGAGACATTATTTTATCTAGATATTCTGAAGTTTCAGTTCCTGGTCTAATACCTGGAATAAAACCTCCACTACGCTTTAAGTCATCAGCCATTTTGTTCGTTGGAACTGTAATCGCTGTATAGAAATACGTAAATATGATAATCAAAATAGCAAATACGACATTGTACCACAATCCGAAAGGATCAGAAAACTGTGCTTGCATCCATTGACCGACTTCACTTGACGATCCAAAGGATTTACCGATCAAACTTGGAACAAACATGATAGCTTGTGCAAAAATGATAGGCATTACACCTGAAGCATTTAACTTTAGCGGTAGAAACTGTCTAGATCCGAAAACATTTTTCTCATAGCCACCTGATGCTGTACGTCTAGCGTATTGAACTGCAATTTTACGAACAGCCATCACTAACATCACAGAAGCCAATATGATTAAGAACCAAACGACCAACTCGATAAGAATCATCATCAATCCTCCATTTCCTCCTCCATCAAGACGCGAAGCTGCATTTTGAATGAACGAAGCAGGCAATGTTGCAATGATACCTACCATAATCAATAATGAAATACCATTACCAATACCTTTGTCAGTAATCTTTTCACCCAACCACATGGCAAAAATACATCCTGTAATCAAAATGATCACAGATGATACCATAAAAATGGTTGTTGAAAAACCTGGCACTAACAAGGTACTTAAAGATCCTGCTCCAGATAAAGCTGGCAAACTAGCCACATATCCAGGTGCTTGGAACAAACAAATAACAATGGTCAACCATCGTGTAATTTGTGTGATTTTCTTTTGTCCACTTGCACCTTCCTTCTGTAGTTTTTGTAAGTAAGGAATTGCAATTCCCATTAACTGTACTACAATAGAAGCCGAAATGTAAGGCATGATACCCAATGCAAATACAGAGGCATTAGCAAAGGCTCCACCTGTAAACATGTTAAGAATTCCTAAGATTCCTCCATCAGCAGAATTTTGCAATTCTCCAAGTTGAGCTGTATCAATACCTGGCAAGACCACCTGAGCACCAAATCGGTACACTAAAAGCAAACCAAGCGTAAGCATGATTCTATCTTTTAGTTCGGTAATTTTCCAAACATTTTTTAATGTTTCTATAATCTTCATATTAAAGGGGCTTTATAAAGTTACCGCTTCTCCTCCTGCAGCTTCTATTGCCGCTTTCGCTGAAGCCGTAAATTTATGAGCAGTTACAGTTAACTTTGATTTTAATTCACCACGACCAAGAATTTTTACTAGTTCGTTCTTTCCAGCCAAACCAAGGTCAACCAAGGTTTGAAAATCAACTGCATCCTTTATTTTCTTGTTGTCTACTAATTCTTGAAGTGTATCAAGATTAACACCTTGATATGCTACACGATTAATATTTTTGAATCCAAATTTAGGAACTCGACGTTGAAGTGGCATTTGTCCACCTTCGAAACCTAATTTCTTAGAGTAACCAGATCGTGACTTTGCACCTTTGTGACCACGTGTTGCCGTACCACCTTTTCCAGATCCTTGTCCTCGACCTACTCTTTTTCCTTGGCTCTTTACAGAACCTTCTGCTGGTTTTAAATTACTTAAATCCATTGTTAAGTTGTATATTTTTAAGCTTCTTCAACAGAAACTAAATGTGAAACTTTACTAACCATTCCAAGAATACTTGGAGATGCGTCGTGCTCTATAGTTTGACCGATTCTTTTTAACCCAAGCGCTTCGAGCGTTCTTTTTTGGGTTTGTGTACGATTGATAGCACTTTTTACTTTTGTTACTTTAATCTTTCCCATCGTCCTATTGATTAACCATTAAACACTTTTTCAAGAGAAATTCCTCTATCTCTTGCTATGGTATTAGCGTCTCTCAATTGCAATAATGCATCGAAAGTTGCTTTAACCACGTTGTGAGGGTTAGAAGATCCTTGAGATTTTGATAATACATCGTGAACACCAACTGCTTCCAAAACTGTACGCACAGCTCCTCCAGCAATTACACCAGTACCAGGAGCAGCAGGAATGATATTTACTCTTGCTCCACCAAATTTACCTTTTTGCTCATGAGGCAAGGTTCCTTTGATGATCGGAATTCTCACTAAGTTTTTCTTTGCATCTTCAACCGCTTTTGCGATTGCCGTAGCAACGTCCTTAGACTTTCCTAAACCGTGACCTACGACTCCAGCTTCATCACCAACCACTACGATCGCTGAAAAACCGAAGGCTCTACCACCTTTTGTTACTTTGGTAACACGTTGAACTCCAACTAGACGATCTTTTAGATCAATTCCACTTGGTTTTACTAATTCTGCGTTTTTATATTTTTGATACATAGTGTCTTAAAATTTAAGTCCGCCTTCGCGAGCGCCTTCAGCTAATGATTTTACTCTTCCGTGATATAGGTAACCTCCTCTATCAAAAGAAATAGTTTCGATACCTGCTTTTACTGCTTTTTCAGCAACAGCCTTACCAACCAAGGCAGCTATTTCTGATTTCGTTCCATTTTCAGAAGCGATGCTTTTATCTCTTGAAGATGCTGCAGCTAAAGTCTTACCTGTTACATCATCGACTACTTGAGCATAAATTTCTTTATTACTTCTGAACACAGCCAAACGAGGTCTTGTTTCTGTTCCAGAAACGACCTTACGTATTCTGTTTTTTATTCTTAGTCTTCTTTCGTTCTTTGTTAATGCCATAACTAATTTTTTAAGCTGATTTACCTGCTTTTCTTCTTAATTCTTCACCAACAAACTTGATACCTTTTCCTTTGTAAGGCTCTGGTTTTCTGAATCCGCGAATTTTCGCAGCGACTTGTCCAACTAATTGTTTATCGTGAGATGTTAGTTTGATAATTGGGTTTTTTCCTTTTTCTGAAACCGTCTCGATTTTCACTTCTGGAGCGATATCCATAACGATATTGTGAGAAAAACCTAAAGCCATATCCAATTTTTGACCTTGGTTTGATGCTCTATAACCAACACCAACCAATTCTAGTTCTTTTGTCCATCCTTTAGACACACCTTCAATCATATTGTTCAATAAAGCTCTGTATAAACCGTGTTTTGATTTAGACTCTTTATTTTCAGCTGAACGTGTAACGACAACGTTACTTTCTTCAACCTTGATATCGACTGTATCAAATGATTGTGTTAATTCTCCTAATTTCCCTTTCACAGTGACTGTGTTGTCTTTAACGTCAACCGTAACTCCTTCTGGGATTCCTACTGGGTTATTTCCTATTCTTGACATGTTCTTTCTGCTTTAAATTAGTAAACGTAACACAATAGTTCACCTCCAACATTCTCACGTTGAGCTTGTTTACCTGTAATGACTCCTTTAGAAGTAGACACAATGGCAATACCTAATCCGTTAAGGACTCGTGGCATTTCATTTGCGCCAGCATACTTACGTAAACCTGGTGTACTGATTCGTTGAATTTTTTTGATAACCGATTCCTTGGTTTCCTTGTTGTACTTAAGGGCAATTTTAATCGTTCCTTGTACCGTGGAATCGTCGAATTTATAACTTAAAATATATCCTTGGTCGAATAATATTTTAGTCATCTCCTTCTTTAAATTTGATGCAGGAATCTCAACCACTCTGTGGTTGGCTTTCACTGCATTTCTGATTCTTGTTAAGTAATCAGCAATTGGATCTGTATTCATTGATATTAATTTGCGGTAACGGTTTTCGAAACATCTCGAACCTGAAACCAATTTATAATTTTTGTTTTCGCTTTACGCGTTTTGGTATCTTACCAAGATGCTTTTTTCACACCTGGAATCAACCCTTGATTTGCCATTTCACGGAAAGTAACACGTGAAATACCAAAGGTTCTCATGTAGCCTTTTGGTCGTCCAGTTAGTTTACATCTGTTGTGCATTCTAATTGGAGAAGCATTTTTTGGCAACTTTTGTAGTGCTTCATAATCGCCAGCTTCTTTTAAAGCTTTGCGCTTTTCGGCATACTTCGCTACTGTTTTTGCTCTTTTGACCTCTCGGGCTTTCATTGATTCTTTAGCCATATCTTAATTCTTTTGAAATGGTAATCCCAATTCAGTTAATAACGATTTTGCTTCTTTATCTGTATCTGCAGATGTCACAAACGTGATGTCCATTCCTGAAATCTTGTTGATTTTATCAATGTTGATTTCTGGGAAAATAATCTGTTCAACAACACCTAAGTTATAGTTTCCTCTACCATCAAAACCTGTAGCTTTGATACCATTGAAATCTCTTACTCGTGGCAATGCAGAAGTTACCAAGCGATCTAAAAATTCGTACATGCGCTCACCTCTTAAGGTCACACGTGCACCAATTGGCATTCCCTTACGCAATTTAAAGGAAGCAACATCCTTTTTAGATACTGTAGCTACAGCTTTTTGACCAGTGATCATCGTTAATTCATCAACAGCATGATCGATCAATTTCTTATCGGCAACAGCAGCTCCAACACCTTTAGATAAAACTATCTTTTCAAGTTTAGGAACTTGCATTACATTTTTATATCCGAATTCTTCTGTAAGAGCAGTGACAACTTTGTCCTTGTACTCTTGTTTTAATCTTGGAGTATAAGCCATAACTAAATTACTTCGTTTGATTTTTTGGAAAATCTTACTTTCTTATCGCCATCCATTCTATAACCAACTCTAGTTGTTTCTCCTTTTGAAGTCAACAACGACAAGTTTGACATATGGATAGGTGCTTCTTTTTCTACAATACCACCTTGAGGGTTTTGTGCACTTGGCTTTGTATGCTTTTTCACCATGTTCACGCCTTCGATGATGGCCTTGTTCTTATCTGTGTATACTTTAAGTACTTTGCCTTCAGTTCCTTTATGATCTCCAGCAATCACTTGTACAGTATCTCCTGATTTAATTTTAAACTTTGTCATTTTATTAGTCATTAAAGCACTTCAGGTGCCAATGATACAATTTTCATGAATTGTCTGTCACGAAGTTCTCTTGCCACTGGTCCGAATACACGTGTTCCTCTCATTTCACCTGTTGGGTTTAATAATACACATGCATTGTCGTCGAACCTGATGTAAGATCCATCTGGACGTCTTACCTCTTTTTTTGTACGAACAACTACAGCAGTTGAAACAGCGCCTTTTTTAATGTTACCATTAGGCGTTGCGTCTTTTACTGAGACAACGATTTTATCGCCAATAGAAGCGTATCTTCTTTTTGTTCCACCTAGAACACGGATAGTTAATACTTCCTTTGCTCCAGTGTTGTCAGCTACTTTTAATCTTGATTCTTGTTGTACCATAATTACTTCGCTCTTTCAATTATTTCTACTAATCTCCAACATTTAGATTTACTTAAAGGTCGTGTTTCCATGATCTTTACAGTATCTCCAATGTTACAATCGTTTGTTTCGTCGTGAGCAACATATTTCTTAGTTTTCAAAACGAACTTTCCGTACATAGGATGCTTTACTTTCTTAACTTCGGAAACCACAATTGATTTCTGCATTTTGTTACTCGTAACAACTCCTATACGCTCTTTTCTTAAATTTCTTTTTTCCATCTTTCAGCCAGAATACAATTATTGTATTTCTCTTTTAGTTAATTCTGTTGCCATTCTTGCTACCGAACGTCTAACGTTACGTAACTGAATTGGGTTATCTAATGGAGAGATTGCATGTGCCATTTTTAGGTCTGCATAACTCTTTTTAGTCTCGCCTAGTTTTTCAATTAACTCGGCATCTGATAGCTTTTTAATTTCTGCTTGCTTCATAATTATTAATATTAAGCTTCGTAATCTCGAGCAATTAAAAATTTAGTTTTTACTGGTAGCTTTTGTGCAGCTAAACGTAAAGCTTCTTTTGCAACTTCTAGAGGCACACCACCAACTTCGAAGATCACGCGTCCTGGTTTTACTACAGCAACCCAGTACTCTACAGCACCTTTACCTTTACCCATACGTACTTCTAATGGCTTTTTGGTAATTGGCTTGTCTGGAAATACTTTAATCCATAATTGACCTTCCCTTTTCATGTAACGCGTTGCAGCGATACGAGCAGCTTCAATTTGACGAGATGTTAAAAACGTAGCGTCTAAAGCTTTTATTCCAAACATACCATAAGCCAATGTATGACCTCTTCCGGTATTTCCTTTCATACGTCCTTTTTGGACTTTACGAAATTTTGTTCTTTTCGGTTGTAACATTATTACTTTGCTTTAAAAATTACTTTCTACGACGAGATTTGTTCCCACCGCGTCCTCCAGACTTACCTTGTTTTTTAGACAAGCCAACTAATGGAGAAAGTTCTCTTTTTCCGTATACTTCACCTTTCATGATCCATACTTTAACACCTAATCTACCATAAGTAGTATGTGCCTCAACTAAAGCATAATCGATATCGGCTCTAAACGTAGATAAAGGAATACGTCCTTCTTTGTAGTGCTCAGAACGTGCCATTTCAGCACCATTCAAACGACCACTAATTTGAATTTTTATTCCTTCAGCATTCATACGCATTGCAGCAGCAATTGCCATTTTAATTGCTCGACGGTAAGAGATACGATTCTCGATTTGACGAGCAACACTAGATGCTACTAAGTATGCGTCAAGTTCAGGTCTTTTAATCTCGAAGATGTTTAACTGAACTTCTTTTCCGGTAATTTTCTTAAGCTCTTCTTTTAACTTGTCTACCTCTTGACCACCTTTACCGATAATAATACCAGGTCTAGCAGTAGTGATAGTAACGGTTACAAGTTTAAGCGTACGCTCGATAATTACTCGAGACACACTAGCTTTTGATAAACGAGCATGGATATACTTTCTGATTTTATCGTCTTCAGCAAGTTTATCACCATAATCATTTCCACCATACCAGTTGGATTCCCATCCTCTGATAATTCCTAAACGATTTCCGATTGGATTTGTCTTTTGTCCCATATCTCTATTTAAGCTTGTGTGTTATTTTTAGCTCCAATCACAACAGTAACGTGGTTGGATCTCTTTCTGATTCGGTGCGCACGACCTTGAGGTGCTGGACGCAAACGCTTCAACATTGTTCCGCCATCAACTCTGATTTCCTGTACGAATAAATCGGCATCCTCAATATCGGCATCTTCGTTTTTAGCTTGCCAGTTAGCAATAGCTGAAAGTAATAACTTCTCTAAACGACGAGAGGCTTCCTTTTGGCTAAATCTCAAGATTTGTAATGCTTGTTCTGCTTCTTTTCCTCTAACCAAGTCTGCAACTAAACGCATTTTACGTGGTGAGGTTGGGCAATTGTTAAGTTTGGCGAATGCCACTTTTTTCTTGCCTTCTTTAATAGCTTCTGCCATTTGTTTTTTACGACTTCCCATAGCTTACTATTTTTTTCCTTTATTTTTTGCACCTGCATGACCTCTAAACGATCGTGTTGGTGAAAATTCTCCTAATTTATGACCTACCATGTTTTCTGTTACGTAAACAGGAACAAATTGTCTTCCGTTGTGAACTGCAATTGTTTGTCCAACAAAATCAGGGGAAATCATAGAGGCTCTAGACCACGTTTTGATAACTGTTTTCTTATTGGCAGCTACATTTTCAGCAACTTTCTTTTCTAATTTATAATGGATGTAAGGTCCTTTTTTTAATGAACGTGCCATATCTTATTATTTCTTTCTACGTTCTACAATATACTTATTACTCGCTTTGGTCTTAGAACGTGTTCTGTAACCTTTTGCAGGAATACCATTACGTGATCTTGGGTGTCCACCTGAAGACTTACCTTCACCACCACCCATTGGGTGATCAACTGGATTCATTACCACTGGTCTTACTCTTGGTCTACGACCCAACCATCTTGTACGTCCTGCTTTACCAGAAACAGTTAATTGATGGTCTGAGTTAGAAATAACTCCTACAGTAGCCATACAAGTTGAAAGCACCATTCTAGTTTCACCAGAAGGCAATTTGACAGTTGCAAACTTTCCATCTCTTGCCATCAATTGAGCAAAAGCACCTGCGCTTCTTGCCATAACCGCTCCTTGTCCAGGACGCAATTCGATACAAGAAATAATAGTACCTAAAGGAATTTCACTCAACGGCATTGCGTTACCAATTTCTGGAGCAACACCTGAAGTTCCAGAAACTACATTTTGCCCAACCTGCAAACCGTTTTGAGCAATGATGTAACGCTTTTCACCATCTTGATAGTTCAATAATGCGATAAACGCTGTTCTGTTTGGATCGTATTCGATAGATTTTACTTCGGCAGGAATTCCTACTTTGTTACGTTTAAAATCAATGATACGATACTTTCTCTTATGACCTCCACCCATTTGGCGCATGGTCATCTTACCTTGACTGTTTCTACCACCAGATCTTTTTTTCGGAGCAAGTAAACTTTTCTCCGGCTTATCAGTAGTGATGGCGTCAAATCCATTTACTACTCTAAATCGCTGAGCTGATGTGATCGGTTTTAATTTTCTTACTGACATTGTTGTCTAATTACATGTTAGTGTATAAATCAATTACTTCACCTTCCGCCAGTTGTACAATTGCTTTTTTAACAGCATTTGTTTTACCATGTTGAATACCTGTTTTTGTGTAACGTGTATTTCGATCTGGACGGACATTTATCGTACGAACTTTTTCAACTGAGACACCATAAGCAGCTTCAACTGCCTTTTTGATTTCTACCTTGTTCGCCTTTGTACTCACCTGAAATGTATGGCAGTTATTCAACTCACTATTCGCTGTTGCCTTTTCGGTGATAATCGGTTTAATTAAGATACTCATGGTCTACTTATTTACTTAAATTCGACTGTATACCTTCTAAAGAACTCTCTAAAAGGACTAATTTATTTGCATTTAAAATTTTATAAGTACTTATTTCTGAGTTAGTTACAACTTCAGAACCTTTAAAATTTCGTGATGACAAATATACGTTTTTATTCGATGCACCCAAGACAAACAAAGATTTTTTGTCTTGTATATCAAGTGCCTTCAATACTGCTGTAAAGTTTTTTGTTTTTGGAGCATCAAAATTGAAGTCTTCCAAAACAACAATACTCTTATCAGCTGCTTTCATTGACAAAGCCGACTTACGTGCTAAACGCTTTAGGTTTTTGTTCAATTTAAAGCTATAGTTTCTTGGTCTTGGTCCGAACATACGTCCACCACCTTTGAATACACCAGACTTAATAGAACCTGCACGAGCTGTACCAGTTCCCTTTTGCTTTTTGATCTTACGTGTACTTCCAGCGATTTCTGCTCTTTCCTTAGATTTGTGAGTACCTTGACGCTGATTTGCCAAATATTGTTTCACATCTAAGTAAACGGCATGGTTGTTAGGCTCAATCCCGAACACATCCTTAGACAGCTCTGCTTGTCTTCCTGTGTCTTTTCCGTTGATATCTAAAACTGCTACTTTCATTACTTCTGAATCGTTACATAAGCGTTTTTGTGACCAGGTACACATCCTTTAACCACAAGTAGGTTCTTTTCAGCCACTACTTTTAAAACTCTTAAATTTTGAACTTTTACTGTGTCGCCACCCATTCTTCCGGCCATTTTCATTCCTTTGAATACTCTCGCAGGATATGAAGCAGCACCAATAGAACCAGGAGCTCTTAAACGGTTGTGTTGACCATGCGTTGCTTGACCAACTCCACCGAATCCATGGCGTTTTACAACACCTTGGAAACCTTTTCCTTTAGAAGTTCCAGCTACATCAACGAACTCTCCTTCAACAAAGTGCTCAACTGTTATGGCATCTCCTAATTTGTAATCCTCTTCAAATCCTTGGAACTCGACAACTTTTGACTTTACAGAAGTACCTGCTTTCTTGGCGTGGCCAAGTTCGGCTTTTGTAGCACTTTTTTCTGTCTTGTCATCGAAACCAAGTTGAAGGGCATTGTACCCGTCAACCTCTTCGGTTCTGACTTGGGTAACGATACATGGTCCAGCTTCGATGACAGTACATGGAATGTTCTTTCCATTCTCGTCAAAAATGCTGGTCATACCGATTTTCTTTCCTATTAACCCAGACATATTTATTAATTATTATTGATTACTATTTATTAAACTTCAAGGTCGAAAAATACATTTCGACCTTGAATTGCATTTTTACCGTTTTTCCCGCGACCGCATCGGTGGGACATTTTAGATTCCTGCCTTCGCAGGAATGACAGTTACACCTTAATCTCTACTTCGACTCCACTTGGTAATTCAAGCTTCATTAAAGCATCAATTGTTTTAGAAGATGACGAGTAGATATCCAATAATCTCTTGTAAGATGATAATTGGAATTGCTCTCTTGACTTCTTATTTACGTGCGGTGAACGCAATACAGTGAAAATTTTCTTGTGCGTTGGTAATGGAATTGGGCCAGTAACCACAGCACCTGTACTCTTTACTGTTTTTACAATCTTATCAGCAGACTTGTCAACTAAATTATGATCGTAAGACTTTAATTTTATTCTAATTTTCTGACTCATTTTCTTTTAGTTTTAAGCTTCTACGCCTTTAGCTGCTTTTATTACTTCTTCTGATATATTTGATGGTGTTTCAGCGTAATGTGCAAATTCCATCGTAGATGTTGCTCTACCTGAAGACAATGTTCTTAATGCTGTCACATAACCGAACATTTCAGATAAAGGCACTTCAGCTTTAATCACCTTCGAACCAGCTCTATCGCTCATGTTGTTAACCTGTCCACGACGACGGTTAAGATCTCCAACGATATCACCCATGTATTCTTCTGGTGTTAACACTTCCAATTTCATGATTGGCTCCATGATTACAGCTTTTGCAGCTTTAGCAGCAGCTTTAAATCCTAATTTAGCAGCCAATTCGAATGATAATTGATCAGAATCCACATCGTGGTATGAACCGTCAGTCAACGTTACTTTCATCGCATCAACTTCATATCCTGCCAACGGACCATTAACCATTGCCATTTGGAATCCTTTTTCAACTGAAGGGACAAATTCCTTAGGAACGTTACCACCTTTGATTTCAGATACAAACTCCAAACCAACTTTTCCTTCCTCTGCAGGCTCCAAAGTAAATACGATATCCGCAAATTTTCCACGTCCACCAGATTGCTTCTTGTAAACTTCTCTGTGTTCAGCACGTTGCGTAATAGCTTCCTTGTACTCTACTTGAGGCTGTCCTTGGTTGACTTCAACCTTAAACTCACGCTTCAAGCGATCAACAATAATATCTAAGTGAAGCTCACCCATTCCAGAAATAATGGTCTGTCCTGAAGCCTCATCAGTTCTTGCTGTAAATGTCGGATCCTCTTCAGCTAATTTTGATAAAGCCATTCCAAGTTTATCTACATCAGCCTTAGTTTTAGGCTCTACAGCGATACCAATTACTGGATCTGGAAAATCCATAGATTCTAAAACAATAGGATTCTTTTCATCAGACATGGTATCACCAGTCTTAATATCCTTAAATCCAACAGCAGCTCCAATATCTCCTGCTTCGATATACTCAATAGCATTTTGCTTGTTAGAGTGCATCTGATAGATACGAGAGATACGCTCTTTCTTTCCAGAACGGTTGTTCAAGATATAAGAACCAGCATCCAAACGACCAGAGTAGGCACGGAAGAAAGCCAAACGACCTACAAAAGGATCGGTAGCAATCTTAAATGCAAGCGCAGAAAACGGCTCTTTGGCATCAGGCTTACGTGTTACTTCTTCTCCTGTATCAGGATTTGTTCCTACAATATTATCTCTATCCAATGGTGAAGGCAAATAACGGCAAACCGCGTCCAATAAGAACTGTACACCTTTATTTTTAAATGCAGAACCACAGATCATTGGAATGATAGCCATATCCATCACAGCAGCTCTAAGTGCAGCATGCACTTCCTCTTCTGTAATAGAATCTTCATCTTCCATAAACTTCTCCAAAAGGTTCTCATCATATGTAGCAACCTCCTCGATTAATAAAGCTCTGTATTTTTTTGCTTCTTCTTTTAATTCGTCTGGAATATCAATCACATCAAAGGTTGCCCCTTGCGTCTCATCATGCCAAACGATGGCCCTGTTTTTCACCAAATCTACAATACCCTTAAAATCAGCCTCATCACCAATGTTCAATACAATAGGCACTGCATTAGATTTCAACATATCTTTAACCTGCTGACAAACCGCCATAAAGTTCGATCCTTGACGGTCCATTTTATTAACAAAACCAATTCTTGGAACTTTGTAATTATCGGCTAATCTCCAGTTAGTTTCTGATTGAGGCTCAACACCATCAACCGCACTAAACAAAAACACCAATCCATCAAGAACACGAAGTGAACGGTTTACCTCAACCGTAAAATCAACGTGGCCTGGAGTATCGATAATATTAAAATGATAATCTTTAGTATCAGGTGTAGGTTGTGCATTCTCTAGTGGAAATTTCCATGTACAGGTGGTCGCAGCAGACGTAATAGTAATACCTCTCTCCTGCTCTTGTTCCATCCAGTCCATAGTTGCAGCACCATCATGCACCTCACCAATTTTGTGAGACACACCTGTGTAATACAAAATACGTTCTGTAGTTGTCGTTTTACCTGCATCAATATGCGCAGCGATACCAATATTTCTTGTGTATTTTAAATCTCTTGCCATCTTAAATTAAAATCTAAAGTGTGAGAATGCCTTGTTTGCTTCTGCCATTTTGTGAGTATCTACTCGCTTTTTGACAGCTGCTCCTTCTTCTTTAGCTGCTGCTAAAATTTCAGCGGCTAACTTTTGAGGCATGGATTTTTCATTTCTTTTTCTCGCGTATCCTATCAACCACTTCATTGCAGTTGACACCTTACGATCTGGACGGATTTGCATAGGAATTTGGAATGTCGCTCCACCAACTCTACGGCTACGTACTTCTACGTGAGGCATAACGTTAGACAACGCATCTTTCCAAATTTCCAAAGCGGTCTTCTCGTCGTTGTTTTTCTTTGTATCCACAATGTCAATCGCATCGTAGAATACTTTAAAAGCTACAGACTTCTTACCGTCCCACATCATCATGTTAACGAAACGCGTCACTAACTGATCATTAAAACGTGGATCTGGTAAAAGCGGTCTTTTCTTTGCTGCTCTTTTTCTCATGTCTTCTTCTTAAAGTTTTAAATTACTTCTTAGGGCGTTTTGCACCATACTTAGATCGACGTTGTGTTCTGCCTGCAACACCTGCTGTGTCTAAGGCACCACGAACGATGTGATATCTAACTCCTGGCAAATCTTTTACCCTTCCACCTCTAACTAATACTATCGAGTGCTCTTGTAAGTTGTGACCTTCTCCACCGATGTATGCATTCACCTCGTTTCCGTTTGTTAAACGAACCCTTGCCACCTTGCGCATCGCTGAGTTAGGTTTCTTAGGCGTCGTTGTGTAAACACGAGTACATACACCACGTCTTTGAGGACACGAATCTAAAGCAGCCGATTTACTCTTCTTAGTTATTTTGGCTCTTCCTTTTCGTACTAATTGTGAAATTGTTGGCATATATTACTATATAAATTTTATTAAACCCTCTCCTTAGAGGGCTGCAAAGGTAGAAATAAATATGAATAATTCAAACCCGAGACTATTAATTTTAGCATGTAATGCAATTTATTTTTTCAAGCTCATATTTTTACTGATTAATTTCCGTTAGATTTGAACAATATTTGCTTTGATGCCGACAAAATTCAATTCACTTTTTCTACTTATTTGCCTGATCTACTCTTCGGAAATGCATGGCCAAAAGCTACATTTAGATATTGTGGGCACTTCAGAAAAAGAAACAAGAGTCATTGATTCACTGGATTACAAAAAATCTTTTGAAGATTACAGCGCGCTATCAACTGAAGTTTATGCCTTAAAAAAACTACTGACTCAGATTGGCTATATTGAAAGCAACCTCGTTAATCTTTCAAAAGTGAACGATTCGTCCTACATGGCAAACTTCAGCTTAAGGACCAGATATGAATCCATTGAAATCGACCACAGAGGGTTGGTTGACAAAGCCATTCTCAAGCTAACGGGTTTTTTGGGCAAAGACAACAAGTTGATCATTCCAATAGTTTATGTCGAAACAACCTTAAATGCCATTAACACCGAAATCGCAAATCGTGGCAATCCGTTCAGTACTTTGATTATAAAGGACATCAAAAAAATTGACAACAAGCACCTTAGCGGAACACTATCAATATCTGACCCTAAGCCTAGAACCATTGACAAATTCATTTTAAAAGGTTACGAAAAATTCCCTAGATCATACATAAAGAGGTATTTGAAAATCAAGGAAGGCCAACCATTCAATTTGAAAACCATAAGGGAAAAGACATCTGCATTCAACGATTTGGTGTTTGCGAATCAAATAAGGGAACCTGAGGTTTTATTCACACAGGATTCTACCATATTATATATGTATATAGACAAAGTTAGAAGCAATACCTTCGACGGCTTTTTAGGTTTCGGCACAAATGAGGAGACCAATAAAATAGAATTTGATGGCTATTTGGATTTAAACCTAACCAACAACCTTAACTACGGCGAATCCCTAAAGCTTCTCTATAAGAGTGATGAAAATGACCAACAGACCCTAGACATAAAGTTATCTACACCATATATATTAGGATCACCTATTGGACTTGACCTCAATCTCAATATTTTCAAAAGGGACACGTCTTTTGTAACGGTCTCGCAAAGCGCCAAACTAAACTATCAGATTAACAGTAGGCATGTAATTTCCGCAGGCGTGAATTCGGTAAACTCTTCTGACCTACTGGACATTCCATCGGCACTGATCTCCGACTACAAGTCTGTCCAGTATTTTGGCAACTATGTTTTTACCAAACGACAAAATTATGATTTGCTATTCCCAATAAACTTTGTATTCGATTTCAAGGCTGGTTTTGGAAACCGAACATACTCAATGGTAGATGAGCAACAATACAATCTTTCGCTGCTCACCTATAAGATTTTTAACCTCAATGACAAAAACAGTATTTTTGGAAAGCTTAGCTCAAACTATTTGATCTCTGAATCCTTTTTAGAAAATGAGCTACCTCGCTTTGGAGGTATAAATTCCATTCGAGGTTTTGAAGAAAACAGTCTCACCGCCAACCTATTTGCCGTACTTAATACGGAATACCGATACAAACTAAATAACTCGATATTTATACACTCAGTGATTGATGCTGCATATTTCGAAAATCAAATAACCAATCAAAAAGGAAAACTCTATGGATTCGGGTTTGGGTTCGGCCTTTTGTCTAAAGCAGGACTTTTTAGATTTAATTATACTAGTGGCAAAACAGAAAACCAAAAGTTTCGATTATCGGACTCCAAAATTCACATTAGCTTGACAGCACGCTTTTGACCGCTAAAATTTTAACATTCGCTTTTTGTTAATTTTAACAAAAAAACGCTGAATATTATTGGTTTGTAAGGTTTTTATTATGACATTTGAGACGGACTAATTTTAAATCAATCAATAATATGAAAATAACACTTAGTAAGACACTAACGGTCTTATTGCTGTTAGTTGTGCAATTAACTTTGGCACAAGAGAAAACGATTTCTGGAACCGTTTCAGATGAATCTGGAATGCCGATTCCTGGAGTCAACATTATCATCAAGGGAACCACAACTGGTACCCAAACCGATTTTGACGGAAAATACGAACTGACATCCAATGTAGGTGATGTTATTGTGTTTTCTTATGTTGGACTTAAAACTGAAGAAATCACAGTTGGCACATCGAATACTATCGATGTAACCATGTTAGAAGACACCGAGTCGTTAGACGAGGTTATTGTAACAGCTGTTGGTATCAAAAGAAAGCCTGATGAAATCACTACGGCTTACGAAAATTTAGATGCCGAAGAACTGACTTCTGCCAATAACCCTGATGTTGTTCAAGGTTTAGCTGGTAAAGTTTCTGGTCTACAAATTAATACAACCAGTGCTGGTGTGACTCCTAATACCGAAATCATATTGAGGGGTGTTAAATCCATTACAGGAAACAACTCAGCGTTAGTTGTAATCGACAATGTCATTTCGACGGCTACCATTTTATCTAATTTAGACCCTGAAGCCATTGAATCTGTAAACGTATTAAAAGGTCCTAATGGAGCTGCACTTTACGGTTCAAGAGGTGGAAATGGTGTGATCGTTGTT
Organism: Bacteroidia bacterium; assembly: GCA_030432635.1. Taxonomy (GTDB): domain Bacteria; phylum Bacteroidota; class Bacteroidia; order Flavobacteriales; family Flavobacteriaceae; genus Psychroserpens. The sequence continues at coordinate 28,929 of JAUIMB010000004.1, read as the reverse complement.
ACTACTAAAAAAGGTAATAAAGAGAAGGGCAAAATAAAAATTGGCATCACTTCTACAGTGACTATTGAGGATATCATGTTCCTACCAGAAACCCAAGACCGTTACGGTAAAGGGTATTGGGGAGAAAATGATGCCTTTGATCAAGGATCTTGGGGTCCTGAATACGATGGCTCTCTTCAACCAGTCGGTTTGCCTTATCCTACAATTAACGATTACCCAGAGTCTCCATATGAGCATATTGAGGATAACATTTTGCCATTTTTTGATGATGGTCTAACTTTACAAAACACGCTCTCTGTAACTAGTGGTGATCGAGATGGTTATATCACGATGTCAGCCAATAAAAGAAAAACAGAAGGTGTTGTTCCTGGTGATGAGTACAAAAAAGATTTTTTCAGTTTGAATGCTGGTAAAACTCTTGGGAAATGGAGTGTTAGTGCTATCGCACGTTATACCAATGAATCCCAAAACACAGCATCAGCTTATAACGGAAATGGTGGAGCAAACAATGTATACGAACAATTATTGCAAGCTCCTGGTAATGTTAGGGTTCAAGACTTTAGCTCAGGAGACAATAGTGACCACTGGACCAATTTTGGTGACAGCCCATATTGGATTGTTAAAAACTCTAGACTTGATTTTAAACAACAAATCGTCGACTTGATTGGAGAAGTCAGTTATAATTTTAACGACAATATAAATTCTACGGTAAGAGGAAGTGTGGTAAACTCAAATTATGATTTTATAGATTATAATAATGCATATCAAGCGCCTTATACCGTTACAGGAGATGGCCGTGATTTTCAATCGGCTTTACAATTACAAAGCGGAAATTCAAGACGTATTTATATTGACTTTTTAACGAATTTCAATTATGATTTGACTGAAGACATCAGTTTTAAATCCTTAATTGGTTTTAACTTTACTGAAGGAAAAAGCTATCTTTTAGACACTCAAGGTGAGCAGTTGACCATCCCAGGATTGTATACTGCAAGTAATATTTCTAGTGGTATCACTATCCAAGATGTAAGAAATATTGAAAGAGGAAATGCGATTTTTGCAAATGTGGATTTAGGCTATAAGGATTTCCTTTTCCTAAACCTTACAGCAAGAAATGAATGGAACTCCAGACTACAAAATATTAGTAGTGAAATTCCAGATATTTCTTTCTTCTATCCTTCTGCCAGTGTTGCGTTTATTCCTACTAAAGCATTCCCTGAAATCAAGAGTAAAACATTACACAAGGTTAAAGTTTCTGCAGGATACGTAAAGGTTGGTAATATTGGAGCACTAAATCGTCATGACTTATTTGACGTAGGTGTTCAAGCGAATGGCTTTCCTTTCTCAGGGTTAAACTCATTCTTAGCTCCTACCAACACATCAGCTTCAAATATTGAACCTGAATTCGTGAGCACTTATGAAGGGAATATCAACCTAGAATTTTTGAATGTAAACGGAACACCTCGTATAACCTTGGACGCTTCTGCTTCATTTTATACCAATGATAATCAAATCCTTAACACCTCTGTATCGAACTCAACAGGTGTAACACAATCGATCATTAACGTTGGTGAGACCGAAACAGATGCCTACGAAGTAGACTTAGGGTTAACACCATTCAAGACCGATAATTTAAGATGGTCATTAAATGTTGGTTATGCTTCTCAAAAAACTATTGTGAACAAAGTAACAGACCAATCAACTCAAGTTACGATAGACAACTTTGGAGTGCCTTCTAGATTCGCTGTTGAAGGTGAAGAGTTCCCTGTTATACTAGGTTCTGCATACGAAAGAGATGAGCAAGGACGTGTAGTTTTGAATGAAGATGGCTCACCAAGAGTCGCATCAGGTAACCAAATCTTAGGTAAAACAACTCCTGACTATATTTTAAATTTCGGTACCGAATTTTCATATAAAGGATTTACATTAAGAGCTACTGCAGACTACAGAACTGGTCATGTATACTACTCTAATGTATATAACGACTTAACAACACAAGGACGTTCTTTTATTACTGCTGAAAATGGTCGTGGACATTTTATATTCCCGAACTCTACAGTGATTGGATCTGGCGTTGCTAATACAAGTGTATTAACTGGGCCATCTTATGGTGGACCAACTCCATATGCGCAGTATCAATCATTTGTTCAAAGTCCGCAATTCTCAGGTGTTGATGAAAACTTCATTCTTGATGCTACAGCTTTCAAACTAAGAGAGGTTGCTTTAAGTTATGATGTTCCTTCTAAGTTTCTAGATAAAACTTTCCTAAATGGTGTTTCTGTCGGTGTTAGTGGAAGAAATCTTTTGATTATTACACCTAAGGAAAACAGAGGTTACGATGACCCTGAAGTAGGTGGAGGAATTGGCGTTTTTGCTCAAAACCCACCATCACGTTTTTATACAATGAACATTAATCTTACCTTTTAAATGATGAACACAATAATAAACAACATACAGAAAAAGGTTTTTAACCTCATATTGGTAGTACCTCTAGTGCTGATGACGTTTTCTTGTGAAAATGTCTTAGTTAACGAAGATCCAAATGGTGCTACTTTGAACAATCTATCTCCAGATGTAGTATTGCCTGGTGCACAAGTAAGAACAAGTGTTACTTTGATGACTACAATGAATCAATTAGGTAATACCATGATTGCTACTTGGTCTGGAAATGCACAGCAAGTTCAGGCACCGTTTTTTGATGAATTCAGTAACCAAGTTACTACTGATTTTTACTCAGGTGTATGGAATGGTTTATTTATTCGTACAGGAAACTTGACGAATATCATAAATTATGAAAGTGCATCTAATTATGATTATTTTAAGGCATCTGCTCAAATATTAAGAACTTTTTACATTCAATATTTGGTAGACATTTATGGAGACATTCCATATACTGAAATGCATCAACGTGGTGATATTTTATTCCCTGCATATGACAATCAAGAAGATGTTTACAGAGGGTTAGTTGAAGACATCAATAATGCTCTTGCTATGATTGATAATACTGACGAAACTTCTGCGTTGCCTCTTGGTAGTAGCGACGTTATGCTTGGAGGAAATATGAACATGTGGAAGAAGTTTGGTAATACCGTCAAATTAAGACTTTTAGTAAGGTTAATGGAATTAGCGGAAACTGATGGTGAAGTGCAATCATTTGTGCAATCTGAAATATCATCTTTGAACCAACCTGGTGTTGAGTTCCTTGGAGCAGGTGAAGATGTTACCATCAATCCTGGATATAGTGATGAAGTCACAAGAATGAACCCATTTGCTGAAACTTACGGGTATTTACCAGGTAACTTCGGTGATCCTGCCTCACAAACAGTGTCTTTTACTACCGTAGGACCTACAACGTTCTTAGTAGAATTATTAAATGGAACTTCTAACGGTGTTCAAGATGGCAGATTATTTCGCTTATATGCACCTCGTGCTGGTGGAGCAATTGTAGGAAATACTCAAGGTGGAACTGGTATCAATGCAAGTCTTGGACAAGGGTTGTTATCTTCTCCTATTCAAGATGGTTACATCATGACAGCTTCAGAATCTTTATTCCTTCAATCTGAAGCAGCTTTGAGAGGATATTTAACAAATGTAGGTTCTGCAAAGTCATTATTCCAATCAGGAATAGCAGCCTCATTTAATAGATTAGGTGCATCGATCGGAAACTATATTAATGATTCTGATAATGTCCCAGGTATTGGATGGGAAGGTTCTGCAAACAAGCTTGAAGCTATTATAACCCAAAAATGGATTGATTTAGGAGGAACAAACGGAGCAGAAACTTGGATTGAATATAACCGCACGGGTTACCCAAGTAACATGCCGCTTCCTGACATTGCGACGCAATCTACGCAAGCAAAACGTTTATTATATCCAACTTCCGAATATACAGGAAACTCGGCTAATGTAAGTGTTTACAACCAAAACTTAGACACAGCATTTAATACACCTATTTTTTGGGATGTTAACTAAAACTAAAAAAGATTATGAAAAAAATTAAATTAATATTATTAGCGCTTCCATTCATAGCATTTTCATGCTTTGTGGATGATGATCCTCAACCGTTTGAAGAAGCTCTTTCGAACACGCCTTATACTGTAGGTTTTGAAAGATCTCAAACCATTGTATCATATACTCCAAATACGGGTACCATTCCTGTAGAAATTTACGTCAATCTTTTAGGTGGAGAAAATTTTTCCAATACACCTCAGCAAGATGTTACTTTTGAAATAGATACCAATGCCAGTACAGCTATGGCTGGTTCTGATTATAGTATTGAAGGATCTTCTTTTACTATAGATGCAAATAGAGAATTTGGTATAATTACCCTTAATTTATTGTCAGATAATTTGACTGCAGAACCTCCTGGAACGGTAGTTCTAAATTTACTTACCGCGACTAATGGTGTTGTTGCTGAGCAATTTAAAACAACTACCATCTTTATCTGTCCTGTTAGTGATTTAGGTGGCAGCTATACAAGTCCAGAGATTATTGCAAGTACTGCTCCTAATGCAGTAATTACTGAGATCGGTACTGGTCAATATCAAATTGATGCTATGCCTTACATTGCATTTGGTGGTGCTGGTGGTGCTCCTGCCTTCATCAATTTCTCAGATGTTTGTGGTGAACTTTCATTTGGTGAATGGGCTGGTGCAACATTAGCTGAAGGCACTGGAACCATTGATGGTGAAACAGGTGCATTGATTTTTGGAAATTTAACAATATATAACGGTAACGTTGCTGATCCAAATGACGTTTGGTTTGATTTGGGTCCTAGCACATATACACCTGCCGAATAAAAAATAAAAAAATTATGAAAAAAATAAGTTTATATCTTTTAGGAATCATTTTCTTGACTGTTAATGCCTGTCAAGATGATGATAGTATCCAAAGAACAGGAAAGCCTTCAATATCTGTTGCAGAAAGAAGTGTTACAGTTAATGAAGGACAAGCTGCGGTTTTTGACCTAGACATCGAATACCCTGTTAATGAAACCATCTTTATCAGAGTGGACGTCCTTGATGAAAATGGAAATGTGATTCCAACAGCTGAGCCTATTGGAGATCCAAATAGTGGTGCTGGCTTTTCAGCTATTGTTATGGACGACTTCACAGTTCCTTATGAAACCTGGTTTGATTCTGGTTATTTTAGCTATGGTTATGCTGGTGGATCTGGTTACGTGGCTGCTATTCCGCCTTACGCCGAGAACTTTCAGTTAACTATTAATGCCGATTTGGACGCTGTACCAAACGAAGCTCCTGAGACATTTAACTTCAGATTGACCGCTACCTCTACTCTGGCAGCAACCATCAACGAAGAAGTAAGTGTGACCATTAATAATATTAATGCCTGTGTATGGACATTAGTTACTAATGATGCCTATGGAGATGGTTGGAATGGTGGTTTTATTACCGCTAATGTCAATGGTGTTGAAACTACTTATGCTGCTTCAGGATTTGGTTCAACCTTTGAAATTGGAATGGTAGACAATGACGATTATTCTTTCACCTATACTTCTGGTGGAGGTACTGGACAAGCTCCAGGATGGGAAGAAGAAAACACATATACACTTACCAGTCCTGATGGAACAATGGTTTTTACTGATGGTCCAATACCTACAGAAGGTGTTATAACTTCTGGGACTAATATTTGTCCTCAATAAGGATGTTTATAAGTGTTATCTATAAAATCACTAACACTAATTAGCAATATGAAAGAGACCATCAGTTTGATGGTCTCTTTTTTTGTATACATACACATAACTCTCTTACAAATACTAATATAATAGTACATTTGTTTAAAATTATAACACTATTGAATTCTTGATGAAAAAACTACTTTTATTTTTCGCCTTATTAATTTTCAGTTTTTTGAACGCCCAAAATACCGTCGGTACCATCTCTATTACTAACGATGCTTTTGATGCGTATACTTTAACCAGTGTTCATACCAAATCATATTTATTCAATAATTGTGGAGAAATTATTAATGAATGGACCAGCTCTTATCCTCCTGGAAATGCAGTTTACCTTCTACCTAACGGTAATTTATTACGTGCAGGTCGATTTGATGGAACTAGTGATATTCAATTTGGTGGACAAGGCGGAATCGTTGAATTATATGATTGGGATGGCAACCTTATTTGGTCATTTGTTTATAGCTCCAATCAGTTTCGACAACATCATGACGTATTTCCAATGCCAAATGGAAATGTACTCATTCTTGCTGCCACATCGATGACAATGGCTGAAGCAATTCAAGCAGGAAGAGACCCAAACCAACTGCTACAATCCCGACTCTTTAATGAGCAAATAATAGAAGTAGAGCCTTTAGGGAGCAACCAAGGTAACATTGTTTGGGAATGGAACACCTATGATCATTTAATTCAAGATTTTGACAGTACAAAGGATAATTTTGGTGATGTTGGTGCGTCTCCCGAAAAATTAGACATAAACTTTCTAAATGGTGCAAACGGGAATGCCAATTGGCTTCATTTTAATTCCATACAATACGATGCCAATTTGGACCAAATTGTCATCAGTTCACGAAATTTAAGTGAAATTTATATCATAGACCATTCGACAACAACTGCCGAAGCTGCAACTGGATCTGGAGGGACGTATGGAAAAGGTGGTGATTTCCTATACCGATGGGGAAATCCTCAAGCCTATCGACAAGGTACCGAAAATGACCGCAAATTATATGGACAACATTATCCGTATTATATAGAGGAAGGTTTACTAGATGCAGGCAAATTGATGATCTTCAACAATGGTAACGGTCGAGTACCTGAATTTTCTGAAGTTATGATCACCACACCTCCAACAACATCTCCTGGAGTTTACGCTTACACTCCTGATACTGCATATGGACCATTGGATGCCGATTATATCTACTCAGATTTATCTGAAACACCTTCACCATTTTATTCATCAATCGTGAGCAGTGCGCAACGTCTTCCAAATGGAAATATTCTCATTTGCGAAGGCAGGTTTGGAGAGGTTTTTGAAATTGACCAAAATGAAAATATAGTTTGGAGCTATATTAACCCTGTCGATAACATTAACGGAAATGTGAGCACTCAAGGGTCTTCTCCATCTCCAAATAATATCTTATTCAGAGCTATCAAATACGCTCCAGATTATCCTGCTTTTGATGGAAGAGACCTCACTCCTGGTGATCCTATTGAACTTAATCCAGACCTCTCTCCTTGTGAAGATTTGAGTGTAACTGATTTTGATTTTGCCTCTACAAAAATATTTCCAAATCCAACATCAGGTGTTATCCATGTATCGTCAAGAATAGACATTGATGCTATTGAGGTCTATTCTGTAGTCGGACATAAAGTCTTGACAGTTGTCAATTCAAATAAAGTTGATCTTTCTGCTTTAAATTCTGGTGTCTATTTCATAGAAATACATTCTGAAAACTCATCGACAACGAAAAAAATTATAAAGAAATAAAGTCATTCAAATACTTAAAGAAGCCTAATACCGAACAGATTGTTTTATATCTTTGAAGCATGGAAAAGGAAACTACTATATTCGGCATACGTACGGTTATTGAAGCAATTAAATCTGGAGAGAATATTGACAAGATATTTGTTCAAAAAGGACTTCGAGGAGAATTGTTTTCCGAACTTGAACAACTACTTAAAAAAGAGCGTATAAATTCCTCTTATGTCCCTATTGAAAAGCTTAACCGCCTATCAAAAAAAAACCACCAAGGTGTAATCGCTCAAATTTCACCCATTGAATTCCATGATATCGACAATTTGGTCTTGAAGGTGATAGAATCTGGTAAAGTGCCGCTTTTTTTGTTACTCGATCAATTAAGTGATGTTCGTAATTTTGGAGCCATTGTTCGTACAGCTGAATGCACAGGTGTTTCCGGAATTATCATTCAAAAAAAAGGTGGCGCACCTATTAATGGAGATGCTATTAAAACAAGTGCTGGTGCACTCTTCAAAATGCCTATTTGTAAAGTTGACCACATTAAGGATGCTGTATTTTACATGCAAGCCAGTGGCATAAAAGTAATCGCTGCTACTGAAAAAACCGATGACACGATTTATGACGTATCATTTAACGAACCTTGTGCAATTGTGATGGGCTCTGAAGGCAAGGGCATCAATCCTTCTGTTTTGAAAGTTGTGGACCAAAAAGCAAAGCTTCCACTTCTTGGTGAGATAGAATCCTTAAATGTTTCAGTGGCTTGTGGTGCTTTTTTATATGAGGCGGTCAGGCAACGCTTGTGAACACTAATTACTCTCTTCTGATCTCTTATAGATATAGTTCACTTTGTCGGGTTGAACAGATGTAGTCTTGGTTTCAAGATTGGCGTCTATTTCATCTTGAATTTCGGTTTCAGGTGCTGAGGGCACAAAATTCCCGTGCTCGTCAAAATGCCTCATAAATGGATCTTCATCTTCATCATATTCAGGTTTTTGCCAAACATAACGCTCTGGCTTTGCAATGGCTTTTCTGAATATCAATGCAAAAATCAATCCCGAAATCAATCCTCCTAAATGCCCTTCCCAAGACATACCATCCTTAACAGGAAAGGCGTACCATATCATACTTCCATATAGAAATACTATAATCAACGATAGTGCAACCAGTCTATAATGCTTGGCGAATATTCCTTTAAAAAATATAAAGCTAACGAGCACATATACCAATCCACTAGCACCAATATGATTAGCTGGCCTTCCTATAACCCATGTAAATAAACCAGATAATAAAATCCCATAGAAGATCACCTTCCAAGAGATCTTCCTATAAAAATAAAACAATGCGACCGAAAGTATGAATAAGGGAATACTATTATGGTATAAGTGTTCTATATCTGAATGTATAAACGGACTGGTGACAATGCCCAATAAACCTTCCAACTTTTGAGGGTAGACACCTAGACGTTTTATGGATGGAAAGAACCGAACTTGCATCCAAAAGACAATCCATAGTGAGAGCACAAAAAAAATGGGATAGGCGAAGACACCTGTAGAATATTTAAATTGTTGTTGATTGCTCATATCCAAATTTAGAACTTAATTATCAAAATGCTGTCCAATTATAACGTCCATGAAATATTGTCACACTCCTTTTTTGTAAATTTATGGCATGAACGAACCTTTAGCCGAAAGATTACGACCTCAACATCTCGACGACTATGTTAGTCAGTCACATTTAGTGGGCAAAACTGGCATTTTAACACAACAATTGCAGCAAGGTGTCATTGCATCCATGATTTTTTGGGGTCCTCCAGGTACTGGTAAAACCACACTTGCCAATATCATAGCCAATGAATCGGGACGACCATTTTACACTTTGAGTGCCATTAATTCTGGTGTAAAGGACATAAGGGATGTCATTGATAAAGCGAAACAAAGTGGTGGCTTGTTTACCACAAAAAACCCTATTTTATTCATAGATGAAATCCATCGGTTCAGTAAATCACAACAAGACTCCTTATTGCAAGCTGTTGAAAAAGGTTGGGTGACCTTAATTGGTGCGACAACCGAAAACCCAAGTTTTGAAGTGATACCTGCACTCCTTTCTCGCTGCCAAGTTTATGTCTTGAACGCTTTCGAGAAAAGTGATCTCGAAATGCTGTTGCAACGTGCCCTCAATACCGATGATGTCTTGTCTAAACGAACGATAACGTTAACAGAAACTGAAGCACTTATTCGACTTTCGGGTGGTGATGCTAGGAAACTTCTAAACATATTTGAACTTATTGTCACCTCTTTTGACCAAAACGAAGTCATTAACATTACCAATGATATGGTCACACAACGTGTTCAAAATAATACGGTTAGGTATGATAAAACTGGTGACCAACATTATGATATCATTTCGGCATTCATCAAATCGATAAGAGGTAGTGATCCCAATGCAGCTGTATATTGGTTGGCACGAATGATAGAAGGTGGTGAAGACGTAAAGTTTATTGCTCGTCGTATGCTTATTTTGGCGAGTGAGGACATTGGCAATGCCAATCCGACTGCCTTGGTTATTGCCAACAACGCATTCCAAGCCGTATCAGTCATCGGTCATCCAGAGTCTAGAATCATACTAAGTCAGTGTGCAACTTACTTAGCATGTTCTCCCAAAAGCAATGCTGCTTATCAAGCCATTGGGAAGGCACAACAAATGGTCAAGGAAACAGGTGATTTATCCGTTCCACTTTCTATAAGAAATGCGCCAACCAAACTCATGAAAGAATTGGGTTATGGTGATCAATATCAGTATGCGCATAATTACGACAACAATTTTGTAGCCCATGAATTCTTACCAAATGAAATTCAGAATACTAAAATCTATGACCCTGGAAATAACACTAGGGAAAATGCACAGCGTGAGTTTCTAAAAAAACGTTGGAAAGATAAATACGGTTATTAAAACTTCAGTTGAATTTCTTTTGTAATTAAGGTTTTACCGTTATGCTCAGCCAATATCCATGAGCTTCCTTTTTTATAGACTACGGCATCTTTTCCTTTTACAATGAAATGTCCGTCCAAACCTGAGCGCAGCAAAACCATGACTGTTTTTGGTTCTGTGTCAACAACTTGAAATCCACCTTCAATAGGTTGTGCATAGAGCATATCCTTTTGACTATTGTGCTCTGTATCATTTACGGATATTGTTTTACTTGATTCAGTTACTGGTTCTTCGACCAACCCATTTGTCTCTTCGGATAATGTTTCGGTATTGGATTTGCTATTTTCCTTGAGATCCTGAACTTCTTTTTTTAATCGCTCTATTTCCTTTTCCTGTGTACTAGAAGACTCCGATCCAGCTTGACTTAAAGAAGGGTTTGGTATGTACTTATAATCAAAGTATTGAAACGTTTTGAAGGCTTCGCGAATAGCAATATTATACGCCTTTTCATAAACCTTTTCCTTAGACTTTCCAATCACGGAAGAGGCAATCACTTGATCCTTACAATCTAAAAGGTCGATTTGAATTTTTGTATTCAGAAAGCCACCTTTGACCTTTTTAACATCTGCAATCAGTCCTAGACAACGGTTACTCAAATAATCGTTGGGCAAATTTTCATTTTCCATATAAGCAGTAAACCCATATTTGTTGAACAAAAACTTAGTTAGCGAATTGAGTTGATATTGATCTTCAGATTTTTGAAACTCATATTGAATCGGAATGATTACATATTTGTAGTCATTGATCCGTTCTTGAGAAAAACCATTGAGATGGTTAAGCACTACCAAGGTTATAATAAGTAAGAATCTATTCATTTTGAATTAATTGTTATCATTTATAGGTTGTAAAGATACGTTTTGTAGTCGACACATATTTAAAGGAAGTGATTATTCTAGAAGAACAACAAATCCTATTTTCCATACATTAGAAGTAATTGTTAAGTTCTGAAAGATGATGTATTTGCTTGATATTAGCTTGGGCAGTATGATTATGATAGTTAAACAAAATCGCGTCCATGCCAACATTAATAGCGCCCAACACATCTGCTTCAAGGTTGTCTCCTATCATCACGCTTTCTTTTGGACTTGCCTTAGCAATGTTTAGCGCATGATTAAAGATAATAGGGTTTGGTTTCTTAACACCAGCCAATTCGGAATTGGTTACCGTCTTAAAAAATCGAGCGATATTGGCATTATCCATTTTTCTTTGTTGGGCTTCTTCAAAACCATTGGTAATGATATGCAATTGGTACTTCCCTTGCAATCGTTCCAATATCTCAAAAGTACCTTCGAAAAGGTAGTTAAATGTTGTAAGGTAAGTAATATAATCAATCGCAAGTTCATCAATGAGTTCATCGGTCACATGAAGGCCAATGGTATCAAACGTATCCTTGAGCCGTCGATATCTCAAATCTGCTTTATTGATTTTTTCCTCGCGATACAATTTCCAATAGTTGAGGTTAATTGGTTCGTAATGATCCAAAAATTGCGCGACATTGATTTCAACACGATGCTTTTTCAGGATTTTCTCAAATGCCAAGGCAGAGTTTTTATCAAAATCCCAAAGCGTGTGATCCAAATCAAAAAAAATATGTTTTATCCCTTTAATTTTCATTGACCGATTCTAATACTTGTGTAAATAATTGTTTAAAGCCTTTCCATCTTTCATCGTCATTAACTAGCGAATAATTATGAAACACTGCAGTAAATGTACCATTAACCTGTTTTACAGCATTTATCAATCGCTGAAGTTCCTGCTGCTTATCCAATTGCGATTGATGCTTCAGCAAAGCATAATCCATGCAATGATATGAATTGATAAGCAATGGTGTTTGGGTTTCATAATCTAAATCATAAAACAAAAACGGAGTACAGCTTCCAGCTCTAAAACCTGTATGGTTTAAATATCCCATGGTATAATCGCTCTGTATTTCCAATTCTGTCAAATTACGATACGTTATAGGAAGATTAATTTTGGAAAATGAATTTCGAGAAGCTTCAAGTTCATAATTGGTAATGGATTCCATTTTTTTCTTTTCCTTTTTTAAAATGGAAATATCATCCAATGAAAAATAGGAAGCTTTCAAACCAACCTTACAATAATCTGCAACTGATTTGATGAGTGAAACGAATTCTTTTTTGTTCACACTGATGTTTTTGTCATAGGTAGAATAATCTCCTATCAGGAAGAACACGTAAAACTTAAAATCAAATTGCTTTTGCTTATTGATAATCCACTTAAAACTATCATAAGGATCACGCTGAAAATTGAATAGCACCATAAAACGTTGGTACAGACGCTTTAAACGCAATCGGAACAAATCTGTCACTGTACCACCTATGGTTCGCATCAAGCCCTTTTCCTTGAAATAAAATGCCATAGGAACATCAATCACTGGCTGTATACTGTACGAACGCTTGGGAAAAACAAATTCTTCGAATCTTTCCGCCAAAACATCCTTTAAACGATAAGCCCAAATATCTACCACTGGTTGCTGTAAAAATTGTGCCCTGTATGCTAGGCTTTCTGTTGCAGTAAAACGACCATACTCATCTTTAACATGTGGCAAAAATTCCTCATAGCGACTAAGCAAATAAAACGAAGCCGCAAATATGTCAAAAGGAAGTGCACTGCGCTCGCCAACTGAAAAAAAACATTTGGTACCATCCCAATCCTGAACATTAATATCGAGATCAGACAGTCCTTGTTCAAAGAGTAAATCATGGTTACGTATAAAAATCTCATTACCCAAAGGCTGCCTTGTGTATGACATTTTTAAACTATCATGTGCTATAAACTCTTCTACAGTAGTTGTAAACTTTACAGGAATACCCAAAACCCTTGTACATAAATGCTTGAAGACATAGCGTAATCTAGGCGTTATTTTATGAGTATATATTAGTAACACGTTTGGTGTTTGGTAAAAGTTATACTTTTTTGTGGGATTCGGAAAAAAACGGAACTCTTTTCAATAAAGTTAACTTGATGACTTTATAAGAGCCCTTCATCTGCAAAGCTAAAATACGCATTTTCGGTTATGATAAGATGATCGAGAACTTTAATATCCAAACTTTGTGATGCGGTTTTCAGCTTTTGCGTCAATTCTTTATCCGCATTACTAGGTTTTAAAGTACCTGATGGATGGTTATGAATTAATATGAGTGCGACAGCACCTAAAGCCAAAGCTGTTTTCAAGACCAAACGAACATCGACCAAGGTTCCTGTGATACCACCTTTGCTGAGTTGGTGCTTTTGGATAATTTTATTGGAATTATTAAGATAGATGATCCAGAATTCTTCATGAGGCAATTCGCCTAGAATGGGTTGCATGAGTTCAAACACGGAAACACTCGAACTTATTTTTTGTTTACTTAAAGCTTCTTCCCCTCTCCTACGTCTGCCTAATTCCATAGCAGCAACGATTGAAATCGCCTTGGCTTCACCTATACCCTTGAACGTCATAAGTTGCTTTAAAGTCAGCTTTCCTAACTCATTGAGGTTATTGTTTACACTTGCCAAAATACGCTTGCTCAAGGTCACAGCATTTTCGTTACGGTTTCCAGAGCCTAAAAGTATTGCAATCAATTCTGCATCGCTCAATGAAGACCTTCCTTTATCGCGAAGTTTTTCTCGTGGCTGATCATCATGCGACCAATTTTTTATCGAAAATGAAGTTGATTTGTTGGACATCGTAGTATTTAATAAGTACCTTTATAAGATTCAAATATATAGTATATTTTCTACAATCATGGCGTATCCACCAAAATATCATCAAGAAAATGATAAGCAACATTTAATTGAAGTCATTAGAACTTTCCCTCTAGCTACGATCATTTCCGTGGAAAACAACCAAGCTTTTATTTCTCATCTTCCTTTAATTCTAAAAGATGAAATACTCATTGGACATATAGACATTTATAATCCGCAAGCCAATTTGTTAAAGGAAAATCGTGAAGTGACGCTGATCTTTTCGGGACCTCAATGCTATATTTCCCCAAGTGTTTATAGCACTACGCAACTGCCAACTTGGAATTATATCAAAGTGCACCTTAAAGGCAAAGTGAAAGCCATTGAAAGTAAGACAGCCTTAAAACAATCCCTAATTTCGATGACAGAATTTTTGGAAGCTCCAGACCACAAATATATTCTAGAGCCAGATAATCCTAGAATGGAACGAAATCTAGATTACATTAAAATGTTTGAAATTCGTATAACTGATTGGGAAGGGAAATTTAAACTGTCACAGGACAAGAAACCTAGTGATATGAGAAATGCTAGAGCCGAGCTTATTAAGGCGAATCAAATTAGCATTCAAACATTTTTAGACAAGGTCTTTTGATAGTCACCTATATCATATCTAGCAATAAATCACTAATTTTGGCACAGCTTTTGAAAAGCTCTAGTTTTCTAAAACTTAACAATCATGAAAAATTTTACCCTTTTAGCTATTGCTTTATTTAGTTTTCTCGCTTCAGCGCAAGAATCGAGGCTTACCATTTTCTCTGAGGATGGCGATGCGTTTTATGTATTTTTAAATGGTGTTAGACAAAATGAAGCGCCAGTGGTCAATATCGCTGTTGATTATTTGGCCAATGATTATTATGATGCCAAAATCATATTTGCAGATGAATCCATTCCTGTGATCGAAAAAAGCCACCTTATGACCACAGATGTCGACGGAAGACGTGGTGAGGTGGTCTATAAAATAAAGACGACAAAACGTGGTAAACGATTACGTTATTTTTCATTTACGCCTTTTGAAGCTATACTACCTCCTCCAAGTCATGTATCGGTAATACAATACAATTCGGTACCATTGGGACCAATTCAAACCACGACCCAAACTACTACAATGACTACTACTGGTGGCACTGGAGACAATGTAAATATTGGTGTTGGTGTCAATGTAGATGGTAATGTTGGAGTTGGTATCAATGTGAATACTGGAAGCTCAACGACCACAACAACAACTACGACTACCACGACCACTGGACATGTTCCGACAGATGTTATTGTTGTAGAAGATACAGGTTGTTATGCCATGAGCCAATCTGATTTTTCACAGGCTTTATCGTCAATCAAGGGTAAATCGTTTTCCGATTCGAAATTGACAATGGCAAAACAAGTAACAAAAGGAAATTGCTTAACCGCTAGTCAAATCAAGCAAATCATGATGCAATTCGATTTTGAAGATACCAAGTTGGAGTATGCAAAGTTTGCTTATGGTTATTGCTTCAATCCTGAAAATTATTGGAAAATCAATGATGCCTTTGACTTCGAATCCTCAATTGAGGAACTCAATCAACATATTGAATCGACAAGACATTAATATCCTTTATTGCTGCTAAAATTTATCGTAAAAATAAATGGTATAGGGTCGATTTCTTACAATTTAAAAAGATGCGTTCCTGATGGCAAAATGTCAAATGAACGCATTTTTTTCATACACCCAGTAACCCAATGTATTAGATCAAGTTTTTTACCTCATCAAAATCCAAACCACCGTAATTTCCTGAACTCATGAGCAGCAATGCCTTATTCTTAAAATCCTGGGAAAATAGATAGTGTTTAAAATCTGTTGGATTGGTATAAATCTTTAGGTCATCACGTTCAAAGGCCTTTGCAATCTGATCGTGAGAAACTTCTTCAAGCTTTTTGATCGCTACAGCATGAGGTGAGTAGAACACAACGGCTACATCAGCAGCATCCAAAGCGCCTTTGTACTCTTTTAAAAACTCAGCATTCAAACTACTGTAAGTGTGCAATTCCAAACAAGCCACAAGTGTTCTGTCCTTGTATTGTTCCTTTACAGCTTTTGTGGTAGCCTCAACCTTACTTGGCGAATGGGCAAAATCCTTATAAGCCACACTATCACATGACTCTGCTATTTTTTCAAGACGTTTACTTGCACCCTTAAAGGTTGCTATGGCTTCATAAAAATCATCTTCGTCAATGCCCATATGCTGACATATCCATTTGGCTCCAGCTAGGTTATTGAGGTTGTGCTTTCCGAAGACTTCAATCGGTAAATCGCCTTCTGGAGTCTCCAATAAAGTTTGTCCGTTTTCCACACGATATTCTGGTGTGCAATAGGCTAATTTACGAATTGGGTTACTGCTAGCCTCAACAATACGCTTTACTTCGGGATCTTCTTCATTGTAATTAATACTTCCGCCTTGCACAATACTATCCACAAAAATTGAAAATTGCTCCACATAGTTGTCATACGTTGGAAATACATTGATATGATCCCAAGCAATACCACTAAGTAAGGCAATATTCGGTTTGTAGAGGTGAAACTTTGGACGTCTATCGATTGGTGAGCTCAAATATTCATCACCTTCAAGCACAATGAAATCATTTTCCGTGGTAAGCTTCACCATCACATCAAAACCTTCAAGTTGAGCACCAACCATATAATCGACATCACGATCATGATAATGCATGACATGCAGAATCATTGAGGTAATGGTCGTTTTCCCGTGGCTACCTCCAATCACAACACGCGTTTTATGTTTGGATTGTTCATAAAGAAATTCTGGGTAACTGTAGATTTTTATACCCAATTCTTGTGCTTTCAATAATTCTGGATTATCGGCTTTGGCATGCATGCCCAAGACAATAGCATCTATATCTGTAGAAATTTTTTCAGGAAACCAACCAAAGGTCTCTGGAAGTAATCCTTTGGATTGTAATCGGGATTTTGAAGGTTCGAAAATGGTATCGTCACTTCCTGTGACCTGATAGCCTTTATTATGCAATGCCAAGGCAAGGTTGTGCATGGCACTTCCGCCTATGGCTATAAAATGTACGTTCATAGTAATGCTTTGGAACAAATATAACAGAAGTTAAAGTCGAATTCGAAGTTGACATTGAAAAAAAACGCATTCGACAATTAAAAACACTTCAAATCACTATAGGTGAAATTATCACAAGCATTGAAAAGGCTACTACAAATTTTGAATACTTTTCTTTTCTTCCTTAAATACCTCAATTTTAGGTAAACCAACAATGGCCTTGTCAATCCATTTTAAAGCCTCATTCTTATCGCCTTTATGTTTGTGTATTTGGGCTAACCTATAATGTGCCCAAGCTTTGGGTACGCCATCCTTAGCGGTATGGTTTTGGATGTAAGTTAACAGGCAACGTTCCCCTTTTTCTAGTTGTATATTATATTCGGCACATACTTTTCCTATTTGGTAGTGCATTGCATTACGTTGGTGTTGCTGTCCCGAAGCTTCAATATTTAAAATCGCTTTATCTGGTTGTTTTTGATTTTCATATAAGGTCGTTAATTTATCATAACAGGTAATCGATCCTCCAACTTCAATAGCTAATTTATAATACTTCTCGGCTAATTCTGGTTCGTCATCATATTCGTAGATATAGCCTTTGGCTAAATACCCATCAACTTTAGATAAGTTTTGTAATTCGTTGGCATATTTTAAAGATTTACTCATACTTCCACCGAAAATTCCAGGCATTTGCATATACAGTTCAACCAAAGCCCAACGTGTATCGATATGATTTGGATCGAGTTGGGCCGCTTTTAGGAAGGCATCTTTCACATCACCAATAATACCGAGAGCATTTAATTTACTACCTCTCAAAGCCTTCATTGCCAACGCACCACCATGTTTGTAGTGATAATTGGCATTGGTAGACTCTAATTGCGTTAGTTTGTGATAATGGTCTATAGCACTGTCCCACTTACTTTGATAACTATAGGCATCACCTAATAATTCTAGTCCATCTTTATCATTTTGGTAAGTCGTGACATAATCGGAAAGTATCTGTTCGGCTTTTTCGTATTGCTTATCTTGAATCAATTTTCGAGCATCATCAAGGGATAACTGTCCAAAAGTCATAACAGGAAAGCACAAAAGAAAAATTATATATCTCATACCATAACTTACGAAAAATCAATACCATTAGTTTTTACTATTAAAGTGGTATTGTTTTTGATTTTCAAGATGTAAAGATAATGCCTTTACTATTAAAATCATTAACTTCCCTCATCCAAACACAAGATCAACTCAGTTGTTGTAGGCTTTGGACATGAAAGGGATTAATTTGCCAAAAAAATATAATATGAAATCATTTATAAGCGCATTGATGCTCGTTTGTTTTGCTAATTTCTCGAATGCCCAAACACCTGAAGATTATTCTAAATTATGGAAGGACGTCCAAAAACTGGAAAATGAGGGCTTACCGAAGTCTGCACTAAAAATAGTCGAAACCATCGAAGAAAAAGCCAAAGCCAGTAACAATACACCTCAAAAGATCAAAACACTGCTCTATCGCAGCAAGTATGCCTTGATTCTGGAGGAAGATGCACAATTTAATGTCATCCATGATTTTAGAACCGCAATTTCAGAAAGTGAAATCCCGACCAAAAATGTACTTCAAAATATGTTGGCCACATTGTATTGGCAGTATTTCAATCAAAATCGTTATCAGTTTTACAACCGAACAAAAACGTCTGAAAAAACAGATACTGAGGACTTCAGGACTTGGGATTTACAAACACTTTTTGATGAAGTCCATCGTTTATATCAAGCGTCTTTGGCTAACGGTCTCATACTTCAGCAAACCGATTTACACGATTATAAAGCCATTTTAATCAAGCAGGAAGATTCAGAAATCTTTCGTCCAACTTTATATGATTTGCTTTCACATCATGCATTGGAATTTTACAAAACCGACGAAAGCAGCATTACCAAACCAGCTTATAAGTTTGAAATTGATGACGAACAGTTGTTAAGCACTGCTTCAACATTTATCAATCTGAATGTGGCATCCAAGGATAGTACTTCCTTGCAGTTGAATGCGCTTAAGATCTATCAAAACCTGATAAAATTCCATAGCTCTGATACTTCTGCAGAAGCCTTGGTCACTGTTGATATTGAACGTTTAAATTTTATCTATCAGAATGCAGTCTTTACGCAAAAAGATGATGTGTATCATACTACACTTAACACAGCATACCAAAAATGGAATGCGGTCAAAAACAATGTCGCCTCACGTTATGCTTTCAACTTGGCACAATTGTACTACCAACAAGGGCAACAGTATCGACCAAAAACTAAGGAAAATCATCGTTGGAAATTCAAGGAAGCCCTCGAAATATGTAATACCATCATCAAGGATTATCCTGAAAGTGAAGGTGCAAAACAATGTCGCAACTTGAAATCGCAAATTTTGGCAGAATCCCTTCAAATCACAACTGAAGACATCTTCCCAATCAACACCAACACTTTAGCACTGATTAATTATAAAAACATCGCTGCCATCGATGTTAAAATTGGTCAACTAAATGATGTACAACTCGAAAGACTACGTGGTAATAACAATTCAACAGAGCAGTTAGAGATCCTCAACAAGATGGTAGCCATAGCGCAATGGACTTCAACCCTTAAGGATGAACAAGATTACCAACAGCACAGTACTGAAATTTCAATTCCGAAATTGGACAATGGTCGCTATGTGATCTTTGGAAAGGTCAATAATGAAAAAAACACCTATGCCTTCAAGGAAATTCAGGTGACCAATTTGGCCTACATTCAAAAGGATCTCAAAGGCGATGTGAGCTATCAAATAATTAATAGGCTCAACGGACAACCCATTGCCAATGCTGAAGTGACCATGACCTATATCAAAAACTACCAAGGTGGTTCTCTAAAGCAAAAGTATGTTACAGATGGTAACGGTGAATTTTCAATCCAAAGGGAAAACCATAACCGTTCCAGGATTACACTTGATATCGCTTCCAATAATGATAAGGCGCGATTTGAAAATCTATACATAAGTCGTTATTACAATTATGGCAACGATGAGCCAAACTACCCGATCAACAAAGCCTTCCTGTTTACCGATAGAAGTATCTATCGTCCAGGACAACCTCTGTACTTTAAAGGAATCGTGATGACCACCAAACAAGACGGTACTCAGGTATTAGCTAAGACACCTGTCGAGGTTACATTGTACAACACCAATGGCGAAGATTTAAGCACACTAAGTTTAAAAACAAATGAATTTGGTTCAGTTTCGGGTGAGTTTATGCTGCCAAATAATGGACTGACTGGAAATTTCTCTATTCAACTCAAAGGCAAAGACAACAGTAATGCGTACCATTACTTTTCAGTTGAAGAATATAAACGCCCGAAATTTGAAGCTAATTTCAACCCTATTTCGGAAACTTACAAAGTCAATGACACCATAACTGTCAAAGGGCAAGCCGTCGCTTATGCTGGCAGCAATATTTCAGATGCGAAGGTCGTTTATCGTGTGCGTCGTAATGTACGCTATCCTGATTGGTATTACTGGTATCGACCATATTTTAATAATGAACCACAAGAAATCATCCATGGAGAAACGCTTACTGATACCCACGGAAATTTTGAGTTGAAATTCAAGGCACTTCCAGATCATAGTGTCGATGAATCCACCTTACCGATTTTCAATTATGAGATTACGGCAGACATTACTGATCTCAATGGTGAAACACGAAGCACCAGTACTATTGTCAACGTTGGATATCATGCGATGACTGCTTCCATAGCCATAGCCAACAACTTGGACAAAACCGATAGTAAGCATGAGCTAAAAATTGATACACGAAACCTCAATGGTGAACCTGTGGATGCCTCAGGAAGTATTAAAATTTACAAACTGAAAGCTCCAAATACAGTGTTAAGACCTCGACCATGGAATGCGCCAGATTATCAAAGCTTTACAAAGGAAGAATTCAAGGCACTTTTTCCCCATGAAGCTTTTAACAATGAACATGATAGCCGTTTTTGGGAGAAAGGTGAACTCGTATTTTCTGAAACATTTGACACAAAAACCTCCAAATCAGTGGCATTAGGACGTATCAAAAAATGGGTGTCTGGTGCTTATCGCATTGTATTGGAAAGTGAAGATCGTTTTGGACAAACCGTTAAGGACGAGGCTCAAATTCAACTCTTCAGTAATGACGATAAAACGCTGGCAGACCATGCACTGTTCAGTGTGACAACAAACAAGTTAGATTATACTATTGGTGATACTGCCGAACTTACATTTGCTTCGGCTGCTGAACATCTGACAGTCACTATCGCAATTGAAAAGGATGCAAACATCATCCGAAAGGAGATTATAACTTTAAATGCGAACAAAAAGACCATAAGCGTTCCTGTAACAAAAGATGATTTAGGTGGTTTTGCCGTGCATTACAGTTATGCGTTCAAAAACAGCTTTAGCCAAGGCACAAAGCGTATTTCTGTTCCGTATCCAAAAACAGATTTGGAGATTGAGACCCTAACCTTTAGGGATAAACTACAACCAGGAACCGATGAAACTTGGCAGTTTAAAGTCAAGGGTCCAAAAGGTGATAAAGTAACTGCTGAAGTATTGGCAAGCATGTACGATTTATCTTTGGATCAATTTAAAACACATCATTGGAGCTTTGATCCTATTCAACAACCAAACTACTATTCGAGGTTGAATTTAAGTCCTGGACAAAGTTTTAGAATTAATCGCTTTCGAATTGCAAACATTCGAACACACTATAGCGCCTATCAAACACAATCCTATGATCGCCTGAATTTCTTTGGGCTAAGTTTTGGAAATCGTTACCGCTATTTAAGAAGAGATAAACTAGCAAGTGTAGCCATGGCTGTAGAGAGTGAGGTCATGGAAGAAACTTCAACGTTAGTTGATGCTTTTAGTATTTCTGATGATGCCGATTTGGCTGGAGGAACCATGAATGCTGATGGAAAAGGTGAAGAATGGACTCCTCAAAATTCAGAAAATCAGGACGTAAATGGACAAGACTTCAGCGATGTAAAAATCCGAAAAAACCTTCAGGAAACTGCCTTTTTCTTTCCACAGTTGCATACAGATGAACACGGCAATGTCAGTTTCAGTTTTACTACACCTGAAGCCTTGACCAAGTGGAAGCTACAATTATTGGCACATACCAAGTCCTTAGAAAGTGCGACCACTAGCCTGGAAACTGTTACCCAAAAAGAGTTAATGGTCATACCAAATGCACCGCGTTTTTTGCGTCAAGGTGATGTAATTACCATTAGTACCAAAATTGCCAACCTCACTGAGCAAGCACTTTCAGGACAAGCAAAATTAGCTTTAATAGATGCTATTTCAGGTGAGGATATTACAGAATCACTTGTCAGTTCGAGCGCAGTTGAGACCTTTTCAGTAGATAAAAAAGGTAACACCCGAGTAGCATGGTTACTAAACATTCCTGATAACGTGAGTGCTGTACAATACAAAATCATTGCAAAAGCTGGAAACTTCAGCGATGGTGAGCAAAATGCCTTACCAGTATTGAGCAATCGCATGTTGGTTACTGAAACCTTACCGATGTGGATTAGAAGCAATGAAAGCAAAACCTTCACACTGGATAAATTAAAGACCGCTTCTTCAAACACGCTAAAACATCACAAACTGACTTTGGAAATGACCTCAAATCCGGCTTGGTATGCTGTTCAGGCCTTGCCTTATTTGATGGAATACCCTTATGACTGCAATGAACAGACCTTTAGTCGCTACTATGCCAATGCCTTGGCAAGTCATATTGCAAATAGCAATCCGAGAATCCAAGAGGTCTTCAATCAGTGGCGACATTGGGATGCACTGTTAAGCAACCTGGAAAAAAATCAAGAATTGAAATCACTTTTAATCCAGGAAACACCTTGGCTGCGTGATGCACAAAGTGAAACCGAACAGAAAAAACGCATTGCCTTATTGTTCGATTTGAACAAGATGAACAACGAACTAAGTGCTGCTTTACATAAGTTGAAAAACGGACAAATGGATAATGGTGCTTGGCCTTGGTTTAATGGAGGACGACCAAATCGCTATATCACACAGCATATCATAACTGGTTTTGGCCATTTGGATAAACTCAAAGTCATTCAGGGTGAAAGTGAAAAAGCCATGATTGAAAAAGCTGTCCATTATTTGGATTCTGAATTTGTAAAATCTTACAATGACATCAAAAAACACAATCCGAAAGCTGATTTATCGAAAGACCATTTGAGCTATATACAGTTGCATTACTTATATATGCGCAGTTTTTTTCCGCAGATAAAACCCTCAGAAACCGTTAAGGACATCATGAATTATTACATGACGCAAATCAATAACTATTGGTTATCTCGTCATTTATATGCCAAAGGACTTATGGCTTTGGTTTCCCATAGAATGAATAACAAAGTCACAGCATCCAAAATTCTGAAATCCTTAATGGAAAACAGTATTACTTCAGAGGAATTAGGTATGTACTGGAAATCGAATACCAATTCATGGCATTGGTATCAAGCGCCAATTGAAACACAAGCCTTATTGATTGAAGCGTTTTCAG
The DNA here is from genome assembly GCA_030432635.1 of Bacteroidia bacterium. GTDB lineage: Bacteria > Bacteroidota > Bacteroidia > Flavobacteriales > Flavobacteriaceae > Psychroserpens. Next base: position 5,121 of record JAUIMB010000004.1, on the reverse strand, counting down.
AAGCTGGTGATGTCATTCAGAGCGAAACAAGGCATCTCGAAACCATCGACAACCTGAAAATCTGGTTGCTAAAAAACAAACAAACCAACCGTTGGTCAACGACAAAAGCTACAACTGAAGCTGTTTATGCCTTATTACTTCAAGGTCGTGAATGGTTAAGTGTGACCGAAATGGTCGATGTTGTTTTAGGCGGAAAATCCATCACGCCTTCAAAACTAGACGATGTTAAAGTTGAAGCTGGTACAGGCTATTATAAAACATCTTGGTCTGCTAAAGAAATTCAGCCTGAAATGGCCTCAGTAAAACTGACCAAAAAAGGTGATGGCATTGCTTGGGGAAGTTTATACTGGCAATATTTTGAGGATTTGGATAAGATTACTTCAGCTGAAACACCTTTGCAATTGAAGAAAAAACTCTTTAAGAAAACCAACACAGACACTGGAGAGGAAATAACGGAAATCACCTCTGAAACATCCTTGAATGTCGGAGATTTGGTTCGTGTTCGTATAGAATTACGAAGCGATCGCACTATGGAATTCGTTCATATGAAAGACATGCGTGCAGCTGGATTGGAACCTGTCAATGTATTATCGCAGTATAAATATCAAGATGGATTGGGTTATTATGAAAGTACCAAGGATGCATCGACCAATTTCTTTTTTGATTATTTGCCAAAAGGCATTTATGTATTCGAATATGACTTACGCGTGAATAATATTGGCGACATGAGCAATGGTATTACTACAATCCAAAGTATGTACGCTCCAGAATTCAGTAGTCATAGTGAAGGCATTAGAATTATGGTAAACTAGTTGATTTTTGACGTTCAAAGCTGAGCGAAGTGCAGCGATGAATCTTTCTCGATTCTTTACTATAGGCTATAGACTGGAAGGTTTCTGTTGTTTCAAATTTAATGACAACGTAAAAGGTGCTTCTGTTGAAATAGGTCTTCAGGATGACAATTTTCATCGATCAAAGAAAGTGTCTATTTTATTCGCTTTCTTATCAGTGCTAATTGTCCCATATGATTAGCTTGGTGCTCCATGACGTGAAACCAAGCCCAATGATTACTCATATTGCCATTCATTTGCTTAAACCAATCATCATCCTTGGTTTTCAATAAGGCTTTTGTTTTGGCACGCACCTCATTATAGATTTCAAGGTAATAGGAAATTGGTTTCCCTTTAAACTCTTGTCTGGCTTTTTCACCCAAATTAAGTGCTGTTTCCCATTTTTCAGCTTCTTCCTTATTGAATCCACGTCCTTCAAACGTATATACTTGATAATAGGCTTCGGTTGCAGCTAAGTGGTAAATAATTGCTCCTGGACTATTGGCATTTTCATCCAAAAGAAAATCGGTGCCTTGCTGGTCAAGGTTGCTCACATTTCGTTCAACACGCTGTTTTAGGTTATCCATCATCGATATCATTTGTCCGATATCATCTGAATATCCTGGTGGTACCTCAATATTGTTTTGCGCAATAAGCACTGTACTGAAGGACACAAGTATCAGAAGTAAAATTTTGGTTTTCATAATTGTTTTTTTAGAGTTCATAATACAGTATGATTTAAATCGCTCAACGGTAAGTCAACAATAGTTTTCTAAGTAGCTAATTTGTTTCTGGTGGAAATTTTTTAAGGACTTTCTCAACAATAGCTATAAATTGGGTTTCGCGTTTTTCAGGTGTTGCATTTGGCCTGTAATCAGACTCAGATACGGCTTGCCAAATGAGTCCGATTCCATCTTCATCCACAAATTCGAAAACGATTTGCCGACCCAATTGACTTTGACCTATGGGTAATCCAATGGAAATTCCACCTCCTCCATTTCTGCCTGCGCTCCCAACACCAACGCCAACAGTATTACCTCTGGCTTGTTGGAATTCGCTGGTCTTGATATCGATAAAAAAATCCGGTGATTCGGATAATGTATAACCACGATTTTGCAAAGCATCATCCAAAGCCTTAAACAGCCTTTTGTCATCCAATTGACTCATTCCCGTTTCAATATCAGCGTAATAGTTATAGGATTTATAATTATTAAAATCAACGGTTTTTTCATAATCATGAGTCACGTAAATCGGAGCGCATGCTGTGGCAAGCATAAGTCCGAATAGTAGATACATTCTTTTCATTGCTTTTTATTTTAAAGATAACGAAAAACTAGTTCGACTCCGTATCTTTTTTATCTACCGATTTGGTCAGTGCTGAAGAAATAATTCCCGTAGGAATGGCTACAATGCCTAACCCGATCATTAATATAAAAAAGGTAAAAACCTTTCCGCCTACGGTTATTGGGTATACATCACCATATCCAACAGTTGTTAGAGTAATGATTGCCCACCATAAGCTTTCGAATATCGACGAAAAATGTTCGGGTTGGGCTTCATGTTCAAAATAATAGATGCCAACTGCAGAAAAATAAATCAGAATCAATGTGATAAACAAAAACAGAAATATTTGCTCTTTCGCTGATTTTATAGCTCGTGTAAACTCATTCATCGCACGATTATAGCGTACCAATTTTAATATCCTGAACAATCTCAAAAAACGTAGCGCTCTAAGTGATCTTAGATCCAATCCGAAGGATAAGTAGAACGGCAAAATCGCCAACAAATCGATGATACCAAAAAAGCTAAAGATAAATCTAGGTTTAGAATCGGCTACATAAATACGCAATACGTATTCAGCAGTAAATACAATTACACAAAATAATTCTATGGCATGAAGTATAAATTTGGTTTCTGGTTTTAGGTCAGGAATGGTTTCAACTGAAAAGGTCACAATCGAAATAAGAATCAACGCCTGAATAAAAAACGCAAAATACCGACTTGGTATATTGTCGTTGATCTCGACGATGCTTTTTATTTTTTGCTTCATTGATGGTTGGATATACGCTCAAAAGTACAGGATAACCTATAAAAATGCAAAAGGTTAATTTAGATTCTTCGTTTTGCACTGCTTTGTATTGAATGTCCAACAATACAAAAAACAACTGTCATTCAGAAGGAAGTATGAATGATGAATCTCTTAATACCCTAATGATTCTTCTTCCAGACAGCTATCGGAACTCAAAATGACAGATTAGTCATTCAACAGTTTCCATAGTTTGTCCTTAAGTTCTGTGATGCCTTGCTGCGCCACAGATGAAATAAACATATAATCGATAGGAAGTGATTGATCTAATTCTGCTTTAAGTTCAGTTTTCAACTCAGCATCAAGCATATCGCTTTTGGTAATGGCAATGATACGTTGCTTATCTAACATTTCGGGATTGTAACGTCGTAATTCATCCAATAAAATATCATACTGCTTGCGGATATCTTCAGCATCAGCAGGAATCATGAACAGTAAAATGGAATTGCGTTCGATATGCCTTAAAAAATAATGCCCGAGACCCTTACCTTCTGCAGCACCTTCAATTATACCAGGAATATCTGCCATTACAAAGGTTTGGTAATCACGATATTTCACAATACCAAGATTGGGCTTTAGGGTTGTAAACTCATAATCGGCAATTTTAGGCTTTGCTGCAGTGATGACAGATAATAAGGTAGACTTTCCAGCATTTGGAAATCCGACCAAGCCAACATCTGCCAAAATCTTAAGTTCGATGGTGATGTTTTTTTCCTCTAAAGGTTCTCCAGGTTGTGCGTATCTAGGTGTTTGGTTTGTTGAACTTTTAAAATGCCAGTTTCCGAGTCCACCACGTCCACCCTTAGCCACAATTTTTTCTTGGTCGTGTTCGGTAATCTCAAATAGGATTTCATCGGTTTCGGTATCCTTTATAACAGTACCTAAAGGCACGTCTAGATAAATATCCTCACCATCGGCTCCAGTACTTCTACTCTTACTTCCATGACCACCATGACCTGCTCTAGCATGGCGTTTGAACTTCAAGTGCAAGAGGGTCCAAAGGTTTTCGTTCCCTTTTATAATGACGTGTCCACCACGACCACCATCTCCACCATCAGGTCCACCTTTTTCGATAAACTTTTCACGATGCAAATGCGCAGAACCTTGTCCTCCTTTCCCAGAGGATACGTGCATTTTTACGTAGTCGACGAAATTTCCTTCAGTCATGTTTAGGTTTTATTTGGTGAAGCGTTAAATTGTTATGTGTTTGATTATTGAATGCCAATATTTTTTGAGTATAGATTCCTCGCTCCACTTTGTTTCGCTTAGAATGATAACTTCCAATTGATGTCATTCTGAAGACGCATGCTACTGAAGAATCTCTGTTTTAAAACGAACCCTCGTCACTAAAGTTTGTCAATCACAGCATTTAAACGTTCTGTAATCTCACTAATACTTCCGACGCCATCAACACCATAATATTTGTCTTGAGCTGTATAGTAATCCTTTAAGACAGCTGTTTTATTATAATATTCGGTGATTCGGTTTCTAATTATGGACTCATCAGCATCATCTTTTCTACCACTAGTTTTACCACGTTCCAATAATCGTTGTACCAGAACTTCATCATCAACCTCCAAGGCAATCATGGCATTGATTTGGGAATCCTTGGCATCCATGAGTTCGTCTAGAGCTTTGGCTTGTGCATTGGTTCTAGGAAAACCGTCAAAAATGAAACCATTGGCATCTGCATTTTTTTCGACTTCGGCATTAAGCATATCTATAGTTACCTGATCTGGAACCAATTCACCCTTATCCATGTAGGATTTGGCGAGCATCCCTAAAGCTGTTTCATTCTTGATGTTAAAACGAAACACATCACCTGTTGAAATGTGTACGAGATTATAGGTTTCCTTTAAAAATTCTGCTTGTGTTCCCTTTCCTGCGCCTGGAGGTCCAAATAGCACTAGATTTGTCATATGTTGTGTAGTTTTTAATTGATATATTGCTGGCAAATCACGTCCCAATCCGTTGTAGTCCAATCCGTAACCAACGATGAACTTGTTAGGAATTTCAGTACCAACATAATGTAGTTTGAAATCTTTTTTGTAAGCTTCTGGTTTAAAAAACAAAGTGGCAATCTTAAGATCATCGACCTTTTCATTTTTGAAAATGCGATAAACTTCAGCCAAGGTCTTTCCCGAATCAATAATATCCTCAAGGATAACAACCTTTCTACCTGTTAAATCCTGAGTCAATCCAATC
>JAUIMB010000034.1 GCA_030432635.1 Bacteroidia bacterium | reverse complement strand
GTAAATTGCACGTTGGGTTTTTAGCTTATCCTCCATCAATTGGAATTCAAAATTTCGAAACGGATAAGAATGACCGAAAATGTATGATTGAAAGGGCGCAGTTGCGCCCTGTCTCAATAATTTAACTGTCCAATTAAGTTTTGCATGACGATATTCCATCGACCCGCAATAATAGCTGCTCTTAAAAAGTAAAGCTTTTCAACCACTTTTTCATTCCAAAAAGTTGAGGTATTTTTAAATCTAAGATTGATGATTCGTCGAACTCCAGATTCAATAAGTCCACTTCCTTTGAGTAGTTTATTTTCCTCATAATCAGCATACTGTGTTTTTAGATGATGCTTTTCCAGGTAATTCATATACCTCTTTATAATTTTATTAGGCTTTTTATAAACTTGTTTACATACCTCCACTATCTTATTGCTTTGCCCATCCCATAAATCAACTTTAAATTGCGCCAAGTACAGCTGGCGTTGTTTTTGACTAACCCTTTTGGGCATCAGATCTACCAAATCGTACATATAACTGGAGCTATGATAGTAGTCCAATGTTTCAATGATTTTACCCTCAGCCACGCCACAATCAAGCAATATTGGCTTTAAATTATTCCAAATCCAGGGCGCTCCATCTGCTATAAGTTGAACCTGTGTTGCCTGATTTATTTGTAATTGAAGCAAGTAATCCTTTAGTAAACCAAGTACATCTTTTTCTGAGAACCGACAGCCATAAATCGGTAAACCTTCTCGCTTTAGGTTGCCTGCTTCATCAAGGGTTTCAATCACAAATAATTTTGGTTCTTTCCATCCCGTATCATAGCAGGCATTACCTTGATCATTGGTTTTTCCGGTGTATTGCCGCAGTCGACTCCGACCGCCATCTATTGAAATGACTACCCTTTTTCCCGCTAAGCATTCTGCTTGCTCTAACTGTACATGATGCTCTCCTGCTTCCTCACACTTGTTTGCTACCTCATTTGTTAGGCTCCGAACAAATGTTGTACTGAGGGGCACACCAAACTGCGTAAGCAATTCATTAGCAAGCTCATATGATGGGCAGATCATCGAACTATACGCTACATTACTGTATAGAAGTGGGCTGGAGTCGCCGATCAATTTAAAGTGTCCGGCCAGTAAATGACGAGGACTTTGGTCTCCTTTCTTAGGACGTTTCACATAGGCACTAGGCACTTTTATCCAATGCCCTGTGGATAGTCGTATGCTTAAATCCCGCCTTTCAATATTTCGATGACCTTTTTGATGAGCTTCCTCTTCCAGGTATTTTAATAGCTCTTCCGATACCGCTTTTATTACCTGGTCTGTAATCGCTGTCATGGCATAATGTGCGTTACACCGTAGCGTTTCTTCCATGCTTAGCAGGTCCCCCTTCAACGCTAAGTCAACATACGTTTCCCACTCTATTGAAATATAGTTCTGTAAAATTTGTTCTATCTTTGTCTTGATAGCGGAGGTAGACATTTTTTATGCGTTTAGTCACCTTAAAGATGACTATTTTTCCGCTATCGCCTTTGAGACAGGGCGCAACTGCGCCCCTGATCAGGTATATCAGGCCGAAGATTTTAAGTGGTCTCCCTTGACTTATATATACAGACTCGATACGATCAATGGTCAATCAGATTTTTCAAGATTTGACTTCATTTTGAATGTTGAATATGATTATACCATTTTCAATTATTCAAGTGGAAACTCTTCTCTAGTAGGTCAATACAATTATGTAGACCACGAATATTCATTGGAATTTCAGATAGTTCCAAAGAAAAAAGGACTTTATCTTCTTTTTCACTCATCTAGGCTCTATGGAACTGGAAGTGATATGGATTTTGATGGGAAATGCGCTAATGTCGATGTAGCCGCAGTGGTAGAGGTCAATGGCCGCGCTTCGAATAATGTAGACTTCATTTTGGATAGTCCAGATGAAAGCACCCATGTATACTGGGAAAAAAAGGACGAAAAGTTTTTTGATGCTGGAGGATATTGCTTTTACGTGAAGGAATGACCCCCTCCCTGTTCACTATCGCACAGCAAGTGTTCGAATTTGAACATTAAACGGAGGCTTTGGGTCTAAGTAATTGTGGGTTTTTAATTGATAATCAGCGTGTTGTGTCTTGTGGCATG
>JAUIMB010000003.1 GCA_030432635.1 Bacteroidia bacterium | reverse complement strand
TGATGATAGTCAAAACTGAAACTCGCTCCAGACAGCGCTGAAAGATCAAAACACGGTGAATTCAATATGGCCTGCTTGTTTGGATAGCCTGTCCCATCACCTGAGGCTTCAACATAAACATAGTAGGAGCCTTGTGATGCACTTGCTGGACCTGTACTGCTCGATGGCGTGCCATTGGCATCAACCGTCCAATCGATATCGTCAGCACTTGATTGCGACCAAGCGCCTAGAGTGTTCTCGAAACCTTCAGTGTAAGGGTAGGACGTAATGCCTCCCGAACAACCGTTTCCACCTGTACTTCCCCCTTCCGATAGGTTGATGTTGTCTATAGCAATATCGGCTTGCCATGTGCTTCCTGTTATTCTGTTAAAGCGCAACTGCACACTTCCACCAACATATGAGGAAAGATCCACATTTGCCGACAACCAAACATTTCCTTGGTTGCCCGTACTGTTCCAAACTGAGGTCCAACTGCTACCATTGTCGTCACTTGCTTCCAAATCGATACTTCCCATGTCGCTTGCTCCATACTGATGATAGTCAAAACTGAAACTCGCTCCAGACAGCGCTGAAAGATCAAAACACGGTGAATTCAATATGGCCTGCTTGTTTGGATAGCCTGTCCCATCACCTGAGGCTTCAACATAAACATAGTAGGTCCCTTGCGATGCACTTGCTGGCCCTGTATTGCTCGAAGGCGTGCCATTGGCATCAACCGTCCAATCGATATCGTCAGCACTTGATTGCGACCAGGCGCCTAGAGTGTTCTCAAACCCTTCAGTGTAAGGGTAGGACGTAATGCCTCCTGAACATTCTGAGGACACATTAGAAACCACCACAGTTCTAGTAACCTGAGTGGCTGCATTACCAGAGCTGTCACTAACGTTATAATTAACAACATATGTTCCTGCTGAATTGGTATTAACAGTTCCAGAAATCACAATACTTGATGTCAGGTTCCCATCATAATTATCAGTTGCCGTAGCGCCTTGTTCATTATAAGTGTCACCAACATTTAAGTTTATAGTACTTGCTCCTATTAATGTAATTATAGGTGCAGTAGTATCAGTAACAACAACTGTTCTTGTAACTTCGACAGCATCATTTCCTGCAGCATCGCTTACGTTGTAAGTAATTACATAAGTACCAAGTGCGTTTGTATTTACAGTATCTCCACCTATAACAATACTTCCTGAGATATCGCCATCTACATTATCGGTTGCTGTGGCACCTAACTCATTATAGGTGTCTCCAGGATTAAGATTTATTGTAGAAGCACCATTTAAGGAAATCACAGGCGCTACAGTATCTGGCCCTGAACCTTCAATGATTACGGTATAATCTTCAACTTCTCCATACGTAAATGTTTCACAAGGATCTGGAGTATCATTGTACTTCATAGACACGCGCATTCTTGTAGAATTCTCTACAGCTCCAGCAGGAATGGTGAATGAACCACTTACAGGAGTATTCTGTGTAGCTGCTTGCGACCAAACTTGCTCTCCTGCATCCGTAAAATCACCATCTCTATTATAATCAATCCACACTGCATAACCTTCAGAATATACTGTTCCTGTCCAAGTTGGTGTAACTGTAATAGTGTATTGAGCACCTTTGGTCAGGTTTGTAGAAATACTTGTAAAATTACTATAAAACTGTGCTCCTGAAGAGTTATCTATTGTGTTTAATTGTACGCGACCGATATATTCATCATTAACATTTGTACTTGCAGAATCGCAATAGTTCAACTGTACATCTGTTGTTGTAAAATTAACTGAAGTACTGTACACAGAGTTACTCCCTCCCGAACATTTACTTCTAACTTGCGCCTCATACTGAGTTAATGCGCTCAATCCAGAAACATTGGATGAAATACCTGTAACAGCTGAGGTTGTCCACGTTGACGTTCCTACCTGACGATATCTCAAATCATAAGTAGCACCTGGAACAGCGTTCCAACTCAATGTTGCAGAAGTCGTCGACACATTTGAAGCCGCTAAACCAGTTGGTACATTTGCATTACACACAACTTGCCCTGCTATAGTAAAGTTAGAGTTTGAGATATCAAAGAAGATATTGTTTGACCCTCTTACCATGACACGGTTTTGACTACCTTGATTATTTGGCACAACAATATCATGCGATCCATCATTCGGAACTCCAGAAGCTAAGGCAATAGGATAGGTGTCACCGCCATCCGTTGATAAGAAGATATCTACATTGGTTGCATTAACTCCATTTCCGGTAGTTCCAGCGACATTCCAAGTGACTGTTTGCGTGGTCCCAGCATTCCAAGTGACATTGGTATTAGGTGAATTAACCACAAACGGACCTGCTGTTCCGTTTACAGTAACGATCATATCGTCACTGTTATTTGTTGCACCACCAGCTCTATTATCTCGAACCGTCAATCTGAAATTTAAACTCCGCGCTACATTAGGAACAGCTTCCCATTGCCATGATGTAGCACCACTCTTTATGGTTGATAACCTCGGGAAGTAACGCTTATTATCTGTTGTTGGGTTATAGGAACGGAAAGCCACACCAGACGTTGCATTCACACTTGGATACGTCGTTGACGCGTTATTTTCATCATACTGTTCCCAGCAATATGTGAGTACATCTCCCGAATCGGCATCATTGGCCGAACCCTCTAAAACAAAAGCCGTTCCTCTAGGGATCGTATAATTTGCACCTGCATTTACCGTAGGAACAGCATTACCTGTATTCGTATTGGTTTGACAACTTCTTGATTTGATATAATTTGTAATTTGTTCTATGGAACGTGCATGGAAGTATGGGTCGCTATTGGATTGAACATCTGTAGCTCCGGTAATACCTGCATAACCCATAATAGTTGAACCACTTCCTGGTTCCATCTGTGCATTTGTCCCTTCGTTTCCATTGAAAGTCCATGTGTGATTTCCTCCAAATTGGTGTCCCAGTTCATGAGCAACATAATCCACATCAAAAGGATCACCTTCAGGATCTGTACGAGATGTAAAAGCACTACCTTTTTGTCCGTTAACGCATACACAACCTATACATCCAGCATTCCCATTATTAGACGCTCTTGCAAATAAATGGCCTACATCATAGTTTGATTCACCAATAACACTAGTTAAGGTTGATTGCAATTGACTATTGTAACTTCCATTGCTGTAAGGATCTGTACTTGAGTTCGTATAAATAACATCATCATTATTTGAAATCAAGACCATAGTAACGTTAAAGTCATTTTCGAAAATTCCGTTTACACGAGTCATTGTTTGGTTTATGGCAGCCAAAGCCAAAGCTTTTGTTCCGCCATGATACGCGGTATATTCTCCTGTTGTGGAAACAGCTAATCGATAGGTTCTTAAAATACCATCATCAGCATTTCGTTGTGTTGCACCACTATCCAATTGTTGATTAACTTGATCTGTAACTGTACATTCGAAATCATCATTATAATCTATCCGATCAGCCCTCTTGTAAGCGGTATATTGTGTTAAATCTTGAGAATAAGCTTCAATAAACGTTGCTGATTGGTTTGCCGATAGCCTCATACTTTGGAATCCTAAAGGACTAACACTAAAACGGATTACTGCTGAAGGGTCATCAATTCCTTGACCTACATAAGAACGAATATTTGGATAACGTTCCTGTAGTTCAGGGCTCATGGTAGAAGCTTCAGCAATCCTAAAGTTTTCAAAAATCCCTTGGTCATTAGGAAAGGCTAGTACCACATTAGAAGTCCCATTGTTTAGGGATTTCCGTTTTGGCGCGTTCTCTAAAGACTGTCTTAGGGCAGTCATATTCAAGCTATAGGTTTGGGTTTTAGGCAAGTTTTGTTTACTTGCCTTTACGGCAATGTTAGCTCTGTAGGCTTGTTTTGTCCATAAGGTGTTACTTTGTCCAAAAACAAAGCTTGAGCTTAGCATTGCAACAAGCAATAGTAGTTTGATTTTCATGCGAATCAGGTATTAAAAATTAGAATTAGTGAAAATTCAGTTTTTTTATTTAAAAATTGAGAATTTCAAATAAAAAAGCTGGATTTTTCGATTAAAAACGCATGAAATTATTAATTTTTTGATTATTTCAAAATTAAATTATAACGTTTTCGTTTAAAAACAATAAAAAAAAATTTGGTTACGGATTTTCCGTAATTTGAATACAGAAAATGATTACATTTACCCATGCAGCGTACCAAAATTCTTGACGTAAACCAATTATCGATTGCTGTCATTTCAGAAGGTAAAGACAAAGAAATCGTAAATAAGATTTCATATCATTTGTACCCTAATGAAATTCTTGGGATTGTTGGGGAATCAGGTTCAGGAAAATCTATGTCGTCATTAGCTATTATGGGTTTATTGCCCAAACGTGTCTCAAAGATTACCAATGGCAGTATTCTATTTGAGGGACAAGATTTAAGTAAGTCCAATTCTAGACAGTTTCAAAATATTAGGGGCAATGCCATAGCAATGATTTTTCAGGAGCCGATGAGCTCCTTGAATCCCTCGATGACTTGTGGCATGCAAGTTCTTGAATTACTTTTAAAGCATACAAGCTTGTCGAAATCCGAAGCAAAAGTTGAAACATTATCTCTTTTTGAAAAGGTAAAGTTGCCGTCTCCTGACCGTGTGTTTGGAGCTTATCCGCATGAAATTTCAGGTGGACAAAAACAACGAGTCATGATTGCCATGGCTATTGCTTGCAAACCAAAAATTCTAATTGCAGATGAACCCACAACGGCTTTGGATGTCACTGTTCAAAAAGACATAATTCTTTTACTTAAGCAACTGCAGAAAGAGGAACAAATGAGTATCATTTTTATTTCCCATGATTTAGCATTGGTCTCTGAAATTGCAGATCGTATTTTGGTGATGTATAAAGGTTCGATAGTTGAGCAAGGAGAGGTTCGCCAAATATTCAATTCTCCAAAACAAACGTATACAAAAGCATTGATAAGCTCTAGGCCTTCTATGGACACACGATTAAAGCAGCTTCCAACTATAGACGATTTTATCAATAGGACTTCAAAAGATGCCATCGAAACTTCTCAAGAACGTGTCATGCGACACGAAAAGTTATATGCCGAAGCTCCTCTTTTAGAAGTTATTAATCTTGAGAAAGAATACCTGTCGAAGTCAGGTTGGTTGTCAAAACCAGAGTCATTCAAGGCTGTAAACGGAGTCTCCTTTAAGTTATATAAAGGGGAAACCCTCGGATTGGTTGGCGAATCTGGATGCGGAAAATCAACTTTATCCAATGCCATTCTGCAACTGGACAAAGCAACATCTGGAAACATTTTGTACAAAGGTGAGGACATCAATAAGCTGACAAAAAGCGCTGTTCGAAAGCTTAGGAAAGACATACAAATCATTTTTCAAGACCCTTATGCGTCTTTAAATCCAAGGCTTACTGTAGGTAAAGCAATCATGGAACCTATGGAGGTACATGGAATAGGCAAAAATAATTCAGAAAGGAAAGTTAGAGTTCTTGACCTACTTTCAAAAGTTGGTTTAGACGAGACTTGTTTTAACCGTTATCCTCATGAATTTTCTGGAGGACAACGACAGCGCATAGGCATTGCAAGAGCTATAGCTTTAGAACCTCAAATAATTATTTGTGACGAGTCGGTTTCTGCATTGGATATTTCGGTTCAAGCACAAGTATTAAACCTGCTCAATACGCTTAAAGAAAATTTTGGATTCACTTACATATTTATTTCACATGACTTAGCCGTCGTAAAATACATGTCTGACCAACTAATTGTGATGAACAAGGGAAAAATAGAGGAAATGGACGACGCAGATAGCATCTATAAAAACCCTAAAAAGGCATACACTAAAAAACTTATTCATGCTATACCTAAGGGATTATAGCATGAATATTTTTTTAGTTAGGGCTAAGATATTTTTCAATAATCTTAAGGTGTTTTGAAAACTTGCAACGAACTTGTTTTCTTTTGTAGTAGGTTGTGGTAGATTTGGGGCAAAAAAGTCCATTCGTTCAAAATTTCAGTTAGGTTAATGGTAAATCGGGTTGTTTCGATTTGGTGATGCTAATATGAGACAAAAAAATCATTTGTTCGTTTAAAAACATAATAAATCGATGAAATACATTAAATTTTAACATTATAACCCTAAGTAAAGATTTTTCTTACAATTCAAGTGTGTTGTTTTTGACAAAAAAAGTCACCTTAAATAAAGTGACTGGTCCCAATGCTACAGTGAAGTGCCTTTAAAGTTTCAGCGTCAAATTTGCATCTCAGGAACTTCTCCTTCAATGATTAAAGTCCCTTCAGTTGCATTTTTTATATCATCTACAGAAACGCCTGGAGCGCGCTCCAATAGTTTAAATCCGTTAGGTGTGACTTCTAAAACAGCAAGGTTTGAAACAATCTTTTTTACACAACCTACACCAGTCAATGGTAACGAGCAACGTTTCAAAAGTTTTGAAGCACCAGCTCTATTTGTATGCATCATGGCTACAATGATGTTTTCGGCACTAGCCACCAAGTCCATTGCTCCTCCCATTCCCTTTACCATTTTACCAGGAATTTTCCAATTAGCAATATCTCCATTCTCAGCGACCTCCATGGCACCTAGAATTGTCAAATCCACATGCTGGCCACGAATCATGGAAAAACTTGTTGCTGAGTCAAAAAAGCTAGCTCCAGGCAAGGTCGTTATGGTTTGCTTTCCTGCATTAATGATATCGGCATCCTCTTCACCTTCAAAAGGGAATGGTCCCATGCCTAGTACACCATTTTCACTCTGAAATTCAACTTCAATATCCTCATGCACATAATTTGCAACCAAGGTAGGAATACCTATGCCAAGGTTGACATAATAACCATCCTTGACTTCTTTAGCGATGCGTTTTGCAATTCCGTTTTTATCTAACATTCTTTTTGTTTAATTGTTGAAAGTCCTTACTCCTTCTTCTTGGAAGTTTCAAGGTCTTTGCCTAACTGTTCTTTGTTCAATTCTCTTTTCGTACTTCTCTCCTTGAAAAATGCGCTTTACAAAAATTCCAGGGATATGAATTTGATTTGGATCCAAGGTTCCAACTGGCACTAACTCTTCAACCTCAGCCACAGTGATCTTTGCGGCACCACACATATTCGGATTAAAATTTCGGGCAGTTCCTTTAAAAATCAAGTTACCAGCTTCATCACCTTTCCAGGCTTTCACAAAGGCAAAGTCTGCCTTAAAAGCATATTCCAAAACATACATTTTACCATCAAACTCTCTTGTCTCTTTCCCTTCAGCAACTTCAGTGCCATATCCAGCTGGTGTGTAAATTGCTGGAAAACCTGCTTGAGCAGCACGACATCGTTCGGCCAATGTGCCTTGAGGAATTAACTCCACTTCCAATTCACCTGACAACATTTGGCGTTCAAATTCGTCATTTTCACCAACATAGGACGATGTCATTTTATCAATTTGTTTGCCTTGCAACAATAACCCCAAACCAAAATTGTCAACACCTGCATTGTTGGAAATGCATTTCAATCCTTTCACACCTAGACGAACCAATTCGGCAATCGAATTCTCAGGTATTCCAGATAAGCCAAAACCTCCGAACATAAAGGTCATATTATCACGAACACCGTCTAATGCTTCCTGAACATTTGCTACTTTTTTACTGATCATATTGTATGTTATTTTGCATCGGAAAATTACGAAATAAAAAAGCCATTCAAAAATGAATGGCTTGCGTTTTTAATGTCCTTTGCATTTAAAAATCCAAAACACCATCTAATTCTTCAATGGGATCAACAACATCTTCTCCATTGCCTTTCCACTTGTCGCAATCGACTTCTATAGAAAGTTCCTGAGGTTTTTCAAAATTACCTTTAGACACGCCTAGTTCTTCATCGGCATAACAAGCTTTCATATACAATGCCCAAATAGGCAATGCCATAGATGCACCTTGCCCATAAGTTAGGTTTTTAAAATGAGCGGCACGATCTTCGGCGCCAACCCATACTCCAGTAACAAGGTTGGGTACCATACCCATAAACCAACCATCACTTTGATTTTGTGTAGTTCCTGTTTTTCCTGCAATAGGATTTGTTAGTTCATAAGGGTAACCCGTTATTATTTCTTTATACACTGGCACTTTTGATGCCCAAGTATGCCACAATCTTCTGCCAGAACCATCTTTCGTAACTCCTTCCATGAGATTGATTGTCGTATAGGCCACTTCAGCACTTAGCACGTCTTTGGTTTCAGGTGTAAATTGGTAGAGAGTCGTTCCATTTTTATCCTCAATTCGAGTAACCATAACAGGCTTATTATAGACTCCTTTATTGGCAAAGGTTGCGTAGGCAGCTACCATTTCATAAATACTTATATCGGGAGTTCCTAGGGCAATGGCAGGAACAGGAGGAATTTCAGAATCTACACCCAAATTCCTTGCCATGTCAACAACTGGTTCGGGACCCACCTTGTCCATTAACCTTGCAGTAGCCGTGTTTACGGAGTTAGCCAATGCTGCTTTCAATGTTAGGAAGCCGTCATATCGACCATCAGAATTTTTTGCTGTCCAGGGTTCCGGGTTTCCATATTTTTCAGCTTCTATGGTAATTTGTTGTCTTGGCACTGTATCGCAAGGTGACAAGTGAAGCTGGTCAATGGCTGTGGCATATACAAAGGGTTTGAAGGTTGAACCTACTTGTCGCTTTCCTTGCTTGACATGGTCATATTGAAAATGTCTATAATTCATACCTCCAACCCAAGCCTTGACATGTCCTGTTTGTGGATCCATGGACATCATTCCTGGCTGTAAAAAGGACTTGTAGTAGCGCATTGAATCGATAGGTTTCATAACCGTATCTATTTCAGACGGCTTACCATCTTTCCATGCAAAAATGGACATTTGGGTAGGCTTTTGAAACGAAGCCCTAATCTCCTTTTCCGATTTACCTTGTGATTTCATGACGCGCCATCGTTCAGAACGGGACATGCTTCTGTTCATTAAGTCATCAATTTCCTTTTTATCAAGCTCTAAAAATGGTGCCGTCGGATTTCTATCCGGTGTGTTTTGATGGTCAAACTCTGCCTGAAGTCTGGGCATGTGCCTTGCGACAGCATCTTCAGCATATTGCTGCATACGGGAATCAATAGTTGTGAAGATTTTGAGTCCGTCGTTATACAAATTGTATTTGGAACCATCAGGTTTTGGGTTATTTCTGATCCACTCTTTCATAAACTTGTCAAGGTAAGCCCTAAAGTAAGTAGCTAACCCTTCGCGATGGGATTCTGGAGAAAAATTAAGATCCAATTCTGTCTTTTGAATACTATCCTTAATTTGTTCGGAAATGTAATCGTACTTAAACATTTGGGCCAAAACAACATTTCTTCGATTTTTCACGCCCACCGGATTTCTGGAAGGTATCGGATTATAGAGTGAGGAGTTCTTAAACATACCGACTAGCATGGCAGACTCTTTCAAATCCAAGTCTTTTGGTTCCTTTCCAAAATAAATGCGTGAAGCACTTCGTATACCATCAGCATTATTTCCAAAATCATAGATGTTGAAATACATCGCTATGATTTCTTCCTTAGTATATTGACGCTCTAACCGAATTGCAATAACCCATTCCCTAACTTTCTGAAATAAACGTTGGAACTTATTTGAAGAGACCTGTTTTGTGAATAGTTGTTTTGCTAACTGCTGCGAGATGGTACTCGCTCCTCCTCCACGTCCCATTTTAGAAATGGCTCTCATTGTACCCCTAAAATCAATACCAGAATGGTCGTAATATCTAATATCTTCAGTTGCTACAAGTGCATCTACCAAATCTTTCGGTAACTCTTCATAATCAACAGGCGTACGGTTGTCATCTAAATAAAATTTACCAAGCGTTTGATTATCTGAAGAAATGATTTCCGTAGCTAGGAATGTCTTAGGGTTTTCAAGAATGGTATGGTCTGGCATTTCTCCCAAAGCTCCCCAGGATGCCAACAAGAACATAGAAAAAAAAGCCACTACACCTAACGAAAACAAAATCCAAAATCGTCGAATATATTTCGAGAAATCCTGATCAGCTTTTTTACTTTTTTGCTTTGAAACTGTTTTTTTTGCCATAATCAATTCGTCGTCTTTTCAATTCTAAAACCTACTTCTGTAACACCTTCCAGTTTTGCGATTCCATTGACACTGCCATTTTGTCGCATAGCATGTTGAATCGTAACGGTATATTCCCCTAATTCTTCAAAGATAAAGGGTTCATCATAGCCTTTATACCAAAGTTTGTTTTCCTTAATATCGGTAAATCCGGTTCCTAAAAAAGTCCCATCAGGATTAGCCATTTTATATTCTAGTGTATCCTTCATGGCCTTTCCGTTAGGATAATTTAACTCGACAATAAGAAATAAGTTGCTGTATTGATAATTGTCATTATTTCTTAGGTTTACATACAAGTTGTAGGGCTTAATCGAATCTGGAGGAGTGACTTTAAATGTCACTGCGTGGCTTTTATCCCATTCATTAGATAACGATTGATATTGATCAAACACCCGACGATCATCACAAGAACTTATAGCAATCAACACCAGAATCAGTAAAGACCAACACCTATTTTTTTGCATTGTTATTTTTAGGTTTATTGTTACGTCGTCGTTGTTTACTCCTTTTATTGTTACGTTTGTTTTTTCGTTTTGGTCTATCAAAACGGGTTAAACTATCTTGACCAACAACGTTTTCAAAAGTCGATTTAGTATCTTCAATCAACTCTGCAGCGTATTCTTCGAGGCTAGCGACTTTTTCATTGTTCTTATTCTTTTCGATAATCTCATTGGCTTGTTCGGTCGTAAGTTTATGCCAATTCATCCATTCACCTTCGTAAGCATACCATAGATGCCCTTTAAAGATATCTGTTTTTTGGCAAACGGCTTTGCCTTTTTCAGTAAATAATCTTGTTTCAGTTTTTGGAAATGCTTTAAGGGCATCCAAATAGGCATCAAGTTCATAATTTAGACAGCACTTCAGTTTTCCGCATTGCCCAGCTAATTTTAATGGGTTCAAGGATAATTGCTGATAGCGTGCTGCAGAAGTACTAACGGATCTAAAATCTGTTAGCCAAGTAGAACAACATAGTTCCCTTCCACATGAGCCGATACCTCCAAGCCTAGCTGCTTCCTGACGAAAACCAACTTGCTTCATTTCAATTCGTGTTCTAAATTCCCGAGCAAATACTTTTATGAGTTCTCTAAAATCCACACGTTCCTCCGCAGTATAATAAAATGTTGCTTTGCTAGCATCACCTTGAAATTCGATATCGGAAATTTTCATTTTCAAATTGAGGTCTATGGCAAACTGTCTTGCCTTAACCTTCATTGGTTCCTCCTTGTCTCGTGCTGAAGACCATATATCAATATCCCGTTGAGAAGCTTTCCTATATATTTTTAGTACTTTTTCTTCGTCATCAATATTGATTTTCTTGCGCTTCATTTGCACGCGTACCAATTCACCTGTAAGTGTTACCATACCAATATCATGTCCTGATTTGGCCTGTGTGGCAACGATATCACCTATACTTAAGGTTAAATTCTCTGTGTTTTTGTAGTATTGTTTTCGGCCGTTTTTAAAACGCACTTCTATACCTATGAAAGGCTCTTGTCCTTGTGGTAACGACATGTTGGCCAACCAATCAAAAACAGTGAGTTTATTGCAGCTATCTGTGCCACAAGTTCCATTGTTTTTGCATCCTCTTGGTTGTCCATCCTTTCCAGTTGAGCAACTGTTACAACTCATGAACTAGTATATATAATTCAGCAAACCTGTTGGGTTTCTGAATGACGATTAGTATTAATTTTCAAGTGTAAAGATAAGATTATTTATTAAGTATAATGTAAGACCTATTTATCAAATTTCATGTATTCATATCACCTTACAAACAACATTCCAACAGATAATTATTTGTTTTGCCAGAATAATGCTCGCTTTTTTAATTATCTTCGGCTACAACTAATTCAAAACGTATAAATTATGAACATTAAAACTTCACTCTTAATTTGTATTTTGTTTTTAATAGAGGTTTGTTCGGCTCAAATTGAAATTGCACCTGATGGTGCTGGCAGTTATACCTTCAATCCAGAAAACCAACCATGTTTAACATTGGAGCAAAAAGCACATATTCATCAAGAGCTCCAGACTAGCATACAATCATTGAGTGAAGCAAATCGATTGGCATATTCAAATGGTCAAAGAGGTAATCATCCATTATTCATTTGGCCAGTACAAAAAGCTTCCGGATCGATATACAATTCCGTTTGGGGTATTTCAAATTATGTTGATCACAATGCTAATGGTCCGAACTTGTTATTGGATTACAATTGTGGCACCAGAACCTACGACACACAAAATGGCTACGATCACCAAGGCGTTGATATTTATTTATGGCCATTTACATGGAAAATGATGGATGATGGAGCTGCTGAAATTATTTCTGCTGCTGCTGGGCAAATCATTTTTAAAAGTGATGGTAATTTTGATCGTAGTTGTGACTTTTCGACCACTACACCATGGAACGCAGTTTACATTCAACACTCTGATGGCAGTATCGCTTGGTATGGACATATGAAAAACGGCTCAACAACGACAAAAAATGTTGGCGAAATGGTTGCTCAAGGTGAATATTTAGGCACTGTTGGAAGTTCTGGTGTCTCGACTGGACCTCATTTACATTTTGAAGTGTATGACACTAATAATCAACTCATCGATCCGTATTTTGGTCCTTGCAATTCAATGAATGTCGATTCTTGGTGGCAATCACAAAAGTCCTATCTCAATCCGGGAATAAATGCTGTGTTTACTCAAACAGCGCCTACCAATTTTTCCAATTGCCCTAACCAAGAAACAACATTTCTAAGCAATTCATTTAATGCTGAAGACACCATATATTTTATGGCCTATCTGCGCGATCAAATCAGTGGATCAACTGGAGGTTTTCGAATTCTTAGACCAGATAATTCAGTATTTAACCAATGGGAACATACTTTTAGCAACAATTATTATTCATCATGGATTTATTGGTCGTTCTCTGATGTGTTCGACATGAATGGTACTTGGACTTGGGAAGTGACGTATGCAGGTGAAACCGTTGCTCATTCGTTTGAGGTTTCGGGCTTGCTTAGTCTGGAAGAAAATACGGTTCAAAACATTAAGGTTTATCCAAATCCTGTAAAGGATATACTTAACATCAATTCTGAAGTAATCATTACAAAAGCATGTTTAACATCGGTTATAGGGAAATCTATTTTTTCATTGGAAAACCTGAAAGAAGGCATTCAAACCATCAACACTTCCAACCTAACCAATGGTGTTTACTTTCTTAAGCTTGAAAGCTCGGATAGCACTTCAAAAGTTTTCAAGTTGGTAAAAGATTAAAATCTGTTAATTCTCTAAAATCCGGTTTTCAGAAGTTATAAAAGTATGCTACTTTTGATTTCATTTGAACTCTATTTTTCACCAAAATTGTCCACGCTATGAATAACGGCTCAGTTTTCGCAATAACTCAAGTGCCTATGTTAGATGCATATGCCTAAAAAAAAGAAAAAATACTACACCGTTTGGAAGGGTCATCATACAGGAATCTTTGAATCTTGGGATGACTGCAAAGCGCAAATCACGAACTACCAAGGCGCAATCTACAAGTCATTTGACACTTTTGAAGCAGCGAAAAAAGCATATAAAGGTAATTACAAAGACTATGTTGGAAAAACCAAAAGCTTTAAAAGTGAACTTAGTGATTCAGAGTTGAAGAAAATTGGCAGCCCTAATTACCACTCCATTTCAGTAGATGCTGCATCTTCAGGAAATCCTGGTGTTATGGAATATCGTGGTGTCGATACCAAAACCAAAAAGCAACTTTTCATCCAAGGTCCTTTTGAAGAAGGCACGAATAATATTGGTGAGTTTCTAGCCATTGTTCATGGTTTGGCTATGCTAAAACAGAAGGGTAGTGACCGTATCATTTACACCGACTCCAAAACCGCAATAAGCTGGGTTAATCGAAAAACCTGCAACACCAAACTAGAGCGCACCGAAAAAAACAAATCGCTTTTCGAATTAGTGGATCGCGCTGTGAAATGGCTGAAATCCAATACCTATACTACAGTTATCGTTAAATGGGAAACCAAGGCTTGGGGAGAAATTCCTGCCGATTTTGGCAGGAAATAAATTCGTTTGATAGATTATAAAAAACCTATATTTGCAAAAAATTCTGAATACAGCTTATGAGCAAATTAGTCATTGTAGGCACAGTAGCTTTTGATGCTATTGAAACGCCTTTTGGAAAAACAGATAAAATTCTAGGTGGTGCGGCAACATTTATTGGTTTAGCGGCTTCTCATTTTAATATTGATAGTGCAGCCGTATCGGTAGTGGGTGGTGACTTTCCCCAAGAGTATTTGGATTTATTATCTGACAAAAACATTAATATCGATGGTATCGAAATCGTAAAGGACGGGAAGACCTTTTTTTGGAGTGGACGCTATCACAATGATATGAATACTCGTGATACTTTGGTCACTGAATTGAATGTCTTGGCCGATTTCAATCCGATAGTCCCTGAAGCCTATAAAGATGCCGAAGTTGTCATGCTAGGAAACTTGCACCCAATTGTACAACTTGGAGTATTGGAGCAGATGACCACAAGACCTAAATTGGTTATTTTAGATACGATGAATTTTTGGATGGATTGTGCCTTGGATGAACTTCATCAAGTGATTAAAAAAATAGACGTCATTACAATTAATGATGAAGAAGCCAGACAGTTAACAGGTGAATACTCATTGGTTGTTGCGGCTCGAAAGATACACGAAATGGGTCCTCAATATGTAGTGATCAAAAAAGGGGAGCATGGTGCGTTGTTGTTCCACGATGACAATATGTTTTATGCTCCAGCCTTACCTCTAGAAGAAGTATTTGATCCAACTGGAGCTGGAGATACGTTTGCTGGTGGATTTGCTGGCTATTTGGCAAATAGTGAAGATTATTCATTTGAAAATATGAAAAATGCGGTCATTTATGGTTCAACCCTTGCGTCGTTCTGTGTTGAGAAATTTGGAACAGAACGAATGCAAAATCTAAGTAATGACGATGTCGAGTATAGATTAAAGGAATTCAAGAAACTGACACATTTCGATATAGAACTAGCATAAATGAACGCGCTCAAAAACGAGCGCGTTTTTTATTGATGCCAAAACGGATAATACTAAATTGTTAACTCATTTTTAAACAACTGACAATACAACAATGAGCGATGCTTTAAAACATGAATGCGGAATTGCACTCATCCGATTGAAAAAACCATTAGCCTATTATAAGGATAAATATGGCAGCGCATTTTACGGTGTGAATAAAATGTACCTCATGATGGAAAAACAGCATAACCGCGGACAGGATGGTGCAGGTTTTGCAAGCATTAAACTCAACACTAAACCTGGCGAACGTTACATCAGTCGGGTGCGTTCCATTGCGCAACAACCCATACAGGACATTTTTGCCCAAATAAACGAACGCATCAATAAGGAATTTGCAGCTCACCCAGACTATCAGAATGATGTAGATCTTCAAAAGAAACACATTCCATACATCGGAGAACTTCTTTTAGGACATGTGAGATATGGTACCTTTGGAAAAAACAGCGTCGAAAGTGTACATCCTTTTTTAAGACAAAATAATTGGATGCATAGAAACCTCATTGTTGCAGGAAATTTCAATATGACCAACGTGAACCAACTCTTTGAGGGTTTGGTTAAATTGGGTCAGCATCCCAAGGAAAGAGCCGATACCATAACCATAATGGAAAAAATAGGTCATTTCCTAGATGATGCTGTGGCCAAGATATACAAGAAGCTTAAAAAAGAAGGTTATAGCAAAAGTGAGTGTTCTCCTCTCATTGCAGAGCGACTCAATATTGCCAAAATCCTTAAAAAATCATCTAAAAATTGGGATGGAGGCTATGCCATGGCTGGTTTGCTAGGACATGGTGATGCTTTTGTGCTTCGGGATCCTGCAGGAATTCGACCTGCATACTATTATGACGACGACGAGATTGTTGTGGTAGCTTCAGAACGTCCTGTGATTCAAACAGTGTTTAATGTCGCTTTTGATGATGTTAAGGAGTTGGCACCAGGTCATGCTATAATCACTAAAAAATCTGGACATGTTTCTATTGAGCAAATTATTGCACCTCTTGAACGCAAAGCTTGTTCCTTTGAGCGCATTTATTTTTCCCGTGGAAGCGATGCAGAAATATACCAAGAGCGCAAAACACTTGGAAAGCTATTAATGCCTAAAGTTTTGGAAGCTATTGACAATGATACCAAGAATACTGTCTTTTCATATATTCCAAATACCGCAGAAACATCTTTCTTCGGAATGATTGAAACTGTTGAAGAACATCTCAACAAAAAGAAAACACAAGCCATTTTGGATGGCAACGGAAAGCTTTCCGCAAACAAGGTCACTGAAATTTTATCTGAGAGACCTCGCATTGAAAAGATTGCGATTAAGGATGTTAAATTACGCACCTTCATTACCGAAGACAGTAGTCGTGATGACCTAGTAGCCCACGTATACGATGTTACCTATGGCGTCATAAAACCAGAAGACAACCTTGTCATTATTGACGACAGTATTGTTCGCGGTACAACGCTTAAGAAAAGTATCATCAAAATGATGGACAGACTGAACCCTAAACAAATTATTGTTGTATCATCGGCTCCTCAAATTCGTTATCCAGATTGTTATGGTATTGACATGGCAAATCTTGAGAGCCTAATCGCATTTAGGGCAATGTTGGAACTTTTAAAGGAGAATGATAAATATCACCTTGTAGATGAGGTTTATGAAAAGTGTAAGGCGCAACTGGAGTTAGAGGATACTGAAATCAAAAACTTTGTCAAGGATTTGTATGCTCAATTCACAGCTGATGCCATTTCGGATAAGATTGCAGAGCTTATTTCTGATGAAAGTGTAAATGCTAAGGTAAAGACTATATTTCAGCCCATAGAAAGCTTACATGAAGCCTGTCCAAAAAATTTAGGGGATTGGTATTTTACAGGCAATTACCCTACTGCTGGAGGTAATCGCGTTGTCAACCGTGCTTTTATCAATTTTTATGAAGGAAATAAGGAAAGAGCCTATTAGTTAAACCACTGATTTTTGGCACTTTATCTATAAAAAAGTGTGTTTCATCCGATAAAAGTGCATTTCGTCTAATATTTAATACATTTTAACCAAATATCGCATACATTGGTCTCACCATAACATAAGTAGGTTAAGTTCATGGTAGATTTGGGGCAAAAAAAGGTGAACAATGTTCACCTTTTTTTATTTTGTACTTATTCTAACTTCCGTTAATTCCGCTATTTCATAATAATAAACCTCATATTTTTCCGTTTAAGCCAATTTATTCGTCGTTAATCTAAAAAATTAAAATATTCGGAAAAAGTGCAGTTATATTTGTTTCACCATAACATAAGTAGGTTAAGTTTATGGTAGATTTGGGGCAAAAAAGGTGGACTCTCGTCCGCCTTTTTTCATTTTCTGTCCATACTTAAAATCATTGTTACTCACATTTTTAAATAGATCATATAAAAAAAGCAAACTCAAGGAGTTTGCTTTTTCTGTATACTATTTGATTTATTTTATTTAGCCTCAGCATAACGACGTTCTACCTCATTCCAGTTGATCACCTTGAAAAAGGCATCAATATAATCTGGGCGTCTATTTTGATAGTTTAAATAGTAAGCGTGTTCCCAAACATCCAACCCTAAAATTGGTGTACCTCCACATGTTACGCCTGGCATTAAAGGATTGTCTTGATTTGGTGTAGAACACACCTCTACCTTTCCGCCTTTATGAACACATAACCATGCCCAACCAGACCCAAATTGAGTTGCGGCAGTTTTACTAAACGCTTCAACGAAAGCATCCTTAGAACCAAATTGAGCCTCGATAGCATCTTTCAATTCTCCTGAAAGGTAACCTCGATCTTCTGGGTTCATCACTTCCCAAAACAGTGCATGGTTGTAAAATCCGCCTCCATTATTTCGTACAGCAGCATTGTTCATGTCTAGATTGGTCAAAATATCCTCAATGGATTTCCCTTCTAAATCTGTTCCTGCAATAGCAGCATTGAGTTTTGTGGTATATCCATTATGGTGCTTTGAGTGATGTATTTCCATGGTGCGTGCATCGATATGAGGTTCTAATGCATCGTAATCGTATTTTAATTTCGGTAATTCGAAAGCCATAATTCTATTTTATTTAATTGTTAATATTTAATGCTCTCAAAATTAAGCATAAAACAGCGCATTTAAAAATATTAAATAACTATGAACTCATAGATAGATTTTATAATTTTAAGCGTGCAAAACCAAGCTCCTTTAACAATTTATAATGCTTCTGCAGGAAGTGGCAAAACCTATACTTTAGTAAAGGATTACCTTAAGATACTCTACAATTCAAAAAGTAATTTAGCATTTCGAAATACGCTGGCGCTAACCTTTACCAATAAAGCCGTTGGCGAAATGAAAGAACGCATTATTACAATGCTTAAGCGTTTTTCAGAGGATGACATTCACACATTATTACATCTTCCTATGTTTAGTGACTTGGTCAAAGCGCTCGAAATAGATCCCGAAACCCTTCAGAATAAATCAAAAATACTACTACAGTCTATTGTTCACAATTATGCTGCGTATGACATTTCGACCATTGATAAATTTAACCATAAGCTCATTCGAACTTTTGCATACGACCTAAAATTACCCTTGAACTTTGAAGTTGAACTGGACACTGACACACTATTGGCTAAAGCTGTAGATAAACTTATTGACCAAGCAGGAGCAGACCCTAAACTAACTAAGGTGCTTATCGATTTTGCCATTGAAAAGACTGATGAGGATAAAAGCTGGAACATTGCCTACGATTTCAATGAAATTGCAAAGGTACTGGTCAATGAAAACGACATCCCTTATCTTGAGGAGTTAAAACACAAAACACTCACAGATTTTGAAGCTTTAAAGCATCATTTACAAAATAGTCAAAAGGACACGTCTGCTATGGTTGTTGAAGTTTCCCAACAAGTTTTATGGCTCATTGAGGACGCTACTATTCAACACGATGACTTTAACCGAAGTTCCTTACCAAAGCATTTTATAAAACTCTCCAACAAAGAGTTTGATGTGTCTTTCTCATCAAATTGGCAAAATGATCTTCTCGAGGGTTCTACACTTCACCCAAAACGTGTTTCAGAAGATACAGCAGTCACAATAGAATCCCTGAGACCTCATTTAATCGATGCCTTTACAAAAACCAAACAGGCTGTTTTTCAAATTAAGTTCTTGAATAATGCACTAAAAAACATCACACCTCTTTCGGTACTAAGTGCTATCGGAAAAACGCTTGAGGAGTTAAAAAACGAAGAAGATCTATTGCTCATTTCAGAGTTTAATGAAATCATCAATAATGAAATCAAGGCACAACCAGCTCCTTTTATCTATGAACGTATTGGTGAAAAATTCAAACATTATTTTATTGACGAGTTTCAAGACACCTCAGGGTTGCAATGGGAAAACTTGATTCCGTTGATTCATAGTGCAGTGTCATCAGAAAACTTAAATAACGAATCAGGCTCAGCGATGTTAGTCGGTGATGCCAAACAGGCCATTTACAGATGGAGAGGTGGACGCGCAGAACAGTTTATTGATTTATATTCTGAAGGCAACCCGTTTCATGTTGAAAAACACGTTTCTAATTTGCCTACTAATTTCCGCAGTCACAAAACCATCGTAGAATTCAACAATAGCTTTTTTGAGCATATTTCTGAATTTGCATTTTCAAATAATCAATATCGAGAGATCTACAAAAACGCAAGGCAAAATGTTTCGATCGAAAAACCAGGCTATGTAGAACTCAATTTCTTGAACACAATTGATGAGGACAAAAACCAATTGCAATGTGAGGCTGTACTAACGATTGTTCAAAAAGCGATACGCCAAGGATTTTCATATAGAGACATTTGCATCATTGTTAGACGAAAAAAGGAAGGCTTTGCCATTGCTGAATACCTTTCAGATATGGAAATCCCTATTATTTCCTCGGAAAGTTTGCTCATTAAGAACGCTCCAGAAGTTCAGTTCATCAATCAAGTTATAGCCTTTGGCATTCAGCCAGATAACGATGAAGTTAAAGTTGCCATTCTCGCTTTTCTTACAGATGACAAATTGCAACTCAACAACAAGCATTTGTTTTTTAAAGGTTTGATCGACTTAAATGGTTCCGAATTTTTCAATAAACTCAACACCTTTGGGTTTAATTTTGATTTTGAAAATTTTCTGCAATTGCCAATGTATGAAGCTGTTGAAAGCGTTGTGAGAGGCTTCGGCCTAAATTCATCTTTAAATGCTTATTTACAATTTTACCTAGACGAAGTCTTCGATTATTCACAACGTCATGGTGCTAATATTAACGGTTTTTTAGAGTATTGGGAACGTAAGAAAGACTCTCTAAGTATTGTGTCGCCTACAGAAACAAATGCCATTCAGGTAATGACCATACATAAGTCTAAAGGCTTGGAATTCCCAGTGGTCATTTTTCCCTATGCCAATCAGGATATCTATTCCGATATTTCCCCAAAGGTTTGGTTTCCTGTAGATCCAAAGTCGTTTCATGGGTTTTCCCATCTCTATCTAAATATGAACAAAGACCTTGAGGAACTTGGTGATTTAGGACATGAAATATATAACAGCTATCGTTCTAAACTGGAATTGGACAGCCTAAATTTACTTTATGTCGTTTTAACCAGAGCTGCAGAACAATTGTACATTATTTCTGAAAAGGATCTTGACAAAAAAACGCAATCGGAAAAGCTAACATATTATTCTGGTTTGTTTATCAATTATTTAAAATCATTAGGGCAGTGGGACAATGACCAAAATTCTTATAGTTTTGGTGATCCGACAAAAACTTCAGAAGAAAAAATAGAAGTAAACCATACCATTACCCAAGCATGTTTTATTTCAACTGAAAAAGAGGCGCACAATCTCAACATAGTAACGAATTCGGGTTATTTATGGGATACCGCTCAAGAACACGCTATCGAACGTGGTAACCTGGTTCATAATATCTTATCCTATATAAAAACACCAGCAGATATTGATTTTGCTCTTTCTAATTTTTTAGATTCTGGGCAAATCAATAATGACCAACTCTTAAACCTGAAATCCTTAATAACCCGAATTGTTGAACACGATCAATTGGCATCAGTTTTTGACGAAACCCTATCCATTTACAATGAACGGGATATCATTTCAAAAGATGGTCAGATTTTAAGACCTGACCGTGTGGTTGTTAACTCAAAAAACCAAGCGATTATCATTGATTATAAAACAGGACGTGAACACCCAAAACATAAAGAACAACTATACAATTACCAAGACCTTTTAGAAGAAATGAATTTGGTAGTCATAAAAAAAATACTAGTTTATATTAACGACAATATTGTAGTAAAAGAATTTTAATTTTGTAAAAATTAGCTAAACATGTACGGAAACATAAAAGAGTACCTACAACAAGAGATAAAGTCCATAAAAAAAGATGGACTATTTAAAGAAGAACGTATTATCACATCACCTCAAGGCGCAGAGATAACACTTAGTACTGGGCAAACTGTATTGAACTTTTGCGCCAATAATTATTTGGGATTGTCTTCACACCCTGAAGTCATTCAAGCGGCAAAAGACACCATGGACACTCATGGATTTGGGATGTCGTCCGTGCGTTTCATTTGTGGCACACAGGATATACACAAAGAACTTGAACAGAAAATCGCAGATTTCTATGGCACTGAAGACACTATTCTTTATGCTGCAGCTTTTGATGCCAATGGAGGTGTTTTTGAGCCTTTGCTGGGAAAAGAAGACGCAATTATTTCTGATTCTTTAAACCACGCTTCGATTATCGATGGTGTTCGTTTGTGTAAGGCTGCACGATATCGATATGCAAACAATGATATGGCAGACTTAGAACGTCAATTAATTGCGGCAAATGAAAATGGAGCACGGTTTAAAATTATTGTCACAGATGGTGTGTTCTCGATGGATGGCCTAGTCGCTCCTTTGGATGAGATTTGTGATTTAGCAGATAAATACGACGCCTTGGTGATGATTGATGAATGTCATGCCACAGGGTTCATTGGAGATACTGGAAGAGGCACACTTGAGGAAAAAGGGGTTTTAGGCCGTATTGACATTATTACCGGAACACTTGGTAAGGCTATGGGAGGCGCTATGGGAGGTTATACCACAGCTAAAAAAGAAGTTATCGAAATTCTGAGGCAGCGTTCGAGACCATATTTGTTTTCGAACTCCTTAGCACCTGCTATAGTTGGTGCATCTATTAAGGTATTTGATATGCTAGCAAACGACACTTCCTTGAGAGATACACTGGAAAACAACACCAATTACTTTAAGAAAGGCATGAAAGAGGCTGGATTTGATATCATTGATGGTGATTCGGCAATCGTTCCTGTCATGCTCTACGATGCTAAGCTATCGCAAACCATGGCAAAAATGTTGCTTCGTGAAGGCATCTATGTGATAGGTTTCTTTTTCCCTGTAGTTCCTCGAGAAAAAGCTCGAATACGTGTTCAACTCTCAGCAGCTCACACAAAAGAGCAATTAGATAAAGCCATTGCTGCGTTTACTAAGGTTGGGCAAACACTAGAAATTATTTAAAATTAGTCCAAACTCCCTATTTTTAGTACGAGTAATCAATATTTTTATATATTTGTCTTTGTTAATAATATTTAACAACTTACTTTTGCCTTTAATTAACACTTAAAAAATTAAAATTATTTAGAATATGAAAAACCTTAGCAGATTATTTTTCGCTTTGTTACTGGTATTAAGCTTTAATGCTAATGCTCAGGACGAAAACAACCCATGGAAAATAGGAATTGGCGCAAATGCAGTTGACCTTTATCCTGTTGGTGAAGATGCTCCATTAGGTGAATACTTTGATGAGTTCTTCAATGCTAACGATCACTGGAACTTCTTACCATCGTTGTCAAGCGTTTCTGTATCCAGATATTTAAGTAGTGGTTTCACGTTATCAGCTGCAGGTACAATCAACAGAATCGATAAAATTGGAGATTCTTCCGCACCAGATTTATCTTACTACGGAGTAGATGGTACGGTCTCTTATTCATTCATGAACTTATTAAATTCTAAATGTATTGATCCTTACTTAGGAGCAGGTGGTGGTTACACTTGGATAGATGACATTGGTGCTGGTACTTTAAACGGAACACTTGGTCTGAACTTTTGGTTTTCTGATAATATAGGTGTAACAGCACAATCATCATACAAACATTCATTTGAAGATTATTTACCTAAGCACTGGCAACACACTGTTGGTGTAGCTGTTAAGTTTGGAGGAAAAGATACAGATGATGACGGTATCTATGACAAAGACGATGCTTGTCCAGATGTTCCTGGATTAGAGGCTTTCAATGGTTGCCCAGACTCTGATAATGATGGTATCGAAGATGCTAAAGACGATTGTCCAAACGAAGCTGGTTTAGCTGAATTTAACGGTTGCCCAGATTCTGACAGTGATGGTGTTTCAGATAATAATGACGACTGTCCTACTGTAGCTGGTTTAAAAGCTCTTAATGGATGCCCTGATGCTGATAGTGATGGTGTTGCAGATAAAGATGATGAGTGTCCAAACGAAGCTGGTCCTTCTGCAAACAAAGGTTGTCCTTGGCCTGATACTGATGGTGATGGTGTCTTAGATAAAGATGACCAATGTCCAAATGAAGCAGGTGAGGTTGCTAACAATGGTTGCCCTAAAGTTGAGCCAACTGAAGAAGTAATGGCACAATTAAATGAGTATGCTAGAACCATCTTGTTTGATACAGGTAGATCTACCCTTAAGTCAGAATCTAACACAACATTGAATGCTATGGTTGCAATCTTGAAAGATTATCCTAAAGCTAAATTTAGCTTAGACGGTTATACTGATAGTGTAGGTGCTGCAAAAAGCAACAAATTATTATCTGAAAGAAGAGCTAATGCAGTTAGAGATTATCTAATCGCTAATGGTATTGGTGAAGATAGACTTGTAGCACAAGGTTTTGGAGAAGAAAATCCAATTGATTCTAACAAAACTAGAGCTGGTAGAGCTAACAACAGACGTGTAGAAGTAAAACTTATGAAACAATAATTAGGTTTTTACTTCAAACTAAATATTAAAAAAACGCTCCGAAATTCGGAGCGTTTTTTATTTTTATACTATGAGAACATTCATAGACGACGTTATTCTAGATTTAATCGATCGCAACCATGATATATCTCAACTCACATTCATCTTACCAAGCAAAAGAGCAGGCACCTTTTTTAAACATGCCATATCGAAACACGTTGTAAAAACTTTGTTTTCCCCAAAAATTGAATCTATTGAAACTTTCATCGAAACACTTTCAGATTCTCAATATACTTCAAACACCGAACTCTTGTTCGAGTTTTATGATGTGTATCTTCAATATACACCTAAACAACATGTAGAACCTTTTGATCAGTTTTCGAAGTGGGCTCAACGCTTGTTGCAGGACTTTAACGAAATAGACCGTTATCTCATTCCTCCAAATCATGTGTTTGATTATTTATCAGCCATAAAAAATATAGAACACCAACATTGGTCTCTGGATGAAGCACCAACCGATTATATAAAAAACTACCTGGAGTTTTGGAAACGCTTAAAAGTCTATTATCACGAATTACAAAACCGATTATCCCAAAAGAAAAAAGGCTATCAAGGACAAATATATCGTGAAGCGGTAAATAACATTGAACAATTTATAGCTTCCCACACGAATCAAAAGTTCGTTTTTGTAGGATTTAATGCGCTCAATAAAGCCGAAGAACTCATAATTCAAGAATTATTGCAACAAGGCTTGGCTTACATCTATTGGGATATAGACAAAACATTCTTAGAACATACGTATCATGATGCAGGACTGTTTATGCGGCAACATAAGATGAATTGGCCGTACTTTAAACAGCATAATTTCAATTGGGCAAACAACCACTACACAAAAAGTAAGGACATAAATTGTATTGGCTGTCCTAAAAATATCAGTCAGATAAAATTAGTAGGCGAGCTTTTAGACACCATCAGTGCTAAGCAGAAGAATCTAGAGAATACAGCTGTTATCTTAGGTGATGAAACTCTTCTATTGCCTTTACTGAATACATTACCAAAATCTGTTAATGCTGTCAATATTACCATGGGTTTGCCATTAAAGTCAATTCCCTTAGCTTCATTGTTTGAAGCGCTTTTCAACTTGCATAAGTCAAACTCTAAAGTCTTTTACTATAAACAGATTGTAGAAGTACTAACCAATCCATTCGTAAAAGTGTTGTTTAAAAACAACAATGGTATTGTAAAACACATTCAAGATCAAAACAAGACCTATCTTACGTTAAGCGACCTGAAGGAAATTGCTCCCAATCATACTTCCATATTAAAGTTGTTGTTTGGAAGCTGGCAGGATCAACCCAACATAGCAATCCACAACTGTTTAACGTTAACCCTAAAGCTCAAGGCTTTTTTCGACAAAGACAAATCAAAGGACTTGCTTTCATTAGAGTATCTGTATCGTTTTCATCAAGTTTTTAATACTCTAAAGACGTTAAATTCATCTTTTTCCCATGTGCGTTCAATTTCAACACTATTTATCCTGTATCGTGACCTTGTAAGTAACGACACCTTGGATTTTATGGGAGAACCGCTCAAAGGTCTACAAATTATGGGTATGCTAGAATCTCGTGTTCTAGATTTT
Source organism: Bacteroidia bacterium (assembly GCA_030432635.1). Lineage (GTDB taxonomy): Bacteria > Bacteroidota > Bacteroidia > Flavobacteriales > Flavobacteriaceae > Psychroserpens. The sequence continues at coordinate 308,963 of JAUIMB010000003.1, read as the reverse complement.
GAAACGGTAATTATAACATCGGTAAATGAAGGTATTCTACCTGCTGGAAAAAGCCATAATTCATTTATCCCTTTTGATGTGAAACTTGAAAACAACATGCCAACCTACAAAGAAAAAGACGCTGTTTATACTTACCATTTTTATAGATTGTTACAACGGGCAAAAACCGCTTATATCATTTATAATACCGAACCTGATGTATTGAATGGCGGTGAAAAGAGTAGGTTTATTACACAAATGGAAATAGAAGGTGTTCATAAGCTGAAGTCTTCCGTGGTATCTGCAAAAGTGCCTCCAATAGATACGCGTTTAGCACAAATTAAAAAGACTCCTGAGGTAATTGAAGCCTTAGACTTGGTCGCCAAAAAAGGGTTTTCTCCATCCTCACTGACCAATTATATACGCAATCCCATCGATTTCTACTATGACAAAGTTTTGGGTGTTCAACAATATGATGATGTCGAGGAGAGCGTTGCCTTTAACACCTTAGGAACAGTAATCCACAATACATTAGAAGACTTTTACAAACCTTTGGAAGGCCAAACTCTCAATAAAAAACACCTCAAGGAAATGCGGTCTAAAATCGTATCCAAGGTCACCTATCATTTCGACAAAGCTTTCAAGCAAGGTGATATTACAAAGGGCATTAACCTGATCATCTTTAACATTGCACAGCGTTACATTTCAAACTTCCTGAAACTAGAAAGCAATGCACTCAAAGAGGGTAATCGTATTGAGATAGTCGCAATAGAAACAGATGAGCATATTTCTATTGACATTGAAGCCCTTAACAAAACCGTTACCCTTAAAGGAAAAGTTGATCGCGTTGATCGATACAACGGAATGCTTCGCATTATTGATTATAAATCTGGACGGGTAGATTCGAACAAGGTTGAAATCGTTGAATGGAGTGATATTACGACAGATTATGACAAATACAGCAAGAGCTTTCAAATCCTTATGTATGCCTATATGATGTATAAGGATAACAAAATTGATTTGCCTGTTGAAGCTGGAATCATATCATTCAAGAATCTAAATTCTGGACTGTTACGATTTGCAACAAAACCTTCCATGGGTAGCAGAACCAAAGATCATATTATTACTGAAGACACCTTGCTGGCTTTTGAAATCGAACTTAAAAAACTGATTGTTGAAATCTTCGATGCTGAGCAAGATTTCATTGAAAAAGAACTTTGATAATGCAACTGAAAAACCAGGTACTATATAGAAATAATAAAAAACCAATCGTTTGGGATGCCTTTTTTTTAACCAACACTGAACGCAAACCTCTGGTTGTTTTTTGCCATGGTTACAAAGGCTTCAAGGATTGGGGAAGTTGGGATCTTGTCGCTCAGCGATTTTGTGATTTGGGGTTTTTCTTTGTCAAGTTCAACTTTTCCCATAATGGTGGAACGATTGACAATCCTATCGATTTTCCCGATTTGGAAGCCTTTGCTGAAAATAATTACACTAAGGAGTTGGATGACCTCGATGCTATATTAAATCTACTTACTTCAGAAAGTTTCGAATACCACAATCATATTAACGACAAGAATATTTCGGTTATTGGTCATTCACGAGGTGGTGGAATATCAATTATTAAGTCCTCGGAAGATAAACGTATCACCAAATTGATAACTTGGGCTAGTGTATGTGAGTTTGGAAAGAGAACTTCAACCACTGGAGACTTAGAACAATGGCGAAAAGATGGTGTCAAATATGTTCTAAACGGACGGACAAAACAACAAATGCCTCATAAGTATCAGTTTTACGAAGACTACAAAGCCAATGAAAAACGTTTGAATATCGAAGCTTCCATAAAACGAGTAGAGGTTCCTGTGCTTATTGTTCATGCCATTGATGACCCTTCTGTTGGGTTTGAAGAAGCTAAAACCTTGAAATCCTGGAGCCCAAAAAGCCGATTGATTGTTATAGAGAATTCCAATCATGTTTTCGGTGCAAAACACCCTTGGGAAGAACAAAAACTACCCAAAGCGCTAAAACATGTTGTAGACCATACCATTGCATTTATTCAAGAAACTATAGATGGTGCCTAATCAAAAACAAAAACCCGTGTTATGACACGGGTTTTCTGCTTCATGTGGAGCATATCGGAGTCGAACCGATGACCTCTACGCTGCCAGCGTAGCGCTCTAGCCAGCTGAGCTAATGCCCCAAAATAATGGCAAATATACTATTTCAATCCACTAAGTACCAAAACTGGTAAGCTAGAAACATAAAAGTCTTTTTTTAAGATGGTATTACTTTCCCATAGTTTAATAAAAAACCCTCGCTTTCGTCTTACCACACACAATAAATCCGGTTGGTTGTCCTTGTAGTGCTCTAATACACCTTGAAAGGTCGTTGGATTTTCGGTATGGGTTGTCTTTGTAATCAATGCCGCTAAATCGTTATTAACATCAAAATCCCCTTGGTTATGATATGGTGTTTTTACCAATAAAAGGTTGACAATAGACTTGTATTGCTCTTTTATTGACTTTAACGGATTAAGAGCATTCTCCTTTTTAATAATCGCCGATTTGAGTGCCATTAAAATTGATACTATTGGTCTGTACGTATACCCTTCAGGCACAATTAGCGCTGGAATATTGGTTTGCTTAACAATTTTTCCTGAAGTTTTTCCTAAATAGACCTCGTCTTTAATTGAGTTTGTTCTAGGCTCTAATATGATTAAATCCACTTCAAGAGCTTCGCATGCCAACTCTAACGTATCTATGAGTTTTCCTTTAAACGTTTTTACAACAACTTCCACACCTTTCGTGTCGATTCGTTCTACATGTCCCTTTAAAAATGCCAAACTTTCGCGCTCCAAAATATGGTCGACCTTAATCATTGTCCCAGATTTGGTGTAAACATTGTAAATTTGAATGACATACAACTTTGCTCCAAATGCTCTTGCAAATTCCACAGCGTACTGTAAATGGCTTTCAGCATTTTTTGAGGAGCCAACAGGCACTAAAATAGACTTCATATGTAACGAATTAAAAGTAGCTTTGTGCTACAATTTTATTTGGCAAAGGTAATTATTAATTATGATTCGGAAAGGCAGGTATCAAGACATTCCTTCAATTATGGAAATAACAAAAGCATGTGCTATACATATGATTAGCCAAGGCATTTTTCAGTGGAACGAACGCTACCCAAATCCTGAAGCATTTCATCAGGATGCCAAGCGAAATGAGCTTTATATTCTCGAGGTTGACAACCGAATCATAGGCTGCATCGTAATATCCAAAGTGATGGATGAAGCGTATAGGCCTATACAATGGTTAACACCTAATGCGGATAACCTATATGTGCATCGACTAGCAGTGCACCCAAATTTTCAAGGGCAAGGCTATGCGCAACAGTTAATGAATTTTGCTGAACGGTTTGCCATAGAAAAATCTTATAGTTCTATTCGTTTGGACACCTTCTCACAGAACCATAGAAACCAAAAATTTTACGAACTTCGTGGCTACAAGCGTTTAGGGAACATTTACTTTCCGAAGCAAAGCGAACATCCGTTTTATTGTTATGAATTGATCTTTTGAAACCAGATATTACTCTTAAAAGCATTAACAAACTGGCCATTCCTGCACTCATTTCGGGAGTAGCAGAACCCATTCTGTCATTAACAGACACTGCAATTATTGGAAACGTAGACTATAATTCGGCAGAAGCTCTAGCAGCTGTAGGGATTGTTGGCACATTTATTTCGATGCTTATTTGGGTATTGGGACAAACGCGAAGTGCAATCTCATCTATCGTATCACAGCACTTAGGAGCTAATCAACTGGACAAGGTAAAAAACCTTCCTGCCCAAGCTATTTTTATCATAACCTCGTTAAGCATTGTAATCATTATGGTTACACTTCCTTTCGCTTCTCAAATATTTAAACTGTACAACGCTTCAAATCTCATTTTGGATTATAGTGTGAATTACTACGGTATTCGAGTTTTCGGATTTCCATTCACCTTATTCACGATTGCCATCTTTGGAACATTTAGAGGCTTACAAAACACATTTTACCCGATGGTCATTGCGATTGTGGGTACAATCGTTAACATTGTGTTAGATGTTGTTCTTGTATATGGTATTGAGGGTTTCATTGCACCTATGCATATCAAGGGAGCAGCTTGGGCTAGTGTTATAGCTCAAATTACCATGGCTTTAACATCGGCTTATTTCTTATTGAAAAAAACAGATATTACATTGCGTATTACATTTCCGTTTAATGCCGAAATTGGCAACTTCATTACCATGATTCTTAATCTGTTTGTACGCACATTGGCTCTCAATGCAACCCTCTATTTCGCGACACGATTTGCCACATCCTATGGCACAGCATATATTGCTGCATACACTATCGCCATTAATTTATGGTTTCTTGGAGCCTTTATAATTGATGGTTATGCTAGTGCTGGAAATATTCTATCCGGAAAGTTTCTTGGTGCAAAAGACTATAAAAAGCTCGTTGAGTTAAGTCAGTTTTTAATCAAGTGTGGTATCGGTATTGGGATTGTCCTTAGCTTTATCGGATTATTATCCTATAGCTTCATTGGATCGATTTTCACCAAGGATCAAGCGGTACTAGAACAGTTTTATAAGGTGTTTTGGATTGTTTTGGCCATGCAACCTTTTTGTGCACTTGCTTTTATTTTTGATGGAATGTTCAAGGGTATGGGAAAGATGAAGTTTTTGAGAAACCTTTTATTACTCTCTACAGGATTAGTGTTCATACCCATATTATTTTTACTTGACAACTACGATCTAAAATTATATGCTGTCTTTATAGCCTTGACATTTTGGATTGTCGCTAGAGGTGTGCCATTAATCTTAAAATTCAGGCAACTATTTTTACCACTTGTTCAAAAGACTTAACTTTGAACAAAACTTTTGAAACAAATGCTTCTAAGCATACTGCTGCAAGACTCGACTGCTTATGATACAGGTTATAGTATTGGTTATGCCATAGGTCAAAATTTACCCTATATTGTGGTAATACTAATCGCATTTTTTGTGTTTCTCTATTTTAAAAACAAATCTAAAAAGTAAACAATGGATATCATGTCTTTTTTAAGCGGAAATGGACTCTTCCTCCTATTAGGAATTGTTTTGGTTGTGGTTTATTTCATTAATCGAAACAAACGTAGGTAATGAGTACAATTCGTATTACTAAACAGTTTTCTTTCGAAACTGGCCATGCGCTCTACGGTTACGACGGCAAATGTAAAAACGTCCATGGTCATAGTTACCGATTGGATGTCACTGTAATAGGGCAACCCATTGGTGACACTTCTCACGTGAAATATGGAATGGTCATCGATTTTGGTGATCTTAAAAAAATCGTTAAAGAGGAAATTGTCAATGTCTTTGATCACGCAACGGTTTTCAACAAAAACACGCCTCACATTGAGTTAGCAAAAGAATTAAAAGACCGAGGACATAATGTGTTATTGGTCGATTATCAGCCTACAAGTGAAATGATGGTCATTGATTTTGCTAAAAAAATAAAGACGCGTCTACCTGAAAATATTAAGTTACATTCCTTAAAGCTTCAAGAGACAGCAACGTCTTATGCGCAATGGTTTGCTTCAGATAATTAAAATGAGACCTGCTTGGTTTTGAAAACCCAGTAGATCTAAACAGGAAACAATATGCAAATCCAAATACCAAAAGGAAAGAACATTTACTTCTCAAGTGATAACCATCTTGGTGCACCAACCAAAGAGGCCTCTCTTCCACGTGAAAAAAAATTCGTGGCTTGGTTGGATGACATAAAAAAAGATGCTGCAGCAATTTTTCTGTTAGGTGATTTATTTGATTTCTGGATGGAATATCGTCGCGTTGTCCCAAAAGGTTTTACCAGAACACTAGGCAAGCTGGCTGAAATTTCAGATTCAGGAATTCCAATTTTCTACTTTGTTGGCAATCATGATCTCTGGATGAATGGTTATTTTGAGGAAGAACTCAATATTCCTGTGTATCATAAACCAAAGGAATTCACATTTAATGATAAAACTTTTTTTATCGGTCATGGAGATGGTTTGGGTCCAGGAGACAAAGGCTATAAACGCATGAAAAAAGTGTTTACAAATCCCATTTGCAAATGGTTGTTCAAGCGTTTGCTTCATCCTGATTTTGGTATGCGTTTAGGGCATTATATGTCGGTTAAAAACAAAATGATTTCTGGCGATGAGGATGCCAAATTTTTAGGAGACGACAAGGAATGGTTGGTTCAATACTGCAAACGAAAATTAGAACATAAACACCGCGATTATTTCGTGTTTGGTCATCGTCATTTACCCTTGGAGATTGATCTCAATGACCAATCTAAATACATAAATCTTGGTGATTGGATTCAATATTATACCTATGGTGTTTTCGACGGAAATGAAATGACCTTGAAGACTTATTCTTGATTAGTCTTCCTTATCATTAGCCTCCATATCTTCGGTTAAATCCAACTTACGGAAGGTTGGAGACACCAATGCTGTCGAAATTACCGTGATTAAGGTCATCGTACCTCCAAAAACCACTGCTGTTGCTGTTCCCATAAGTTTCGCTGTTAGTCCGCTTTCAAAAGCTCCCAATTCATTGGATGACCCAACAAACATAGAATTAACTGATGAAACACGACCTCTCATATGATCTGGCGTTTTTAGCTGAAGTATGGTTTGACGAATTACCATCGATACACCATCAAACACACCACTAAGGAAGAGTGCCGCAACTGAAATCCAAAAAATAGTAGATAACCCAAAAGCAATGATGCTCAAACCAAAACCGAACACAGCAACGAGTAACTTCATCCCAGCCTTTCTAACAATCGGAATATAAGCTGTCACCAACATTGTTAAAAATGACCCAACATTTGGAGCCGCTACAAGTATTCCGAAGCCTTCCGAACCGACGTTTAAAATATCGGTAGCAAAAACAGCTGCTAAGGCAATAGCACCTCCAAATAATACAGAAATCATGTCTAAAGTCAGTGCACCAAGAATGGCTTTGGTTTTAAACACAAACGATACGCCTTCCTTTAAACTCTTAACCACTGGCTCTCCAATATTGGGATTTAGAATCGGTTTTCGATTTATTCGATATAACATCGCTAATGAAAACATGACCAAAACAAAGACAATACAAAGTGACCAATGTACACCTGATTGATCATCGACACCAAGCCAACCAATAGAAAAGCCCGCAAAAGTTACACCCAAAACACGAGCCATTTGCCATGTTGAACTATTCCAAGTAGCTGCATTTGGATAGACCTTTTTCGGAACGATCAAAGCAACTAAAGAAAAGATAGTCGGCCCAAAAAAGGATCGCAACAAGCCTCCAAAAAACACAAAGCCATAGATGCAATATAAAATGTGGTTTACAGACCAACTCGCTGTAATTGATGGCGAAGTAATCCAAAATAGCCCAAAGCTAATCAAGGAAAATAAGGCGATACAAGTGGCTAATAAGTTTCGTTTTTCTCGCTGATCAACAATATGTCCTGCAAACAATGCCATGCTTAAAGCTGGGATAATTTCCATTAAACCAATAATGCCAATATATATTGGGTCTTTGGTCAAGGCGTAGACTTGCCATTCAATTATCACGAATTGCATGGACCAAGCAAACACTAAAGCAAATCGGACTAAAATAAAAATATTGAACTCTCTGTAGCGCAGTGCTGCGTATGGATCTTTTTTAGGCAAACTTGAAACTGTGAATTAGACCGTAAAGGTAGATAAAAAGTTATTCAGATGGATTAATAAAATCTTATTCAATCACTTTATGTCGCGCAACTTTAATTGAAGACTGACTTGACCTTGCCAATGATTTTCGTCGATTGAATACACAATATCAAAAGCATTTCCGTTTTTAATCAAGTTGAGCTTGTTGCCCAAATTGAAACCTATACCGACAAATTTAGAACGACCTTGTATTACCGTTAATCGCAAATGCTTATCGTCTTCTCCAACACATTTGCCATAACCGGAATCCTTTACATGTTGCGTCATAAAAATTGGCGTCATATTGCCTGGTCCAAAAGGTGAAAATTGGCGAATGATGCGATAAAATTTTGGCGTGATTTCAGTTAGTTCAATTTGGGAATCGATTTTAATTTCAGGAGTAAGCAAGTGTCGATCAATAGTTCTGGTCACTTCATCTTCAAAGGCTTGTTTAAAAATCTCATAATTTTCCGCTTTTAAAGTAAGGCCTGCCGCGTACTTATGACCACCAAATTGTTCAATATGTTCACTGCAAGCCTCTAGCGCATTGTAGACGTCGAAACCCTTGACCGATCTGGCAGATGCGGCAAGTTTATCTCCACTTTTGGTAAACACCAAGGTTGGCCTGTAATAGGTTTCGATTAATCTTGACGCTACAATACCGATCACGCCTTTATGCCAGGATTCGTTATAGACTACAGTAGTCAATCTGTCTTTCTCTTTGTTTTCAGTAATTTGAACCAAGGCCTCCTCGGTAATTTGCTTATCCGCTTCTCGTCTATCGAGGTTGAAGGTGTTGATTTCACTTGCATAGGTTTCTGCCAAGAACTCATCTGTTTCAGTTAACAAAGCCACAGCATGGTTTCCGTGTTTCATTCGACCTGCAGCATTTATTCGTGGAGCTATGATGAAGACTACATCGGTAATCGTAAGTTCTTTCTTTTCCAGATGTTGAATAATGGCTTGTATTCCTGGTCTTGGGTGAGCATTAATCACCTGCAATCCAAAATAGGCCAAAACCCGATTTTCTCCTGTAATCGGAACAATATCAGCACCAATAGCTGTAGCCACAAGGTCGAGATATTCTGTTAAATCAGAAACTGTTAACCCTTCTTTCGAGGATAAAGCTTGAATAAGTTTGAATCCGACACCACAACCACATAATTCTTTGTAAGGATACTTACAGTCATCACGTTTAGGATCTAATACTGCAACTGCTTTAGGCAGTTCATCACCAGGTCTATGATGATCACAAATGATAAAATCAATGCCCTTTTCTGAGGCATAAGCGACCTTGTCTGTAGCTTTCACACCACAATCTAAAGCAATGATTAGTGTAAAATCATTGTCATGGGCAAAGTCAATCCCTTTATAAGAAATACCATAACCTTCATCATATCGATCGGGAATATAGGTAGCGATTTGATCAGATTTGGTTTTCAAATACGATGACATTAGCGCAACAGCAGTTGTTCCATCAACATCATAATCACCAAAGACCAAAACATTCTCATTGTTGAGCAATGCATCTTCGATACGTTTTACAGCCTTATCCATATCTTCCATTAGAAATGGATCGTGTAAATCGTCTAAACTTGGACGAAAAAACTCTTTGGCCTCATCAAAAGTTTGAATGCCTCGTTGTACCAGCAAACTGGCAATGCTATGATCAATCTGTAGCTGATCTCGTAAATGAATAACCGTTTGTTGGTCTGGTTTAGGTTTTAAGGTCCAACGCATGCACTAATATAGAAAATTTTCGTTAAACGTTGTGGTAATGGATGGATGTTTTTACTTCAGAAAATCGACGGAACATTTCCATCACACCACAATACTTTTCTATAGAAAGATCAACCGCTCTTTTAATCTTTGCCTCATCCAAATCTTGACCGTAAAAATGGTATTCCACAGAAACGGTATGGTAATATTTTGGATGTTCATCGGTTAATTCACCATAGGTATCCATTCTAAAATCTGAAAAAGGGACTTTCATTTTTTTTAAAATGGAAACCACATCCAACCCAGAACAACCTGCCAATGAAGACAGCATCATGGCTTTCGGACTCAAACCTGAATTATGTCCGCCATGTTCAGGAGAGGTATCCATAGTGACAAGCTTTCCATTAGGATTATCAGATTCAAATTGTAAGTTTCCTTTCCAATGCGTGATGACTTTATGAGACATATCTAAAGTTTTTTTTGTTACTTGTTAACTCAAAAATACCACTAAAAAACAAACCAATGGCATTAGTAACTCCTTTATCTCCAGAGCATGATTTAGAAACCAAAAAACTGTCTGAATTCTTTAATGAAACCTTAGGTTTTTGTCCAAATTCTGTGTTGACCATGCAACGCAGGCCAGCAATTTCAAAAGCCTTTATCAATCTGAACAAAGCTGTAATGGCAAATGAAGGTCGAGTAACTTCCGCTCTTAAACGTATGATCGCTTGGGTGAGTAGTAATGCCACAGGTTGTCGCTACTGTCAAGCACATGCCATAAGAGCAGCAGAACGTTATGGTGCTGAGCAAGAGCAACTCGATAATATATGGGAATACCGGACCCATTCTGCGTTTTCTGAAGCCGAACGTGTGGCATTAGACTTCAGTTTAGCAGCAAGTCAGGTTCCAAATGCCGTGAATGCCGAAATCAAGGAACGTTTGTACCAATATTGGGATGAAGGTGAAATTGTTGAAATGCTTGGAGTGATTTCCCTTTTTGGTTACCTCAACCGTTGGAATGATTCTATGGGAACCAATATCGAATCTGGCGCAGTTGAAAGTGCAGATCAGTACTTAGGCAAACATGGTTGGGAAAAAGGAAAACATGATGGCACACAGTATTAATTTGTATTTTTCTAGAGCTTTTATTCATAGAAACATCTCTGTTTTAGTCATTACTGTAATGATTGTTTCCTGTAAGGAAAAATTAGAACAGTCCAAGGACGATTTTATTTTTCTGGAACGGAATGGTTATATGATTGATTCTTATGATGGTATTTCAGTATATCGCCTTGAGTCTGGTGAAATAATGAATGGTTATTATGTCATTAGCAACAAATTTGGTAAAGCAGAAGAGTTCAGTGTTTCTGAAGGCTTACTGAATGGTATTAACCTAACCTTTCATAACAATAATGAAGTGTATTCCAAAGCCAACTATGCTAAAGGAAAAAAACATGGTGAGGAGTCCACTTATTTTCCTTCGGGTAAACTTCAAAAGGCAACTAAATATAGCCAAGGTGTATTAATTGGCCCAACTATTTCTTATTATGAAAGCGGTCAGGTTCAATCTGAAACCAAATTCAAGGACGAAAAGGTTATAGAATCAACTTCATTTGATATCATTGGAAATATTACGTCACAAAGCTTTATCAAAAACGGAAGAACTATGACGCAATACATTTCAAAAGGTGTGGTAATCAGAGAACACATCAACTCAAACTATGATGATTTTGATGCCATGAAGTTTTATGACAGTAATGGCGAAATGGTAAAGTTCTTGAGAATGTATCAACAAGGAGACAAGGCTTTTTTGATCGAATTGGATGAAGAAGAAAATGAATTGTTACGAATAAACATAAAGGACAATCCTGAAAAAGTCCTTGAATATCGTGAGTTTTTTAGTCAGATGTAGCAAGACGCTCCAAAATTGACCATCTATAACTATTCATATTGTTCCCATTTGGACCCTATGGCGCGCCAAAAAAATCCGCTAAACTCAGCGTTTTAAAATTGTGATTTTAGAATTAGCCGCTTCAGAAACCATCTGTTGGGCCTTTGCGATCGATTCCTCTAGAATAGCACTATCTGCCATCATGTCTTGAGTTGTCGCGATTGCTTTGATGTACCAATCTTCCCATGCTCTAATAATTTTTATTTGAGTCGCTCGTTTGCCTCCATTCTCAATTGCTAATTGCCCTTGCTTTAACTCTTCGTCCAAACGCGCAATCGCACGCTTTTGGATGGTTTCTATAATATGTGCTGCAACTGCTTTCTGAGCGTTCAACAGTACATAAGAAGCATTCAAGGCAGCAGCGCCTACATTTTTAAGTGTTTCCTTTGAAACCTTATCCAAACGATCATTATCGGTATGATAAAACTGATCGGTAAAATGCCAAAATAATACACTAGGAATGTTGTTTCTTAAAAATGGCATGTGATCGCTTCCTCCTTCAAACGGGTTTGTTTCCACAACCCAGTTGGCCAGCTTGCCTTGAGTTTCAAATTTATCAATGAGATAGTCATTTAGGTAATGTGGCTGCATTTGGCTTAAACTCATTGGCGATCCACCCCATTCTGTGTGCTTGTCCTTTCCTCGTGTCCAAACTGCGCTTGGGTCTGGCATCTTTTCTATTAAAAACGTACCTCCTGTAATTGCAGTGTTTTCACCAACCATATCAAGACTAATTCCCCATTTTATATCCTTGGCTCTAGTTTCATCTTCTTCAACATAGCGCCTTGTTGACACAATTTCATCTCCCCAAAGAAAGGTTAGAGTACGTTCAATATCGATTTGTCCTTCGTTAATCAATTTCGCGGTCAAACTTGCCATTTCTAGAGCGACACCGACACCTGTCGCATTATCATTGGCACCTGGCTCTTGAACATGAGCACTGTACACCAACCGCTCTTTTGGATTTCCAGAACCCTTAATATCAGCTACAATGGTTAATTCTTCCGATTCATAAATTTTAGTCTCGATTTTCACGTTTAAGTGAATTGCACCTTCTTTCAATCGCTTTTTTAGATGTTCCTTGGCTTTGTAGGACAGTGCAATCGCCCAAGGCTTTAGTGTTGAATTTAGAGGAATGCTTCTAAACTGAATGGAGGTTGTGTTTTTTTCCGGTTGCAAATAAGACGGATTATCATATGTCATTATTCCAGCGGCTCCACCTTTTAAAAGGGCTTGATTGTAAAGAAAGAATGGGTTTGTTTCAGCAAAAACGATTTTGCCTTTTACGTCCATATTTTTCAATTCACTTATGTTTTCAATATAGATCAGCTCTGCGTTAACACCTTCTTTTGGTGTACTGTAGGAATTTAAAGCCACCATATTACTATTTGTGTCTTGAAGCAGTAAAGGTTGTTCCTCATCACTAAGGTGTACTACGGCATCTACAACTTCCCAAGTCGGTTTCTTTAAAGGCCGTTTTTCAATCCTGTAAGTCAATCTCGTGTTTTTGGAAGCATTTTCCTCATTGACAAAACCCGCTTTTTCTAACTTGTCGGCTATAAAATAGATGCTCTTATTAAACCCTGTGTTTCCCACAACACGCCAATATTTTTCAATAAATGCTGTCGTTTCATAAGCGAGGTCTCCTGTGAATTCTTGGTTTAAAAGATCGGAATAGGATAAGGTGTTCTTTGGAAATTGTTGTGCTAGACAATTGAAGCTTACACAGGTAAGCAGCACTAAAACTGATTTTTTAAGCATGCGTTTTTTAATTGAATGATGGTGTTAAAGGTACAGATATTGCGTAAACTAATCTCCTAAAATTTTTTTAACTTTCAACTTTAAGACATTCAATACCTCCTTCTCAAACCAAGGGTTTTTTGACAGCCAAAATCGGTTTCTCGGACTAGGGTGTGGCAATACGAAATACTCTGGTAAATAGTCATTATAGTGTTCAACCGTTTCGGTTAACGTTCGTCTTGCCTTATCTTTTAAATAGTAATGTTGTGCGTACATTCCTATCAGCAATATCAATTGCACGTCTTTCATTTCTTTAAATAGAGCATCATGCCATTGAGGAGCACATTCTTTTCGAGGTGGCAAATCACCACTTTTACCTTTTCCTGGATAGCAAAATCCCATTGGGACAATGGCAAATTTGGTCGCATCATAAAACATTTCATCAGAAACATCCAACCATGTTCTTAATTGTCTGCCTGAAGCATCATCCCACGGAATACCAGATTGATGCACTTTAGTTCCTGGTGCCTGGCCTATGATAACAATTTTTGAGTTGGGATGACCTATGGCCACAGGTCGAGGGCCAAGCGGAAGGTGTGCTTTACAAATTGTGCAATTGTTAATTTCGTTTAAAAGATGTTTCACTTTGTTAAGAATGACCGTTGCGCTCCTATTTTTTACCAGCAATGACGATAACTATTTCCCCTTTTGGTGGTTTGTTTGTGTAATGGTCTAAAACCTCCTTTGCGGTTCCCCTAACGGTTTCTTCATATAGTTTGGTCAATTCCCTTGAGACTGAAACTGGCCGTTCATCACCAAAATACGTACAAAAATTTGATAGTGTCTTGATTAGTTTATGCGGACTCTCATAAAAGATCATGGTTCGGGATTCTTCGGCTAGCAGCTTTAACCGAGTTTGTCGCCCTTTTTTTACTGGAAGAAAGCCTTCAAATACAAATTTATCATTGGGTAAACCCGAATTAACAAGTGCAGGTACAAAAGCCGTTGCTCCAGGCAGACATTCGACATCTATGTTATTTTCAACGCACACTCTGGTCAATAAAAACCCTGGATCAGAAATGGCTGGTGTTCCGGCATCACTGATTAAGGCGATTGAGATTCCGCTTTTTAGCTTATGTACCAATCCTTCCACCATTTTATGCTCATTGTGCATATGGTGACTTTGCATTGGTGTCCCAATTTCAAAATGCTTGAGTAGTTTTCCTGAGGTTCGGGTATCTTCCGCTAGAATTAAATCAACACTGTTTAAGACTTCAACAGCTCTAAAGGTCATATCCTTTAAATTTCCAATAGGTGTGGGAACAATGTAGAGTTTACTCATTTATGGTAAAATTTTAAGAAACTGAAAAATCACCAAAAAATTATTGAAACTTGCGTTCTACTATGGACAAAAAACGCATTTCAAATTCTTCTTTGCCTTCCCAATTATTGTAGTCAGGCTTTACCATATTATGGATTAACTGCAGCGCATCCTGGTAAGAGTTTGTTGTTTTTAGCTGAGATATCACACGATCGTAATCTTCAGATTTCCCATCAAATAGGTGCTTGATAAATGCTAGCTTGTCATTTAGCCCAACATGAAATCCAGCGTTTTTGAGTTTGTCATTCAAGGATTTTCGTTGGTTCTCGATAGCTTCAGTAACAGGTTCAAATTCTGGTATATTACCAAAACCAGCAGTAATATCTTCAAGATGTTCTTTGGCTTCGGACTTTTTAACTGTAATCTGTACCATTTCGTCCACCTGATAGGATTCTTCAGGCATCTGCGCTACCATGTCCTTTATTTTATTAATCGCAGGCTCGTAAATATTATCGTCTTCCTTTTCATCCAAATTCACATAAATGCGATCTTCCACTTCGATATTGTCACTAACCTTATTATTGAACGCAGCGTCGAGCATTCCAAAAAAAGAGGAGTTGCTCCCAATTGTCGGAAACTCGCCTTCAAAGTTCTCGTTAGCAAACTTTAAAACGCTTAACTTTTCATATAACATTCCTGCTTCAGCATGAAGTTTTGCAACATCTTCCTTACCTTTCAGCTTTAAGATTCTATGTGCGATACTAATCAATTCGGCTTCCAACTTCTTCTTCATAACTTTTGGATTTTATCTCTGATAGATTTTTATTTTTAATAAATTTACGCCACCTTTATACAAAACGGACAGTGGGTTGGTTTTAGTGTTAAAATTACAAAATGTTTCTCGAAAATACAGTAAATCATAAAGAACAATTTGGATGGATTGAAGTGATTTGCGGTTCAATGTTTTCTGGTAAAACAGAAGAACTGATCCGCAGGTTAAAACGTGCAAAATTTGCTCGGCAAAAGGTAGAGATCTTTAAGCCTGCTGTAGATGTGCGCTATGATGAAGAAATGGTTGTTTCGCATGATTCAAATGAAATTCGGTCTACACCTGTTCCTGCAGCTGCCAATATTCCAATTTTAGCAGATGGATGTGACGTAGTAGGCATAGATGAGGCTCAGTTTTTTGATGATGAGATTGTAAGGGTTTGTAACGATCTGGCAAATAAGGGCATTCGGGTTATTGTCGCTGGGTTAGATATGGATTTTAAAGGAAATCCGTTTGGTCCAATGCCTCACCTTATGGCCACTGCCGAATATGTTACAAAAGTACATGCCATTTGCACCAGAACAGGCAACTTAGCACAATATAGTTACCGTAAAGCAACCAGCGATGCCTTAGTGCTCTTGGGTGAAGTCGATGAATATGAGCCCTTGAGTCGTGCTGCTTTTTACAAAGCTATGCTTCGTGACAAAGTCAGAAACATGAAGGTCAACGATGCAGAAGAAGTCGTAAACAAAGCACTGAAATCCAATGCCAAAAGCTAGAGAAACTGTTCTTGAAATCGATTTAAAAGCACTCAAGCACAACTTCGATTATCTCAAGTCTAAGCTAAAAAAAAACACCAAGATACTCGCTGTGGTTAAAGCGTTTGCCTATGGTAGTGATCCCGTCACCATTGCAACCTATCTCGAAACATTGGGCATTAATTATTTTGCTGTTGCCTACGTCCATGAAGGTGTCGCCTTGAGAGATGCTGGGATCAAAACACCTATATTGGTGTTGCATCCACAAGCTGTAAATTTTAAAACCCTTATTGAGCGTTGTCTTGAACCAAGCTTGTATAGTTCTAGGGTTTTAAACGAGTTTATAAATATTGCTTCAGAAACCAAGCAGACCGACTATCCTGTTCATATTAAATTCAATACAGGGCTAAATCGATTGGGCTTTTTGGAAAACGACATTGATCATATTGGTTCGATATTAAATAAAACCTCAGCCGTTAAAGTAAAATCTTTGTTCTCACATATGGCTGCTAGTGAAGATTTAAGCGAAACCGAATTCACAAAAAACCAAATCAAAAGCTTCATAAAGATTTCAGAAGTCTTCAAAAACACTATTGGCTACCAGCCTTTGCTTCACATGTCAAATACTTCTGGAATTATCAATTACCCTGAAGCACATTTTGATATGGTTCGAACTGGAATTGGACTGTATGGCTTTGGTAATTCTGAGTCCGAAAACAAAAAACTTCAACCGATTGCTACATTGAAATCTGTGATTTCGCAGATCCATAGTATCGAACCCGATGAAACTGTTGGTTATAATAGGGCATACAAAAGCAGTGGGTATGAGAAAACCGCTACAATTCCAATTGGTCATGCAGATGGTATTGGTCGGCAATACGGAAATGGAAAAGGCTTTGTGACCATACATGGAAAAAAAGCACCAATAGTTGGAAATGTATGCATGGATATGATTATGGTTAATGTATCAGATATCGATTGTCAAGAAGGTGATGAAGTCATTATTTTTGGGAAACATCCAAGCGCAGCTCTCTTCGCCCAAACAGCCCAAACTATTTCATACGAAATCATTACGGCCATTTCGCAACGTGTAAAACGTTGTTATATTGGACATTGAATGTTTTAAAGACTGTATTTCGTGACTTTTTTACTATTTTAGCGTCATATAATAACTAACTTAATACCATTTAACTATGTTAAAAGAATTCAAGAATTTTATCATGACAGGAAATGTCATTGATTTAGCAGTAGCCGTAATATTGGCTGGTGCAGTTGGACTAGTTGTTAACGGTTTCGTATCAGACATTATGATGCCTATTGTAGGTCATTTTGCTGGCGGACTCGATTTTAAAGACATGAAGGTTGTTTTAGATGAAGCTGTTTTGGCTGCAGATGGAACAGTAACTAAACCAGAAAACGCCATCATGTATGGTAAATGGATCAATGCACTCATTAACTTGGTAACTGTTGGTTTTGTTTTGTTCATGATTGTGAAAGCTTACAACAAAACTAAAGCTCCTGCTGAAGAACCAGCTCCTGCTGGACCTTCAGAAATTGATTTGTTGACAGAAATCAGAGATGCCTTGAAAAAATAATCAAGACTCAAACCGTTACATTATATATTCTAACCCCTAAACCGCTTCGAAATTGGAGCGGTTTTTTTTATGTATTGAAATATCAAATTGAATTAATAACTACATTTGTATTGTTCAAAAATCTATATATGAAAGTAGCTGTCGTTGGTGCAACAGGACTAGTGGGAAAAGTTATGTTGAAAGTTCTCGAAGAACGAAAGTTTCCTGTTTCTGAATTAATCCCAGTTGCGTCAAAACGTTCAATCGGTAAATCCATTCTCTTCAATGGAGCAGAGATTAAGGTAGTAGGAATGCAGGATGCAATTGATATGAAACCAAATATTGCCTTGTTTTCCGCAGGAGGAAATACATCGTTGGAATGGGCTCCTAAGTTTGCCGAATCGGATGTTACGGTCATTGACAACTCTTCTGCTTGGAGGATGGATCGCTCTAAACATTTGGTTGTTCCAGAGATCAATGCGAACAAATTAACCTCAAAAGATAAAATAATTGCAAACCCAAACTGTTCAACCATTCAAATGGTGGTGGCATTGGCACCTTTGCACAGAAAATACAAAATAAAGCGAATAGTAGTCTCTACGTATCAATCCATTACTGGTACAGGTATAAAAGCTGTACAGCAATTGGAGAATGAACTCGCTGGTATTAAAGGTGAGATGGCATATCCACACCCTATTCACCAAAATGCCATTCCGCATTGCGATGCTTTTGAAGCGAATGGTTACACAAAAGAGGAAATGAAATTGGTACGGGAAACCCAGAAAATATTAGACGATCGTACCATCGCAGTCACTGCCACAGCAGTGAGAATCCCAACAGCTGGTGGACACAGTGAAGCAGTTAATGTAGAGTTTGAGAATGAATTTGATTTAAATGATGTAAAACATTTGCTCAATGATACAGAAGGAGTTACCGTTCAGGATAATATTGGTGAAAACTCATATCCAATGCCTATTTATGCCAACGGCAAAGATGATGTTTTTGTAGGTCGAATTCGACGTGATGGTTCTCAGCCCAAAACACTTAACATGTGGATTGTAAGTGACAATTTGAGAAAAGGAGCTGCCACAAATACAATTCAAATTGCTGAGTACCTTATGAAATACAAATTACTATAGAAAAACCGAATTATTTTCGGTAGGGTTTTTCTGGCGATAGTTGTTTAATTAGATGGTAGCAACAACAAGCGTTCTTAATACTTAAAATAATGGTGGTTACCACGCTCCAAAGACCTCTTGTTGTCTGATAAAAAGTGTATTATAACTAATTATTTACTTAAAATATAAGTATAGTGCTTATATTTATCGTCCAAATTTTACTATAAATGTTAAAAAATTGCTTGAAATCTATTGGCTTAGTTGTTATGATAGTGTTCATTAACAGTTGTAGTGATGACGACAAGGACACTTATGTTCCTGTTGTTATAGAAGCAATTAATGATGTGGCAGAGGTCTTGCAAAACAATACTGTGATCATAGATGTGTTGTTGAATGACACCAATGTGCCTGAAAATGGTTCTCTTTCCTTCAGTGCACCAGAAAACGGTACAGTAGAGGTTTTGGATGTAAACAACACACCTAACAACCCTTCTGATGACACTTTACGCTATACGCCAAATATAGATTTTTATGGTACAGATGAATTTCAGTATACTATATGTGATACCAATGATAATTGTGCAACAGGAATGGTCGCTGTAACCGTGACTCCTGTTTCAACTGTTGTTATTAATTTAGATGAAATGCCTTACGCAACGCTTTCTGATTATAATTTTTTTACTGGAGACCTAAAGGAGCTAAACCCAGCATATGGCGTTTTACCTTACGATCTTATATCTCCATTATTTAGTGATTATGCCCACAAAAAGCGTTTTGTTTGGATGCCTGAGGGTTCTAAAGCGAATTACAGCAGTGATTCTACTCCGTTGGATTTTCCCGTTGGAACAGTTCTCATCAAGAATTTCTTTTATGATAATGTCCAACCAAGTAATGACACCCGTATTATTGAAACTCGTATGATGTATATGACTGAAGAAGGGTGGGATTTTGCGAATTACCTATGGAATGAAGATCAAACTGAAGCGACGTTTACAGAGTTGGCGAGTCTGGTTGGTATTGATTGGATTGAAAATGGACAAAACTTTTCAGTGAATTATAAAGTGCCTTCAAGAAACGAATGCTTTACATGCCACAATAAATTTGGGACACCATTGCCAATTGGTCCAAAACCCCAAAACCTCAATAAAGATTACACTTATAATGATGGCACAAGCAATCAGCTTCAAAAATGGATCAGTTATGGATATCTTGAAGACAATCTCCCGACCTTTATAGTGACAACAGTTAAATGGGATGATGAATCTGAAGATTTACACTTACGCGTACGTTCCTATTTAGATATCAACTGTGCGCATTGTCATTCTGAAGAAAGTTACTGTGAATATAGGCCATTGCGTTTGGCATTTAATGAAAATGAAGACGATACAAATAAAGGGGTTTGTGTACAGCCCGACACTCAAATTGCTGGCACCTCTTTTATTGTCTCTCCAAACAATGTTTCGACATCGGTATTGCATTTTAGAGTGTCGTCAATAGAAGAACAAACAAGAATGCCTTTAATAGGTCGCACATTAAGACATGAGCAAGGTATTCGATTAATAGAAGAATGGATTAATTCTCTCAATGGAGAATGTGAATAAATAAATCAAAAATCATGAAATCAAAACTACTTGTTTTAACGGCTTTGGCTGTTACTTTCTGCCTCCAGTCCTTTGGACAACCAGCTAACGATGTTCCTGCTGGTGCAATTCCTATCACACCATCGCCTATTGGCAGTGGGTGTACATCACCTGCTTTTTCCCTTCCATTTTCAACAGATGGCACTACCGATAGTGGTGTTCAGGGAAGTTGTACAGCCTCAGGTTTAGACCAATTTTTTACATGGACAGCGACGACAACAGGTCTGTTCTTCTCTTCCCAAGCGCCTGGAAATCCAGGTATGGTCGTTTGGGATGCCAATACACTTACAGAAATTGCATGCTCAGATACTTTTTCTGACGAAACCCTTTATGGATGGAATATAGGAGACGACCTTTTGATCCAAATTTATGACTTTCAAGGAACTTCCTTATCGGACGTTGCGTTTTGTCTTAACTTACTCAATTATACACCTCCACCTGCCCAACCTGTAACTTTTACGACACAGTCTTCTGGTTCATCAGGAACTTACAGACTTACGGTTGTGGATATGAATGGTGATTTTTTAGATGATATGGTGTCTGTGACCTCTACTAATGTGAATATTAGAGAACAAAATCCAGGTGGTGGGTTTACCACAAGAAATATCAGTACATCAAATGCAGATTGGCTTCCGTCTTGGAGTATGGCAGCTGCAGATTATGATGCCAATGGGTACACAGATTTATTATATGCTTCCGGAGATGGTGTTACCTTCATGAGAGCGAATAGTACAGGTACAGGATTCACAGAAATATCCACTGATATTAGTGAGCTTGATATCTTTTCTCAGCGTTCCAACTTTGCCGATATTGACAATGATGGTAACTTAGATGCGTTCGTATGTCATGATGTACAACCGAATGTTTATTTTCTTAATGACGGTTCTGGAAACCTTACACAATATCAATCAAATGTGACGCCAGGTGCTCCTTTTAACTTAGGGGATTATCCATCAGGAGGGAACTATGGTTCTATATGGATTGACTATGACAATGATAGAGACCTAGACATGTTTATCGCTAAATGTGGTGGTGAAACGGCAAGACGAACCAATCAAATGCATACTAACGACGGAAATGGCAATTATTTTGAAAATGCTGCCGCATTAAATTTAGCCGATCCTATGCAAACTTGGTCTGCTGCTTGGGGAGACTTTGATAATGATGGTGATATGGATGTCTTTGTTGGCGCAAGTTCTGGAGCTCATAAGTTAATGAGAAACAATTTAATTGGAACAGGAACTATGGATTTTACCGATATTACTGCAGGATCGGGAATTAGTGTGTTAACTTCCAACTCTATTGAAACTGTTACCTTCGATTTTGATAATGATGGTAATTTGGATCTCGTTTCTGGAGGAAATATTTTATTCGGAAATGGAGACATGACCTTCAACGTTTATACTAATGTTTTTGGAGGTAGTGGTGCCTTTGGAGATTTGAACAATGATGGATATATTGATGCGTTTAATAACGGAACTTTATACCTTAATAATGCAGACACCAACAATAACTGGATAAAAATCCACACTGTTGGTGTTGATAGTAATATACACGGTATTGGTGCTCGTGTTGAGGTTTACTCAGATTCAGGTGTTCAGATAAGAGATGTGAAAAGTGGAGATGGCTTCAGATACATGAATTCATTAAACACGCATATTGGTCTTGGTACAGATACAACCATTTCGAAAATCGTTGTGCATTGGCCAACTTCTGGCTGTGAAACATTTTTGAACCCAAGCATCAATCAAGGTATTACTCTTACCGAAGGTACTGGCGTAAGATGTGATGCTGTAGTTTCTCCAAAAGTCTTCTTACAAGGAGCGGCAATAAATCCAAATACTGGAGAAGAGAATTTAATGCGTGATAATTTACGTGCTGACGGATGGTTGGCGTCTAATGCAACTACCAGTCCTTATGCAGATGCTTTAGTGGCTGATGCTTCAGTATTTAATACTACTGGACCAGATGCTATTGTCGATTGGGTATTTGTTGAGCTTAGAGATGAAAATGACAGCTCTATTGTTTTAGGGTCTCAATCAGCTTTATTACAGCGTGATGGTGATATCGTAGGGGTTGATGGCAGTTCTCCGTTGGTGTTTAGTCAACTTGAAGGACGTTCGTATGTCGCAGTTAAACACCGTAACCACCTTGGCTTGCTTAGCGCCTCTCCAATTGCACTAAACGATATTAAGACAGATGTTGATCTGGCTTCAGACCCTAACGAGGTAGAAGGTCAAAACAATGCTGTCGTAGTACTTTCAAATGGCAAATACAGTACTTATGCTGGTGATTTCGATGGTAATGAACAAGTTCAAAATGCTGATGCAAGCGGAATTATTCAGCTTATCGGTGGATCAGGTTATAGCGATGCGGATATGGATGCTAATGCCCAAGTTCAAAATTCAGATGTAAATGCCTTAGTCAATCCTAATATTGGACGAGGTCAACAGTTTTCACGACTGAATAGTTCGGCTGCAGGTCCAACATTACCTGAAATCACACTAACCTTTGATAATGCTGAAATAACCAATGATGGTACATTCAACTATTATGAAGCCGATATTTTAATTTCATCAACAGATGATTTTTACGTAGGTTCTGGTCAAGTCTATTTTGATTACAATACAGCAGCTTTCGGTGAGAACATTTCGACCAGTGGAGCTATTGAATACAGTCAGCCTGAAGGTTCGATATTAGGGTATAGCTTCGGACAATTCTCTCCTGCTTACAAAGATTTCATTCAAAATGATAATACAAATTCAAGAGTATCGTTATCGTTTCAACAAAACCTTGCCTTGGTCGCATTGGAAACAGCTCCAGAAATTCAAGTAGCTTCTGCTGCCAAACTCTTGTTCCATATCAAGATAAGATATATAGACGCAGGTTTGGATGCAGACGTTTGTTTCTACAATGAAGGCGTTTTCCAAGACCAGTTCTTCACAGCTTGTGGAGGTGCTGGAACTGCAGACTGTACAAGCTCACCTGGAGTTCAGATTTTTGATGATCTTTACGATTGCTCTGCTGCAGTGGTTGAAACATTGGGTGTAAGTGAAGTTCTTGCTGATGCGATTGTATTACATCCAAATCCAGTTAGTAACACGCTTTATTTATCTGGAAACACAGACAGTATTAATCAAATCGAGATATATGGTATCAATGGAAGATTGATCAATACAATTGAGTCAAACTTTAATAAAATTGATGTCAGTCAGTTAGATACCGCTGTTTATTTAGTGAAAATTCAAACAGATCAAGGAACAACCATAAAACGATTGATCAAACAGTAATTTTAGAATGCACGATTTGTGAATAATTCATAAATAAGACAAGTTTCTTAGCAATGTGCTACAGGAACAACAAAAAAGCCTCTAGATTAATAATTTAGAGGCTTTTTTTATTACTTTTACGGTCTTGACAACAAATTAACTAATTCCAATGAAGAAAATTACTCTGGTACTTATTTCCTTAAGTACATTTTTTAGTTTTTCACAAACTTTAAATCAACCAGCAAATTGGCCCAATACAGCTTGGTCAATAACTGGGAATTATTTAACAGATCCTGATGTTTTTGAATCAAACCCTACTCAAAGTACAAATTTCTCCTATGATGATGATGACGCTCAGCAAGGGCATGATGATGACATTGCTGCTGAGTCGCCTACCATAGATTTAACTGCAGCACATAATGCTGGAGAGACGTTTATCACGGTTGGCTCTAGCTATCTCTATCGAATTTTTAATTCTGAAATACTGGAATTACAGTATTGGGATGCTGATGAAGGGTCGTGGATAAGTTGGGGAGCTCCTTTAGAGGAAACTACAGATTCAGAAGGTGATAATTTTTGTAGTGGCAGCTTTAACCCTTTTATCTCTGAAACGCTCAATATCAATACATTCAGTGCAAATCAACTAAGCAATTTCAGGTATAGAATTTCCTATAATGACAACGGAAGTTGGGGTTGGGGATTTTGTTTTCAATCTCCTACAATAAGTTCACAAATGCCTCCACCATGTCCGAATATCACAAACCTTTCCGTTGCTAATGTAGATACCTCTTCTGCAAACATCTATTGGGAAGCTGGAGATTTGGAGACAAGCTGGGAAATCGCAATACAAAATTCAGGAACTGGAGTTCCCTCGGGAAGTGGCACTCCAACTTCATCAAACAACCCATATCCAGCTACAGGTTTGTCTTCTGGAACTGTATATGAAATCTATGTAAGAGGATATTGTGGAGGATCAGATTACAGCAATTGGATCGGCCCATTGAATTTTACAACTCTTAATATAGCTCGTGTAAATTTCATTCAACAGTCTCAACCAATGGGAGGTTATGACCTCACAGTTGTGGATATGGATGGAGATCATCTCGACGATATCGTTTCAGCTTCATCCACAAACATAAAGGTTCTTTACCAGCAAGCCAATGGCAGTTTTAATGAAGTTAATTCAACTACAACCGATGCCAATTTCCTGCCATCATGGAGTATGGCTGCCGCTGATTACGATGCTAACGGATATACCGACTTATTGTATGGTGCCGGAAGTGGCGTAACATTTATGAGAGCCAATAGCTCTGGTACAGGTTATACAGAGGTTTCAGGCCCAGAAGGTGTATTCTCCCAAAGATCTAACTTTGTTGATATCAACAATGATGGTAACCTTGATGCGTTTGTATGTCATGATGTTGCGCCTAATGTTTACTATATCAACGATGGTAGTGGAAACTTAACCTTTAACCAAGGTGGATTGGGTGATTATCCGTCTGGTGGTCATTACGGTTCCATATGGATTGACTATGATAATGATCGAGACATGGATATGTTTATCGCCAAATGTGGTGGTGAAACGGCAAGACGACGTAATATCATGATGACTAATAATGGAGATGGCACATATACCGAAAATGCCGCGATACTAAATCTAAGCGACCCAATGCAAACATGGTCTTCGACTTGGGCTGATTATGATAATGATGGTGATTTAGATGTTTTTGTAGGCGCTAGCTCAGGCGCACACAAACTCATGAGAAATGATGGTAATGGTGTTTTTGTTGATGTTACTGCTGGCGCAAATGTAAGTACTCCTCCTAATGGCCACGAAAACGTGAGCTATGATTTTGACAACGATGGCTTCTTAGACATTGCCTGTAACGGAACCATTTTATATGGAAAAGGAGATATGACCTTTGAGGATTTAGACTCAAACCAGCTCAATTATAAAAACGGCTCATTTGGTGACCTCAACAACGATGGGTTTATCGATGCTTACTACAACGGAACAATCTACATGAATGCTACGACCGAAAACAACTGGATTAAAATTTATACGGTTGGGACCGCAAGTAACATAGACGGTATTGGTGCTCGCATTGAGCTCTATACTGCGGCTGGCTTGCAAATAAGAGAAGTAAGAAGTGGTGAAGGTTTTGAATTCATGAGTTCTTTGAACACCCACTTTGGTATAGGCACT
Source organism: Bacteroidia bacterium (assembly GCA_030432635.1). GTDB lineage: Bacteria > Bacteroidota > Bacteroidia > Flavobacteriales > Flavobacteriaceae > Psychroserpens. The sequence goes on along the minus strand of JAUIMB010000003.1, from coordinate 283,164 downwards.
CAAACAGAAATCGATAATATTATTGTGTATTGGCCGTCTGGGATTATAGACACCATTTCAAATCCTAATATCAACGAAGCTTTAGAAATAGTTGAGGGGTCTACATTAAGTTTGGAAGATACCATTGTAGATAATCTGATCATCTACCCTAACCCAACCAAGGACGTATTAAATATTTCCACAATTGATGCGCTTCAAAATGCGTTTTATACCGTTTTTGATGTCAATGGAAGGCGTGTTTTAAATGCTTCATTAACCGATACTGCGATTGATGTGAGTGCACTACAGTCAGGACACTATATTCTTCGAATTGTATCTGGTCAATCTATCAAAAGTCAAAAGTTCGTTAAACAATAAAACCCTCTTAACAATATCTTAAAAAAGCCTTTACAATTGAGTTGTAGAGGCTTTTTTGGTTATTTTTGAAATCACTAAACCTAGACAGCCGTTATTATGAAAAAAATGTCATTGTTATTTATTGTGCTTGTAGCCTTCAGCGCTTGCAAAAAAGAAACAGAAACTTCTAATGAAACTAAAAGAGACATCGTGGTCAACTATCCTGATACAAAAAAAGTAGATACCGTTACCAACTATTTTGGGACTGAAGTAAAAGATCCTTACCGTTGGTTGGAGGATGACCGAAGTGCAGAAACCGAAGCATGGGTTGGAACACAAAATGAAGCCACTTTCGGATACTTAGATAACATTCCTTATCGAGAAGAATTAAAAGACCGCCTATCTAAGCTTTGGAATTATGAAAAAGTAGGCTCTCCATTTAAGGAAGGCGATTACACTTACTTTTATAAAAATGATGGACTCCAAAACCAATATGTGATCTATCGTTACAAAACAGGAGACGATCCTAGTACAGCAAAAGTGTTTTTAGACCCTAACACCTTCAAAAAAGATGGTACCATTTCCTTGGGAGGCGCAAGTTTTTCTAAAAACGGAAAGATGCTTGCTTATAGCATTTCAGAAGGAGGTAGTGATTGGAGAAAGATTTTAGTCATGGATACCGAACGCATGGAAATTGTTGAAGACACGCTAGTAGACATCAAATTTAGTGGAATGTCTTGGTATAAAAATGAAGGTTTTTACTACTCTAGTTACGATAAACCGAAAGGCAGTGAGTTGTCTGCAAAAACAGATCAGCACAAAGTATATTACCACAAATTGGGCACTTCCCAAAAAGAAGATAAATTGGTTTTTGGAGGCACGGCAGCCGAAAAACACCGTTACGTTGGTGCAACGGTTTCTGAAGACAATAACTACTTATTTATTTCGGCTAGTGTTTCTACCTCAGGAAACAAGCTTTTTATGAAAGACCTGAACAATCCAAACAGTAGTTTTGTTACGGTTTTAGACCACACTGACACTGATACTTATCCCATTGAAAACGTAGGCAGTAAATTGTTCTTGGTAACAAACATGAATGCACCTAACCAAAAAATTGTAACGGTCGATGCGTCAAATCCTAGTCCTGAAAACTGGGTGGATTTTATTCCAGAAACAGAAAATGTATTGAGTCCATCGACAGGAGGCGGTTATTTCTTCGCTGAATATATGGTCGATGCCGTTTCAAAAGTTTTACAGTATGACTATAACGGTAAGCTTATAAGAGAAGTAAAATTACCAGGTGTGGGAAGTGCTGGTGGTTTTGGTGCAAAAAAAGAAGAAAAGCATTTGTACTATTCATTCACAAACTATGTCACTCCTGGAAGCATCTACAAATACGATATTGGGAACGGTACTTCTGAACTATACAGAAAACCAGCAATCGATTTCAATCCTGAAGATTATGAAAGCAAACAAGTCTTTTATAATTCAAAAGATGGAACGAAAGTCCCAATGATCATTACCCACAAAAAAGGGATTGAACTTAACGGAAAAAACCCAACTATTCTTTATGGTTATGGTGGATTCAATGTCAGTTTAACACCTTCATTTAGTATCGCAAATGCTGTTTGGATGGAACAAGGTGGTGTCTACGCTGTTCCCAACCTTCGTGGTGGTGGAGAATACGGAAAAGCTTGGCATAATGCTGGAACACAATTGAAAAAACAAAACGTGTTTGATGACTTTATTGCTGCAGCTGAATATCTTATCGATAATAAATATACTTCTAGCGATTATCTTGCCATCAGAGGAGGCTCCAATGGTGGATTATTAGTTGGTGCTACAATGACTCAGCGTCCAGACTTGATGAAAGTCGCACTGCCTGCCGTAGGTGTATTAGACATGTTGCGCTATCATACTTTTACTGCTGGTGCTGGTTGGGCTTATGATTATGGAACAGCCGATGACAACAAAGAAATGTTTGAATATCTAAAAGGATATTCACCTGTTCACAATGTTAAGGAAGGGGTAGAATATCCTGCAACTCTAGTCACAACAGGAGACCATGATGATCGTGTTGTTCCTGCACATAGTTTTAAATTTGCTGCAGAGCTACAAGACAAACAATCAGGAAGCAACCCTACACTTATTCGTATAGAAACCGATGCTGGTCATGGAGCTGGTACACCTGTGAGTAAAACCATAGAACAATATGCTGATATCTTCGGATTTACACTGTATAACATGGGATTTGATGTATTGCCAAGTAAAACAAAAAAAGAAGTCAAAGGGTAACCCTTTTTAATAATAACTAAACAAGACCTACAGGGTAGTGCTCCTTGTAGGTCTTGTTTTATTAGCCAAAATGCTCAGCGTCAAGAACCTTACATTTTCTTATGATACAACTACGGTTTTAAGCGACCTTTCCTTTGAGGTGGACAAAGGTGAACATGTCTCCGTTATTGGCGAAAGTGGCTCCGGAAAAAGTACACTCTTGAAGTTATTATATGGCGAGTATGATCTAGGCACCGGAAGTATACATTGGAATACCACTGAAATACTTGGTCCGAAGTTCAATTTGGTCATTGGTTATGATTTCATGAAATATGTCGCTCAAGAATTTGATCTTATGCCTTTTATTTCCGTTGAAGAAAATGTTGGAAAACATCTATCCAACTTCTTTCCTGAAGAAAAAAGAGCACGAACTGCTGAACTTCTTGAAGTTGTAGAACTGTCATCATTTTCCAAAGCTAAAGTCAAAACCTTATCTGGCGGACAAAAACAACGTGTGGCATTGGCAAGAGCCTTAGCCAAACAGCCAGAAATAATACTGCTTGATGAGCCATTTAGCCATATTGACAATTTCAAAAAACAGTCTTTACGTCGAAGTGTTTTTAAATATCTAAAACAAAAAAATATTGCATGTATCGTAGCTACCCATGATAAAGAAGATGTGCTTGGCTATGCTGATCGTATGATCGTATTAAGTAACAATAAAATCCTAGCTAGCGGTTCTCCAAAAGATCTTTATCACAACCCGAAAACAGCTTTAATTGCATCCTTCTTTGGAGAATTCAATAATATAGATGGTGAAATCGTATATGCCAACCAATTGGAAACAGTCGCTCATTCAAATCTAAATGCCACTGTTGTTCACAGTTATTATAAAGGAAACTTTTTTCTAATAGAAGCCAATAGAAAAGGGCAAACCCTGTTTTTCGAACATTCTGTGGCATTGCAAAAAGGCACAACCGTTCATCTACAAATTAGAAAATGAACAACAAAAATCAATATCGGTTATTTTACCTTTTTGATTTGTATCTGCTGTGTCCTAAATACAACGGAATTCCCTACGGTTTGTCCCAATAAAAGTTCAGCAATTGGTGTTTGTGAAGAGATCGCATAGAATGTTTGTTCAGCAACCTTTAACGCTCCTGCACTTATACTAATAAAATAATTAGCTTGTGAAGTAATAACAATGCTTCCCAACCCAATGATGCCTGATGGTTGGGTTAAAGGGATTCGTGACAATATCCCATTGAGTTTTTCTGCTTCCGCTAATTGTTGACCAATTTTTTCACGTTCGAGCTGTAACATTGCTCGACCTGTCTCATGCTTATCACCAGCCGAACTTTTGGTTTCTGAAGCCATTGACTTCTGAATATCTTGCATGCTGTTTTGCAAGGTTTGGACACGCTGATCTACGTATGCTTGGCATAGATCTATCAAGTCTTGTTTTAGTAAAACGTCTGCATTCATATCAAACACTTTTAAAGGGTGTCGGGTTTACCAAACGTCAACCTCTTACCATTTGTGCGGTAATGCGTTGGGATGCTAGCTTCGATGCTAATGTTCCAAGTACAAGTATGGTCAATAACACTATAAAAACATTTATTAGCTTTAGCTCTACAGGATATGGCAATGAAGGGGTTAACATAATGAATTCATATTGTTTTTGAAGAAAGACAATGATGAGGCCAATAATTGTACCAAAGGTACCAGCCAAAATTGTCATTAAGCTTCCCTGAAGGAAGAAAATTTGCCTGATCTTTTTTGGTGTGGTACCCAAATTAAACAACGTCCTTATCGATTCCTTTTTATCCAAAATCATCATGATCAATGCTCCAACAACGTTAAAAAGTGCTATGATAATTACCAATGTGAAAATAAGGTAAACGGCAACATTTTCTGTGTTGAGCATTTTATATAATGCGTCGTTGAGCTGCGCTCTGTCCTTTATAGTTATTCTACTTCCGAAAATGTTCTGAAGCGATTCAATGACACGTGGCATATCGGCATCAGGTCGTAATTTAAATTCAATCGAAGTGACTTGATTTTCTTGGTAATTCAAGAGCTGTCTTGCCATTTCAATGTTGGCAAAGATGTATTCATTGTTCAATTCTTCATTAATATCAAAAATGCCTATGTTATAAGCACTTGTCGAATTAAAGGCACCTTTAACCGATGTGATTTGACCCTTTCCAGGTTTGGGCACATATATTTTCTGATGTCTTGTCAAATCGAGAACACCAAAAGACAATTTGTTAGAAATACCACCACCTGAGACAATTTGATTTGTGTTGTGTTCAAGCCAATTTCCGTAGTAAATCATGGAATCGATGTCAGTAACCGATCTAAAATTAGCATCTACGCCTTTCATGGTCACGATTTGACGCTTATTTTCAAACTCCAAGATAACACGCTCTTCTATGGTTTGGGCATAGACCTGAATACCGTGGATATTTTCTAAGGCGAGTGAATCGTCTTTCGAGATCAAAAAAGATTTCCCTTCGGAAGGGAACATTTTAAGATCGGGATCTACAAAGGAAGAAAATTCCAAACTGAAGCTTTTCAGGCCAGCAAATCCCGAAAGCACAATAAAAAGGGCTGTTGCTGCAATCACTGTTCCTGAAGCCGCAATAATGGTCATGATATTTATGGAGTTATTGCTGCTTTTTGAAAACAGATAGCGCTTAGCAATATATAAGGCAATTTTCAACTACTTTTTTTTACGTTTATCCAAAAGGTCCTGATCTTTTATAGGGTCATCCTCTCTCTTAAGGGAACGCTCAATCCCTTCAATATATTCTAGGGAATCATCAATAAAGAATTCGAGGTTAGGCATACGACGTAATTGGTTTTTAGTGCGCTGAGACATTTCGTGTCTAATTAAAACCGTGTTAGAACGAATCCCGTTGAGGAGTTCTTTTGCTTCCTTATTGGGAAAAATGCTCAAGTACACCTTGGCTATTGATAGGTCGGTTGTCACACTTACTTTTGTCACCGAAATAATGACACCACGCAATCCACCATCAGTAGCTGCTTTTTGTAAAATCTCAGCCAGATCCTGTTGAAGGATACCTCCTATTTTTTTTTGTCTTTGCGTTTCTTCCATAGCTACTACAATAAGTAATCATCTGCAAAAATAGGCGATAATTAAGGAATATGTTAACTTTGAGTATTTATTATTAATGAGAATTCCGTTTTCACGGAAGCTGAAACAAGAGAGACCTGATGAATCAGGCCATAGATATGAAAAAAATAGAACACATTGGTATTGCGGTAAAGGATATCGAGGCTTCAAACACCTTATTTGGAAAGCTCTTTGGCAAAGCACACTATAAAATTGAGGCCGTTGAAAGCGAGGGTGTTATGACTTCTTTCTTTAAAGCTGGCCCAAATAAAATAGAACTCCTACAGGCGACTTCAAAGGATAGTCCGATTGCAAAATTCATTGAGAAAAAAGGAGAAGGTATTCATCATATTGCCTTTGCGGTTTCTGACATTGAGAATGAAATCGAGCGACTTAAACGTGAAGGCTTTAAAATGATTCATGATCAACCCAAAAAAGGCGCAGATAATAAGCTTATTGCATTTTTACACCCAAAGGCTACAAACGGCGTTCTCATTGAGTTATGCCAAGACATAAAAGAATAAATTGCTTGCAGTGTTTTAAAATATGTAGTAATATTGCAAACTCTTTAACCCTAGAGAGATTGACAATAGTCAATGGTCCCATAGCTCAGTTGGTTAGAGCATCTGACTCATAATCAGAGGGTCCTTGGTTCGAGCCCAAGTGGGACCACATCACAAAAAGCTTTTGCATTTGCAAGGGCTTTTTTTGTACATCAAAGTTAATCGTGATTATTTTACTCTGTCCAAATTACAAATAAACACCCAGAAACATCATATACAATGAAGTATAGCGTTGTTCTGATTGACTCTTCGATACACTAAACCCAAAACCATTACGAATTCTAGTTTGGTTTCAACGAATACTAGAAGCACTCATATTTCGGTTAGAACTCAATATATCTTTGAAGTATCAAACACCAAAAAAGGTGAAAGTATAAACCCATAAAACCGTATACTATGAAAACTTTAAAGAACATCAAAAACCAAACCGCAACTAGATTCTCAAAACTCTTTCAAGCAATCATGATCTTAGCCATCTTCATTATCGCCTCTGATATCTATGGACAAACCCAGGAAGTTGAGTTTGACGTCTATACCACCTCTGCGACCAAGGCAACACAATACTTAATGGCTGACGATGTTGCCTTAAGAGATTGCCCTTCTGCGCAATGTGAACAGTTAACTACACTTCAAATTGGCACAAGCGTTAGGTTGTTGGCCAAAAGTAAAACACCTCAAACCATTAATGGTATAAAAAGTCGATGGTACAAAATAAAAATGGGTCCACAAATTGGCTGGATTTGGGGTGGACTCATCTCCCAAAAGACGATGGTCAGCCAAATCAACCCAGAAGTCAAATTTGTTTTTGGAGAAGCTGGTGTCGATTATAAAGGTTACAAACGTTTCCAGGTTAGAGCCGTAAAAAACGGAACTGAAATTGATAAGATTTTTATAAAGTCAGAAGACCTCAACCATAACTTGGTGAGCTTATTAAAGAAGAAAGACAACACCTACGAAACCGATGTGATTACATTGTGTGGCAACGAAGGTGAAAGCTGCGACACAGATGATAGCAAATCTTATGTTGTTTTCAAAAACAATTCGTTGATGCAAACATCCAGCCTTGCTGCCTTGGCACAAGTGCAACCTGAAGCTACCGAATATGCTTACACCTGCCAGCTGGATGAACAATAAACAATTAGGTTGGATTAATAGTTAGTTGATGCTTTAAGCGCTGAACATCGACATGATGTCAGCGCTTTTAGATACTTATTGAAATAATAAATACTTCAAGTTCAAAAACTCCGTTCAAAATTGTAAGTTGCATGAGATAACACAACCCTATTGAAAACTAAAATCACATATCTTTTTTGTGCGCTATGTTTTGGAATAGCTGTTTCTGCTATATCTCAAAACAAACAACTACAAGCCTTCACCCTTGAGGATGGTTTGCCACAATCGCAAATCTATGCCATGACTCAAGATGACAAGGGCTATCTATGGATAGGAACACAAGGAGGTGGATTGGCTCGTTTTGACGGAAATGATTTTGTGGTATTCAATGATAATGATCAACTCCCTTCAAATTATATCAATGCCCTAATCTCAAAACAAGACACTTTATATATAGGAACAAAAGAAGGTCTTTCAGTTAAGGTAAAACATCGTTTCATCAACATTGAAATACCAGAGGTCAATAAAATTTGTGAGATTAAAAACGACATATACCTTTTAACAAAACAGGGTGTTTATAAAATCCTCGATGGAACTTCCGCTGAGAAAATAGAGCTTCATTCCTCTATCGATAATCAACTAATAAATGACCTTCTATACGTTGATGGCCTATATTGGTTAGCCACACAAGACGGTCTTTGGAAATTAAATGACCTCAACGGAAATGCTTCAGCGATCGAAAAATTAGAACAAAATAATTTTAAAGCCTTGGTCGCTTATAACCAAAAGGTGTTTGCATCAACGTTCAATGATGGAACTATTGTTTTTGACATTCATGATTTCAATAACCAATTCCTTATTCGTGAACCTTTACGCATCAATGATGTTGTGCTTTTAAATACTCATCAACTTTGGATATCTACCGATACCGACGGTGTTTCGGTTATTGATGGCAACACGTATGAGGAACTTTTTGTTGTTGATGACAACAATGGGCTTTCAGTATCCCATGTAAGACAGGTGTTGCAGGATTTTCAGTCTAACATCTGGATTGCGACTTCAGGAGGTGGATTATACAAATATTTTCAGAATAATTTCAAGCACTACAATACAGAAACGGGTTTAAATGGAAACCGAATCTATGCCGTTCATCATTCACAAAAGGCGGTTTGGGTTTCCAATTCCGAAAAAGGGCTCATGAAGCTCGATGATTATGGCATTCACGTGGTTAATATACCAAAGGCCTTTTCCAAAGTCAAAATAAAAACCATTGCAAGTGATGAAAACGGGAATATTTGGGCTGGCTCAGATGGTCGTGGCCTATTATTCCATGGAAAAATGATTAAGGATACCATAGTTATTGACACTTTAAAAAACACCAAAATCTCATTGCCGCTTGAGATTGAAACGTCCAAGATTTTAAATTCCGAAAGCGGTTTTCCTTTTGATTGGATTCGGAAAGTCCATGTTGACACTCAAGTGATTTATGCTGCCACTTATTCTGATGGAATAGTAAAATTTAGGTACACACCTGAAAATGACAGTCTGAAAATCCTAAAAACATTCGGAACATCAGAAGGTGTCATGGATCTTCACATTAAGGACATGGTCATGGATGATGACCACCGTTTATGGTATGCCACGCAAAACGGTCATTTAGGTTATATCTTAAATAATGAAGTCACACATATTGGAGCTGTTTTAGATAAACAGGTGCCAATCAATTCCATCCTTTTTGAAAATAATACCCTTTTTTTGGGAACTGCTGGAAGTGGTGTTTGGTGGTCCAACCAATCCGGTTATAAAAATTTCAAACCTTTAAACGGTGTAAAAAAAGGGGCTTCTGATAATATTTACCAACTGATCTTCGACGATCAAGGGTATCTATGGGTAGGTACTGAACGCGGTGTCGATAAATTTGAGCTTGATAAGGACAATCAAATTATTGACGCTTTTTTCTTTGGAAAAAAAGAAGGGTTCCTAGGTGTTGAAACATGTTTAAATGCGGTAGATAAAGACGATAAAGGTCATCTATGGTTTGGAGCATTATATGGACTTACTGAATACGAACCAACTGAAAGCGATGGAGAGACCGAAAAGCCCAAACTCTACTTGGAAGATGTTAAGGTTGCATATAAAAGCGTGGATACTATCAATTTATCTGCTTGGATCAACACTGATAAAACGCTCATGCTGCATTCGGAACAAAGGCAAGTGAGTTTTTCTTACAAAACCATTGATATCGACCATCCCAATGGAATAGAATATCGATATAAATTGAACAACGATTCTTGGAGCCCATGGACAACCAAGACATCCCAGGATTTTTCAGAGCTTAACTTTGGTGACCATGATTTTGTGGTGCAATCACGTAATCACCGTTGGAAAGAAAGTGATCCGTTACGTTTCTCATTCTATATAGAACCTCCTGTATATAAAAAAGGGTGGTTTTTATTTTCGGTTATAGGGTTGATTATGTTGGTGGTTACCATAATCGTTTACCAATACGTTACACGAATCAAACAAAAGAACAAACGAGATAAAGAACGCCTCGAGTTAGAAAACCATTTGCTCTCTTTAGAACAGAAGGCACTCCGACTTCAAATGAATCCGCACTTTATTTTTAATGTATTGAATGGTATCAAGGCCATGGCTTCCACTAAACCCGAAAAAATGAATCAAACCGTTAATAATTTTGCCACATTGTTACGAGAAACGTTGAATAATTCCAGAAAAGACAGTATTAGTTTAAGCCAGGAAATCAAAACCTTACGGCATTATATAGAAGTCGAGCGATTAATGGCTGAACAAAATTTTGATTATAAAATTATTGTGAACACCGATTTAGATACAGATGAAATCTTGATTCCTCCAATGTTAGTACAGCCCTTTGTTGAAAATGCAATTCGTCATGGTATTCTAAAAGGACCAAGAAGAGGTGATCTTAAGATAAAGTTTGATACTAATAAAACAACGTTGTCTGTTACTGTTATGGATAATGGAATTGGAATTTATAGTTCGCAACAGCACAAAACAAAAACCGATCATCAGTCGATGGCCCTGAAAGTTACAAGAGAACGCTTAGCATCAGTTTCAGGAAAAGACACATTACAACTTAAAGAATTAAAAGATAACGACGGAATTGTTTCAGGTACAATGATTGTATTTGAAATTCCGTTAGAAACCGATTACTAATATGTTAACAGCAATTATTGTAGAAGATTTCAATGATGCCTTAGAGCTTTTAAAACGTGATATCGAAACCAATCATAAGGATATCAAAATTATAGGAACAGCAAAAAGTGTTGTGGAAGCTGCAAAGGAGCTGAGGAAAAACCAACCAGACATTTTGTTCTTGGACATCATGTTAGGCGATGGTACGGGTTTCGATGTCCTAGAAATATTCCCAGAACTAAAGTCTAAGATTATTTTTGTAACAGCTAGCGATGAATTTGCCATAAAAGCCTTCAAGTTTGCAGCAATTGATTATGTGTTAAAACCATATGCTGAGGAAGAACTTGCACACGCAATTACAAGGGCCAAACAACAGATTCAGCCTAGTCAAGAGCGACTGGATATTTTAAAGCATACTTTATCATCTCCTGAACAAAAACCAGATAAAATTTCATTACACACCCTAGACAAGATCATCATCGTTGGGCTTGATGATATTGTACGTTGCGAATCAGACAGCAATAATACCATGTTTCATCTTCAGGACGGCAAGAAGGTATTTGTGACAAAAACCCTGAAATATTTTTCGGACATGCTTAAACCTCATGGTTTTGTTCGCGTTCACCAAAGTCATTTGATTAACATAGGATATATCAGTGCCTTTATAAAAACCGATGGTGGTTACTTGATGTTAAAAAATGGAGAAAACGTGCCTGTCTCTGTGCGAAAAAAAGCTGAAGTGATTGATATTCTAGACCAAATGCACAAATAAACTTAAAATAGTGAAAACTCGAATACATTAATTATCGTATGTGTTTTCATAAAAACCATAATAACACGCATTTAAAACGAAAAATATGTCGAATTTCTTTTGGTTATAATAAAAAAGCATATATTTGAAATTCATTAAAATTTAACGTAAAATTTAGAAAACATTGCGTTTCGTCGGAATATTTTGCGTTTTATGGATGTATTTTTGCTATTAAATTTTGTTGAGACCTATTTTTTTATACATTTACGCCACAATGAGAGTACAAAACAAAAAAATCTTAGCCTCGGTCTTATTTGTTTTAATAAGTTCTGTTTGTGTAGCTCAAGGTGGCCAGCCACCTCCGCCTATGCCGCCTCCGCCTCCAGGTTTACCTATTGACGGATTTACCACTATTGCTCTTGTTATTGGTGCCTTTCTCGGTATTAGAAAGACTCTGAAAAACTCTAAAGACTAATTATTGCCTCGCTTCATAGAGCTTTTGAATATATTTACCTAAAACATCAAATTCCAAATTAACTTTTGAGCCTTTATTGAGGTTTTTGAAGTTAGTGTGCTCGAAAGTATACGGAATAATCGCTACACTAAAACTGTTTTTACCCGAATCTACGACTGTTAAGCTCACTCCATTCACGGTAATCGAACCCTTCTCTATGGTTACATTTCCAAGAGTGTCGTCATAACTGAACTGAAACAACCAACTTCCATTTTGATTGGTGATTTGTTCACAAATACCTGTTTGGTCTACATGTCCCTGTACAATATGTCCATCCAGTCGATCTCCTAATTTCATGGCACGCTCTAAATTAACAACATCTTCTACCCTTAGGGTTCCAATATTGGTCTTATCGATGGTTTCCTTGATTGCAGTTACCGTATATTCGTCATCGGTTATGGATACGACAGTAAGACAAATACCGTTGTGGGATACACTTTGGTCAATTTTCAATTCTTGAGTAATGCCACTTTTAATGGATATATGGAGGTTGTCTTGATCTTGTTCAAGAGCTTTGACCAGACCCAAATCTTCGATTATTCCTGTAAACATAGTGTCGATTAAATAGTTAAATTTGCAATAATAAATTTACGTACAAAGATAACTTCTTGATGGAAAAAGAAAAAAAAATACGCTTAGGCATAACCATAGGCGACCTTAATGGTATAGGCTCTGAGATTATTATAAAGACCTTTGAAGATAACCGTATGCTGGAGTTTTGCACTCCTGTGATTTTTGCTTCTGTAAAAGTCATGTCTTTCTTCAAGAAACATTTTAAGAGTAGTATAAATTTCCATGGAATCAATCATACCGATCAAATCCTAGACGGCAAAATCAACGTGCTTAACGTATGGAAAGAAAACGTACACATCAATTTTGGTGAAGAAGACATTGAAATTGGCTCCTATTCGGTGAAGTCTTTAGAGGCCGCAACGATCGCATTAAAAGCCGATGCTATAGATGCTCTGGTAACTGCACCAATTCATAAACACAATATACAATCTGAAAGTTTTAAGTTTCCTGGCCATACCAATTATTTAGCTGAAAAACTTGGTGGTACTAGCCTCATGTTTATGGTGACCGATTCTTTAAAAGTAGGTTTGCTTACTGATCATGTTCCTGTTAAGGACGTTCCAAATCAAATAACAGCAGACTTAATTATAAAAAAAATAGATCTTGTATATAATTCACTAGTTCAAGATTTCAGAATAAGCAAGCCCAAAATTGCAGTCTTAGGCATTAATCCGCACGCTGGAGATAATGGTGTTATTGGTGAAGAAGATGACTTAGTGCTTCGCCCAACTTTGGAACAGATAATGACTAAAGGCAAAATGGTATATGGACCGTATTCAGCAGATAGCTTTTTTGGTTCTGGGAATTACAAAAATTTTGATGCCATTGTCGCCTCTTATCATGATCAAGGCCTTATCCCGTTTAAAACCATTTCATTTGGCCATGGTGTCAACTTCACGGCTGGTCTTAATAAAGTAAGAACATCTCCAGACCATGGAACCGCTTTTGAAATCGCAGGGAAAAATCAAGCTGACTATGGTTCATTTAAAGAAGCTGTTTTTAAGGCGATTCAAATTTTCAAGAATCGAACAGAATATCTAGAATATTCAAAAGACCCTTTAAAAAAAGCGCCAAAAAAACGTTGATTCCTGGTTTAATCTAAAAGTCTGGTGTTATAAACAAAAATTGTTAATAACCACGAGGTTATTAATATAAAATTTATATATTTGCAGGCTCAAAATGAATGCGATGATGAAGCCCTTAAAGGAATATACGATACCGTTTATCGGTCTCAAAGTAGGAAAGCACCATTTTGATTACCAAATTGACAAAACGTTCTTTGAGTATTTTGAGTATGACGATTTTAATGATGTAAATGTCAAAACGGAGTTGTTATTTGAAAAAAAAACAACCTTGTTAGAATTACATTTTGAAATCTTTGGCCATGTGAATGTCAATTGTGACCTTACTAACGAACCTTATGACCAAAGTGTTGAAGGAAACTTTAAGTTAGTCGTAAAGTTTGGTGACGAATTCAACGATGAGTTTGAAGACATCCTTATAATACCACACGGAGAATACGAAATCAATGTTGCGCAATATGTTTATGAACTCATCATTTTGTCAATGCCAGCGAAACGCATTCATCCTGGAGTTGAAGATGGCACATTGAATTCGGACATACTTAAAAAGTTAGAAGAATTAAAACCAAAGGAACAAAAAGAAAACACATCAGAGGATATTGATCCTCGTTGGAATACTTTAAAAAAACTATTAACGGATAAATAACATATAAAATGGCACATCCTAAAAGGAAGATATCCAAAACAAGAAGAGATAAAAGAAGAACACATTACAAAGCAACCGCTCCAACGATTGCAACGTGTCCAACTACAGGAGAAGCACATCTTTACCACAGAGCACATTGGCACGAAGGTAAACTATATTACAGAGGTCAAGTATTAATCGACAACTCTGAAGCAGAAGAAAACGTAGCATAATTATTATGCGCGCATACAATAAAACGCTCTCTAATGAGCGTTTTTTTTATGTTTCATTTCTCAAAGTCTTAAAAACGACTTAATTTGCACCTTATTCGTTCAAAATTTAGTAAATTCATTAAAATTTTACCGCTTTTTGACGATTTTCGTCTTTTTAGACTGTTTTTAAAAGTTTAATATGAGTAAAATCACAGCCGCAATTACAGGAGTAGGCGCCTATGTACCGGAATACAGATTGACCAACCAAATTTTGGAAACCATGGTCGATACCAATGACGAATGGATCACGACTCGTACAGGTATAAAAGAACGGAGAATCCTCAAAGAGGATGGAAAAGGAACATCTTATCTTGCCATAAAAGCTGCACAAGACCTTATCGATAAAAAAGGAATCGATCCAAAAGAGATTGAATTGGTTATTGTTGCCACGGCAACACCAGATATGAAAGCGGCTTCAACAGCTGCATTTACTGCCACCAATATTGGTGCAACCGAGGCGTTTTCATTCGACCTTGAAGCAGCATGTTCAAGTTTTCTCTATGGTATTTCTGTAGCGTCTAGCTATATCGAATCTGGCAAATACAAAAAAGTACTTCTAATTGGAGCCGATAAGAACTCTTCGATGATCAATTATAAGGATAGAGCAACCTGTATTATTTTTGGAGATGGTGCTGGTGCTGTATTGTTCGAGCCCAACCACGAAGGGCTCGGTACGCAAGATGAGTTGTTAAGAAGTAATGGTGAAGGACGCGAATTTCTACAAGCAACTTATGGCGGCTCTTCCTATCCTTCCACTCCAGAAGCTGTAGCAGAAGGTAAACATTACGTGTTTCAAGAAGGTCGAACCGTCTTTAAAAATGCGGTGTTCAACATGGCTGATGTCACTGAACGTATTTTAAAACGAAATAATTTAACAAAAGATGATATTTCTTGGTTGGCTGCCCATCAAGCAAATAAAAGAATTATCGAAGCCACTGCAAATCGTGTAGAATTAGAACCGGAAAAGGTGATGATGAACATCCATAAATATGGAAACACAACATCTGCCACTTTGCCTTTACTATTGCACGATTATGAATCACAACTAAAAAAAGGTGATAATATCATATTCGCTGCATTTGGAGGCGGATTTACCTGGGGTTCCATTTATTTTAAATGGGCCTACGATTCTTAATTAAAGTTTAAAACTAACTAACTAAAAAATTCTAAGTAATTATGGATATCAAGGAAATTCAAAACTTAATCAAATTTGTAGCCAAATCTGGCGCAAGCGAGGTTAAATTAGAGATGGACGATGTCAAAATCACCATTAGAACAGGTACAGACCAAAAAGGAGATGCTACAACTTATGTTCAGCAAATTCCAGTCAACCAACCGGTTGCACAGGCAATACCAGCAGCTGCACCTGCTGCTCCACCTGTAACCGAAAAACCAGCAGAATCTGACGATTCAAAATACATTACTATCAAGTCTCCAATCATCGGAACATTTTACCGAAAGCCATCTCCCGACAAACCTGTGTTTGTAGAAGTCGGATCTTCGATTGGTGAAGGCGATGTGCTTTGTGTCATCGAAGCCATGAAACTCTTCAATGAAATCGAATCTGAAGTCTCAGGAAAAATCGTGAAGATTTTAGTTGACGATGCTTCTCCTGTAGAATTTGATCAACCTCTATTTTTGGTGGATCCTTCATAACAATTGAAAATTCCAATACACAAATCCCAAAACCCAATTATTGGAATTTGGTGATTGGAAATTGTAATTTTTAATACTAAAAGTTATGTTTAAAAAAATATTAATAGCCAACCGAGGAGAGATAGCACTTCGTGTTATCAGAACTTGTAAAGAAATGGGTATCAAAACGGTTGCGGTATACTCTACCGCTGATGCAGAAAGCTTACATGTGAAGTTTGCCGATGAAGCCGTTTGTATTGGCCCTCCTTCGAGTACCGATTCTTATTTAAAAATTTCAAATGTAATCGCTGCAGCGGAAATCACCAATGCCGACGCGATTCATCCAGGTTATGGCTTTCTCTCTGAAAATGCCAAATTTTCAAAGATTTGTGAAGAACACAATATTAAATTCATTGGTGCTTCTGAAGAAATGATCTCCAAAATGGGAGACAAAGCAACGGCTAAGGCAACCATGAAAGCTGCTGGTGTGCCTTGCGTTCCGGGAAGTGATGGTATTATTGCAGACTTTGAGGAATGTGAAAAACTAGCTGTCGAAGTTGGATATCCTGTAATGCTGAAAGCAACTGCTGGTGGTGGTGGTAAAGGTATGCGAGCGGTTTGGAAGCCTGAAGACTTAAAAGATGCTTGGGATTCAGCTAGGATGGAGTCTAAAGCCGCTTTCGGAAATGACGATATGTATATGGAAAAACTTATCGAAGAACCACGTCATATCGAAATTCAAATCGTGGGTGATTCTACTGGTCGAGCCTGCCATTTGTCTGAACGTGATTGCTCAGTACAACGTCGCCATCAAAAGCTTACCGAAGAAGTGCCGTCTCCTTTCATGACTAAAGCACTTCGTGACAAAATGGGAAAAGCAGCCGTAAAAGCAGCTGAATACATAAAATACGAAGGTGCAGGAACTGTTGAGTTTCTTGTGGACAAACATCGTAATTTCTACTTCATGGAAATGAATACTCGTATTCAGGTAGAGCACCCAATTACAGAACAAGTCATTGATTTTGACCTGATTAGAGAACAAATTTTAGTGGCAGCAGGTGTCCCGATCTCAGGAAAACACTATACGCCTAATTTGCATTCTATCGAATGTCGTATCAATGCAGAAGATCCCTTTAACGATTTCAGGCCATCTCCTGGAAGAATCACAGTATTACATGCACCTGGTGGGCATGGTGTTCGCCTTGATACTCATGTATATGCTGGTTATGTTATTCCACCAAATTACGACTCGATGATTGCTAAGTTGATTACCACAGCGCAAACACGCGAGGAAGCAATTAATAAAATGAAACGTGCCCTTGATGAGTTCGTCATAGAAGGTATCAAGACCACTATTCCGTTTCATAGGCAGTTGATGGAGCATCCCGATTATCTAGCTGGTAATTATACCACAAAGTTCATGGAGGATTTTAAAATTCAACCTGAAGAGGAATAAGAAAAAAGCGACTAGGAAATTAGTCGCTTTTTTTAAGTTCAAATGACTCGTTTATAGAATTGATAATTTGTGGAACCTCAGAAACAGAAAAATCAAATATCACATTATAGCTGTTCGATTCAAGTTCTATTATCTTTAATTTTCCTGATTTGATAGGATACGTTCCTGTTTGCCCCTTACAATAACACAGTCTTGCAAAACCAGCATTAACTGAGGACAATTCATCACCTTCCAACTCTACTGAAGCCAGGTTATCGTCTATTTCAAGATAAACAACCTCAGAATAATAATCATCTTGAACACTGCCTTCTGAAGATGTGTTTCTTTTGTACTCAAACTTTAAAACTATATTATCGCCATCAACCAACTCGGAATAGGGATTACCGAATTTATCGGCTTTCATATTGAAATTCTTATCTCTCAGCACTTCAAAAGTACAAGTGCCATCGACAGGACATAGACTTGTACCATGATTTGAAGTCTTATCATTGGAGACATTTTTATTAGCATTACAGGCCAAAATTATACTTGACATTACGATCATGATCAAAGTTTTCATCTACTTGAAAATTTAAATTTATTCGTCCTCATTTCAGAATATAAAGATATACTATTTTAACATTCAATATTTTGCAAGCTAAAAAAGTACTAGTAACTTTAAGAATTGATTAATTTAAAAAAATATGAAAAAAATTTACGCTAAAATCACCTTTGTTTTTGTAGCAGTAGTTATCTGCTCGTCTATGGGTTTTGCACAGCAAAACAGTTCCTTATGGACAAAAATAACAGAGCGCCAAGCCACTAGAGGAGAGCTTGCCATTAGAAAAACAATGCCTTCAAAAGCAGACTTTTATCAACTGGATATTGAAAGCCTTAGAGCCTCACTTGAATCCGCTCCAAACCGAAAAACGTTTCAAGGCCAATCACCATTAATTATTCAATTCCCAAATGCAGACGGTAATTTGGAGTCTTTCCGAGTAAAAGAAGCGCCTCTAATGGAAGATGCTTTACAGGCGCAATTCCCTTATATGCGAAGCTATGTTGGTCAAAGTATAGAGAATCCCATAAATGTCATTCGCTTTAGTGTGACGCATAAAGGACTTAATACCATGACATTTAATGAAAGAGACACGCACTTTATAGACCCTTATACAGAAAATGGGAACTTTTACATTTCTTATTCCAAATCTGATCTAGGAAGTAATCCTGAAGAATGGGTTTGTGATTATGTTGATGAATTAGAAGAAAATGCTGATCGTGAACAAAACCTAAGTTCCAATAGAAATGCCAATGACAGTACATTGCGTGAGTTTAGACTAGCTCTAGCGTGTACTGTAGAGTACGCTCAATTTCATGGAGGCACACTTCCTGGAGTTATGGCTGCCATGACCAATACAATGACCAGAGTTAATGGTGTATACGAAAGAGAGCTTTCTATTACAATGATAATGGTCGATAATACGAATATCATTTTTTTAGGTCCTAATGTATTTAGTGACCCTTACACCAATGATGATGGAGGTGCCATGTTATCTCAAAACCAGGTGACAGTTAATGCTCAAATCGGATTTGCAAATTACGATATTGGACATGTGTTCAGTACTGGTGGTGGAGGTATTGCTTCACTAAACTCTCCGTGTACCAATGTCAAGGCTCAAGGGGTAACCGGACTTCCAAGTCCTGTAGGAGACGCCTTTGATGTAGACTATGTTTGTCACGAAATGGGACATCAATATGGAGGGCCACATACCTTTAACGGTAATGCTCCAGGTACTAGTTGTTTGACGCAGCGTACAGCGTCCAACGCATATGAACCTGGTAGTGGTTCTACAATCATGGCGTATGCTGGAATATGTCCTCCTCAAAATGTTCAAAATAATAGTGATGATTATTTCCACCAAAAAAGTTTGGATGAAATCTATGACAACATTACCATTGGAAACAGTCAATGCGCTACCCTAATTTCAATTGCCAATAACCCTCCAACAGCAGATGCAGGAGCAAACTATACTATTCCTGCTTCAACACCATACAAACTTACGGGTTCGGGAACAGATGACGGCGGATTGGAAAATTTAACTTACACTTGGGAGCAGTATGATTTGGGACCAACTGGAGCTCCAACTGAAACTACAACACAAGGGCCAATTGTTCGTTCATTCAAAGGAACTAACGACCCTGTAAGATACGTCCCTAGACTACAAGATTATTTGATAACTGGAGGTTCTACCGATTGGGAAAAATTGGCTTCAGTAAATCGTGCAATGAATTTTAGATTAACCGTTAGAGATAATGATCCTGATGGTGGTCAAACTGCCGTTGATGCTATGACTGCTAATGTAAATGCTGCTGCGGGTCCATTTGTAGTCACTTCTCAAACTGGTGATCAAATCGTTTGGACACCAGGCACAACTGAAACAATAACATGGAACGTTGCCGGTACAACAGGCAATGGTATTAACGCTGCCAATGTGAACATTCTATTGTCCACTTCAGATACTCCAAACGTTGAAAGCTTTGATACGGTTTTGGTCGCAAATGTGCCTAATAATGGGTCTTATGACCTTACGGTTCCAAACATTACATCACCATATTGCAGAATAATGGTCGAAGCTGCAGACAATATTTTCTTTAATATCAATGAAAAATATTTTGCAATTGGAAACTATACTTATGGTCCTGGAGATATCTGTGAAGATTATTTTTTCGAAGCCAATCTTCTCTTGGATGAAAACGATATGACTTTTCAAGGGTTTATCTTAACCATAGATGACTCTAGAACGATTTCCGATTTAAATATAGGTGTTGATGTTACAACAACAAATAATGCAGAATTGGCTATGGCCATAAGAGGTCCGTTTGGTGATCAAACAGATTTAAACTTCTTGCAATCAGGTGCAAACAATGGTTGTCCTGGCCTGCCAGATGCGTTGGTAACCTTCGATGATGAAGGTGTCCCTAATGCCTGTAATAGTACAAATACCAACTTGGCTATTCAACCTTTAGAGCCTTTAAGTTTTGCTGATGGCCAAAACTCTCAAGGGGATTGGATTTTCAATATTGGTGATGTCATCGTTGATGGCAATAGAGCAACATGGAACAGTATTACCATTACTATTTGTGAAACCGGAACGATTCCAATCTTGGGAACAAATGAATTTGACCTAGAAAATTCGCTGTCCATTTATCCAAATCCGAATAATGGTGAGTTTAACATTAACTTCAACGCTAGTTCGAACGATGTCAATGTCGAAGTATTTGATGTAAGAGGTCGTTCTGTGTTTAAGCGAATGTTCGATAATGGACCAGGAGAATTTGATGAAACCATCAATTTAGGGTCGGTGAACTCTGGTGTTTACTTACTCAATATTAATGATGGAGGAAATACAGTGACCAAAAAGATTGTTGTAGAGTAAACTTTTTTATAAACCCCTCGAAAAACTCCGAAATTTTATTCGGAGTTTTTTGTTATTAAACGTTATCGTTTTAACAAAGGTATTTACTCAAATAAGCTAAAGTTTACACCATTCAATCTACCGTTGAAGTGTGAGATCAATTATGAAAACTTAAAAACCACTAAATTCGTCATATGAATCTATCATATTGGGAAATAAAAGCTTGGTTGTCTAATATCGACTTTACTATAGTTGGTAGTGGCATTGTCGGACTAAATTGTGCCTTACAGCTAAAGCATCGCTTTCCCAGTGCTAAAATTCTTATTCTTGAAAAGGGAATGTTGCCACAAGGCGCTAGTACTAAAAATGCTGGTTTTGCATGCTTTGGAAGCCTTAGTGAGCTTATAGCAGACCTTCAAACACACTCTGAGGATGAGGTGTATAAATTGGTTAAAAAACGAATCGATGGGCTGCATCTGCTTAGAAAAACCTTAGGCGACACTAATATTGATTATCAACAACATGGTGGTTACGAACTTTTTACAAGCAGCGAACTCTTAGAACGATGTCAAACAAAAAAAGATAGCATCAATGCTTTGCTGAATCCTTTATTTAAAGAGAACGTATTTAGTTTTGAATCCAACTCATTTGGTTTTAAAAATTGTCAAAGCATTTTGGGATTCAACCAGTATGAAGGTCAAATCGACACCGGAAAAATGATGGCTTCTCTAACCCAATTGGCTCTTAAAACAGATATAAAAATCCTAAACAATGTTTCGGTTGAAGCGTTTTCAGAAACCACAACTAATGTTATTATAAAGACCAATCATTTTGAGTTAAAGACATCAAAATTACTTATCGCCACCAATGGCTTTGCGTCTAAGTTAAACATTCCAGAAGTGCGACCAGGACGTGCTCAAGTACTGATCACAAAACCTATTCAAGGACTACAGATTAAGGGTACATTCCATTTGGATCAAGGTTATTTCTATTTCAGAAACATCGACAATAGAATTTTATTTGGAGGTGGACGACACCTGGATTTTAAAGTAGAGGAAACCACATCTTTCGGACAAACAAAGCGCATTCAAAATGAATTGGAGCGACTTTTGCGAACTACTATCTTGCCTGAAACGTATTTTGAAATCGACCATCGTTGGTCTGGTATAATGGGAATTGGAAAACATAAAAAACCTATTATAAAACCACTAAGCGATAATGTTTTTTGTGGTGTTCGTCTTGGTGGAATGGGTGTGGCGATCGGTAGTTTGGTTGGGAAGGAACTCGCAGATTTATTATAAATGATCATGTTACGTTATATCAAACGTTTTTTTAAGTTCACGTTCAAAGCCTTGTTTTGGCTATTTCTATTTTCAATTTTTATTGTGGTTATATTCAAGTGGATACCTGTTCCAATCACTCCGCTCATGGTGATCAAGAATTTTGAGAAATCTGATGAAAAAGAAGATGGTTGGAAACATGATTGGGTAGCCATTGAACATATTTCGAAACATTTACAGTTAGCCGTAATTTGTAGTGAGGACCAACTTTTTTTAAAGCATCATGGTTATGATATCAAGGCCATTGAAAAAGCCTACGAAGACAATAAAAAAGGGAAACGGTTGAAAGGAGCCAGTACAATCAGTCAGCAAACAGCAAAAAATGTTTTTCTTTGGCCTGAACGCAGTTGGTTGCGTAAAGGATTGGAAACCTATTTTACATTTTTAATTGAACTGATTTGGAGTAAAGAACGGATTATGGAAGTCTACCTGAACAGTATTGAAATGGGTCCAAGAATTTATGGTGCTGAAGCAGCTTCCCAATACTGGTTTAATAAGCCTGCCTCTCAATTAACAAAACAGGAAGCTGCTGCCATTGCTGCCATCTTACCCAGCCCTTTAAAATACAGAGCAAATCCAGCCTCAACTTATATTGAACGTCGAAAAACATGGATTATTAACCAGATGCAAAACTTAGGTGAATTAAAATATCCTGAAGAAAATGACTAGAAATGGCTTGTTAAAACCTCTGTGTTATCAGGCAAACTGATAATCACCAAACTTTTCCAATACCTCATCAAAGGCAGCAAATACATCTTTTGAATCATCACTTGTCACCATTTTCATGCGATATTCCTTAAAGTTCGGAATTCCTTTGAAATAATTGGTATAGTGTCGTCTCGTTTCAAACACGCCTAGCTTCTCTCCTTTCCAGTCTATCGCCATTTGAAGGTGTCGTCTTGCAGCTTCAACACGCTCAGTCATATTAATTGGAGGTAAATGTGTTCCCGTTTCAAAAAAGTGCTTCACTTGTTTAAAAAACCAAGGGTTTCCAATAGTTGCTCTACCAATCATACAACCGTCTAAACCATACTCATCTCTCATTAAAGCCGCTTTTTCAGGTGAATCGACATCGCCATTACCAAAAACAGGAATGTGCATTCTCGGGTTGTTTTTTACTTCAGCGATCGGATTCCAATCAGCATTACCCTTATACATCTGTGCACGCGTTCTTCCATGAATGGCAATGGATTTTATACCAACATCCTGAAGACGCTCAGCAACTTCAACAATCTTAATCGAATCGTGGTCCCATCCCAATCGAGTTTTAACTGTCACTGGTAAGTTGGTACGTTTTACCATCTCAGCCGTTAGTTTTTCCATTAGGCATACATCCTTCAGAATTCCTGCTCCAGCTCCTTTACTTACAACTTTTTTTACTGGACAGCCAAAATTAATATCGATGATGTCAGGTTGGGAACGCTCTACAATATCTATAGTTTGCAACATACTGTCTAAATTCGCTCCAAAAATCTGAATACCTACTGGACGCTCCTTTTCATAGATGTCCAGTTTCATCACGCTTTTTGCTGCGTTACGAATCAAACCTTCACTAGACACGAATTCGGTGTAAACAACGTCTGCACCTTGTTCCTTACACAAAGCTCGAAACGGTGGGTCGCTCACATCTTCCATTGGTGCTAACAACAACGGAAAATCTGAAAGTTCTATGTCTCCAATCTTAACCAACGTAGTCTTATTTTGGGCAAAATTAGGGTTTTTTGGATAATGAACTCCTCTTGACGGTTCATTTCTGAATTAAAGGCAAATATTATCTGTTGTAAACGGATTTAAATCTATTGAATTTTAAACGTTTTAATCACCCATATTCCATAGCAGCCCAAACCCATTTCAGCAATCATTCCAAAGGTATATACAAAGGCAGGCGTTCCATCAATAACTACACTCAATAATCTTCCAAAGCCTAAACCTAACATAAACACAATATTGGTAACCAGTGCAGTCTTAAGCATTGAAGCTTTGAAAACACCAAGAATCCAAACAACGGAAAAGCCCAAATACAATCCCATAATGGATTTGTAGAAGCTGTATTCATTCATTGTTTTTGGAAACAAATCAAATTGCCAATTAGGAAAGAAAGCATATAATACAGCTGCAGGCACAACAATCATTACGGAAATGATGAGGTGGATTTTAGTAAAGAATTCCCGATTTTTTTTCATTGCTTGAGGTGAGGTTCGAGTTACTGTATATGCAAAGTTTAAAATTCTATGTTAGCGTCAACCTCAACATCACCACGCTTTACCTTGACTGTAGTGTTGTCTCCTTTATCAAATGCAGAAAGTGCTCTCATATAACTCATCATATCTGTCACTAGACTGTCACCAAGTTTAATCACAATATCTCCTTTTTGAAGTCCGGCTTTTTGAGCAGGCTTATCTTCACTCACACCATCAATTCGCATACCCTTCCCATCAAACAAATAATCGGGTATTACTCCTAACCCAACTTTAAATCTTGGCACATCCTCACTTTCATTTTTCGTTTTTCTGAACGGTAATTTACCATTGTCATCCAAATCTGAAATGATGTCAAAAATATAAGTCGATATGGTTTCCATACCTTCATAATTAAGCTTTTCTATATCATCTCCAGGTTTATGATAATCATCGTGCTGTCCTGTAAAAAAGTGAAGCACTGGAATATCACTGTTATAAAATGAAGTATGATCACTTGGGCCAACACCAGATTCGTTTTCAATGATTTTAAATTTGGAGTTGTTCGCCTTGACAATTTGCTTTAAAATTGGTGAAGTGCCAACACCATAAACGGCTAGAGTACTATCCTGTTTGAGGCGACCAACCATGTCCATATTAATCATATAATTTGCTTTCGATAAATCGATTGTTGGGTTTTTTGTAAAATAATTTGACCCTAAAAGTCCCATTTCCTCACCTGAAAATGCCATGAACAAATAATTGTTCCCAGGATTACTTCCCTTCAATTTTGTGGCTAAGCTTAACAACACTGCTACACCACTTGCATTGTCATCTGCACCATTGTGAATTTCTTTCGTTTCACCTCTGTAAAGTGATCCTTCGGCACCATACCCTAAATGGTCATAATGCGCTCCAATAATTATGGTGTTTTCAGCTTTATTATCTAAAAACCCAATCACATTGGTTCCTGTAATAGTGCTATCTCCATCCTTAACGGAATAATTGACTTCCTGGTGTGGATCGGTTTTTGGCTTGAATGAAAATTGCTGAAAATAACCCGATGTTCCTTTTGACGACAAACCTAAGTTTTCAAAGCGCGACGCTATATAATCTGCAGCCGCTTTTTCGCCATCGGTTCCTGTTTGTCTCCCTTCAAGCTCATCTGAAGCTAAAAACGAAACATCATCCTTAAGGCTTACCCTTTCTGCTTTAGGCTCGGTTTTGCATCCAATTAGTACCACCAAAAAAAGTATAAATAATATGTTTTTCATCTTATGAAGTCTTAATTTTGCACAAAATTAGATAATTAATTTAATCATACCTACAAGGTCTTGAAAACCTTGCAGCATAATATCAAGACATGAAATACGCTTTTCTATTACTAACTGTGCCATTGCTTTTTAATTGTAAAAGTGATGTAAAATCAATAAGTGACGATAACGAAAGTACCGAAACCGTTGAAAGCATTAAGGATTCGCTTATTTATCCTGGCGAAAAACATTTCAAATCCATTCGTCAGGTCACTTTTGGAGGCGATAATGCCGAAGCGTATTGGAGCTTTGACGATAAACAACTCGTCTTTCAATCCAATAACAAAGCATGGAATGTTGGTTGTGACCAAATGTTCTTAATGAATGCAGATGAAACCTTTAAAGGCCAAATACCTCCAATGGTCAGTACAGGAAAAGGCCGAACCACGTGTTCATATTTTCTTCCTGACAACAAACACATTATTTATGCCTCAACACATCTTAAACAAGACGAATGTCCTGAAACACCATTGCGTAAAAACGGAAAATACATCTGGCCAATTTATGATAGTTATGATATTTTCGTCGCTGATCTTGAAGGCAATATCGTAAAACAATTAACCCATGAAATTGGTTATGATGCCGAACCAACAGTTTCTCCCAAAGGAGATAAAATTGTATTTACATCTACGAGAAGTGGCGATTTAGAATTATACACCATGAATATTGACGGAAGTGATGTCAAACAAATCACTAATGAATTGGGATATGATGGAGGCGCTTTCTTTTCGCCTGATGGGACAAAGTTGATCTTCCGATCGTCTCGTCCTAAAACAGAAGAGGAAATCAAGGAATACAAAGCATTGTTGGCTGAGGGCTTGGTTGAGCCAACCGAAATGGAATTGTACATCTGCAATGCCGATGGCAGCGATTTGCGTCAATTGACCGATTTGGGCAATGCCAATTGGAGTCCGTTTTTTCATCCTTCGGGTCAAAAGGTATTGTTTTCTTCAAATTTTGAGGCAGAACGCGGATTTCCTTTTAATCTTTACCTCATCGATATCGACGGCAAAAATTTAGAGCGTGTCACTCACAGCAAAACCTTTGATGCATTTCCTGTGTTTTCAAACGATGGAAAGTATTTAGCGTTTTCATCAAACCGAAATAATGGTGGTGGACGCGATACGAATTTATTTATTGCAGAATGGCAAGACTAGTTGTCTTTTTGGTTTAAACGGTCGCGTTCTTCTAGATTTATATCTCTAGCATTGGTGTCTAGTTTCGTATTTCCAAATTTATAGCGGAATCCTAGCTTTACATAGCGCGTATCGTTATCTGAAAGCCCTGTACTAAATTGATTTTGGTATCGAACACTCGACTCTGGATCTTGCATGTTAAACAAATCACTGGCCGACAGTGAGATAATTCCTTTCTTGTTAAGAATGGTTTTTGATATTGAAAGTTCGGAGAACACACGCCCTTCTACCAGTTGAAACCCTTGAAGGTCTCTACTTATATAAGTTATGGCCAATGAAGCATTCAAACTATCATCCTTTAAAAACGTAAAGTCATTCTGTAGTGCCGAATAATTGGACCATTGGCTTTGAGACACAAAGCCTTGTCCAAAATCGGCTTCCTCATTAAAATTGTAAAATGAGGTCACGGCATAGAGGGACCACCTTTTTGAAACACCATAATTTAGAATGAAGTCAAAGCCATATTCGACAGTTTTATCAAAATTTACGCTTATGTACTCTATTTCGTTAATGTCGTTGTTCTGTCTTGGAATTTCAGAAATGGCACCATCTAAATTTTGATAATAGGCTTCGAATGTGAACATATCAAAAAGTGTTGTACCAATAACATAATGATCCAAGAATGTTGGCACCAAATTCGGATTTCCAGAAACGACATAATTATCATTAAGGAAAAAACGAAACGGATTCAAATCGGCATAACTAGGTCTTGTAATACTGCGCTTATAATTGGCGTATACATTATAGCCATCTGATATATTGTACTGCAGGCTAGCATTTGGAAATAGCTCTAGATAGTTCTGGGAATTACTGATGTTGGTCAATGGAGACATTCCATCCAAATCGGTTTGCTCGACACGTAAACCAACATTGACATCAAATTTGTTGTCACTATAGGCATAATTAAGATAGCCTGCGTATATCCGTTCGTCATAATCAAAGGCA
This sequence comes from Bacteroidia bacterium, assembly GCA_030432635.1. Classification (GTDB taxonomy): domain Bacteria; phylum Bacteroidota; class Bacteroidia; order Flavobacteriales; family Flavobacteriaceae; genus Psychroserpens. Next base: position 255,291 of record JAUIMB010000003.1, on the reverse strand, counting down.
TCCGAATTTAACAAGTCAAGGGTTTCGACTCCTGTGTTAATGTCCACATCAAATTGCGATAGATCACTTTCCGTATGTATTACCGAAAACTTTACGCCTGTTTCAATGTTAGCATGTTCTCCGATGGGTAAGCTATAATCGGCTTTTGCTGCTATGATCTGTGTATCTTGATTAGCATCTGTGTTAAATGCTGAACGGTTTTGAAATACATCATTAGTATCAAAAAATTGGCTTTCAACACTTTGGCTACGTTCATAATTGTAAGTGGTATAATGTGCATTGACCCCTAAACGTCCTTTTCTAAAATCATGGTTATAATCAAGATCAAACCCTAAATTATACTTTGTGTCCCTAATCAAATTATTTGCCGTGAACCGTTCCAAGAAATCACCATTGTTATCAGAGATGATTGTGTTGTTATTGATTTTGTACTTAAAATAAGGTACCAATAGCGAGTTGGTCGATACGCTTAAGGTGTTGTTGTCATTAATAAAATAGTCGACGTTTGCATTCAGGTTATGGGTTTCTGTCCAGGTGTTTCTATCGGTTAAGGAACGCCAACTTTCTTCGACTTCGTTCATGTTATTCAAAAAATTGACGGTATCATCTCCTTCCCTATTAATTTTATTCTTCGCATAGTTATAATTCACATTGAAACTGACATTCTTTTTCTTTAAGAAATGACTCGTCCCAATATTGTATCGAGGAAAAACGGCTTGTGTATAATTGCTGTAAATACTACCTCGATAACCTGTTGCTATATTTTTACTCATCACGATGTTAAGGACGACTCCACTTTCTGCATCATATCTTGAGGAAGGATTCGTTATCACCTCAATCGATTTTATAGCATTAGCCGAAGACCCTTCTAGTAGTTGGGTTAAATCGCTAGGAGATAAGTGTACTTTTCGGTTATTGATATAAACGGTTGGGTTAGAATTTTTAACTGTAATCACATCTCCAATAACCAGTACGCTTGGCGTGTTTTTCAACACCTGCAACATATTCCCCTCTATTAAAGCTGTGTTCTCTACATTAAAGACAAGTCGGTCTGCCTGTCGTTCGAGTGTTGGTTTTTTTACAATGATGTTCACCTCATCCAAGTGTTCTGTATCCTCAGCGAGCTGAATTGTTTTCAAGTCCAAGTCTCCTGTCAATACTATTTTTTGATCAAACGATGTGTAGCCTATAAAACTAATTTTTATTATATAAGTATCTGCTGCGAGTGTATTGACAATAAAAAAACCCTTATCGTCGGTAGACGTTCCTTTTAGTACCGTTTCTTCCTCTGCATCATAGACAACAATGGTCGCGAATTCTACAGGAACACCTTCAATATCAGTAACAGTACCAGATACTGAAAGCTCTTGGCTATACCCAAAAAAAGAGCATATCAATACTATGGTAGCGACAATTAGGGATTTCAAATTAACATTGTTTTAACATGCAAGATAACATTTGTTTTTAAAATCCCTCTACGGTTTTTCCACACTTCTTTTTCTTTTGTGACTTATTATCCGAACGAATGCGTAATAATTCAATTATATTTGCAAACTTTGTTGAGAGGATTCAGTATTATGAAGCACATTAGAAATTTTTGCATCATTGCGCATATCGACCATGGAAAAAGTACACTTGCAGATCGGTTATTGGATTACACTGGTGCAGTAACGGCTCGTGAAAAACAAGATCAGCTTTTGGATAATATGGATTTAGAGCGTGAGCGTGGTATCACAATTAAGTCGCATGCGATTCAAATGGAATACAGTTTTGAAGGCCAAGACTATATTCTTAATTTGATTGATACACCTGGTCACGTAGACTTCTCATATGAAGTGTCTCGTTCGATTGCCGCTTGTGAAGGAGCATTACTCATTGTTGATGCAGCACAAAGCATTCAGGCGCAAACGATTTCCAATTTATATTTAGCACTTGAAAATGATTTGGAAATTATTCCTGTATTGAACAAGGTTGATTTACCAAGTGCCAATCCGGAGGAAGTAACCGATGATATTGTCGATTTACTAGGTTGTGATCCCGAAGAAGTAATTCATGCTAGTGGAAAGACAGGCTTTGGTGTAGATAATATCCTTAAAGCTATTATAGAACGTATTCCAGCTCCTACAGGAAATATTGATGAACCGCTTCAGGCACTTATTTTTGATTCAGTTTATAATCCATTTCGAGGTGTCGAAACCTATTTTAGGGTTATTAATGGTTCTATCAAAAAGAACCAACAAATCAAGTTTATTGCTACCGGAAAAACCTATGGCGCAGACGAAGTTGGAACCCTTAAATTGAAGCAATTCCCAAGGCAAGAAATTAAAGCTGGAGATGTAGGGTATGTAATTACGGGAATCAAGGAAGCCAAGGAAGTAAAAGTCGGAGATACAATAACAGATGCCAAAAATCCAACCACCAATGCCATTGAAGGCTTTGAAGATGTAAAACCTATGGTGTTTGCTGGTATTTATCCTGTTGATACCGAAGACTATGAAGAGCTTCGTGCGTCGATGGAAAAACTACAACTCAATGATGCCTCTTTAGTGTTCACTCCTGAGAGTTCTGCTGCGTTAGGATTTGGGTTCCGATGTGGTTTTTTGGGAATGCTTCACATGGAAATTATTCAAGAACGTCTTGAGCGAGAGTTTGATATGACTGTTATTACTACGGTTCCAAATGTATCGTACCATGCCTTCACCAATAAAAATCCTGACGAGGTTGTGATCGTAAACAATCCTTCAGATTTACCAGAACCTTCAACCCTTAATCGCGTTGAAGAACCTTTTATAAAAGCAACCATCATTACAAAGGCAGATTTTGTAGGTAATGTCATGTCTCTGTGCATCGAAAAACGAGGTGTCATAACCAATCAAACCTATTTAACGACCGAACGAGTCGAACTTAATTTTGATATGCCTTTGGCTGAAATCGTCTTTGATTTTTATGATAGGTTAAAAACCGTTTCTAAAGGCTATGCCTCCTTTGATTATTCTCCAATCGGAATGCGTGCATCGAAACTAGTTCGTGTAGATATTTTATTAAATGCCCAAACGGTTGATGCGCTTTCTGCCTTGATTCATGCAGATAATGCTTATCAAATTGGTAAGAAGATGTGTGAAAAGTTAAAGGAACTTATACCTAGACAACAGTTTGATATTCCGATTCAAGCAGCTATAGGCTCAAAAATCATAGCAAGGGAAACCATAAAAGCCTTGCGTAAAGACGTTACGGCAAAATGTTATGGAGGCGATATTTCCCGTAAGCGAAAATTACTGGAGAAGCAGAAAAAAGGAAAGAAACGTATGCGTCAGGTTGGTAATGTTGAAATCCCACAACAGGCGTTTATGGCAGTATTGAAATTGAACGATTAATCTTACAGTTATAACTTTATATATAAACCGAAGGTTAAGCTTTCGGTTTTTTTGTACTTTTAAGTATGAGGAATTGGGGAAACTTCATACGATTTTCTTTGCTATTAGTCTCTTATTTCAGTTTTGCTCAAGTCACTGCAAAGCGAGAAATAGATTCACTTTTAAATAAAGCTCAAAGCTTTTATCAAACCAATATAGATAGTGCTGTTTATTATTCATCTATAGCGTATGACCAAGCGGAAAAAACGCAAGACACACAGAAAATAGCTAAAGCCATTGGCTATAAGTCCACATATTTATTATCCCAAAAGAAAACCGATGATGCCGTGGCCTTATTGCAATTTAATCTAGACCATAAATCCAAACTGAAAGCAGAAGACCTAGGTGTGTCTTACAACAATCTAGGTGTTATACACAGTTTGAAGGAAGATGATGATAGGGCTCTAGAGTATTATTTTAAAGCCTTGGAAACCTTTGAAATCGTTAATCATTATCGTCAACTGTCTAGGGTTCATCTCAATATCGGAATTATATATCGAAACAAGGAAATGGTTGACCAGTCCGACTATTTCTTTGATCGGTCTATGTATTTCAGCAAACTAAGTAAAGATAAAAATGTCGAAAACATACACAAAGGTCTTGATGATGATAAACAATCATCAAATAAGAAACATATAGATGCTGCGCTCAAGGCCTTGAACGGAATTGAGCATAAGAATCAGTCTCGGTTGGCATCTATCATCTATCACGATTTAAGTGAAAACTATATTGATGCTACCAATTATGCCCTAGCCATAGAGGCTGCAAAACAATCAATCGAGTCCAAAACGAACTCAAAGTTCACTCAAAATATAGACTTTACCTATTTTCTTCTTGGCAAAGCTCAAATTGAACATGGGAAATCGGAAGATGGTATTGAAAGTTTAAAAAAAGCCATTTCCATGACCAACAAGGAAGAGCTTAAAATAGAAATGTATGACTACCTCATCAAGGGTTATAAAAACCTTAAAGATTATAACAAGGCTTTAGAGGCAGCCTTAACCAGAAATCGATTTAATGATTCTATCGATAAAATAACAGAGCACGGAAATATTGCTAAAATAACTGCGCAGTTCAGGAATAAAAATCAAGAAAAGGAACTCGAACAGTTGCGTCAACTCTATCAAGAGCAAGAGCAATTAATCGCTCAAAAGCAAAGTAACATTTGGCGATGGTCTATCATTGCATTATTTGCAGTGCTCACTTCAGTTTTCTTGGGTAAGCGTTTCTTAAACTCTCAAAAACGCATTAAACAAGTAGAACTTGAGAAAGTGGAAATTTCAAAGAAAGTGGAGCAGCTCGCCCTTGTGTTGAATAACAAAACAAAGGTGTATTTGGATCAACTGATGTACATAAAATCTGACGGAAATTATCTAGAATTTGTAACCGATGACAAAACAGTTCTTGACCGAAATAAATTAAAGGACATCCTTAACGATTTACCACCAAACTTTGTTCGTGTGCATCGTTCGTACGTCATCAACAAAAATTTCATCGATGCGCAAAATAGCAAATCTTTATTTCTGAAATCCAATGTTGAAATTCCGCTTTCAAGAACTTACAAGTCAAACTTAGCTTAGTCCCTCGTGTTGAACATGTTGTTTTTTGTGTTAGTCATCACATTTTAAAGTACCGAACCTTTCTATCGGTTAACTTTATTTACAACCAAAAAACCACATATTATGAAAACAACACAATTAATTTCAACCGTATTTTTCCTATGTCTCATAGGAACAAAAGCCCCAATTATGGCCCAAAACATTTTCGATGAGCCATCCCTCGAAATGACATCAATTGAAATCTTGCCTTCAGCAGTCGATTTAAAAACCTACGAGATTAGTGTAGATGAAGAGTTTCAGTATGACAACACCTTATCTCCAAAAAGTATCACCGCTTACGAGGCTCAAAACGACCCTATTGCCTTTGCTTTGAATATGATTGCTTTTGGAGCTGGCTTTGGGTTTTCACCTGGAGAAACCTTATGGTGTATACATGCAGCCTACTACTTAAAAATGGCAACCTTGGGAAACAAAGCCCTGTTTGGGTCTCTAGGAGTCGGCTATAACTATACGAACGCCGAGTTCATAACATTTGGAGCAATTGATATTGCCTTAAAAGCTTTAATGTTTTCTGTATTAGCCAAACAATTTAGTCAAGTAAGAGCTCAATATGGCTTTTTTGCGAATTATGCTTTCGGAAAAAACAAATACAATGATGGCTTTAGAAATAATTTCGCAAGACTGTCATTAGGTGTGATGGTCGGTCTTCACATCTTGTTGACGTCCCAATGGTCAATGATGGTGCAAACAAATGTACTCACCTATCAACAACAAACTACCGATTCAAATGGTATTAAAGTAAAGGATAACCAAACCTTTGGTTTGTTCAACAAAGCCAATTTATTGTTGCTTTCGTTAGTATTTATACTCCCAGATTCGAAGCAACGCTAAAATTTAATTCTAAAAACCACATATTATGAAAACCAAAACTCTTTTACGAGTGGTATATGCCTTGGTATGTATCATTCTATTATCGCTCAACTTTGGTTGTGCAGCTCTATTTGATGCCGAATTTGGAACAAAGCCAATTCCTGTTAAACCTGACGGGACTCCTGATTTTGATAGAATAGAAGAAATGATTCTAGAGGACTACAGAAGAAGTATTAATGATCTTGCGTTTTATCCAAGCGGATTTGTAGAAGTTGACGGAGGTGTAGGTCTTAATTTCGCCAATAATAATGATGAAACATCTTATTGTATTGGTGCCGGTTACAATCACCGAATCTCTAGAGACAATTATAATGGCGCAAGTTACCTAAGGGCTTTCGGGAGCCAAAGCTGGCAAAATAACGATAATCGCAAATCTGGTATAACTCGTGTTGGCGTGGGTTATAATTACTTTGACAGGATTAACAAAACCGGTAGTTTAGATCTTACTTATGGACTTGATGTGAACTATGGGTTTGGAACAGTAGAAAACTTTAACGTCAAAGAAGATTACTCAGAAATTGCCGCTACTCTAAAGATAGGCGCAAATTATGAGATTAATGATAAACTGGATGTGGGCATCTCTGTTCCTATTGCGTCTTGGGTTCAGGAGACTTTTGAAGCGGGAGGAACTAAGTTCAAAGACGATCAAACCTGGATTGGCCTTAATAAAGGCAATATGGTTTCGGCTACAGTTAGATGGAATTTGGGTCACGATCTAAAATTTGGAGGCAAAGACACTGATGGAGACGGAATATATGATAAAGATGATGAGTGCCCAGAACAGGCTGGTTTAGAGATGTTCAATGGGTGTCCAGACAGTGATAGTGATGGTGTTCCTGATAAAGAAGATGACTGTCCAAATACCTCTGGCTCTTCAGAAAACAATGGTTGCCCTGAGACCAGCGGAAACAGATAACTTCATTACTTTAAGATTTATGGTTAATTATACTAATCATAATTTGTGGGGAACCCTTGCTTTCAATTTGTAAAGTGAGGGTTTACCGCATTTTAGTCTTCAGGTGTCACCTCTTCAACATCAAAAGGTTTTCCTAAGTACACCAATTTACAGTGTTCTCCAAGGTCATCAATGTCTGTGCTATAGGAAGAAATAATGTGCAATTCGCCATCATCATCCTTAATGAAGAGCGGAATCATGTCTTCATCAGAATTGGTCATTTCAATTAAGCTATCATAATGCGCTTTGTCTTCAATATCTATTTCCTGAATGGAAGGATGGTGTCTGGTTACTTCAGATAACCTCACATAATCATCGGTATGGGAAAACAATCCTTCTTTTGGGTTATCATTTGGATTGCTCATTTCACTAGATGTGACTAATCTGAACGCTCCATTTTCTCCGAACTGTTTACTAAACTTGTTGATGGCATACCTGTTAATATCTTCATTTCCTGTCATCGCCATTAAATATCCAATGTCGTTCAATTCAATGTTATCTGTAAGGGTTTCAGAATATATGTTGGCTGTCATCGCTTCAATACCAAGTTCTTGTGCTTTTTCAATATTATTTTGATTACTGTCAATCAAAACAACATGACGACCGTTACTGACTAAATAATGACCCAATAATCGTGACACCTTAGAGGCTCCAATAATTAAAATCCCATCTGATTTGGTTAAAAATACACCTACTAATTTTGCAAACAATCGTGCTGTTGTGGCATTCAATAAAACGGTTCCCAAAACAATCATAAACACCAAAGGTGTAATATATTCGGCTCCCTCAACACCATTTTTCATTAATTTACTACCAAAAAGAGAGGCAATACCTGCAGCTACAATACCACGTGGTCCAACCCAACTCACGAAGAGTTTTTCATTAAACTTAAGCTTAGAACCTATGGTGCTCAAAAACACCGCCAAAGGCCTTATTACAAAAACCACAATTGCGAACAACACAGCCGTTTTCCATGTATATAGTAACTCTAGGTCTTCAATATTGATATTGGCAGCCAACAGAATGAAAAGTATTGAAATGAGCAAGACACTCAGGGATTCCTTAAAATAGAGGAGTTCCTTTAAGTTTTCAAGCTTACTGTTCCCAAGTACCATTCCCATAACAACCACGGCTAAAAGTCCGGATTCGTGAGCAAACACTTCAGATTCCACAAATACCAATAATACAGTAGAAAGTGATACCACATTCAGTAGATAATGAGGAATAAGTTTTTTGTTAATCGCGAAGGCTAAGGCATGTGCAAAAGTAAATCCAAAAGTTGTTCCAAAAAGTATGATCTTTCCAAACTCCAATAGGGCTGTCTTGGTAAATCCGCTATCACCTTCAACACTAATAAATTCAAATACCAAAACGGCCACCAAGGCACCTATAGGATCTATTAAAATCCCTTCCCATTTCAGTACAGCCGACACATCCTTCTTTAATGGAATGTTTCTCAGAATAGGTGTAATTACTGTGGGTCCTGTAACGATAATCAATCCTGAAAACAAAAAAGCCAAATCCCAACTTAAATTAAAAACAAAGTGAGCGACAATACCTGCTCCAAAAAAGGTCACAGCAGAGCCTAAAGTAATCAACTTAGTAATTACGGGACCGACGTTTTTGATTTCGGCACGTTTTAAGGTGAGTCCGCCTTCAAAAAGAATAATACTAATGGCCAAAGACACAAAATAATATAACCCTTCTCCAGGAAATAACCCTTTTTTTTCCGTTTCATTCCAAATAGGCTCTATCCATTTGGTGCCATCTGCAGATAGATATTCAGCAGCTATGGGTCCGACGAGCAATCCAATTAAAATTAAGGGAAGGATTGCCGGTATCTTAAACTTCCATGCAACCCATTGTGCCAAAATTCCTAAGATGATTATTCCCGCTAATTCTAACATGCTCTTTTGATTTAAACCTTAAATATAAACGAAAGAATTTAACCGTTCAAAAAACGAATAAAAAAGACACGGTTTTCAATTGTGGGAAACATTAATTTTATGCTTTTCTTAATAATCTGCTAAAAGCTGTCGTGTTGAGCTTCGTATTTATTATTTTGCACGAATGAATTTATATCCTATTAATGCTGGAAATTTCAAACTAGATGGTGGTGCCATGTTTGGTGTGGTTCCAAAATCGCTTTGGACGCGTACCAATCCTGCCGACGCTAATAATATGATCGATATTGCGGCACGTTGTTTGCTTATTGAAGATGGAAATCGACTGATTTTAATCGATACGGGAATGGGAAATAAGCAAAGTGACAAATTTTTCGGATACTACTACCTTTGGGGTGATGATTCCATTGACAAGTCACTAAAGACTCACGGATTTCATCGAGACGATGTTACCGATGTATTTATGACGCATTTGCATTTTGATCATTGTGGTGGCAGTATTCAGTGGAACAAAGATAGAACCGGCTACGAGCCTGCTTTCAAAAACGCAAAGTTTTGGAGCAACGAAAACCACTGGAAATGGGCAACTCAACCTAATAATCGAGAAAAAGCTTCTTTTCTGAAGGAAAATATCCTTCCTATGGAAGACAGTGGTCAACTCTGCTTTACCAAGCTTCCCAATCAGGATATCCTGACCAACTCAGAATTAGGCTTTGACATCTTTTTCGCCAATGGTCATACCGAAAAACAAATGATCCCAATGATTCATTATAAGGAAAAAACCATCTGTTTTATGGCAGACTTATTACCAACAGCTGGCCATTTACCAATACCCTTTGTAATGGGTTATGACACTAGACCCTTACTTACACTGGATGAAAAGGAAAAATTTCTGAACATGGCTGCCGACAACAATTTTTACTTGTATTTAGAGCACGATGCCCATAACCCAATCATAACTGTAAAGCACACCGAAAAAGGTGTTCGTCTGAAAGATATTTACACAATAAATGACATATTTAATTAATACTATCATGCAACATAATTTCAAATTTTCCCTAACAGCAATACTATTATCTGCTATACTTTTGGGTTGCAGCTCTTCTTCGGGAGTGCTCTCAACACCAATTGAAAACATTGATACTTCGCCATTAAAGGTCTCTGATCTTACTGAAGACGAACTAAATACTTGGTCATATTTAGATTTGGCAAATGACACCATTCCTGGAATGAGTGTTCATAAAGCTTACGACGAAATTATCAAAAACAAAAAGGGAAAAACGGTAATCGTTGCTGTTATGGATTCTGGAATCGACATCGATCATGAGGATTTAGACGACGTGATTTGGACAAATAAAAGCGAAATCCCTAACAATGGAAAAGACGATGATAATAACGGCTATATTGATGATATTCATGGTTGGAATTTTCTTGGAGACGGTTACGATGAGCAATTAGAGTATGTGCGCTTGTTGGCTTCAGGCGATAAAAGCAACCCAAGATATGCTGAAGCTGAAACGCTTTACAATAGCGAATATCAAAAGTATACAGGCTATAAAACACAGTATGAACAAATAAAGCAGCAGGTTGGCGGAGCGCACGACATGGTGTCTAAACACCTCAACAAGGAAGATTATACCTTAAAGGAAGTCAATACGATAGAGCCGAAAGATGAAGCTATGGGGCAATCTGTTGCCATTATCAAATATGTATACAGCTTAGATGCTGAAAGTGTTCCTTCTTTTTTGGATGAGATTAAAAACGGTTTGGTCGAGATTAACGACCGCTTGAATGTTAACCTTAATAAAAACCTTCAAGGTCGTAAAACTGGCGACAACCCAAATGACATAAAAGATAAAATTGGATACGGAAATAACAATCCAAGACCCTCTAAAAAAAGTGAAAGCCATGGTACTGCTGTTACGGGAATTATTGCTGCAGAGCGTAACAACGGAAAAGGCATGAATGGTGTTGCCAACAATGTAAAAATCATGGCAATTCGCTCGACACCAAACGGTGACGAATATGACAAAGATGTTGCTTTAGCGATAAGATACGCAGCTGATAATGGTGCCAAAATCATCAATATGAGCTTCGGAAAGTCATTTTCTCCTCACAGTGACTGGGTAAGGGATGCCATAAAATATGCTGCTGAAAAAGATGTGCTTTTGGTACATGGCTCTGGAAATGATAGTGATGATATTGATCTTGTCAAATCCTTTCCTAATGATGCCATTGGTACAGGTCCAGAAATTGCCGATAATTTTATTTCCGTAGGTGCTATAACTTCAAAGTATGGGGCAAACATGGTGGCTGATTACTCTAACTATGGAAAAGTAAATGTAGATGTTTTCGCACCAGGAACTGATGTCTATTCTACCAAACCAGAAAATGAATATAGCCTCAACAATGGGACGTCTTTTGCCTCACCAAACGTGGCTGGTGTTGCAGCCTTGATTCGTTCGCAATATCCGAGTTTGACCGCTCCTCAGGTAAAAAAGGTGCTTATGGACAGCGGACTTGCTGTGAAAGCAAAGGTTACTGTCGGAAAAAATGGCGAGGTAAAATCCCTGTCCGAAATATCTAAATCGGGACGAATTGTCAATGCATACAACGCTTTGATTATGGCCTCACAAATGGCAAACACCCAATAATTTCAGATAAAATACGATGACTAAAATAGACCGCATTAGAGTATTCATGACTGCGCTTGCAGTGCTATGTACTCTTCAAATACAGGCACAAGATGCTAAAATCACATACAAAACCGAAGGGTATTGGCAGCAACAAGCAGATTACACCATGGCCATTGACATGGATGTGAAAACCTTTCAGTTTAAGGGCTCACAAAACATTAAATATACCAACCATTCACCTGATGTATTAGATCGTGTGTATTATCATTTATATTTTAATGCCTTTCAACCTGGAAGTGAAATGAATGCGCGACTTCAGAGTATCGTAGATCCTGATTATCGCATGGCTACTAATATCGGAACCTCCGAACAGCCTGTTTATGAAAGTCGTATTTCAAAATTGAAGGATGACGAAATTGGCTATATCAAGGTGAAGTCGTTAGCTCAAAACGGAAAGCCGTTACAATTTGATGTTGAAGGAACTGTCATGATCGTGACCTTAAACAAGCCTATTGTTTCTGGTGAAACCGTTGAATTCGATATGGAATTTGATGGTCAGGTGCCTGTTCAAATCCGTCGTTCAGGAAGAAACAATAAGGAAGGTGTCGCTTTATCTATGGCGCAATGGTATCCTAAATTAGCCGAATATGATGATGAAGGTTGGCATGCCGATCCTTATATTTCAAGAGAGTTTCACGGTGTTTGGGGTAACTTTGATGTCAGTATCACAATTGATAAGGACTATACTATTGCTGGAACAGGATATCTTCAAAATGCTGATGAGATAGGTCACGGCTATACAGACAAAACAGTAGAGCCAAAAACAGATAAATTAACCTGGAAGTTTAAAGCGCCAAACGTACATGATTTTACTTGGGCTGCAGATAAGGAGTACATTCACGATCGCGTACAAGTACCTGACGGACCGATGCTTCATTTCTTTTATAAAAGTTCCCTTCCGAAGGAAAATTTAGAAAACTGGAAAAAAATGCAGCCCAAAACTGTTGGATTGATGCAATATTTCAGCGAACACATAGGCACGTATCCTTATGATCAATATTCGGTCATTCAAGGAGGAGATGGTGGCATGGAGTATGGCATGTGCACCTTAATTACTGGAAAGCGGAGTTATGGGAGTTTGGTTGGCGTAACCGCTCATGAAATGGCACATTCGTGGTTTCAGTTCATCTTGGCCACCAACGAAGCTAAGCACGAATGGGTTGACGAAGGGTTTACCGAATACATTTCGGATTTGGCGATGCAAAAAGTGATGAACACTAATAATAAGCTCTTTACAAGTGCTTATAACCGTTATATTGGATTAGCGGTTTCTGGCTATGAACAACCCTTGACGACGCATGCCGATCGTTATAATTTTAACCAAGCCTACAGTATCGCTGCATACAGTAAAGGCTGTGTGTTCATTGTGCAATTGGGTTATGTTATAGGAGACGAACACTTAAAAACAACCATTAAACGTTTTTATGACGACTTTGCCTTTAAACATCCAAAACCTATGGATTTTGTAAGAACTGCCGAACGCGTCTCGGGATTAGAGCTCGATTGGTACTACATGGATTTTGCCCAAACCATCAACGTCATTGACTATGCTGTAGAAAGCGTCAACGATAAAACAATCACTTTGGCTAGATTGGGAGCCATGCCAATGCCTATTGACTTAACCGTAACCTATGCCGATGGAACCACAGAAGATTTCTACATTCCCTTACGTATGATGCGCGGCGAAAAACCAACCTCTGCAAGGGTTCTCGACGATTGGGCTTGGGCTTTTCAAAACTATAGTTTTGAGACATCCAAAACAGTAAAATCTGTTCAAATAGATCCTAGTAATTTAATGGCTGATGTGAATAAGGAGAACAATCGTTTTGGCGGATAAGCCTATTTCAACAAACGTATCCCGACACCTACATGGTGTGAGGTTTGGTTGATCTGATTTAGATTGACCCTGTAACTGATGAACCATTTTCCTTTGCGGTTGTACTGAAAACCTAAACTCAGGTTATCAAACCGATTGCTATTTCCTCCTGCTTCAGAAAAGAGAAAAAGTCCACTACGATACGTTTTTGGATGTTCAATGGTTTTAGTAATCGTAATTTCTCGAGGGACTTTGAGTTCGTATGAAATGTTGCTATCCAGCAGTCGCCCTTCCACAAGATTATAACTGATGATATCAATGTCGTCATTACGAAGTGTATCGCGATAGACTTTGGCTTCATTTTGAATTGCGGTGTCTACAGGTTTTGAAAGGTTTTCGGCAATTTTAGTGACATCTTCCTTATCGACATAAACCGTTTTATACTTTAAGGTCTGCACTTCAAATGTATCGACTCTCGTTTGCCAAACGGTATCTCTAACGACCATTATTTTGGGCTGTTCTTTTTCCATCGGTTTATAAGCATCACATTGCTTGAGAAGGAGGATGGCGACGAGCAATCCTAAGATAGCCCATAGCAATATGCGTTCAGTTTGTATTATTGTTTTCATTGTTATTCAGGTTTTTAAAATGAAAGCCTCCATCCTTAATTGGTTTCGCTTCCTGAAACACAATTAAGGATATCAACGGCTAAAATGATTTGGTTTTAAACGGTCTTCTCCTCATTCTTTTTAGACGACGTATCATCTTCTGTAAGGGTTTCAATTGTTTCTTTTAAAGGTGTTAACTTAATCAGGTTCACCAATGCCTTAAAAGGGTTCTTGCCATAAATGGCATTGTAATTCTCTAAAATGGATTTTATCTCAGTAATAGCGATAAAACCAGCTATGATCTTTAAAAATGGGACTTCATTGACAATATGTTCTTCCAAAAAGAAAGCTGCCAAGATCACCAAATTATAGATAAAGAACTTTGAAACGGTATGTCCAATTCTAGAGCTACGTATAGCAATCTTATTCTTCACCGAGGCATATGCGCCAGTGATAAAATCGACAATGATTAAAAACACCATAGTGACCATAACCGCATTTACAGGAGACAGAAGTGCTGTTAACCAAAACAAAAATTTGATTATACGTTCCATAACTTGTATGATTTAAAGGTTACTTTAATGTTGCCAGCTGTCGGTAATCCAGCAAGCGATACTTAGGGTATGCCTTTACACATACCATATTGCGTTGGTTACCTCCAAGGACGTATACGAATCGTTTGGTCTCTTTAATAAAAAAGCCAACATGGCCTTTCCAACTTTTAGGAGATTCGCGCCAAAACACGACAATATCTCCAATATGAGGTGAAGCGGTTGATGTTCCAGTTCGCAACCAGCTTCTGGCTGTCAATTCTCCCGAATATTCAAACCCTGAAGTTTTTGCGACCCAATTGGCAAATGCACTACACCAAGCGGTTTCATCTTTAAGTTTTGTACCGTCAAAGCCAATGTCATTAAAGTATTTTACGATTCTTAGGTTGTCTTTGGAGCCAACAATTTCCTTAACGCCATACTCAGACAGCGCAGTTTCAATAATATTCATTTTCTGAATTATTAAATTTAAAATGTAATTAGAACAGAAATAACTCGAGCGACACCTTTGAAAACTTGAATTGTTTATTCATTTTGCCTTGATGCAAAACGAATCAAAAAATCAAGGAGATTTGTAAGGAAATTTTTCGACACAGTCTCAAAACCACTGCCAAATGTTTGCTTCATGCTTATTTGCGTTGCAAATGCACTTCCGCAATACTTGCAGCTATTTCTGTAAAATCTCCATCAAAAACGTGATCACAAGCGTTAAGTGATTCTATAAAACACGATGTGACTTTCACATATGTTTAAATGTTGAATTTAAGCAGACCAAACTCTAACCAAAGATTACTTTAATGTGTTTATGTTCTTAACCAGGATAGGATTAATCTAGGTTTTATGAGTTTCTACTTAACACGAATTGTAAATAACCAAGGATTAACCTTGTTAGAAAAGCATATACAAATATACGTATATTACAAAGAATATACAAACATTTTACAAAAAATTAATGTTAAATTTTGTAATTTGTTTAATCTTGTTTGGTGATGTTATCTAGGGTTTTAAGAAGTGTTGGTATTCGATAGGCTCCATGCATGTTTTGAATACATTGTGCAGCCGCTTGTAGTTCTAATCCGATTGCAGAAATGTAAAGTGGGTTTTTACTCTTACCCCTAAAGACCTCAGCCACTGTTTCTTCATTGGCATGAAACGAACTTTTGGCGATACCAATGATGGGTGTGGTTTTGACAAGGGCTTCATATAGGTAGCCTCCCAATCCATAGCCTTTGTTATTATCAATAAACACATAACCATCTACTAAAATCGCCGTAATGATCTTAAGGTCAACTTTTGAAATTACTTTGAGCAAACAAGGTAACTCACGTTTATAAAATTCACCTGGTTCATAAGGTGCTACGTCATCTAATGTTTCAATAAGGACTTGATGAGGTGTGTTGTCATCTATGCCAAAAAAGGTAACGCCAACGCATTTGGCATAATTGGATTTATAGTGAACATCTAAGGCAAGATACATCTAGCAAATATAATAGTTACGACAACATAAGTCGTCAAAAAAAAAGCACACATCTCAATAATGTGTGCTTTG
Source organism: Bacteroidia bacterium (assembly GCA_030432635.1). Lineage (GTDB taxonomy): Bacteria > Bacteroidota > Bacteroidia > Flavobacteriales > Flavobacteriaceae > Psychroserpens. Next base: position 239,310 of record JAUIMB010000003.1, on the reverse strand, counting down.
ATACTATTACGATGCACGGACTGCAACTCCGCGCGATCTGGTTTTGGAGTTTAAAATTTAACCTATTATTTCTCTGTCTTTATATTTTTCATAATTGTTTCTGATGTCTTCAGCCAATGCCTTAAGCTCCTCAAAATCAAAGTTTAGTTCTTCGTCTTCAAGTTTGAATTTCTTTGAGGTGTCTACAAAGCTATTGTGAAAAACAACATCAAATATTTTTTCTTCGTTTTCCTCATATAGGATGAAATCCCACTGGTGTTTCATTAATTGTTTTTTCATTTTTTTAAATCTTTTACTGTATAATGGATATTTTCTTTTAAACCTTCAGTCCTAACTATAGCTTCCAAGTTACCTTCAGGCAAAACTCCGCCAGGAAGCCATTGTTCATTTGCTCCAAACTCATTGCCAGAAGGCATTTCAACCTTAACTTCTTTTGATAATTTAAAATCAATTCTTACTGCGTATCCTTTTTCAATTTGTTCAAAAGGTATACCTAATTTTTTTGATTGATCTTCAAGTGACAACATCAAGATGTCATCTATGTCAGATTTCCTGCTAACAAATTCTGTTTTCCCTATATCTGGTTTTCCTATTCCAAATTCTTCAAACTTATCTTTTGGAACAATTCGAGAAACAACTCCTTCCTTTTCAAACAATTCAATATGTTGTTGAATATATTCCTTTTTTAAATATTTTTCAGGGTCTGGCCTGCTGCCTTTTGGGTTTTCAAGTACTTTTTCTTTGGTCCACCCATCTTTCCAAGCATTTTCAAGACGCTTAAAAGATTTTGCAATTCTTTTTGATTTACGTTTTTTTAATACGCTATCAACCCATTTGGTAAATTTAGGCAAAAGTTTGGCAAGTTTTGCGATACCTTTTACAACAGTAACTATGCTAACAACAATATCTATTGCTAAAATGGTGTCTTCGCCTTCGTTATATTGCAGTTGGTATGTGTTAAGCGCTGAGTCTGTATAACGGTCGTACACATAATCTTCAACAGATTGAATAGATGCTTCTACAATGGCAATAGGGTCTTTTAAAAATGCAGCCAATAGCTCCTCTATGGTTTCTCTTAACTCTAGGAGTTCAAGATTGGTATAGCTTTCAAAAATCTCTGTAATGGCTATATTAATAGCCAATAAAACCACATCTACAATACCTGCCAAAAACTCAATCATTCCGTTCCAAATGCCACAGATATATGCTATTTTTAACGCTACTTCGTCTTTGCTTTTAATAAGCCAATTTTTGAATTCTTGGATACTTTTGATTAAGGAGTCCAAAATATTTATTAGTTCGCCTATTAATGGGGTTTGAAGTTCAATACCTATAATTTTGAACGACTTAATGAGCTGTAACTTTGACTTGAGTTGGTTTAGTTTCTTCACTAAATCATTGCTCTTATGAACAAAATAATTAACAGCATCTTCTGGTTTTTTAAACAGGTAATTATCGGACTTTAATGTTGGATCCCATTGTTCTCTTGAGAATTTTATATCTTCATGTAAAAAATTCGAAATACCTTCTGCAATACGCTTTACATAATTTTGAATATCTAAAACAGAAATGTCACTTATAAATGCTGTTTGAAGCTTTATAGAATCTAAAAAGGCATCGGCTATTTCGTCTTCCTCAAACTGGAATGTTTTATCGTGTTTCTTTTGATTATAAATGTGTTTTGCCCAATATTCTGTTAAATCTTCATTTCCCTTATATTCATAAAAGAATTTTAGCATGGCATCGCTCATTTTAATGAGCAACACACGTCCCAAACTTATGGTAAAATCGTCTTTTTCGGCATAAACAATAAAATCAATAACTTCATCGCCTGTTCCTTTAGAGTTTTTAAGTGCTGTGTTTTCTTCTTCAAACTCTTTAATGAGCAGGGTTGCATTGTAATCGTGGATTATTTTATACTTCCAGTGTCCGTCAAACCCAGATCTAGGTATTTTTCCAAATGATATTTCCCTTAATTCTCCATAGAAAAGGCTTCTTTTTCCAAATGGTGACTCTATGGCTATTTCGTTTGAAATTTCTCGAACTATTTTGTTGGTTCTATTGCCTTCAAAAGGGTCATCGCCCACAATACCTCGTTCTATATCTTCAAGGCTCAAAAAGTTGTAGCCTAGCAATTCTTCTTGACTTTGCTCATCAAAGTCGTCCAAATCATCAAATATATATTCACTCATAATTAAATGCATTTAACAAACACCCTAACAGGCAGCAGATACTGCCTGTGGGATGTTTTTGATTATTAAAAATTTGGATTATGCGGAGGCGACTGTAAGGTCCACCTCAAGAATTTGATCATCATCAAGTTCCACAACCTGTTCCTTAGAACCTGCAGTGACTTGATACGTCTCAAAATCACCATCTGCATCGAGCAAAAGCTCAAATCGTCCAGCTGGCAAGTTGTTCAACTCCCAATAACCACTGGTATCGGTATAGGTTAAGTCTTGAATTGCGCCATCAATTCGTTTTAAAACGACTTTAGCTTCTATGCCATCATTACCTGTGATATCACCTAGTAATCTGGCTGTACCAGAGTTCAGTGAATCTCCCATAAGTGTTGGATCCACATCAATTTCTTGAGATTGTGGTACAGCGCTTGGATCTTCAAAGTCGTCTAAAGCTTCATCATTAAATGGTAAGGCTTTGGCAACATTTAAACCAATGCTTTGCGCCTGAAGAATCGTTAAAGCTGTCGGTACACGTGTTGGCCAAGCTTTACCTCGTTTTTCGCCTTTTGGCTCTCGAAGCTCATCGACGATAGACAAGTACAACTCGTCCTCTATAACTGGTACTTCACCACCATTCCAGATTTGTCCGGTTTGCATATAGAAACGAACCGCTTCCTCAAAACCTGGTCTTACGGTAACCACGACACGTGCCATACCTGCTTGCATGAAGTTTCTAAACAGCGGATCGATGGTATCGCTGTATTGGTATAAGCTTGTCCAATCACTACGATTTCCCCAGTAATATGGATATAAGTTGTATGACATGATCTCCCATTCAAAGGCTTGCTCCATAAACTTCACAAATGCTGTATAGCGATCTAAGTCTTCGTTAACGCGAACTTCGGTGTTTCCAAAACCTTGTGGTCCACCATTATTTGTTGTAAACAAATTTGATTTCCCATAGGTGTTCTTGGCATCTGGGTTTTGATCAATGAGATAAGAGATGCAATTTTTACGTAAAATCTTGTTCTCAAACTCCCTGTAAAATCCAGGATTCGAGCCTTTGATTTGAACACCTGTAGCTTCATGTTCTGCAACTTTTTGATTATAGGCTTCTAAAGCCTCTTCATAGGCATCGATAATCGCTTTAAACGTCTCCTGTTTCCATTGCTTTTGGGCTTCAGTTGTCAATTCACACTTCAACCTAATCGAGCCAGAAGAACCATGAAATGCCGTCGCAAAATAAGATACTGGAAATTCTCCCCTAAAGTTTGGAACAGATTCACTTAAACCCACTTCAACTCCTTTTACAGAATGGACATCGCCACTTATCGTGTGCGATCCTGAACCCAAACCATTTGCAGGACCAAAAGTAGAGCCGCCATTTAACTGCAGCTTCATATGTGTTGATTCATAATTTTCAGGAATTTTTATCGTATCGGTTTCAGAAAAAGTAAACCCTTGTTCTTTGGTATTCTGATTTTGACTAAACGACTTTCCAACATAAATGAAAGGATAAGGTTTTGGCTCAAAAGCCACATTGTATTTACTCGTCCAATGTTTTAATTTAGTATCATCTAAATCATCATAGGTTTCTAACTTATGAACTGTTGCTGTTCTAGGGTCAACAGGAGGAACAATGGTATTACCTGTATCTATACCTTTAAGTGCCAACCTATGTAGTTTACCAGGTTGAGGAACCATAAACTCAAACATTAAACGTTTACCGTAATTAATGATTTGATTTTTAAAGATCTTATCGACCCAACGGAAGACACCAACCACATGCTTATCGCCTTTACGATTATCAAAACCATGCGTGTTGTTTTCTTCAAACTCCTCGACGATTTTTTCAATACGTTCTTCCTTAACTTTAGAAACTATCCTATCTAAGGCACGCTCAGTAATGTCTTGGGCTTCTGTTATCGCTTGCTGTGTACTTTCCTCTTTAGAATTAAAAGAGGCAAAGCTCGCATTAGCGCCTAGCTGAACGTCATAATCTCCTTGACCATAACTACCCATAAAACTTGTACTCGCTGCAACATCTCGACCTTCTTGTATAACATTAGCCACTTCGCTGTGCATCTCAAAACGCGATGTAGATGTTGTATCAGTTAATTGCTCGCGTTCTGTTTCAGAGCTCGTTGTTAAGGTGTCCTCTTTACGGCGCAATCGTCTTGTGCTGCGCTCTTTAAACTCACGTGCCATGATGTTTTCGATATGTGCTACATCACCTTCAACATAACCTTGTGTAGTTTGTTCGACCTTATTGTAATCTGCAATTCCCAATTGCTTGAAACCGAAACCAGACGGCACAAACGGACTTGAGGTAGCATCTGAACTTTCCTGCCCATCACCTTCTAGAAGCTTACCTCCTGAGCAAGTACCAAATGCAAGCTCGCTAAGCTTAATCACTTTTACCACACCATTAGTGAAGGTAAGGGTTGCATCAAAATTAAAGGCCGAAGGGCTTTCTTCGGTAACAATACCTCCAATATGTATATTGGATATTTGGAGCAAGTTACCTGATTGACTTACCGAATACGTTTCTAGTTGATTGTTACTATAATCTCCATCTGTTCGACTTACAATGTAATCGAAACTAGCAAGCTCCCAAGAGGGTTCTGGTAACGTGATTTCTATATCAGCATTAAATTTCCCTATAGACGGATTAGTGATGCTTTGTCTCACTAATTTAGAACATAATTGAAACGAAAAGTTGGATTGGGTTGACCCATTATCTAAAGGAACCAAAATACCACCAAGGCTCACATGAACGGTTTCATCATTGGAGCTGTTTTCGGAAATAATATCATTGTTATGGTCAATTTCTCCGGAAATGTAATTTTGCAAATCTTCAAAACCCTCGAGGTCCTCAGTAAATTCGTCGTAGTCTTCTTCAGTTATCGTGTTAGGTATGTTTCCTGCCCGCAATGCTACAAGTTCTACCAATTGGTTATGGATAGCGTTGTCCATTTTAGAGTTCAGGTAGTTAAAATCCAACTCTTTTGCAAAGTGAAAATCTAGTTTTGGAAGTGCTGGCTTAGGCACCGAAGGTGGTTGTTTACAAGGATCATTTGGGTCGTAAGTAACACCCGAATCTTTTGCTATGTCACACCAAGCTTTATTGGCAGCTTCTACATCCTTTTCATACTGTGCCAATATAGGGTCTATCTCATTCTTATGTAATACCATGGCTTCCTCCAAAGCACTCTTATACTCTTTTCTATAGATTTTCTCTACACGCTTCAGCGCTTTAGAAAGGGTATTCAATTCCTCGTTTAGTAATTGGGCTCTAGCAACTTTTTGTTGTCTTGCCATGGTACTAGAAGGAACTGCATTACTCACAGTAACTGTTGCTTCATATCCTTTGATATAATCAACGTCTTCAGAAAAAAGCATTCCAGGCAAAACCACCTTGGCTGTCGCTAAAGCCTTAGCTTTATCATAACCTTCAAGGTTATAATTGGCAACAACATGATTTGCGGTTAATAATTGGATAATAGCTTCTTTTATATAGAAATCTTTTTGAGTGACGACTTGATAAAATAAATTGTCCCATAATGATCCCAACACGCCATTATCTGTAATTGCGGTGACTGTAGATAATCGCGATTCAAAATCTGCGATATCAAAAGAAGATCTATTCTTAGCTAACCAAACTGATAGCTCGTAAAGATCTGGTTTTAAGTCTTTAATCTCTGACAATGCCATTTTTGCAGTTGTTTCACCAAAATCAACCGCAGCATCTTGCAAAGCCTGCCATTTAGATTCTTCTTCTGTTAAACCACTAATAGCAGTATCAAAAGCTCCAGCGGTCACTCCAGGATCTCTTGTAACAAAACCATCTTTGTTTTTGTGCTCTTCAACTAATTCAGGTGCTCTTAATGAAGTGAACCTAAAGAGCGTATTCTTAATTTTTGTACTCATAATAATTGTGTTTAAATTCTGTTTTACTCTGTTCGATGTCGAACTGTTATCCCAATGTTTCGGGTTGCTTTTCTAACAGTAATCCAGTTATTTAAACATCCAGTTGAATAGATAGTAGCATGGTACCTTTTTGAATTAACGGGTCATTTCGAAACAAAAAAGCAGTAAAAAAAGACGTCTTTTAGTTAAAATTTTACCTTGTTTGGTACAAAAATCAAACAAATGTTTAATTTTAATGTAAATTTTAATATCTTAGCAACTAAATAGAGTACAAATATAAAACATTTTACAAATAATTACAAACAAAAAACAAATTATTTTGTAAAAAGTTATAGTTTTTAATGTCAAAATTATGGAACATGTACATGAAAAAATCACAACAATAATTCATCATTTTCATTTAAATAATTATGCCTTTTCTAAGCGAATAGGTGTGACAGGCACAACTGTAGACAGCATTGTTAATGGTAGGCCACAACCAGATGGTTCACGGAAAAGAACAAAACCTGGTTATGATGTTCTTAAAGCTATTATCGATGAATTTGACATCAATCCTGATTATCTCTTTGGAAAAAGCAACGTCATGCTTAAAAACGAGTTAACCAACATTCCAACATATTCTGGAATACCACAGGTTATTTCAACCAATAAGGAAGGTGATGAGAATGTTATCTTTGTTCCTGCCAAAGCACGTGCAGGATATTTGGATGGTTATGGCGACGCAGATTATATCGAAAGCCTGCCTTCTTTTCATATGCCACAGCTTAATAATGGTACCTTTAGATGTTTTGAGGTTCAAGGAAACTCAATGGTTCGTACTTTTTTTGATGGTGATTTGGTATTTGGAAAGTATGTTGAAAGCTTTAACGATATCAAAGACGGTCGCGTATATGTTATTGTAAGTAAAAATGACGGTGTAGTTCTTAAGCGTGTCATCAATCGTATCGAAGAACGAGGTAAACTAATCCTTAAAAGTGATAACAAGGATGGTAACTATCCAACCTATACAATTAGTGCCGATGATATTATGGAAGTTTGGTATGTCTCTATGTTCGCTTCTAAACAAATGCCTGAACCTATAGATGTTTACGATAGGCTTCATGAGTTAGAAAGCAAGATCGTTGATTTAGAGCGCATAATGATCCAAAAAAATAAAAACTAATATCTTGTTGCCGTACTCAAAAAAAGATAAGCTAAAAAGTAAACAGCTGATAGAACAATTGTTTTCTGAAGGAAAAGCGGTTTCCGCTTATCCGTTGCGTTTGGTCTATCTTAAAACGGCTTTCAATGACGACTCCCAATTTAAGACAGGCGTATCAGTAAGCAAACGTAATTTTAAAAATGCTGTTGATCGAAACCGCATCAAACGCTTGTTAAGGGAAGCCTATCGCCTCAATAAAACCGCATATTTTAACAACATTTTGTCTTCTTATGCGTTAATGATTTTGTACCTTGGTAAGGATGGAACGGATTTTGCTTCCGTAGATTCAAAAATGAAACAACTTTTAGATGCCTTTTCAAAAAAAGCATCTCAATAATAAGATCTCAACTAATGAAAAAACTACTACAAAAGCGTATCATTATTCCGTTGTTGGCATTGACCGTATTTTTCAGTGGAACAGCTTTTAAAAGTGATTTTTTTGAAATCGCAAAACAAATAGAAATCTTCACTACGTTATTTAAGGAACTCAACATGAACTATGTTGATGAAACCAATCCTGGTGATTTAATGGATACTGCCATTAAAGGCATGCTCGAAGATTTAGATCCTTATACCAATTACTACAACGAACAGGATGTTGAAGCTGCACGCATCAACAATGCTGGAGATTATACAGGAATTGGTGCTAATGTGCTTACCTTAAAAGATCGTTTGGTCATCGTGGAACCTTACAAAGGCTATGCTGCCGATAAGGCTGGACTTAAAGCTGGAGATGAAATCATAAAAGTTGATAATGTTGTGGTAGCTGACTTCAAGGATGATGCTGGAAATCTATTGCAAGGTGGTGCAGGAACCTCTGTAAATGTCACCTATATGCGTCAAGGAAAAACTGAAACTGCTACAATACAACGAGAGGCTGTTGATATCCATGCGGTTCCACATTACTCGCTGATAAGCGAAAATATTGGTTATGTTGTCCTTCGGAAATTTAACGAAAAAGCATCAGCGGAAACCATAAGAGCTGTAAGGGATTTGAAAAACCAAGGTGCCAAAAAATTGATATTGGATCTTCGTGGAAATCCAGGTGGTTTACTTCGGGAAGCCGTCAATATTACCAATATTTTCGTTCCCAAAAACCAACTTGTGGTGACTACCAAATCCAAAGTAAAAAAGTACAACAAAACCTACTATACAAAAAAAGAACCTCTAGATACCGAAATACCCTTGGTGGTTCTTATCGATGGTGCAAGTGCATCATCTAGCGAAATTGTTGCTGGTGCCTTACAGGATCTAGATCGCGCAGTTGTTATTGGAGCTCGTAGTTTTGGTAAAGGTTTAGTGCAGCGACCTAAAAAATTGACCTATGGCACTCAAATGAAAATCACCATTTCCAGATATTATACGCCTTCTGGCAGATGTATTCAGGCTTTGGATTATTGGAATCGTGATGAGCAAGGTAAAGCTACACGTGTAAAACAGGAAAACTATAATGCCTTCAAGACCAAAAAAGGTCGAACGGTGTATGATGGTGGTGGTGTTCAACCTGATCTGGAGTTGGAAGAAACCGAACTCAGTACCATCACTAAAGCAATATTAAATGAACAACTCATTTTCAAGTATGCAACAGATTATTATTACAATAATACGGTTGCTAATTTGGAAACGTTCAAACTTGGAGACTCTGATTTCAGCAATTTTAAAGCCTTCCTTAATGCGAATAATTTCAACTTTGAGACCAAAACAGAAAAGGCATTTGCTGACGCACTTTCTGTAGCAAAGGAAGAAGCCTTAAAATCTGAAATCGATTCAGAATACAACCAATTAATTTCTACATTAAATAATTATAAAAACAAGGCCATTGATAAAAATAAATCTCAGTTATTGTCCTTGCTTTCCGATGAAATCGTAAAACGTTATTTTTATCGTGAAGGTCTATACAGTTACTATGTTGCCAATAATTTTGAAATACAAAAGGGTGTTGAAATCTTGAAAAACCCTTCTAACTATCTGAGCTATTTAGACTAGATTTTTGACCAAAACATTAAAAACACCTATATTTAATGTTGCCTTACAAGCACTAATGAAAAAACTGCTCCTTATATCGCTACTGTTCTCACATCTTTTGTTTGCTCAAAAAGAGTTAACACACGAAGTGTATTTTGAAACAGATAAATTTGATATTCTTTCCACCGAGCACAATCGTTTGCTCATGTTTCTTTCTGAAATTGAAAGTATGGATATTGCCAAAATTTCCATTTACGGTTTTACCGATGATAGAGGTACTGATTCTTACAATATGAAGCTTTCCCAAGAGCGAGCCGATGCCATTAAAACTATTTTTTCTAACAATGAATTTGATGAATCGGTCATCACTAATGTAGACGGAAAAGGAGAGATTCTATTGAAATTGGTAAAAGAAGATGACTTACATAAAATTCGTGGACTTAATCGAAAGGTAGAAATCATTGTGTCTTCCTTCGATCCGCCAAGGGAAAAGGATTCTCCAGAATTGGTCGAAGCTAAAATGCGCGAAGCAAAGGAAATCCTAAAAGGCGAACTCAAAGCTGGTGACAAATTTAGACTTAACAACATTCTGTTTAAAACTGGTTATAGCAAATTGCTTCCAGAATCAAAGGAAACATTAAAGGAAATTGCTGAAGTTTTAGTCGAACGAAAGGATATTTACTTCACCATCCAAGGACATGTATGCTGTACTAAAATGAGTCGGGATGCAATTGACCGTAAAACAAAAAAGCGAAATCTTTCTGTGGCTAGAGCCAAGTTTATTTATGATTATTTAGCTAAAAAAGGAGTCAGTAAGCGTCGTATGAAATATGTTGGGATGCGTCGCAAATTTCCTCTTGGTGGTGAACCTAAATTTGATCGTCGTGTTGAAATTTTGGTGACTTATGTTGGAGAAAGCAATCCAAGAAGGCCTTAGCGTTTCATCATGGCTATATGCGGTATACCATCTTCCAAGTACTCCTCTCCTACTTCAAAAAAACCAAGATTGTTGTAAAACCGCTTTAAATAGGTTTGTGCCGAAATCTTAATCTCAGTAGCACTATAATGGTTCTTTATTGCTTCTATTGAAGCTCTCATAATGTCATATCCGTATTTGTGATGTCGTTCATTTTCCCGAACCACTACTCTACCAATACTTGATTGGTCAAAATAATAACCTGGTTTAAAAACTCTTGTATAAGCTACTATCGCTTCGTTTTTATATCCAATGATATGAAGGGCATTTTTATCTTTACCATCGATATCTTGATAAACACAATCTTGCTCCACGACAAAAACCTCGCTTCGCAATTGCAAAAGCATGTACAATTCATCTAGAGAGAGTTCCTGGTATGATTTTACTATAATGTTCAACATCAGTCCTGTACGATAACTTCTTTTGGGTCGTTCCTATTATATTCGGGTTGTATGGTCACGTGATTGATATGGAATTGCTCACGCAAAAGGGTTTCTATTTCAGATAGAAGCGCATTGAATTGGGTCGTCGAAATATCGGCATTCAAATCTAAGTGGGCTTCCAAATGCAATTCTTCATCACTTAAATTCCAAATGTGCACATGATGCAACTTCTTTACCAATGGCAATTGATTGACTTGCCAAACCACATCCTTTATATTGATATCTTCTGGCGTGAAGAGCATTAACATTTTGGTAGAATCCTTCAGCAAAAAATAACCTACCCAAATTAAATATAAGGCAATTAATAAGGTTAACAAGCTATCAACCCAAAACAATTGGTAGTACTTCATTAACAAGCCACCTATCAAAACTGCAATACTGGCTAACATATCTGTAAACAAATGAATATAAGCCGACTTTATATTAATGTTGTTTTTAGAATCCTTTCTTAGCAAAAGCACACTAAAACCATTGCCCAAAATAGCAATCACAGACAACCAGATCACCACGTTGGATTCGATGGTTTGCGGATTTTGAAAACGCTCAATAGCCTCCTTTATCAAGATAATAGCCACGATGATCAATGTGGCAGCATTTATAAAAGCCGCTAAAATTTCTGCACGTTTATAGCCAAACGTTCTATTAATGGACGCCTTTCGTTTTGATAATCTTGAAGCCACAAAACTTACAATTAGTGACAGTACATCACTAAAATTATGTAAGGCGTCGCTTAATAATGAGAGACTTCCTGAAACCAAACCACCAATTACCTGAGCTGTTGTGATAATCACATTGAGTACTATGGAAATCAGTAAATTACGTCCTTTTAAATCTGTATGCGAATGATTATGGGAATGACTCATTTTATTTAGATCATAATGCCATTCTGATCGATCCTTTGGTTGAAGCCACTATACTTTATATGCCTTACTTCAACCAGAAAGACAGTTTTAACAATTAATAGGTATTTTATCGATACGTTTTTGATGACGACCACCTTCAAATGCAGTACTTATAAACGTGTCTACGATTTGAACTGCTTGTTGTAGAGCCGTAAATCGTGCTGGAATGCAGCAAATATTAGCATCATTATGTTGTCTTGTGAGTTCGGTAATCTCTTTGGTCCAGCAAACTCCAGCTCTAACGCCTTGATGCTTGTTCGCTGTCATAGCCACTCCATTGGCGCTCCCACAAATCAAAATACCAAAATCAACCTTATTCGTCTCAACATCTGTAGCAACCGGATGAACAAAATCTGGATAATCCACACTATCATTGGTATTGGTTCCGTAGTTATTAACTGTAAAGCCTTTCTTTACCAAATACTCTTGAATAGCCTGTTTGTATTGGGTTCCTGCGTGATCGTTACCTATGGAAATGGTCATGGTTATGAAATTTTGTTTAAAAGTATAAAGTTAAGCATTGCTTATAAATTACAACAATTATCAACCATTTAGTTCATCAACTTATGTAAGTTTGGAATCTGTCCATATCATATTGGTTTGTTAATTTCATATCACTTTTTTATTGATGACATGTTAATATGTATTGGTAAGATGTTATAAATTTTTCTTGGAAGATTCTGATTTTTTTCCAAACAAAACTACAACGTTCAAATCCAAAAAATAAAGCCTCTTTTTTTTGAGAAGTTATCAGGTAAGAAAAAAGCAAATACCAACATAGTTCATAAAAATAATTATCAAATTTAGGTTGTCAACAGTACTTATAAACAGCTGTTGACAAGGGTATAATTATCATTAAAAATCAGCTTTTTATATGTAAACTTATTGTTAACTAAATATTAAGTAAATATAATAAGTCATATATCAAAATGATTGAAAAAAAAGTTATTCCAGTAATTAACAGCCTATAATAAACATCATTTTATTTTTTAAATTTTAAAAGAAAAAAGATAATATGAATATATCTGTTGATAACATCTTTTATGTATTAAAGAAAAAAGTAAAGTAGTTTTCAAAACCTCATTTTAACGTACTTTTTACCTAAATATCGATTAAATAATTGATTATCAATTTATATCCCTAAGCTTGTACTGTAAACTTAATCTGTCATGATATCTCGATTATATAGCAAGTCAATTTTAATTCTATGTTTTTTAGTTCCATTTTTTATTTCTGCTCAAACTACGTTTACCTACACAGGTGATGGCAATTGGTCTGAAGAAAGTAATTGGTCTCCATCCTATCCTGGCACTACAATAAATAGTGACGATTCAGTTGTTATTGAAGGGGTTGTTACGTTTACCGAAGATGTTATTAACAACGGAAATTTAACCAACAACGGTACAATAATGCTATCAGCTATTGCACCATTGACAAATACAGGAACGCTTATCAATACTGTAAATGCTACTATTATTGATGGTGTTGGAACTATTGATAATGAAGGTATACTTATAAATGAAGGTAATATTATTTTAGTTGGTTTTATCACAAACTCTGGAACTATCACTAACAGTGCTACGATATCGAATAGCGGTTTAATTTTTAATTACGAATTAGGAACATTCATAAATACAAGTTCTGGAATATTATTTAACGATGAGTCATTTTCAAATCTTGGATCATTCACTAACGAAGGACGAATATTAGATGATGGTGATTTTCAAAATCTTGGTACTATTTTTGGCGAGAATATTAATCATGAGGAAGATTTCAATAACGTAGGAATATTAAGTCCTGGAAATCCTATTGGTACCTATACCTTTGGTTCAGATTATGCACATGAAAGTACAGCCAGGCTTGATATTCAATTAGAAAGCACCTTGAATTTCGATAGAGTAGTGGTTGCAGAAAGCGCGAACTTAAACGGAACACTTGATATAACTTTAGCAAACGGATTTGTACCAGAAGTCAATAATTCCTTTACAATTTTAACCGCAGAAACGATTACAGGAACGTTTGCAACCGTAAATTTGCCTGAAGGTTACGATTGGCAAATAACTTATACAGACACCGAAGTTATATTGGAAATACCTGAAACCTTAAGTATTTCGGATTCGGAACAGTTGACGTTTAGCATGTACCCAAATCCAGCAAGTGATCAATTCCACGTCCAATTGAATGATCCATCAGCTATTGAACAATTAACAATATACAATTCATTGGGACAAAAGGTATTAACTTCTAAGGATTTAGTCGTAAATACGTCACAATTAAACGCTGGAAGCTACTATGTAGAAGCCCAGACAAACCAAGGAAATTTCTCTAAAAAACTCATCATTGATTAGGTGTTTCACAATTATTTATGGATAATTTAACCTTCATAAAACACCATTAAATAATTTAGCCGTAGCTTTGCACTAAACTTAATAACTTCACTTCCACCTCTATTAAGTTAAAATAGAATTGTCATTGCGAGCTGTCAGACTGAGCGCAGTCGAAGTCAAAGCATGGCAATCTCTTCAGAAGATAAGATGCACCCTTTCAATCTGAATGACAATACAATGATTAAAAATTTATAATGACAAAACGAAAAAAACGGAAATCAAAATCGAATAAGATTTCCAACCTTACCAATACTATTTTAGGTATTTTAAAAAAAGATAGAAATCAATCTTTCAACTATAAACAAATTGCTGCAAAATTAGGCGTCAATGATGCCAGCAGTCGTAACCAAATCATAAAAACCTTAGCGAAACTAGCCGCCAAACAAGAGATAGAACAGGTTGATAGAGGAAAATATAGAGCCATTATCAACACCGAATATCACACAGGAATTGTCGATATGTCGTCGAGAGGTTCGGGTTATATCATTAGCGATGACTTTGATGAGGACATCTTTATCGCATCCAATAACATGAACAAAGCCTTAGATGGTGATGAAGTAGAATTCTATGCCTATAAGCGTCGTAAACGAGGCAAAATCGAAGGCGAAATAACCAATATCATCAAACGTGCCAAAAGTGATTATGTCGGCACGATCCAAATTCATAAAAACTATGCTTTTGTGATTCCTGACGGGAATAAAATGTATACCGATATTTTCGTACCAATCAATAAGACCAATAAGGCAGAAGATGGAGATAAGGTATTGGTAAGCTTAGATGATTGGCCAGAAAAAGCCGATTCTCCTTACGGACGAGTTTTAAAAATTCTTGGAAAACCAGGTGAACACAATACCGAAATCCATTCCATTTTAGCCGAATACGGCTTGCCTTACGAGTTTCCTCATGAGGTAGAAACCTATGCAAATACTTTAGATACATCAATTACTAAAGCAGAAATTGAAAAGCGTCGTGACATGCGACAGGATTTGACCTTTACCATCGATCCTAAGGACGCGAAAGACTTCGATGATGCCTTATCATTTAAAGTATTGGATAATGGCTTATATGAAATAGGAATCCATATTGCTGATGTATCACACTACTTGAAGGAAGGCACTGTTTTGGATGATGAAGCTTACGAGCGGGCAACATCGGTGTATTTAGTCGATAGAGTAGTGCCTATGCTTCCTGAAATTCTTTCAAATGGCGCGTGTTCATTGCGTCCACATGAAGAAAAATATACGTTTTCAGCTGTGTTTAAGATGACTGATAAAGCCGAAATCAAAGACCAATGGTTTGGTCGAACGGTAACGTATTCGGATGCACGTTTTGCTTATGAAGAAGCACAAGCTATTATCGAAAATAACCGTGATTATTCCTTGACTCCTCGAGCGCAGTCGAGTGATCTTATTAACAACGAAATATCTCAAGACGTATCCTTAACAGGAAAGGCGTATAAAACCCAACCAGAAATAGCAGAAGCCGTTTTGGTCTTAGATCGATTGGCGAAAATAATGCGTCGAAAGCGCATGAACTCTGGAGCCATTTCATTTGATAAGGTCGAGGTTAAATTCAATTTGGATGACGAAGCAAATCCGGTAGGAGTCTTCTTCAAAACCAGTAAGGATGCTAATAAACTGATTGAGGAATTTATGCTTTTAGCCAATAAAAAAGTAGCCGAATTCATCGGTAAACAAAAGAAAACCTTTGTGTATCGTGTACATGATGAACCCGATGATAGTAAATTGGCAGCACTTCAAAATGTGGTAGGACGATTTGGTTATAAACTTAACTTCAAGGATCGCAAAAGCGTGTCCAGTTCCCTCAATAATTTATTGAAAGAGGTCGTTGGTAAAAAGGAGCAGAACTTGGTCGATACCTTAGCCATTCGGTCAATGAGCAAAGCCGAATATACGACTCAAAACATTGGACATTACGGTTTGGCATTTGATTATTATACGCATTTTACCTCACCTATACGTCGTTATCCAGATGTCATGGTACATCGCTTGTTACAACAGTATCTCGATGGTGGAAAATCTGCAAACGAGGACGCATACGAAGATAAGTGCAACCATTCCAGTAACATGGAAAACCTCGCTACAAAAGCCGAAAGAGATTCCATCAAGTACATGCAAATCCGTTTTATGGAAGATCATAAGGATGAAGAATTTATAGGTGTAATCTCAGGTGTTACCGATTGGGGAATTTATGTAGAGATCATCCAAAACAAATGCGAAGGCATGGTTAGTGTTCGCGATATGACCGATGATCGCTATGAGTTTGATGAAGCACAATACGCAATGGTTGGCAAAAACACCAAAACCGTATATCAGCTTGGCGATGAGGTCGTGGTGAAGGTGAAAAACACCGATTTAGTAAAGAAACACTTAGATTTTACCTTAATTGGTAAACACGACTCATTCTAATATTTTGGGCGTTACCTCACGCGCTCAGCAAAACACCGACCATCATAACCAAAATACTTTGATAAAGTAGCCTCGCGACGTTGAGGTCAGGCTGTCCGTTAAATCTCTCCTTAGCCTTTGGCCAAGGAGAGGATATCACTTCCATCCTTAACGCATAAAAAAGGTATTCCTTGACTAATTTTTTCTCTTTATTTTTGAAGTGAAAAAATAAATGGACGCATATGGTATTAACGACTACAAATTCAATTGAAGGATTTAAAATCACAGATTATAAAGGTATAGTCACAGGAGTCGCTATTTTTGAAGGCAAGATTAATATGGGCTTTAGTGTGGCTAAATACTATAAATCGGTACAGGAAAGTATCGATAAAACCAAGGAAATCGCCTTTCAGAGATTGCGCGACAATGCACAACAGCTCAAGGCAAACGCGATTGTAGGAATCAAGATTGAAATTGAATTGACCACAAGTAACTATGCCATGGTTTCCGTAACCGGAACCGCAGTATCCGTAGCTTAGTCGTACTTTCTTTTTTTATTACTTTTGTTAGAAAGTTAGGTCTTACTATGATTGATGATATTCTTGCTGCCATTCCATTTGGTATTATCTTGGCGTTCACGATTGGTCCAGTATTTTTCGTACTGCTCGAGACCAGTGCAACAAAAGGATTTAAAAGCGCATTGATCTTTGATCTAGGAGTAATTTTTGCCGATATCATCTTCATCCTTTTAGCTTTTTACAGTACCAATAATCTTATAGACAAGATTAAGGATGATCCTAATTTTCTGATTTTTGGAGGTGTACTTTTAGCCTTT
This sequence comes from Bacteroidia bacterium, assembly GCA_030432635.1. Lineage (GTDB taxonomy): Bacteria > Bacteroidota > Bacteroidia > Flavobacteriales > Flavobacteriaceae > Psychroserpens. The sequence goes on along the minus strand of JAUIMB010000003.1, from coordinate 222,080 downwards.
TATGGTTTTATATCCTTTGTAAAAACGTCAAAATCCTTTCGATCGATAGTCAAGGAATATCATCGGGTGGAAATTCCTAAAAATGCGTTGGGAAAGCTGTTCATCAAAGGATTCCTCCTTAATTTCATCAATATTGGCGTGTTATTGGGATGGTTGGGTTTTATTGTCATCGGAAGCTCTATAACCGAATCGGAAAATGGTGTGTTGATTTTCATCATAACAATGCTCGTGGTTTATTTTTTAGCTGATTTGGTTAAGATTGCCATTGCAAAAAGTCTACGCAATAAACTTACACCACGACTTATTTTTAAAACCAAAAAGATAGTTGCTTTAGTGATTCTTGGTTTTGGAATTTTATTACTTGTACAGGGAATTTTTCCAAAGGGCAAGGAAAAGATTCAGGAACAAATAGAAAACCGTTTGTAAACACTAATTTAAAGTGCCTAAACTCGAATATCGCATATACGTTGTTGAGCTCTCAAAAAGGGTCTTTACCGAAAACCGCAGGTTTCGCGAAGCTAATCCGCAATTTAATGGTGTTTTGGAGTGCTTATATGTGGGCATGACCAGTAAAACACCAAAAGAGCGTTTCCAACAACATAAAACAGGCTATCGCAACAAAAAAGGATATAAGTTGTCCTCTAATATTGTTGAAAAATACGGCTCATATCTTCGTCCAAGTTTATATAACCATATTCCGCCTTTAAAAACGAGGGCAGAGGCATTAAAAATGGAAGAAACCTTAGCTTTAGAGCTGAGAAGACAGCGTTATGCTGTTTGGTTCAATTGAAATAGAATAGGCTTCAGGATGATTTAGCTCGTTTGCTGAAAGGTCTTATTCTTTTCTTTCAAAATAGCAAGTTGTTTCTCTAGAAAAGTGATGGCTTGCTCAGTTTTATAACTGGATTTTGAAGCAAAATCCTTAAGGTCTTCCTTGAACTTATCCTTACCTGATTTTGCCGCTTTTGACAAATCCTCTTTGACTTCATTGAAGTCCTGAGTGAATTGATCCTTAACATGTTCACCTTCTTTTTTGAGTTTGGCTCTAGTAACACTGCCTTTGTCCGGAGCCATTAATACACCAGCTGCCGCTCCAATTAATGCGCCTAAAACAAGAGCGCCTTTATACTGAATCATAATTTTTTAATTTAAATGTTAAACATTGTTTTACTTGTTTGTAGGAAATACAACCTATTTGTTACAAACAACTTGTATGCCAAAGGGTTAATAGAGTATTACACTATGTTTATTATTGTTTCTCTATTGATTATTGAAGTTGAAGAAAATGTTCAATGATGACATTTTTGTCCGGTTTCGATGTAGTGTAAAACCGAATATTTATGAAAACCAATCACACCTTGTTTATCGTCTTAACGTTATGTGTTCTATTCAATTCTTGCAGTTCTGATAATAATTCAGATCCACAAATTCCAATTCAAGACATTTCAGAACGGGAGTCCAGTTGTTCGGATTTTATAGGATATAGTGGTGCTTATTGGGATTTTGTCAATGATGTTGTGATACCATTTGCTGCAGTTCCAGAAGTGCCTAACATAGCATCAGAGTTTGTACATAGTCAGTTACCGATAACTCTAAATTTACCTAGTGGTTATGTAGCTTTAGAAGCAGAATATCCCGAAATTGGGCCAGATTCCAAAGGTGTTGAAGTTGTGAATTCAAATAATTCCGTAAGATTTACTTGGGTTCCACCATCTTATGCTCCTGGGCAATATATAGTATCAGAAGATTTTATACCATGGATAAGGTTTTTATTGGAACAGAATTATGGATTAAGTGGTGATCCTACGGAAATTTGTTCTGAATTGACACAACGAGATGCATTTGGGTATCCACAAGAAATTAATACTGAGGTTCTTAGCTTTGGAAACTTTATTGCACAATCTTGGGTGTTAACCTCATACTTAGATGAAGGCACTACCTTTGTAATAGCATTAAGTGTCGCTCATGAGACAGATTATGAAGACGTAACGGAAAGTTTGTTTTTGCCACTTCACTACCAGTTATATATGAATGGTTTAGGCAGTCAACGAGATCAAGATGGTGACGGCTTTTCTTTTTTGGTCGACCCAAATGATAGTGATTCAAATGTTCCAGCAAATTGAAAAGCAGATGAGAAAAAATAAAAGCGCATAATAATTTTCTTAAAAATTCGAGTCAGCACCGCAAAAATTAAGGAAACTAATAGCAAATGGGATTCCTAGGATTTGATTTGGAAAAAAGATTATAATTAATCTCTTTTGTTATAAAGGTTTTAGTGTGCAAACCACTATAAATCTAACTTTAATAGCATTTGAACGTATTTAACTATTTTTTATAAAAATTAGAAAAAAAAGAGACACATTACGTGTCTCTTAATTCAGAGGCATCTAGCGGATTCGAACCGCTGTAAAAGGTTTTGCAGACCTCTGCCTAGCCACTCGGCCAAGATGCCTTATTTGATATCATCAAAGATTACAAGGAAGGCAAATGTAAAAAAAAATACCATTTAAGCCTATAAACGCTTATTTTTTTCGTCTTTTAGTCATTTTTATCGTTACCATTTCAACGTCTCCTCCTATGGGTGGATTTAACTTGCTTACACAAACCCTTGCCTTTTTTACCTTTGGTTCTTCAAGGAAAATACGATTCAAAATACGCTTTGCTACAGTTTCTAGCAATTTAGAAGGTTTTAGCATTTCTTCCTTAACAATAGCATTCAACAACACATAATCAACCGTATCATTGAGTTCATCACTGTTTGCAGAATCTAGTAAATTGGCTTTAACATCAAGATCAACACGATAATTACTGCCTATTTTGGTTTCTTCTTTAAGGCATCCATGATATGCAAAAACCCTAATATTTTCTAACGTTATTATTCCCATTTTAGATTGATTCTACTGTATATTTATAAGTTCTACCGTTTTATAAGTTTAATGGTTTTAACCGATTTTTGATTGCTAAATTTCAAAAAATAGATTCCAGAAGGTAACTCAGACATTGTTATAACCTCTGAAACCCCTTGCTTAGACACGACTAGTTTTCCTAAACTATCATAGACCTCAAAATTTAAAGCAAGATTTCCCATGTTATCAATATGAATAATGCCTGATGTAGGATTCGGATATATTGTAAACGAATCTAAGAGAAATTCCTCCACACTCAAACCGCTTACTTGAATTAGCCTGGAATACGTATGGAAGCGACCACATCTATTTACAGTCAGACTTACTTGATATGCACCATATTCACTGTACGAATGGGTTGGTTGCTGAAGGGTTGAACCACTTCCATCACCAAAATCCCATAAAAGTCCATCTGCATCCAAATTTGTATAACCGAATGTTACAGTATTGCTAGATATAGTCTCAGAAAAAAATGCCGTAAAGTCAAAATCATTGGACGTCTCAAATAAAACAATACTCACAGCATTTTTTATGATATCTGCATCAGTGTTTGACAAGGTGTAGTTAAAAGTTAAGTTTATGGGATCGGTATTGAAGAATATCGTATAAAAGGTCACGGCAGCAGCATAAGAACCTATTTGAGAGGGATGTGAGCCGTCACCAGTATATAGTTGTAAATCTGGGTGATGTATTCTTAAATAACGCCAAACATCGCCTACCGGTGAAATCAAGGTATTGTTTTGCTCAGCAAGTATTTGGTAGTTTTGAGCAAGCTCGTCATCCATACCTTCATAAGTGCACATCCAGGGAAATTCATCACAATCTGGAGAAGAAAAACCGTTTTCTCTTCCCCAAGTCCTAAAAAAAACCGGTTGAGAGCAACTGTTACTCAAACGAATTTTATCAACTAATTGTGCTGCAAAAGGTGCAACTTCAGTATCAAAAATGGTTCCTGTAAGTGCAACTTCTACACTTTGACCCTGAAGGCTCACATAATCCCAGTCGTGGGAGTTAATTTTTTGAGCAAGCTCTAAATTTACAGCATGGTGCATAAAGCGTTGCCCACCAAGAGTGTGCACTTCATATATAAGTTCATTGCCTTCAGCAGTAGCTATATCAGAGACGATATCGGCTAAATTGTTTCCTGCAGTGTAGCTATTACCGACAAATAGAACACTTTTGGTTTGCTGTGCAATGGTTAACCAGCAAAACAATAATGCAAAGGCATGTATGAGACTAAACCTGTTCATTAAAAAAAGAGACAATTGAATCAGTCTAACAAATATAGTAGACTTTAATGTATTTCATTGTGAAATGAACTATTTTCAGAGGGGCACGTATTAGTTTATTATGTAGTTTTGCACAGGTTTAATTTATTGGAACAAGAATTCTTAATTAAGAACAGGATAAACAAATTAGCGTCTTTTCCTCCAAGAGGATTATAACATTCACTATTATGTCTGAAACACCGAAATCACTCAATTTCATTGAGCATATCATAGAAGAGGATCTAGCAAAAGGCTTGTCAAAAGATAAGTTGCGTTTTCGTTTTCCTCCAGAACCCAATGGGTATTTGCATATTGGCCACACAAAGGCCATAGGTATAAGTTTTGGCTTAGGTGAAAAATATGGTGCACCAGTAAATTTACGTTTTGATGATACCAATCCAGCCAAGGAAGAGCAGGAATACGTAGATGCCATCAAGCGCGATATCGAATGGTTAGGTTATAAATGGGCAAACGAATTATACTCTTCCGACTATTTCCAAACCCTTTATGATTGGGCTGTTTTGTTAATCAAGGAAAGTAAAGCTTATGTCGATTCTCAGTCCAGCGAAGCTATGGCAGAGCAGAAAGGCACTCCAACTCAACCAGGTATCGAAGGACCTTATCGCAATCGAAGTGTCGATGAGAATTTAGATTTGTTCGAGCGTATGAAAAGCGGTGAGTTTGATGAAGGCGAACATATTCTTAGGGCAAAAATTGATATGCAGCATCCTAATATGCTCATGCGTGATCCAATTATGTACAGAGTACTGAAGAAAAGTCACCATAGAACAGGAAAAGAATGGTGTATTTATCCAATGTATGATTGGACGCATGGTGAGAGCGATTATATTGAACAAATTTCGCATTCGTTGTGCTCACTTGAGTTTAAGCCGCATAGACCGCTTTACGATTGGTTTAAGGAACATGTTTACGAGTATGCACATGAAGCACTTCCAATGTTGCCGAAGCAGCGCGAATTTGCACGTTTGAACTTGAGCTACACCATCATGAGTAAACGAAAATTGCTTAAACTGGTCGAAGAAGGAATTGTTTCAGGATGGGATGATCCTCGAATGCCTACAATTTCGGGTTTAAGACGTCGTGGCTACACGCCAGAATCGATTCGGAACTTTATCGAAAAAGTTGGTGTTGCCAAGAGAGAAAATGTCATAGATGTTTCCCTTTTGGAATTTTGTGTGCGAGAGCATTTGAATTATACAGCGCCAAGGGTAATGGCTGTTTTGGATCCAGTGAAATTAGTCATTACCAATTATCCTGAGGGAAAGGAAGAATGGTTGGACGCAGAAAACAATCCAGAGGATGATCGCGCAGGATCAAGAAAAGTCCCTTTTTCAAGAGAACTCTATATTGAACGTGCCGATTTTAAGGAAGAGGCTAGTCATAAGTTTTTCAGGTTGAAACTTGGAAGTGAAGTACGCTTAAAAAACGCCTACATCATAAAGGCAGAGCAAGTTGTAAAAGATGCGGAAGGCAATATTTCAGAAATTCATTGCACTTATTCCACAGATACTGAAAAGAAAGTTAAGGGTACTTTGCATTGGGTGTCGATACAGCACGCCATAAAAGCTGAAATTAGACAATATGACCGTTTATTTATGGATGAAGCCCCAGATAGTCACCAGGATAAGGACTTTATGGATTTCATCAATCCAAATTCTCTCAAAACAACTGAAGCCTTTTTGGAACCTAGCCTTTCTGATGTTAAAATCGGAGATCGTTTTCAGTTTCAACGTATAGGCTATTTCAATGTTGATGACGATACTACTAATGAAAAGCTTGTCTTCAATAAAACTGTAGGCTTAAGGGATTCGTGGGCAAAAAGTAAGCCCAAACAAAAATCCACTAACACTGCTCAAAGTAATCATCCGCAACCTCAAAGAAAAGCCATCAGTATTATTCAGCAGTTAGGAAAGAAATACACCAATTTTCCAGAGGAAAAGCAGCAAAAGGTAAAAGCGGAGATACAAAAATTGGCACAAGACGTATCCTATGAGGAATTACAGCCCTTATTCAACACGGCTGTGAAAAAAGTGGGTACTCGAATTGCGGTAACGTTTGTCCTTCATGAGTTGCTGAAAAACGGATTGGAGCGCAATGCGGAAATAAACGCTTTTATCAATAAAGCATTGGATGACACTAACGATCTTTTAGTCGCAGCGGCAAAAGAGATTTAGAACAAGGTGTGATCTAAATGATGCGAATTTTACCATAGGGTTCAATAAACAGAATGACACCAAATGTTAAAAAACATGATGTTTTGTTCATTTTCCGCTATATTTAAAGGTCTAACTATAAAATCAAAATTCACATGGAAATTAATTTTTTAGCAATTCTCGTTGCTGCAGTCGTGCCATTGGTACTTGGATTTATATGGTACAATCCGAGTCTTTTTGGAACCGTTTGGATGCGTGAGTCAGGAATGACCGAAGAAAAAATGAAAGGCGGAAATATGGCCTTGATTTTTGGAGTGTCGTTCGTGATGTCTCTTTTGCTTTCATTCTTTACACAGTTTTTAGTAATCCACCAGTTTGGAGCTATGGGAATGGTAGGTGCTGAGGTAGAATCTGCGCTACCATCATTCCAAGCCTTTATGGATGATTATGGAAAAGCACATAGGTCCTTTGGTCATGGCGCACTGCATGGTGCCTTTGCTGGAATTTTCTTTGTTATGCCAGTAATGATTACAAATGGCTTATTTGAGAGAAAAACTTGGAAGCATATGTTTATCAATATTGGTTATTGGACACTAGCATTAACCATTATGGGAGCAATTGTTTGTGGTTGGGTATGATATTGTAATAAATTATTCATTTAAAGACTGACAACATAGGTTGTCGGTCTTTTGATTTTTTGTATTGACTTATTTTAAACTCTATTCCTCTGTTAGTGAATTACCCAGTTCTTGGGACACATTACCCATTGATGACATTTTTCTCAAAACGCCTTTTCTTAAGGCCCTAGAGCAGTCTAGCCCAAGTAATATTTCCAGCTACTATTTGGCAGTGTATTCTTCTGAGGAATTGGTTGGTATTGCCATTGTTCAACGTGTTCAGATGTATTTAGATGATGTGTTTCGCCAAACTTCCAATAAGTTTTTTAAACGCTGTGGAAAGTGGCTCATTTCAAGAATTGTTAAGGGAAATGCACTAATCGTTGGTAATTTGATGCACACAGGCCAACACGGAGTGTACTTTAATTCTGAAAAAATTACTCAAACGGACTATCTAAATGTACTTTCAGAAGCCATTACCGAACTTTCCCAAACCATTCGTTCCAAGTTCAATAAAAAGATACGGATTGTTGGTTTTAAAGATTATTTTGAAGGTGACGATATACACATCAACACGGTTTTTTTCAAAAGGAAAGCTCTCTATAAGGCCAGAGTACAGCCCAATATGATCTTTAACGTTCACAGTGATTGGGTAATAGCAGAAGATTATATTGCTAGTTTCAATAAAAAATACCATAGACGCTATAGAACCGCACGAAAGAAAAGCGCCTCTATTGCAAAACAGGAGTTGGATATTAACGATGTGCAGGTGCTTTCAGGAGCGCTGTATGAACTTTATGAAAACGTATCGGATAATGCAGGTGTCAACTCCTTTAAGCTGCATCCCAATCATTTTTACCAACTAAAACTACAGCTCAAGGAAGATTTTAAGGTCTTTGGATACTTTCTGTCTGGAGATTTGGTTGGCTTTTATACCTTGATTCGTAACCACGATAAGCTAGAAACCTATTTTTTAGGCTATAAGCAAGCCATACAGCATCAGTACCAGTTATATCTGAACATGTTATTTGATATGGCTTGTTTTGGGATTGTTCATGGCTATACTCAAGTCATATTTGCACGTACAGCCATGGAGATTAAAAGTTCAATAGGAGCAAAGCCATATGACATGTATATTTATTTAAAACACACCAACAATGTGATCGCAAACACCATATTAAGATTGGTTGTAAAATATGCAAATCCCATCAGAGAATGGGAGGAAAGGCATCCATTTAAAATGTAAAAGCTAGGTTAAAACCATGATTAGGTTTTGAAAGCACCTTGATTTTACTTATCTTATTGTAAAACAATTAATTAAATGGAAAATTCAAGCAATATCCTTTCAGAAATATCAAAAGTCACACTTGACATTCAAAACAATTATCCCGAGCTTCAAAAATACCTTGATGAAACCCGAAGCACATTACCAAAACCATATGAATCCAACACGCCAAAAGATGACCTTAAGGCGTATTTAAATAGTCTAAAGGCATTACTTCGAAACTACAAGGATAAATGAGGGATGAATGGCCAAGCTATACTTTATTCCTCAGTGTTTTTCCGTGCGTTCTTCATAGCCTCACCAATTTGATTACTAGCAGTGAAACTAGCGACCATATCATTAAGCATGTTACTTCCAGCTTGAGGTGAATTCGGCAATAGAATTAGATTGCTGTTAGTTTCACCACCAATGGCTTGTAAGGTGTCATAATGCTGAGTGACCACAATAAGTGCTGAGGCTTCCTGTGAATTAATACCAACTTTATTCAGCACCTCTACCGATTCCTCAAGACCACGAGCTATTTCACGTCGCTGATCGGCAATACCTTGACCTTGCAAGCGCTTACTTTCTGCTTCAGCCTTGGCTTTTTCTACTATAAGAATGCGTGCCGCATCACCTTCAAACTGAGCCGCTATTTTTTCACGCTCTGATGCATTAATACGGTTCATGGCTGCTTTTACTTGAGCGTCTGGATCGATGTCTGTCACCAATGTTTTGATGATATCATACCCATAATCTGACATGTACTCCTGTAAATCACGTTTTACAGCAATGGCGATATCATCTTTTTTGACAAAGACATCATCAAGCTTCATTTTCGGAACTTCTGCACGCACCACATCAAAAACAAAAGAAGTTATTTGATCGTGAGGATACTCCAATTTATAAAAAGCATCATAGACATTGTCTTTGACAACCATATATTGAACAGACACTTTCAAACGCACAAAGACATCATCTAGGGTCTTAGTTTCGATGATGACATCTAGCTGTTGGATTTTTAAACTCAATCTTCCAGCGATACGATCTACCAAAGGAATTTTCATTTGAAGACCAGATTGTCGTATACTTTGAAACTTTCCAAATCGCTCAATGACAGTAGCAGTTTGTTGCTTTACAATAAAAAATGAGGAAATCAGTATGATTAAACTGAAAAAAATAATTGGAATGAAAATAAATTGACCCATAACAAGTTTTTAAAGGGTTAGGAAATAAATGGTTACTAATTTAAGTTATATTTGCTCAACATACACATTTAAGCTCATGCAAATAAAAAAGTTTACCTTGTTAGTCGTAGTCGCTTTAGGTTTTGTTACAACCATGACCGCACAGCACAAAAGATATACCATAAAAAACGGCATTGGCATCCTTGGAGGTTTGACTCAATATGATATAGCTACAGATAATTTCAACACAAAAAAAGGAAGTGGTTTCGTTGGTGGAATGATAGCTACGGTGGATATTCCGCACAAATGGTATACCGTTAGTTACGGATTGCAATTTTCACAAAACAACTTGGAAATTTTAGCAAGACCAACCGCAATTTCGAACACTCCTGAGGAATTGGAGTACAAGTTGTTGGCTGTGCAAGCGGCATTTTTATTTCATTTGAAGCTTTTGAAGGATAATATCACTGTTGATTTGGGTCCTCAACTGCAATACAACAGTCAGTTAGACCTAAAAAACGATAACATGAAGGATTACATTATTGATGGTTACGATGTCCTGAGGGCAGAGGATATCAGTGATATTTCCCAGTTTAACGTCAATGGAGTCGTCGGAGCATCTGTAGGGATAAGTAATTTTAGACTGCGAGCAGCTTACAGTTATGGTTTTACTAATATTTTGAACAAACTCAATGACGCCAATATAGCCACAACTCCTGGATCCAAAAAGTTCAAGGGCAATCAGAATATGCTCTCTTTTGCTTTGATGATTACTTTTTAAATAGCGGCTATCAGCGCGTCAATGCGTCTAATAGATTCTGCTTTTCCAATCATAAACATGATATCGAAGACATCAGGTCCTTGTAAAGCTCCAACTAGAGCAAGTCGCAAAGGCATCATTACCTTACCAAATCCTATCTCATTGGAAGCAATCCACCCTTTTATGCTGCTTTGAAGGTTTTCAACCGAGACATCTTCAACGTTTTCGGTTAGCTGCTTTGTCTTGTTTAAGATCTCCACTGTATCATCCTTGATGGCTTTTTTAAGTGCTTTTGGGTCATAATCTTTAGGAGCAACAAAGAAGAAATGACTTAACTCCCAAAAATCGCTTACAAAAGATGCGCGTTCCTTGATTAATGTAACGACCATTTCGATGTATTGCGTATCGATTTCAGATAACTCAGCCCTTGATTTCTGAAAGGCTTGAGCCAAGTCATAATCATTTTGAAGCTGCATATAGTGATGGTTAAACCATTTGATTTTGTCTGGATCAAAACGTGCACCAGCTTTATTGACGCGCTCTAAATCAAAAGCATTAATAAGTTCCTCTAAACTGAATATTTCTTGTTCGGTACCAGGATTCCAACCCAAAAAAGCAAGGAAGTTCACCATGGCCTCAGGAAAATAACCATCTTGCTTATAACCTCTTGAAATTTCATGTGATTTAGGATCTTGCCACGCTAATGGAAATACGGGAAACCCTAGTTTATCACCATCTCGCTTACTTAATTTTCCCTTTCCTGTGGGTTTTAATATCAAAGGGAGGTGTGCAAACTGCGGTGTTTCCCAACCAAAAGCATCATATAACTGATAATGAAGCGCCAAAGATGGCAACCACTCTTCGCCTCGTATTACATGGGAAACTTCCATGAGATGATCGTCGACAATATTGGCCAAATGATAGGTTGGCATCCCGTCACTTTTAAATAGGACTTTATCATCCAAAATATTTGTGTCAATCTTAATATCACCACGGATAATGTCTTTTAGATGCAGTGTTTGGTCTTGAGGTGACTTAAATCGCACGACATAATCCTCTCCTGAATCAAGTTTTGCTTGAACATCTTCTTGAGAAAGGGATAAGGAATTACTCAATTTCAATCGGTTGTGCCAATTATAAATGAACGTTTTTCCTTTAGCTTCATGGTCTTTTCTGTGGAAATCTAACGTTTCGGCTGTATCAAAAGCGTAATAAGCATGACCACTTTCAATAAGCTGGTCGGCATATTGTTTGTATAAGTGCTTACGTTCACTTTGTCTATAAGGACCATGGGTTTCGTTTTTCCCAGGACCTTCATCAAACGGAATTCCACACCAATTTAGGGACTCAACAATATAGGATTCGGCACCTTCTACATAGCGATTTTGGTCAGTATCTTCAATCCGAAGGACAAAGGTTCCCTTATGTTTTTTAGCGAACAAATAGTTAAATAATGCAGTTCTAACACCTCCAATATGTAAAGGTCCTGTTGGGCTTGGTGCAAAACGCACACGAACGGGTTTGGTCATTGTTTTGGTTTTGAGGATGCAAAGATAATTTTTTGAAATACAAAGCTGAAACTTTCGCCTAAAATTGAAATATCCCTAATCTCTATAATGTTACCATTGTTTTGGGTACGCGCTTGTTCATTATCGAAAACCAAATAGGTGGCACCATCGCTAAAACCATAGATGTCGGATAGCCGTAAGGCATTTGCGGACTCTCATTATGGCAATCTAATACCTGATATTTTTTGGAGGATTTGTAATGATGGTCACTATGTCTGGTGAGCTCATATAATACAATACGACCAATTACATGATTGGAGTTCCAAGAGTGTATTTCCTTGACACGTTCATAACGGCCAGATTTAGTTTTAAGTCGCATTAGTCCATAATGCTCAATGTAGTTAACGGTCTCTAAAAGCAGAAAGCCAATTACCGCAGAAGCAACAGCAAATAAAAGACCAATAGTCCCGAAGACAAGAAAAATGGCGATTAAATATCCCAATTGGAACACAGTGTACCATAGCATGTCGTTCTTCACCGAAAAGACAGTGTTATGACTGTTTTTAAGAAGTTTTTTCTGAATCTTCCAGGCGTTTATATATTGTCGAAACACAGAGGTGAACCAAAAGGAGTACACGCTTTGATTATATCTTGCAGTGGCTGGATCTTCTGGAGTAGCAGCATGTAAATGATGGCCATGGTTATGTTCAATATAAAAGTGCATGTAAAGCGAGGGCAGCAATAAAGCTTTTCCGATAAAGCGCTCGTTGGTTTGTTGTCGATGACCCAATTCGTGTCCTACATTAATACCATTGACACCCAACACTATACCTAAAGACAAGCACATTCCAATGAGCTCATAGATTTCAATTCCGTCATTTAAAACTTGATATAGCCCCAAAAAAACCAAGGCATACACTACTGGAAGATTGAGATAGAGCAACCAATCAAATAACTGCTTTTTGAGCTTATTTTCCGATTCTTCAGAAGATAAATTATCGGTATCTACGGGAAAAACCAATTCCAATAAAGGAATGATAACAAAGGCATAAAATGGTGTAAGATAAACCCAAGGCCCTTTTGATAGGAGTCCTATAACGGCCATTACTGGAATTGAAAACGCAGCTAAGTATTTAAGGTCTTTCATGAAAACAGATAAGAAATGGTCTAAAATTTAACGCAACTCCTCGAAATTAACAGAATCTTACCAAATTTAGGCAATATTGGATAAAAATAAATTCTATATTAGTGAGTTCTAATTAATATGGCAGCGCATTTCAAACATATTCAAGGAAAATTAGAGCAGTTCATTAGGCGTTATTATACCAATGAATTGCTTAAGGGAACCATTTTGTTTTTCGCTATAGGCTTGTTGTATCTTATTGCAACCTTATTGATAGAGTATTTTTTATGGCTTAACCCAACGGCACGAACCGTTTTATTTTGGGTGTTTGTTACTGTTGAATTAGCGCTTTTTACAAAATTCATTGCCATTCCCTTAGCCAAATTGTTTAAGCTCCAGAAAGGCATTAATTATGAGGAAGCTTCTAAAATCATAGGCAATCATTTCCCTGAAGTTAATGACAAGCTGTTGAATGTTTTGCAGTTAAACCATAATGGCGCTCAGTCAGAATTACTCGAGGCCAGTATAGAGCAAAAATCCGCAGAGCTCAGTCCGATTCCATTTAAATTGGCCATAAACTTCAAGAAAAACGCCAAATATTTGAAATATGCTGCGATTCCTGTTGCGATATTGCTTTTGTCTTTTGCCACAGGAAAAGTCAATTGGTTTAGTGATAGTTATGAGCGCGTCGTCAATTATAATACGGCTTACGAACCACCAGCACCTTTTCAGTTTTTTGTGGTAAATGAGGAACTAAAAGCTATCGAAAACAAAGATTTCAAGCTTGTTGTGAACACTGCCGGAACCATCATTCCTGAGAATGCTCAAATACATTTCAACAACCAGTCCTTTTTTATGCAAGAAACGGTTCCTGGACAATTTGAGTTTGTATTCGCTCAGCCCAAGGATGTATTGACCTTTAGTTTATCGGCCAACGAAGTCACATCCAAGGACTATACGTTGGACATCATCAAGGTACCAACCTTGGTCAATTTTGAAATGGCACTAGATTATCCTGCTTATACCAAGAAACAGGATGAGGTGCTAAAAAGTACGGGAAATGCAACAATTCCTGAAGGAACGAAGGTCACTTGGAGCGTGAACACCAAATCTACAGACGAGGTGGTTCTTTATGCCAAGGATACCTTGACTTTTGAGTCACTGTTAGAAGGTAAGTTTGAAGCCAATAAACGCATTTTCAGTAATACAGACTACAGCATCAGTACGAGCAATGAGCAGCTGAAGGATTTTGAAAACTTGGCATTTTCCATCAATGTCGTCAAGGATAGCTACCCAGAAATGAACGTTAAGATGGAGCGTGATTCACTTGATAATCAAACACTATATTTCTTTGGGCAAGTGAGTGATGATTATGGTTTGAGAAAACTTCAAATGGTTTACTATCCTTCACAAAGTCCTGACGAAAAGAAGTATGAGGTCATGACGGTTTCCAAATCCAATTTTGATGAGTTCGTAAGTGCCTTTCCCAATCAGTTAAATTTGGAAGAAGGTGTTGATTATGAACTTTATTTCCAAGTGTTCGACAATGATGCCATTCACAATTATAAAAGCGCAAAGAGTTCGGTATTTAGTTATCGAAAACTCACAAAGGACGAGGAAGAACAAAAGCAACTCCAAGAGCAAAATGAAACCATTAAGGACATCAGTAAAACGTTCGATAAGCTAAAGGAACAGGACAAAGAATTAGAGGAGTTTTCAAAAACACAGAAAGAAAAGGAAGAACTCAACTTCAATGATAAAAAGAAGTTTGAGAATTTTATCAAGCGTCAAAAAGAGCAGGAGCAATTGATGAAGAATTTCAATAAAAAGCTCAAAGAGAATATTGAGGAATTTCAGAATGAAGACAAGGAGCAGGACCAGTTCAAGGAAGACTTACAAAAACGTTTAGAAGAAAACGAGGAACAGCTCAAAAAAGATGAAAAGCTTTTAGAGGAATTGGAGAAAATGAAGGATAAAATCAACAAGGAAGAATTTACCCAAAAACTCGAAGAACTTGCTAAGCAAAACAAAAACAAGGAAAAAAGCTTAAAACAGCTTTTAGAGCTAACGAAGCGTTTCTATGTAGCTAAAAAGGCAGAAAAGCTAATGCAAGAGTTGGAGCAATTGGGAGAGGAACAAGAACAACTTTCAGAAAAAAATAAGGAGGAAAACACTAAGGAGGAACAGGAAAAGCTGAATGAGAAGTTTGAGGATTTTCAAAAGGAAATGGAAGCGCTTGACAAGGAAAATAAAAAGCTGAAAAAGCCAATGGATTTACCTCAAGACAAGCCAACCGAAGACGCCATTAAAAAGGACCAACAAGAGGCTACAGAGGCTTTGGAAGAAGAACAGCAAGACGATCAGGACACAGAGAAGAACAGTGAATCCCAAGAAGAACAGGACAATCAGGAGCAACAGGAACCAGGAGATCAGCAAGAACAGCAACAAAGTCCAGGTCAACAATCCGGACAACAAAAGGCAAAAAAGAAGCAAAAGGAAGCTGCTAAGAAAATGAAGCAAATGGCTCAGCAAATGTCTCAAGCGATGGCTATGGGTGGAGGAGACCAGTTACAGGAGGATATTGATGTTTTACGTCAAATACTAGATAACTTGGTCCTCTTTTCGTTCGATCAGGAAGCGCTAATGAACCAATTTAAAAGCATTGAGGTCAATCACAATGAATATGGTAAGTTCTTGCGGAAACAAAACGACCTACGAGAACATTTCGAACATATTGATGATAGTTTGTTTGCACTATCCTTGCGCCAACCAAAGATTTCAGAAACCGTCAACTCGCAAATAACCAATGTGTTTTTTAACATTGATAAAGCCTTGGGTCAGCTGTCTGAAAACCAGATATATCAAGGCGCATCGTCACAACAATATACGGTTACAGCGACCAATGAATTGGCTAGTTTTTTAAGTGATATTCTCGACAACCTTAACCAACAGATGAATCCGTCTCCAGGACAAGGTCAAGGCCAAGGACAACAATTGCCTGATATCATTATGAGTCAAGAGGAGCTCAATAAAAAGATGGAGGAAGGCATGAAGAAAGGCGATAAGGGAAAGAAACCAAATGAAGGGCAAAATGGAGAACAGGGAGAAGGCAATGAATCTAAAGATGGTGATGATGGTGAGCCAAAAGATGGGAAACAGGGTAAAAGTGGAAAGGATGGCAAATCTGGTGACAAAGATGGAAAGCAACAAGGCGAAGGTGAGGGTAATAGTGAAGATGTTAACGGAGAACTCTATGAGATATACCAAAGACAACAACAATTGCGTCAGGCCTTAGAGAACAAGCTTGGTAAAGAAGGAAAAAAAGGATTGGGAGGCGAACTTCTGAAGAAGATGGAAGAGGTTGAGCTAGATTTAATTAACAAGGGTTTTACCAATCAGACCTTGCAAAAAATGATGGATTTGCAGCATCAATTACTGAAATTGGAGAACGCTACATTTATGCAAGGACAAGACAACAAGCGTAAATCTGAAACCAATAACGAGACCTTTGAAAATACAACGCCAAATCAAATTCCTAAGGCAAAGGAATATTTTAATACAACTGAAATTTTAAACAGACAAGCCTTACCTTTGCAACAGATTTACAAAAAGAAAGTTCAAGAGTATTTTAAGCAGGCAAGTGATTAGTTTTAACTACGAAACGGATTTCGAACTGACTTCCGAAAACCGAATTTCAAAATGGATCTCCAATACTATTTTAAACGAAAAATGTAGAGAAGGTGAGATCAATTACATCTTTTGTGATGACGAATATTTACATAAACTGAATGTAGAGTTTCTTAATCACGATACACTCACAGATATCATAAGCTTCGATTATTCAGTAGGAAAAGAACTACATGGAGATATATACATTTCCGTAGAGCGTGTTCGTGAAAATGCTCAAGATTATAAGGTTGCATTTTTAGACGAATTGCATCGTGTCATGGTTCATGGTGTATTGCACTACTGCGGTTATAAAGATAAAACAGATGATGATGCCGTAGTGATGCGGTCAAAAGAAGACGTTTACTTAGATCGCCTCTCTTCGTAGAATAAAGATTTCGACGTATATTTGCTGGCTGATAAAATATGTTTCCAATCGTGTCGCATCTAGTGTTCCACGTGGAACATTAAGGGTAATAGTATTATGTTTAATGAACAATATGACGTTATAGTTGTAGGCGCAGGTCACGCAGGTAGTGAAGCTGCTGCTGCTGCTGCCAATATGGGAAGTAAAACCTTGTTGGTTACAATGAACTTACAAAACATAGCCCAAATGTCTTGTAATCCTGCAATGGGTGGAATTGCAAAAGGGCAAATTGTTCGAGAGATCGATGCACTAGGTGGTTATAGCGGAATAGTTAGTGACACTTCTGCCATTCAGTTCAAGATGCTTAACAAATCTAAAGGACCTGCAATGTGGAGCCCAAGGGTTCAAAGCGACCGTATGCGTTTTGCTGAAGATTGGAGGTTGTTATTGGAAAAAACGGCTAACCTAGATTTTTATCAGGAAATGGTTTCTGGTTTGATAATAGAAAACCATAAGGTTGTTGGTGTTAGGACGTCACTCGGACTTGAAATAAAGGCCAAGACCGTAATTTTAACTAATGGTACATTTTTGAATGGTCTTATTCATATAGGTGACAAGAATTTTGGAGGTGGTAGAGCAGGTGAACGTGCAGCAACTGGTATTACAGAAGAGCTTATAGCCTTAGGTTTTGATTCTGGTAGAATGAAAACAGGAACACCACCTAGAGTGGATGGAAGATCATTGGATTATTCAAAAATGATTGAGCAGCCTGGTGATGAAAGTCCAGAGAAGTTTTCGTATCTCGAGTCGATTAAACCACTAACAGAACAACGGTCGTGTCACATGACTTACACTAGTCCTGAAGTTCATGATTTGTTGCGAGAAGGCTTTGATCGTTCGCCAATGTTTAACGGTCGCATCCAGAGTACTGGTCCGAGATACTGTCCGTCGATTGAAGATAAAATCAATCGGTTTGCAGATAAAGATAGACATCAATTGTTTGTTGAGCCAGAAGGTTGGAGTACGGTTGAAGTGTACGTAAATGGATTCTCTACATCGTTACCTGAAGATGTTCAGTTCAAGGCTTTAAAATCTGTTGCAGGTTTTGAGAATGTCAAATTCTTTCGACCAGGATATGCTATAGAGTACGATTACTTTCCACCTACACAGTTAAAGCACACCTTAGAAACTAAACTAGTGGATGGTTTGTTTTTTGCCGGTCAAATCAATGGAACAACTGGATATGAAGAAGCAGCGTCTCAAGGCTTAATGGCCGGAATTAACGCAGCTCTTAAAGTTCAGGAAAAGGATGAGTTTATTTTAAAGCGAAACGAAGCATATATAGGTGTTTTGGTTGATGATTTAATCACAAAGGGAACGGAAGAACCTTATCGTATGTTTACGTCTCGAGCAGAATACAGAACGTTGTTGCGACAAGATAATGCCGACTTCAGGTTGACACCTAAAGGTTATGAATTAGGTTTGGCAAGTGAAGAGCGTTTGAGACGTATGGAGGACAAACAAAAAAAATCAGATGCGTTCATACAGTTTTTTAGAGATACAAGTGTGAAGCCAGAAGAAGCTAATCCGGTTTTAGAATCTAAGAATTCCGCATTGGTGAAACAATCTGATAAAATGTTTAAACTCTTTTCGAGACCAAATTTAACCACTGAGGATATGCGTCGATTTGAAGCTGTTGAAACCTATATACAAGACCATAATTTGGATCGTGAAGTGATTGAACAAACCGAAATCCAAATTAAATATTCTGGATATATTGAAAAGGAAAAGAACAATGCCGATAAGTTGAGTCGTCTCGAAGATGTGAAAATTCCGTCTAACTTTGATTATACGAAATTGAAATCCATGAGTACAGAAGCCATTCAAAAACTAACCAAAATACAGCCCGTTACAATATCTCAAGCGTCAAGAGTTTCAGGAGTTTCTCCAGCAGATGTGTCTGTATTGTTGGTATATTTAGGACGTTAAATATTGACTTACTAGTCCAAATGTTTCACGTGGAACACACTTCAGCATGTCAAAAAGCAAAGTATATTTAAACGTAAAGGATCACTCGATTTCTGGTGAAGAGTTTCAGCTTATCCATAATGATGAATTGGATATGTTGGAAACCCAACCTTGTCCTTCAGAGCGTGAGTTGAGTAGATATTACGAAAGCGACGATTATATTTCACATACGGATAGTAAACGGAATTGGTATGAAAAAATATATCAGTTTGTGAAATCGATAGCCCTTAGACGAAAACTGAAATTAATCAATACGTTTGAACTTGAAGATAAAACACTTTTGGATATTGGGTGTGGCACAGGTGATTTTCTTAAAGTAGCAAAAGATAGCAATTGGACGATTTATGGAGTTGAACCAAATGAACACGCCAGGCAGCTTGCCAACGAGAAAACAAATAATGCCGTTTATGATATTGACCAGCTGTTAAAATTTGAGCCAGCTAGTTTTGATGTAATCACATTGTGGCACGTATTGGAACATTTGCCAAAATTGGAAAACCACCTCTCACTATTTGAATCCTTATTAAAACCAAATGGAAGATTGGTTATCGCTGTTCCAAATTTTAAAAGTTATGATGCCAAATATTATGCTTCCTTTTGGGCCGCTTTTGATGTGCCGAGGCATTTATGGCATTTTTCAAAAACTGCGATTACTAAATTAACACGTAATCACAATATGCAAGTTTTAAAAATCTTGCCAATGGTTTTTGATGCTTTTTATGTCGCGCTTCTTTCCGAAAAATATAAAAACGGATTCATGAACCCTATCAAGGCATTCTGGATTGGTTGGCGATCAAACTTAAAAGCGAAACGAACAGGAGAGTATTCATCTTTGGTTTATATCATAAAAAAGACAAAAAACTTAAAATAAAGCGATTTAAGCTATTATGTCGTGTTCCCTTAAGCAGACTGTTCAAGAAATTGGTTCCTTAGAGTAGGCGTGTTTATTTGAAGTTGTTTGTGATAGTATTTTCCAATGATGGGTTTTTTAACTATAATTATTTTTTATAATTAAAATTTCTACTAAAAACACTTACACTTTTATACATTTGCAAAAAATTTAAACAAATACATAATGAAGACTATTTTTGGAGTTTTATTAGTTGCAATTCTATTCGTGGCTTGTCAAGAGCAACAAAAAATTGCCTTTGTCGATAATGGAGAGGTGATTAATGCTTATCAAGAGAAAATTGATGTTGAAGAAAGATTCAAGTTAAAGGATGAAGCCTTTAAAAAACGAACGGACAGTATAGGCAAAGCTTTTCAATTAGAGGTTCAGGATTTTCAGATTAATGGTGCCAAGTTGTCTAGAAAAAAGCAAGAAGAACAAAGTCAGGCCTTAGGTCAGAAACAACAAATTCTTCAACAGCAAATCCAAATGGAACAACAAAATCTTACCAATGAATTTAATAAAGAGATCGATTCTGTGTTAAGTCATGTTAAGTCCTTTGTTGCTGACTACGGAAAGAAAAATGGATATGCCTTTATCCTAGGAAAAAATGAAGCAGGAAGTGTCATGTATGGTACAGATGCCAATGATATTACCCAAACTATAATTGATGCCTTGAACACCAAATACAAAAAAGGAGAATAGGTGTTCTAAAATAATTTGGTCACAATGAACGTTATTGTAAAGCTAGATGATTTCCGTCTAGCTTTTTTTAGTTTGACAACCAATCACACACCATGCAAATACGAGAGTATTTAAAAGAACCTTTTGATTATTTTGATGACAGAAAGAGCAAATGGCTCTATATCATAAATGCGATTGTATTTTCCCATTTGTTCCTTATTATTTTCCAGCCTTACGGTATTTCAGAAGAAATGTCTAATCCTGTTAACAGTACACTTCACAAATTTTTATTTTTCTTTTCAATTGCCGTAAGTACTTTCTTGGTCTTAACAGCATCCCAATTTATATTTCGACAAGCACTTGGATTTCAAAAAGTTAGAATAAAAAAATATACCTTTTGGCTCTTGTTTGAAGCGTTGATTTTATTGCTTATCAACTTTGGAATGTCTTTTATTATACCAGATCTAGGGAATGATTTTGAAAAAGAATTAAATGTCTGGTTTCAAATTAAAATGTATCCCAAGCTGCTACTGATCTTAATTTTCCCTTTTTTTGGGACTGTTATTTACATAGCCGTAAAACGACTTCAAACCGAAGTTAAGGAACTTGATCAACAACTGCTTACATTTAAATACAAGTACGATATAACCAAACAAAAAGACACGCTCAATTTACGAGATGAGAATAATCAAGTGGACGTCACTTTGCCAATAAATGAAATTTTGTTTGTAGAATCCAGTAACCAATATGTTGTAGTCAATTATTTAAAGAATAACCGTATCAAAAAACATATAGTAAGGAACAGATTAAAACACATATTATCTCAAACCAAAAGCTTACCGATCAAACAATGCCACAGATCATTCGCAATAAATTTAATCCACGTGAAACATTTAATTCGTAGCAACGGAAAATCCTTTTTGGTGCTTAACACCAGTTTTGAGGATAAGAAAATTCCGGTATCCAACTCTTTTTTGGAAACCATAAAGAAAGACTTAGACAACTAAAGCCTTTAATTATAACAATTCACTCCAAAATTGTAACAATTCACTCCAAATGGTCGTCTAGAATATGGATTTCATCAATATTTGAAATTATTTTGCGTTAACAAAACCATAAAGTAGAAAACGACTTTTATTCTATTTCAAACCTTAATTTCATCAAACAAAAAACAGAACAAAACTCAATGAAACAATTATGTTTAACCCTCTTCCTGTTCGTTAGCTTATGGTGTCAAGCACAGGAACAGTTCAGTATTAGTGGAACCATCAAAGATCTTACCAATGGAGAAACGCTTCTTGGTGCAACCGTTTACTTAAAAGATACCAATTATGGAGCCACAACCAACGAGTATGGTTTTTTCTCTTTAACAGCTCCAGAAGGCAATTATACCTTGGTAATTTCCTATGTCGGCTATTTGTCTGTAACCAAAGCGATAACCTTAAATGCCGACCAAAAGTTGGATTTTGAGTTGGAAGAATCGGCAACAGCATTGAACGAAGTGGTTATTGTCGCCGAAGAATCAGAAGCTGTTAGTATTAAAAAACCACAGATGAGTGTGTCAAAACTTAACGCGCAAACTATAAAGCAAATGCCAGCCGTTTTAGGTGAAGTAGATGTTGTTAAGTCTATTCAATTGCTTCCTGGCGTCACTAATAACGGAGAAGGTTCTGCAGGTTTTCATGTTCGTGGTGGAGCGGCAGACCAAAACCTGGTACTTCTAGATGAGGCTATTATTTATAATACCTCACATTTTTTTGGGTTTTTCTCGGTGTTCAATTCAGATGCCATTAAAAACATCAAGCTTTATAAAGGTGACATTCCTGCTAAATATGGTGGACGTGTATCTTCTGTACTCGATGTTAGACAAAAAGATGGAAACAGCAAACAATTTGGACTTACTGGAGGCATTGGTTTAATCTCAAGTAGACTTACAGTAGAATCTCCTTTGTTTAAAGATAGAGGGTCGTTTTTAATTGCTGGCAGAGCGTCATACGCACATTTGTTTATGCCACTTATCGAAAACATAAAAGACGATAAAATTTCGTTTTACGACCTTAACCTAAAAACCAATTATGAACTCAATAAAAACAATAAACTCTACTTGTCTGGGTATTTTGGTCGTGATGTATTCAACTTGTCAAAAATTATAGAGAATAACTACGGAAATGCAACGGGAAACTTACGATGGAACCATGTATTTAATGATAGATTGTTTTCAAACTTATCTTTTATTTATAGCAAATACGACTATAATATTATTCTCGATTTTATTGAACTCGACTGGAATGCAGACATAACCAATTTCAATTTGAAATATGATTTGGGTTACTATGTCAATAATAATATCACGCTCGATTTTGGCGTAAGCGGATTGACCTATAGTGTCAATCCAGGAGAAGTGAGGCCGTCTTCTGAAACATCAGCAATCAACTACTTAAAATTGGACGAAAAGCGTGCTTTTGAGGGAGCAGCTTACATTAGTGCCGAACATCAAATTTCTGATAAATTGGCTTTCAACTATGGATTGCGATACAGCGTGTTTTCTAGACTTGGCGGACAAAGCATGACCAATTATGTGAACAACCAACCAGTAGTTTACAATAGCGATTTAGAAATTTATGAACGTGGTGAAGCAGAAAGTGAAACAGATTATTCTAAAAGTGAAAGCATAAAAACCTTTGGGAATTTTGAACCTAGAGTAGGTGTGTCGTACCAGCTCAACGAAACCTCTTCCGTTAAGGCGAGTTATACCAAATCCACACAATATTTGCATTTGTTGTCTAATACATCATCCGTAACTCCTTTAGATGTTTGGACACCAAGTGGAAAGTACATAAAGCCTCAGATATCTAATCAGTTTGCCCTAGGATACTACAAAAACTTTAAAGACAATGCCTATGCTTTGGAGTTAGAGACCTATTACAAGCATATTGACAATAGAATTGATTACATAGATGGTTCAGATTTAATAGGAAACAATACCATCGAAACGGAAATATTAAACGGAGAAGCCAGAGCGTATGGTCTGGAGGTGTTGCTAAGAAAAAATAAAGGGAAGCTCACAGGTTGGTTAGCGTATACACTTTCAAAGTCAGAACAACGTGCTCTTGGCGGAAGCGCAGGCGGACCAGGAATCAATAATGGCGACTGGTACAATACGCCTTACGACCGTACACACGATGTGTCATTAACAGGAGTTTATAAGTTAAGTGACAAATGGAGCTTTAGCTCAAATTTTGTGTTCCAAACTGGGCGTCCTGTGACCTATCCTAACGGACAATATACATATGAAGGATTATCGGTTGCAACGTATTCGAACAGAAATGAAGATCGATTACCAGCATATCATAGGTTGGACATTTCAGCAATTTATAAACCAAATAAAAATCCAGATAAACGATGGAAATCGGAATGGGTTTTTGGAATCTATAATCTTTATAGTCGTAAAAATGCAGCCTCAATAGGCTTTGGCCAAAATAGGGAAACAGGCTTAAACGAAGCGTCTCGGATTTCCATTTTTGGCATTATTCCTTCAATAACTTATAACTTTAAATTTTAAGCGATGAAACAATATATTGTATTAGTAGTTACACTTGGGTTTTTATTGACCTCATGCGAAGACATAATAGATGTGGATGTTCCAACAGCGCAAACGCGATTAGTTGTGGAGGCATCACTAGATTGGGAAAAGGGTACAGCAGGAAATGAGCAATCAATTGCATTGCGCATGTCAACACCTTTTTTTGATACATTGCAAAACACCAGTATTTCAGGCGCAATAGTCACTGTTACGAATGAAAATTCAGGTGAGGTTTTTCCATTTAGTGATAACAACGACGGAACGTATTCAACTAGCAATTTTGTTCCAGTTTTGAATGACACCTATCGTCTAGATATTCTTTATGATGGAGAAACGTACGAAGCTACCGAAACCATGATGTCGGTTTCAGATATCAATGACGTCAATCAAAGCATTGAAGGTGGTTTTGACGATGAATTACTTGAACTTAACTTATATTATACCGATCCTGCAAATATTGAAAACTTCTATCTAATTAAGTATGAAGTTGAAGGCGATCTCTTTCCGTATTTAGAAGATGTTTCCGACGAGTTTGTAGATGGTAACGAAATTCATGATTTTTTCGAAAAGGACGATGACGAGGAAGGAGACGAAACACCTTTTGAGGCAGGTGATGTGGTTAATATCAGTCTTTACGGAATTTCAGAGCAGTATTATAATTTTATACGCTTGTTGATAGAACAACATGGTAGTCAAGGTGACCCATTTAGTTCTACTGCAGCTCAAATACGAGGAAATTGTATCAATCCATCCAATCCAGATAATTTTGCCTTTGGTTATTTTAGGGTGACAGAAGTAGATACGGCAACTTATGTGTTTGAATAAAACAGAAGCCAGCAACTAGCTGGCTTTTTTGTGCAATAATCTCGTCAGTTTAATGGAGAGGTCGGTAAGTATTATTTTGGAATTTCCGTTACGTTCTATATGATAAATCGCGTTCTGTAATTCGTTCGAAATCTCCATAATATTATTGCCATGGACAAAAGGAGCGAATTTTTCAAGCTGAAATGCCGTTTTTGGCTCCATGTATACCAAGCCTTCTACGTTGTAGTTCAGCATGAGTGCCTGTCGGAAAAAGTCAATACAAAAGTTCAAAAACTGCTTTTGGGTTTCTCGACCGGTTTTAGCAATGGTCTCACTCCATGAAATCAAATCATGAATTGCGCTTTTGTTTCCTTTGGCCTTAAATGCTGATCGTACCCAAACCACAAACCACTCTTCAAACTGTGTGTCTTCACTGTCACTATATACAAGGTCACAAGCCTTGTTGTAATTACCATTGGATTGGTGGGCAATGGTGATCGCATCAGCTTCTGGAATTTGATAGGCGTTCATCAAAGCTTCCTTGATGATATTTTCGGCCAATGGTGGAAAATGAAGTATTTGACAACGCGATTTTATGGTGTTGATAATTTGTTCTTCATCTTCAGCAATAAATATGAATACGGTGTTATTTGGAGGCTCCTCAATAAGTTTCAGCAACTTATTTGCTGCCGAGGTATTCATCTTTTCTGCCATCCAAATCAGCATAACCTTATAGCCACCTTCATATGACTTTAAGGATAATGCCTTGACAATATCTTGCGCTTCATCAACTCCTATTTGCCCTTGCTTGTTATCTATACCCAAAATTCTGTACCAGTCAAACAAGTTTCCGTAAGGTTGCTTTTCCATCAACTCTCGCCATTCTTCCATAAAAAGACTCGATACAGGATGACGTTTCACCTTGTCGTTGGAAGCTACAGGAAAAGCGAAATGCAAATCAGGATGCGACAGTGTTTTAAATTTTAAGTTGCAAACCTGGTTACCTTCAGAATTTTCACCGTTTTTATTTTTGCACAATAAGTATTGTGCATAAGCAATGGCCATTGGTAAGGTGCCAGAACCCTCTGGCCCTACAAATAATTGCGCATGTGGAACACGACCAGAATCGGCACTTTTTGTCAAATGACTCTTGATATGCTCTTGCCCTAAGATTTCTGAAAATAGCATAAAACAAACCTACATAATTTTTTCAAAAAACAAGGGACGATCATGGCATCATTCGATTCAAGCAAAACTGCTTTTAACACACTAGAATAATAGTTACATTTGCATAGACTTGTTTAAACCCAGACGAATGAAAACATTGAATGATTTTAATTTTGAAAATAAAAAAGCCTTAATCAGAGTAGACTTTAATGTGCCTTTAAATGATGATTTTGAAGTGACTGACGCAACGCGAATCATTTCAGCAAAACCGACCATTATCAAGGTTTTGGAAGATGGTGGGAGTTGCATCCTGATGTCGCACTTGGGACGACCAAAAGGAGTGCAAGATGAGTTTTCATTAAGACATATTATTACCGAAGCCGAGGATGTCTTGGGTGTTTCTGTAAAATTTGTCGAGGATTGTGTAGGAGACAAAGCCGAACAGGCAGCTAAAGATTTGAAACCAGGAGAAATTCTGTTATTGGAAAATCTACGTTTTCATGAAGAGGAAAAACAAGGTGACAAAGGTTTTGCTGAAGCCTTGTCAAAACTGGGAGACATTTATGTCAATGATGCCTTTGGTACAGCGCATAGAGCACACGCATCAACAACCGTAATCGCTCAGTTTTTTCCAGGGCAAAAGTGCTTCGGAAATTTGCTCGCCCAAGAAATCGAAAGTATTAAGAAAGTTATGCAAACAGGTGAAAAACCCGTTTTGGCTGTGCTTGGAGGTGCTAAAGTATCTTCCAAAATCACCATTATTGAAAACATATTGGATAAGGTGGATCATTTGATCATTGGAGGAGGAATGACCTTTACTTTTATTAAGGCGAAAGGCGGTAACATTGGAGACTCCATTTGCGAAGATGATAAAATAGAGTTGGCATTGGATATTATGAAACAAGCTGAAGCCAAGAATGTATCCATTCACTTACCGGTTGACGTCTTAGCAGCTAATGCCTTTTCGAACGATGCTGAAACACAAGTCGTAGATGTCGATGATATCCCAAATGGTTGGCAAGGCTTGGATGTTGGACCAAGATCTAAGCAAAATTTTGATGAGGTTGTAAGGCAATGTATGACCATTTTATGGAACGGACCATTAGGTGTTTTTGAAATGGAAAACTTTGCCAATGGAACGATTGAATTAGGGAACTCTATAGCAGAGGCGACCAAGAATGGTGCTTTTTCCCTTGTTGGTGGTGGAGACTCTGTTGCTGCCGTAAAGCAATTTGGGTTTGAAGACAAAGTGAGTTATGTCAGTACTGGTGGAGGCGCCATGTTAGAAAGTCTTGAAGGCAAAACATTGCCTGGAATTGCTGCAATGTTAGAATAAAGGTGTTAATATGAAACACAAGAATATTAGGAATTTACCTACAAAAAATGTTAAATTATCTAATAAAACTTTCATTTTAACTGTAAAAATACGATTTTAGCACACTTATCGTTTTTTGATAAGTTAATCTACATACCAATGAAAAACAAGTTTATAACCCTAACTTTTGGTATTCTGCTTAGTAGTGTATTATGTTTTGGACAGGATTCCATTCCGAAGCCTGCTGAAGTAAAACGACTTACAGAATCAGATTTTGTCGAAGGCGAAACTTACGTTGTCGATACCATAATTGATGGCAAGACCTTTTTTAGGAAGCAAATCAATATACAACCAATCATTGATTCTACTGAAATCAAAACGCTTACCGATAATAAACTTGCAGCAGAATTAGACAAAAAGTGGCTGGAAGAATTGTATAGCAACAATTTATTTGACACGATTTATAAGTCGGTCTCTGAGTTAACCTACGAACCAGTGGATTATCCCGAACTATCGACCGACACCTTAAAGGCCAGATTACAGCGACTTAATGCACGAACACCTTTCAACATTGAATATAATCCTTCACTTGAGAGTGTAATCAAATCCTATTTGAAACATCGCCGAAATTCTATGTCGAGGTTGATGTCCCTAAGTGATTACTACTTTCCTCTGTTTGAGGAAAGTTTAGACAACCATGACATTCCATTAGAGGTGAAGTATTTGGCTATTGTTGAATCTGCCTTAAAGCCTAGAGCACGTTCTCGAGTTGGAGCGACAGGTTTGTGGCAATTTATGTTTGGAACAGGGAAGGAATATGGTCTAAACGTTAGTAGCTATGTTGATGAACGAAGTGATCCTATTAAATCTACGGTTGCAGCCAGTAAATACTTGGCAAAATTATATAAGATTTTTGGAGATTGGGACTTAGCGTTGGCAGCATATAATTCGGGACCAGGAAATGTGACCAAAGCCATACGTCGATCTGGAGGATATGAAAACTATTGGAATATTAGACCGCATCTTCCACGGGAAACCGCTGGTTATTTACCAGCTTTTTTGGCAACCATGTACATTTTCGAGTTTGCCGAAGAACATGGCTTTAAAAAGGCACGTCCTAACTATCATTATGTTGAGACAGATACTATACATGTCAAAAAGATGATTACGTTAGATCAGGTCTCAGAGCTTGTGGATGTACCCATGGAACAGCTTCAATTTTTAAATCCTTCGTACAAATTGGATATCATTCCGTATATCAAAGGTGAAAATTATACATTGCGATTACCACGAGAGGCTATTGGTAAGTTTGTAACAAATGAACAACAAATCTATGCGCACGTTGAATCAGAATTGAACAAACGAGAGAAACCGCTTCCTCAGTTTTTTGATTCGGATAGCAAAGTTAGGTATCGCGTGAAATCTGGAGACTACCTTGGGAAAATTGCTAGACGATACGGAGTTCGTGTCAGTCAAATTAAACGCTGGAACGGTTTAAGAAGCAACAACCTCAAGATTGGCCAACGCCTAACAATTTATCCGCGAAAACCTACAGCCTCTGCTAGTAAAGTGGCTCAAGCCAAACCAAAAAAGGTAATCAATACCGAGGGAAAATCAACTTACAGAGTGAAAAAAGGCGATTCACTTTGGAGCATTTCGCAAAAATTTCCTGGAGTTTCTGTTCAAAATATCAAAGATTGGAACGATATTCGCAGTAACAAACTCAAAATTGGAATGACACTTGTCGTTTCCAAATAAGCGAAATAAATTCAGAACTCATGGTAAAAAATATTCTTGGCATACTGTTGATTGTGACCGTATGCTTCTCTTGTAATGACAAGAATGAGAAACGTTATGTTCCCAAATCTTCGGGTGACATCAATAGTATCGTCGTAGTTGCTGATAATGTCCTTTGGGAAAATCAAGTAGGAGATGCGATTCGAGATGTTCTTGCGGCTCCAATTGAAGGCTTGTCTAAGGAAGAACCTCGTTTTTCAATGAGCCAAATGCCAACACAGGTTTTTTCAGGTTTTGCTAGAAAAAACAGAACCGTTTTACAAATAGTAAAAGGAAAAGATGCGGCCACCAAGATTGCGACCGATGCTTATGCAAGACCTCAAACAATGGTAGTGATTTCGGGACAAACCAATGATGAAATTATAGAACAAATAAAGCAAAATTCTGAAAAAATTGTTGATGCCTTCAATAAAACTGAAATTACAGAAAGACAGTTGCGAACAAGCAAATCATTATTTAATGATGATCCGATAAAGAAAAACTTAGGATTTTCATTACGATTTCCATCAGCCTATCGCATTGCAAAATCTGAAGAAGATTTCTTCTGGATTAGAAGAGATATCAAGACTGGAAATGTCGATATGTTATTGTACGAGGTTCCGCTGTCAACCATAAGAAAGGGAGATAGTGCAGTTGTAGATATTGTAAGGGTTAGGGATTCTGTAGGAAAAATTCATATAGAAGGTGCTGCCGAAGGAACATTTATGGGAACTGAAGAAGCGTTTACGCCATTCATAAGTGACATTATTGTTGATAACAAGCCAACGTATGAAACCAGAGGACTTTGGGATTTAAAAAACGCTTTTATGTCTGGACCATTTATCAATTATGCCATAGAAGATAAAGTAAACGATCGCTATGTGATTGTTGAAGGCTATGTGTTTGCGCCTTCTATCCCGAAACGTGATTATATCTTCGAGTTAGAATCCATTATCAAATCGATAGCAATTCAATAGCTTGTAAAAGTCGTATAAAAAGAAAAAGGCACGTATTTCGTGCCTTTTTTTATAGAATTTCCGAAATATCTATTCTTTATTATCTGTTGCAGATGGTTTGTCTTCTGCTTTACTGGCATCCTTAAATTCCTTGATACCGCTTCCAAGACCTCTCATGAGTTCAGGGATTTTCTTTCCTCCAAACAACAATAGAACCACGACTACAATTAAAATAATCTGCCACGCTCCTGGCGCTAAAAAAATGCTTGATGTTATCATAACGTTTACTTTTGAGCCACAAATTTAATAATTAAACTTCTATTTATTTGCTTAAATCCAAACTTTAAGACTTACAAAAGCAACTTGGAGTAATTTTATTTAATTTTGTGTTCTTATGGCAAACGATAAAAAAGAAAGAAAATTCAAAAAGAAACTGCTGCATAAGTATCGTTTGGTGGTTTTGAATGAAGATACTTTTGAAGAACGCTTCGCTATAAAGCTCACGCGTCTTAACGTCTTTGTGTTTATGTCGCTCGGAACGATTTTACTTATAGCTGGCACGATATTGTTGATTGCATTTACTTCGTTAAAAGAATACATTCCTGGGTATTCATCTACAGCTTTAAAAAAGAAAGCGACTTTATTGAACTATAAAACGGACTCACTTCAAAATGCCATAGAGCTCAACGAAAAATACTTCGAGTCTATAAAAAAAGTATTAACTGGTGATGTCAGTGTCGAGGATTTCAAAAGAGATTCTATTGTTGATGCCTCGACTATCAATCCCAATGAATTGGATTTAAAGCCGACAAAGGAAGATTCGCTTCTTAGGGAGTTGGTCGACAAGGAAGATAAATATAATGTCTTCGAAACCACTATAGAATCATCAAACTTTGTCCTTTTTCCACCTGTGAATGGTACAATTTCTGAAGGTTATAATCTGACAGAAAAGCATTTTGCGGTCGATATTGTAGTGGCTAAGGACACACCTGTTAAAGCTACAGCGGATGGAACGGTAATTTTTGCCGAATGGACAACAGAAACCGGTTATGTTGTCATTATCGAACACAGTTACGACCTTATTTCTGTGTACAAACACAATGCTTCATTGACGAAGCAACAAGGCGATTTAGTGAAATCGGGAGAGGTAATTGCCATGGCTGGAAATTCGGGAGAATTGACCTCAGGACCGCATCTACATTTTGAACTTTGGAGTAAAGGTTATCCTGTTAATCCAACCAATTATATAGATTTCAAATAATGTTGTCCTTAAAACCGAAGCTTGCCAAATTATTTGCAAGGCACATCAAGAAATCCATTGATAAGTGGTCCAGCAATCCAATTGAAACACAACACAAGGTGTTTCAGCAATTGATAAAGGATGCAGCCAATACCCAGTTTGGGAAGGATCATGATTTTCAGGCTATCACGAACCATGAAGACTATGTAGAACGTGTCCCAATTCGTGACTATGAAGGATTGAAATCATACATTGATAAGGTTGTTCAGGGCGAAGCGGATATTCTATGGAAAGGCAAACCGTTGTATTTTGCCAAAACTTCGGGAACAACATCAGGAGCTAAGTACATTCCTTTGACCAAGGAAAGTATGCCGACACATGTCGAAGCAGCAAGGAATGCTATTTTAATGTATATTGCAGAAACCGGTAACAGTACATTCGTTAACGGAAAAATGATTTTTTTGCAAGGGAGTCCGATTCTCGAAGCGAAAAACGGTATCCAATTAGGTCGACTTTCTGGAATAGTTGCACATTATGTTCCGAAGTACCTTCAAAAAAACCGAATGCCATCTTGGGAAACCAATTGTATTGAAGACTGGGAAACCAAGGTTGAAGCCATAGTCGACGAAACCTTGCCTGAGAACATGACGGTGATTTCAGGCATTCCATCTTGGGTTCAGATGTATTTTGAAAAAATCCAAGCCAAAACTGGACGAAAGGTAGGCGAGGTGTTCAAAAACTTTAACCTTTTTATTTTTGGAGGCGTGAATTATGAGCCTTACCGTTCAAAATTTGAAACCCTTATTGGTCGTAAAGTTGATAGTATAGAACTGTATCCTGCCAGCGAAGGCTTTTTTGCTTTTCAAGATCGTCAGGATGAAAAAGGGATGTTATTGCAATTGAATTCTGGGATTTTCTATGAATTTATAGAATCTGATACCTTTTTTGAACCAAACCCAAAGCGTTTAACAATTGCCGATGTTGTGGTCGGTGTAAATTATGTGATGATCGTTTCGACAAATGCTGGACTTTGGGCTTATAACATTGGTGACACCATACAGTTCACGTCAACAAATCCACATCGAGTGATTGTTTCTGGACGCATTAAACACTTTATTTCGGCGTTTGGAGAGCATGTGATTGGAAAGGAAGTTGAGCAAGCTCTGAAGGAAGCTATTGAAGGAACCTCAATTCAAGTCACGGAGTTCACGGTTGCTCCACAAATCAACCCAACATCAGGATTACCCTATCATGAATGGTTTATCGAGTTCGAGAAAGCGCCAGATCAGATTTCAGAATTTGCTGCGACAATAGACCGCTCAATGCAAAAACAGAATACCTATTATGAAGACCTAATCTTAGGGCATGTGCTTCAGCAACTTAAAGTTACCAAGATCAAAAAGAATGGTTTTCAGGATTACATGAAATCCATTGGGAAACTTGGAGGCCAAAACAAGATTCCGCGTCTATCTAATGACCGCAAAATAGCCGATACCCTTTACGCTCAGAAATTGACGAAATAATACTATATTTGTCGGCAAAATTATGCGGATGAGTAAAAAGAAAATTCACGGACGTACAAGAGCTCAGGAGAGTTCAAATGCGATAGAGAAAATGTACATTACGATGCGTCATTTATTCAATCGTGGATTTTACAAACCGATGGGAGTTTCGGGTGAGACCTTAAGAGAATCCCTTCTTCTGCTCAGGCCAGAGATTTACGGTTCTATTTCTGAAGATAAAGCAGAGTTGGAAGGCTTGCTTTATGTTATAGACAGGCTACCTGAAGGTATTGAAGAATGCTCTTTTATCAACCTAACAAGCGATGAAGGTTATGGAAACTCGCATTTCAAGCCAATTATTCCTCCAAAGCGTCGTCGTAATTGCTATCGTATTGATGACGAACAGATGAATATAGAGATTACCAGAGGACGTTCTGAAATCTACGATATTTTAACACATCTTACCTTTTTATTCATCGAATCCCATAAAATCAGTAAAAGAGTCTTGATTGACGAGCAAGGGTCGACAACACGTGATTGGGTAAAACTTGAAAAAGCCGTATTGTCAAAGAAGAAATTGACTCAGCAAGAACGGGAAATCGCGATAACACATACAGCAAATATATTAGGCAGAACATTTGAAGAGCTTACAAATGCGCATGCTCAGTTTACAACGAAGGAAAAACCGGAACGACTGCTACACATTATATACTGGTTAGGAAAACTTGCTATCGAAGAAGTCATACACAATAAAAAGCGCTCTGTAACATTTAGTAATGTACTACGAGAGCGTTTAGGGCATCATATCCATGGAGAGATTTGGGCAGACAACATTAAAGCAGTGCTGCATGAAAACAATTTACTGCGTCGTCCAATTCATGTGATAAGCGCCAACATGCACAGTGTAATGAATTCAATCTTTGCGCCTATCGCCTTAAAACCAATGACTTCAAAAAAGAATATTTTCGAAGTGTATGAGGCCATAAGTCAAAAAGAAAATAATGATCTGCGCAATAAAATAACAAAAGTGGCGTTGCAGAGTGGAATGACCTATATAAAAGACAGTTCTGGAACCAACATTGATGTTCAAATTTTTGATACCGCAAAAATAGACTTCTCCAAGACAGATTTACAGATTGAGAACACGGATAATGACGATGAAAAACCGGTCATATTTGTTATGGATTATGCCTTTGGAGAGCAAGCCTATGAAACCATAGACGAGTTGTTTAAGCCAATTAAGGTCAATGGCGAACAAGTACACCTAAATGTTGAGTCGGTATCTATTATGGGAAAAGCAGGTATTTTGGAAGGAGGAAAAGGTGATGTCATGATACCTTCTGCTCATATTTTTGAAGGAACAGCAGACAACTACCCATTTAAGAACGAACTGAGTAAGTCAGATTTAGAAGGTCAAGGCGTCGATATTTATGAAGGCTCCATGATAACGGTTTTGGGAACTTCACTTCAAAATAAGGAAATTTTAAAGTTCTTTTATAACTCTACGTGGAATGTCATTGGGCTTGAAATGGAAGGTGCTCACTATCAGAAAGCCATTCAGGCTGCATCAAAAGTTCGAGGAAGCATTAATCCTGATGTCAAGGTTAGATATGCTTATTATGCAAGTGATAATCCATTAGAGACAGGAAGCACACTTGCTTCTGGAGGTCTAGGAACTTCAGGAGTTAAGCCAACATACATAATAACACGCAAGATCTTGCAACAAATATTTGATAATTAACATAGTACATTATGAGTGATAAATTACCTAATAACCAAACTTCAGAAGAAGTGGATTTAGGACAGCTTTTTAAGGCCATTGGAAATCTTTTTGATCGTTTCTATAGGTTTATACGGTCGATTTTCAAATCCATTTTCTCAGTAATAATTTTTGCTCTAAAAGCTATAATCGATAATTTCAAATTGATTGCGGTTGTTTTGGTTGTTTTGGCGGTAGCAGGTTATACTCTAGAAAAAACCAAGCCAAAGATTTATACTTCAAGCATGTTGGTTAGACCGTATTTTGATACGAAATACCACATGATAAAGAACATCAAATATTATGATGCATTATTAGACAATGATGAATATAGAAAACTAGCTTCAATCTTTAATATTCATAAAGACACTATAAAAAAAATTAAATCCTTCGAAGTAGGCTTTGCCTTCGAGTCTGAGAACAACCAATTATTGCGATACGAAAGATTTCTCCAATCAATAGATAGCACAATTGCTCCTAATATTTCATTTAAAGATTTTATTGAAAACGAGGAAATCTCTTCAGGCAATGAATTCGAAATCATTGTGGAATCCCAGAAGAAAGATGTTTTCCTGGACTTAAGGGAAGGGATCAATGCCTCATTTTCCAATGAATATTCTATGAATAAAAAGAAGAAAAAGGATTCTTTAAATTTTATTCAAAAGCAAAACATTCTTGAAGCTATTGAAGAAATAGACTCACTTCAAAAAGTCTATATCGATGTGCTGGAAGAGGAGTCAAAATCATCTATTTCAGCATTGAAGTTAGGAGACGGATTAGCATTGGATAAGGATAAATCCAACACGCGCGAATATGAACTACTGAACAAGGAAATTCAGTTGAGGGATCAGATGCGTAAACTAGATCAAGAAAAAGTTGAAGAAGATGTCTATTATGATGTTATTTCTGACTTTCAAGCTGTCGGTGAATTAAAGAAAGAATTTATAGATAGATATTCTATCATCTTTCCAATTTTAGGCTTTTTAGTATTGAGTTTAATGTTTTTGACATCAAAACTTATAAGGTTCGTAAAAAACTATGAAGGATAATCAATCAATATTAATTACAGGAGGTGCAGGTTTTATTGGGTCTCATGTTGTAAGGTTATTTGTTGAAAAGTATCCTGATTACAACATTTTCAATCTTGATGCGCTAACCTATGCAGGGAACTTGGAAAACCTGAAAGACATTGAAAGTAAATCAAACTATACATTTTTAAAAGCTGATATCACTAATAGTTCATTGATAAATGAACTTTTTGAAACCTATAAGTTTGATAGTGTGATACATCTTGCTGCCGAATCGCATGTAGATCGATCAATATTGGATCCCTTGGCCTTTGTGAAGACCAACGTCATAGGCACGATGAATCTTCTGAATGCCTTCAAAAACTGTTGGAAAGACCAATACCAAGGAAAACGCTTTTACCATATCAGTACAGATGAGGTCTATGGAAGTCTTGGGCACACGGGATTTTTTACCGAAACCACTGCATACGACCCTAATTCACCTTATTCTGCCTCAAAAGCAAGTTCCGATCACTTTGTTAGGGCTTATGGCGAAACATACGGCATGCCTTATGTGATTTCCAATTGCTCTAATAATTATGGCCCAAACCAGTTTCCAGAAAAACTTATTCCGTTATTCATTAACAACATTATAAACAATAAGTCCTTACCTGTATATGGAGACGGCAATTATACCAGAGATTGGTTGTATGTTATCGATCATGCTATAGCAATTGATACTATATTTCATAAAGGCACGAATGCAGAAACATATAATATTGGTGGTTTTAATGAATGGAAGAATATCGACTTGGTAAAGTTGTTATGTCATTTAATGGATAAAAAACTTGGTCGTCAAGTAGGAACATCCGAGAAACTTATCACCTTTGTGAAGGACAGACCTGGACATGATTTAAGATATGCAATTGACGCATCAAAAATCAAGAATCAGTTGGGATGGATACCTTCTGTGACCTTTGAGCAAGGACTGGAAAAGACCATAAATTGGTACTTAAACAATGAATCTTGGTTAGAAAGTGTTACAAGCGGAACGTATCAAGACTACTATAAAAAGCAGTATACTTAACAAAGTCTACAGAGTTTTGTTTTAGCAGTGCCATACATTTCGTCCATATAATTTTTGAAATGAGACGTATAAACACATCAATTGAAGGCTGTTTTATCATTGAACCCATGGTGTTTGAAGATAAACGCGGCTATTTTATGGAAACGTTCAATCAGGGAAAGTTTAATGATTTGCTTGGACGTCGTATTGATTTTGTTCAAGACAACGAAGCGTTTTCTCAAAAAGGTGTACTAAGAGGTCTTCATTATCAAATTGGAAGCGATGCGCAAGCAAAGTTAGTCCGTGCAGTTACAGGCAAAATATTAGATATTTGTGTTGATCTTAGAAAAGGCTCTGAAACCTTTGGGCAATACATTTCTGTAGAACTTTCCGAAGAAAACAAAAAACAACTTTTCGTTCCAAGAGGTTTTGCCCATGGCTATATCGTATTGAGTGACACGGCACTTTTCGCATATAAATGTGATAATTTTTATAACAAGGAAGCCGAAGGCGGTATTATTTATAATGACCCTACACTAAATATAGATTGGAAGTTGCCTCAAGAAGAATTTAATGTTTCAGAAAAAGACATATTACTTCCAAAACTACAAGAGGCAAGATTATGAAAACTATTTTAGTTACTGGAGCTTCAGGGCAATTAGGAAAGTGTATTTCATCAATTAAGAGCAACTACAAGGACTTCAATTTTATTTTTGCTGATAGTAACACTCTTAACATCACCAAACATGAGCAGGTCAAAGCTTTTTTTGAGTCTAGAGATATAGATTGGTGTATCAACTGTGCCGCATACACTGCGGTTGATAAGGCCGAAGAGCAAGCTAAGCAAGCGGAAAACACCAATGTGCTTGGTGCTAAATATTTGGCTGAAGTTTGTACAAACCATGAAATAAAGTTGATACATATCTCTACCGATTTTGTTTTTGATGGCACTCAGGGACGACCTTATACAGAGCACGACAAAACAAACCCCTTAAGCGTATATGGAGTCACCAAACGAGAAGGTGAGCGACAACTCTCAAAGACCAATCCTAATCACTATATCATACGTACATCTTGGTTGTATTCTGAGTATAACAACAATTTCATGAAAACCATGTTGCGCTTGGCTTATGACAAAAAAGAATTAAATGTCGTCTCAGACCAGGTTGGAACACCAACTTATGCAAAGGATCTAGCGCATGCTATTCTTCATATCATACGTCTAGATACAGATGATTATGGTATTTACCACTACAGTAATGAAGGTGTGGCGAGTTGGTATGATTTTGCAATCTCTATTTTTGAACTCAGTGCTGTAGACATAGAAACCC
Organism: Bacteroidia bacterium; assembly: GCA_030432635.1. Lineage (GTDB taxonomy): Bacteria > Bacteroidota > Bacteroidia > Flavobacteriales > Flavobacteriaceae > Psychroserpens. Next base: position 184,133 of record JAUIMB010000003.1, on the reverse strand, counting down.
ACCCAATAAACACAGTTTCATATCCAACACCAGCAAAGCGACCATCATTTAGTGTTTTGGATAAAAGCAAGATCAAAAACGCTTTTGGTTTAACGGTTCCACATTGGAGAACCAGTCTAAAGAGAGCACTAGAGAATATAAGAACTCAATAATTATCAGCTTTTAAAGACAGAGATTCATACGAAAACCCTAAATTTATAACCTGAATTCTCAACCAAGCACAGATGCAAAAAAAGGTAGCTTTAATTACAGGTGTAACAGGTCAGGATGGAGCGTATTTAAGCGAATTTTTATTACATAAGGGTTATATTGTACATGGTATCAAAAGACGATCGTCTTTGTTCAACACCGAAAGAATTGACCACCTTTACCAAGACCCTCATGTTGAAGACCGAAACTTCTTTCTTCATTATGGCGACCTTACCGATAGCACAAACCTTATCAGGATTATTCAAAATGTAAAACCTGACGAAATCTACAATTTAGGCGCTATGAGTCATGTGCACGTATCTTTTCAAACTCCTGAGTATACAGCAAATGCTGATGGCTTGGGAACTTTGAGGTTGCTTGAAGCCATACGTATTTTGGGTTTAGAAAAAACTACTAAAATTTATCAGGCGTCAACATCAGAACTTTATGGAAATGTGCAAGAAGTTCCTCAAACTGAAACAACACCATTCTATCCAAGGAGTCCGTATGCTGTAGCAAAAATGTATGCATATTGGATCACAGTAAACTATAGAGAGGCCTACGGTATTTTTGCATGTAATGGAATTTTGTTTAATCACGAATCACCAATTAGAGGTGAAACCTTTGTCACTCGGAAAATTACAAGGGCAACGTCTAAAATTGTTTCTGGAGAACAAGACAAGGTTTACTTAGGTAACCTCAATGCTCAGAGAGATTGGGGACATGCAAAAGATTATATTCGTATGATGTGGATGATCCTTCAGGCAGAAAAACCAGAAGATTGGGTTATTGCAACAGGAAAAACAACATCTGTTCGAGAATTTGTAAAAATGTGTTTTGCGCACGTTGGTGTTACGCTTGAGTTTAAAGGAAAGGATGCCGACGAAAAAGGATTCGTGAAATCCTGTAGCAATCCAAACTATCAATTAGAATTAGGAAAAGAGGTTGTTGCAATTGACAAAAATTATTACAGACCAACGGAAGTAGGAATGCTTGTAGGTGACGCGTCTAAAGCTAAAGATAAACTTGGTTGGGTTCCTGAATATGACCTGGAAGACCTTGTAGAGGAAATGATGTCTAACGACCTTAAACTTATACAAAAAGAACAATACCTTCGAGAAGGTGGTCATCAAACCCAAAACTATTTTGAGTAAGCACCTATGGACTTGAATTCAAAGATTTACATAGCTGGACATCGAGGTCTTGTAGGGAGTGCCATACATGAGAACCTTCAAAAAAAGGGATATACAAATATTGTAACACGAACACATGAGGCACTTGATCTTACAAACCAGTCCGAAGTCATTCATTTTTTTGAGACCGAACGACCAGAGTATGTTTTTTTAGCAGCAGCCAAAGTGGGTGGAATTAGGGCTAACAACACTTATAGGGCAGATTTTATCTATGAGAATATGATGATCCAGAACAATGTGATTCATCAGAGCTATAAGCATCAAGTAAAGAAGTTGTTGTTTTTAGGTAGTACATGTATTTACCCAAAACACGCAAATCAACCAATAAAGGAATCTTATTTGCTCACTGACACACTTGAGTATACAAATGAACCTTATGCAATTGCTAAAATTGCCGGAATAAAAATGTGCGAAAGTTACAATTTACAGTATGGTACAAATTTTATCTCGGCAATGCCCACAAACCTTTATGGCGTAAACGATAATTTTGATTTAGAAAACGCTCATGTGATTCCAGCACTTATTCGAAAGATGCATTTGGCAAAATTGCTTTCAGAACAGAAACACGATGATGTTTTGAATGATTTAAAAATGAACTCAATCGTCGATGCCAAAGCCTATTTATCGTCTTTTGGTGTTAACGACAACTCAGTAGAGATTTGGGGAACAGGAAAGCCAAAGCGAGAATTCCTATGGTCAAAGGATTTGGCAGATGCTTGTGCGTTTCTGATGAAAAACTGTGATTTTGAAGATACCTATTCTACTGACAAAAAAGAGGTACGAAACACACATATAAATATTGGCACTGGAGTCGATATCGCTATTAAGAATTTAGCAGAAACCATTCAGGAAATTGTAGGTTTTAAAGGCACCTTGGTGTTTGATGCAACTAAACCAGATGGAACGCAACAAAAATTAACAAACGTGTCAAAACTAAAAGGTTTAGGATGGACATATAAAACCCAACTAAAAGAAGGATTAAAATTAACATATGATTGGTATAGAAGTAACAAAGAATCTTAGAACGGCAATAGAGGCATCATTGCAAGCAGGAAAAGTAATCATGCAAATTTATGACACAGCTTTCGAGGTAGAACTAAAAGATGACAAGTCTCCTTTGACCGAAGCCGATATGAGAGCAAATGATGTCATAAACTCATATTTAAAAAACACTGAATATCCTATAATCAGCGAGGAAAACAAACAAACGGATTTTGATGTACGAAAAAATTGGACCACTTGTTGGGTTGTTGACCCTGTGGATGGAACCAAGGAATTCATAAAGCGCAATGGAGAATTTACGGTTAATATTGCCATGGTTACCAAAGGAAAGCCAATATTGGGCGTTATTTATATGCCAACAACAAAGACCTTGTATTTTGCTGATGTTGAACAAAGGCAAGCCTTTAAATCTGAACTCCCTGATCACGAAACAGAAATTGAACACATCTGTAAAACAGCCATACGACTAGAGCCAAAGCCCAAAGGTTCCAAGTTGGTCCAGGTTGTAGGTAGTCGGTCGCATATGAGCCAAGAGACTTTGGATTTTGTTGAGACATTAAAATCAAAAGGGAGAGATGTAGAAATTGTATCTAAAGGAAGTTCATTGAAATTTTGTCTAGTGGCTGAAGGTAAAGCCGATGTTTACCCAAGGTTTGCACCTACAATGGAATGGGATACAGCTGCAGGTCAAGCGATTTGTAATGCTGTAGGCATTGAAGTTATCTCTAAAGACACAAACAAACCTTTGCTTTACAATAAAGAAAACCTGCTTAACCCTTGGTTTTTGGTTTCAAAAACATAGATTATGGCAGCGTACAAAAAGGAGTCACATCTCCGTAGTATCATAAAAGGAATATCCTGGAGGTTTATTGCTTTTGCAGATACCATTTTGGTAGTGATGTTAGTGACTTGTTTCACTGGAAACTGCAGTGTTGATCAAGCCATTAAAATAGGAGCAGCAGAATTTTTTATCAAGTTTTTGGTGTATTACATCCACGAACGTATTTGGCAAAATGCTTTTAAAGATGGTAAGGTTACCAATCGTGAAACACTCTATAAAACCATATCATGGCGCGTGGTTGCAACAGCAATGACATTTATAATTTCTGGCGCTATCCTAAAGGCTTATGATGAAATCGCGTTATATATTGCACTTACAGAATTATTTACGAAATTCGCACTTTATTATTTACATGAAAGATTATGGCTAAAATTACCTCTTGGTAGGATTAGGCAGTTCTTTTTCCGCAACAAAAGATAACATGTCAACACATATCATTCCTCATAACTATCAAGTTTCCAAAGAGGACAGGGTGAAATCCAATAAGCACAATGCGTTTTTACTATGGTTTACAGGGCTTTCGGGTTCGGGTAAATCGACCATTGCCAATTTGGTGGAAAAAGCACTATTTGAAAAAGGGATAAAAACGTATTCACTTGATGGTGATAACATTCGAAAAGGGATTAATAAAGATTTAGGTTTCGCTCCCGAAGATCGAACAGAGAACATTCGACGTATTGCCGAAGTTGCAAATTTGATGATTGATGCTGGATTGGTAGTGTTAGCAGCATTTGTTTCTCCATATAAAAAAGACAGAGATAACATAAGAACTATCGTCAAAGATGTTAACTTTGTCGAAATTTATATCAATACAAGCCTTGAAGAATGTGAACGTAGAGATGTAAAAGGCTTGTATAAAAAAGCTAGGGCAGGTGAGATTAAAAACATGACAGGAATATCAGCTCCTTATGAAGCACCTGAACAACCTGATATTGAAATAAAAACAGAAGAAACAAGTATTGACGATGCTGTACAACAAATCGTCATCCATATAGAATCAAAATTGTGAGAAGACAATGAGTAAGTATTACTTGAATTATTTAGATGAGTTAGAAAGTGAGGCCATTTTTGTACTGCGTGAAGTGTGGGCACAATTTGATAACCCTGTCATCTTATTTTCTGGTGGAAAGGATTCTATTTTGGTCACTCATTTGGCCAAGAAAGCCTTTTATCCTTCAAAAATTCCTTTTCCCTTAATGCACGTTGATACAGGTCATAATTTCCCTGAAACCATTCAATTTAGGGATAATATTATTAAGGATTTAGGAGCGCAGCTTATTGTAGGTTCGGTACAGGAATCTATTGATGAAGGGCGCGTTGCTGAAGAAAAAGGAAAAAATGCCACTCGTAACGCACTTCAAATTACGACTTTACTTGATGCTATTGAATCACACAAAATAGATTGTGCCATTGGAGGAGGGCGTCGTGACGAAGAAAAGGCTAGAGCCAAGGAACGTTTCTTTTCCCATCGTGATGATTTTGGACAATGGGATCCTAAAAACCAACGTCCTGAACTTTGGAACATCTTTAACGGTAAGCACTTTGAAGGTGAGCATTTTAGAGCGTTCCCGATCAGTAATTGGACAGAAATGGATGTATGGAACTACATCAAACGTGAGAACATAGCCATTCCATCTTTGTATTTTGCTCATGAACGAGAAGTCGTATGGAGACAGGATTCATGGATTCCAAACTCTGAATTTTTAGTACTGGAAGACCATGAGGAAATTGTTACCAAAAAAGTTCGTTTTAGGACATTAGGAGACATCACAATTACAGGAGGCATAGAGTCTGATGCAGATACCCTTGAGAAAATTGCGGCTGAGGTCTCTGGAATGCGTCAAACAGAACGAGGTAACCGCAGTGACGATAAACGCTCTGAATCCGCTATGGAAGACCGTAAGCGCCAAGGGTATTTTTAAGATAAATGCCTGTTGAATGTTATTTAACTCCTTAGATTTTGCCATTTTCTTTCCAATCGTTTTTATACTGTATTGGATTGTAGCAAAGCACATTAAGACAAGAAACGCATTTATCTTAGTCGCTAGTTATTTGTTTTATGGTTGGTGGGATTGGCGATTTTTGTTTTTGATTGCTATTAGCACTCTTGTCGATTTTTATGTTGGGAAACGACTACATAAAACAGAAGCAAATAACAAACGGAAACAGTTACTTTTAATTAGTTTATTTGTCAATTTAGGATTCCTGATCTATTTTAAATACACGAACTTTTTTATTGAAACATTTGTAGATTCTTTCAGGTTATTTGGCAAGCAGCTTGAAGTCTCTACTTTAAACATCATCTTGCCAGTAGGTATAAGCTTTTATACGTTTCAAACATTAAGCTATACCATAGATATTTATAGAAAAGAGTTAAAACCAACGAATGATTTATTGGCCTTTGGTGCATTTGTGTCCTTTTTCCCACAATTGGTCGCAGGCCCAATAGAAAGAGCGTCTCATTTGTTACCGCAGTTTTATAAAACATATAAATTTGATTACAAATTAGTTAAGTCGGGCTTGTTGTTGATGGCTTTTGGCCTATTTAAAAAAATGGTCATTGCAGATCGCGCAGCTTTGTATGTGAATGAGGTCTATAATAATGTTGACGATTATGGAGGTGTTGGATACATTTATGCCACGATATTGTTCGCCTTTCAAATCTATTGTGACTTTTCAGGCTATTCTGATATAGCCATTGGATTGGGTCGAACGATGGGATTTGATCTAATGAAAAACTTCAATAGCCCATACATTTCAAAGTCCCTTACTGAATTTTGGAGGCGCTGGCATATTTCACTGTCAACATGGTTTAGAGATTATGTATATATACCTCTAGGCGGAAGTAAGGTTGGTAAATTTAGAACCTACGCCAATTTATTTATTGTATTTGTGGTGAGTGGTATGTGGCACGGTGCAGCTATGACCTTTATTATCTGGGGAGCTATTCATGGTGTTATACTGATGATTGAAAAAGGGAGTTATAAATTAAGACTTAGAGTGTTTCGAAAGCTAGGCCTTCATAAAAACAACTTTTCTAATCAGCTGTTTTTTGGACTGATCATTTTTATAATTGTCTGTGTTGCATGGGTGTTTTTTAGAGCAAATTCACTTGCCGACGCTTGGCAAATAATTTATGGTATGTTTACAGAGTTTGATGCTGGTAAGCTGTTTGACAAAAACACCTACTTAATTGGTTTCAAGTCTAATGAATTTAAGGTGGTTGGTCTTTCAATTTTACTTTTGTTTGTGTTTGAGTATTTTCATCGTAGATTTAATGCAATTAAATATATAAATTTACAAAGCGCCATATTTAGATGGTCTTTTTACATGTTTATTGTATTATCTATAGTTGTCTTTGGGGTTTATGGCGATAGAAATATTCAGGAGTTTATATATTTTCAGTTTTAGGGTATGAAGCAGCTAATTATAAAGAGTCTTATTTTTATCGCTTTAATAAGCTTTATTTTATTAAAGATAGACCCTTTTTTTATTGACAACAGTACTTGGAAGGCTGGTTCATTCAACTCATTTTATGAAGAAGAAAAGAACACGTCAGATATAATCTTTATAGGGACTTCTCAATTAAATGATGGTATTGATACTTATATTATTGATGCCAAATGTAATACTAACTCCGTTAAAATTTGCGGCCCTGGCATGAACATGGCTCAAACCTACTTCAATTTAAAGGAAGCGCTCAATCGACAATCTCCTAAAATTGTTGCCATCGAAACATATTCACTGATAACTCCTGTAGATGTCTTTAACAACAGTATAGATGACAATGGGAACATGGCATTAAAATCTTACAAAACAGAATATTACAAAAGGTTCGGGAAAGCAAAGCAAGAAGAAATATGCCTTATATATCCTGAAGATAAAGTATACCACATGTTCAATTTTTTTAGGTTTCATGAAGGATGGACAGATGACAAACAACTGTCGAAATCGATTATGACAAAGTTGTCAAGTGACCCAAAGAGATTTAATCAAAACCTTTCAAGAGGTGCTAAAACATTTATAAATCAAACTCAAATCCATAAGTTTGAAAACAAGAACTTTGATTCTGACAAATATTTAATTTCTGATGATGAAAAGTTATATCTAAATAAAATCATTGAGCTGTCAAGGCTCTATAACTTTGAATTACTTTTTTTTAAAGTTCCAGTATTAGATGTCTATTATAATAATATAGCAAAGAGGTTTAATGAGTCTACGGATGAACTAAAAACATTTTTAAATAAATATGACAACATTAAACATTACGATATCAATGGTGAAGTTGGGGGTTATGACAGAACACACTTTAAGCCAGATGTAGTGAGTAATAACCAGCACCTCAACTATAAGGGGATGATTAAAACCAGTTCTATGTTGGCAAAGTTCATCAATAGTAATTACACACTTAACAAGCAGCAAGTTAGAGAAGCAAAGACTCTTGAAGATATATTGTATAGCAATGAAAAAATAGAGAAAGATTCTGTATTTTTCGGCGATGTTTCTGGGATTAATCACCTAAAGTATAGTGACGGAGATAATGTAACTAATACTATTGTATTGCCTCAAGACCAAACAAATATTGCAATATGGGGTTGGATGTTTAAAAGTGGATTGAATTTAAAGAAGTCATTCAGAAAAATAGCATTAAAAAAGAATAATAATTTTATATTCGTTTCAAATGGCAACTTGAAAAGAGTTAAAAACAGTTATGTGCCAAATAGATTTAAACAAGAATTTGAACAGTCTGGCTACAGCATTTATTTCAACAAGAAGTTATTAGAAAAAGGAAAATATAAAATATATCACATATTAGAATCAAACAAGGGAGAAATGCACATAATGGATATGCAGAAATGGGTGATTATTGAATGAATTTGCTAAGATTATAGCTATTAAACACAGAATTCAATGTTAAATTTGTGATGCCTCCCTTTTGTAGGAATACAATTAAGAAGCCATTTTGAACAAGAAATTACAAGCAGAATGTTAGATAACAACCAATTACTAAGATTTACAACCGCGGGAAGCGTTGATGATGGAAAAAGTACATTAATCGGTAGATTGTTGTACGATTCTAAATCCATTTTTGAAGATCAATTACAAGCTATTGAAAATACAAGCAAAAGAAAAGGCCATGATGGAGTTGACTTGGCATTATTTACAGACGGCTTACGAGATGAACGTGAACAAGGCATTACAATTGATGTGGCATATAGGTATTTTACCACACCAAAGCGAAAGTTTATTATAGCGGATACGCCTGGCCACATTCAATATACGCGAAATATGGTCACAGGTGCTTCCACTGCCAATGCAGCAATTATCTTAGTCGATGCAAGGCATGGTGTTATCGAGCAAACCAAACGACATTCGTTTATTGCCTCATTGTTACAAATACCTCATGTTATTGTTTGTGTGAATAAAATGGATTTGGTGGAATATTCTGAGGAGGCCTATAATAGCGTAATCAACCAATTTGAGGAGTTTTCGTCAAAAATGCTCATTAAGGACGTACGATTTATTCCAATTAGTGCGCTAAATGGAGATAATGTCGTCAATCGTTCTGAAAACATGGATTGGTATCAAGGCGCTCCTCTGTTACATACCTTAGAAACCCTACATATTAGTAGTGATATTAATAAAGTAGACGCCAGGTTTCCGGTGCAAACTGTTCTGAGACCTCAAAGTGGTGAATTTATTGATTATAGAGGATATGCAGGTCGAGTGGCAAGTGGGATTTTAAGGGTTGGTGACGAAGTCACAGTAATGCCTTCGGGTTTTACTTCAAAAATAAAGAGTATTGACACCTTAGATAAATCTATTGATGAGGCTTATGCTCCGATGTCGGTTTCTATAACTCTCGAAGATGATATCGACATCAGTCGAGGTGATATGATTGTGCGTTCAAACAATAAACCAAGGGCATCCCAAGATATTGAGGTTATGTTGTGCTGGCTGCACAATCAATCAGCAAAACCTCGTGCAAAGTATAGTATTCGCCATACTTCCAATGAGCAAAAAGCGATGATTAAAGAAGTCGTATATAAATATGACATTAACACTTTAGAGCGAAATAACGAGGATAAAAACCTCGGAATGAATGATATCTCTAAAGTGAAAATTAGAACTACAAAACCATTAATGGTAGATGACTATAGGGAAAATAGAACGACTGGAAGCATCATCTTAATTGATGATATTACTAATGAGACTGTTGCTGCAGGAATGATCGTGTGATATTCTCATCGAATGATTCGTTTAATTGGAATAGTGGAAACCTAAGAATCAATTGTTCGAAGACGAGGGCAAAAGTAAATCACTGATAAAATTAATTGAGCAATTCCAATACATAAGAATGATAGTCTTAGATGATGATTAAACGTTTCTACAGTGCGTTATCGAATATGATGGTCAATAAATATCTATTGTTTCTTGATCAAGCCCTGTATGCCCTATTTAATTTTGGTTCTATATTTGCACTATCAAGACTAGCTCCTGTAAATGAGTTTGGGTCTTATATTATTTTCATAAGTTCAATTAATTTTGTTTTTATTTTTTCAACTTTTTTTTTGTCAGCACCAATTTTAGTGTTATTGCCAAAAAAATGGAAGGGAAATAAGGGGTTCTACATTTCGAGCATTTTAGGAACCAATTTAATCTTAAACGTACTTCTTTCTTTAGTGTGCTTCTTTTTTCTTGACTTAACTGGTGAAGAAGTAAAGCCACAGTATGTAATTATAGCTCCTATTTTATTATGTACTTTTGATATCCTAAAAAAGTATTTGTTTAGTAGTTACAGCTTAAACCTCTCTCATGCCGTAATAGCCTCATTCTTATTGAACGCTTTTTACTTTATTGGAATATATTTTTACAGGGCTCAAATCGATTTTATAATTAGCTTAAATGTTTTTGTGGCAGCACTTTTTGTTGCTAATCTTTATTTACTATGTGTCTTTGGGGTTTTCAAAGTGTTTAAAACAGAGTTGAGCTACTTTAAAACAACAACAAGGGTTATATATCAACAAATTATAACACAACATTTTAATTATTCTAAATGGATAATTATAGGAGGTATTGGTTTCTGGGGTTATAGCCAAGGCCTTTTTATCATGTCTAAGAGTTTAAATATAAGTGATTTTGGTATTAGTAAGGTCAGGACAATTCAAAATATCTTAGGTATAATTAATATATTCATTATTTCAATAGAGAATTATTATATCCCTTTTTTTGCAAACTATATTAAGGAAAATCCCAATAGTAAATTAGACGTTCTAGTAAAAAAACTCTATAGGGATAACTATAAAAAAGTTTTTATCCTCATTCTATTGGCATTTGTTTTTTCTGTCATAGTCTATGACTTATTTTATGGCACAAAGTATGGCTCTGGAGTTTTATTGATAATGATTTTTTCTTTAGTCCAATTATTATTATTATTTATTCGGCCAATATCAATTTCCCTTAAGGCAATTGAAGTTACCTATCCTTTCTTTATCGCTCATGGTGTTGCCTTTGCTGTAATGGTTTCTTTTGGTGCATTTGTTATATCGACTTATGGTTATGTAGGAATGGCATTAAGTTTCCTACTGTCTAACATATCTTATTCGTTAATTTTAGTATATTTTTACCGAAAGAAAGTAATCAAAAACAAAGTGAGGGAAGCCGTTAAATGAGATTAATTAAAAAAGCGTATCAGTTTTTCTTTATAATTGGGATTTTTCTTCTTCCATTTAATTCTGAGATTCCTTCATGGATGGGCTTTTTAGGGGAGTATAGTAAGGATTCTTCCTCTCTGTTTTTTCTTGCTTCCTTTTGTTTCCTGTCATTATATGGCGCATTAAAGGGAAAGGTTTTTTTACCTATACGCTCTACTGAGTTTAGCTTGTTTGTGATGTTTGTAATAATTATTCTGTTTTCGATTGTTATAAATATAACAGATATTATATCCTACTACTTTAAGCAAACATCAGGGATTGAGCGTTTTGTTAGGCAGTTTATTTCAATTGTGATTTCAGGCTTCGCATTTTTGTTTGTATTCATTAATCTTTGTAGGGATTATGGTGTGCGACCCTTTTTTGAGTTGGTAAGAAGGACATTTTTAATCAGTTTCATCATTGTTTTTGCCTGTGGTTTTATAGAATATCTAGTTATTATAAAAGGAGCTAATTCACTAAAGCCTTTGCTTGAGATATTTAATCATTTACCTTTTGTAGAGATTAAGTTAGATTATAGACTGTTTAGGGTGTCTTCGGTTACGTATGAACCTCCTGCACTCGGAGCATATATCATTACAATTTCAGGTTTTATGTTTAGCTATATTATTAGCTCACCTAAAAAAATCAAGAGATTCCTTCCTTTTGTACTGCTTGTTTTTTTAGCATTGATTTCAAAATCAAGAACTGTTTTTATAGTCATAATCTTTCAAATTATCGTAGGTGTGTATTATACATTTATATCTTTTTCAAGGTTTAGGACTATTTTTATCAAGGCAATGGTCTTCAGTTTTTTTATTGGAGTATTAGGGCTAGTAGTTTATTGGAAACCAATCGTCAATTCTTTTGATGAGCGAATGGAGCAATTGGATTTTTCAAAATTTGAGTACAGTGCTAATAATAATTCAATGTCTAACAAGTCCCGTTTAGGAATACAAGTTGCAATGTTTGAGGTGTTTAAGCAAAATCCACTTTTTGGGGTTGGTTGGGGACAACAAACATTTGAGTCGCGTCACCACTACCCAAAATGGGCATTAAAGAACAATTATGAATTCCCCGAAATTTATCAGAATGAAAAAATAAAATCCTTCCCACCAGGTTATAATATGTATTTAAGGGTTTTGGCTGAAGCCGGAATTTTAGGGTTTTGCGTATTTTTAACTCTACTAGTGTCGATATTGCTTTCAACGAAGTATTTGTATTATAAGGACATAAATTATAGATACATATCAATAGCGCTAATGATCAATTTTGTTGGTTGGTTTTTGAATTGGTTACAAATTGATACGTTTAGGGTTTATGGATTTTGGCTGAGCTTGGCAATGTTAATAATTCTAAAAGCTTACACAAATAATAGAGAGACCAAACCTGAATAGTTGCTTTTTCGTATCAGGATAAAAGGTATGGGTTTGATTATTCCAAAACTAAACAATAGAATGCGAAGTGAAATTTTTTTCTGAAAGCGCTATGGTTTTATCTATATACTTTGGTTCAAAATAATTGCCATCTAATATTGAATTAATTTTTTGAAGAACCTCGCTTGGGCTTACTTCAGCATCATATATTCTGTACCCTTTATGTTGCCCCACATCTTCTAAGAAATCAGAACATTTTTTATGATATTCTATCAAAAAAAAGGGAACATTAGCATAACACGAAAAAATACTTGCGTGCAAACGGGTTGAAATCATGAGGTCGCAACTGCGAATTTCATCCCAAATCATTTTTGTGTTTTTGTTGTAAGCAATAACAGATAGCCTGTCATTTGGTATACCGTTTGTCAATTTATTGGTGATTTGCAAATCACCAATCTTCTTGTTTCCATTAATAATAAACGCCTTAAATAATACATTATCTTGTTTATTGAGAAGTCCTATTAACTCTTTAAAAAAGGAGTTTCTTTTGGACTCTTTTGAAACATTCCCTCCAATGTAACTTTCATAATTGCAAATACTTATTCCAATAGTTGGTTTTTTAGCAGTAGAAATTACTTTTTTTGGTTGATTGTAAACCTGCGGAAGGAGTGCAGCTAAATCAAATGCATTCACGGGATTGTATGGTAAGTCTAAAGAGCTGGCATATTGATAAGAACGATAGTCTCTAACGGATAAAAAATCCAATGACTGTAAATAGCCAATAATATCTTTTTCGTCATCTGAGTTTTTGAATGGGCCTACAGAAACACCTATGGCACCTAGCTTTAAACCAGGCTTAATTTTTTTAAATTGTTTGGCCAACATCTTATTGCTATGCCAAGGTAGCTCACTTAAGGTTGATCCACCAGAACTGATAAAATAATTAGTATTTACTAAATGCGAGAGCAAATTGATTCGGTCAAATCCCTTAACTGATGGGAGCACCTGCTTTTTGTTTATGGTATAAATTGTATCTGGTAGCGAAGCTCCTAAAAACACATTGTTTCGGCATTCCCAATATTTTTCAGCACCCCATGTAGAAACCTCTATAAAGGCATCATCGCCAGTATTCTTAAAACCATAAAACCCTTCATAAACAATTTTCATTTTATATGCTAAAAGTGAATTTCAAAAGTAACTAACTTATTTAAAAAACGAGCACTGAAACCTAGAATTGTATTTTTGTTTGCAAACAACACCTTTAATATTCTGGGCTATTCAATCTTCCTTTTAAAAGAAACGATTATATTAGCACACTCAATCGCTTTGTCACCTTTACATGATAACCAATCCATTAATAAGTATTGTCATACCAGTATATAATGCAAGTGAGACGATAAGGAAAGTGCTCACATCCATATTTGATCAAACGTATGGCAATTATGAAATTATTATTATTAACGATGGTTCCACAGACGATTCTGAACGAATTATTACTGAGATTTTAAGTGAAAACAGTCAGGTTAATGCCAGGTATTACTACCAAAAAAACAAGGGCGTTTCTGCGGCACGAAATGAAGGGCTAAAAAACAGTACAGGAGACCTTTTGATGTTTTTGGATAGTGATGATCAATGGGTGAAAGATAAGATTGAAAAGCAAATTAAGATTTTAAACGATAATCATCAAATTGACTTTTTGGGTTCGAATAGAGATGGTGCAATACTTAAATCTTTCCTGTGGTATAAATTCAAACGAATCAATAAAATTTCTCCAAGGATGTTACTTTATAAAAACTTCTTTATGACCTCTTCAGTGGTGTTTAGAAAAGAGGTGGTAAAAGAATGCGGGTTTTTTAACGAGGACATGAGCTATAGTGAAGACTTAGAATACTTTGTAAGAATTATTGAAAAGTTTAATTGCTATTTGTTAAATGAAAGCTTGATAAGTGCAGTAACGAATAAGCCCACCTTTGGTCATTCGGGATTAAGTGCAAGGCTTTGGAAAATGGAAAAAGGAGAACTAAACGCAATAACCAAAGGTTATAAATTAGAATTTGTTGGTTTTGTAGAGTATTGTTTTATTTGTACTTTCTCTATGTTAAAGTACCTAAGAAGACTAACCCTTACAACATTAAGAGGGTAACAAAGGCTGCTGAGTGTAAAATTAGACAATCCTTATGCTCTATTGGCTGTTTCCAAATAATTAGAATTATTTCCTGTCGCAAGTGAAGCTGTAACAAAACTTTTAAAAACTGTCAAACTGCCGCAAAAAATGAAAATATCCAAGGAGATTTTATACGATTATGTTTTCGCATTGTTGTGTTTTTCTCTGCCATTCGAAGGTCGATTGCGCTTTGTGCCAAACTTTCTATTGATTGTGATGGGACTGATGTTCTTCTTTATTGTTAAAAAAGAACAGTTACTTAAGTTAAAAAGCAGGATGTTCCTAGTGCCATTATCATTTTTGATTTATGTCTTTCTGGTGGTTTTCTTAGGGCAAGATTCAATACACAATAATATTTCTTTTATAAAGAAAGTAGCCTTAATCCCTGTTGTTTACATTGTGGCGTTAGCAGTTAACGACATTGTTAAAGCTAAAGTTTTTTTTATAGCCGGATTGGCAGTTTCAGTATTGATTTCTTATGTAAACTTGGTGTCTAATTACATGACCAATTCCGATTTCAACATTTCCTTCGGAAACTTAATAACAGAACTATTGGTTACCGAAAGGGTTTATATCGGATTTATGTGTGTGCTAAGTTTTATTTGGTCCTTGGAACTTTTAGAGAAAAACAAAAAGCTCATGATTTTAAATATTGCAATGATCGTATGCTTTGTTTTTTTAATTGGTGCCAGAATATCTATCATTTCAATCATTTTGATCTCTCTTCTTAAAATCATTGGGAACTATAATTATAAAAAAGCTGTGATGATAGTCGCTGGTGGAGTTCTTTTCATTGTGAGTTTCTTTGCTTTAAACCCATCGCTTCAAGAACGTTTTTTCCATTCTCACCAAAAAGGGACTTTGGTTCAAAGAATCAAAGGATGGGAACATCGTTTTCAAATCTGGGAGTGTGCATATGGAATGTTCAAGAATGGCAAAGACGAGTCAAGAAACCATACATTCGGTTATCAGTCTTTCAATATAACAAACAACAGATTGCTTGACTGCTACAAAAGTATTCCGAATGATGAAATAAAGCGAAATTATTACGTTAGCACAAAATTCAATACGCACAATCAGTTTGTCGACATACTACTGTCTTCGGGCTTTGTTGGATTGACCATATTCACTTTTATTTTTATATCTGGATTTTCGTTTAAAGGTAATACCTTTAACAACTTTCTTTTGATAACGGTCATCCTGTTAGCAATGGTAGAAAATTTTATGTATCGTCAAATAGGAGTATATTTGTTTGGTTTAATTTTGACGGTTATAGCTACAAATAAAATAAAAGAAAAACCTCCCAATGGATAGGATAAAAATTGTGCACATCTTGCACTCTGTAGGAGGTGTTGACACCTCACTGCGAATGATTCTTGAAAACATAGATGCCACCAAATTTGAAAGCGTGGTCATTCATGGTACAAAAGACAATTCTAATTTTTATGATAATAAGAACAATAGGTTAAAAGAATACTTTTTACCCATCGAAAGGGATATTAGCTTGCTTAAAGATTTAAAATCCATTATTGAAGCTAGAAAAATTATAAAAAAGGAAAAACCGAACCTTATTCATGCTCATAGTGCTAAAGGTGGCGTAATTGGCAATGTTATGGGTAAATTTGTGTCAAGCACAACAGTATTTCATACGCCTCAAGCCTACTCTTTCTTGAGTGCTGAAAGTAGTATTAAAAGAAGACTTTATGTGCTAATAGAACGCTTAGTCAAAAGTAAAAACTCTGTGCTTTTGGCATCTTCAAACTCTGAACTTGAGCGTGGCTTAAAAGAGGTCAAGTACAAAAAAGAAAACACGGTACTGTTTGATAATTGTATTGCACCAATTAAACTCGATTCAAATTATAGTGATTTAGCAAGCTACAATTTACCCGAAAACTATATTTGTACCGTCGGAAGACCGTCATATCAAAAAAATATAGAGATGATGGTAGAGGTGATAAGGGAGGCTAAAAAACAAATTCCCGATATTCACTTGGTGATCATGGGAATAGGTGTTGTAAGCCCTAATACAGAAAATGTCAAACAGCTTATTAAGTCTTACGACTTACAGAATAACACCACCTTAATTGAATGGACTGAACGCGAACGTATATTTCATATTGTAGATCGATCAAAATTCTACATCTCAACAGCCAGATATGAAGGACTGCCATATGCCATTATCGAAGCACTGTCTTTATCAAAAGCAATTATCGCAAGTGACAGTGACGGAAATAAGGACTTAGTGATTGATGGTCATAATGGCTTTCTTATTGCCCAAGAAGACATTGAAAGCTTTACTGAGAAAGTTGTGACACTTTATCGTTCAACAGCGCTAAGGGCAACTCAAGAGCAAAACTCATATCAGCTTTTTATGGAGAGGTTCAACCTAAATAATAACATTCAAAAGTTAGAGCAAATATACGAGGACTTCGCTTAGTATTGCTAGAGTATCTCTACGGAAAACCCTAATAGTTTTGGGTTAATTGCTTCTGTTTTTGATAGAATAAATTATCTTTGACCTCTTTAATGAATAGAAGCGTAGGATGAGATATAATAGGCGTTATTCCAAATGGATAAAACCGGTGTTGTTTATTATGGATTTATTCATAATCTTGGCTGTATCGTACACCTTATTATCTAATGAACTACTTGACCTATTGTTCTTTGGTGTATTCTGGGTTTGCCTTTTCTTTTTCTTTTCCTTTTACAAGGTATATCGATTTCACAAAATAATTTTAATCGTATCCCTGATGTCAAAGCAGATTTCAGTCTTTACTTTACTTATATTCACCTATTATTACATCAAAGGGTCCTTTATAGACTTCAAGGTTATTTTTCTCTTTTATATTGTACTGTTGATTGTATTTAATCTTTGGAGAATTGTACTACACACACTTTTTAGAAAATATCGAATCGTAACTGGTGGAGACTACCATAAAGTTGTGATATTGGGAAAGAATAACTCTACTAAGCGCTTGGAAACCTTTTTTAATAACGAGCCTAGTTATGGGTATAAGTATGTTGGATTTTTTACCGACAAAAATGAGCCCCTAAAATTAGGGAACATTAATGATAGTATTGCTTATATAGACAAAAACAATGTAGACCAAATCTTTTGTTCATTGAAGGAGTTGACAAACGACCAAATTTCTAAGTTGATCTATTTTAGTGATAACAATCTCAAAACGCTAAAATTTATACCTGACAATAAGTATGTTTTTTCGAAAAAACTTAAGTTTGAAAACTTTGATATTATACCCATTTTTTCACTTAGTGAAATTCCACTTAAAACAAGTGTGAATAAATTTGCGAAAAGAGCATTTGATATCGTATTTTCGTTGCTAGTAATTATCCTGATATTGTCATGGTTCACACCACTTCTTGCACTGCTGATAAGATTAGAATCTAAAGGAGCAGTATTTTTTAAACAATTGAGGTATGGTGCCGATTTCAACCTGTTTGCTTGTTATAAGTTTCGGTCCATGATGGCCAACAAGGAATCTGATATGGTGCAAGCCGTGAAAAATGATATGAGGGTGACCAGAGTTGGGAGATTTATAAGAAGGACAAGCATAGACGAATTGCCACAGTTCTTCAATGTATTGTTTGGAAGTATGTCTGTAGTAGGACCAAGACCAATGCTTCTACGTCATACCAACGATTATAAAAATAAGATAAATAAGTTTATGGTACGACATACCGTAAAACCAGGAATAACGGGATTGGCACAGGTTAGTGGATATCGTGGAAATATTGAAACCGATATGGATATGCAGAACAGAATTAAATACGATATTTTTTATGTTGAAAATTGGTCGTGGGCTCTGGATATCAAGATCATTGCCAAAACAGTAATAAACGTTATCAAGGGAGAAGAAAAAGCATATTAAAACAAAAATTATATTTAAAAGCATTAAAATAGCACATGAAAGTATCAGTAATAGGAACAGGTTATGTAGGATTAGTAACCGGAACGTGTTTGGCAGAAACAGGGAATGAAGTCGTATGCGTTGATATTGACCAAGCAAAGGTCGACAAAATGAAAAATGGTGTGGTGCCAATTTATGAACCACATTTAGACGTTCTTTTTGAAAGAAATATTAATGCAGGTCGTTTGCAGTTTAGTACCTCACTAGAAGAGGGATTGGATCATGGCGATATCGTTTTTTTAGCTTTACCAACCCCTGAAGATGAAGACGGATCGGCCGATCTAAAATACATTCTCGGTGTGGCAGATAACATCGGAAAACTACTAACCGAATATAAAGTTATCGTTGATAAAAGTACTGTGCCTGTTGGTACTTCTGAAAAAGTTAGAGAAGCCATCGCAAAGCATACCTCAATAGATTTTGACGTCGTATCCAACCCTGAATTTTTAAGAGAAGGATTTGCTGTTGATGATTTTCTGAAGCCAGAACGAATTGTTATTGGGACAGAGTCGGAAAAGGCCATCAACCTAATGAAAAAACTATATCAGCCTTATGTACGTTCAGGGAACCCAATTATTGTCATGGATGAAAAGTCGGCCGAACTCACAAAATATGCTGCAAATTCTTTCCTAGCAACCAAAATCACCTTCATGAATGAGATTGCCAACTTTTGTGAAAAAGTTGGAGCCGATGTTGATAAGGTAAGAATTGGTATGGGAACCGATTCCAGAATTGGCAAACGCTTTTTGTTTCCTGGAATAGGCTACGGTGGATCGTGTTTTCCTAAGGATGTAAAAGCCCTTCATAAATCTGGAGAAGATGCAGGCTATAAGTTCAAGATTTTAGATGCTGTGATTGAGACTAATGCGACTCAAAAAACAATCTTGGTTCCGAGGATAAAGAACTATTTTGACAACAATTTGACAGGAAAAAAGATTGCGGTTTGGGGACTGGCATTTAAACCAGAGACCGATGATATTAGAGAAGCACCAGCTTTGGAAATCATAAACGAATTGCTAAATGAAAATGTCTCTATTACCGCTTTCGATCCAGAAGCTATGCCTAATGTAGAGCGAAAACTAGGTGGCAAAATATCATTTGCGAAAGACATGTACTCTGCTTTAGAAAACGCTGATGCGCTAGTTATTTGTACAGAATGGAGCATTTTTAGAACACCAAATTTTGAAAAGCTTAAATCCATGATGAAAGATGCGGTTGTTTTTGACGGAAGAAACCTCTACGATATTGAAGAAGTGTCTAAAGAAGTAACACATTACAGTTCAATAGGAAGATAAGCATTAAACAATGAAAAGAGTTTTAATTACTGGAGCAGCTGGTTTTTTAGGTTCGCATTTGAGCGATCGCTTCATCAAAGAAGGCTTTCATGTTATTGGAATGGACAATTTCATAACTGGCGATTCCAAAAACATAAAACATCTACTTGACCATTCCAATTTTGAATTTGTTGAGCATGATGTCACAGAGTATGTTGATATTCAGGGAAACTTAGACTACATACTACATTTTGCTTCTCCTGCTAGCCCAATCGACTATTTGAAAATACCTATTCAAACTTTAAAAGTTGGTTCGTTAGGAACACACAACCTACTAGGCTTAGCGAAGGCAAAGAATGCAAGAATGCTTATAGCTTCAACGTCTGAAGTTTATGGAGATCCATTGGTTCACCCACAAACCGAAGATTATTATGGCAATGTTAACACCATTGGTCCACGTGGCGTTTATGACGAAGCCAAACGGTTTCAAGAGTCGATTACCATGGCTTATCATAGGTTCCATGGTATAGAGACGCGTATTGTTCGTATATTTAATACGTATGGACCACGAATGCGCCTTAATGATGGACGTGTTATTCCTGCGTTCATGGGACAAGCACTTAGAGGAGAAGATCTTACAGTATTTGGCGATGGTTCGCAAACACGATCGTTTTGCTATGTAGACGATCAAGTTGAAGGTATATATAGGCTGCTATTTAGTGATTACGTAGAACCCGTAAACATTGGAAACCCATTTGAAATTTCTATTAAGGATTTTGCAGAAGAGATTATCAAATTAACTGGAACCACTCAAAAGATCATTTACAAAGATCTTCCAGTCAACGACCCAATGCAACGACAACCAGATATTTCATTGGCAAAGCGAATCTTAGATTGGGAGCCTAAGGTTCACAGGGCAGAAGGAATGAAAATCACCTTTGATTATTTTAAAAGTTTGACCGAAGAAGAGTTGTATAAAAGTGAACACAAGAGCTTTTCCGGTTTCATAAAAAAGTAATTGATGGAATACAGACGTGGAAGATTTTCTTGGCTGCTAAGACCATTTTTGATTTTTTACGATCTACTGATAATAAATGCGTTTGCATATTATTTCTTTGATTTCAACGCAACGGATCTCCATTTTTTTTCCTATAAATTCCTAAATGACAAACATTTACTGTATCTATTTTATTCTGTCGTTACCTGGCTAATATCGACTTACTTTATAAATTTTTACAGGGTTTATCGTTATACCTCAGTCTTAAGTATTGTTTATCTGCTCATTAAGCAGTTTGCCGCTTATTTGATTATTATTTATGCCTTTATCGGAATATTCCGAAGCCTTGAGATTGAAGCTTTCCTTGTACTTAATTATCTTATCGTTTGTTTTGTTTGTATCGCAGTTGTTAAACTCGTTAGCTATTATATCTTGAAATCCTTCAGGGCATATTTAAAAGGAAATGTGAGGCATGTGATAATTGTGGGTAAAGGAGAGAATGCACTGAAGCTGCATAAGATGTTTACAACCAAAAAACAGTTGGGATATGCACTTAAGGGTATTTTTTATGATAGGGAAACCCAAGATGGAAATGTTGCCGATTGTTTTAAATATCTAGATGAAAACCCAAATACCATTGATGAGATTTATTGTTCTATTGACGAACTTACTGAAGAACAGACCAATAAGTTTGTA
Source organism: Bacteroidia bacterium (assembly GCA_030432635.1). Classification (GTDB taxonomy): domain Bacteria; phylum Bacteroidota; class Bacteroidia; order Flavobacteriales; family Flavobacteriaceae; genus Psychroserpens. The sequence continues at coordinate 162,781 of JAUIMB010000003.1, read as the reverse complement.
AAATATGCAAATCTCAATAATTGTAACATCAAGTTTATTCCAAACTCAAAGCAATTACTCACTAAACGACTGAAAGCTGACTACTATGGCTATTTACCTGTATTGTCAATTCAAAAAGTGGCTTTGAATGATGAGTTCAACAAGCTTTTAAAACGTTCTTTTGACGTGGTATTTTCGTTGTTTATCATAGTGTTTTTGCTGTCCTGGCTTTCAGTGATTTTGTACATTTTAATAAAGTTGGAGTCGAAAGGCCCTTTGTTTTTTAAGCATAAAAGAAATGGCATCAACTACAGGGAATTCAACTGTTATAAGTATAGATCCCTTCGTGTCGTTGAAGACAATGGCTTAGACTATGTCACGAAAGATGACAAAAGAGTTACCAAAATTGGCAAATTTATACGTAAAACAAGCATTGATGAACTGCCACAGTTTTATAATGTCTTGAAAGGCGACATGAGTGTTGTAGGCCCTAGACCACATATGTTGTCATATACCGATGATTACTCAAAAAAGGTAGACATCTATAATTTCATTTTTAGGCACAATGTAAAACCGGGAATTACAGGGTTAGCCCAAGTGACTGGCTTTAGAGGAGAGATAGAGTCTGATAACGACATTATTGGCCGCGTAAAATATGACAACTATTATATCGAAAACTGGTCTTTATTGCTGGACATAAAAATCATCCTTCAAACCTTGGTCAATATTATTCGAGGTGAAGACAAGGCTTATTAAAGCAAGGCTTCAAGGGCAACTAATTGTTGTTGAAAATCAAAATGCTCCAAAGCCACTTTTTGAATGGCTTTTTTCCTTTCCACAGAAAGTTTGGCAATCTCAATTTTTGATATTACGACATTTAGATCTTTATAATCACCCGATTGAGCAACCCAACCCAAGTTGTGGCTTTTGATGATAGTTTCGCCTTCACCACCACCAAAATACAACATCGGCAAGCCTAAGCGTGCGTATTCAAATATTTTGGAAGGCACACTGCCATAAATTCGATTTAACAATGGGATAATGGTCACATCATAATCCATCAAAACCTTATGAAGTTCATCCCTAGATACGCGACCATGAAAAAATAGCGGTAGTTCTGGGTTTGAGGCAATAAAATCCTCGATTAATTGCTGCTCCGCTCCAGAACCATAAATATGGAATTCTATGTTCGTATAATCCAATTCATTACAAAGTTTATAAATACCTTGTGCGATTCCCAACAGTCCAGCATAGACAATCTTTAGGTTATTATTAGGCACATTGTTTTTAACTTCTGGTATTTCAAATTCTGGATAGTTACGATATAAAAACAAGTGTTTGTCTGGACAAATGGATTGCACATGTGTTAGGATCTCTTTGCTCTGACCTAATACGATACTTGCTTTTTTATAATTGAATTGTTCAATGCGCTCTAACATTCGGTAGCTAAAGTTCTTTTTAAAAGCGCCAAGCTCCAAACCAGCAATGGGCCAAAGGTCACTAACGTTGAGTAGGAGGTTTCTTTTTTTGCGTCTAAGACATAACACACAAGTAAAGGCAACAAGTAAGGGAGGCGATTGTACAATAACGGTTTTGGGAATCTTATGCCATATAAAAAACCAAATTAAGCTAAAACTGTAAGACAACATGGCAAGCAGTCGTAAAAGCTTATTCTTTGAATTACTTGCATAAATCCAAAGCCGATTCACAGTAATGTTTTCTTCTTGGGAAACATGCTTGAACTTTCCTTTGTAATCCTCGAAAATTTGCCCTGTAGGATAGTTGGGCAAAGGTGTCAGTACGCTAACTTTGTAATGTCGTTTTTGCAAACCATCAGCCAGTTGAAAGATACGGTTGGATGCTGCGCCAATTTCAGGAGGAAAATAGCTTGTAATGATCAATATATCTTTCATGTCTTTAAATTCGATTCAATGATTTGTGGTTTTCCAGATTTTGAAGGCAGTATGATATCAACTTCCTTGAACGTCATTTGTAAGCACTGATGTGTAAGTTCTTGAAGTTTCTTCTCGATGTCCTTCAAGGTCTTTATATCAAATTCATGGTTGTGGTCCACAATGTATTCGATGATGATGCTTTCCAAATCATTCTGAATGATTTTGTATTGTTTTATGGCTTGGTAATACTCCAACACACCAGTAAAGCTATGAATATTGAGTGTAATGCCGACGGTTGTTTTTACCACATCGGTTTCCCTTCCAACGATTTTTTGTAATAACGGATATTGCTTAGACAACTGTTTTGGATATTGTTCCTTCGGAAGGCGAATTGCCAAATCTCCCAACTTATAGCGTATTAAAGGCATTGCATAATTAGAGAGACAAGTGACTAGCACGTTACCCATTTCTCCATCTGAAACGGCCTTTCCATCGTCATCAACCAACTCCAAGAATACGTGAGGCGACATTTCACTATAAAATTCGGTGTCACCTTTACAAGCCATAAGTAACCCTTCAGCACAACCATAGGTGTCGATTAATGAAATCTGAGATCCAAAAGCTTCCTTTATGATCGTTTTATGATGGTCGAACAGCTTGTCTCCAAAGCAAATGACACCTGCTACTTGTGGTTTTATATGCGTTGACAAGCTCACCTTGGCCAACTCGTTAATGACTGAAGGATATCCAGCAATGAACAAGTTCTTTTTAGTATTGACCTTTTTCAGGATGGACTCAAGTTCAGATTCTGATAAACCGAAGGCCTTAACATATGTGGTTCTAAAAAAGAAGTCCTTGAGGGACTTAAGGAGACTTCGCTCTTGGGAAATACCAAATTGAAGTAAATGATCTCCAATTCGATAACCACTCCAATTCCACCAATGAGTTTGTAAAGCTCTTAGGTAGAATGTATGATCTCTGGTCATATAGGTGAAAGACTGTTGGCCAGTACTTCCACTGCTATGGTGTTTGTCTAAGGAGGAGATGTCATAAGAAGTTGCTACAAGATCCTTTGTATGCGCTCTTAAAAGCGATTTGGTTAAAATCGGAAAATCTGCTAAATCGGTTGATGTTTGATTCGCATAAAACGGGATGTTGGCGATGGCATGAGTTAATATCTGTTCGAGTTTTTTGGCTTGAATCTTTTCTAATTCGTCCTTGGAACGTGAATCGTGAACTTGCCATTGCTTGATATATTTCAAATAGTTTCCACTAGCCATGGCATCACCAATTGGTAAGATCAAATGCTTTAATAATGCGTTGTAAAATGCCATGTGATATTTTTTCAAAACTAATTATTTTTTGAGCTTAAAAGCAATTATTTTTGCGTAAACGAAACCACAAATGACGATTTTAATTCTTGGATCTGGTGGAAGGGAACATACTTTTGCCTGGAAAATTGCCCAAAGCCCTCTTTGTGAAAAACTATTTGTCGCCCCAGGAAACTCAGGAACAGCACAAGTAGCAACCAACGTAGACATTAATGTTACCGATTTTGAGGCTATCAAAGTTCTGGTTCTCAAGGAGAACATCGAAATGGTGGTTGTCGGCCCAGAAGACCCTTTGGTAAAAGGCATCCATGACTTTTTTTTAAATGATGAGACACTAAAACATGTAGCTGTCATTGGTCCACAAAAGGCAGCAGCAACATTGGAAGGTAGTAAGGAGTATGCAAAGGAATTCATGTTTAGACACAAAGTACCTACAGCAGCATATCAAAGTTTTGATGCAAGTTCGGTTGAAAAAGGTTTTGCGTTTTTGGAGCAATTACAACCACCTTATGTTTTAAAAGCAGATGGTTTAGCTGCGGGAAAAGGGGTGCTGATTTTAGAGGATTTGGACACGGCTAAAACCGAGCTCAAGAACATGCTGATCAATGCCAAATTTGGAACAGCGAGCTCGACGGTTGTTATTGAGGAGTTTTTGGACGGAATTGAATTGAGTTGCTTTGTGCTAACCGACGGCAAACATTATAAAATCTTACCAACGGCAAAAGATTATAAGCGTATTGGAGAAGGAGATACGGGATTGAACACTGGAGGAATGGGAGCAGTCTCTCCTGTGCCTTTTGCAACCAAGGATTTTCTTGAAAAGATTGAAGAACGTATCGTAAAGCCTACTATAAATGGGTTAGTTGAAGACGGTTTACCCTACAAAGGATTTGTGTTTATTGGTTTGATAAAGGTTGGGGAAGACCCAAAGGTTATTGAGTATAATGTTCGTATGGGTGATCCTGAAACTGAAGTGGTACTGCCAAGATTGAAAAATGATTTGGTTGAAATTTTCAGTGCCATTGCCGAAGGACGATTGAATGAAATAGATATCGAAATTGATGAACGTGCAGCGACAACAGTCATGTTGGTGTCTGGTGGTTATCCAGAAGCTTACGAAAAGGGAATGGAAATTACAGGCTTAGAATACATTGACGACTCGATACCATTTCACGCTGGAGCGAAACTTGAAAACGGAAAGATAGTGACTTCAGGCGGACGTGTCATGGCAATAACATCTTATGGCAATACCTATCAAGAAGCCATAAAAAAATCGTATCAAAGCATAGATAAACTAAACTTTGATAAGATGTACTATCGAAAAGATATAGGTTTCGATTTATAAGGAGTTTTATAAATAGGAATGCGAGGTAATACTTTTGTCCTCTTCATTATTATTGTTGAACTTTTGAAGTTGCAGCATCCAATACACCATAGCAACGATGCCAACAATAATAAACAACCAAGACACAAAATTAGCCGTCCACCAGTTCTCTAATTCCAAGGCTCTTAAAGCATCAAATGGTGCAAATAAAACATTAACGAACAAATCTTGAATGGCGTAAAAAAAGTCTTTCATTATTTAAATTTTATAGATGCTCTTAGCGAGCTTAAAAGGTATAATCATATATTTACGATGCAAAATTACGTATTTTTTTAATTTAACTGAACGTAATTGTTAGATTTCCTTTTTGTTAGTGGAAATCAAATCCTACTGATACCAAATAACGGATGATATCGAACTTTTTTAGTCAGTCAAAACCCATTCACTATATCGTGGTGAGCGTACTGTTGCTTTTGATTTTCGTGTTGACCAGATTAGATGTGCTTGATGTAAACCTAAGCTTCATTTCAATAAGTAAACAAATGGGCTTATTCTTTGTGGCTTTATTGTCTGTTTTTGTCTTTGACTTTTTTGTGTCTAGAAATAATTTAACAAAAAAGAACAGTTACAATATTGTTTTATTCGTGTTGTTTTTTTCAATATTGCCTCAAGCCATTATTAACTCAGAAATTGTTTTTGCCAACTTTTTTGTGTTATTGGCATTACGTCGCATTATTAGCTTGAGAACACAAAAGGATACAAAGAAGAAGCTGTTTGATGCTGCATTTTGGATTGCTTTGGCTACGATCTTTTTCTTTTGGTCCTCAGTATTTTTGGTGCTGATCTTTGCCGCTTTGTTGATTTATGGTATCACAGATGTCAAGAATTATGTCATTCCTTTGATTGGTATTGCAACGGTCGCTATTATTTTGGTGTCTTATCTAATTATTGTTGACATTGATATTTTGCAATTTGCAGAAAGGCGTTTTGGTTTCAGTTTTGATTTCAGCAATTTAAATTCAAAACAAATAATTATTGGTGCAACCTTGCTCTTGTCTTTTGGCTTATGGTCGTTGTTCTATTATATCAAAAACCTCAAGTCGCAAATGAAAAGTTACCGACCATCATTCACGATTGTTATTCTTACTGCGATTTTAAGTTTACTTATCGTAGTCGTGTCGCCATCTAAAAATGGCAGTGAATTTATTTTTATGTTCGCTCCACTATCGATCATTATTACAAATTACCTTGAGGTGGTGACTGAAAAGTGGTTTAAGGAAATCTTGCTTTGGGTGCTGGTATTAACACCCATTGGATTGTTATTGTTGTAGTTTTTCACCAAAGGCCAAATCACCTGCGTCTCCCAGACCAGGAACAATATAGCCTTTATCACTTAGCGTTGGGTCAATCGCAGCAATCCATAAATGCGTGTCTGCTCCGAAGTGATTATTTACAAAATCAACACCATCTTGAGCACCAATAACACTAACCAAATGAATGTTTTTTGGTGTTCCAAAAGGTTTCAGTGCTTCAAATGTTGCGACCATTGATTGTCCAGTTGCTAGCATAGGATCTGCCAAAATCAAGGTTTTTCCTTCAAGACTTGGGCAAGCAAGATATTCAACTATAATCTCAAAGGATTCAGGGTCATGCTTATGATGTCTATAGGCAGAAATAAAAGCATTTTCAGCATGGTCGAAGTAATTCAACAAGCCACTATGTAACGGAACACCTGCTCTTAAAATCGAACACAGCACAATGTCATCATTGTATAAGGAAGTTTCACTTTGACCCAAAGGAGTAATAACCGTTTTTGGTTCATAATCCAGTGTTTTGCTCAACTCATAACATAAAACTTCACCTATACGTTCAATATTTCTTCGAAATCGCATTTGATCAGTTTGGATGTTAATGTCCCGAATTTCAGCTATAAACGAATTAAGTATTGAAGGTGCTTTAGAAAGGTTGTGAACACGCATAGTTTGTAGTGGCTTTTAGAGAAGATAAAGTTAATAATTACTTCTATATTTGCACTTTAAATTCAAAGATTATGTTTTCAGAGACTGCAAACCAACTATTTCAAGAGGTTATTGAAAAATACCATGTAATCAATACGGTAGACCAACCATTTACGAATGCCTATAATAAAGATAGCGACCTTTTAAAGCATTTGTTATACCGTAAGTGTTGGATCGACACTGTACAATGGCATTATGAAGACATCATACGAGATCCTCAGATAGATCCTGTTGCAGCTTTAAAATTGAAACGCCAAATCGATGCGTCCAATCAGGATCGCACAGATATGGTTGAGTATATTGACAGCTACTTTTTAGAGAAATATAAAGATGTCAGTCCCAAAGCCCAAGCCACAATAAACACCGAAAGTCCTGCTTGGGGAATTGATAGACTGTCTATCTTGGCACTTAAGATCTACCACATGAATGAAGAGGCAACTCGGAAAGATGCCTCTCAAGAACACAGAGATGCTTGTCAAAAGAAACTGGAAGTCCTATTAGAGCAGCGCGTAGACCTATCTACGGCAATTGATACGCTTTTGGAAGATATTAGCAAAGGAGACAAGTACATGAAGGTTTACAAGCAAATGAAAATGTATAATGATGATGAGCTTAACCCAGTTTTGCGAAACCAGAAATAATTCGTTGTCATTCAGGGCGAAGCGATAAACTTTTCTTTTTAGGCTTTTATAATACGTAATACGATTGTTGGATTTATGTCTAAAACAATTGAACACATTCTAATAATCCGACTCTCAGCAATGGGTGACGTGGCGATGACTGTTCCTGTATTACGTGCTTTTGCCGAACAATATCCTAAAGTTCAACTTACAGTATTGACCAAACCTTTTTTCAGACCTTTTTTTAGGGATATTCCAAATGTTGAGGTGTTTAGCGCTGAAATCAACGGTCAGCACAAAGGAGTGTTTGGGTTGTGGAAACTCGCCAAACAGTTGAAGAAGCGTAATTTCGATGTGGTTGCAGACTTGCACAATGTATTACGTAGTAAGATTCTGAAATTCTTTTTCTTCGGAAAAAGAGTAGTCCAAATTAATAAAGGGAGACAAGAGAAACGAGCTTTGGTTAATGGGCAGCACTTTCAGCAACTGAAAACAACGCACCAACGCTATGTTGATGTTTTTGAAAAATTAGGTTTTAGAGTTGATTTAAGTCAACCTACATTTCCAAGGAAAGCCAATATCAGTCCAAAATATTTAGACATCATTGGTACTGACAACCAACCTTGGATTGGTGTCGCACCTTTTGCTGCTTTTTCTGGTAAAATGTATCCTATCCATTTAATGACAACCGTTCTTGAAAAGCTTGCTCAAACCCATAAGGTCATTTTATTTGGTGCAGGGAATAAAGAATCCAATACACTAGAGAGTATTGCTAGTTCGTTGAACAATGTGGTCAATCTTGCTGGACGATTATCATTGGAAGAGGAAATGGACATCATTTCTAATCTCGACCTGATGATTTCCATGGATTCAGGGAATGCACATATTGCTGCAATGCTAGGTGTTAAGGTAATAACGGTTTGGGGTGTGACACATCCTTATGCTGGTTTCCTTCCATTTCACCATGATATGGATTCTGCCGTTTTGGCCAATAGAACAAAATTCCCAAAGATACCAACTTCTGTGTATGGCAATAAAATGCCAGCTGGTTATGAACTGGCTATGGCAACCATTACACCAGATCAAATTATAAAAAAAGCTCAGGAGTTCCTTTAAAGAAAAAGCCTCATTCCTGAAGAATGAGGCAAGATCTAGAATTTTTAAGATAATCCCTAATGATTAAATTCTAAACTAGGGTAAATGTATTTTTTATGTGAGGATAATCGTCTTTTTTTCGATTAACTGTGAGATTTATACGATTAAAATCAAATTTTTCTGTTAATCTGTAGTTTATACATCGTCATAATCAACAACAAGTGTTGGTGTTGTTGGATGCGCTTGACAGGTTAAAACCAACCCTTGTTCCAACTCACCGTCTGTCAATATATTATTTTGTCTCATGGTGGCTTCGCCTTCAGTGATTTTAGCAATACAACTACTGCATATTCCTCCTTGGCAAGAATATGGAGCATCGATATCCTCATCTAATGCAGCCTCCAAAATGGTCTGTTTTTGAGACATTTCAAAAGTTGTCGTTTCATCATCAACAAGAACCGTTATTCTTGTTTTTCCATCGGCTATGTCATTCGTATTGGTGTCAGCACTTTTTGCAGCCTTAAACAACTCAAAATGAATGCGATCATCTGCTATGCCATGCTCTGTCAAAACATCTTTCACCATATGAATCATTCCCTCAGGACCACAAAGATAATAGGCGTCGACCTCCACATTCTTGTGTTTGTTTTTCATGACATAGTTTACCGTACTTTTCTCGATACGACCAAAGATAGCATCGGTTTCATCAGCTTGACTGAATACAAATTGTATGGAAAACCTCGAGTTGTATTGATGTTGGAGCTCCAACAATTCATTTAAAAACATGGTGTCTTTAGTTGTTTTATTGCCATAAACCAAAATTACTTTACTATACACCTCTTCTTCCAAGGCACATTTTACAATGCTCAATATTGGTGTAATGCCACTTCCAGCCGCAAACAGGGCAACATTTTTGGTTTTTGAATCATTGGGCTCAAACACAAAGCGACCTTTGGGGATGGCGACCTCAAGGGCATCACCTACTTTAAGCTGATTATTGGCATAAACAGAGAATGTGCCATTGTCAACTTCTTTGACAGCCACTTTTAGTTCGCCACTTTTTGGAGACGCACACAACGAATAATCACGACGAACTTCGTTTCCATCAATGGTGGTTTTTAAAGTAATGTATTGTCCTGCCTTGAACCGGAACACTTCAGACAATGCGTCTGGAATATTGAAATTTAAGATAACTGCTTTATCGGTTATTTTTTGAATTTCTTTTATGGTGAGTTTGTGGAAATGTGACATCTAAAAAACTTTTTGCAAAAGTAATGAAGCTAGAACATTCCGTAAATCATTTAGATGAAAATTAATACATAAGAATTTTAGGCATAAAGATTTTGTGTATATTTGGGTATGGCAAATTCGAAGTTGTATAAAGGTAGTTTAGTAACCATTATTTTGAAGCTTTTGACTGAAAACGAAAAAATGTATGGTTATCAAATCACGCAAAAAGTCAAGCAATTGACTAATGGTGAATTGCATATTACCGAAGGAGCATTATATCCTGCGCTTCACAAATTAGAGGCTGAAGGCCTGTTGGACATAGAAGTGAAAAAAGTGGATAACCGACTGAGAAAGTATTATAAGCTTACCGATAAAGGCAATAAGGAAACGGTAAACAAACTTCAGGAATTACAAAGTTATATCCAAACCATGCAAGTATTGATAAACCCCAAAATGAGCTTAGAATGAGGCACAAACTATCTAAAGATCAAATTCATTTCATTGAGAACTACCTTGAACATTCAGATATATATTATGCCGATATCCGAATGGAAATGACCGATCACGTTGCGTCGGCTCTAGAGGCCCAAATACAATCTGGCGATGACAGAGTATTTTACGAGATCTTCAAGGATTACATGATCGAACATAAATCAAAGCTTTTGGAAAACAACAAAGCTTTTGTTAGAAATGTGGATAAACTTATATTTAGGAATTTGTTGAAACAACTCACGCGACCACTTTCAACAGTGGTGTTTATTTTGGCATTTTTTAGCATTTACAGAGCACTTAATTTTGTTGATGTTCAATCGTTGCGTACGCTGATTTCTATGTTTCCCATAATGTCAATTGTACCTTTCTGCATCGTTTATGTGATATTATTAAAATGGTTTAAGTTATCACGTTTTTCAGGTATTGAACGTTTAGGGTTTGTTCAAATGATAGTGTTTCAATTGTACAATTTCATAATCATATTTTTGGGAATCCATGTTAAGGAATCAGGAAATAACGCTATTGTTGCATTGAGCTTGGCACTGGTGTTAACAGTGTCATTGGTAATGATCAAGCTCACCATAATGATCGTGAATCAGTATCGGAAAGAATACAAAAACCTTATCTAGTCTGTAACAAAAAAGCAATAGCATCTACTAATTCAACAGATTTAAAAGTTCAACCCTCTTAATCAACCTCAAAAATGACCCTAAAACATTTTTTAAATCTCGAATGGAAACAATTTTTTCGTTCGGCTAGTTTCGGTAAAAGTATAGCACTGAATATCCTGATGATATTTTTTGCATTATACTTTATTGTGTCATTTTTAATCATGGGTATTGCGCTGTATCCTGGACTAAAGAAAGCTTTTCCGGAAGAAGATCCATTTGTGATTGTTAACGGTTTTTTATTCTTCTATATTTTAGTTGATATGGCCATGCGGTTCTTTTTACAAAAACTACCTGTAATGTCGGTTAAACCCTTGTTGACATTACCTGTAAAGCGTAATAAGGTGGTGCATTATGTACTTCGTAAATCGGCAATGTCTTTTTTTAACATTTTGCCGTTATTCGCTTTTGTGCCTTTTAGCATCATGCTCATCATTAATGGGTATCCTTCGAGTTCTGTGTTGATTTGGTTGTTGGCAATAATTGTCGTGACACTCATTATCAACTTTCTCAATTTTTTGATAGAAAGCATCTCTTCGGAAACGGAATTGTCATTCCTTCCTATAATCGTATTGATTGGAGGCTTGTTTGCACTTAACCACTTTAATGTCATCTCATTTTCTGAATTAGTTTCTCAAGGGTTCATGGCCATTTATTCCAATCCGATATTTGTTTTAGTGCCTGTGTTGATTTTGGCCATTACCTACATGGCTAATTTTAAGCAGCTGAAATCAAAACTCTTTTTGGATAGCTCATTGAAATCAAAAGTGACTGTGGTCAATGCATCCTCAATGGAATGGACTCGACGATTTGGTGACATCGCACCATTTATGCAATTAGACCTTAAGTTAATATGGAGAAACAAACGTACGAAATCTTCTGTATGGATGTTGTTGCTTGGATTGTTGTACGGACTGTTTTTCTATCCTCAGCCAACGTATGCCAATATGCCTTGGTTTTTTGCATTCATAGGTATTTTTGTGACAGGTATTTTCTTAATTAATTTTGGTCAATTTATACCCGCTTGGGACAGCGGATATTACAAAATGCTCATGAGCCAGAATATCAAGTATGAGCAATACCTAAAATCCAAATGGACGTTAATGACCATGAGTGTCGTCATTTTATTTGTACTGAGCATTCCTTATGTATACTTCGGTTGGAAAATTCTTTTGGCGCATTTTGCAGCAGCCATATATAATGTCGGTGTTAATACACATGTCATCTTGTATGGAGGTTCGTTTAACCGAAAGAAAATTGACCTTAACCAACGTGCAGCATTTAATTACCAAGGAACTGGAGCCGTACAATGGATTATTGGGATTCCCTTAATGCTATTACCTTTAGCGATTTTCGGAATCACATATGCCATTTCGAGCTTCGAAATAGGCTGTGTTGTACTTACTGTTCTAGGAACAACAGGAATTGTGCTTCACGACAAGCTCATGACTTTCATCACAAAAAAATATTTAGATTCAAAGTACAAAATGATTGACGCATTTAGTCAAGATTAAACAAATTCACACCATGATAGAAACCAAAAACCTTTCAAAAGCCTACGGAACAAAAACCGTTTTACAAATAGACCAGTTAGAGATCCCAAAAGGACAAAGTTTCGGACTTGTTGGAAATAATGGCGCAGGAAAAACGACCTACTTTAGCTTACTTCTAGATTTGATAAAACCGACTACAGGACACATTGAAAACAACAATGTTATGGTTCACCAAAGTGAAGACTGGAAACCGTTTACTTCGGCATTTATTGACGAAAGCTTTCTTATCGGCTATTTAACACCTGAAGAATACTTCTACTTCATTGGAGAGCTTCGTGGGCAAAATAAGGTAGACGTCGATAATTTGGTAGCGCAGTTCGAAGACTTTTTTCATGGTGAAATTTTAGGTCAGAAAAAATACCTTAGGGACTTGAGTAAAGGAAACCAAAAAAAAGCAGGTATCGTTGCAGCACTTATTGGTAACCCTGAAATTATTATCTTGGATGAACCTTTTGCAAATCTTGATCCAACAACCCAAATTCGATTAAAGGGAATCATTAAGAACCTCGCCGAAAAGCAAGGAGTCACAGTATTGGTTTCCAGTCACGATTTGTTGCATGTAACCGATGTTTGCGAACGTATTGTGGTACTGGACAAAGGTGAAGTTGTCAAGGATTTGGCAACTAATGAGGCGACATTAAAGGAGCTCGAGGCACATTTCTCAGGACGCGAAGTAGTGTAACCATTAACTTCACGGTGTAGCGCACGACTACAATTCCACCCAAATTCAGGCAATAATTCAAAAAGATGCTTATTTTTACAGCGCTACATAATATATGTAAGCGATTTTAGTTATACTAGTTACAAAAAGCTAAACCACTTGAGTACATCTTTTAAAGTCTTAATATCACTGTGTTGCGTGGCTATTTTATTAGCGAGTTGCTCGCGTAAAAAAAACACCTTCCTTAATAGAAACTTTCATGCCTTAGGCACAAAGTACAATATTCTATATAATGGAAATATAGCGCTTGAAAAAGGACGAGCAACCGTTGATGATGCAGCAACCGATAACTTTTGGGCGCTATTGCCTGTTGAGCGCATGCAAGTCACTGAAGATATTTTCCTGCCAGGTCAATCTAAAAACCAAGATTTCGAACGTGCTGAGGAAAAGGCCATTAAAGCCGTTCAAAAACACGGCATGAACATCAAAGGTAAAGAGCACAATCCTCAAATAGATGAAGCATACTTATTGTTGGGACAAGCGCGTTATTTTGACCAACGTTTTATTCCTGCACTGGAAGCCTTTAATTACATTTTATATAAATATCCAGCTAGTGATAAGATCAACACGGCTAAGGTTTGGAGGGAAAAGACCAACATTCGATTAGAAAACAATGAATTAGCCATAAAAAACCTGAAACGATTGTTGGACCAGGAAGAGCTTGAAGATCAAGATATGGCAGACGCTACATCAATGTTAGCTCAAGCCTATATCAATATTAAGGCAAAAGACAGTGCGCTCACACAGTTGGCTGTTGCAGCAGAGTTTACAAAAAAGAACAAGGAAAAAGCGCGATTCAATTACATTATCGGTCAGTTGTACAATGAGTTTGGTGAGAAAGATAGTGCAAACATAGCTTTCGATAAGGTTATCGACATGCATCGTAAAATCCCAAGGCCGTATTACATCAATGCGCATTTGGCAAAATCCTTTAATTTCGATTCAGAAACCGGAAACCTTGAAGAGTTTTTGGAGTATTTGACCGATTTGGAAGAAGATCGAGAAAACCGTCCATTTTTGGATAAAATCTATTACCGTATTGCTGAATTCCATAGAGAGCATCAAAGAGATTCCATGGCCATAGCGTATTATAATAAATCGTTACGTACAAACCTTGGAGACAAAGAACTTCAGGCAAAAGACTATGAGACGTTAGGGAATATGAATTTCGATAAAGCACAGTACAAGGCAGCAGGTGCGTATTATGATAGCACGATGACCAATATGAAGCTCAATTCCAAACCTTATCGCGTTATAAAGCGTAAGCGTGAAAACCTGGATGATGTTATTTTTTATGAGGATGTCGCACAGTCAAATGATAGTATCTTACAATTGGTTAATTTTTCTGAAGCTGAACGCTTAGCTTATTTTAAGACCTATACAGAAGAATTAAAGGTTAAAGCAGAAGCTGAAAGGGAAAGAGCCGAAGCCGAAGCTAGACGAGCAGCAAACGTTGGACAAAAACAGGCTTTGAATAAAGCTGGAACCAAAGCCATGAGAGCTGATCCAACAGGGAAAATAACACCGAAAGCAGGTGGCCAAAAGTCAGATTTCTATTTTTATAATCAAACAACAGTAGCCTACGGAAAGAATGAGTTTGTCCAAATTTGGGGTAATCGTGAACTTAAGGATAACTGGAGACTTTCTGATACCAAAATTAGAGCAATTAAAACATCCGATTCGCTCGATATCGCTGGAAATTCTGATGAAGACGAACGTTTTGACCCTAATTTCTACATCGCTAAAATTCCGACTGATGAGACCGTTATCGACAGTATCGCTAAAGAGCGCAATTATGCTTATTATCAGTTAGGTGTCATTTATAAGGAGAAATTTAAGGAATACGAATTGGCACAAGGTCGATTGGAACGATTACTTCAGAACAACCCTGAAGAACGATTGGTCTTGCCTTCAAAGTACAACCTGTATAAAATATATATGGAATTAGGATTGAGCAATAAGGCTGATTCTATGAAAAATGAGATTATAGGTAACTACCCAGATTCTAGATATGCTCAGATTTTGCTCAACCCTAACTCTGATCTCGCTCAAGACGAAAATAGCCCAGAACGAATTTATGAAAATTTATTCCAGAAATTTGGTGAGCAACATTATCAGGAGGTTGTCACAGAGGCAGATGAATTCATTTCGAAATTTGAAGGCGACCCATTGGTGCCTAAATTTGAAATCCTAAAAGCTTCAGCTAATGGAAGGCTGAACGGATTTGAAGCCTACAGGGAAGGTGTCAATTTTATTGCATTGACTTATCCTAATTCTGAAGAAGGAAAGAAGGCTAAGGAGATTTTGGAGAATGTGATTCCGATACTTGCCAAAAAGGAATTTGTTAGTAATGATGATGCCAAACACTTTAACGTGCTTTACCCATTTTCAAACGATGAGAAGGAGGAAATCCCAGAGTTTATAAAAGCATTGAACGAATCTGTATCCAAAATTCGTTATTTTGATTTAACCACATCGATCGACTTTTATGATGCGAATATGACATTTGTCGTTGTTCATGGCTTAAAGAGTTACGAAGGCGCATCGGGTTTTGCAGAAATATTAAAAGACAGTGAAGACGACAAACAAAGCATAGAACGAAACTATTATTCCATTTCCTCGCCTAATTATGAAATAATACAACGACACAAGAACCTTAACGAATACTTAGAATCTCAATAAAAATAGACCTATGTTTTCAGATAAAAAAACAGGACGTATGGCTTCAGAAACAATTTCACAACAAAATACCATTGCAAAAGGCACTGTAATTACAGGCGACATTGTTAGTGATGGTGATTTTAGGATTGAAGGCTCAATTCAAGGAAATATTAAAACTCCAGGCAAGGTTGTCGTTGGAAAAACAGGCATCATAAACGGTACCTTAAAGAGTGCCAATGCTGATATTGAAGGGAAATTTTCAGGGAAACTTTACCTTTCCGATACCTTGTCGCTAAGATCAACAGCTCATGTTGAAGGTGAAGTTGAAGTAGGTAAATTAGCGGTTGAACCTGGAGCAACATTTAATGCAACCTGTTCTATGAAAGGTGCGCTTAAAGAATTGAAACATGCCACACCAGGACAACAAACAACCATCCAAAGACCACAAAAACCAAACCCAGAAAAAGGACAAACCGCTTAAACAGGTTGCCATGCTCTCTGGTATTGGTATTGAGATGGGTGCCATTATCTATGCTTTTGTCATGTTAGGGAAGTGGTTAGATAAAACCTATAACGAAGGCGGCAAAGGATTTTTAGTGAGTTGCACTTTACTTGGTGTCGCGGCATCCTTATTCATTGTGGTCAAACAACTAAATCGTATCAACAAATAAATGAGCGCATCATTTCTCAAATTTTCATCAAGACTTTTATTGGTTTTGGGTATTGCCTTTGGTATTCATGTTCTGATTTTAAAGACTTTTGAATTACCCCTGTTTGAAAACAAAATTGTATTGGCCTATAGCGTAAATGCAGTAATGGCAATCGCGATTTATGGATTTCTTATTAAGATGAAGGAAAAATACAGAGAACAAATTGGCTTTATCTTTATTGGAGGTAGCCTGTTAAAGTTCGCCATCTTTTTCATCCTTTTTTATGGCACATACAAAGCCGATGGGAACATTTCCAAACTTGAATTTGCTGCATTCTTCACACCTTATGTCATAGCCCTGTTTATTGAGACATTTAGCTTGGCAAAATGGTTAAATAAACTCGATTAAAACCAACATTTTAACTGCAGAATTCCACACGAACAAATAAAGTATAAAATAGTTTTTGTTTTTAACAGAAAAACCTACCTTTGCAGCGATTTTTAAGCCACTATTATATAAAGTGATATGCAGAGAAATAGATTAGAGAAACTAGTTGCCTTATTTGTACTGATGTTAAGTTTGTTTTCTTGCGATTTGCAAAAACAAGATGAAGCAACTAAAGCCGCAAAACAGGCAGAGCGTAAAGCTTATATTCAACATCACCTTCAGGATTCTTACGATTTTAATTTATTCTCATACACAAAAGATGATGGCCATAAAGCTCATGTTGGCTTTCCGTTACCGGTCATCCTTTGGGATGATGGCTTAAAGGTCTTTTCGTCTTCAAAGTTTCACCATGGGGAAACTTTAGCTGAAGTTGATGGAAATCATTATAAATTATATCACGGAAAAATCTACAAAACAGACGCTTCAGGCACTATAGAGTATGATGAAGATCATCATGCCCTAAATGAAAAGCCATTGGACTTCTCCATCACAAAAGGTGTGGTAATGATACTTATTACAGGATTGCTCATGTTTTTCTTGTTCAGAGGCTTGGCGAGATCGTATTCGAATAACGGTGGAATTGCAAAAGGTGTTGGGCGCTTTTTTGAGCCAATCATCCTTTACATTAGAGATGACATCGCAATTCCAAATATTGGTGAGGAGAAGTATATGAAATATATGCCTTTCTTGTTAACTGTATTTTTCTTTATTTGGTTTTTGAATATTTTCGGATTGACACCACTAGGTGTTAACGTAACAGGTAATATTGCAGTGACAACATCGCTAGCATTATTAACATTCTTCCTAACAAATTTTACAGGAACAAAAGACTACTGGAAGCATATTTTCGATCCATTAGGAGATTCTATGCCATGGTATGCTAAAATTCCGTTATATATTATTTTAATTCCTATTGAAGTATTAGGGATTTTCATCAAACCATTCTCATTATTAATCCGTTTGTATGCTAACATGCAAGCTGGACATATCGTATTGATGAGCTTGATTGGTCTGATATTTTTATTTAGAACTTGGATGGGTGGAGTAATGTCATTTGGATTGGCGTTTGCCATCTCGCTTATCGAAGTATTGGTAGCGTTGCTACAAGCATATATCTTTACAATGTTGTCAGCGCTTTACTTTGGTTTTGCTGCTGAAACCCACGATCACGCCGAAGCGCATGAAGGTGAAGTTCAGCATTTGTAAAATATCATCCTTACTGAGTAGGGAACAAAAATTGAATGTTTAATTTTTAAATATATTTATTATGGAAATCCCAGTAATGGTAGGTGCAGGTTTAGTGGTAATTGGAGTTGGTATTGGTATTGGTAAAATCGGTGGTTCAGCTATGGAAGCGATCGCTCGTCAGCCAGAATCTTACGGAAAGATCCAAACCGCTATGCTTATCGCTGCGGCCTTAATTGAAGGTATTGGATTTGCTGCATTATTTGCGGTTTAACCAAAACATCCAAAGTAACCTTGTAACGGTTGGTTGCAAGGTTGCTTTAATTTAAAGATTTAAAAATATATAACACATATATAAAATGGAAAAGTTATTAGGAGAGTTTTCACTTGGGTTGTTTGTTTTTCAAACACTATTGTTTCTTTTGTTGTTATTTCTTTTAAAGAGATTCGCATGGAAACCAATTCTGAATGCGGTCAATGAAAGAGAACAAGGTATCAAGAATGCTTTGGAATCTGCTGAAAGTGCGAAAAAAGAGATGGAAAACCTTCAGGCAGATAACCAAAAGTTGTTGCAGGAAGCTCGTGTTGAGCGTGAAGCAATGCTGAAGGAAGCACGTGAGATGAAAAACAAAATCATTGAAGACGCTAAAGATGAGGCAAAGGTTGAAGCAGGAAAGTTAGTAGAGCAAGCACGTGCCTCTATTGAAACTGAAAAGAAGGCTGCTATTGCCGATTTGAAAGCACAAGTGGCGACACTTTCCATTGATATTGCAGAAAAAGTAGTCAAAGACGAGCTGTCAAATAAAGACAAGCAATTAAAATTAGTAGAGTCGATGCTAAACGAGGCAACACTCAACTAAACCTTAAACTCACAAAAAATGCTTTCCGAAAGGAAAAAATGATTAGATATGGCAGGAACAAGAGCAGCAATACGTTATGCAAAAGCAGTACTGGGAGTCGCTTCAGATAAAGGAACGGCTGAGACAGTTAACACTGATATGAAGCATATCGCAGCGACAATTTCAGAAAGTGAAGAGTTGAGTATGATGCTTAAAAGTGCTGCGGTTAAATCTGATGATAAAACTGCTGTACTGGCAAAGGTGTTTCCACAACTAAACGTGTTAAGCACTGAACTGTTCAAGGTGTTGGCAGCAAATAAACGACTTGAAATCCTAGAAGCTACTGCGGAAAACTATTGCAGACTTTACGATGATTTACAGGGTAAGGAAAAAGCAACAGTAACCACAGCTGTTCCTATGAACAACGATTTGGAGCTTAAGGTCCTTGCTAAAATTAAAGACTTAACAAGCAAGTCTGTTGAGCTTGAAAATATTGTAGATGAAAGCATTTTAGGTGGTTTCATTTTACGTGTGGGTGATACTGAATATAATGCAAGTATCGCAAACAAATTAAATACTTTAAAAAGAGAATTTACATTAAATTAAGAATTGTTAGTATAGATGTCCAACATCTAGTGTCTAACATCTAATACTTGTCCTGAGCGAGTCGAAGGATCTAAATAAATAAAAGATGGCAGAAGTAAAACCAGCTGAGATATCAGCAATCTTAAAACAACAACTTTCAGATTTTGAAGCAGGTGCTTCATTAAACGAAGTAGGAACCGTGTTAACCATTGGTGACGGTATTGTACGTGCATACGGTTTGTCAAACGCACAATATGGTGAATTAGTAGAGTTCGAAGGAGGACTTGAAGGTATTGTACTTAACCTTGAAGAGGATAACGTTGGTATCGTATTGTTAGGTGGATCTACAGGTGTTAAGGAAGGATCTACTGTAAAGCGTACAGGTCGTATCGCATCGGTTAACGTTGGTGAAGGTATTGTTGGTCGTGTTGTTGACACGCTAGGAAACCCAATCGATGGAAAAGGACCAATCACTGGAGATACTTATGAGATGCCTCTAGAACGTAAAGCACCAGGAGTTATCTATCGTCAACCTGTTAACGAACCGCTACAAACAGGTATTAAGTCTGTTGATGCCATGATTCCTGTAGGAAGAGGGCAACGTGAGTTGGTTATTGGTGACCGTCAAACCGGTAAGACAACGGTGTGTATTGATACCATCTTGAATCAAAAGGAATTTTATGATGCAGGTAATCCTGTATATTGTATATATGTTGCTGTAGGTCAAAAAGCATCTACAGTGGCGAACATTGCAAAAGTATTGGAAGAAAAAGGAGCCTTGGCTTATACAACCATAGTTGCTGCAAATGCTTCTGATCCTGCTGCGATGCAAGTTTATGCACCATTTACTGGAGCATCGATTGGAGAATACTTTAGAGATACTGGACGTCCAGCATTGATCATTTATGACGATTTGTCTAAACAAGCAGTTGCATATCGTGAGGTATCCTTATTATTACGTCGTCCTCCAGGACGTGAAGCTTATCCTGGTGACGTTTTCTACTTGCACTCAAGATTGTTGGAACGTGCGGCTAAGGTAATCAATGATGATAGCATAGCTAAAAACATGAACGACCTACCAGAGAGTTTAAAGCCTATAGTAAAAGGAGGTGGTTCTTTAACAGCTTTACCGATTATTGAAACACAAGCTGGTGACGTTTCTGCGTATATTCCAACGAACGTAATCTCGATTACCGATGGTCAGATTTTCTTGGAGTCGGATTTATTTAACTCTGGTGTTCGTCCTGCAATTAACGTGGGTATTTCTGTATCTCGTGTTGGTGGTTCCGCTCAAATTAAATCCATGAAGAAAGTTGCTGGTACCTTAAAGCTAGATCAAGCGCAGTTCCGTGAACTAGAAGCGTTCGCGAAGTTTGGTTCTGATTTGGATGCGGCAACATTGAACGTTATCGAAAAGGGTAAACGTAACGTTGAAATTTTGAAGCAAGCTCAAAATGACCCTTACACTGTAGAAGATCAGGTCGCTATTATTTATGCAGGTTCTAAAAACTTGTTAAGAGATGTTCCTGTAGAAAAAGTAAAGGAATTCGAACGTGATTATATTGAATTCCTAAATACAAAGCATAGAGATGTATTGGATACACTGAAAGCTGGTAAATTAACAGATGAAGTAATCGATACATTGACATCAGTTTGTAAGGATTTATCTGGAAAGTACAGAGCATAAGGTTTACGAGCAAGAGCTTCTTGTTCATGGCTTAAAATGCTCAAAAAATAATTAATGTCACTCTGAACGACTGGTTTTCCGAAGCATTCAGCAAGGTTAAAAGTCTTAGGGGCTTTATAAAATAAAGAATGGCAAACTTAAAAGAAATACGTAATAGAATATCTTCAGTGTCTTCAACGATGCAGATTACCAGTGCCATGAAAATGGTTTCTGCTGCAAAATTGAAAAAGGCTCAAGATGCGATTACGGCAATGCGTCCTTATTCTGATAAGTTGACAGAGCTTTTGCAAAGCTTAAGTGCGACTTTAGATGGAGATTCTGGAAGTGCATTTGCAGATCAACGTGAGGTAAAGAAAGTATTGATTGTGGCCATTACTTCCAACAGAGGTTTGGCAGGAGCATTTAACTCCAGTATCATTAAAGAGGTTACCAACCTTACTAATAGATACGCTAATCAAGAGGTATCCTACTTGGCCATTGGTAAAAAAGCAAATGACGCGTTCAAAAAAACGAATCGTGTTATTGCCAACCACAGTGATGTTTTTGACGATTTAACATTTGATAATGTCGCTGAAATAGCCCAAATGTTAATGGATAAATTTGTTGAAGGTGAATTTGACAAAATTGAAATCGTCTACAACAAGTTTAAAAATGCCGCAACTCAAATCGTGATGACTGAGCAATTTTTACCAATTGTTCCTATTGAAGGAGAGGTGAACTCCAATTTGGATTATATTTTTGAGCCTTCTAAAGAGCAAATTGTTGAAGAATTGATTCCAAAGTCCTTAAAAACACAATTGTATAAATCGATAAGAGACAGTTTCGCTTCTGAACATGGTGCTCGTATGACAGCAATGCACAAAGCCACTGATAATGCAACAGAGTTAAGAGACCAATTAAAATTAACCTATAACAAGGCTCGTCAAGCTGCCATTACCAACGAAATTTTAGAAATTGTTGGAGGTGCTGAAGCGCTGAACAATTAGCCGTAAGGCAAATGGTTCCCAAATAGCTGAAGCGCTGAACAATTAGCCGTAAGGCAAATGGTTCCCAAATAGCTGAAGCGCTGAACAATTAGCCGTAAGGCATAAACTGTTCTTCTGAGTGAAAGCGAAGAATCCCAATAACGAAAACCTAACTTTAATGAGTTAGGTTTTTTTGTACACTACATTTAAAAAACAACAAAATATTGTATTTCGTCGATAAAATATACTTTTAATCGATATTTTAATTTTTTATTTCTATATTGCTCGTCCAAATCTAAACCTACTTTCAGCATGAAAACGTTAACAAGGGTGTCAATCACCATGACCATGACGGCAATGATGTTCACAACTTTCTTATGTTCTGGTCAAAACATTTCGACAGCAAAACTTGAGTCACAAGCACCATTTACCATTGGAGCTATTAATTTTCAAGAATGGTACGCAGGCATAAATATAGGAGCGACAGGTCTAAATGTGTTCATTCCAATTGCGACAAACAATGAAAGTGTAACCATAGACAAGATTTATTTCAGAAATCTGACTGGGAAATTGGAGAAAAAAGAACAAAAATATGTAGCTGTGCTTAAAAACACGCATAAAACGTATACGTTCAAAAAATCAGAACGCCCTAAAAATTATCCATTTACAATAGCAGATCATGAGTGCGTGATCGGTTATCTTGAAAACGGTATTCGTAAATATTACAAGGTCAAAAAAATGAACGAAATAGGAAGTGTCTATTACGAAAATGGGCCACCTTCATTGTTCTTGGAAGCTTCAAAAACCAATATGGCAAATCTAGATTCTGATGAAGAGGATAATTAAGACTAAAGTCTCACAATAGCGTGGGACTTTTTTTTATGGCATCAATTTTGAAATTGTATATTTAATGATCAATTTATAGCCATGAAACTCATTAAACACATTTTATATTTATTTATTATGCTTTTTCTGTTAGCTAGCTTTTCTCAATGCTCAACATCCCAAAACTTACAAAAAAAGGCACCCTTAAATTTTGGGGAAGTATATAGTCAGCGGTGGGTGGCTGGCATACAAGGAGGAGGTTCGGGAACCAATCTATTTATCCCTATAACTTCACAATCAGAGATAAAATTGGATAGCGTTTATTTTAGAGGACAAGTCACAAAATTGGAGGTTAGCAAGGATGCCATGCTTTATGTGGGTCGTTTTAAAACCGACTTTAACCAACCTAAGCAAGATCTTATTTTAAGTAGTGACCAAACGGAAGAGTTTAATAATCAACTTCCAAAAAAGCCTATAAAGATTCCTTTTGAGCTTAGCGATGATGAATGTGTGATCAGTTATAGGGATAACAACAAGGTCATGTATTACAAAATCTCCAACATCGTTGAGAAAGAGCCTTTGAATTATCCGAGTACTCCTCCAAATAGACAATAATTAAACTTTGGTTGGTGTTTGCTAAAAACGTAATTTTAGCCTTATAAATAACGACCTTTGAGTGTATTAAAGACTTTTTTTAAGGATACAATTATCTACGGTTTAGCAATTGTTTTGCCAAGACTGATTAACTTTCTTTTGGTGCGTTTGCATACAGATGTACTTCCAAATGAAGCCTATTCTGAAAATACAGAATTTTACGTTGTTGCTGCCTTTTTTAATGTGATACTAACCTACGGAATGGAAACATCATTCTTTAGGTTTTTTAGTAAGAACAAAGACAAAAGCATGGTGTTGTCAACAGCAATGATTACAATTGCGTTTACAACATTGTTATTTGGAGCGCTATTGTTCATCTTCAACACTACAATTTCTGAAGCCTTGAGAATCAATAAGGATTTTTACAACCTTTTGGTTGGAATTACAATCATTGACACCTTGATTGTCATTCCATTCGCTTATTTAAGGGTTACAGGACGACCAATTAAGTTCGCCACCATCAAACTTTTAAATGTCCTCATTATAGTGGTCTTGAACGTCTTGTTGTTGTCCACGACCTATGGGTCTGAAAATTTAAAATCATTCTTTAGCGTTGCTAATAGTGTAGAGTATATTTTTATAGCCAATCTAATCGCAAGTGCTGTGGTTTTGCTTTTGGTGTTGCCCTATTTTTTTAAGGCGAAATTTCAATTTGATACCAAAATATTAAAACAATTGTTAAGCTACGGATGGCCTATAATGATAGCTGGACTCGCTTTTGTGATCAATGAAAATTTAGACAAATGGCTTTTGCCAGAAATGGAAAACGAGTTTGTTAATGGTGCATATAGTGCCTGTTATAAGTTGGCTGTATTTATGACACTTTTTATTCAGGCGTTTCGAATGGGTGCCGAACCATTTTTCTTTAATCACTCCGATACTGAAAATGCAACACAAACATATGCTACAATTTTGAAGTACTTTACCATTGTTGGTAGTCTCGGATTAATGATCGTTGTGATTTATATTGACATTTTAAGACCTATTTTTATTAAGCAGGAAAGCTATTTGCTTGCACTTGATATTGTGCCAATAGTCTTGTTGGCCAATTTGTGTTTAGGGATATATCATAATTTGTCTATTTGGTACAAACTCACTGATAAGACACGCTTTGGTATGTATATATCCTTGGTTGGGGCAGCAATTACCATTATCTTCAATTTGGTGTTTATTCCTAAGATTGGTTTTATGGCTTGTGCCTATGCCACACTAATGGCATATGGAATCATGATGTTGATGTCTTATGGTCTTGGGCGAAAACATTATCCAGTACCATACCAAGTATCTAGAATTGTGATGTACTTGCTTATAAGTGTTGTATTCAGTTTTATAACTTATTACCATTTTGAACGTGATATGTTAATAGGAACTGTATTTTTGTTACTCTATATGTTATTTATTGCATTTTTAGAGCGAAATGAATTAAAACAAATTATAAAACGATAACATGCAGATTAAGATAATCAACAAATCCAATCATGAATTACCACATTACGAAACTATCGCATCGGCTGGAATGGATTTGCGCGCCAACCTTTCAGAGCCAAGAGTATTAAAGCCATTAGAACGAAGTATTGTGGGCACTGGCTTGTTTATTGAGCTTCCAGTAGGCACCGAAGCACAAGTTCGTCCGCGAAGTGGATTGGCAGCAAAGAAAGGAATTACGGTTCTCAACGCACCAGGTACCATCGATGCAGATTACAGAGGTGAAATAGGCGTGATATTAGTGAACTTATCAAGTGAAGATTTCATAATAAATAATGGAGAGCGTATTGCTCAATTGGTGATAGCAAAGCATGAACGTGCAGAGTGGGACGAAGTAGAGGCGCTTTCAGAAACCTCAAGAGGTGAAGGAGGTTTTGGTAGTACAGGTATTTCATAAACATCCTGAAAGGTTTTGAAAACCTTGTAGGTGTCAAGTAATTCTATGACTATTGCTAACTCATTTACCTAGTTTATAATTAAAATATCAGACTGAGTACTTCGACTACGCTCAGAAAAACGAAAGTCGAAAGCCTAAACAAAAAAGATAAAGTTTAACACTAAAACAGAACTGCTTAAGCAGGCAATAATATGAAAATTATAGTACCAATGGCCGGAAGAGGTTCCAGGTTAAGACCACATAGTTTAACAGTGCCAAAACCCTTAATCCCTGTTGCAGGACAACCTATAGTGCATCGACTTGTGAAGGATATTGCAAAGGTTTTGAAACAACCAATCGATGAAGTAGCGTTCGTTCTGGGTGATCCTGCTTGGTTTGGTGATGATGTGGTTGAAAGTCTCAAGTCTCTTGCTGAGAGCTTAGGTACTAAATCCTCTATCTATCGTCAAGATCAACCACTAGGTACAGGTCATGCCATCATGTGTGCAAAGCCATCGTTATCTGGTCCAGCCGTTGTGGCTTATGCTGATACCTTGATTCGTGCAGAATTTGATTTAGATCCTACTGCCGACAGCGTAATTTGGACGAAGCGTGTTGCGAATCCTGAAGCCTATGGCGTGGTTAAATTAAATGAAGAAAACCACATTGTTGAACTCGTGGAAAAACCAGAAACATTCGTAAGCGACCAAGCTGTAATTGGTATCTATTATTTTAAGGATGTGGAAGTTTTAAAGCATAAATTACAAGAAGTTCTTGATGAAAACGTTATGAATGGTGGCGAATACCAAATTAACGATGGAATTAAGCGCATGATGGCAGAAGGCAAGGTCTTTAAGACAGGAACAGTTGATGAATGGATGGACTGCGGAAACAAGAGTGTAACCTTGGAAACCAATGCCAAAATGTTAGGGTTTTTAAAAGCAGATGATAATGAACAGATGATTTCAGACTCAGTAACAACAATTAATTCAACGATTATAGAGCCTTGCTATATTGGCAATAATGTTGAATTGGTTAACGCAAGCATTGGGCCTAATGTTTCCATAGGAGATAACTGTGTGATTGCGAACTCCAACGTTAAAAATAGCTTAATACAAAACCACACAAGTATTAAAAATGCTAAATTGGACAACGCGATGATTGGCAATCATGTAAAGTATGACGGTGATTTTACAGCCATCAGTATTGGCGATTATTCTGTGTTGGAATAAGTTTCCGTGTGAAGCAGAAATGACGATGCAATTTTTGGAATGGAGTTTGAGACTCGATGTAATAAAAATAAAGACCTTTTATTCAAAAGGAATACTATGAAAACTGAACTGAAGATCATACTACTGCTTTTTGGAATGTTATTCATCTCCCAAAGCAATACGGCACAGGTCGACTTCAATAAGCGTCCAATGGATGATTTGGGTGACGTTGAAGATAAATTTCAGGAGTATTTTTTTGAAGCGCTTAAACAAAAGGGTATTGAAAACTATCAAAAATCTGCAGATGCGCTTCAAAAATGTATTATTATAGATGATTCAGATCCTGTTTTATATTATGAATTAGGAAAAAATTTTAAGGCTTTGAAAAACTTCGGTGCAGCTGAAGATGCGTTAAAAAAGGCCGTATCAAAATCACCTGAGAACGAATGGTTTCTTGATGAGCTATATGATGTTTACATCCAGCAGAATGAAATGGATAAGGCATTAAAAACGGTAAAACAATTGGTGAAATTCCACCCAGATTACAAACAAGATTTGGCTTCGTTATATATCGAATTAAAAAAATATAAGGATGCGTTGAAGTTGTTGGATGAAATGGATGAACAACTGGGTTATAGTGAAGACAGGGACTTTTTGAGAAACCAAGTTTATGACATCACAGGTAATGACGAGGACCGCATAGAAAACCTTGAGCAACGTGTTAAGGAGAATCCCAATGATGAATCTGCCTACTTAAGACTAATCTATAGATACAGTGAAACTGGAAAAACCCAAGAAGCTTTTGATGCAGCCAAAAGCGTATTGGAGCACCATCCTGAATCGCAATTGGTACACCTTGCACTGTATAAGTTTTATCTAGATGAAAACAATACCGAAAATGCTGTAAAGTCAATGAAGATTGTATTGATGAGCCCTGAAATTAAACCTGAAGCCAAGACAAAAGTGCTCAATGATTTTGTGAAATTTGTTGGTGAGCATCCCGAACATGAAGCCGACTTGGTAGAAATTACCACTTTGGTGAGCGAAGATAAAAGCGTCAAGACCTTGTTGGAGTTGGGAGCCTATTACCTTCAAAATAATGACAAGGAAAAGGCGTTAAGCTATTATGAAGAGGCTCTGCAGCAAGAACCTAATAATTTCAAGATTATAAGGGATGTGCTTTTACTTCAGGTTGATCTCAATAAAAATGACCTTGCTGCTAAAAATAGTGCGGATGCCTTGGAGTTGTTTCCAGCACAGCCCATTCTGTATTTGATTAATGGTGTCGCTCACAACAACCTTACGGAGTCGGCAAAAGCTATTGAAAGTCTTGAAATGGGATTGGATTATGTAATTGAAAACCCTAAAATGGAAGCTGATTTCTATATTCAGTTAAGTGAAGCCTATAAGCAGTTAGATAATATAAGCCAATCTGAAACGTTTGCTAAAAAGGCTGCTGCCTTGTTGAAAGATCAATAATATATGAGGATTATTAAAATTGTATTGGCATGCCTTGTACTAACAATGGTTGCATCATGTAAATCAGCACGAAGTGTAGTTGGTTCTGGAGAAGTTGACAAAAGCATGACTGCCAAGCAACTTATTAGGGAAAACAGTAGAAGGGATGCAAGGTTCAAGACCCTTCAAGCCAAGGTAAAAATTGATATTATTCAAGATTTAAAAGAATCTTCATATACCGTCAATCTTCGGATGGAGCGTGATAAAACCATTTGGATTAGCGCAACACTGGGCTTGGCCAGAGCCATGATTACACCAGAAAGTGTCAAGTTTTACGACAAGATTAATAACCAATTCTTCGATGGTGATTATGAGTTGTTGAGTAACGTGTTAGGTATAGATTTGAATTATGAAAAGGTGCAAAACATTTTGATTGGAGAACCCTTATTCAGCCTTAAGGATGATAAGTACATCATCTCAACCAATGACACATCTTATATTCTTCAACCAAAACAGCAAGACCCATTGTTAGAGTTGTTCTTATTGTTTAACCCATCACATTTTAAGATGGATTCCCAGCAACTGTTACAACCGTCAAAGTTGCGGTTTTTGCAATTGGATTATTTAGGCTATCAAGAAGTGAAAAAGGATATCCTTCCACAAAATGTCAAGATCATTGCTGTTGAGGATAGTGAAGAACTCAATGTTGTGATGGAATATAAATCAGTTACGGTCAATGAAGAGGTCCGCTTTCCGTTTCGAATTCCTTCAGGCTTTGAAGAAATAGTCATTGAAAATGCAGAGTAAGTCGATTTACATAATAGCATTCATTTTATTATGCTTTGGGTTTTCAGCTGAAGCACAAAGCGCTAAACAGAAAGCACTTGAAGCCAAACGTCAAAGATTTCAAAAGGAACTCAACGAACTTAATGCACTTTTGTTTTCAAATAAAAAAGAAGAAAAATCCGTGATTTCCTTGGTGGAAGATCTCAATTACAAAATTAATGTGAGACGTAATTTGATCAAGGTTACAAATGATCAAGCCAACTTGTTGACTCGGGAAATTAATGCCAACCAGAATGAAATATCCAGTTTGAGAGACCAATTGGAGACTCTAAAAAAGCAATATTCTGAAATGGTCGTTAAATCCTATAAAAGTAAATCTGAACAGAGTAGAGTGATGTTTTTGTTGTCATCTGATGATTTCAAACAAGCTTATAAACGATTACAATACATTAAGCAATATGCGAATTATCAGAAGGAGCAGGGTGATTTGATTAAGGTTAAAACAAAAAAGCTACAGGATTTAAATACCGATCTTGTTCGTCAAAAAGAAGATAAGGACAAGCTTGTTGCTGAGAATAGGGTTGTCAAGAAAGCGCTTGAAGGCGAATTGAAAGAGCAGGAAAGACTGATGACTTCCATCAGAAAGAACATGACCTCTTATTCTTCTAGAATCAAGAAAAAACAAGAGGAAATCAATGCCATAGACCGAGAGATCAATAAGTTGATTCGTGAAGCAATTGCTGCATCTAACAAAAAAGCGGGAAAATCATCCACATCCAAAGGTTTTGCCCTCACACCCGAAGATAAAATCATCGCAAAGAATTTTGTGTCCAATAAAGGCAAGTTGCCTTGGCCAGTTGAAAAGGGTGTGGTAAAAGTGCGTTACGGCACAGTGAAATCGCCTATTGATCCAACCGTGAAAATCAACAGTAATGGTGTTCGTATAGCAACTGAACGCAATGCTGGTGTTAGAGCGGTTTTTGAAGGAGAGGTCATGGCTGTCATGGGTAAAAAATATTCTAATCCAACGGTTTTGATTCAACATGGTAACTACATAACAGCTTATAAAAACTTAGGGAAGGTTTACGTGAAGAAAGGTGATAAAATCGTAATAAAGCAGAAAATAGGTGAAGTATTTACCAACAGCGACGGTCAATCGATCTTATTTTTTAGTATTCATAAAGAAGACCAATCCACAGTGGATCCCTCCAAATGGATATTTAAAATGTAATTTGGTTGTTGTGAGTGGCTAGTTAAGCACATTCAACTGAGGTTATGACACCATTATACTAAATAGTTTGAAAGGGCATGTTAGTCTTCAAACAAGGCCTTCAATTCTGTAGCCTCACTTGGCTTCATCTTACCAGCAAGTACCAAACTCAATTGTTTACGACGCAGCGCTGCTTCATAGCGTGCTTTTTCAAGTTTGGTTTCAGCAACCAATTCAGGGACTTTTACAGGTCGACCAGTTTCATCAACAGCGACAAAGGTATAAATGGCTTCATTGGCTTTTATGCATTCACCAGATTCGCGATCTTCAATCCAAACATCCAAATACACTTCCATAGAGCTTGTAAAGGCACGAGATACTTTAGCTTCCACTGTAACCACACTTCCCAAGGGAATGGCTCTGTTAAAGGCTACATGGTTAACCGATGCCGTGACCACTATACGTCGACTGTGACGACGTGCAGATATACTTGCAGCACGATCCATACGAGCTAGTAATTCACCTCCAAATAGATTGTTGATTGGGTTCGTTTCACTAGGCAATACCAAATCGGTCATAACGGTTTTTGATTGGAATGCTGTTCTTGGCTCCATAGAAATAGATGTATTAGATTCTTATCCTTTAGGCAGCCTTTGATAGTAGTGCCCAAAGCATGAGTTTCGAATTTTTAAAGTGCAAAGGTAAGGGGAATTTAGTTTTATTCAGCAGAAAAAGTAGCCAAAGAGATACACTCTTTGGTCAACAGAACGATGCTTTTATCAGCACAGGTTAGTCCAAAGCTTTGACCAATAGCCAAGCCTCTCTGTTATGCGAACGTTTGATGCTGCGAAGCACTTTCAAGGCTTCTAGGCGATCGGTATGACTTGAGTATACAACTTCGTGAAGACCATAGCGGTTTTTTCCAATTTTACGTGCCTTATAACCTTGAGTACGCAATTGTTCTACTTTTTTATCTGAATTCGCTTCCACTCGGAAAGCACCAGCAACGATATGGTAGTTTCCTGTTGGTTTCTCAACGGTAAGGGTTGCAGCAGGTAATGGGTTCTCAATGACAAAGGTTGCTTCCTGAACTCTTGCATCTAATTGAAGATTTGCTTCTTCTTGAGCGATTTGGTTGTGAGTTTCAACTTGATTGGTGTAATACTTTGAACCAGTGAAACCAGCCACAGTCAATGCAACCAAAGCTATTGCGGCATACTTTAAATAAGGTCTGCGTTTCGCAGCATTATCCTTAACTGAACGAGCTTCAGGTGTGATGGTCAGTGGAATGGCTTCTTCGATATCATTAACCACCTCTTTATGCGTTTCCCTTAAAACTTGAGTTGAGGTAAATTGGGACAATCCAAAGGCATCTGTTAGATAATTTACCTGGTGTGATGGCTCAAAATTGATCTTACCTTCTGAGTTTAGAATAAGATCACCAATATTATGCAAAGCAATGGTTTCCCCTTCAACCAAGTAAGATTTAATCGATTTTACTTGTTTAGCAATTTTATCATTGGCAATTTGATAAGGAACTTTCTCAACTTCGGCAATATAATTTGCCAATAAACCATCATTGGTTTGGAGCTGTTCATTAAATGACAATACTTTTTTTGGTGGATAAAAAGCGTGGGTAGTGTCGTGTACTTTTGCTGAAATGCGTTGCGTTAAAAAAGCACCAAACTCAGGCACTATCACGCAATTATATCGATATAATAAATCGCTGATGTAAGTCTCTAGTTGCATAAAAACAAAGTTAGAAATTTTTGAAAATGAATTTAATTTACGGTTCACTATTTATTAACAGAGTTATTTCGTTTCTTGCATGTAGAAAATAAACGACACATGAGCGAACAGGACCTGATTTTCACTCTAGCATTACAACATATTCCAAAAATTGGCGATGTAACGGCAAAAAAACTCATTAATCATTGTGGTTCTGCCGAAGCTGTTATGACCGAAAAAAGAGAGCATTTACTGAAAATAGATGGTATTGGCTCCTTGATGATTAAGGCCATCTTCGATAAGAATTACATTAAGGATGCTGAAAAGGAGTTTCGGTTTATTAAAAATCATGGTATCACCTGTCTATATTTTATGGATGATCTTTACCCTGAACGTTTAAAACACTGTATCGATGGCCCAATACTGTTGTTTCAAGTAGGAAACATAAACCTGAACAAACAACGTATCATAAGCATTGTGGGAACACGAAAGATTACGAAACACGGTGTCGCTTTCTGTGAAAAACTTGTTGAAGAGCTTAGTCCATTTAACCCTACAATCGTTTCAGGGTTTGCTTATGGTACAGATATAACGGCTCACAAAAGTGCTTTACGGCATAAACTTCAAACCGTAGGATGTTTAGCCCATGGGTTGAATCAAATTTATCCGAAGTCCCACAAACGCTATATGGTAGACATTGAACAACATGGTGGATTCTTAACCGATTTTTGGAGTACAGATGTATTTGATCGTAATAACTTCTTAAAGCGTAATCGCATCATTGCTGGTATTAGTGAGGCAACCATTGTTATCGAATCTGCTGAAAAGGGAGGAAGCCTTGTTACTGCAGATATAGCCAACTCCTACAATCGCGATGTATTTGCCGTTCCTGGTCGTGTTACAGATACTCAAAGTTTGGGTTGCAACAATCTTATTAAAACCCAACAAGCACATGTGTTGTCTAATCCGTTGGATGTACCTTATATGTTAAACTGGGAATTGGAAACCAAGGACACACCAATAGTTCAAAAACAGTTATTTGTTAACCTAACCACTGAAGAACAAAAAATATTTGATTATTTGCAGCTTCAGGGTAAGCAGCTACTCGATGTTATTGCATTGGAGTGCGACATGCCAACATATAAAGTCACCAGTATACTTTTGAACATGGAACTAAAGGGTATTTTAAGACCTCTTCCTGGAAAACAGTTTGAGTTAATTTGACTTAATAGCCAACCTTGGCTCTCACACGCTTTAAAACCTCATTAGCGACAATTTTTGCTTTGTTGGCACCATAGGACAAGGCCTCATCAATTTCATTGAGATTGGCCATGTAATGATCATAACGTTGGCGTTGTGTCGCAAATTTAGTCAGGATTAACTCAAATAGCGCTTGTTTGGCATGGCCATAGCCATAACCGCCTTTTTCATAGTTGGATTTCATGGTCATTATCTCTTCCTCAGTAGCAAGAAATTGATATAAAGCAAAGCAATTACAAGTGCTCCAATCTTTAGGGTCTTCTAGAGGCGTACTATCGGTTTCAATAGACATGATTTGCTTGCGTAGTTTTTTCTCAGGAAGAAAGATATTGATGAAATTATTACGGCTTTTACTCATTTTTTCACCATCTGTTCCAGGAATAAGTTTTGTGTTTTCTTGCACTTTTCCTTCAGGTAAAATAAAAGTATTACCCATTTTAGTATGAAAACGGGTCGCCACATCACGCGTCATTTCAATATGTTGTAATTGGTCTTTTCCTACCGGAATACTATGAGCATCATATAATAAAATATCGGCAGCCATGAGCATAGGATACATGAATAGTCCAGAGTTTACATCATCTAAACGATCAGCTTTGTCTTTAAAACCGTGAGCTAATTTTAATCGTTGATACGGAAAAAAACAATCTAAATACCAGGCTAATTCTGTCACTTGCGGAATATCGCTTTGTCTGTAAAATACAGTTTTGTTAATGTCTAAACCAAACGCTAACCACGTGGCTGCAACCGAATAGGTGTTATGACGTAATAAATCGGCGTCCTTTATCTGAGTTAGGGTATGCAAATTAGCAATAAAAAGAAAAGACTCATTTTTATCATCATTTGCCATGTCAATTGCAGGTATAATTGCACCTAGAATGTTTCCTAAATGTGGTGTTCCTGTACTTTGAATGCCTGTAAGTATTCTTGCCATGTTACTTTCCGCAAAAGCGGACATCTTATATTATTAAACTTCAACTGTTGGGTAAACTTAAAGTTCCGTGCTTACCAAATATCGTCAGCAAAGGTATTTTTTTTAATCAAATAGCTCAAAACAATTATGTACTTTTGGCTGCAATGAAGGTTTTTAAGTACGTTTTTTGGGTGTTTTATCGCATCTGGTTTTATGTGTTGGTGGCATTACCAATTGTATTGCTGCTCCCTATTTTGGTATTGTCTATCTTAAAGGAGTCTTGGTATCCTTACTTCTTTAAATTGGCTCGTTTTTGGGCGCGTTTTATCCTTATAGGTATGGGATTCAAAACCAAGATTGTGAGAGAACAAATTCCTGAGCCTGGCAAAAGTTTTATGTTTATAGCTAACCATACTTCGATGACAGATATTATGCTCATGTTGGTCGCTGTGAAAAACCCATTTGTATTTGTTGGAAAAAAAGAGCTGGCAAAGATTCCGCTGTTTGGGTTCTTTTATAAGCGAACAAGTATTTTGGTCGACAGAAGTAACCCTTCTAGCCGACAGGCAGTATTTAAAAGAGCGCAACGTCGATTAAACCAAGGATTAAGTATATGTATATTTCCTGAAGGAGGTGTCCCAGAAGATGAAGCTATTGTTCTTGATGAGTTTAAGGATGGTGCATTTAGAATGGCCATAAATCATCAGATACCGATTGTGCCCATTACATTTGCTGACAATAAGAAACGATTTTCCTATAGTTTTTTTAGTGGTGGACCAGGAATGATGCGTGTAAAGGTGCACAGGTTTATAGCAACAGAAGGATTATCCATAACTGATACCAAGCGCATTAATGCTGAAGCTCATGGGTTACTTTTGAATCAGTTGTTAGCGTTTGACCTATAAAAAAGCTGCCCTTGGCACAGAGCAGCTTTTCGTCATCATTGCATTTGGTTTGCAATAACTATCTAACCAACTAAAAAACCTAAAACTTAAAACTAAGTCCTGTATAAACTCCAATAAAAAATGGCTGAAAATCGCCTGATGTATTACTGAAGGTATTTATTTGATACTTGAACGTTGGTTCAAGATTGAATAATAACTGTTTGGAAATGTTATAGTTAACACCTATACCAAAATTGGCACTATAACTCATGTCTTTAATATTGGTAGCTTCTCCCATAAGTGTTCGATTGCCATCACTCTCAACAGAGTATACTTCATTGGTGTTTAAAAACAAGGAACTGAAACCACCAATGAGGTTGACGCCAAACTTCTTATCCAATAAACTATACTCGAGTTCTATTGGGACTTCAATAAAGCCTAACTGTTGTTCAATAGACCCTCGTTCTCTTGCATTAAGGATTTCAGGACCATTGCTAAAACTCAATGTACTAGCACTAACAAATGTGCTATTCGTTTCCATATTGCTTATATCAACATTCTGCATCTGACGTGCACCTGTATTAGGATTGCTGCCATCAAAAATCAGTACATTATTGGTAGAATAGCCCAAGTCAACTTTGTTGACTCCAGCTCTAATTTTCAATTTTTTACTCAGTGCATAACTTCCTTTTAGACCGTAACTTACACTAACAATACCTTCCTTTGAATTCTCAACAAACTGGGCATCCAACGATGAGCCTTCGCCAAGTGTGTTAAAATAGACAGGAGCAATGTTTGGAGCCACACTCCAGCGCTTGACTTTTAAATCTTTATGTTCCTCTATGTCATCCTCTTCCTTGTTAGCATCTGCAATAGCCTTTTCAATAGCATTTTCTTCTTCGATAAGATTTTGAGAAGCAGTAGTGTCTATTGCTATATTAGTATTGTCTTTTTCAACCGAACCAGACGATGTAACCTGAGTCTCCTTAGATTGCTTGAAATCTTTTAAAAGTTTATCAATCTCTGACTGTTCTTTAGCGATAGGAGATGTATTGGCTTTAGCTTCGGACTCTCGATTTTTGAAAGTATTGGTTATGGCGTTTGCATTTTCAGAAGTCTTATCACTATTACTTTTATCGATGGTATTTCTATGGTTTACTGAAGTGTTGGTATTTGCACTTGCAAGCGCATTTTTAACGCGTGATTTATGTTTGTCAATCGTAGCGGTGTTTTGATGTTGTTCAGATTCGTTTGCTTGGGATGAGGCTATTTTATTCGTTTCATTTTTGCCGGTAGCCAATGAAGGGTTGTTAAGTAGTTGATTTGTTTTGGTTTCACTAGATTGTTCAGTGGTAACAATAGACGTGTTGTCAATGGTTTCTGAAGGATTGTTATCTTGAGGTTTTACAAGCTCGTTTTCGTTATTTTTATTGAGACTTTCATCGACTTTAAGTGAACCGTCATTTTGGTTTTCCGTATCTACAATCTTTTGTTGGATGGGATCATCCTCAAAATTGCCATTGATAACATTAACAATCGTAAACAGCATTACGAGAACAGCTGCAGCACCAGCAAATTTCCACCATATTGGTATGATGCGACGCTTGCGTTTATCTTTATGAAGTTCTTCCTCTATACGTTGCCATACGACATCATTTGGAGCCTGTTCAAAATCCTTGAATTGCTCCTTGAAAAGCTTGTCTATGTTCTTTTTTTCACTCATTATAATTGTTGCGATTTGGGAGTCGCTTTGTAATGTTCAATTTTTTCTTTTAAAATCATTCGTGCCCTAGCCAAGTTAGATTTTGAAGTACCTATTGAAATGTTCAAAAGGCCTGCAATTTCCTTATGCGAATAATCGTCTAGTGCATATAAATTAAAGACCAATCGATAGCGGTCAGGTAGTTCTTGAATGATTGAAAGCAAATAGTCTATATGAATTGCATCATCATCGATTTCTACCTTAACATCTTCAATCTGTTCTTCATTTATAATATCAAAAACACCAACACTTCTATAGCGTTGCAGTGCTGTGTTAATGGTGATGCGTTTCATCCAACCTTCCAAGGAACCTTGATTTTTAAACTGATGGATCTTTTTAAAAATCGTGATGAACGCATCTTGTAAATTATCTTCAGCTTCGGCATAATTGCGCGAATACTTCAGGCAAATTGAAAACAATTTATTTGCATATAACTTATACAGTTGACCTTGTGCTTGAGCATCATTTTTATTACATCGTTTTATGAGTTGGTCTAAACTCACATGGTTTCGGTTTAATTAATGGATTAATCGTTATATACAGGAACCTCAATAACATAATACAAATCATTTCCCATCTCATCTTCACCTTGCCAGAATTTGAATATGTAACTGTCTGCAGTAGTTACATTCGCTCTAAAACTAAAGCCAACATCTACTGTTTCTTCCTGTGGGTCATAGTTTTCACATTCTTGGTTTTCATAGACAGTGTTAACAACAACAACCGTTATTTCATTGCCATCGGACTCAAATAGAAAGTTGTTGAACACATGACAACCAGACGGTCTATAGTAACTCACGGTTATATCATGGTCCAAACCAAGATTGAATTCATCTGGTGTTGTCACACTTTCAATTGGCACAGCTTCGTAATGGAAATTTGGACCATCATCTTCAACACTACAAGACACGATTGAAAACAACAAACACAATAAAAAAACCTTTTTCATACACATTATTTTACAATCAAATACAATTGATTTCATTCTATAGATACACAACATAGCAAAAGGTTGCGTCATAAAACAAAAAAATCCCTGAAAAAGGGATTTTTTAATGATGTAACATTGCTTTAGTCATCAGCATTGACAATTGCCCTTACTTTTTCTTCGAGCTCATCCATTAATTCAGGATTGTCTTTTATTAGTGCTTTCACTGCATCCCTACCTTGACCCAATTTAGTTTCACCATAACTAAACCAGGACCCACTTTTTTTGATGATTTCATGGTCAACGGCAAGATCCAAAACCTCACCAACTTTTGAGATGCCCTCTCCATACATGATATCAAACTCGCACATTTTGAAAGGAGGTGCAACTTTATTTTTTACGACTTTGACTCTGGTTTTGTTTCCAGCAACATTACCATTGGTTTCCTTAATTTGAGTAGATCGTCTAATATCAAGTCTCACTGACGCATAGAATTTGAGCGCATTTCCTCCTGTTGTGGTTTCAGGGTTTCCAAACATTACTCCAATTTTTTCACGTAATTGATTAATAAAAATTACAGTACAATTGGTTTTACTGATTGAACCTGTAAGTTTTCGAAGTGCTTGCGACATCAACCGAGCATGCAGTCCCATTTTTGAATCTCCCATTTCACCTTCAATTTCACTTTTAGGGGTCAATGCGGCTACCGAATCAATAACAACAATATCTATGGCTCCAGAGCGAATAAGGTTATCGGCAATTTCCAAGGCTTGTTCACCATTGTCTGGCTGTGAAATGATGAGATTATCGATGTCTACACCTAAACTTTCAGCATAAAAACGGTCAAAGGCATGCTCTGCATCTATAAACGCGGCAATACCACCAGATTTTTGAGCCTCGGCAATAGCGTGTAGTGTTAGTGTGGTTTTACCTGAAGATTCAGGACCATAAATCTCAACAATTCGTCCTCTTGGATAACCACCTACACCCAAGGCAATATCCAGACCTAACGATCCTGATGAAATAGAGTCTACATCAACTACAGCCTGATCACTCATTTTCATAACGGTTCCTTTTCCGTAGGCTTTATCTAATTTATCTAAAGTTAATTTAAGTGCTTTTAATTTAGCGTCTTTTTCACTGCTCATGTATTTGAAATTTAATTTAGAAATGTTAGCTAAAATACAACAAGTTTTAATTTTTTCGGGCTATTGACGCAACCTTTTTGAACTTTTTGCATCTACCAATTGAGGTTGGGAAATCTTGCTATGAAAACGAAGCTCAGAAGAGTATATCCAAAACATGTAATTCTTGTTAAAGAATGCGATTTTTTAGTAAAATTATTTATAACAGAACAATTGGCATTTCGGTGGCTGTTCATACGAATAGTGGCTGTAAAGCCGATGGAGGCTAACGCGTTATTTTTTTTAATCCAAGTAATTAAAAAATAGTAATAACGAGTTAGTCCAAAAAAAGCCCTTTATTCATTATGAATAAAGGGCTTTTTTAGTGATAGCAATTGAACGCCCAATATTTAAAACTATAATTTTATCATTAACCCATCCTTCATCTTTCATCCCAATTACTTTACTTATATTTGCACTTCATTTTCTAACCTTAAAATTAGTATAGCATGCAACTGTACAATAACTTAAGTGCAAAGGAAAGGGCAGAACTTATCAATCAAGCAGGAAAGGAACGCTTGACTATCTCTTTCTACAAATATGCCAAAATAGGCAACACAGAAATCTTTAGAAACCATCTGTTTTTAGCTTGGAACACCTTAGATGTTCTAGGTCGAATCTATGTTGCCACAGAAGGCATTAACGCTCAACTTTCGGTTCCTGCCGAAAATTTTGAAGCCTTTAAAGACCATTTGGATACCATCTCGTTCCTAGAAAACGTACGATTGAATATCGCAATTGAACATGACAACCTCGCTTTCCTGAAGTTAAAGGTTAAAGTGCGCGATAAAATAGTGGCAGATGGCTTAAACGATGACACTTTCGATGTCACAAATAAAGGTGTTCACGTCAATGCCGAACGTTTTAATGCGCTTATTGAAGACCCAAACACTGTATTGGTCGACATGCGTAATCACTATGAAAGTGAAATTGGGCATTTCAAGAACGCGATTACTCCAGATGTAGACACATTTAGGGAATCATTGGATTTAATTGAAGAGGACCTCAAAGAGCACAAGGAAGATAAAAATTTGGTCATGTACTGCACTGGAGGAATTCGATGTGAGAAAGCCAGTGCATACTACAAACACAAAGGTTTTAAAAAAGTGTTTCAGTTGGAAGGTGGTATCATCAATTATGTTAGACAGGTTGAAGCGAATAACTTAGAGAATAAGTTTATGGGCAAAAACTTTGTCTTTGACCAGAGACGCTCTGAGCGTATAAGTGAGGATATCATTGCAAACTGCCATCAATGTGGCGAACCTGCAGACATGCACACCAATTGTGCTAACGAAGCCTGCCATTTATTGTTTATCCAATGTGATAGTTGTAAGCAAAAAATGAATAATTGTTGTTCTGAACACTGTATGGAAATCATCGAACTGCCATATCAGGAGCAGAAACAACTGCGTAAAGGTCAGGGCAACAGTAACGACATC
This sequence comes from Bacteroidia bacterium, assembly GCA_030432635.1. Lineage (GTDB taxonomy): Bacteria > Bacteroidota > Bacteroidia > Flavobacteriales > Flavobacteriaceae > Psychroserpens. Next base: position 122,733 of record JAUIMB010000003.1, on the reverse strand, counting down.
TTTAAAAAGGGAAGAGCAGACCATCTACCTTATAAGAAAGACTTAAGGAATATTTTTGAGGCATTTCAGAAATAAAACCCAATTTTAGCTAGAGCTTATTTGGTTTATGAGCAGGTGATCAACAACCTTTGGGAAATGGTCCATTTCCAGTTCATGAATTTTAGCGGCTACATCTTCTGCTGAATCTGAAGGGCTTACCGAACATTTGGCTTGAAATATAATGGCGCCTTCATCATAATTTTCATTTACATAATGGATTGTGATGCCTGTTTCAGTGTCTTTATGGGCAACCACAGCGTTGTGAACATGAATGCCATACATGCCCTTTCCTCCATATTTAGGCAGTAATGCAGGATGGATGTTGATGATTTTTTTTGGAAATTCGTCAATTATTTTTTTTGGGAACTTCCATAAAAATCCGGCTAAAATGATTAAATCTGGGTGTGATGCTTTCAATAAGTTGAGCACGTCATCCGTTGTGGTAAATGCCATACGGTTAAACGATAACGCACTAACCTTCAGTTTTTTAGCGCGTTCTAAAACTTTGGCATGAGGATTGTTAGTGAGTACCTGAATAACAGAAACATTTTCTCTGTTGTGAAAAAACTTAATTAAATTTTCAGCATTAGATCCACTTCCGGACGCAAAGATTACAATACGTTTCATTTACAGACAAAATAGACTTAGATTATTCGAAAACAAAAAAAAGAATAATAATTTACAATTAGTTTGCAAAAGCTAAAATCTTCTCAGTAATTTTAGTAAATTACAGTCACATTTTTAGCCTAAAAGTGTGTTTTAAAATAAAGTTTTTTATTTTTGCAGCCTAATTAAAACTTAAAAATTAAAATTATGTCAGACATTGCATCAAGAGTAAAAGCGATCATCGTAGACAAATTGGGAGTTGATGAAAATGAAGTTGTAACAGAAGCGAGCTTCACCAACGACTTAGGAGCAGATTCATTGGATACTGTCGAATTAATCATGGAATTTGAAAAAGAATTCGATATTCAAATCCCAGATGATCAAGCTGAAAATATTGCAACAGTTGGTCAAGCGATCTCTTATATAGAAGAAGCAAAATAATTCAATAAACTTCATGGAACTAAGGCGAGTTGTAGTTACTGGTTTAGGCGCTCTCACACCTATAGGCAATACCAAAGATGAATATTGGGATGCACTTATAAGTGGAAAAAGTGGTGCTGCTCCAATAACGTATTTTGATACTGAAAAGTTCAAAACAAAATTCGCATGTGAAGTTAAAAACTTTAACGCTACCGATTTTCTTGATCGAAAAGAGGCTCGCAAAATGGATAAGTTTACACAATATGCTATGGTCGCATCCGATGAGGCAATAGCAGACGCTAAGTTAGACTTGGATAAAATCAATAAGTTGCGAGTAGGTGTTATTTGGGGAGCAGGAATAGGAGGCCTGGAGACCTTTCAAGATGAGGTGTTGAATTTTGCCTCAGGAGATGGAACACCAAGGTTTAACCCATTCTTTATCCCAAAAATGATTGCAGATATTGCACCAGGAAACATTTCCATCAAAAATGGATTTATGGGTCCTAATTACACAACGGTTTCAGCCTGTGCTTCTTCTGCCAATGCAATGATTGATGCCTTAAATTATATTCGTTTAGGACATTGTGATATCATTGTAACAGGTGGTAGTGAAGCCGCAGTTACCATTGCTGGAATGGGTGGTTTTAATGCCATGCATGCCTTATCAACCAGAAATGAAAGCCCAGAAACAGCCTCAAGACCTTTTGATGCAACCAGAGATGGTTTCGTGCTAGGTGAAGGTGCTGGAGCGATTATTTTAGAAGATTATGAGCATGCCAAAGCCAGAGGAGCTAAAATATATGCTGAAGTCGTCGGAGGCGGATTGTCTTCCGATGCACATCATATGACAGCACCTCATCCAGAAGGTGTCGGTGTAATGGCAGTTATGAAAAATTGTTTGGAAAATGCAGGTATGGCTCCTGAAGAAGTCGATCATATCAATACGCACGGAACTTCCACTCCTTTGGGTGATGTTGCGGAGCTGAAAGCGATTTCTGAAGTATTTGGAGATCATGCCAAGAACATCAATATCAACTCAACAAAGTCCATGACTGGACATTTATTGGGAGCAGCAGGAGCTATTGAATCTATTGCTTCAATTTTAGCAATAGAACATGGTATCGTGCCTCCAACAATAAACCACGAGGTTGTAGATGATACGATTGATCCTAAACTCAATTTGACATTAAACAAAGCACAGCAAAGAGACGTTAAGGTTGCTATGAGTAATACCTTTGGATTTGGCGGTCACAACGCCTGTGTATTATTCAAAAAAATAGACTAAATCCCGAATGAGCTTCATTCGTAACATATTGAAAAATTCCCGTTCAGAAGATGACGGGAATTTTTTTTTGGAGCTGAACAAAATACTAGGCTACAAGGTCAAAAATAAAGCCTTGTATATAAAGGCTTTTACGCACCGCTCCATGAATATCAAGGACAAAAAAGGAAACGCTGTAAACTATGAGCGTTTAGAATTTGTGGGTGATGCCATGTTGAGCGCAGTAATTGCGGCTTATCTATTTGAAAAGGTGCCTCATGGTGATGAAGGCTATCTTACTAAAATGCGTTCTAAGGTTGTGAGTAGGGAGCACCTCAATGAGTTAGGTCGAGAACTGAATCTCATTGACTTGGTCGAAAGCAAAATTCCGAAATCCAATTTCGGTAATAATATCCACGGAAATTTGTTTGAAGCCTTGGTTGGTGCCATTTATCTCGACAAAGGTTACAAGTATTGCGAACACTTTATTTTTAAGCGTGTCATTAAACCGCATGTCGATATTGAAACCCTTGAAGGACGTGTCATAAGTTATAAGAGTTTACTCATTGAATGGTGTCAAAAGGAAAAGAAAACTTTTGATTATAACGTGTATGAGGATACAGGTAATGATGACTTTAAGCATTTTTCAGTAAAATTATCTATTGATGATAAAGTGGTTTCCAAAGCACGAGCAACTTCTAAGAAAAAAGCAGAGGAAAAAGCGTCCAAGCGAGCCTTTTTTGCATTTCAAAAGGAAATCAGTAAGGCTTTCTAAAACCAAGTATTTTCAAAAACATTCCAATTCGAAATACAGAGGAGTAAAACAACCTTAATTTCATTGAGGTGAACTACATCGTTTTCGTTGCTATACTTGATCAAATTAACCAAAACTTCACATTTTCCTAGCGTTTATATTCTTATATTTACCACTTGTAGTTGATTCATTATGGCAATGCACAAGTTACAGGTTGACGACTTTTATGATGCCTCCTTTTCACTTTTGGCCATACATTGTAGGTTAGAGGATTATAGGTTGGCCTATCTTCTCAACAAACACTTAGGACTTCGTTTAGAACGCAGGCCAAAAGATTTGGATTACAATTATTTTGCGGCTTCTTACTCGATTTATGAATGGGAAAATGAACGTTTGGATACAGTTTGGAATCTCGTGTCCAACATCTGCAAAAAAGAAGAGGCAGCACTTCAGAGTTCTGGATCATTGTTTAATGATCCAACGACTGTATTGAGAACGCATAACCTTGTGCCAGAGCTGAAAACCGTTGACTACTTGATTAAAGTATCTAACGAACATCGTTATTTTAATGAAAAATTAACACTGAACAAGATACAAGCCATACCTCAAGTTATTACAAGCTACAGTGTAGATATTGACCAAATTAAATCAAAGGACAACTTAATTTTTGATTAATGCTAAGAACCAAGAAAACAAAAATAGTAGCCACTTTAGGGCCAGCCACAAGTACAAAGGAAGTACTTAAAGGTATGCTTGAAGCTGGTGTAAATGTATTTAGGATAAATTTCTCACATGCCGATTATGATGATGTTAAAGCACGTGTTAAAACAATTCGTGAGCTGAATGAAGAATACGATTTTAATGCTGCAGTACTGGCAGATCTTCAAGGCCCAAAATTGCGTGTTGGGAAAATGAAAGGCGATGTCGTGGTCAATGAAGGTGACGAAATTATCTTTGCTACAGGCGAACGCTTCATGGGAACTAAAGACCGTGTTTACATGACCTATGATAGCTTTCCTCAAGATGCCAAAGCAGGCGAACGTATTTTATTGGATGATGGAAAGTTGATTTTTGAAGTTGTTTCAACCGATAAAAAATCTGAAGTTAAGGCACGTGTTATCCAAGGAGGTCCACTACGTTCCAATAAAGGAGTTAATCTTCCTAACACCAATATTTCACAGCCAGCCTTGACCGAAAAGGATATTGAAGATGCTATTTTTGCCATAGGTTTAAAAGTCGATTGGATTGCCTTGTCTTTTGTGCGTCATGCTGAAGATTTAATGCAACTCGAGGATTTAATCAAGGCACACAGTGATCACAAAATACCTATCATCGCCAAAATAGAAAAACCAGAAGCGGTTGAAAATATCGATAAGATTGTGGCATATTGTGATGGTTTGATGGTTGCTCGTGGCGATTTAGGTGTTGAAATCCCAGCTCAAGAAGTTCCTTTAATTCAAAAGCAACTCGTATTGAGAGCCAAACGAGCCAGAATTCCTGTAATCATTGCCACACAAATGATGGAAACGATGATTTCTAGCTTAACACCAACACGAGCCGAAGTTAATGATGTTGCCAATTCTGTTATGGATGGAGCCGATGCTGTGATGCTTTCAGGTGAGACATCTGTAGGGAATTACCCTATTCAAGTCATTGAAAAAATGGCAAGTATTGTCCGAAGTGTCGAAGATTCCAATTTAATTCAGGTTCCACAATCACCACCTCATATTAGAACCAAACGCTATATCACAAAGGCCATATGTTACCATGCCGCAAATATGGCTAACGAAATTAACGCTAGAGCCATTTCTACATTAACCAATTCTGGATATACCGCCTTCCAGATTTCTGCCTGGCGACCAAGTGCACATATTTTAGTCTTTACTTCCAATAAACGGATTTTGACGCAATTAAGTCTGCTTTGGGGCGTTGAGGCCTTTTATTACGACAAATTTGTGTCGACCGATGAAACCATCGAGGATGTAAATGCCATTGCATGTAAAAAAGGGTATTTAAATGTTGGCGATATGCTTATTAGCTTAGCTGCAATGCCAATTCAGGAAAAGGGAATGGTGAATACCTTACGCGTCACCGAAATTACGAGCTGTAGTTTTTAATCGTTCTCTGCGATTCAGATTATGTTAATTGTTAGGGCGTTTGCTACTTCGCAAAGGCTGCGTAGCACTGTGCTTTCACTACTCGCTTCCTCTATAGCTCCAAGGGCAAACGAGGAGAGCTCAAACATGCCGTTCAATCACTAACGCGAATAAGATCTTTAAAATCAATATGGTAGATGCGACTGGCACCATTGTCATATCGATTAACTTCAGATAATAGTTCATCGTAATTAGAGTAGCCCATTTCTTTCTGTTCTATATGACTTCGCCGACTTGTAAAGTATAAAGTGCCATTGATTACAAACGGGCAATATTCCATACCTTCTCCATTGATATCCTCTCCAAGATTGGTAGCAGGTTGCCATGCTCCATTAACCCTTTTGCTCATAAAAAGATCACCACTTCCTAGACCATCTGGACGTCTCCAACCGCCAAATAAAAGGTAAGATTCATCAGGAGCAACATAAGCGTTGTACTCAGCATGTTTGGTATTGATGACTTCGCCTAAGCGAACAGGTTCAGTATAGGTCCCATTTTTCCATTCACTCATAAAAATATCATCTTCAGATTGGAGTTCTTTTTTAATCAAGGTAAAATAGAGGTTGTTCGATTGTGCAACCGAAGGGTAAAACTCGTCAAGTTCAGAGTTTACAGGAGCTCCAATATTGATGGGTTCTGACCATTCAGCATCTATTTGACTGCGTTCAACATACCAAATATCAAAATCCTTGGTCTTGGTACTGTCTTTTGATATAGGTCTATTCGACGCAAAGTAAAGCCTCATTCCGTCAGGAGAAAGGAAGGGTTCTAAATCGGTATATTGCCCAGAAAAACTAGCAATTTCAGGAGTATTCCACACCTTGCCTTCCTTTTGGATTTTTATAATCACCGATAATTCCCTTGCTGGACTTAAGAGTGTAAAGTAAGCTTCTTTTTCATTGGCTGACATAGTAAAATCACGCACATTAATAAACTGTGAAAACAGTTCTGGTAAAAACGGTTTAACCTTTCCTTCCTTAAATTTGATATTTGAGGAAGTCGAAACCTTAATTGGCGCGGTTTCTTTTTTTTGCTCAGCACAATGCAATAGCAAAACGGTAAAAACTAAAAGATAAATCGTTTTCATAAGGTTGGTTTTAGAACTTTAAGATATGAACTATCGGTTTACATAAAAAACCATTAACAGTCATTTAGCATTTAAAAATCAAACTTAAGTTGAACACTAATAGGCTGTTCCTTAATTTTAAGTGTGCTTTTTTTCGAATGTTCTGTATTGAGATTTGATAAGGAAATCCCTAAAAGTCGAACCGAATTGCTCATCTTTTCTTGATACAATAAGGTTTTGGCAGTCTCAAGTATCAGGCTTTTATCACTTATGTAATATGCTAAGGTTCTGCTGCGCGTTTGCATGGTAAAATCACTGTATTTTATCTTCAATGTGATAGTTTTACCAGCGATTTTGCTTTTACTTAGACGCTTGGCGACTTCTTCAGCAATATGCTCTAATTTTTCTAGCATAAACACTTCCGAAGATAAATTTTCACTAAATGTGCGTTCGGCAGCGAGCGATTTTCGAATACGGTTTGGCTTTACTTCACTGTTATGAATACCACGAACGATATGATAGTAAGAGCGTCCAGATTTTCCAAAATGCTCATCTAAATAGTCTAAGGATTTACGCTTTAAATCTTTACCAGTAAAAATCCCCTTTTGGTACATTTTTTCTGCGGTGACTTTACCGATGCCGTAAAACTTCCTGATATCCATATCTTCTAAAAATCGAAGCACCTCCTCTGGATTCACCGTTTTTTGACCATTTGGCTTATTATAGTCGCTAGCGACTTTCGCTATGAATTTATTAATTGAGATTCCTGCAGAAGCTGTCAATCCAACCTCATTGAAAATGCGCTGCCGAATTTCCTGTGCAATTAAGGAAGCACTCGGATTCCCTTTTTTGTTTTCGGTAACATCCAAATAGGCTTCGTCAAGGGACAAAGGTTCCACCAAGTCGGTGTAATCAAAAAAAATACGACGGACTTTCTTTGAGATTTCAGTATAGCGCTCAAAATCGGTTCGCACGAAAATAAGTTCAGGGCATAGTTTTCTTGCTAAACTTCCAGACATGGCACTTTTAACTCCAAATTGTCGAGCTTCATAACTTGCAGCACTAATAACACCTCGTGAGCCTCCACCTCCAACTGCAATAGGCTTACCTTTTAGTTCTGGATTATCCATCTGTGCTACAGAGGCATAAAAAGCATCCATGTCTATATGTATAATCTTTCGTATTGGTAATTCGCTTGACATCACGTAAATTTATACATTAAATGTCTTTTTTAATGACAGAAATAGAACGTAAATTTTTAGTGACGTCTCAAGCCTTTAAGTCTGAAGCTTACAGAGAGACCAAGATCATTCAAGGGTTTTTGAATACAGATCCCGAACGAACGGTAAGAGTACGTTTGAAAGGAGGCCAAGGGTATTTAACTGTTAAGGGAAAGTCTTCTGATAATGGACGTTCCCGTTTTGAATGGGAAACCGAAATATCTCATTTAGAGGCTAAAGCCTTATTGCAGTTATGTGACAAAGGTGTCATCGATAAGGTTCGATATGAAGTTAAAGTAGGCTTACATGTTTTTGAAGTGGATGTGTTTGAACAGGACAATGCTGGTTTAATCATTGCTGAAGTCGAACTTGAGCAAGAGGATGAGGTTTTTGAAAAGCCAACATGGCTTGGTAAGGAAGTGACAGGAGATTTACGCTATTACAATTCGCATATTGCAATAAAACCATTTAAAACTTGGATGAAATGAAACAATTACTCGCAATCACGTGCTTTATGTTCCTTTTGGGCTGTAAAGAGCAAAGCAAGCCTTTAGTTCCTGAAGTAAATAATTCTAAAGCACCTACTGAAACATCGATTTCAGAAATCAAGAAAAAACTAGAACAAAGCGGTTTTAAAATTTTTGATTATGTTGATGAAAAAACCAATGACACGATTATTATGCAGCAATATTTTATTGCTTTTTTAAAGCGTGGCGCTTCACGTTCGCAGTGGAAGGAAGAAGCAGACAGTTTGCAAGCATTGCATTTAGCGCATTTAGGCAAAATGTACGAATTGGGCTATGCTGATATTTCGGGACCGTTTGGTGATGATGGAGATATTAGAGGGATTACTATTTACAATGTGCCAACTATGGAAATGGCAGATAGTTTAGCCAATGCAGATCCAATGGTCAAAGCAGGACGTTTGGCGATAGAAATTCATCCATGGTGGGCTGCAAAGGGATTTCCTTTGAGATAAAAAAAGCCATTCTATCAGAATGGCTTCGTTTTTTAATACGTTAAGTTAAGCTTTCTTTTCGCTGCAAAGTTTTTTGCAAGCCGCTTTTTCAGCTTCGGTTTTGTTTGCACAACAATCCTTTTTGTTTTTATCAGTGCATTCCTTTTTCTCAGTAGAAAAGGACTCTACTGTTTTCATGTCCTTTACCTTGTATGTGTCACCAGCTTTAGCAACAGCCTCCTCTAGGGTTTTTGGTGTTACCATAGCGTCATCATACTCAACCATGGCCAATTCTTTTTCGAAATCAACTTTGGCAGATTTCACACCATCCATCTTTGCGATTTTCTTTTCTATGGTCTTCGCACAACCCATGGCGCAAGTCATACCTTCAATACCAAATTCGGCCTTGGCATAGGTTGCATTTGGATCTAACTTTTTTGCAGCATTAGTATTGATTTCTGATGTTGTTTCTATTGTTTTTACTTCTGGCTCTTTGTCACTTTTACAAGCGATTATAGATACTGTAACTAGGGCAACAGCTACTATATTTCTTAATGTCTTCATAGTTATAATAAATGGTTATTTGAACAAACTTAGCAAATATTGATGTTCCTTGCGTGAAATTTAACAAATTTGTGAATTAGTTAAGATAGGTATGCAAAGCACAACTAAAAAATGGCTATTACTTTTAGTGTTGTCATTAATTTGGGGAAGTTCCTTTATTTTGATCAAGAAATCCCTTTTGGGATTGACACCTTATCAACTTGGAGCTTTACGAACTGTTATCACAGGATTGTTTTTGTTTACTGTTGGGTTGAGAAGCATCAAATCAATTGGTAAACGCGAGTGGAAATGGGTTGTCTTGTCTGGATTTTTAGGTTCCTTCTTTCCTGCATTTCTGTTTGCCATAGCTGAAACGGAAATAGACAGTGCCATTGCGTCGATCTTAAACTCATTAGTACCACTCAACACTGTACTATTTGGTTTTGCGGTATTTAAGATTGCCTCTACAAGACGTCAGGTTTTTGGAGTTATTATTGGTTTTATAGGAACAAGTATGTTGATTTTGAAAGGTGCAGAACTTAATCCTCAACAAAACTATCTCTATGCTGGTTATGTTTTGATTGCGACTGTGATGTATGCCTTTAATGCGAATATTATTAAAAAACACCTTCAAAATGTTAAACCCTTAGCTATTGCAACAGGTAACTATGTGGCTATAATGTTGCCTTCGATAATCATTTTATGGTACACAGATTTCTTTACTGATTCTACTTTTGAGGACTCCAATTTTAGAATGTCCGTCATTTATGTCACTATTTTGTCATTTTTTGGTACAGCTTTAGCCAAGGTATTATTCAATAATTTGATACAAATCTCAACACCAGTGTTTGCGTCATCGGTCACTTATTTGATGCCTGTAGTCGCTTTGGTTTGGGGTTTATTGGATGGTGAGTCTTTCGGGTTTATCCAAACACTTGCAAGTGCCATTATCTTATTTGGCGTGTATTTGGCCCATCGCAGGAAGACTTAAATTCTCAAGTACCAATTTTGAGGTGTGTAAAAAGCAAAAAACCGAGACCATCATGGTCCCGGTTTTTTTTGATATTTAAAGTTTTAGGGATTAATCCTGAAAATCAGCGTCAGAAACACCTGTATTCAAGATAACTTCCTTTAATGTAGATTCTACTTTTTGTGGACCCATACTTCCCATTTTTGTATGTGGGAACTTGATGCCTTCTACCTCTTTATAGTTAGAAAATTCAGCTTCTTGGTTTTGTGTCTGTCCTTGGAAATTAATCAACGACACTTCCTTAACCTTCAAACCACTTTCTACATTGTAATATGACGTAACAGAAACTGTACTACCAGGAATTTCAACTTTGTAGGCATCTTCACCGTTAACTTTTTCGATTCCTGTGAGCTTTGCTTTGCCAGAAGCCATGAAGCCTATTTCTGGAAAAACACCCATTGATGGTTTTAAGTCATCTAGCATTGCTTGTGGCATAGGGATTTTTTGTCCACCTTGTTTCATATACATTTCAGAATCCTTTGCAACAACAGACATCATTGGCGATCCATTCATTGAAGTAACTTGGGCAAACTTATTAGCAGTTCGTTTTTCTTCAACTAAAATTGTTGCTCCCATTGCCTGAGCTTCATATTTCATAAGTACAGAGGTAATCTTACCTACTTTTTCTTCACCACCAATCGCTTTGATATAATTCGCTAAAACCGTATTCGCATCAATACCTTCAGGCATCTCAACATCATAGTTTGGTTTTTCAGTAGGATTAGCATAAGTGTCGTAGTATAAGATTGGAATTCCTGTTTTTTCAAGATTTTCAAGGACTTCACTACCTTTTCCAACGACAACAATTCGAGCATTGTCGGTCTTCATGTATTCGTTGGCGACACGTTTGACATCATTAGCAGTTACAGCATTGATTTTCTGTAAGTAAGTTGTGTAAAAATCTTTAGGAAGATCATTCAATTTGATGTTTAAGGCATAGCTTGCAACGGTTTGCGGTTGTTCAAGACCCATAACAAAGTTACCAACATACTTCGCTTTAGCCAATTTTAGTGCTTCAGCATCTACAGGTTCAGTTTTAATACGTTCAATCTCTTTCAGCATCTCTACAACAGAGCTATCTGTAACTTCATTTCTAACTTGAGCAGTTGCACTAAAACGTGAAGCACCATAACGGCTTGCACCAATACCAGAATAAGCACCATAGGTATAACCTTTATCTTCACGAATGTTTTGGTATAAGTATCCGCTGCTTCCGCCACCTAAAATGTAGTTGGTAATAAGTGCGGCATGATAATTCTCGTCTTTCATTTTTAAATCGACGTTGTTAGTCACACGCACATCAGATTGTACAGCATTAGGCATATCGACAAAGTTAATTTGCTTGTACTGTGCATTTGCACTTACTTTTGGTACTGCTGTGCTTATCTCCATAGATTTTTTCCATGACCCAAAATGTGCTTTGACTTGTTTCTTCACAGTGTCAAAATCAATATCGCCAACAACCACTAAATAGGCGTTGTCTGGATTGAATTGTGATTCGTAGAAGTTCACAATATCTCCAAAAGAGATGTTGTTTACAGTTGCTTCAGTTGTAAATTCACCTGAAGGATGGTTTTTTCCATAGGAAAGTGCAGAGCCAACTCTTCCAGCAATGGTCGCAACGCTTTTTTCATTGACTTTCAACCCTTCAATAAGTTGATCTTTTTGCTTATTGAATTCTTCTTCAGTAAGTAAAGGGTTGATAGACGCATCTGCCATAAGTTCAATAATTCTGTCAGAATACTTGGAGAGTGAACTTGCAAAAGCACTCTTGTAACCAAAGTTGATATTGGCACCTAAAAAGTCGACTTCTTCATTAAAATCATCTTTAGGAATACTTTTGGTACCGTTTCCTAACATTCCTGAAAGGATACTTTTCATACCAGCTTTTTTGCCTTCACTAATTGGTTTATTGTCGATAGTCAACGAGTAAGATACTCTTGGTAATTTGTTGTTTTCAACCACAAGAACCTTAAGTCCGTTGTCTAGCGTAAACTCACTAGGTTCATCGATGGAAATTTTTGGAGCAGGTCCTGGTTGCGGTTGTTTTGAACGGTCTAATTGCGCATTGACACCAATCGACATCAAAAACAATACGACCACTAATGATATATTGAATTTCATTTTCATTTTTTTTAGTTGTTGGATTTTTCTTTAGGTAAATATTCTAGCTCTACACGTTGGTTTGGATTCAAGTATTTTTTCACAACATCTTGAATGTCTTGTCTGGTAATAGATCTGTAGATATCAATTTCATTGTTGATCAAATTAATATCATCATAGAGCATGTAATATCTTGCCAACGAATTGGCAATACCCTCTACACTAGAGTTGGAGTTAACGAATCGGTTTTCAAACTTGTTTTGTAGTTTCTGAAAATCGCGTTCCGAGATCAATTCTGTTTGCATTTTCACAATTTCCTCATCTATTTCAGCCAACAATGTCTCGAGCGAAGTTTCTCCCAAAGGAAGTCCGTAGACAGCATAAATACTGTAGTCCATTTGTGGAATATTAATAGCTCCAGCCTGTAAAGCCATCTTTTTATCGTCTACCAACTTCTTATATAATTTAGACGACTTACCATCACTTAAATATGCCGAAACCATGTTTAATACATAGGCATCACGTTCTTTAAACCCAGGTACTCTGTACGCTGTAATTATTGCAGGAATTTGAATGTTTGGGTCATAGAATTTAGCATCGATGGTTTCTGTAATTGGTTCTTCTTTAGGGAAATTTCGAACAGGATCCATCCCTCTTGGAATGTCCTTGAAATATGTTTTAACCAACGCCTTGGCATCGTTACTGTCGATATCACCAGCAACAACTAAAACAGCGTTATTTGGGCCATACCATTTCTTGAAGTAGTTTTGGAATTCCTCTAAAGTTGAAGCATCCAAGTCTTCCATTTCACCAATATTCTTATTCTTGTATGGGTGAACCTTGAATAGGTTTTCGCTCACAGCGAATAAAAACTGTCCGTAAGGTGAATTGTCATAGCGCAAACGCTTTTCTTCCTTTACAACTTCATTTTGGGTATCAACACCAACTTGGTCAATCACTGGGTGTAACATACGCTCAGATTCCAGCCAAAGTGCTAATTCTAGGTTATTTGATGGGAAAACTTCGTAATAGTAAGTTCTGTCCAATGAGGTGTTTGCATTGTTGTTTCCGCCATTGGCAGAGATGATTTTTGAATATTCTCCTTTGCCAATATTTTTGGTACCTTCAAAAAGCAGGTGTTCAAAGAAGTGGGCGAAGCCAGTTCGAGGTGCTTCAGGTTTTCCTCCTAAGTCCTTACCACCAACATCATACATAACACTCACGGTAATTACAGGAGCAGTATTGTCTTGGTGAAGGATAACATGAAGACCGTTATCTAAGTCAAATTCTTCAAATTCAACCTTTTGGGCATTGACCAAAAAGCCAAAAAACACCAAAGAAGCTAAACATAATAAGCGTTTTTTCATTGTGAGTTCGTTTTAAGTTAATTTTTATGTGTTGTATGTCTTCGTAACACTAGAAATGTTACAAGGTTGTGCAAAAATACACATTCAATAGGCTAAAGAGGTCATTAGAACTGCAAAAAATATCTTAAAACTTTACAAAAAACCACTTTTTTTCACGAACTTTAAGAGAATACTAACCTAAAAATAAGTAAGTTATGAATACGTCGCTTTCTGTTGCTATAAAATATGGACTGCTTGTTGCGATTAGTTTGATCGCCTATTTTTTAATCTTAAAACTGTTCAGTCTTCACGAAAACCCATGGTTGCGCCTTTTGAATGGTGTGATGATGTGTGCAGGTATTTATTATGCCATAAAATATTATAAGTTAACGTCTCCAGATAGCTTTTCCTATATAAATGGCATAAAAACAAGTTTGCTTACTGGTTTTATTGCTACAGTTGTTTTTACTGCATTTATGTCAATTTATATGTTTCACCTCGATCCTGCATTCACAGAAAAAATACTTGGCGAATGGTTTGATAGTTATGGTGCAGGAGCAGGTATTTTGGTATTTGTAATTCTCATTGAGGGTTTGGCTTCGACCGTAGTGTTAGCGTTAGCATTTATGCAAATCTTCAAAAAAAGCTATAATCCCTCCCAAAATCCATAAATCGTTTGTAGATTAAGAATTTAGACGTATATTTGCACCCGCCTTTCGCGAAAAGCTTTATTTGTATCAAGTCGTGCTAGGCTCATTTTTTTTAATAAAATAATTAATAAAAACGTTACGCTATGTACGCAATTGTAGAGATAGCAGGGCATCAATTTAAAGTTGAAAAAGACCAAAAAGTTTTTGTTAATCGTTTGGCAACAGAAGAAGGTAAGAAAGTATCTTTCGATAATGTTCTTCTAATTGGAAACGGTAACAATGTAACTGTAGGCGCCCCAGCTATAGACGGAGCACAGGTAAGTGCAAAAGTCTTAAAGCACCTAAAAGGTGATAAGGTGATAGTTTTCAAAAAGAAACGAAGAAAAGGCTATCGTGTTAAAAATGGTCATAGACAGGCATTGTCTGAGATTGTAATTGAATCTATTGTGTCTTCAGGAGCAAAGCCAGCAGCAAAAGCTGAGCCTAAGAAAGAGGCTAAAAAGGCTGAACCAAAGAAAGAAGAGGCAAAAGCAGCAGCACCAAAAGCTGAACCGAAAAAGTCAACCACTAAGGCTGATGACTTCAAGAAAATTGAAGGAATTGGACCAAAAATCGCATCAACTATCGTTGAGGCAGGGATCACGACTTTTGCAGAGTTAGCTAATACAGATGCTGCAAAAATTTCTGAGATCATTGCTGATGTTCGTGGAAATCACGTTACCGATACTTGGCCAGCACAAGCTAAATTGGCTGCTGAAGGCAAGTGGGATGAGTTGAAGAAATGGCAAGATGAATTAGATGGTGGTAAAGCTTAATAGCTAACCACTTAAGTATAATATAAAAACCTTAAGACAATGGCTCATAAAAAAGGAGTAGGTAGTTCTAAAAACGGTAGAGAATCAGAATCGAAACGCTTAGGTGTTAAGATTTTTGGTGGTCAGGCTGCTGTTGCAGGAAACATCATCGTAAGACAAAGAGGTAATACGCATCATCCAGGTGAAAATGTGTATGGTGGAAAAGACCACACTTTACATGCTAAAGTTGATGGTATTGTAAAATTCACCAAGAAGAAAGACGGTAAGTCTTTTGTTTCTATTGAGCCTTTTGAAGCTTAATTGAAATTTTACCTCACAATAATCAAGACCCATTCTGAAAAGGATGGGTTTTTTAATTTATGTCATACTGAAACAACGTGCTAAATCCCAATGTCTCCAAATGAAGTTCTCCTTACACAATTTCCATCTTCTTCAATAAAAAACTAGCATTCATGTTTTGGCAAACGCCTTTCTTTAGCTTATAGTCAAAATGAAGTTCATCATTAATGATTTGCGCATCAAAAAAGTAATTTTTTACAGGAGTCAACTCGGCTTCAACTTCTGTAAGACTCAAATCATGTGTTGCAATGATTCCGGTTGCATTAAGCTTGACTAGTTTTTCCACAAACTTTTTGGAGCCTATGGCTTTGTCTGTACTGTTGGTGCCTTTTAAAATTTCATCTAAGATTACAAAGTAATTATTGTCGTTATCTATGTTGTCAACGATAAATTTTAAACGTGTGAGTTCACTGAAAAAGTATGAGCTATCGTCAGTGAGCGAATCTGTGGTCCGCATGCTAGTAATCAATCGAATAGGTTTGTATTTGCTGTCTTTAGCGCAAACAGGCAATCCCACATTAGCCATAACAATATGCAGTGCTACGGTTCTTAAAAAGGTACTCTTTCCTGCCATGTTTGCTCCTGTAACGATGAAAAATTCGCTTTTAAGGATGTCTAGGTCACTATCAATTCGCTTACCAGCGTTAAGTAAAGGATGTCCCAAGCTTTTAGCAGAAATAGATACAGATTCATTTATGATATGAGGATAAGTATAGTTTTGATGATTAAATGCATAATTCCCAAAACTGTTATACGCGTCAAAGAATGTGACCACCTCAAACCAATCATTGACCTTATTGGCATATTTTACAATCCATTGTTCGATATGATAGGTCTGTCTTATATCCCATAGCAGAAGACCATTCCCGAAGATGGCAGAGATCAAATTGTTCCTGTTGTCCAAGGCATCAAGTGCTTTGGAAAACTTAGAAAAAATTTGGGATGCTTTTAGGTGTTCAGAAGCGATTTTTTTCTGCTGAAGGTTAAGTAACTCGGATGTGAACTCTTGAGTCTCAATTTGCTTTAACAACAAGGCATATTGCTTAAAGGTATCCTTGGCTTTTTCAGTATGTTGAGCGACGTTGTTTATTTGTTTCAGGTAACGACCAGTGATGATTAAACCAAAAAGCAACCAATACCCTATGAAGGACATTGAAAGCACCTCTAAGATTCCTAAAACCAATAGTACGATAGATATTACGCTAAAACCTCTAGTCAGCCATAAGTGTACTGATGTTAAGAATGGCTGATATTCCTTTAACCATTTAATGATAGAATCTGCTGAATGTTCCACATTTACTCCAAGGGAAATTCCAGAATAAAATTGCCTCCATTTTGGCAATTTTGCCAACTCGTTAATAGCGTTTTGTCTTGATTCGATGTTCGAAATGTTGTTGGCCAGTAAAAGGCCTGAAAGCTTTCGTGTACCTTCCTTAATTGTGGTTCGATTTAAATATTGAAAAAACGAACCTCTCCCAAACAAGTCAATATCCAAACTATAAAAGTGTTTCGGATTTTGAAACTGAGATCCATCAGGTCTGTCATGAAATACTCCAGAAGCTATTTTGAGTTCGTTTTCATTAAGGACGACCAAACGTTTATGAAGTTCTCTTTGTGATTTTAAATCGGTGTATTTAGATAACAGCAAAAGAAAAACAACAGTTCCTACCACACCAATGATTGCAGCAAACTGCCATTGTTTAAAGCTGAGATACATTGAAAAAGCTGTTACGATAAAAACGAGCAGTCTAAGCGTACTTAACAAACTCATTTGTTTAAAAATACGTTTGGAAGCTACACGGTGTAATTCCAGTTGTTCCCTGTAGAATGATTCTGGGTGTTCCATCTGCTCAAAATTAGTCTAGACCTGAAGCATCTATAGTGTTAAAAATAGACAGAATAATTTTAACCGCATTTTTATAGAATTCCGGAGTAATATTTTCAAAGTCGTCGGTAGGTTTGTGGTAAGCTTTATGGTCTTCGTTACCAAAATATAAGAATGGAATTTTGGCCAAATGGAAAGGTTCATGGTCAGAGGAGTAGGTCCAATCCAATTTTCCGTCGGTTCCATCATGACCTTGCAACAGCTGCGTTGAGGTTGGGTTTTCAAAAGCGTCAACGATAGCTTTTAAGGATGTATTGTAACGTGCTCCTACCACGTATAGTTCATTTTTAGGACTTCGACCGATCATGTCCATGTTGATATTCATTACAATATTGTCATGATCTATCTTGGAGACAAAATGTTTTGCACCATTCAATCCGAGTTCCTCGGCATCAAAAGACGCAAATATAACTGAATGCCTTGGCGGATTTTTAACTAAGTATTCTGCAAAATGAATTAATGCAGAAACGCCTGAAGCGTTATCATCAGCACCATTATATACAGTTTCACCGCGAACACCCAAGTGGTCATAATGCGCACTGATTACAATATATTTTTCAGGAGTTACCGTGCCTTTGATTTCTGCTAAAATATTAACACCAGTATAAGATTTGTTCCATTCTGTAAATGTAAAAATTTGCTCATAGTTACCGTCAAAACCAGATACATTGTAATGCTTGAATTGATCAATGATATAGGTTCTTGCCAGAGCGTTTCCTCGTTCGCCTGTTCGACGTCCTTCATATCGGTCTGAACTTAACTCTTTAATACGAGCCAATAATGCGTCGTTTTCGTCTTTGGTTTTGTAAGTTTTATGTGTGCTACATGCGCACAGGGTCAATAGCCCAATGGCTAGTAATAGGAATGGGTTTTTCATTAGAGGGATTTAAAATAAAATTAAAGAAAAAATCCTAAGCATAGCCTAGGATTTTGTAAAACTATTATGTTAGGGTTATTATCCTTTTAAACTTGCAGTAAGGTATTCGCGATTCATTCGTGCAATATGCTCCAATGAAATACCTTTAGGGCATTCTACTTCGCAAGCTCCAGTATTTGTACAATTTCCGAAGCCTTCTTCATCCATTTGTTTTACCATATTGAGAACACGGTCTGTTGCTTCTACCTTACCTTGAGGCAGTAATGCGAATTGAGACACTTTTGCGCCTACGAACAACATGGCACTCGAGTTTTTACAGGTCGCGACACAAGCACCACAACCAATACAGGTGGCAGCTTCGAATGCAGTGTCAGCATCTTCCTTGTTGATAGGAATAGCATTGGCATCTATCGTGTTTCCAGAAGTGTTTACCGATATAAATCCTCCTGCATGCTGAATACGATCAAAAGCACCTCTGTCAACGATTAGATCCTTAATAACCGGAAAAGCTTTTGCTCTAAAAGGTTCGATATAGATTGTGTCTCCATCGTTGAACATACGCATGTGCAGTTGGCAGGTTGTCACACCTCTATCTGGTCCATGGGCTTCTCCATTGATGTACAACGAACACATTCCGCAAATACCTTCTCGGCAATCATGGTCAAAAGCAACGGGTTCTTCACCTTTTTCGACTAGACTTTCATTAAGGACATCAAGCATTTCTAGGAATGACATATCTGGCGAGACGTCACTAATTGGATAGTCTACCATTTTACCTTTGTCGTTAGCGTTTTTTTGACGCCATATTTTTAATGTTAAATTCATAACAAGTAGTTTTTATTGTTCAATTCGGTCTTGACCTATGTGGGAAATTTCCAATCCCGTTTTTTCAAAATCAATATCCAATCCTCCAGTTTTCTTTAGAATCCAATTGAGTAAGGATGTAGAAATCAATGTGATTATAAACACCATGACTGCATAAATAATAGGCATGAGAATGATTAGCACAATACTTCCACCGAAAATTGCCGCTCCTTCACCAAAACTTGAAGTTGGTCCTACTCCTACTAAAGAAAATAATAAGGTGAACGGAACAAACACAATTAACATGATCAACCCAGTCAATATAGCTGCTATGGTCGCATACTTGACAGGATCAACACGTTTTAATTTCAGTTTCAAGATGTTGTTAGTGTTCATGCTTTACTTTTTGTTATTTATAACTTCGCTCTTTTACCTTGATGTTTTCATAAACAAGGTCCTCTTTATGAAGCACAGCATCTTTTGGTTCTCCTTTATATTCCCAAGCAGCAACATACTGAAACTCGGGTTTTCTCAAGGCTTCCCCTTCTTGCGTCTGGTATTCTTCCCTAAAGTGTCCACCTGCTGATTCTTCTCTTAATAAAGCGTCCTTGGCAAACAGCTCTCCAAGTTCTAAGAAGTCAGATACTCTTAAAGCCTTAGCTAACTCTTCATTATACTCTAGGTCTGTTCCAGGAACTTTTACATCTTTCCAGAACTCTGCTCTTAGTTCGGCAATTTCAGTAATGGCAGATTCTAAATCCTTGGCATTTCTTGCCATTCCGCATTTGTTCCACATGATTTTCCCCAAACGCTTGTGGAAATGGTCAACAGACTTAGAGCCATTATTATTTATAAGGTGAGTGATATTGTCCTTGACTTGTTTTTCGGCCTCATCAAATTCTTTGGTGTCCGTTGGAATTTCACCAGTTCTGATATCATCAGCCAAATAGTCTCCAATAGTATATGGTAGTACAAAGTAACCATCGGCTAAACCTTGCATTAAGGCCGAAGCACCTAATCGGTTTGCGCCATGATCTGAGAAATTGGCTTCGCCTATACAATACAATCCAGGAACAGTAGTCATTAAATTATAGTCAACCCAAACGCCTCCCATGGTATAGTGAACTGCAGGATAAATCATCATAGGTGTTTCATACGGATTTTGATCGACGATTTTCTCATACATCTGAAACAGGTTGCCGTACTTATTTTTTACGACCTCTTGTCCAAGTTGTTTGACAAGAGCTTCATCATTTTCATTCAGTCCTTTAATGTGTGCCTGTTCCTTTCCGTAGCGTTTAATCGCAGAAGCAAAATCCAAATACACAGCTTCACCAGTTGCATTAACTCCAAAACCAGCATCACAGCGTTCTTTTGCAGCACGTGACGCAACATCACGAGGCACTAAGTTTCCAAAAGCAGGATAACGACGTTCTAAATAGTAATCTCTATTTTCTTCTGTGATTTGAGTAGGTTTTAGGCGACCCTCACGAATAGCCATCACATCTTCTTTTTTCTTAGGCACCCAAATACGACCATCATTACGAAGTGACTCAGACATTAATGTCAGTTTGGATTGGTGATCTCCGGAAACAGGAATACATGTTGGGTGAATTTGGGTATAACAAGGATTTGCAAAGTATGCACCACGTTTGTGGGCTTTCCAGGCAGCAGTGACATTACTTCCCATAGCATTTGTAGAAAGGAAAAACACATTTCCGTAGCCACCAGTACCCAAAACTACAGCATGTGCTGAGTGTCTTTCGATTTCACCAGTTACTAGATTTCTAACAATGACACCTCTTGCTTTTCCATCAACAATAACAACGTCAAGCATTTCATGGCGATTGTACATTTTAATCTTGCCACGGCCAATTTGACGATTCATTGCCGAATAGGCACCCAACAACAATTGTTGTCCGGTTTGACCTGCAGCATAGAAAGTTCGAGACACCAACACACCACCAAATGAACGGTTATCTAATAATCCGCCATATTCTCTTGCAAAAGGCACACCTTGGGCTACGCATTGGTCAATGATATTTGCAGAAACCTCTGCCAGTCGATAGACATTGGCTTCACGAGACCGATAATCACCTCCTTTTACAGTGTCGTAGAACAGTCTGTAAGTTGAGTCACCATCACCTTGATAGTTTTTAGCTGCATTTATACCTCCTTGAGCAGCAATGGAATGTGCACGTCGAGGCGAATCCTGAAAACAAAATGCCTTAACATTATAACCAAGTTCAGCCAAAGTTGCAGCAGCAGAACCACCTGCCAATCCAGTTCCAACTACAATAACATCGATGTTACGTTTGTTTGCTGGATTAACAAGATCGATATTGTTTTTATGATTGGTCCATTTATCAGCGAGTGGACCTTTTGGTATTTTTGAATCTAAAGCCATATTTAGATGTGTTTTTTAATGAGAAAAATGATGGAACAGTGCTATGAAAATAAATCCTAGTGGGATGACTATCGCATAAAATTTTCCAAAGCCTTTCAAACCTTTGGTATATTTATTATTGGCACCAACAGATTGGAATGCTGAATCAAATCCATGTAACAAATGCAGTGCTAGAAACACGAATCCAAGACAGTATAATGCGACTCTCCAAATAGGCTCAAACTTGTGAACCAATTCCTCGTAATATCTAAAACCACTATCAGTTGCGCTAGGATCGATTAAACCAGACATATCACCAACAATATATTTGGTGTTAATTTCAGGAATCCAAAAGTCTATAAAGTGAATAATCAGAAAAACAAGGATGAAACCTCCACTCCAGATCATATTACGACTCATCCAAGAGGAGTTGGCAGCGCCATTGTTTTTTGCATAACTTACTTGACGTGCGCTATTGTTTTTGATTTCCAATACAAAACCCATTATAAAGTGAAAAATCACTCCAAATATCAAAACAGGTTGCAGTAAATATTGAATCACCCAAAATGTACCCATGAAATGAGAGACTTCATTAAAGGCATTTGGGCTAACAACAGAAAGGAAATTGATTATAAAATGTTGTAAAATAAAAACCATGAGGAAAAAAGCCGAGAGTGCCATGGCAAACTTTCTTCCAATCGACGAACTAAAAATTCCGCTCATTATAAATGAAGTTAGTTATTGAATACAACAAAGATACTGCTCAATCGACGTATTCACAACTGACCTCAGTTATAAATTTTTATTTAGAATGGTTTTAATTAGATGCTATTGGAATCAAGCCACGAAGTCCCATATCAACTACTTGCTCGCCTGCACTAGGTTCGTATTTTCCGTCGGCATTGACTTCGGTCCATTCGAAACTATTGTTGATAGAGAATGACAGTGTCACCACAACATCAGAGGTTTCGTTTCCAGTAATTTCAAAGGTGTTTTCGAATTCACCAGTAACGACACAAGATCCTTGAGGCACTGGAGAAGAATCAAACAATGGGTTAGGTACTGTTGTGGCACCAGGAGGCGCTTGGCCATGTGACGTAAAGCCTTCAGCTTCAAAAGCCCAAAACCCTTGTAGCCTATTTCCATTGACATCAATAGTTTCATTATTTAAGTCAAAAGAAGTGATGTAGGTGTTATAACCAACAAAACTGGCTAAGGTACCACTATATTCAACTCCGTTTAATAAAAAGTCAATATCACCTTCTTGATAGGCCAATGACACTCTAACCCATTCGTAGCTTCCAGGAGACACATCGCTTAAGGGTATGGTCAAAAATGTATCCTCATTGCCTGCAAAAATTGCGCTTTGAAAATCTATGGCTTCATCTCCACCTACTGTGGTCTCATTACCAACAAAAATGACTTCTCCAGTTCCCAATGCCGTAAATGCCGATGGTGCCAATTCAATATAGTTAGCGCTCATTCGGTTGATTGTTGGTGACTGTGCCGCATTTCCTGGAGGTATTGATACAGGTTGCCCTAAATTACCCAAACGTGCTTGGGTAGGGTCAAATTTTAGTTTAATGATAAGATTTGGACTGGTTGATTGTGGTGTATCGTTATTGTCTTCACTGCACGAAAACACCAATGTAGCAATCAAAAATAAAGTTAATTTGAATGGTTTCATCACTTTAGAGTTTTTTAATATAACTGAAATAAGTTCAAATTATTTCACCTCAAAGCTTGTTTTTTCATCGCCTAACTCAACTATGTATTTGCCTTTTGGGAGATAATACTTTCCGTTTTTTGCTTTAGTGATATCGATACTGGTGTTTTCCTTTAACAAGGATTTTCGGCCTTTTTCGGTTAATGTTAAATCGTAGGATGTGTAGTTAAATCCTTTATCGGCATTAACTTCAAACTCATTCATTAAGGCTTCCTTTTCCGATAGGATTCTTAAGTGTTTTTCCTCTGATTGAGACGCATAAAAGGAAATGTTTATTTCAGGCTCAAATGCCTCAAACCATTTGCTCCAAGTACTTCCCCAAGCCGAAGAATGTCTCACATCGTCAACTTTAAATAGGGTCTCAGCTTTGTTTGCCATTTGGTCATTCATTTGTTGCACTGGCGAAATATCGGTTTTGTAAATACTTCTTCCGTGAGTCCCTATCAATAGGTGTTTTGCTTCTGGTTGTAATACAATGTCATGCACCGCAACATTTGGTAACCCTTTACTAAAGGCCTCCCAGTTTTGCCCTCGATCAAATGAGATGTAAGCTCCATTGTCAGTACCTAGGTATAAAATGTTTTCATTTTCCGAATCTTCCTTAATTACGTTAACAGGTGATGCAGGAATGTTTGTGCCTATCGCTTTCCATGTTTGTCCATAATCTTCGGATACATAGGCATAGGCTTTAAAGTCGTCCCAGCGATATCCATTGAGTGTGACGTAAACGCGCTCTTTCTTATGTTGTGATGCAACGACTCGGCTCACCCATAATTCGTTTGGAAGGTTTGCTGAAATGTTAGTCCAACTTCCTCCTGCATTTTTGGTTAAGTGGATCAGGCCATCATCACTTCCTGTATAAATCAAACCAAATTGAAATGGTGACTCACTGATTGAAGTAAGCGTACCATAAGCCACATTGCCTTTTTTCCCGCCATTGGTTAAATCATCACTTATAGCTGTCCAATCATCACCTTGGTTCATGGAGCGCATGAGCTTGTTTCCTCCAAGATATAATATGTCTTGGTTGTGAGGAGAGAGTAAGATAGGTGTTTGCCAGTTGAATCGATAAGGGTTTTCACCAAGTTCGTGTTTGATATCGAAGCTTTTGAAATCATCTGTTGCTCGATTGATTCTATAATAGTTTCCAAATTGAAAACCTGTGTATACAATATTATGATCTCGACTGTCAATTTGTATTTGCATGCCATCACCACCCATGATACTTTCCCAAGGGTACTGACCGCTTTGATGCCAAGCTCTGTTTTCTGGAGCATTATGAGGTCCAACCCAAACACCATTGTCTTGTAGGCCACCATAAACATTGTATGGCTTGGCATTATCGACATTAATGGCATAAAACTGTCCAACGGAAGGCGAATTGTTCTTGATCCAGCTGGCACCATCGTCATAAGTGATATTTACACCACCATCATTACCGTCGATGAGATGATTTGGGTTTTCCGGATTGATCCAAAGGGCATGATGGTCGGCATGTACATTTTCGGCACTGATTGAAGTGAAGGTTTTTCCTCCATCTTTAGATTTCAAAATCGGAACACCATAGATATATATATGGTCTTGGTTGTTTGGAGCCACATAAATATGACCAAAGTAATACCCATAACTGTAGTAAATGTCGTCTAGATACTCTTCATGGGTCTTTTTCCATGTGATGCCACCATCTGAACTTTTATAGACTTCGGCACCCACTACAGGTGTGTCAAAAAGCATTGAATTTGCATCTTCTAGATATCTAGCAAGATCGATTGGTTTTACAGTTCCGTTACGAACCAATTGTTTCACATTTTCAGCACGATATTTTTCCTGAAAGCCATTGGTCTTTAGGAACACATTTAATTTTTTAGTGTCTAAATTAAGGAATGTCTCTTTAGACATGGTTTTAAAGTCATCTTTGGTGAGCGTATTTGAGTTGTCCTTTTTTCCTTCAGAATGCCTTCTGAATTGATTGTCATGAATGGCATAGACAGTATTATCATCAAAAACCGCCAAACCGATTCTTCCCACACCATGACCTGTAGGGAAACCACTGGATGCCGTTGAAACCTTAGTCCAAGAATTTCCAGCATCGGTACTTTTATAAATCGCAGAGTTGTTTCCGCTTCCGTTAAAATTCCATGCTTTACGGTCTTTGGTCCATGACGCTGCAAACATCAAATTAAAATTATTCGGATTCACTTGCACATCTATAATTCCACTCACCTCATCCACAAATAGTTTTTGCGACCACGTTTGTCCACCATCCATGGTTTTATAGATGCCGCGTTCTTGATTTCGTGAGTACAAGTGCCCAGTTACGCCAACGACCACTTCATCTGGATTACTAGGATTGATTAAAATACGTCCAATATGGTGCGAATCCCTTAGTCCCATGTTAGTCCAAGTTTTTCCATTGTCGGTCGATTTTAAAATTCCGATACCAGCATAACTAGATCGTGAGCTGTTATTTTCGCCTGTCCCAACCCAAATGGTTTTGTTTTTCCAGTCTACTGCGATGTCACCAACATTTTGCGTGTTTGATGAATCCAATATTGGTAAAAATGTAGTGCCATTATTCGTCGTATGCCAAACACCACCTGAAGCGTAGCCAACGTAAAATTCATTCGGATTATCAGGATTTACCGCTAAATCGACAACGCGACCACTCATGACCGTAGGTCCAATGTTCTCGAAAGCTACATTTTTGACCAAAGAAGTTTTGGTAAGTTGCTGCTTTTGCTCAAGGGCGTTTTCTATAATTTCCGAAGAAGTGGCTAACTGTTGTGCTGAAAGTGACAGTGAGGCTAAACATAATAGGACTGGAAGAACTCTAAAGTATAACATGTTGGTTGGATTTTAATGCGGCATGAAATTAGCATTTTTTTAAATAAAATAAGCAATGGAATACCGTTAATTAACGCATCGAATGGGCTATTTGTGTACTATATCATTTCTTAAATAAGACTTTGCCCATAATTTGACAGAGTTGTATAATCTCGTTACCTTTACCTTTCTGAAATGCAGGACGAAACTCATTTTAGTTACAAACATCTCACTATAATTCACGATATATGAAATACCACAAGATAGACCGTTCCCTTTTTATTAAAAACCGGAAGAGTTTTATGTCGCAAATGAAGCCGAACAGTTTAGCGATTTTTAACTCCAATGATATTTATCCGATAAGTGCCGACAGTACTATGCCTTTTGAACAACATCGCGATATTTTTTATTTGAGTGGTGTGGATCAAGAGGAAAGTGTTTTGGTTTTGTTTCCGGATTGTCCTAAGGATAAGCATCGTGAAATACTATTTCTAAAGGAAACCAATGCACATATAGCGGTTTGGGAAGGCGAAAAACTCACTAAGGAAGCAGCTCTGGAGACTAGTGGTATTAAAACCGTGTATTGGTTACAGGATATGGAAAAGATTCTCTTTGAAATCATGACCCAATGCGATACGATTTATATCAATACCAATGAGCATTATCGTGCAGCTGTGGAAACGGAAACCCGTGAAGCGCGATTTGCGAAATGGCTCAAAGACAAATATCCAGCGCATGCTGTTGCGAAGAGCAATCCAATTTTACAGCGATTGCGCTCAGTAAAGGATCCTATCGAATTAGACCTCATGCAAAAAGCCTGCGATATTACCGAAAAAGGCTTTCGTCGTGTGCTTCAATTTGTGAAACCAGAGGTTTGGGAATTTAATATTGAAGCTGAGTTTATGCACGAGTTTTTGAACAATCGTTCTAAAGGCTTTGCCTATACACCAATTATTGCTTCAGGAAACAATGCCAATGTATTACACTATATTGAGAACAATCAACAATGTAAGGCAGGCGATTTGATCTTGATGGATGTTGGTGCCGAATATGCCAACTATTCGAGTGATATGAGTCGTACGATTCCAGTCTCTGGACGTTTTACCGATAGACAGAAAGCCGTGTATAATGCTGTAAATCGTGTTAAGAATGAAGCAACCAAAATGCTGGTTCCTGGAACGCTATGGGAACAGTATCACGTTGAGGTTGGAAATCTGATGACTTCTGAATTATTGGGACTTGGATTATTGGATAAAGCCGACGTGCAAAATGAAAATCCTGATTGGCCAGCGTATAAAAAGTACTTTATGCATGGCACCTCGCACCACATAGGATTGGACACACACGATTATGGCTTATTACACGAGCCCATGCAAGCCAATATGGTCTTTACGGTGGAGCCAGGTATATACATTCCAGAGGAAGGTTTTGGCATTCGATTGGAAGACGACGTGGTAATACAGGAATCAGGAGAACCATTTAACCTGATGCGCAATATACCTATTGAAGCAGAGGAGATAGAGGAGGTGATGAATTCATAAGAATTGTTTTAAATCCGAACTTATAGGATACTTAATACAATGAAGTTGTTGTTGGTCAAAGCAATAGTGAAAATATTAGGATTTTAGGAGAATTAGGATGTATTATTTCCTAAATTGAATGAATGGAATACAAAACCTCCGTTTTATTTGTTAAATCGTATATGATATATTATATTTGAAATATGATTGTAATTCAAAATCTTAGAAAGGACGTTAAGAATATCCTGTTGAACCAGATGGCAGAAGGCAAAATTGCTCCTGGTCATCGCATCTCACTGCCCAGTATTGCTGAGGTCCTTGAGATAAGTGTCACGCCTGTCCGCGAGGCCTTAAGTCAATTAGTAGAAACAGGTATCGTGACATACATTCCCAACCGTGGTTTTTTTGTCACAGCACTCAATGCGAAAACCATTGTAGAACTTTATGAGCTAATCATTACATTAGAGTGTCAGGCAATTAGGCAATCGCAATTCACAAAAGTGCAGTTTTCCGAACTCAAATTGATCAACGCCAATTTTTCAAAGGCGCAACACGCAACAGAACGTCTGAAGCTCGATATGGAATTTCATAAGTGCCTTATAAAATCCTATGCCAACCAATTCGCCCATAAACTTATAGAAGATATTCGTGTTCGCATATTCATTTATGAGCATGTGTATATGACCCACGAGTCCAATACAATGTCTGTTGCCATGCACAATGATCTTATTGATGCTTTGGAACGTAATCAAATCAATCAAGCTGTTAAAATTCTTCAAGATAATTGGACGATTAGTATCAATCACATCAATCAAAATCATCATGATACCTAAACAACCTCTGGTATTTATAAGTCTTGTATTTCTAGTAATGGCTTGTAAAACAACAACTAAACCCAAACCATCACTCCAAACCTCTTTGGTCAAAACAGAGTTAGGCCAACATATCGATAGTGTGCTTACTCCCTATGTGAACCACCTTCGTCATCTTACAGATAACCAAGCTGGTTTGGCCATTGGGATTACCAAAGGCGATACGATCATTTATGCGAAAACATTTGGTTATGCTAATATTGAAACCGAAGAATTGGCCGATTTCAATACGGTATTTCATATTGCTTCAGTCTCTAAACCTTTTACTGCAGCTGCAATAGTAAAGTTGGTACAGGATGGCAAACTCAAACTATCCGATCCTCTGGTGAAATACATTCCAGAGTTTAAAATGAAAGGGGCAAGTTATCAAGATATCACGATTCAGCATGTGCTAACACATACTTCAGGAATCCCACGACATCTGAGTACTGGTGATTGGTTAGCACCAAAAACAGGACTTAAGGCACTTGAGGAAAACTTGGACAATGCTGCTAATTTTGAATTGGATTTTCAACCAGGTTCACAGTTTAGTTATAGCAATTCGGCTTTTGATATTTTAGGGATTGTCATCACCAGAGCCAGTGGCCTGTATTTTCCAGATTACGTGAAATCACATATTCTTAAACCTCTAGAGATGAACAATAGCCATTATTTTAAATCCTTAGATTCACTTCCTGAGTTTTGGGCGAAACCTTATTCGTATGGCTTGACCACTCAAGAATGGACTCCATATCCCTATACCGAAAAGTATTTTCCGAGTTCTGGATTACAATCTACACTTTTGGATATGTGTCGATGGGGAATGTTGCATACTGGAAATGGCAGGTTGAAAGATGCCCAAATTTTTGATAAACAACATTACGAGATGCTGATTTCGCCATATCAAGCAACGCCTTGGGGAGACAATATTGGATTGAGCTGGTTCTTACAATCGTATTTGGAAAAACCTATCATAATGCACACCGGAAACGACACTGGTTTTGAAGCCATGTTCTATATTTTCCCTAAGGAGAACATGTCTATTGTGGTGATGGCCAATCGTGATTTTTCTAGAACGGGTCGTATCGTAAATGCTGCTGCTGAAGCCTTATTTTACAACGAATTGAAAACCTATCAGGTGTCAGCACGTTATAAGTTTTCTGAAGCTTATAAAGGTAATGGTCTTGACAGAGCGATCAAGCTTTGGAGTTCAATGAAATCTGATACTACGGACAATTATTTTGTTGAAGATGACGATATATTGACCATTGGAGCTGTTTTGGAAAATGGAAAGCATTGGGAAGACACAAAGAATATACTCAAGCATTACACATCCCAATATTCGAAGTCTACATATGCATGGCGACTTTTAGGGAATGCTTATCTCAATTTGAATGATACACTAAAAGCAAAAGCCTGCTATGAAAAGACCTTGGAAATCAGTCCGAATTATGAGAAAGGGAAAGCCGCCTTATTAGCGATTCAGAAGAATTAAATTTTCATTCAACATCGAGTTTTTCCTTGGTCAACAAACCAACAGCTAAACAAGTGACCAAAGCAGGCAACACCCAACCTAAACTATGTTTTGCCAGTGGGATGTAGGATATCATAGTCTTCAAACCTTCTGAAGGTGATATGAACCCGAGAACGTCAGGAATACTAAAGATAAACGTAACAATCACTACAGCTCGAAATACAAGAGTCGTAGCAAAACGATCAGGCAAGACATTTAAAAAAATGAGCACCATACTAATCGGATAGATAAGCAACAACGCAGGAATCGCAGTGTTGATGATGAAACCAACGTCATAACTTCCCATAATAACACCAACAGCACAGCACACTATTGATACATAAGTATAGACCTTTTGACTATCATCAAACAAGGACTTAAAGAAATCGGCTAAGGATACCACAATAGCAACCGCAGTGGTAAAACATGCCAATGCCACGAGAATACTTACAAAAGTCGCTCCTAGGTCTCCTAGCATGGATTTGGATAAGCTCAAGAGTAAATCAGTACGCGTGATATCTGTTGGGAATTCACTATTATACAAAGCGCCTAGGGCAATCAAACCTGTATAAATAATAAAGAGCCCAAAAATGGCAATCAAACTGGATTTCGCAATTATGGTTTTCTTTTCGGAATATGATGGCGACCCATGTTTGTTTAGTGAAATAATAATCACGCCACCCATGACAATACCTGCTATGGCATCATAGGTTTGATAGCCTTCCAGCAATCCATCAACCAATGGTGTTTCGAATGCGGAAGGAAGCATGGTTTCAGGAGGAGAAATGAGTCCTAAAACCACAATAGTCATGACCATAATGACAATGATAGGCGTGAGGTATTTTCCTAAGATGTTTAAGGCCTTGGATCGATTTAAGGCAAAGACCAACACCAATGCAAAGTAAATGCAACTGGTTAAAAGAGGAGACGTGCCAAACATGGGTCCAATAGCCATTTCATGCGTCACTGCTGCAGTTCGAGGTGCAGGTAAGGCGATGATGACGAGAAACATAATGATACAGTACACCAGACTAAACTTAGGAGATACTTTTTTTCCAAAGTCTAGCATAGTGCCTTGTAACTTGGCATGGCCAAACAACGAGATTAAAGGAATTACAGTTGTCGTGATTAAAAATCCGAGTGCCACTAACCACCAATCTTCACCAGCTTTGAAGCCTAAATAAGGAGGTAGGATTAAATTACCCGCTCCAAAAAAGCCAGCGAATAAGGCAAAACCAAATAGGACTATTTTCTTGGAGTCGCTCACTAGTTTACTTTTTTAAGGTTCAAATCATGGAAATCAAAACTGAAATCGGTTATTGGTGCGATATGTTTCATGGTCGCTCCAACGGCCTTTCCAGTGTCATCAAAATCAAAAAGAACAAATACATCGGCATCATAACTGCGATTATTCCATTTAACTACATAGGTAGTAGCGTTGTAAGGTAGTAACTCACCAAATAGATAAGGCGAACGTTCACACTTTATACCATAGGCATTTCCATTATGGGTGATTAAAATATTGCCAAACCAATCATCTGTATAAGTTCCTGTGATTTGGTTGGGCTGCGGAAGGCTATTATCTTTCTCAACTAGCTTCACTTGGTTATAAACAGCAGATTTAATGCTGTCATTGTATTGTATAAATCTGGTATTTCGATTGCCATAGCGTAAGAGCCAATTACGATTGTTATAACCTAAATAGCTATCCTTGATGGTATTGGTGATCGAATTAAATGCGCCACCAACCATTTGGTTGGTTAATACCACAATAGCTAAGTCCAAATCTGGGATCATTGTAAATTGTGTAACGGTTCCTATGAGTCCGCCAGTATGGTACACTTGTTTATGGCCACCTTTCACGTCAGTGACGAACCAACCCAAACCATACCCTCTAAAATTAGATTCATAATAATCATTTTTTCCAACACGAAGTGGTGTCTGCAGTTGCCATAATTCGTGAAATTGTCGTTCGCTTAACAAACGCTCACCAGCTTCGGTGACGGCATCATTCATCAAGAACTTTGCCCAAGTGAGCATATCATTGACATTGCTAACAATACCACCAGCTGGATTTGCAGTTGCACTCCAGTCGTGCGGAATTTGAATCACTTCTCCTTCAGTACGCGTGTGGGCATCGATAATATTTGTTTTGTCGGTCACCCGATTATAGGATGCTTTGCTATTAATCATACCGACAGGTTTCATAATCTTCGTTTCAATAAAGTCTTCCCAAGTCATACCACTAACACGCTTTAACACTTCACCAGCAATAATGAACATATTATTATTATACTGAAAGGTGCTGCGGAAGGAACTTTCAGGTTTTAAATATTTTACGTTGTTGATGATATCGTCCACACTAAAATCATTGCCTTCAGGGAAAAACATCAGATCACCAGCACCTAAACCCAATCCGCTGCGATGGGTTACCAAATCACGAACGGTAAATTCCTCGGTCACCCAAGGGTCATGCAATTGAAACTCTGGAATGTGTTTTCGTACCTTATCATCCCATTTTAGTTTTCCCTCATCAACCAGCATTGCCAGTGCAAAGCAGGTAAACCCTTTACTGTTTGATGCCACGCCAACCAAAGTGTTTTCGTTCATAGCTTTATTGTTGCGCATCGAGCGAATACCATGACCTTTAGCATACACGATGCTACCATCCTTAATGACGCCTACTGAAATCCCTGGAACTTCAAATGTCGTTAAGGTAGCTTTGACTAATGAATCGATTTGTTGTTCCTGAAGTTGTGCATGGGAAATTAAACATGCCAAGAAGAGGAAATTTAAGATCGTAGCTTTTAAGCGCATAATGAAAATTTTAGGTTTAGCTCAAATATAGCAAATACTTAATATGTAATAACCCTACGAATAGTATCTTTGTTGGCTATGATTTTAGAATACAAAAACAGCAGCTTGTATTACGAAGACGAAGGCCAAGGAGAGGTCTTGGTTTTGCTTCATGGGTTTTTAGAAAATTCCTCAATGTGGGAAGGCCTTAAGCCTGAGTTTTTAAAGTCCCATAGAGTGATAAGTATTGACTTGTTGGGTCACGGACAAACAGATTGTATTGGTTATATCCACACTATGGATGATATGGCAACTGCTGTTCAAGCTGTTTTAGATCATCTTGATATAACGAGTTTTAAAGTTATAGGGCATTCCATGGGTGGTTATGTTGCTTTAGCCTTGGCACAGGACAATCCGTCTGCTATTAGAGCCTTGTGTTTGATGAATTCTACGTATAAGGCTGATGACAACGAACGTATAGGCATACGAAAACGAGCCAATCAAATGATTAAAACCAATTTTGAAGCCATGGTTCGTATGTCGTTTACGAATTTATTTTCGGAGGAAAGTCGTATTGCACATCAAAAGGAATTGGAAGGCGCTTTGCAAATTGCGCTACGTACACCAGTTCAAGGTTATATTGCAGCTCAGGAAGGCATGATGCTACGAACGGACAAACAGGAGTTTTTAAAAGCCTTAAGCGCTAAGAAACTGATAGTTATTGGAGAAAAAGATCCTGTTGTTAATGGTAATGGACTGTTAGAAGACACTAAGCATTCAGATATTGAAACAGTGGTATTATCCCAAGGCCACATGAGTCATATTGAAAATATGAAAGAAATTACGTACATATTATTACGTTTTATCGAATAATATTGCGTTTTATACCCTAACTATTTTGTTTTTAGTATGTTAGTAGTCCCAAATTTTATAATTATGGAAAAGTCTACTAAAAAACCTGCACATCCGTTACGCTTCTATTGCGCTATTTTTGGGCACAATTACGAAATGACAAAAAAAGTAACCTCTCATGTAAAAGAGTATACTTGTACCTGTTGTAAGCATCAATTAACAACAAATGGTAACGGAAAATTAACCGAACTTACTCCTAAGTATCAAGAAATCAATGCGATTTTGGAACGTATTTATTCGAGACGAATGTTACGTTTAAAGAGTCAATCGCTCACTTCATCGATTTGCTAACCCTTATATTAGACCTTGTCAAACAGTTTTTGTACATTTCTACATCCTCTGAAATAACAACTAAAATAAGACAAGGTGAAAAGTCTCTACTGCTCATTCTTTGGACATCAATACGAAGTGTCAAGGAATATTACGTACCACGTTAAGGAGTACAAATGCAGTCACTGCAACTCCCAATTAACCACAAATGGTAAAGGTGGCCTCACGCCTTTAACACCCAAATTCAAGGAAATTAATTCGGTTTTAGAACGCATACACAATAGAAGGTTGGCCAAACGATGTACTTCGGTTCAGAGTCCCAACAAAATTACAGCAGATATTATTCCTCATTTTTAAGTGCGTTCCACCCTTTGGCAATAATAGGAATGGCTTGCTCTCCTCTAGTAATAAGATGCATGCCTCTATTTTTTTCAGTGATGTAGCCAATTACTGTTAAATTTGGATTGCCCTTAATCTTCGGAAAGTCGTTTTGGTCAATAGTCATTAGCAGTTCATAATCTTCACCACCATTTAAGGCAATCGTGGTGCTATCGATGTTGAACTCTTCACAAGTTGAAATTACTTGAGGGTCCAAAGGGATCTTAGACTCATATATTTCAACACCAACATCACTATGTTTACAGAGGTGTATGACTTCCGACGACACACCATCACTAATATCTATCATCGACGTAGGTTTAACATCCAATTGCTTCAATAAGGCGACAATATCTTTTCGAGCTTCAGGTTTTAATTGACGTTCAATAATATAGGTATATAATTCGAGATCGGGTTGGTTTTGCGGATTCACTTTAAACACTTCCTTTTCGCGCTCCAATACCTGCAAGCCCATATAAGCGGCACCAATATCACCAGTAACCACCAATAAATCGTTTGGTTTTGCACCAGATCGATATACCACATCCTCTTCCGAAACTTCACCAATAGCAGTTACTGAAATGATCAGTCCCGTTGTTGAAGATGTCGTATCTCCACCCACGATATCCACATTATAGATTTTTGCTGCTGTTTCGATGCCAGCATATAGTGCTTCAAGTGCTTCCAAAGGAAAGCGGTTAGATACAGCGATAGATACAGTGATCTGTGTGGCATTAGCATTCATGGCATAAACATCGCTTAAGTTAACAACAACAGCCTTGTAACCTAAATGCTTTAAAGGCACATAACTCAAATCAAAATGTATGTTTTCAACGAGCATATCTGTAGTTACAACAATGTGTTTTTTGTTGTGGTTCAATACGGCTGCATCATCACCAATACCTTTAATGGTAGAGGTATGTTTAACATCAAAATTTTTGGTCAAATGTTCGATGAGACCAAACTCTCCAAGTTGCTCTAAATCGGTACGCTGAGGATTCTTATCTTCTATCATGCTGCAAAAATAATCGCTTTTTTGATGCTTGCCTTGCAATCTTACCTTTTTCTCCATCCAATTGCAACAATCTTTTGCAGTTCATCGAAAAATTAGGTATTTGAACCCGATTTTCGATTTGATTTCTTATGTTAGTTATCCCAAATTTTTTAACCTACTATGAATAACTATACTTCAAATAGCTTGACGTGTTCGGTCTATGGACACAATCTGGAACGCTCAAATATGCCTTCCGAAGCGGCACACAAATTAATCTGTAAGACTTGTCATGCTGAAATTCAAGTCAATGATTATGGTGAGTTTGATGCACATCCCATCAAAAATAAGCGATTGATTTCTGCTTTAAAATCCTATTTTATCTTGAAAAATAATCCCATTCACCGTCAATTATCGTACTAGTTGAGCGTTTACTTTGGGAAATTTAACTTGAGAATTCTCATTCAGTTTCATTATATTATCATTTGCTAATATAATGTTAGGAAGTATGGATAAACTCTACTTATGTCTTATATTTGCACTTAATTTAGACGAAATCCAATACTAGTGATTAAAGTATCTGATAATGCCAAAAAGAAAGTCATCGAGCTTATGAGCGATGATGGCTATGATGTGGTTACTGACTTTATAAGAGTGGGTGTAAAGAGTGGTGGATGCTCAGGACTGTCTTATGATTTAAAATTTGACAACAAACAGAACGAAGATGATAAAGTCTTTGAAGACAATGGCGTAAAAATCATTGTTGACAAAAAGAGTTTTTTATATCTTATAGGAACCACATTAGAATATTCAGGAGGGCTAAACGGTTCCGGATTTGTGTTCAACAATCCGAACGCCAACCGAACTTGTGGTTGCGGAGAATCATTTTCCTTGTAGTTGAATGTTAAAAGTTGAAACTGAAATGAGTAAATATACCGAAGACGATCTACGGGAAGAGTTAAAAACCAAGGAGTACGAGTATGGGTTTTATACAGATATCGAATCTGAAACCTTTCCTGTTGGATTAAATGAAGACATTGTAAGGGCAATTTCGAAGAAAAAGAACGAGCCCGAATGGATGACCGAATGGCGATTGGAAGCTTTCAATATTTGGCAAGAGATGACCGAACCAGATTGGGCAAATGTCAATTATGAAAAACCTGACTTTCAAGCTATTTCTTATTATTCTGCGCCAAATAGCAAACCCAAGTACAACAGTTTAGATGAAGTGGATCCTGAACTTTTGGCAACGTTTAAAAAATTAGGAATATCTCTAGATGAGCAAAAAAAGTTGGCTGGAGTTGCCATGGATGTTGTTGTGGATTCTGTTTCTGTAGCGACAACATTCAAAAAAACTTTAGCAGAAAAGGGCATTATTTTTTGTTCTATTTCCGAAGCTATCCAAGAACATCCCGAACTCGTAAAAAAACACATAGGAACAGTGGTTCCTCGAACAGATAATTTTTATGCAGCCTTAAATAGTGCTGTATTCAGTGATGGTAGCTTTTGTTACATTCCTAAAGGCGTCAAATGTCCGATGGAATTATCAACCTATTTTAGAATCAACCAAGCTGGAACAGGTCAGTTTGAGCGCACTTTGGTTGTTGCTGATGAAGGCAGTTACGTGTCTTATTTAGAGGGTTGTACCGCACCTAGTCGTGATGAAAACCAACTGCATGCAGCCGTAGTTGAGCTTATCGCTTTGGATGATGCTGAAATAAAATATTCAACTGTCCAAAACTGGTATCCTGGCAATGCTGAAGGCAAAGGTGGTGTTTTCAATTTTGTGACCAAAAGAGGGCTATGTGAAACCAATTCAAAAATCTCATGGACCCAAGTCGAAACAGGAAGTGCCGTAACATGGAAATACCCTTCATGTGTGTTGAAAGGGGATTATTCTGTTGGTGAATTTTACTCAATCGCTGTAACCAATAACTTTCAGCAGGCAGATACTGGAACCAAGATGATCCACTTAGGAAAGAACACAAAATCAACCATCATTTCCAAAGGTATTTCTGCAGGAAAATCCCAAAACTCCTACAGAGGTCTGGTGCAAATCAGTTCGCGAGCAGACAACGCTCGTAACTTTTCGCAATGCGATAGTTTGTTAATGGGAAATGAATGTGGAGCGCATACATTCCCATATATCGAAGCTAAAAATAAAACCGCTCAAATAGAGCACGAAGCAACGACCAGCAAAATTGGTGAAGACCAGATTTTTTACTGCAATCAAAGAGGGATAGATACTGAAAAGGCGATTGCCTTAATCGTTAATGGGTTTAGTAAGGAAGTATTGAACAAGCTTCCCATGGAATTTGCAGTAGAAGCACAGAAGTTATTGGAGATAAGCCTTGAAGGAAGTGTAGGCTAACCCAAACATATATTTACAAGTACTAATACGATGAAGAAAACACTCATTTTATTGTTCATGTTTGTAGTTGTTTTGAACTGCAAGAACGACCAAAAAGTTGAAGAACAAACCACTGAAAATCAAACGGAAGCAACTTCGAAGGATGGCAAGACCCTTAAGCAAAATGATGGACTGATTGCTATTCACGGAAAGTTTCTATACTATAAAGACGCTGCCGTTTTACAAACACCAACTGAAGTTTATGCTATAGTTGTGGATGACAAAATGCATGAACTCGTTGAGCAAACCAACACGTACAAAAAAGAACCAGAAGATATGGTTCCCGTGACGATTAGAGGTCGAATGTTTAAAAAAGACCCAAATGAAGAAGGATGGGAAAATAAAATTGAAATCAAGGAAATCTTGAAAGTGTCTGAACCTAGTCCTGAGGACCAAGACATCATTAAAATTGGAAAGGAAAACTAACAAAGCTATAACACGATGAGTGCACAGTGACAGTGATAGACATTGTGCATTGAAATTGAATTATCAACTATGCTAAAGATAAAAGATTTACACGCGAGTGTCGAAGATAAGGCCATTTTAAGAGGTATAAATCTAGAAGTAAAACCAGGTGAAGTCCATGCAATAATGGGACCTAATGGTTCGGGAAAAAGTACCTTGGCATCTGTGATTGCTGGAAAGGAAGAGTATGAAGTCGACAAAGGTGAAATCTCACTTAACGGAGAGGACATTGAAGAACTTTCTGCCGAAGAACGAGCGCATAAGGGAATCTTCCTCTCGTTTCAATATCCAGTGGAAATCCCAGGCGTGAGTGTGACCAACTTCATGAAAACGGCAATCAACGAAACACGAAAGGCTAAAGGGTTGGAGGATATGCCAGCCAACGAAATGCTAAAAATGATTCGAGAAAAGGCTGAGCTTTTGGAGATCGATCGTAAGTTTCTATCACGCTCTTTAAATGAAGGATTTTCAGGAGGTGAGAAAAAACGTAATGAGATTTTTCAAATGGCAATGCTCGAGCCAAAATTGGCTATTTTGGATGAGACCGATTCTGGTTTGGATATCGATGCCTTGCGTATTGTGGCGAACGGTGTGAATAAACTTAAAAGTAAGGATAATGCAGTTGTTGTCATTACACATTACCAGCGCTTGCTGGACTATATCGTCCCAGATTTTGTTCATGTATTGCACAATGGTCGTATTGTAAAATCTGGACCAAAAGAACTGGCTCATGAGCTTGAGGCAAAAGGTTACGATTGGATTAAAGATGAGGTAGGTGCATAAGGCCTGAAACCAGATTACTGAACACTGAAAGAAATGGATTTAAAAGAGAAGTTAGTATCGTCATTTATGGCATTCGAGAATTCGATTGATGTCGATACACCTATACATGATGTAAGAAGCGAAGCGATAAAGGTTTTTGAGAACAAAGGCTTTCCGTCAAAGCGCGATGAAGCTTGGAAATATACCTCCTTAAATAGTGTCTTGAAGCACAATTACAGTGTGTTCCCTAAACAGGAAAACGTTCTCGATTACAAAGAGGTGAAAAAATATTTCATTCATGATATAGACACCTATAAAATCATTTTTATCGATGGGAAATATTCGTCACACCTGTCACAAACGACTCATGATGGCATGGATGTATGTTTGATGTCCTCAGCATTATCCAAACCTAAATACAGATTGGTCATTGAGAACTACTTTAACAAAGCTGCAACCAAGGACAGCTTATCCTCATTAAATACAGCGTTTTCTCAGGAAGGTGCCTATATTAATATTCCGAAGAACAAAATCGTTCAAAAACCGATTCAGATCATCCATTTTTCAACAGGAAATGAATCTGCCCAGATGCTACAACCTCGTAATCTTATCGTCGTTGGAGAAAACTCTCATGTACAGATTATTGAACGACACCAGAGTCTCACTGATAATGCGGTTCTGACCAATAGTGTCACTGAGATTTTTGCCAATAAACGAGCAATTATAGATTATTACAAAATACAGAATGACAAGCAGACCGCTTCCTTAATCGATAATACGTTTATAAAGCAGAAGCGCGAAAGTCATGTTTCTGTACATACCTTTTCATTTGGAGGACAACTTACTAGAAATAACCTCAATTTTTATCAGGAAGGCGAACGTATTGATTCAACACTAAAAGGCGTCACAATTATAGGAGACAAGCAGCATGTGGATCACAATACATTGGTACACCATATAGAACCGAATTGTGAAAGCCATCAAGATTACAAAGGTATTTTTGCAGACAAGGCTACAGGTGTTTTTAACGGGAAAGTGCTAGTTGAAAAGGAAGCCCAAAAAACTGATGCTTTTCAAGCCAACAATAACATTTTGCTAAGTGATAAAGCGTCTATAAATACCAAACCACAACTCGAAATATTTGCTGACGATGTCAAGTGTTCACATGGATGTACCATTGGACAGCTGGATGATAGCGCAATGTTTTACATGCGCTCACGAGGCATTCCAGAAAAGGAAGCTAAAGCATTGTTGATGTTTGCCTTTAGCAACAATGTTCTCGATTCAGTGAAAATCCCTGAAATCAAACAACGCATCACAAAGATTATAGCCAATAAATTAGGTGTTAATATTGGGTTTGACCTTTAGTTTTTTTCCATTCGATATTTCTGATAGAAATATGTTGGGATGAGTCCAAAGTTTAAAAACAGGAACCCGACAAACACTATAATTCCTGCATAAGGCCATTGTAAGAATTCGAACATGGCACCAATTCCTAAGGTAAAAAAGCTTAAGAACCCTAAGATGTAAAATGATTTTTTCATGATAAATGATTAAGAGAGTTTTTGAGTAGACAATTTATGTCTTTGATAAAAATGAATGGGTAAGGCGATTAAGGCTAAGCTTAGTATGGCACATACCAACATAACATTCGCAAATGGCCAATGCATCAATTTGAAAACCAAGCTTGTTGCCAACAACATACACGCTGTACATCCAACAAAAAATTTGATGTTGTTTAAAAGGTTTAGTTCTTTATTCACTTTTTGCCAATTGGTCTCTAACTGTAAGTTTTGAAAACTAGAATAGCCACCAAATTTTTGAAGTGCTTCTTGATATAAGGTGTTGAAGTCACCAGAGTCTTGAGTTTCAATGTAAGTGCATATATGGTCCAATACATCTTCACGCAAATCTTTCGATTTGATTCCGTAAAGCTTAAGATTGTTCTCTATAAATTCGATGTGTTCAGAAGATAGTTTCATGAGTTTTGTGTTTTGGAGTTAAATATGAGATCCAGAGTATTGATAAAATCATTGATTTCATGGGTGACATCAGCTACCATTTGTTTTCCGGTTTTAGTGACTGAATAATACTTTCTTACACGCTTACCTAGATATATTTTTTCAGTGCTTAGCACACCTTTGGCTTCCAATCGATGGAGGATAGGGTATAAAGCACCTTCAGAAATATCAATCTTCCCTGAAGTAATCTTTTTAACTTCTTGCGTTATCTCGTAACCATACATCTTATCGCGACTGTTAATCAGTTTTAATATGATGGGTTGTAGAGTACCTTTGGTGAGTTCTTTACTATACATATGACAAATATACATTTTATATAAATGTATACAAATAAAATGCTAAAAATTTTATAAGTTTATTTGAAGGAATGACTTATTAGCTAAACATCTCGTAATTTTGTAGCTATGATAGATATAGAAAAAGTTAGAGCTGATTTTCCTATCCTAAAGCGACAGGTGAACGGAAAACCCTTGATATATTTTGATAATGCTGCAACGTCCCAAACGCCACAACAGGTTATTGAAGCAATCGTAGAGTATTATTCTAAATACAATGCCAATATCCATCGAGGCGTGCATGCTTTAAGTCAGGAAGCCACAGATCTTTATGAGCAAGCAAGACTAAAACTGCAAAGGCATTTTAATGCAGAGCATAGCCACGAAATCATATTCACTTCAGGAACTACACATGGTATCAATTTGGTAGCCAACGGGTTTTCTGGGTTCTTAAATGAAGGAGATGAAGTCTTGGTTTCAGCCATGGAGCATCACAGCAATATTGTGCCTTGGCAAATGCTTTGTGAACGGACTGGAGCCTCTCTCAAGGTTATCCCTATGAATCTGGAAGGCGAATTAGAGATGAATGTTTTTGCTGAAATGCTTTCAGAACGCACAAAACTTGTGTTTTTCAACCATGTTTCTAATGCCTTGGGAACGATAAATCCGATAAAGCATATCATAGAAAGCGCACATAAAGTTGGTGCAGCTGTTTTAGTTGATGGTGCGCAAGCCTGCCCACATATCAAACCCAATGTTCAAGAATTGGATGTTGATTTTTACGTGACTTCAGCACATAAAATGTGTGGCCCAACTGGAGTAGGTCTGCTCTACGGAAAGGAAAAGTGGCTCCAAAAATTGCCACCTTATCAAGGTGGAGGTGAAATGATAAGTGAAGTAACTTTTGAAAAAACAACCTATGCAGATTTACCACACAAATTTGAAGCTGGAACTCCAAATATATGTGGTGGCATTGTATTTGGAGCTGCAGTTGATTATATGAATGCTTTAGGCTTTGCCAATATCTCTAACTATGAACATGAACTTTTAGTCTATGCTACTGAGGCGTTACTCAAAATAGAAGGACTGAAGATCTATGGAACAGCAAAAGAAAAGACATCAGTCATATCGTTTAATATCGAAGGGATTCATCCTTATGATATCGGAACGATTCTCGATAAAATGGGAATTGCTGTACGTACAGGACATCACTGTGCCCAACCTATTATGGATTTCTATGGGATTCCGGGAACGGTTAGGGCTTCCTTTGCATTTTACAATACAAAAGTCGAAATAGACACTTTTGTTATGGCCTTGAATAAGGCTAAAATGATGTTGATTTAATCTTTGGCTTCTTTTTTGTAATATTACTTTCAATAACACTAAACTCAACTTGATTTTTAGTTTCTAGGATATAAAAGTTAGGCAGAGTTCACTAAAAAGCTAATATTATGAAATTCGTAGTATGTTTATTCCTGATGCTAATCACAGCAAAGGAATGCGATGAAAAGAAAGCCCAAACGGCTAATTCAAATCAAACTGAAGTAAATGCCGAAACGATTGAAAAGCGAATACAGGATATCGATATGGTCAAATATTTGGCGGTTTCCAGAGGGTTTCACCTCGAGATTACCTTGGGTGGTGATCGTATGGAAGTTGCTACTAGTAGAGATGTAAAATCATCTAAAAGTTACGAACTGACCTTAGAGGATAAACGTGAGTTGATGCATATAATGAGTGAGATCAATGTATCTACATTACCAGAATTAGAAGCACCTTCTAAGGCACATCAGTACGATGGAGCTGCCATTGCAACACTTGAAATGACAAAAGGAGAAGACAGTTACAAAACAATGGCCTTTGATCATGGTAAGCCACCTAAAGCAATTCAAGCATTGGTAGACAAGATGATATCGATTAAAGACCGTATGGCAAAACAATAGAGATGTCGTATCTTTGTGCTTCGGAAAACCGTAAGAAAATCCTAAAACATTTAGAATGACAATTGCCGAAATACAAGAAGACCTTATCGATGAATTTTCAATGTTTGATGATTGGGAAGAACGCTACCAATATATGATAGACCTAGGTAAAACCTTGCCGCTAATTGATGCGCAGTATAAAACTGAAGATCATATTATCAAAGGTTGCCAAAGTAAGGTTTGGTTACATGCCGATTTAAATGACGATAGGGTAGAGTTTACGGCTGATAGTGATGCCATTATTACAAAAGGTATCATCGCCATTTTGATAAGGGTCTTTTCGGGTCAGCATCCTAAAGATATTATTGAAAGTAATACAGATTTTATCGACCAAATAGGTCTGAAGGAACATTTGTCACCAACACGAGCCAATGGGTTGGTGAGTATGATTAAACAGATTAAGATGTATGCCATCGCATACCAAACACAATTAAACTAGTGCGATAATGAGCGAAACAACAATAGATACCAACCTTTTAGGGGAAAAAATCGTAAGGGTTTTAAAAACCATATATGATCCTGAAATTCCTGTCGATATCTACGAATTGGGATTGATTTACGATGTTTTTGTTAACGAAGACTATGACGTGAAGATTCTTATGACTTTAACCACACCTAATTGTCCAGTAGCAGAAACCCTTCCGCTGGAAGTTGAAGAAAAAGTGAAATCCCTCAACGATGTAAAGACGGCAGAGGTTGAAATCACTTTCGATCCACCTTGGAGCCAAGACCTTATGAGCGAAGAGGCAAAACTCGAATTGGGAATGCTCTAATGCTATGGCTGAGGAAATTATCAATCGCGTTGCGAATAGTAAGCTGGTAACGATTGACCTTGAGGATTACTATCCTGAAGGTGTACGTTATGTTTTTGATATCAAGGATTGGCTATTTGAGGGTTTAGTGCTCCGTGAAAAAGCGTTTAGACAACATGTCAAGGATTACGATTGGTCTCAACATAAAGGGCAATATGTAGCCTTAACCTGCTCTTCTGAAGCGATCATTCCGGCTTGGGCTTTCATGCTATTATCCCTAGAATTACAACCTTATACCTCCAAAACGATCATTGGTGATTTAGAAAGCTTGGAGACATCCATATATC
Source organism: Bacteroidia bacterium (assembly GCA_030432635.1). Classification (GTDB taxonomy): domain Bacteria; phylum Bacteroidota; class Bacteroidia; order Flavobacteriales; family Flavobacteriaceae; genus Psychroserpens. Next base: position 78,681 of record JAUIMB010000003.1, on the reverse strand, counting down.
AGGACTTAATAAACACCTTGGATGTTTCGGTATTTAAAGATAAGCCTGTAATTGTTAAAGGCTGTTCCAATAAGCCAGTTCCAACAAATGCCTCAATTATGTTGGCAAACAAGTTACAACCAGTAGCGTCCTCTATCATGTATGGAGAAGCCTGTTCTTCAGTGCCTCTTTTCAAAAGAAAGTAAATAAAGAAAAGTGACTTTTGAATTTTACAGGTGTCTAATCGCAATAGTATGAACTGTCACATCCAATTTGACTCATTTTATTGGTGTTGAATAGATGTTGGCTTATATTTGCACTTTCAAAATTATTAAAACAACAATTATGACTAAGAAATTACTATTATCCGCAGTATTGGTACTGTTTGTAACTTTTGGTTTTTCACAAACGAAAGAAGAGCTTGTAGCTCAAAAGGCTGAAAAGCAAGCTGAAGCAGATGCTGCTCAAGCTGAGGCAGATGCGATTCAGGCTCAAATTGATGCACTTCCGGGTTGGAGAGTTGGAGCATTTGGAGTTATAGGAGGAAGCTTCTCTAATTTCAGTAACTGGTATGCACAAGGAGCGCCAAACAACTCTTCAGGTAACATTGGGTTTACCGTAAATGGTTTCGCAAACTTAATTCAGGAAAAGTATTTCTGGAGAAATGCCTTGACAACCAATTTAAATTGGACAAAGTTAGACAATAAGGATATCGATACCGACAGTGATGACTTTGAACCAACGACAGATGTGTTTAACCTATCGTCACTTTATGGAAGAAACCTAAGCAAAACAATTGCTGCTTCTGCATTGGCTGAGTACAGAACAACAATCTTGAACAATTTTAACGATCCTGGTTATTTAGATGTTGGTATTGGTGCCACATGGACACCACTTGAGAACCTTATTGTCGTAGTTCACCCATTAAACTACAACTTCGTATTTGCTGATAATGATGCTGTATTCGAATCATCACTTGGTGCTAAAATCGTTGCAGATTATACGCGCCAAATTGGTGCGGTTGGATTCAAGTCTAATTTATCAATGTTCCAAAGTTATAAATCGGGAGATTTATCAAATTGGACATGGACTAACTCATTCAGCTATACACTATGGAAAATGATTGGTGTTGGATTTGATTTTGGTCTGAGAAACAACAAGCAGGAAGCGCTTAATTACGCATTAGCTAATTATGACCCTATGACAGCTCCTGAACCAACGTTCGATAATGTAGATAACGATTTACAAACCTATTATACCTTAGGGTTAACATATAAGTTCTAAAAAATGGGTTAGAGTTTGAAAAAAAAGCACCTTAAACAAGGTGCTTTTTTTATGGGATAAGCTATTCCATATCTTCAGAATAATCGGGATATAAAAAATGATTGTAGGGAAATCTTGTGACGTGGATATCCCGAACTTCATCATAAACCCGTTTCTTGAAACTGTCGAGATTCTTTTTGTTCAATGCAGAAATAAACAAGGCATTGTTACCAACACGATGCATCCAGGTTTTTTTCCATTCGTCCAATGTATAGTGTGAAGTGGTACGTTCAGTAATTAAATCGTCTTCATCAAAAGGTTCGGGTTCATAAGCATCAATTTTATTGAACACCATAATCGTTGGTTTGTTTGAACTATCAATTTCACCAAGAATTTTATTTACAGATTCGATATGCTCTTCAAAGTTGGGATGCGAAATATCAACGACATGTAACAACAAGTCAGCTTCCCTAACTTCATCCAAGGTACTCTTAAAGGATTCAACCAGTTGGGTTGGTAGTTTTCTGATAAACCCTACCGTATCGGTAAGTAAAAAAGGTAAATTCTGAATGACTACTTTCCGAACGGTTGTGTCCAAGGTCGCAAAAAGTTTATTTTCAGCGAATACTTCGCTCTTACTGATAACGTTCATTAAAGTGGATTTTCCCACATTGGTATATCCAACTAATGCGACTCTCACCATTTTGCCACGATTGCCACGTTGCACAGCCATTTGTTTGTCAATGGTTTTGATTTTTGCCTTTAGAAGCGCAATCTTATCACGAACGATACGTCTATCGGTTTCAATTTCAGTTTCACCTGGTCCACGCATTCCTATACCTCCTTTTTGACGTTCTAGGTGTGTCCACATACCCTTTAATCGTGGTAAAAGGTATTCGCACTGAGCCAATTCTACTTGCGTTCTTGCATAACTGGTGGTGGCACGTTGGGCAAAAATATCTAGAATTAAATTGGTGCGATCTAAGACCTTACATCCTAAAATCTTGCTAATGTTACGCTCTTGAGCTGCTGAAAGCTCATCATCAAATATAGCTGTACCAACGTTATGTTCATCGATATAATCTTGAACCTCTTTCATCTTTCCCGAACCTATAAAAGTTTTAGGGTTGGGCATATCCATTTTTTGAGTAAAACGCTTTAAAACTTCCCCTCCAGCAGTATAGGTCAAAAACTCAAGTTCATCTAAATATTCCTTAGACTGTGCTTCATTTTGGGTTCTTGTAATCACACCAATGAGAACAGCTTTTTCTAGCTCGATATCCTTTTTTTCAATCATATAGTCAAATAAACCACAAAGTTACACAATTATGAATTTGTTGCTCGTCATTACCGTTTTAAAACTTAAATTTGCTAAGTGGAGATGCAACAAGAAAACACTTTAACCTATACGATCGCTTTCTATAATTTAGAGAACCTGTTTGATATACATGATGACGTCTCTAAATATGATAATGATTTTTTACCTAAATCAGATAAACGTTGGACGAAAAAGCGCTACGATCGAAAACTCTATAAACTAGCTCAAGTTATTTCAAAGATTGGATTTGAAGAAGTTCAAAGGCCACCAGTAATAGTTGGCTTGGCTGAGATTGAAAACAAAAATGTCATCAAGGATTTAATAAATGAGCCATCATTGGGTGGCTATCAATATGGTGTAGTTCATTATAATTCCCAAGATGAACGAGGCATGGATGTTGGGTTGATTTATGATAAGAGTTTATTTCAGGTTGAACGTTCAAAGACTTTTTCAATTTACATAGAAGACGAATTGGGACAACAAGATTATACGCGAGATATTTTATTGGTCTCTGGTGTTTTGCATTCTGAAAGAGTGCACTGTATCGTCAACCATTGGCCATCCAGACGGGAAGGCGTAGAGTTTTCGATGCAAAAACGACTTAAAGCCGCTCAAAAAGTTGTAGAAATAATCAAAGGGGTACGTGATGAGGATGCTGAAGCAAAAGTATTGGTTATGGGAGATTTTAATGATAATCCTAGTGATGAAAGCTTGAAATTCCTCTCAAGAGAAGGGGACTTGTACAATCCGATGGAGACCATTATGTCTTACAGCAGAGGGAGTTTAAATCATAATTTTAAATGGAATTTATTTGATCAAATTCTATGCTCTACAAACTTTTTTGAAACTCGAAAAGATAGGCTAAGATTTGATAAAGCCGAGATATTTGATGAAAAATTCTTGACGCAATACAAAGGAAAGTTTAAAGGTCAGCCATTCCGAACTTATGTAGGAAAAAAATACAAGGGTGGGTATAGTGACCACTTTCCTGTTTATATACAAATAAACACGGCTGAAAAGTCGAGTTCTTAAAGCCTTTTTCTTTTTGTCGATAAAAACTGCGCTTTGTCTATTATAGCATTGTTAACGGTATGTTAACTGGCATTTTTTTTATCTTCGATTGCGAAAGAAGCCATCTTTTTGGGTTCTAATGTCCAATTTTTTTTTTTCGATCTTTCAAACGATTTTTAAAACATTGATCATCAATAAGTTAAATATTAATAGCCTATATTTATGAAAAAGATTACTTTATTACTTAGTGTTGTATTCACTTTGGCATTTGGGTTAAACGCATCTGCACAATTTGGCTGTGATTCTGCGGTAGTCATTGCCGATGGTTTTACAGCAACAGGAATTACGACTCCAGGAACAGGAGGACTTGAAGATTGGAATGATCCAAACCCAGCAGGATGTGCTTCAAATGCTTTTTACTGGGATGATGATGTATATCTTTACCAATATACTGCTGGCGCCAATGATGAGGAAATCTCTATGACTATCTTTTCAAGAAATGGATGGAATGGAATAGGTGTTTTTTCTGATTGTACAGGTACAGAACTAAGTGGATGTCTTACTTCAGCGAATAGTGTTGGAGGTAATGTGACGCAGAATGTTATAGCAAATGCAGGTGCAGGTGTTACAGTGTATATTGCTATCGGTCAATGGGGAGCACCTAATGATTTAGATTTTGATGTTACTGAGTTTGTGGCTACACCTCTTGTTGATCCACCAGCATGTACTGCAGTTACTGCTCCAGCGGATGGCGCCATTGATGTATTGGAAACCGAAGCCATAACATGGGACCAAGCGCTAGGAGGAGCTACTGGGTATCTTATTTCCATAGGAACCTCTTCAGGAGCAACAGATGTTCTCGATAATTTTGATGTTGGGAATGCTTTAACCTATACACCGAGCCCTCCCCTTGCATACGCTACGGAATTTTTTGTTACAATAACACCATATAATTCAAATGGCAACGCAACAGGTTGCCCAGAATCAAGTTTTACATTACGCGATGCTCCACCAGAAGGTTCTACATGTGGTAACCCAATCGTAGTGCCTACACCATTGCCTTATTCAACAGATGACGATACTGCAAATTATGGTGATGATTACTCAGGAGGTCCTGGTGCAAACTGTGGAAGTACTAGTGGGTATTTAGGAGGTGACGATGTGGTATATGCCTACACTCCAGATATGGATACAAGCGTAACCGTAACATTGACTCCTGGTGGTACATGGTCTGGGCTGTTTATCTATACAGATTGTGCTGACATTGGAACAACTTGTGCTGATGGTGTAGCAAATTCATCACAAGACATTAGGGAAATAGTACTCCCAGTAACAGCTGGGACTACATATTATATTGTTGTTTCTACTTGGCCTGCACCTCAGAGCATTACATATAACTTAACGATAACCGAGAACACTTGTACTAATCCTGTGGCAACATATGACGTGAGAGGTGATTGTGAAACAGCTGATCAGTTTTTTGTAGATGTAGATGTTACAGATTTAGGTTCTGCGACTACGTTAACAGTGTCTGATAATCAAGGAAGTTTGCCAGAAATTATTATGGCACCGCAATTAGTGACTTTTGGTCCTTTTCCAAATAGCACACCTGTAGAAATTGCTGTTGCAAATGTCGATGACATTAACTGCATACTAAATAGCCCTGTTTTAACACAGGATTTTTGTCAGGATTTTGTAGTCGATTGTGCTGTGGGACCTGTTAATACAGTATTTTGCTATTTTGATGACATTGATGACGACCCATCTGTAGCGACTTTTACATATACGAGTTCTGATGGGTCGCCACTAAACTTTGTGATCAACGCAGGGCAAATGGAAACCTGTTGTGATGAATTGGTTATCCTTGATTCTGATGGTTCAGAATTGTTCAACCAAAATATTGCTGACCCTACAGGTATCAGTTTCCAATCATCGGGTGATACCATTTCATGGTATGTCAATTCAGATGGTTCAGTCAACTGTCAGGATAATGGGTATACACCTTTCGATGTTACAGTGTCATGTGCGACTTGTGTGAATCCTGTTGCAACTTATGATGTAAGAAGCGATTGCGAAAATTCACCTCAATTTTTCGTTGATGTTGATGTGACTGACCTTGGATCGGCAGGAACGCTTACAGTGTCTGATGACCAAGGAAGCACGCCTCAAACCATAAATACCATTGGATTAGTGTCTTTTGGGCCTTTTGCAAACAGTACACCTGTTGTGATTACAGTGGCTAATGATGATGATGTAAATTGTGTTCTAACTAGTACAGCACTAACGCAAGATTATTGCTTAGATAATATTGTAGATTGTGATTTGGGACCAGTGAATACTACGTTCTGTTATTTTGATGATATTGATGACGATCCATCGGTGGCGACATTTACTTATACAAGTTCTAACGGTTTGCCATTAAATTTTGTGATCAACGCAGGGCAAATGGAAGGCTGTTGTGATGAACTGGTCATCCTTGATTCGGATGGTTCGGAACTGTTCAATCAAAATGTCGCAGATCCTACAGGTATCAGTTTCCAATCATCGGGTGATACCATTTCATGGTACATCAATTCAGATGGTTCAGTCAACTGTCAGGATAATGGGTATACACCTTTCGATGTTACGGTGTCTTGTGCCACATGTATCAATCCAGATGCAACATATCAAGTTGTTGATGATTGTGAAAATGGGGATCAGTTCTTAATAGATGTGATTGTCACTAGCTTGGGTGATGCGAATTCGCTTACAATCTCTAATAATATTGATGCTTCCACAGAACCTGTTACAGCAGTTGGAACCTACCAAATTGGACCATTTCCATTTATGGTAGATGTCGTTGTAACCTTAAGTAGTGACGATGACGTAAATTGTGTAATCAATAGCTCTGCAATCCAATTATTAGCTTGCCCTCCTGAAAATGACAATCCATGTAATGCAACTGTGGCTGTTGTAAATGATAATAGCACATGTGATTTAACCACGCCAGGAACCTTGATCGAAGCCACCGATTCAGGTGTTCCAACAGGGACTTGTGCTGGTAATCCAGATGATGATGTTTGGTTTCAGTTTACAGCCTTAAGTGAGGTACAATTAATATCTCTAGTGAATGTTGCTGGAGGTGGGTTTAATACAGATATAGCATTATATGAAGGGGATTGTGATGCTCTTGTTGAATTAGAATGTTCGGATGCTGATGCAATGGTCTCTCCTGAATTGGTTATTGGAAACACCTATTATATTCGTGTGTTCTCTGGAGGTAGTGGTTCAGAAACCACCACTTTTGACCTTTGTATTCAAGAAGCACCAACAAACATCATTTGTGAGAATGCAGTGAATTTTTGTGCTGAAGCAGGAGGCGCATTAACAACATCAAATATTATTGGTATTCCTGATCCTACAGATATTGCGTGTCTATTCTCAGCGCCTAACCCAACTTGGAATATCATCCAGATAGGAAACTCCGGACTCATTGAGATTGAGATCAATCAGGTTGATGATACAGGAGGGGGTCTTGATGTTGATTTTGTGCTTTGGGGTCCATTTATGTCTTTAGATGATGCTTGTGGCAATTTAGACTTAGGATGTCCGAATCCAGGAGGAGATTGTCCTAACAACACTTCAAATCCAGATTTTTATCCGTTCGGTAATATTGTGGATTGTAGTTATTCTATTCAATCCACCGAAAATTTGACTATTGATAATGCACAATCTGGTGAGATTTATGTCTTATTGGTAACAAATTTCTCAGACGATCCTGGTACAATTTCAATAAGTCAAACCAATTCAGGTGATCCTGGAGATGGTGATATTACTGCTGAAATCGAAGTGGATTTAGGTCCAGATCAGAGTTTCTGTGGATTCCCAGATTATACCATAAACATAGATTCTCCTTTTGCAGATATAGTTGAATGGTATGCTAATGGATTTATTATTGAAGGAGAAACTGGAACATCTTTGACAGTTACCGAAACGAACACCTATACAGCAATTGTTTATGATGAGCAGTGTGATGCTCAAGCACAAGATAGTGTGACTATTGTATTTGGTCAAGAAGCAATGGCTAACCCTGTTCCTGATATTGTAACATGTGATGATATATCAGCAGATGAGATTGAGGATTTTGACCTAGAAATCCAAACAGCTGGCGTATTGGGAACTCAATCTGCAGGTGACTTTAACGTTACATACCACTTAACGCTTGCAGACGCTCAAGGTGACGTTAATCCTTTGATGTCGCCATATACAAACATCATGAATCCGCAAACGATCTATATTAGAGTTGAAGATGCTGACGCAGAATTTTGTTTTGCAACAACCTCTTTTAATCTTATAATCTCAGGACCTACGCCAACAGCTAACGCTGATGTTTATCCAGAATGTGATGACGATATGGATGGTATCGCAGCATTTGATTTGCCTACAAGAGATGCCAATATCTTAGGAGGTCAAAGTGCCGCTGATTTCACGGTTACCTATTATGCAACTTTAGCTGATGCTGAAGCTGGGACTAACCCTATTGATACATCAATGTTGTACAATAGTCCGACTGCAACCATATACGCAAGAGTTGAAAGCAATACATCATTTGATTGTTATGCAACCACGACTTTAGACTTAGTTGTTAATTTAGCACCAGATGCGACATTTACCTTGATGGATCTTATTACTTGTGATGATCCTTCCAATGACGGCATCGCCGAATTCAATTTAGAAATTCAGACTCCAACAGTACTTGGGGCACAAGACCCATCTGATGTTAATGTAACGTATCACTTGACATTGATTGATGCACAATTAGGAATGGGAGCTCTAGTATCTCCATATACTAATATATCAAACCCGCAAACAATATACGTTAGAGCTGAAAATGCTAATGCGCCTGTTTGTTTCGTGACAGCTAGCTTTGATTTAATCATATCAGGACCACAACCTGATGCTACAAATGTCCCGATTGAGGAATGTGAAGACGATGTTGCTTCGGGTATGGCGTTCTTTGATTTGGCAGCACATGATACTAATGTTTTAAACGGTCAGGACCCTTTAATGTTCAGTGTAAGTTATTATGAAACAGAAGCAGATGCTGAAGCTGGAGTTAACCCAATTAATACTTCAGTATTGTATGAAAGTACTTCGCAAACTATTTACGCAAGAGTCGAGAGTGTTGTTGCTGTTGATTGTTATTCGACAACTGCATTTGATTTAATTGTAAAACCTCGTCCAGTGACGACGTTCTCAACAGATTTTGATTATGAAGTTTGTCCGAATGCTACAACACCAATTCTAGTCACTGCCACCCCAGAGAATTATTCAGTCTCAGATGTGAGTATTGTTTGGTATCGCGATGGAGGAGTAATTGGTGGTGAAACAGGGTTGACCTTATCGGTAATGGAAGCAGGTTTATATGAAATAGAAGTTACATTTAACGATAGCACAATGTGTTCAGCAATTGTTGCACAAGAAGTTGTGGAGCTGGAAAGCTGTGTCATTCCTCAGGGGATTTCTCCAAATGGAGATGGGTCTAACGATACATTTGACCTAAGTAGCTATGATGTAAGTAAGCTTGAAATCTTTAATCGCCATGGAACCTTGGTTTATTCTAAAACCAATTATAAAAACGAATGGTATGGACAAACTAATGATGGTGATGAATTACCAGTAGGCACATATTTTTACACCATGGAATACCAGAATGGAAAGAGAAGAGCTGCTTGGGTTTATATACAACGTCTCAATTAATATCAACATAAATCGTAAAGACAACCAAAAACAACTAAAATCAAATAACTAACACATGAAAAAATTTTATATCATTATTGTATTGCTAATTGCAACGCAAGTGTATGGTCAACAAGACCCTCAATACACACAGTACATGTATAATATGAATGTCATAAATCCAGCTTACGCAGGCTCTAGAGAGAATTTATCATTCGGATTATTGTACCGTTCGCAATGGGCTGGAATAGATGGTGCTCCAAAAACAGGGACTTTTTTCGGGCACACTCCAGTTGGAGAACGAGTAGGTTTGGGACTTTCAGTAATATCTGATGAAGTTGGACCAGTTAGAGAAACCAATGCGTATGCAGATTTTGCGTATACCTTGAAGTTTAGCGGTGCACACCGTTTGGCATTTGGTATTAAGGCTGGAGCGACCTTTCATGATATAGGTTTAGCCAATATAGACCTCATTGATCCAAATGATGAGTTTTTCCAAAATATAAATACGACAACACCAAATATTGGAGCTGGTTTATTCTATTATACTGATAATTATTATTTGGCGTTTTCAGTACCAAACATATTAAAATCAGTGCATTTAGATGCAGATGGAAATAAGTTGGGTTCAGAAGAGGCGCACTACTTTTTAACAGGTGGTTATGTGTTTCAGTTATCTCCAAATACGAAGTTGAAACCTTCATTCTTGGTAAAATCAGCATTTAGTGCTCCTACATCATTCGATGTGAACTTGAACGCCCTATTCTTCGAAAAATTTGAAATCGGAGCTTCCTATAGGCTTGATGATTCGTTTTCTGGACTTGTTAATTTTGCGATTACCAGAAACGTCAGAGTTGGATATGCCTATGATAACGTGACTTCAGATATTAAAGAGTATGCACCTGCATCTCATGAATTTATTTTGTTGTTTGACCTCAACTTTCCGAAGCGAGTTTCACGTTCACCTAGATATTTTTAATCAGCTAAGTTAATCCATTATGAAAAAATTATTAATACTAATAACAATCCTAGCAATAAGTAGCTCCAGCTTATATGCTCAAAATAGTGCCACTAAAAAAGCAGATAAACACTTCAAGAGATTTGAATTTGTTGATGCTGCTGAAGATTACGTTAAGTTGATTGAAGATGGAAAAGGAGATGCCTACGTTTACAGTCAATTGGCAGAATGCTACTATAATGTCTTTAATACTCAAGAAGCAGAACGTTGGTATGCCAAAGCTTTAGAGACTATGGATGAGCCAGAGATGTATTTTAAGTACTCTCAAATGCTCAAGGCCAATGGTAAGTATGAAGAATCCAATACTCAAATGGCAAAGTTTGCTCAAATGCGCCCTAGTGACGATAGAGCCATAGCGTTTAAGGATAACCCAGATTATTTGCCTAAAATTCTGGAAAAGGGGAAAAAGTTCGATGTTCAAAGCCTAGGTTTTAACACACAATATTCCGATTATGGAGGAACATTGAAAGATGGCAAACTTTACATCAGCTCAGCTAGAAATACCTCTCGTAAAACTTACGGTTGGAATGAAGAACCATTCTTGGATATTTATGAAATGGTAAAAAATGAAGATGGAACATATCAAGCTGCAGCATTAGTCGAAGGTGAAATAAATACAAAGCATCACGACGCAGACGTATCCTTTTCTCCAGATGGAAAAACCATGTATTTTACAAGAGAAAGTTACTATGAGAATGCTTTTGAAAAGGATTCTACATCTAATATGAAATATAGTCTACTTCACCTTTTCAGAGCGAAAAAAATGGACGGTACATGGGATGACATTCAAGGGTTTCAGGTGAATAGTGAAAGTTATAATGTGAAAAATCCAGCGGTTAGTCCTGATGGTAAAATGTTATACTTTGCATCAGATATGCCTGGAGGATTTGGAATGTTCGATATCTATAGAGCAACAATTAATGAAGACGGATCGTTGGGAGAACCAGAAAATTTAGGGCAAAAAGTAAATACTCATGGGCAAGAAATGTTTCCTTTCGTTAGTAGTAATAATACACTCTACTTTTCTTCCAATGGTCATTTAGGCTTAGGAAACTTGGATGTATTCCACACTAAATTGGTTGATGGGAAAACCGGTCCTGTTCGAAACATAGGAATTCCTATTAATAGTAGTGCCGATGATTTTGCCTTTACTATTGATGAAGAAACTAAAGAAGGTTATGTGTCTTCAAACAGAGATGGTGGATTAGGAGGAGATGATGTTTATGCTACAAAAAGATTACAACCTTTAAACGATGTGCTTATTGCAGGTACAGTAGTAGATGCTGAAACTGGAGAACCTCTTAGTGGTGCATCTGTGACGCTTTACGATGAACAAGGAAATAAGGTTTTGTCTAAAGTGACCAACGATGATGGTACGGTTGATTTTATTGTAGAAACAGGCAAGGAATCTGAATTGGAAATTGTCATGGACGACTATGAAAGTCAAAAAATGAAGATTGCTGCTTCCGAAAATGAAGAAGAAAAAGTTACGATCATGATGAACCCGATCGAAGTGATTGTAAAACCAGAGGAAATTGTCTTAAATCCAATTTTCTTTGAATTCGATAAATCGAACATTACTGCTCAAGCTGCATTTGAGTTGGATAAATTAGTTCAAATAATGAATAAATATCCTCAAATGGTCATAAACGCTACTTCGCATACAGATAGTAGAGGACCAGCTTATTATAACGAAAGTTTATCAGATAGAAGAGCAAAAACAACAGTTCAATATGTCATTTCTAAAGGAATTGATGCATCAAGAATCTCAGGACAAGGAAAAGGTGAGAATGAACCTAAAGTAGACTGCGGATCGAAATGTACAGAGGAAGAACATCAAATGAATAGAAGGTCTGAATTCCTTATTGTTAGTGGTGGACCTGAACAACAATAAAAAAGAGATGGATATACAATATTGAATCATAAAAGCCCAAAATTAATCTCTGGGCTTTTATGGTTTCAAATGAAATCTTGTAACTAGGGTTTCAATGATGAAATAGAAAAGTAAAAAACAACCAACAGCAATGAAAAAAATCATATTATTAATCTCGCTTATTTTTACCTTTACTTTGGTAAATGGGCAAACGTATTTGCAGGAAAGCTTTGATACTGAAATTCCAGCGACTTGGACCGTTACCGATGAAGGAGGTGCCACTGGTGATTCTTGGATTTCTGGTCAGCAAGGTGCAGGAAATAGCCTTGACGGAACCAATTGTGCCATAGCAGATAGTGATGCCAATGGGAATGGGACACATTTAATAGAAACATTGACGTCTCCTGTTTTTGACACGACTGGTGCAGTGGCTTTATTTTTGGATTTTGATCAATTTTATAATAATATCGGTCCAGATACAGCAGTAGTTGAAGTGTTTGACGGAACAAATTGGGTCGAACTCCTTAATCAAACGGCAGATATTGGCGGATTCAATGCTCCCGACCAACAGCATATCGATATAACAGCATATTCTAACGCAACCATGCAAGTTCGCTTTGTCTATAATGATGGCGATGATTGGGCATGGTATTGGCTAATAGATAATGTTGAAGTATACAATTCAACATGTAATTTCCCATCAGATTTAACGGTTGCAAATATTACCGCCACCACAGCCGAAATCAGCTGGACTGCAGGTGGATCAGAAATGGATTGGGAAATTGTTGTACAACCATTAGGAACTGGAGAGCCAACAGGATCAGGAACAGCGATTACTACTAACCCTTATACTGTATCTACTTTAACCGCAGTTACCGACTATGAAGTATGGGTTCGAGCCGATTGTGGAGGAACAGATGGATTAAGTAATTGGGCAGGACCTATCAGCTTTCAAACAGCATGTGATGTATTTACACCTGAATATCTAGAAGACTTTACCGATATTATTCCCGATTGTTGGGATGAAGCGGGTAATGGTGATGCTACGACAGGGCCAATGGATTTAGGCGCAGGAGATTGGGTTCCTGACGGATTTTTAAATAACGGTTTTGATGGTGCATATAAAATCAATCTATGGCTTGCGGCCAAAAGTGATTGGATCTTATCACCTCAGTTTGACCTTACTGGAGGACCTTATCAATTGGATTTTGATTTCGCTATTATGGAATTTGGAAGTACCACTGATGCCGGAACATTAGGCTCTGATGATATAGTCCAATTACTAATTAGTACAGATAATGGAGCCTCATGGACCGCACTTCAAACTTGGGACAATACTTCTGTGATTCCTGCAACAGGAACTCAGATAGTACAAGATTTAACTACATATGCAGGACAAACCGTTCAATTTGGTATTCTAGGATCAGAAGGAACTGTCGATGATCCTGAAGATAATGATGTGTTTGTAGATAATTTTCGCGTAAGACTCATCCCTACATGTCAAGAACCAACAGGTATTAATGTAGATACCATAACAGCAACTTCAGCAGCAATTAGCTGGACACCAGGCGGTTCTGAAATGGCTTGGGAGGTAGCGGTTCAACCTGCTGGAACAGGACTTCCAACAGGTCCAGGCACACCAACCATGGATAATCCATATACTGCATCTGCTTTAACCGCAGTTACTGACTATGAAGTATGGGTTCGAGCAGATTGTGGAGGTACGGATGGATTTAGTAGTTGGGTAGGCCCTGTGAACTTCCAAACTGCCTGTGATATATTTGTACCAGACTACCTGCAAGACTTTACCGAAATTATTCCAGATTGTTGGGACGAAGCTGGCAATGGTGATGCTACAACTGGACCGATGGACTTAGGTGCAGGAGATTGGGGACCAGACGGATTTTTAAATAACGGTTTTGATGGTGCGTATAAAATCAATTTATGGCTCGCTGCCAAAAGCGATTGGATTTTATCCCCTCAATTTGATTTGACCGGTGGGCCTTATCAGGTTGATTTTGAGTTTGCTATCATGGAATTTGGAAGTACTACAAATGCTGGGACATTAGGATCTGATGATACAGTTCAATTATTAATTAGTAATGATGATGGAGCCACATGGACCAACTTAATTACATGGGACAATACTTCAGTAGTACCTCCAACAGGAACATTAGTTGTTTATGACCTTTCGGCTTATGCAGGACAAACCGTTCAATTTGGTATTCTAGGATCAGAAGGAACTGAAGATGATCCTGAAGATAATGATGTATTTGTAGATAATTTTAGAGTAAGGTTAATACCTGATTGTTTAGAGCCAACAGGGTTATCGGTGGATAACATTAGTGGTACAATGGCTGATATTAGCTGGATGGCAGGAGGTTCGGAAACGAACTGGGAATATGTCGTTCAACCTGCTGGTACTGGTATACCGACAGGTCCAGGAATAGCAACAACCAATACATCGGCTAATTTAACCGGATTGGATTTTGAAACCGACTATGAGGTATGGGTTCGAGCAGACTGTGGAGGAACAGATGGATATAGTACTTGGGTAGGACCTTTAACCTTTACCACAACCATTCAAACCAATTTTACAGTTGATTGTGGAGCAGGCCCAATAATAGAATCCTTTTGTTATCCTAATGGAGACTCTTTGGTTATCACCTACACAAGCTCAGATGGCAGCCCATTAAACTTAGACTTCAATTCGGGTCAAGTTGAAGGAGCACCATTTGACTTCTTGGTCGTATTTGATTCCGATGGCACTGAACTCTACAACGATGAAGGTGATAATGGTGACATTTCTGGTTTATCTTTCCAATCAACAGGAGATAGCATTTCCTTCCAGGTAACTTCAGATGGTTCTGTAAGTTGTGAAGCGGGAAGTTTCTGCTGTTCTGACGGAATTGATTATACTGTTGAATGCGCTACATGTATCAATCCAGCAGCAACGTATCAAATAATTGATGATTGTGATACTGGAGATCAATTCCTAGTGGATGTCAATGTTACTTCATTGGGAGATGCGATGTCATTAACAATCTCAAATAATATTGATGCTACTACAGAGACCGTCATGGCAACAGGTGTTTATCAAGTCGGACCATTCCCTTTCTTAGTAGATGTCATCATTACCCTAACGAATGATCAAGATGGTAGTTGTGTCATTAGTAGCTCAGCATTACAATTGGCAGATTGTCCACCAGATAATGACAATCCTTGTGACGCAACAGTTGCCCAAGTGAATACAGGTCCTAACTGTGAACTTCTAACCTCAGGTACTCTACTGGAAGCTACAGATTCTGGTATCCCTATTGGTTCTTGTGGAGGAAATCCAGATGACGATGTTTGGTTTGAATTTACAGCTTTAAATGAGTTTCAAATAATTGAACTTAGAAATATAAGTGGAACAGGATTCCAAAATCTAGACCACGCGCTCTATGAAGGGACTTGTAATGCTCCTGTTGAACTTTATTGTTCTCCAGATACAGCAAGTCTTACGCCATCCCTAACCGTAGGAAACACCTATTATATCAGAGTGTTTTCAGATGGAGATGAAGGAGTGGATGCTACTTTTGATTTATGTATACGTCCTGGTACAGGAAATGTCGCTGTCGATCAAACCACGTATACCATTGAGGAATTAGTAGTGAACGTTTTGATTGCCAATCCTTGTGCAGAAATTTCTAACATTACGTTTTCTACAGGTACTAATTTTGGAGATGTGAATGGTATAGGATACTTTTCTACAGACGATCCAAACAGTTTCCCTTTTGAAGAAGGCTTAATATTAACCTCTGGTGATGCGAGTTTGGCTTCCGGTCCAAATGTCAATGCCATGAGTGAAGGTGGAACAGGCTGGCCAGGTGACGCTGAATTGAATGCAGCGGTTGGTATTACTTCCAATAACGCTTCCATAGTTGAATTTGACTTCGTACCACTTGCTGATGAAATAAGCTTTGATTTCTTGATGGCATCTGAAGAATACAATGGAAATACTGGAGGAACATTCGAATGTACGTTCTCTGATGCATTTGCCTTCTTGTTAACAGATCAAAATGGAGTTACGACCAATCTTGCAGTTTTACCTGGAACCAATACACCAATCTTGGTGACAAATATTCATCCTGAAAACCCTGGATGTCCGGCAATAAACGAAGAATATTTTGGAGGCTATACGCCAGATAACCTTCCGCCTATGTCCTTTGATGGTAGAACAGAAGTATTTACTGCTTTTTCACAAGTAAACATTGGAGAGACTTATCACATTAAATTGGTAATCGCTGACGCAACCGATACGCAATTAGATTCGGGCGTGTTCTTAAAAGCGGGTAGTTTTGACATTGGTGAAATCGATCTTGGAGAAGATGTCTTGGTATCCAATGGTACAGCGACTTGTTTAGGAGAAGAAATAATTTTACAAACGCAAGCAGATTCTGTTGACCATGTATGGTTTAAGGATGGTTTTGCAATTCCTGGAGAAACAAGTAATACGTTGGTTGTTAGTGAAGCAGGAACCTATACTGTTCAAATCATCTTTTCGCCACAATGTATCATTTCCGATGATGTGGTTATTGAATTCTTACCAATTCCTGAAATAGATTTTACACCTGAAGACCTTGTGGCATGTTCTGTTAATCAACAAGCGATTTTCAATTTAAACGATAATGATGGTGCGATTTTGGGAGATCTTGATCCATTGGATTACACGATTAGCTATCACTTAACAGAGGACGATGCGACTTTAGGAATTAACCCTATAGCATCACCTTACAACAGTGTTTCTAGTCCTCAAGAGATTTTTGTGCGTGTTGTTGATAATGCTACAAGCTGTGTTGCGAATACATCTTTCAATTTACTGACATCAGCACCAGATTTCATGGTGACCAGTGTAGATATCATTGGTTGTGACAATGATGGTGATGGGTTAAGTGAATTTGATTTAGATGCGAATACAGGTAATGTATTGGGTGACCTGGATGCCTCACAATTTATTGTAACCTATCATTTATCTGAAGCTGATGCGATGGTTGGAACAGGAAATTTAGCGTCACCATATGAGAGTTCAGGTGAGACCATATATGTTCGATTGGAATCTGTTGATTATTTTGATTGTTATGTCGTTGGTAGTTTTGACTTGGTATTTGGTCTCGAGCCACAAACCAGTTTTACCGATGATTTCGATTATGAAGTTTGTCCAGGAGCAACAGTTCCAATAATTATTGAAGCTACGCCAGAAAACTATGATGTGTCTGAAGTAACCATAAGATGGTTTAGAGATGATCAGGCTGATCCTATTGCAGGTGAAACAGGATTGACCTTGCCAGTACTTGAAGGTGCAATTTATTCGATTGAAGTAACTTTCAATGATACAGGATGTGCATCTATCCAAGATATTGAGGTCATAACACTTGATACTTGTGTCATTCCTCAAGGGATTTCCCCAAATAACGATGGAAAGAATGATACATTTGACTTGACTGGATTTAACGTGAGACGATTGGAGATATTCAATAGATACGGAAATTCTGTATATGAAAAAACCGATTATGTTGATGAATGGTTTGGGCAAACCAATGGAGGTGATGAATTACCGGTTGGTACATATTTTTATGCTATTGAGTTTGAGGATCAACGTACAGTAACAGGATGGGTTTACGTCCAAAGAGAGAATTAATCAATCATTTTATAAATCGAAAACCTCTGATGCTTTTGCATTGGAGGTTTTTTTGATTTAAGCTTATGTTCTAAGATGTTTTCAGAAGGCGACGAATACTTTGTTGAAGGGTCTCTTTCAAAACCACGACAATCGACTGAAGAATCATGTGTTACAGCGACTATAACCAAAAATAACGAATGTTATCCTGAATGAAGTTGAAGGGTTAAACCTGACATAAAGGTATTTATGTCGATCTCGCTATGAGTATAAACACTTGTTCTGGGAATGAGGGTTACATTACGAACAGAAAGCTAACAGATAGAAAGAGGCATCCAATCAATAAGGCCCAAAGCATCCAAATATTGTAGTGTTGAGGTAGCTGTTTACGGTTTCTCTTCGCATTGATGATACTTCGCTTTTTTCCTGTGTATTGCATCCAGTTTCTAAAATGAATGAATATGCTTCCCATAATAAATAAACTCCAGGCTTTTTCTGAAGACATGGTAGTCGTGTTCATTTCATTGAGAAAGATAGCCAATACAACGCCAGAGAACAACAAAAGACTAATCTGTAGCATTGAGACATAGCATAAAGCAATGGTATTTGCCTTGCGCTTGTATTTCGGTTTATAATGATGAAATACATTGAAAAATAGACTGTCAAAAATGGTCATAAATAGTATGATAAAAGAAAAGCCACACAATTGTGTGGCTTTAATATAGGATTTTTTGAAATACTATTGTGCATCAATGCTTACGAAGTCTAATTCATAAGTCCCATCAAAGTCTTCATTACCACTTCCTACATATTTGAAAGCAATGTAAACTTGACCAGAGGCACACGATAGATCTACAATTCCAGATTCAAACCAATCTCCAAAGAAATCATCGTCTTGAGTTACATAGGCATCTGAAAGAATGCCCCAAGTTGCAGATGTAATACCTTCTTCAGTACCGTCCCAATCGTTAGAAATCAATACTTCCATGGTACTTCCATCAGAGAAACTATTAGAAGTTTCAAATTGAAGCGTTACATCGTTATTAGCGTCCAAATCAATTTGAGGTGTAATTAACCAAGCTATAGAACTGGCATCTCCAGAGGTGAATGAATCAATTCTTGCTGATACACCCTGAGATGAATTTGTTCCGCCTTGTGTGTATGCTACCCAACCTTCTGTTCCTTCTTGAATATAGTTGGTCCAACCATTTCCTGAAATTAAAGCGTTAACCGTTTGAGATTCAAAATCATCTTCAAATAAGTTGTTACCTCCAGCATTGTCAGCCAAACCACAAGAAACCTCAATAGGATCACATCTCATATCCACACCAGAATCAAAGGTGATGTCTTCAGGAGTGTTCACTGAAACAATAAAAGCTTCACCTTCAAAGTTTCTAGATAAAATCGCATTCATGCTTCCACGTCCTGTAGGCAAGGCCAAACCTTTAAAATCAGCAAAGGTACTAGTGCTAAAAATAGTAGAGGCACTTGAACCACAGCTTTCAAGGGTACGTTCGCCATCAAATTGATCTGATTGCGACGATGCATAGGTGGTAAAATCACTGTCTTCATCCAACACTTCGGTTCTGTTAAATTGAACGTCACCCAAAGCAATCATCATGTTTGTTTTGTCTTCTGCAAAATCAGCAATCGCTAACGGAAGCGGTACAATTGTTGCAACCTCATTAGATCTTTGGATAAATGCTGTTTCTTGACTTGAAGCAATTTTATCTACTTCACTTCCATTCAATACACCAAGCGTAAGTACGCCATTGGTGATACCTACAGATAAACCGTTTATTTTTACATAAACTTTTCTACCTACCTCATATTTGGTAAACAATGGGTTAACATCAATTAGGAGCTTGATACCGATAGTCGGGTTTTCAGCTTTATCTTGAAGGATGATTTCTTCAAAAAAGTTACCAGCTTCGTCAGACGATACGACATAACCTGTAATATATTCGTCATTTTCGTTAAATAAATAAGAAACCGTATCAGATTCGTTAGAATAATCTAAAGGCTGTGGGTCAAATATATCGTCATTAGCACTTTGTTCTTGTGCCAAATCACCTGCCAAAGAACTCATCTCTCTGGTGTTTGTGATATTTGGCTCATCAAATGATAAGTTTGGAGTGTCAAAATCATCGTCTTCAACACAACTACTAACTACTACAAAACCGATAAGTAATAGTATTAATTTGTTAATTTTTAAAGTTCTCATTTTTAATGTTTTATTTTGTTATTCAATAGCTTTTTTTAAAATCTTACGTATACATTGAGGTAATACGTTGTACCGTTACCGTAGAAATAACGATTCCCAAAAACAGGACCGTTAGGGTTATTTTGCTCTTCAATTTGACTTCTGTAGTCTACTCGTCTTGACTGCTCAAAACCACCAGTACGGTAATCTTGATTAAACACGTTGTTGATTGTAGCAAAGAAACCTACGAAATAATCGTTGATTTTCCAAGATTTACCTCCTATTACGTTGACTAACATGTAGCTATCAAATTGCTCTTGTTTCAACAGTTCATTAGCGACATTGTCGTCATAATCATTGATTGTATATCCACTAATATTACCACCAGCAGGAATGATCAAGTTACCTTCGGTATCAACCGGTAACAAATCGACATCTTGAGAAAACGAAGCAGATCGTTTTAGAGCACTGGCATCTACATAAGCATTTGAGAAAAAGTTGCTGGTAACACCAATATTCCAGAAATCTGGATCGCGATATTCAAAACCTATTTGGAAGGCACGTTCAGGACCACCAGATACATGTAAGTTTTCAAGGGCTGTAGTACCATCACCATACGTTAAAATGGTGTAGTCACCGTTTACATCTTTGAAATCTGCAGCTGTATAATATAAATTTGGATTGTTAGTAAATACATATTGACCAACAGAAGCAGCAGCTTTTAATTTAATGGTTGGCGTCACTTGAGCTTCTATACCAAGTTCAGCACCAACATGACGTCTCTCAATATTAGTTTGTACTTCCTGTACAAAATTACTTGAGTTTTCTGTAAAGAAGAAACCGATATCTGTTCCGTCTTGAAATCCTGAGTAAAAACCAGTTAACCTTGCTTTTACAATTGGAGATCTATAGATGTAACTTGCGTCAACCGACTGTATCTTTTCACTTTCCAAACCAATAACAGTTTGATTACTTTGTCTAGCATTTCCGAAAGAATTACGAATGCTTGGTGCTTTGGTAAAGTAACTACCATTGACATCAATCATATGCTTTCCTGTAATTTTGTACGTGAAACCACCCTTGACACCATAATTTGAAAAGTCTAACTTTTCACTCTCTCCAAATGAACCTGTTTCACCGAAGCCACTTAAATTTCCAGAGTTAGCAAAGAAACCGTTTCTATACTTACCGTCTCTTTGGTATGTAGTTTTGGAAACATTAGCACCAACATAAAAATCTATTTTGTTGTACTTAAATTGCGCTTGAGCAAAACCGCTGATTACATCCGAATTAATATCGTAATTGTACTTGTAGCGGTCACCTTCTGTCACCACACGATTTGGATTGTTCAAGTCACTTTGTGCTTGACCTTCCGATTCTTGTCCGATATTATCTTCAGCGAAGGCATCAATGTCTAAATAACCTGACCCTCCCAATACATCTTCAATACGTGCAAAGTTTTCACTTTTTAGGGATCTATAATTGATATTGGCATTTAACCTGATGTTCTCAGCTAAATTAGCATCAAGAATAGTATTCAAGGATAATTGATTGTCTTTTACCACATCAGATTGAAGAACATAAACCGAGTAGCTATTAATAGCATTCGCTCCATATAGGTTATTCCAGTCCAATTGGCCATCATTGATGAAATCCTGTTGCGCCTGATATGCTAATTGATAGTCATATGCTGTTGGGTTTGGATCGTCAAGAAAATAGCTTGGTAGATTCTGATAGTACTCTGGTGTAGGGTTTCGGGCACCACCATAAACACCATTGTTTATAGCATCAAGACGCGAACCGTTGTTATCGATTCTAGAGTTAGCAATTTCGCCAAACTGGTAAGCGATATTTGTGTTCAATCGTACTTTTGGAGACATTTCCCAGAAGTGGTTTAACATAAAAATCGGCTCGTCTATTTCTCTGATTCTCGAGTTGCGTTTATCGCCATTTTGGTAACCCCAAAACGGGTTGTATTCTCTACCTTTTAGGTTATACACTTCTTCAGTGATGGCAGTAGAACGACCACGTCGGTTTTGTGCATAAATACCTGTAAAGTTAAGGCTATGCTTGTCGTTGATTTTCTTTTCAACTGAAGCAAAGAATGAATTGGAGTCGTACAAAGTACCATCGATGAAACCTTCATCTCCAAAACGACGAGAAGCCAATACCGAATATGACCAACCACCTTTTAGTAAACCTGAGTTGTAACTCGCCATGAAACGACCAGTGTAGCTTCTATTAGCTGAAGCATATGATATTCTACCACCTTTGCGGTATTTGGAAGCTCGCATGATGATATTGTTCGTCCCAGCTAAATCTCCAAAAGTATAGTCGTTTGCCGACATACCCATGGTGAATTCCTGATTACGTTGTACATCATTAAGTCCACCCCAATTTCCCCATTGTGGTCTACCGTTAAATTGTTTGTTCATTTCAACACCATTGATAAGAACCTTACCGTTAGCATTATCCAAACCTCTTGGTCTAAAGAATGTTGCACTAAAATCAAAAGCTGCAGCATTTAAAAACACATCTCTTGAAGATTGTAATAACCCAGAAACGTTGTCGGTTAGCCCATCATCCTCACTGTTTAGGTTGTCGTCAGAAATTGAAATAATGAATAAATCCTTTTTGTCGCTGGTATCGAAGTCAAGTGTCATACCGCTAATATCAACGGTTTGCCCTTCGTTCACAACAATTGGGTAACGTTTTGTGACATAGCCAACCTTTTCTACCTTTAGTACTTGTTCACCTAACGGAACAGTACCAGGAAATTGAAACACACCTTGAGCATCAGTTTTTACTGATTGTCCGGTTTCTTCAATAGTGATGGTTACATCAGGAATAGGTTCACCTGTAGTGCCATCCAAAACACTACCTTTTATGATAGTATCCTGAGCGAATGACATCAGCATGGAGAATATTCCAAATAACATAATAATAAAACTTTTTTTCATGCCTTAGTTTAAGATTAATTTAAATAGTTCTTATACATTAAATAATAGTTATTTAAAGCGTGCAAATTTACATTATTTATAATAAATACATACTTTTGGCTCGACATTTGTAAACAACATAACATAAACATAATATACGATCTATGAAACCATTACATTTTTCTTTGGCCATTATTTGTTTTCTACTCTCATTTAGTGGCTTTTCCCAGGCGGAAGCAAAAGAAAAACGATTTAAAATCCACACGGTAGCATTTTACAATCTAGAGAACTTATTTGATACCGTAAACGATACTACAAAGTTAGACGAGCATAGTCCAATAATGGAAATTAATGCCGATAGAGAAGGGATCTACAAAAAGAAAGTCAATAACATGGCTAGGGTCATTTCCAATATAGGCTCAGAAGTCACGGGAAATACACCTGCTGTAATTGGAGTTTGTGAGATTGAGAATAGAGATGTTTTGGTTGATGTCGTGAATCATCCATTATTGTTAGCCAAAAACTATGGCATCATTCACTATGAATCTCCTGATGCAAGAGGAATAGATGTTGCCTTATTATATCAAAAGGAATTATTTAAACCAATCAGCCATAGTTCTCATGAAGTTAAAATATACGACGATAGAACTAGAAAACGTAAACAAACTAGAGATCAATTATTGGTAAGCGGAGAATTGGATGGTGACTTAATCCATGTGATAGTGAATCACTGGCCATCACGTAGTGGTGGAGAAGCACGAAGCAGACCTAATCGTGTTGCGGCAGCCAAAGTAAGTAAGTATTTGGCAGATTCACTTCAGTCGAAGGATCCCAACGCTAAGATTTTAATTATGGGCGATTTAAATGATGATCCTACCAATGCCAGCGTGAAAGAAGTTTTAAAAGCCAAAGCCGATAAAGATGATATCGATCTGAAGGAGATATACAATCCGTTTGAAAACATGTTTGTCAAAAAGGGTTATGGAACCACAGCTTGGAGAGATGCTTGGAGTTTGTTTGACCAAATCATGATTACTGAGCCATTAATTTCCAAGAATGATGATTACTCATCATTTCGATTTTATAAAGCTGGAATTTTCAACAAGCAATACCTTACCAACAAAAGAGGTCGATGGAAAGGTTATCCGTTTAGAAGTTTTTCAGATGGTGGATTTTCAGGAGGCTTTAGCGATCACTTCCCAGTCTATGTCTATCTTATCAAGCAAGTTGATGTAGAATAAACTGTAACGACCTATTGTAAAAAAAGCGCTGTTGTAATGAGAACAGCGCTTTTTTTATTTTTCAGTTGTTAAAACCAATTGTTCCATGGGATTCTTGACAACACCAATATTAAACCTAAGGTGTAAAAAATGGCCAGCATCTTAAACTTTGGCTTAGAGGTTAATTTCTTTTTGTGTTTTGAGTACCCAATTGTAATCAAGGTTACAGCCAAGATGCCAACAAAGGGATGCTCTACGGCAAGAAGTCTCATAAAGGAATCGAGTCCACCCATTCCATTGTTTTGAATGTTTTTCAATCCAAAAGGCGATACGAAATACAACACTAAACCTATGAGCAATTGAATGTGCATAACAATCAAGGTAAACAAGGAAATTCGAAAATCAATGGCTTGGAACTCTTTGTTTCCGAAGAATTTAATCAAGGCATTAAATGATCCTATTACAATCATTAATACTGCAAGATAGGCCCAATAAGAATGAAGCATTTGAATGGTTTCGTACATGGTATGGTGTTTTTGATTAGTTAAACAAAGGTAATAATTAATAGAACTACTCTGCAATAGAAACTTCTTGTTGCGCTTCATTTCCAAACTCATCTACTACGGTGATACGATGTGTCCCTTGCTTCGGTAGAATTGCCAATTCGTGAAGGTCTGTCGTAGAACCTACATAAGTGTCGTCTATGTACCAAAACACTCTTACATCTGGTTTGGAATGTGCCAATTTTAAAATCATGTCATTTGTTTTTCCATCGAAATCCTTAGGAAGGAATAGGGTCGTATTTTCCTTCGGATAAATAAAATCCATGGTTACTTGCGTTTCTCCATAACAATCCAATCGCAACTTCGGAAGAGGTTTGTAAAACGGGTTCTTGGTTTTGTAGTAATGTGCTTTCAAGGGTGAAAGTACAAACCATGGCTTATGCTTAATATCACCAAGGTTTTCACAGGATGAATTCACCTGATAAGTTTCAGAAGTATCTACATGCGCCAAAATATGATACGGACAAGGTTCTGTTTTCAAGCCACTAACTTGGATGTATTCGTGTGCTATATCATCACAAATGGACGAGGCACGATGGCCACTTTTTGTGCAAATTGAAACTGTTTTCATCTCATCATATGGTTGGTCAAACCAATCACTGTTGGGTAAAATATCAAAAACATCAAATAGAATTGGCGCAGCTGTTTGCACACCAACAAGACCTGGTCGACCTTCACCATCGGCATTGCCAACCCAAACACCAACCACGTAGTCTTTAGTTGTACCAATTGCCCAAGCATCACGAAACCCAAAGCTCGTTCCTGTTTTCCATGCGATTTGCTTAGAATCATCAAAAAACTCCCAGCTTTCATCACCTTCAGGACGGTTGACTTTTTTCAGACTTTCGTATGTCAGATAAATAGACGCGGCATCAAAAAGTGTTTTTTGGGTCGAGAGGGTTCCAAAGTCTACTTTTTCTGAAGCGAAAAACGTAGGTTCAACAAATTCATTGGAATAATATTCACTGGATGTTTCGGAAAAATGGTTCAGTGTAGAAGATAGTGCGGCATAACTTTTACATAAGTCCCATAGATTACTTTCAGCACCTCCAAGTATCAAGGATAGTCCATAATGATTGGCATTGTATTTTAAATCTTGAAGCTGGAGTTGTTTGAGGTATTGATGAAAACGATCCAGCCCAAACTCTTGAAGCATTCGAACAGCAGGAACATTCAAGGAACGTGACAAGGCTCGACTCGCTGGTACAACGCCATCGAATTCCTTGTTGAAGTTTTCAGGATTGTAATGACCAAACTGACTTGGAATATCAGCAACTAATGTATTGGGCAAGATATCACCTGCATCTAACATAGCAGTATAGAGAAACGGTTTTAAAATACTTCCTGTACTACGTGGCTTATCAATAATATCTACATCTTTTTGGTGTGCTTTGTCTGTTGGTGTATTGCCTGTATACGCCAAAACTTTACGGGTATGAACATCCAAAACCAAAACTGCTGCATTGTGAATTTCATTTTGCTTTAGCAGATTGTAATGATTGGTTACGATTTGGTTCACACGCTGTTGAAACTTGTCATCAATTGTAGTCTGAATACGATGTCCTCGATGCGATTGAGCAATTTTTTGCAATAAATGTGGTGCGATTTGTGGTAAAGGGTAAGGCTTTTGAGGCAAATCTTCAGCAATTGAAAGTTCGTAGGTCAATGAATCAATGATTTTGTTTTGCAGCAATTTGATCAGTAAACGGTTGCGTTTCTTTAGCAGTCGCTCTTGGTTTTTACCTGGATATATTAAACTTGGTGCATTTGGTAACACAGCTAATGTCGCACTTTCAGCCCATGATAGTTGATGTGGATCTCGATTAAAATAGCGCCAGGATGCTGCATCAAGACCAACAATATTTCCACCAAAAGGTGCATTGCTACTGTAATAAGCCAGAATCTCTGATTTGGAATCACGTAACTCCAAGCGAGTGGCCAATATGAGCTCCTTTAGTTTTTCGATATAGGAGCGACGTTGTCCTTTCCGCGACAATCGAATGACTTGTTGGGTTAAGGTGCTTCCGCCTCGTTTGACTTCTCCTGCACTGATGTTATCTCGTAAAGCCTTGATTATTGAAATGGGATTGAAGCCTGGATGGTTATAAAAATACTCATCCTCATATTGAACGATACAGGTTTTGAATTTTTCAGGAACACTATCGTTATGAGGAAATCGCCATTGCCCATCGGTAGCAATATGTGCACCTAAAAGCTCATTGTGTTGACTCGTAATTACAGTAGCTGTTGGATCTTTAAATAAATCCTTTGGCAAACAAAACGCATAAAGGATAAGTCCTAGTGCCAAGACAAAGGATTTCTTTTTATGTTGCTTAATGATACTTAATAGTTTCATTGCTTTAATTCCGAATTAGATCAAAACATGTTTTGATCATCATTATTAAATTCATAATCGCGTTCCACTTTACAAACCCGTACTTTATACCAGCTGTACCAATCGGTTCTTCCTTTTTGTTGTGCCACTAG
The DNA here is from genome assembly GCA_030432635.1 of Bacteroidia bacterium. Taxonomy (GTDB): domain Bacteria; phylum Bacteroidota; class Bacteroidia; order Flavobacteriales; family Flavobacteriaceae; genus Psychroserpens. The sequence continues at coordinate 51,430 of JAUIMB010000003.1, read as the reverse complement.
GTGGTCTGTTTGTTGCTTCCAGTTTTGAATGGCTTCCAATGATTGCCAATAACTCACAGTAATTCCCAATGTGTCTCGAGCGCTCTCCAGATCGATAAAGCCTTCTTGTTGCTTGGCCAAGGACTCCATTTGTTTCGCCATTTCTGAATAACCTTGTGTATTGTCAATACGTTTAGATGTAAAAATGACAGCGAAATAGGGTTTGTTGGTGTGCATGTTTTTTTATTTTGTTACTTCAATCCATTGTCCTTTATTTCTCACTAAGAAGTCATTATCATACATGGCTTCTACCTGAGTCCCTGGCAAATAGTAAGAACCTAAGTAAGAGGCATTTAGCATAACGGTAAATGTTTTTGTGCCATTCTTGCTTCCACTACCTCCAAGATCAAAATAGAAATTGACACGATCATCCCTTATATCGGTATATCTGGCAGAACTTGTGGTTGTATCTCCAAAGTTTGTAAAACGTGTATTGACAATTTCCCATCCTGAAGGGAATATCTGTGTCAATGCCACATCATGGATGTTTCGGTTATTTTTATTGCTTACGTTAATCCTTGCTATAATGTCCTGACCTTGCTGTAATTTGGTTGGATCTATCCGGTTTCCTTGTAAATCGGTGTAGATTACAGATACACTCAACCCTCGTTGTTCGGCAAGTTCTTCACCTAAAGGTAGCTTGCCTGAATTCAAAATACGAACATAGACCAAATTATTGGCTTCATTTTTTAAGAGGAGTGCATTGTTACCATCCTCGACGTTCAATTGACGTTGCGCAATCGTACTTTTGGTCTGAATGGTTTCTGTTTGGTTGCCAAATGTATAATTCAAGTGCATGTCCTTTCCACCATTGGCCTCGACCATCTTGGCCATGGCGAGCAGACAATAGGCTGTGGTTTGTGTACTCATCCATTGGTCACTAGATAGGTCTTTGGCAATTTGTTCAGCTAGTGTTCTAGCTTCTGGATTTTTGGTGATAACCATGGTTTCCAATGCCATTGCTCTGTTGCGATCCACAGAACCATAAGTATAGTGGTTAGATCGTGGTGGCTTAAAATTGATGTTCGCAGTTTTAGATAATTGTTCACTGGCTTCATGTTGTCCAGCTAAGGCATAAGCCGCTGCCAATCGCCATTTAGCTTCATTTGAAATTTCCTCGAATTCGCGCAATCGGTTCATCGATGCCAAGTCTGGATGACCTGCTAAAGCCAAAGTATACAGCCGATAGGCTTGTGCCAAATCGGAATTATAATTACGATAACTTGGTCGCCAATCACGTGCAGCTTGCTTTTGGTAACGCAGCCAATTGCTTTTAAAGGTCAACGGAAGGACATAACCTTTCTTTTCGGCTTCAATCATAAAATGTCCTGCATAGCTGGTTCCCCAATCATTGGCCGTTTGCTCACCAATCCAATAGCTCATACCTCCATTGGGACGTTGGAAATTACCAAGACGTTTGATGCCATTTTCAATATTGGATTGTATCTCTTGTCTTTTCTCATAGTTCAAATCGAAAATATCAGTTAAATACAATTGAGGAAATACGCCTGAAGTGGTTTGCTCTACACAACCATGCGGATATTTGATCAAATAGTGCAATCGCTTAGAGAAATCCATTGGAGGCAAGGTTGAAAACTCTACAATTGCCGAATTGCTACCAGGTACACCAAAAGTCTTAAAATTTAAGGTTTCTGAAGCATTAGCTTCTAGTTCTGTAGATTCATATAATGAGGTTATCGGATTCGGATTCACAACATCCAATTCAACTTTATAGGAAGAACGTTCACCATTACCAGTAGCAATGACTTCAACGGTATTGATACCTTTGGCCTTACTGACGTCCAAATGGAAGTAAGCCATTTTTTCATCAGGTTTAGAGAAGTTGAGTTGTTGTGAATGGTTCCCAATTACAGAAATGCCATTACTTAACTTCAAGCTTAAATTTACATCTTTCACTTTTGGTTCCATGGCAAATACAGTGATGGGTAAAGTGACTTTTTCACCAGGACTTAACTTTCTAGGTAAGCTTGCCAAAACCATCAATGGCTTTTTAACTTCAACCGATTTGTCTGTGCTTCCATAGGCTTCAGTGGTATGATTTCCAGCAACAACCATGGTGCGAACGGCTCCTATATAATTTGGAAGTTTAAGTTTGTGCGTTTGATCTTGACCAGCCTTTAGTTGGAAAGGACCCAAATAGGTTACTACTGGTTTAAAGCGATTTGCCTTTTTGTTCTTCCCTTTGGCAGCACTGCCATCACCACCAATAGCAAATACTTGGTCGATACTTCCTGAATAGGCTCCAATGACATCATCAAATACATCCCAAGTCTTGACTCCAAGAGCTTCTCGAGCGTAAAAGGTGTCCCAAGCATTAGGTGTTTTAAATCGTGTTAAATCCAATAAACCTTCCTCGACCATGGCAATAGTATAGGTCATTGGTTTATTGTTTTTCTCTGAAATTTTAATTTCAAACTCTTGTTCTGGTCGCAAGACATCTGCCATTTGCAATTTGGGTTCTAGAATGGTTTTAGGATCTTCAACCAAAATCGGAATTACACCATACAACCGAATAGGTAAATCGTTACTGGTAATGGCATGTGGTTGTAATAAGGAAATATTTACGAATATATTAGGAGCCATTTCCGAAGAAATCGGAATTTTCACTTCAGTTTCGCCTTTGGTTGTCTTTATCCATTGGTGTTCGATGACATCCGAACCGTTTTCAATACTCACCAAAGCACGACCTTCAGATCCTGATGGAAATTTGATTGTGGCTGTTTCGCCAACATTGTATTTGTCTTTGTCTGAAGCAAAAACAAGCATTTTGGCGGCTTCCTTATCATTTCCTGTAGACATACCTGACCAGTTTTTATAGAAATATGCGATACGTCCTGTGGCATGGCCACTCACTGGGTCGGTAATTCTAATCAGGTAACGACCTCGTTCGTTTTCAGGAATTTTTATGGTAAATGTGGTTTTTCCATTAGCTCCCGTGGATGCTTTCTGATTGTAAATGGGTCTGTGGTAATTGCTGGAGACATAGCTCGATAGGTTGTCGTAAGAGGAGTTCCACCACCAACGCCATTCAATTTTATACACCTTTATCTCTAAGTCTTTCCGTTGCACAGGATTACCATCTTTATCGACCACAGCTAAGTCAAAGGTTTGGTTGGTGTCGGTAACATACGAACCGTAGTAATTTCCTTTAGGCGATTTTAGTCCGACATAAGATTCATAAGGTGAATAGGTTTTAGTGAAAGCGTCCAAGGAAAAGTCACCTCCATTTTCAAAAGCTCTAACCAGAAATTGAGCGTTGAGCATTCCAGGTGCATTCTTGCCAATATCCAGTTTGGTATTGATCGTCGCAAGGCCTTCTTCATTTAGGTTGCCTTCATAAACGTTCAATTCTTCAGTGTTGAATTGCTTGGTAGGATCGGTAAATATATATCCCTTGAAATTTTTGAAGCTGGTATAAGAGGTGCTAAACTTTGCTTTTACTTCAGCTTTGATGCGCTTTGCAGGAGCACCATGCAACCATTTTACATCCAGTGTACCATTTAGCGGTTCTATATTTGAAAGTATGTCGTTGTCAAAATCAATCTTAATCTTAAGTCGGTTTGGTTTTACGGTTTCAATTTTTAGGGTTTTGTAAAATTGGGCTCCACCAACCGAAACCTTAGCATTGTAGTTACCTGTTTTTCCTTCGGAAGTTGTAGGAACAATAAACTTATAGGTGTTATTGAGGTGATTGGTACTCACGTTTTTATAGACTAATTTACCATTGGGATCAGTAATTTCCATTTTTACGGGATGACCTTCAGGTAGTGGATTGGCCTTATCATTCAGCATAAATGTTAGAAACAACGAATCTCCTGGTCGCCAAACTCCGCGTTCGCCATAGATATAACCTTTTAGTCCACGTTGTAAGCGATTTCCAGAAACATCAAATTTGCTTAAGGATAGTGAATTTCCATCGGTAAGTCGTAAATAGCTTGTGCTAGTCCCTTTGGTAACGATTGCAAAAGCAGCATAACCATCAGCTTCATAAACGGCTAGACCCTCACTATTGGTTTTGGTCGAGCCAATTTCCTGTTGCTGAAAATTGTATAAGGTGATTGTAGCTCCAGCTTCGGGATTGGTGTTTAAAATATTGGTAACTGCAAAATAGTAGTTGTTGTTCGTGCCTTGTTTTACGATGACACCTATGTTGGAAGCCAATAGATTTTGCGAAATGATTTTGCTTTCGTTGTAGTAAGCATCGTGACAAGGATTGTCACGTTCTCTCCAATTGTAGGTGTAATTGCGATAACCATATGTACGATTGTCCCAATAATCTTGTTCTCTTAGATCGTCGTCTTCACTACTTGATTCACCATAATCATCATAATAATAGTCCTCTTCATAGTAATAGTCATCATAGTCATCACCTTCGTTTACTGTGTCGTTCGGATTTGCCTCACAATCATATAACGAATAATTTTTGTTGTAACTCAGTTCAACCCTGTAAATCGCTCCGATTTCAGCATTAAAAAACTCGGAAAGATCTATACTGTAGGCTTTCCATTTTCCTGAGTTTTCTGCCGCTGTTTGTAGCTGAATGGTTTGTTTGGCAATACGACGACCAACACGTTTAATTTCATTTTGGTTATTGCTGTCGATTGGATTGTCTTGAAGGAACTGCAACACATTATTTTCATAGATTTTAATGATTCGAACATCAACAGCATTCAGGTTTACTGCTTCAAAATTGAACTTAAGGTTGTTGGAATTTGGCAAAATGGTTCCGCTACTGACGAGGCGAACCTGTGGTTTTATCTCCTCAAAGGAAATCGCTTCAGAAAACGGTTGCTTCAGTTTGTAGCCTTCCTCATTTTTAATGCCTTGAAAGACATCAACTTGAATATTACCAACTAATTTGATGTCTGGATATACTTTCAGAACATTGCCAACAACAACAAACTTTGGATCTTTTACATTTTGTATGGTAACCAAACCATCAAAATTTTGCTGGGTTTTTATTGGGTCTGAAAAGTTTATGTGAAGGAATTGTTCAGGTGTTTTGTATGCTTCGATATTGATGATTTTGAAGTTGTTAATACCAGGAATGTTGATATTGTTTTCGCCTTTGTTTTCTGCGCCAATAGATTTACCGTTCCATTCGACAACAATTTTAGAATCATCGATCTCACGTTTGATGCTATCAATTTTGAATTCAAAATATTTGGAATGTGTATTGAATTCATCAAACTCAAGTTTGAGAGGTTTTCCGTTTTGCGTTGCCTGAACCAGTTTTTTAGCGTCATCCAACGAAATAACATCTGCCGATTTTATAACAGCTTCTTGATATTGCCAGTGTTTACTGTAAGATTGTAGCGCATTTGTAAGCACTGTAAAATTTGGTGTTATGGTTTTAAATTGAAAGACATAGTTCTCATAATCTTTAGGCATATCCTTGTAAATCTTATCAAGTTTAACGTCGACTGTGTATTCGGTAGCAGGCTCAAGATGCTCGTTAGGTATGAAGACCAAAGTGTGTTTGTTTGATACTTTTAAGCTGCCTTCAACATGAGGTGAGATACTAATAATGTCGTTTGTGATGATTTGGTCCATTTCCCATTCATTGACATCTGTTGTGAGATTAATAATAATGGGTTCGGTTACAGATTGAATCCCAGAAGTTGTGAAGCTAATATAGTTTCTGAACTTAAAAAGGTTGTCAGTTTCATGGGTAATGTTGTCCTTTTTTTTGCAGGACCATAGCATTACAAAACATAGTGTGAGAGTAGAAAGATGCTTGAGTTTCATAATTTCTGAACGTATTTACAGTCAATTCTTGTTGACGGGATATTTCTTTTACTTCAATAAAATTACAGCATCTAAAGCGTAGTTATGTACAGTAAGCACTATTTGTTATACACAAAATAGTATTCGTTGAAAATAAGGGAGTATTCGTAACGCAATCGCTATCTTATTATGCTGACCAAGATGCTATGGATATGATGCTTTGTTTTGTGAATTTTCCAATAATGCTAGAGTGTAATTCAGCATTTCAAGAAGTTCAGTTTCATAGTAATAAATATCTGTCATAGTGATTTGTATGGAACTCATTATTTTTCCGAAGGATTTTACATCAGAAAAGTCTGCATTGAAAAAAATTTGGGATGAGGATGTATTAAACGCGTTATAGCTATCTTGATATGTATAAAGGTTATTTAAAGCACGTAAGAGTTCTGGATTGAATTCCTTATTAATACCCGATTGAATGCTAGTTTGAAAGGCAGCGTTTTGTAATCGTCGTGTTTGCATACCACGCCAAAACCCAAGGGATTGATTGATGTCATGCTCGGTTTTAGGAAGATTTATTTTCTTTAAGGTGTCCTTGACCATGATATGGTAATCCTTTACATCTTCAATTGATTTTTTATTTGTATTGATTTCATCCTTTAATAAGGTCAAGGTGGTTTGAATGGATTGTTCGATTTTTTTGTTTTCGTTTTTGTTTTGAAGATGTAAAGCCAATAAAATACCAATTACGATCAATAAAACCTCTCCGGCAGCATAGGCTATGTAGTTCAAAAATTTATTCTTCTTAAGCATTTGTCGTCTAATTTTATGGAAGTATGAAATCATATAGGATATAAATACGCAATAGTTAATCGTTATAAATGCCAATGGTTAGCTCTCCTTTATCATTCATGCTTGCGCGATACATGCCTGAAGTATTAAACTCAGCTACCATTTTCCCGTGTTTATCTACAGCAACAATACCTCCATCACCTCCAAGTTTAGCAACCTTGTCTAGAACGACTTTTGAAGCCTCCTTGAGATCAAGTCCTTTGTAATCCATCAAGGCAGAAATGTCATGAGCCACTTGTGCTCGAATAAAATATTCGCCCCAACCTGTACTAGAAATGGCACAGGTGGCATTATTTGCATAAGTACCAGAGCCAATAATTGGCGCATCACCAACGCGTCCGTAACGCTTATTGGTCATACCTCCTGTTGAGGTTCCAGCAGCAAGATTTCCATTTTTGTCAAGTGCAGCACAACCAACGGTTCCGAATTTGGCGTTTTGGATGTCAAAATCATAGAACTCTAACAAAGCAGATTCAGTATCTACTTTACCCTTCTTTTCAGCTTCCTTTGCTTTAACCCGTTGTAAACTGTTTAAACGATTTTCAGTATAGAAATACGAAGGGTCTACAAGGGTCAATCCTTGTTCTTTGGCAAAGGTTTCTGCACCAACTCCAGCCATCATCACATGCGGTGAATTATCCATTATCGCTCTAGCCAAGTCAATCGGATTTTTAACGGTTGTCGTTCCTGCAGAAGCACCTGCATTTAAGGTCTTTCCGTCCATGATAGATGCGTCAAGCTCATTGGTTTCGGCATTGGTAAAAACTGCCCCTTTTCCAGCATTGAATAGCGGTGAGTCTTCCATGACGTTAATGGTTTTTTGAACAGCATCAAGACTGGTTCCGCCATTTTTCAAGATCGTATAGCCTACTTGTATGGCAGCTTCCAATGTTGCCTCGTACACAGCCTCTTTTTCAGGTGTCATGTTTTGTTTTAGGATGGTTCCTGCGCCTCCATGAATGATGATGGCAAACTCCGCTTTTTTTATTTCCGAAGAAAGTTCGGTATTGTTCTTTTGTTCAGAGGTTTTGGTTTGGTCAACACAACCAAAAAACATAAAAATAAGGGTTATAAATAAAACGAAATGCTTCATAGTTATAGATGGTTTTGCAAGCGCTTTAAAGTTACATTATTAACGTTGCTCCATCAAGTGAAACTGACATTTTATTAGTAACTTCGCGTCCAAATTCAATAATTAATAAAAAACACAAGTATATGGAAGCGATTGCTACCGATTTCGGAATAAAAGAAGCCTTACAACAATTGGGTGTTAAAGCGGTCAATGATGGCACTTCAACAGGTTCTAATAATTTTGCCAATGGAGAAATCATTGAATCCTACTCTCCTGTTGACGGACAATTAATAGGAAAGGTAAGGTCTACGACGCGAGACGATTATGAAAAGGTTATGAATGCTGCTACTAAAGCATTTTTAGACTGGAGAGATGTGCCTGCACCGCAACGAGGAGAGATTGTTCGCCAGTTTGGTAATAAATTAAGGGAACTTAAAGAACCTCTAGGAAAACTGGTCTCTTACGAAATGGGAAAATCCTTGCAAGAAGGCTATGGTGAAGTTCAGGAAATGATTGATATCTGTGATTTTGCAGTTGGATTATCTCGACAATTAAACGGACAAACCATTCCGTCTGAACGTCCTGGTCACGTCATGAGAGAGCAATGGCATCCTATTGGTGTTGTTGGAATTATTTCTGCATTTAATTTTCCAGTTGCGGTATGGTCTTGGAATACTGCATTGGCTTGGATTTGTGGTGATGTTTGTGTTTGGAAGGCTTCGGAAAAAGCGCCATTATGTGCAGTGGCTTGCCAAAATATTATCGCCGAAATATTGAGAGAAAACAATATGCCAGAAGGTATTTCTTGTATTATCACAGGAGACTATAAAGTCGGTGAAATGTTAACAACAGATGCCAGAATTCCTTTGGTTTCTGCAACAGGCTCAACACGTATGGGACGCATCGTTGGTAAAACCGTTGCCGAGCGTTTCGGAAAATCATTGCTTGAACTAGGTGGTAATAATGCGATCATTATTACGCCTTCAGCAGATTTAAAAGTTGTGGTTCCTGGTGCTGTGTTTGGTGCTGTTGGAACTTGTGGACAACGTTGTACATCAACTAGACGATTGATTATTCATGAATCGGTTTACGATAAGGTACGCGATGCTATTGTAGGTGCTTATGGACAATTAGTGATTGGGAATCCGTTGGATGAAAAGAATCATATTGGTCCTTTAATTGATAAAGATTCGGTTGATACGTATTTGGCCGCGATCGAAAAGGCTAAGTCTGAAGGTGGAAATGTATTGGTTGAAGGAGGAGTTTTAGAAGGTGAAGGTTATGAATCTGGATGTTATGTAAAACCAGCCATCATCGAAGCTGAAAATCACTATGAAATTGTACAACACGAGACCTTTGCACCAATTCTATACCTTATGAAATATACTGGTGATGTTGAAAGTGCAATCGCACTTCAAAATGGTGTTGCTCAAGGGCTATCGTCTTCTATCATGACCAATGAAATGAAGGAAGCTGAAAAATTCTTGTCTTATGCTGGTTCAGATTGTGGTATTGCAAATGTAAATATTGGAACATCTGGAGCTGAAATTGGAGGTGCTTTTGGAGGTGAAAAGGAAACTGGTGGTGGACGAGAGTCTGGATCTGATGCATGGAAAGTCTACATGAGAAGACAAACCAATACCATTAACTATTCTGATGAATTGCCATTGGCTCAAGGGATAAAATTTGATTTGTAATCCGATTTAAAGACAAAATAAAAAACCACTTCATGAAAAGAAGTGGTTTTTTATTTTTTTTGGTTTTCAATTAACTTATTTATTTGGTGTTTTAGAAATTTGTTTTCCGCTTCAAGTTGTTTGAAATATTTGAGACACGATTGATTTCTTTCTATACAGAGATGCTTCTGCTCAAAGAATTCCTTATCATTGAAAAGTAAGAGTTGCATCAGTTCAACGCCAAGTATAGTTGCTATGTTGTCCAGTGTGGTAAAATCCAACCTCGATTGATTGGACTCAATTTTGCTAAAGGTTTTTTGACTAATACCTAATTCCTTGGCAATATACTCTTGAGAGTATCCTTTCAAATCTCGTACTTTTCGAATTTTTTCTCCTATTAACATTACACTACTTTTTTTAGGGAGATGTCTAATCTAAATGAATCAAATTAAGTATAATTTATACTATAGAAAATTTTCTAAATTTAAAAAAAATTATTTACTTGAGAATATAATTTAAAAATTTATTAATATGAAAAATTTAAAAAAAACTATCAGCTTGTTGGCTGTGCTGATTATGTCTTTCAATTTTAACAATTGCTCTCAACCAGAGGAACAAAACGTAGAACAAAGAGAGGTGCCTAGTTTTTTAAACAGTGAGCGTAGAACATTTACTTGCCACTCTTTCACAGTTGGATCGACTTTACTTGGAATAAGTACAACCATGTATTATTGTTGCGTCGGCGAAACGTTGTGTGGCGGTGCTCCACTGTCTGGTTGCTTTTGTGGATTTGTCAGTGAATCAACTTATAATGACATAACAGAAGCAAAGCTTGATAATCATTTTACAAGTAGGATCCATGTCGACGAGTTTATACTTGGTTATGATCAAGAAACCTTAAATATATCATATTCAAGTTCGCTAGTGATAGATGGTGCAGAGTTCATAGTGAATTGTAAAGACTATGAAGTCGATAAAAATGGTTATATTACTCTTGAATTATTAAAAATATAAAAAATGACTAAACGAAACGATTTTTTGAGATTGCTTGCTCTTTTAATTGACTCATTATTTGTAAGCTTTATCTCCAGCTTTCTGTTCAATTTTGTTGTAAACACTTCGTTGTCAACGAGAATTCATAGTTTTGAGGTGTTCTGTTTACTTCTTTATTTTATAGTTTTTGATCTCAGAAATGATGGTCAAACATTAGGTATGATATTGACTAAAATAACACCTACAAAAAGAGAATTAAAAAATAGAATTAGTCACAGTTTTTTAAAAACAATGAGTATAGTCGTCTTTCCAATAACGATTTTAGTGTATCTAATAAAAGGCAAAATTATTCATGATTTATTGGAGGACAAAAATGAATCAGTATATTTAGAATGAACTCCATACATTAGTTAATAAGCAATTAAGAAGCCACATCATTTGATGTGGCTTTTCACTTTTAGGGTCAAAAGGTCGTTTGGTTTAGCATCAAATGTGACATATCGAAAAAAATCGTGTCTAAACTATTGATAATTAAATGTTAATTATTCTTTGAACCTAGTCTCAAACCATGGATCTAAACCGAAATCGAAACAAAATTAAGCAATGATTTCCTGTATATTCATTTCTGTAAGTGCTAGCCTCTTATGTGGTCTCCTAGGCTTTTTTATTGGCAAGCGTTTCACTGGTAACAATCACGATACATGCAATGATCGAATCAAACGGTTAGAGAGCAGTCTTGAACAATCAAAGCAAGCCAAATTTAAGGTAGATAAAGAATTAAAGACATTAAAACAGTTGATTTGACCAACTGGATGTTCGAAGTACTACGAGTTTTATAGCCCACACTTAATTGTTAACAAACCGTTTCTAAAATGAAGCGGTTTTTTTAGTATCTTCTTTAGGGAATTATCTTGGAATCATTTTTGAGAGGATTAAACTAAACGAACCCATTTGGGTCAAATAGTTATGAAGAAGCAGCACATTCAGCATTTATATTGGAGAACAGGTTTTGGAGCAACGCCAACACAACTAGAGGTGCTATCTCAATTCGATCGACATCAAGTCGTGGACATGCTCTTTCAGAATGCTACAAATTTGACTGTTTTAGAAACTGACACTTCAGAAATTGACCATCTTACCCAATACGATTTGAAGACTAAAAGTAACCGTAAATTGTTCAGGGATGTCAGTACAAAAAAACTAAAGGCGTTTAATACGCTTTGGGTTAATCGACTAGTGACTTCTAATGCTTTGTTAAGGGAGAAAATGACTTTGTTTTGGGCAAACCATTTTGTATGTCGTGACAATCACATCCTTCACGTTCAGCAGTACAATAATACCTTACGGTCTCATGCGTTAGGAGATTTTGGTGATTTTGTGAAGGCGATTTCAAAAGAAGCAGCCATGCTAAAGTACTTAAATAATAAGCAAAATCGAAAATCCAAACCTAACGAGAATTTTGCCCGCGAACTTATGGAGTTATTTATGCTTGGCGAAGGACATTATACTGAAGAAGATATCAAGGAAAGTGCTCGAGCATTTACAGGATATAGCCATAATTATGAAGGTGAGTTCAAGCTTTGGCAACAACAGCATGACAATGGGTTTAAAACTTTTTTTGGACATACAGGGCGTTATGACGGTGATGATATCATCGATATTATTTTAAAACAAAGACAATGCGCTCGCTTTATCTGTGAGAAAATCTATAGGTATTTTGTTAATGAAAATCTTGATGAAGCGAGAGTTAATGAACTTACTGATGTATTTTATAAAGATTATAATATAGAGACCCTTATGCGTTTTTTACTGATGGCAGATTGGTTTTATGATGGTAAAAACATAGGAGTCAAGATAAAGTCACCTATTGAATTTTTAGTGGGAATCTTAAAAATGGTTCCCATGGAATTTAAAAACGCAAAGGATATCATAAAAATCCAGAAACTTTTAGGACAAGTCCTATTGTATCCTCCAAATGTGGCAGGATGGGAAGGTGGTCGAAGTTGGATAGACAGCAATACCATAATGATGCGTCTAAAACTGCCTTCAGTTTTATTGTCAAACGCTAAGATTTCATTAACCGAAAAAGGTGAATTTGAAGATTCATTTAAAAAATATTATAAACAACGATCAAATGATTTTGTAAAAGTAGAAGTTGATTGGGTAGCTTTTGAAGATCAATTTGATAAGGTTTCGACCAATGATTTAAAATCAATCCTTATTACTACAAAATTAAATAATGGCACTAAATCTTATTTTGAAGGGTTGAGCAAAACCTCCAAACGCGATGTTTGTGTTCAGTTGATGTCGTTACCGGAATATCAAATGTGTTAATTATGGACAGAAGAGATTTTTTAAAGCAATCAAGCTTAGCAAGCAGTCTGTTTTTTGTGCCTAGTTTTATAAAGGCTTTAGAGCTCATCTCACCAAAACAATTAGGGTATAGGCGCTTGGTGTTAATCCAACTTTCTGGTGGAAATGACGGGTTGAATACGATCATCCCGTTCAATAACGATGATTATTATCGGAACAGGCCAAATATAGCTATTCCAAAAGCTGAAGTCATCAAAGCAACAAATGAACTTGGATTTCATGAAAGTATGCTTCCGTTGAAAAAACTCTATGATGAGGGTTATATGACGATTCTAAATAATGTGGGTTATCCAAACCCTAATCGTTCGCATTTTCGCGCTACTGATATTTGGCATACTGGAAGCCGTTCCGATCAATATCTAACGACAGGTTGGATAGGTCGTTTTTTGGATAACTATGGTGATGAGCCGTTCAATGCAATTGAAATTGATGATAGTCTCTCGCTTGCCATGAAAGGCCAACACATGTACGGCATAGCAGCCAAGAATCCTCAAGCATTGTTCAGAACCTCACAAGATCCATACTTTAAGAATGTACTCAAACATTATGATGATGAACATTTGAGTGAACACAATTTGGGATATTTGTACAAAACGATGATCGCTGCGGAATCTTCTGCTAAATATATTTTTGAAAAACATAAAACTGGAAGCAATTCTAAAGACTATCCAAAAAATGCTTTTGCTCAACAAATGAAGACTACGGCAAAGCTTATCAGTTCTGGTATCGACACAAGAATTTTCTATGCTTCCCTTGGTGGTTTTGACACACATGCAGGTCAGGTACAAAGTCAAAAACGGTTATTGGATATTTATGCAGAAAGCATTGATGCCTTTGTTTCCGATTTAAAACAACAAGGAACGTTTAATGATACCTTAATTGTTACTTTTTCTGAATTTGGCCGACGCGTGAAACAAAATGCAGCTCATGGTACAGACCATGGTGCGGCCAATAATGTCTTTATTATTGGAAACCAATTAAAGCAACTTGGTTTTTATAACGAGTTGGCAAGTTTATCAGATTTAGATGATAATGGAGATTTAAAGTATACGATCGATTTTAGGTCGATTTACGCAACGTTATTGGATAAATGGTTATCTGTTGATCATAGTCGCATCTTGAATCAATCATTCTCGCATTTGAAGTTTATCTAGTTGCAAAAAAACAAAAACCTTGCTTCATTTTCGACAAGCGATTCAGAAACAAGGCTGTTTGTAATTGATTAATAGCAATACAAACATCGGTAAAATTAGATTGGTTTGATAAAAAAAACTATGAGTGGTCAAAAAAACTGTATGAATGGTAAATTTCCTTTCCTTTTAATGTGCCAATTCCTTGCGGTAGAATGTTTAAGAACATCAAATGGCAAAAAACAAAAAAACCTCATTTCGTTTTCGAGGTTAATCGATGTTGAAACGAGGCTTAATTAATTGATTAATAGCAAGGCTAAATTCTAAAAAAAAATAAAATGCTCTTGAAAAAAACTACAAATGGTAAAAAAATCACCACAAACGGAAAGGATTTGAAAATTTCTTGGATAAACAGCTAACTATATTTTACTTTTCTTAAAATGCGAGCAGCATCCTGATAAGCATTATAAACAACCTTGTTGTGTCTCTTTAATAAGGGTTTAGCTTCTGTTAATCGATCAATAGCATTAGGGAATTCATTTAGATAACATATTAAGTATGTAGCCGGAAGATTGTTAAGATCATGGGTTTCATGCTTGGTTAATGAAATTCCCTTTTTTAGTTTTTCAATCAAGGCATTGTTGGCGTTATAAATATGATGTAGCACCTTCTTGTCAAATTGTGGTGGCTCGAACAGTAAATTGGTCTCAATTGTATAATGCGCATTGTCTTCAAAGAGAATAGTAGTTTCTTCCAACGTATAATATTTAAATGAGTTTTGGAGTCCTAAACTCACATACTCAATGATTTTAAACGAATTATTATCATAAGTTATCGAGACTTCATCCAATGTTGAAAAAAACAAACGGACTTGCTCATTAATGAGCTCAATGTCAACGCGAGAATAGTAGATGTTGTCCTTTACGACCTTTTTCTGCCCAGACCAACAGAGTACAAAATATTCCTTGAAGACCATATATTGCGGATTGTAATCCTTGCGTTTGTTCATGAAATCAAAAACACCGTCCAAAGTATATTGGATATTGTTTTGTGCATGCGATTCAATGGCATTGACAATTTTAGAGTTCACATCCTTGATTTCAATGTCGAATATTTTGGGCATGCTCATGCTACCATCCCTAAAAAATACCGAACCACCATAGTATTTCCAAATATTCTTCCGAAGTGAGGTTATCTCATCGATAGGTCTTATGGTAACCAAACCAACCACTTTGTCATCGGGTAAATGCGGAAAAGGAATATTCTCATATTGTACTATTGGAGGATTGGAAAGATAGGCGTTGATGAGGTTTTGGATTTTACTATCATCAAAAAAGTGAACACCTACAATTTTGTTGTCTTCATCATCGACACCAATTACGATGTATGAATTGTTTTTTGGATTACTATTGGAAAGTGCACATATATGCTTCAAAAATTTGGCTTTACCTTCCTTATGGGTAATATCGATTTTTCGCTTTTTGTCATAAAAGCTATTCTCGTCATTATGAGCCAAAAGGTTTTTAATAAGTAATCGTTTATTGATCATGTTTACATTCCAAGATAGGAAGCTCTTTTAATTCATAGTTTCAGTTTCAGCAATTATAACTCCGAAGTTACCATCTAATTGTTCCCAGTTTTTTTCCGGAAGATAGGTTTTTGAAATTGCACCATCAAGGTACAAGGCATTCTTACAACCATTACTTTTAAAGAAATTGGCAAAATCATACAATGTGATGGTATCTTTAGACATGGCAAATAAAAGCTCACCGTTAGGTAATACACCAACACCATTTCTAATGTTGAAATGTTTAGAATCCTTAACAAAAATGGGATGGATTCGATTGTTGATGACCAACATTGGTCCAGATTGTGTGGCATAATTAATGTTTGGACTGTATTGGTATTCCGAAGTTTGGCAAACAACACCCTTTTGATCATTAGTTAAGTAGAAAATACCATTTGGTTGCAGATAAAAATTACCGTAACCTTTTTTTATGGTATCCAAAGGTGCCTTTACGATACCGTTTTCAATATAAAGGCCTTGAGGCGAACCATCCCTTAAATACATACCACCATTCATGGCAAAAACGAGTTTTTCGTTTTGCGACTCTAGAGCCTTTTTAAGATGGTAGTGATTTCTATAATTGATACTATCCTTATTTTGCCAATATAGCTTCAATTGTTGGGTTTTAAGATCGACAGTGTGAACAACAAACCTTGGGTCGTCAAGACCTTGCTGTTTTTTAAAGGCGAACAAAAATAAGACAATACCAATGCCAACTACACCTAAACCAAAAATTCCTGACGTTTTCATATTAATAGTTCTCAAGTTCCTTTTTTATATTTTCACGAGCCTGCACCTCATAATTGTGGAAGTAGTCATCAGAAAAGAAGATGTGTTTTCTGTTTAAGAATTTAAGCATTGCCTTTTTACGGCCTTTGTTATAAAGAAAGTCAGGGTAAATGGCGTATTCTTGTCTTATTAATGAGATATAGTTTTCATAAACTTTCCAGTTACTTCCTAAAATGGACAAGTCGATATCCAATAGATAGGCATTATCCTTATTTGAACCAATGATGACTTCGTGCTTTTGAGTCGAAATTATCAAATTTTCAATCGTTTTTAATCGATTTTTATCAATTTTAAATTGTTTTAAGCGTTTTTTAGCCAATTCAGCACTTTTGGTTTCATTGCTTTTTGAAGTAGGTTTGTATATGATATCATGATACCAGATTGCATACCTAAAATTATCATAATCTAATATCGAATGCTTTATGCTTTCAGCCTGTTTTAGCATATGATAAATATGGGACAGATTGTGGTAATGTCTCCCTTTGGAAGAATATTGATGTTCAATTTCAGTCCAAAGTTCGAAGATGAGATCCTTGTCTTCAGTATAGTTTGAAGTCAAAAAGTGCCATTCATTTTTTAACCACGTTTTCATTAGCTTTTCTTTACAATAGTCGAGCTTGCTTGAGCAGTACAAAACATGAGCACGTCGGCAATATTCACATGGGCAGGACGTGAAACAGCAAAATAAATGACTTCCGCAACGTCTTCAGCTTGTAACGCCTTATAACCTTTATAGACATTATCGGCAATGGCCTCGCCTTTAAATCGAACTTGCGAAAATTCAGTTTCCACCAAGCCAGGATTAATTGCAGTGACTTTAATGCCAAACGGATTTAAATCGATACGCATACCTTCCGTAATAGCCAAAACGGCATGTTTACTGGCACAATAAACATTTCCTTTTGGGTAGACTTCCTTACCTGCGGAAGATCCAATATTGATAATATGACCAGTTTGTCGTTTGGTCATTTGAGGAATAATGGCCTTACTCACATAAAGTAATCCTTTTACGTTAATATCCATCATGGCATCCCAATCCTCCAAATTCCCAGTATGAATTGGGTCAAGGCCGTGTGCGTTTCCTGCGTTATTGATTAAAATATCAATGGCCTTGAAGTCATTTGGTAGTGAAGAAATAGCATTGAAGGTTTCGTCTTTATCACGAACGTCAAAGTTTAGTATATGTACGTTGGTTTGCTCACTGAGCTCTTTTTTTATAGTGTCGAGGCGCTTTTGTCGTCGGCCACATAAAATCAAATGAATCCCGTGTTTTGCAAATTCGTAAGCTGTGGCTTTACCTATTCCGCTTGTTGCTCCAGTAATTAATGCAGTTGGTGTCATATGTATGATAAGGGTTTATAAATAATTCAACAATGGGATTGTTGCAGAGACTACAACAAACGTAACTAAGGCACTTTATGACCTTGGCTAGCCACTAAAATCTTAAACCAATCCTCGAGTTCAAGTGTTATGTCCAAGGCCTTAATTGCATCTGAAACTCTGGAAATTGTAGTCGTGCCTATTACGGGATGAATATGAGAAGGATGCCTTAAAATCCAGGCCAGAAGTAATTGATCTTCAGTCGCATTATACTTCTCGGTCAATTCACCAAGTTGACGATGAATACGTCGTGTTTGCTCAGTATCCTCCTTAAATACAGTACCTAAAGGAGACCATGACATCGGTAAGACGTTTTGAGCCATCAAATAATCCAATGTGCCGTCATGTATGGCCGAATGATGGGTTAGCGAAAATTCAATTTGATTTACCGAAATAGGTGTTTCAGTTGCAACAAGTTCCATTTGTGATCTGGTGAAGTTTGATACACCAAATTGTTTTATCAAACCTCTTTTTTTTAGGTTTTCAACAGCTTCATTGATTTCATCTGCTTGCATTAAAGGACTTGGTCGATGTAATAATAGCAAATCTAGATAGTCGGTTTTTAAAAGCTTCAAGGAATTTTCAGCAGACCAAATGATATATGCCTTACTGTAATCATAATGCTTAACAGTATTGTTCCTGTTTTCGCTCATGTATTGAATGCCGCATTTACTGATGAGTTGGATGCGATCTCGTGAAATGTTACTTTCAGCGAAGGCTTTTCCAAAATCAGCTTCGGTCGTATAGGCACCATAAATATCGGCATGGTCAAAGGTACTTATGCCCAAATCTAGACAATGATTCATGAGATCAATCATTTGGGTCTTGTTTAATTGTTTGCCCCAAATTCCCCAAGTCATTGTACCTGCAATTAATCGAGAATATGTCACTTTTTTTTCAGTTTATATAGGTTTTTATGCAATTCATGTATAAAAATAGGTAATTCAAAAGGATATAAATACATTCGATACTAATTATTAATAGTCCCAAATATGAAATTCTTAAAATCCTACAAAACCGCTTTTTATAGCTTAATCCTGATACTTTTTTTTACCAGTTGCTCAGATGAGTTTGATACTGAAACGTACGAGAACAGTGCATTGGTAAGTGTAAAGTTACAGGCTGCACCTAGTACCTTCAGTAATGTTAACATTGATATCCAGGATGTTCAGTTTCGAATACTGGAAGATGAAAACAATCCAAATGCTTGGGTTAGTTTAAATGCTGTAAACACAGGAGTACACGATATAACCCAATTTTCCAGTGGTCAAATAGTTGTCTTGGTAAATTTCGATGAAGTACCATCAAAGTTTGTCCACAACATTCGATTGGTTTATGGAGAAGAAAATTCGGTAGTTAAGGACGGTATTTTATATGATTTAGAGATGTCTCCAACTAGTGAACATAACTCGGTGAATGTTGTAGAAAAGCAATTAGTGTCCAACAAACTTTATGAGTTTGTGATAGAGTTCGATGTAGACAACTCTATTGAAGTCAATAGTCAAGGTGAAGCTGAACTCCATCCAAAAATGAACACAATGTTGCGACTTTTTAATTTGTTTTAGTTATTCCCTAATAAATTTTATAACTGAATTTAAAGGGCATCACGATATCGTGATGCCCTTAATTTTTAACCAATTATTAACAGCAACACAGCAAAAAATTTAACAATTTGCGATTCTTAATTAATCGCGTCAAAAACGTTATACATGATGGAAGAAACAGGAACAATAGATATTAAGAGCATTAATGAGAAAATAGAAAAGGAAAGTGCTTTTGTCGATCTCTTGATGATGGAAATGAATAAGGTCATTGTTGGTCAAAAGCATATGGTCGAACGCCTGCTTATTGGATTGTTGGGACGAGGACATATTCTTTTGGAAGGTGTTCCTGGGCTAGCAAAAACTCTAGCAATCAATACTTTGTCTCAAGCTGTCGATGGTAGTTTTAGTCGTATACAATTTACACCAGATTTACTTCCTGCCGATGTTGTTGGAACCTTGATCTATAATATGAAAGAGAACGATTTTTCTATTAAAAAAGGACCAATATTTGCCAATTTTGTTTTGGCTGATGAGATCAATAGGGCTCCAGCCAAGGTACAGTCGGCTTTGCTTGAAGCCATGCAGGAAAAGCAAGTTACAATTGGAGATGAAACCTTTGTGTTAGACAAGCCATTCTTGGTTATGGCAACGCAAAACCCAGTGGAACAAGAGGGAACTTATCCACTTCCTGAGGCACAAGTTGACCGTTTTATGCTTAAGACAGTCATTGATTACCCTAAACAAGCCGAAGAACAGCTTATCATGAGAGCTAACCTAAAAGGGGATTGGGATAAGGTGAACCCTGTGGTTTCTGTCTCGCAAATCATAAAAGCACAAGATGTTGTTCGTGAAGTTTATATGGATGAGAAGATTGAAAAATATATCCTTGATATCATTTTCGCTACTCGTTATCCCGAAAAATACAAGCTGCCAAACCTCAAACCATTGATTTCATTTGGAGCCTCGCCAAGAGGTAGTATCAATTTGGCAACTGCTGCCAAATGCTATGCCTTTATTAAACGTCGTGGTTATGTAATTCCTGAAGATGTTCGAGCAGTTGTTCATGATGTACTGCGCCATCGTATTGGTATTACCTATGAAGCAGAGGCCGAGAACGTAACTTCCGAAGATATCATCAACAAAATTGTAAACGAAATAGAAGTCCCTTAATCAGTATTAAGTCTATAGTTTGCAGTTAATTATCTGCAACTACCAACTATTTACTGCCTACTGCATACTGAAAAAATGGATACCAAGGAATTACTAAAAAAAGTTCGAAAGATTGAGATCAAGACACGTCGCTTGTCTGATCATATTTTTGGAGGTGAATATCATTCGACGTTCAAAGGTCGTGGTATGACCTTTTCTGAGGTTAGACAATACCAATTCGGTGACGATGTTCGTAATATAGATTGGAATGTAACAGCGCGTTATAATGAGCCCTTTGTTAAGGTTTTCGAGGAAGAACGGGAACTTACAATGATGCTCATGGTTGATATTTCAGGTTCAGAACTTTTCGGGACAGAAGAACAATTCAAAAATGAAGTCGTAACTGAAATTGCAGCAACTTTGGCTTTTTCAGCGACACAGAATAATGACAAAATCGGTCTTATCTTGTTTTCTGATGTTATCGAGCTTTACATTCCACCCAAAAAAGGGCGTTCCCATGTTCTGAGAATCATTCGCGAACTCATCGAGTTTAAGCCTAAAAGTAAGTTGACAGATATTTCCGAGGCACTTAAATTCCTGTCTAACGTCATGAAGAAAAAGGCTATCGTATTCATGCTAAGTGATTTTATTACAGACGACGATTATAAACAAAACCTGAAAATTGCTTCAGGACGACACGATATTACCGGAATTAGAGTCTATGATAAACATGAGGAAACGATTCCGAGTTTAGGAATGGTACAAATGCAGGATGAAGAATCGGGCGAATTGGTCCTGGTCAACACGGCATCAAAGTCGGTGAGAAGAAACTACAGCAATTACTATAAGACAAAGGTGGATTTTTATAAAGATACATTTACAAAATCTGGTGCTGGAACCATCGATTGTCGTGTAGATGAAAGCTATGTTAAAAAATTATTAGGGTATTTTAAAAGGCGAGGATAGTCATAAGTAAGAATTAAAAGTGAAAAAATTCTTTAACATAAAAAAGAGGTTGTGCAATCCAAGAGTTATTGGGTGTATTGCTGTTGTCTTTTTTTTAATGCCTATTGGTGGATCTGCTCAAGTAACGTCTTCCATAGATACCACAAAAATCAAAATAGGTGAACAAATTACCTATAAAATAGAAGTGGAAGCTGATACTACAGATTTGGTGGTGTTTCCTGAAGGACAAACCTTTGCTCCCTTGGAAATGATCGAGTCTTATAAGGTCGACACGACAAAGTTAGAGGTCAAACTTAAGCTGATAAAAGCCTACGGATTGACTCAGTTTGATTCTGGCGCATATACAATTCCAAGACAAAAAATTGTTATAGGAGACAAAACGGTTTATACCGATTCACTCAAGATTGATGTATACAATGTCGCTGTAGATACGACCAAACAGAAGCTTTATGATATCAAACCTATGATTGAGGTTGAAAAAGCTTCAAGCGATTGGTGGAAATACTTGTTAATTGCTGTATTGGTTGTAGCCTTGATCGCTTTTGTATTGTATTGGTTGATATGGCGAAAAAAACCACTAACAGAGGAAGAGGAAATTGCGTTATTGCCTCCTTATGATAGAGCGAAATTGGCTTTGAAAAAGCTAGATGAAAGCGATTACCTTCAGAAGGACGCCTTAAAAGACTATTATTCAGAATTAACCTTCATCATTCGTAAATATCTCGACGAGAAAGTGTACGATCGTGCCCTTGAAAGTACGACGGATGAACTTGTCGATCGACTCAACTTGTTGCGTGATGCCAATCAAATTGAATTGAGCAACGATGATATCAACAATATTAAAACCATTCTCAAACGTGCCGATTTAGTGAAATTTGCTAAATCAGCGCCAGATATCGAGCTAGCCAAACTCGATAGAAATACCATCGACCTAGAAATCGATCAGGTTCGTGAAGCCTTGCCAGAACCATCCGAGGAAGAAAAGCTATTAGACCAACAATATAAAGAGGAACAAGAACGAAAGAAAAAACGCAGAAAAATTTGGTTGACTGTTGCTGCTAGTGCTTTGATTCTTATTGGGATTTATGTTGGTTTCGGACTTAAATATGGTTTTAAATACATTAACGACACTATTGTTGGTGATGAAGCCAAAGAACTTCTGGAAGGTGAATGGGTGCAAAGTGACTATGGTATTCCGCCTATTACCATTTCTACGCCAGTGGTTTTAGAACGAATAGCATCGCAAGCTATAGATAGTACCCAACATACAAAGCGAACCGATTTTACTTACGGAAGCTTGGAAGATATTTTTAACATTTCAGTTGGAACAACACGCTATAATTTACAGGAAGGCGAGGACATTGATGTGCAAGGTGCCATTGAGGAAACCATAGCTTCAATTGAAAATAATGGTGCCATGAACATTCTGGTAAAGCAAGAACAGTTTATTACGCCTAATGCGGCCGAAGGCATCAAGGTATATGGTACTGGAGATTTCCCAATAGGTAAGAAAGACGAATTCACAACAGGTGAATATGTCATCCTTATTTTTATTTCTGATGACGAGTCAGTCATGCAAAAAATCGCCTTGATCTGGGATAATCAAGACGAATATGCCGATCAAATAATGGATCGTGTCCTGAACTCGGTAGAACTAAAACAAGTAGAGGAAGAGTAATGTTTGAAGGAATAGAGTTTTTGAACAAGGAATTTTTTTGGCTGTTAGTATTATTGCCAATTGCCATACTGTGGTATATACTGAAACGAAAGTACCAAACGGCAGAACTCAAGATTTCCAGTATCAAGGGATTTAAGACTGGTGGATCCTTCTGGCCAAGATTGAGACCGTTGCTATTTGTATTCCGCTTGTTAGCTTTGGCCTTATTGATTACCGCTTTGGCTAGACCAAGAACTTCCGATGAAAATACAAAAACCAAGACCACCAAAGGAATTGATATTGTCATGGCTATTGATGTATCTGCAAGTATGTTGGCAAAAGATTTATTGCCTAACCGATTAGAAGCACTCAAAAAGGTGGCTTCCGAATTTATAAATGGCCGACCTAATGACCGAATCGGACTTGTGGAATATGCAGGAGAAAGTTACACCAAAACACCAATTACAAGTGATAAGGCTATTGTGTTACGCTCATTGCGAGACATTAAGTATAATACGATTATAGAAGGTGGTACGGCAATCGGCATGGGCTTGGCTACAGCTGTCAACCGTTTAAAGGACAGCAAGGCTAAGAGTAAAGTAATTATATTGTTGACCGATGGTGTCAATAATTCGGGATTTATAGACCCAAAAATTGCGAGTGAACTTGCCGTAGAGTATGGGATCAAGGTGTATACTATAGGCTTGGGAACCAATGGTATGGCATTGTCACCGTATTCGATTTTACCTAACGGAAACTTTCAGTATAGAAGAATTCAAGTAGAAATTGATGAAACTTTACTCAATGAAATTGCAGATGTAACAGGCGGAAAATATTTTAGGGCAACAAACAATAAGAAACTGAAAGAAATTTATAACGAGATCAATAAACTCGAGCGCACCGAAATTGAAGAAATTAAGTTCACAACTTATGATGAAAAATATCGTCCTCTTGTCTTGATTGCCTTAGGTTTTTTGCTTTTGGAAGTCATATTAAGGTTGACGGTTTTCAGGAGCTTTGTTTAATGTGCCATAGACATTAGGAGTGTTAATGTCTTTCAGGATAAAGAAAAAAGAATTCAACAATATAAAGAATGTTTGATTTTCAATTAGAAGAAAAAGTTTGGTTTTGGGTACTATTGGTCATACCAGTAGTGATACTGCTGTTTGGCATTCTTCAACTTTGGAAGCGTAGAACTCAAAAGCGATTTGCGAACAGTAAGCTTTTGAAACGATTGAGCCCAAACCAGTCCTTGTTTAAGTCGATTCTAAAGATTTTGGTATTATGCTTGGCTTTTGCATGTCTAGCTATGGCTTTGGTCAATCCTAAAATCGGGACAAAGTTAGAAACCGTAAAACGTCAAGGTGTTGATATTGTTTTCGCGGTCGATGTTTCCAAAAGTATGTTGGCCGAAGATATTGCGCCTAACCGATTGGAGAAATCAAAACAACTTGTAACTCAAATTATCAATAATCTAGCTAGTGATCGTGTGGGAATAATAGCCTATGCTGGTAAAGCCTTTCCGCAGCTACCAATTACCACAGATTTTTCATCAGCCAAAATGTTTTTGCAAAGTATGAATACAGATATGCTTTCCTCTCAAGGAACTGCAATCAATGAAGCTATTGAGCTGGCCAAGACGTATTTTGATGATGAAGAACAAACCAATCGCGTTCTTATAATTATTTCTGATGGTGAAGATCATAGTGAAATTGCTACCAATGTTGCTGAGGAAGCTAGTGATGAAGGTATCCGAATTTTTACCATTGGCGTAGGTGATGTTAAAGGTGGACCCATTCCCATTAAAAGAAATGGTGTTTTATTGAATTACAAAAAGGACAGTCAAGGTGAAACGGTAGTCACCAAACTCAACGAGGAAACCCTTAAGGAAATTGCAAATGAAGCCAATGGCGCTTACATTAACGGAAACAATACTGCAAAAGTCATTGATGAGATTAAGGATATTTTAAACCGTATGGATAAGACAGAATTTGAAGCCAAGGAATTTGCCGATTTTAAGGATCAGTTCCAATGGTTTTTGGGCTTTGCAATAGTTTTTCTATTTATTGATATTTTCTTTCTGGAACGAAAAACAGCATGGCTTAAACGCTTAAATCTCTTTAATGAGAATTTGTAAAGTGACTTAATTGATAAAACAAAAAGCAGTATAGATATAATCCTATACTGCTTTTTTGCTAACAAGTAAAATCATATGCAATCAGGAATTGTAATGCTTTATTAAAATTTACAAGCCCTTTTTAAGTGCACTTATTTTTAGTTTCAAATATTTACCATCATGAAAGTCCACGACTATGGTCATTGTGTCTCTTGCAAATACGGAAATGTGATTACTGTCACGAGAAATTTAAGTGGCAGAATCGCCAATTTGATTTTCACTTTGGACTTTAGAATACTTCTTTAGCTTATTTACTGTTAGCTCATTATGTGTCAGATTTTGTTTTGTCTTGAAGTTGTTTGATTTTCAGTCTTAAATACTTTACAACGAGAATGTATAAATAGATAATACCAATTACGAATAAAACAATGGATAATATATTAAGAACTATCATGACGTTTACTGGAAACTCATTCATCAAGCTATATTCAGAATAGTAATGTTCTTTTTCCTGAATTGTTAGTAATAGACTCATATTTTTGGGTTTTAAGTTTATTCTTTTATCATGTAATAATCTGATACGATGCCAGTTGAATATTTAAAGACTTGTACAAATGTAACTAAATAAGTGATCTCGACAGGATATCCAAGGATTTTTACTCCAA
This sequence comes from Bacteroidia bacterium, assembly GCA_030432635.1. GTDB lineage: Bacteria > Bacteroidota > Bacteroidia > Flavobacteriales > Flavobacteriaceae > Psychroserpens. The sequence continues at coordinate 25,714 of JAUIMB010000003.1, read as the reverse complement.
TAGTCATTTTCCCTCTTGTAAAAACACTAATGTTATCACCATCAGCAGAAATTTGTGTTGTATGCTCACCAATCTCTTCCCAATCAACAATTGTTGTGTTTCCGTATAATATTGTATTCACATCCTCAATTTCAATGCACTCACAAGAGCTTTCAGATGGCATTGTTACGTCGACTTCAACTTGCATGTTATAGGAAAACACATAGAGATTGAACATATGGTTAAAAACTTTGGTTTCAGTAATTCCATTTTCATTTTGTATGTCTTGCGGTTCAATCGTCAGATCATTGAATATGCTGTTATGAAATGACTCAAACTCATCTAGAGTGTCAAAGCTAATCACTTCATAATCAGACAAAGTGTTGTCGAATTCATAGTTGTTTTCACCAACAATGGCTTCAAGTTCTTCCACAAAGTTAATGGCTTCACTTGTATAGCAATCACCATTGCTTCCAGTTAGTCCGATATTTCCTGATGAGTCTTCACAAGTATCAGTAGTTAAGGGGTTTGTCGCATTAGACTTTCCGTTACTTCCACCTCCTCCTCCTGGACCTGATGGAGGATCAATCGATTCGTTAAGAGGCGCATTGCCTGTGGTTTCATAACAAATTTCATAAGTTACATCGAACATGTACTCTGGAGAACAATTTTCTCCTGCAGAATGTACTTCGCCACCATAATTGCAATATGTCAAAGTGATAGTATTACATTTAATACGATCATTTAGATTATCCAAACTTCCATCATAGTTAATGGATTCATAATTAATTGTGCCTTGAAAGGGGATTTGGTCGTTTAGAACGTAGGCATTCAAATACTCTTGTGAAGGTACATAATTGAGTATAAATGCAGTAGTTGAGCCATCATTGGAAAATTTCACAACAAGATTGCTGAAGCCTAATGTATTATGGTTGTCTTTTTCAATTGCCATGGTATAGGCCGTTGAAGTCGTGTCGGTATATACGTAAATTTCCCTGTCTTCGAGGATAGTGAAACCATTATCGTCTTCTATAGAAAGCCTATTCACGTCGTTGTGATATTCATTTTGTATTCGAGTAACAAATGAGTTCAGTTTTTTAAAATCTGAGAGTTTTCCGGTCGAAATATGGTCGTTTTTGCCTTGTTCTGAGAGAACTGAATTAGGAGCGTCTTGTACTATGACAGATTCGCTTTCGCAATTTGTCACAACTAATAGGATCCCAGATAATAGGAGTCCCATTATGGTCAGTTTTTTGAGATAGTTTTTCATAATAATAGTATTTAATAAAATGGTTAATGTTAAAAAGTGATTACTTATTTATATCAAATATAGAAAATAATCTACATAAATAATAGTAAATATTCTACGTTTTTTTATTGGATTGTTGAGGAAAGTCGTTAATATGGATAGTAATCAATGGGCTAAACCTTGATATTTTAGGGAGTATTGAGCATATTCTAATAAGAATATTTTATAAATTCTTTAACTATCTGAAGAATTGTTGTTTTATATCTTGCATCTTCATTACGATTGTGAAAACTTATGAAATATTATATCCTTTCTGTTGTTTTTTTAATCTCAAGCCTGACCTACGCTCAAGATAAAGCCAAAGAGGAACAATTAAAGTTAGAAACCGCTAAGAGCTATATTTTTGAAGGCAATGAATTGGTTGATGCCGATAATTTCGTTTCTGCCGAAAAGGAGTATCGCAAAGCTATTTCAAAAGCACCTTCTGTGGTTGCTGGGTCGTATAATCTCGGGAACTCATACTATGACAAAGGCAATTATGATGAAGCCTTATATCGTCACACGCAAGCAGCAGAGCAAGCAGTTACTAAGGCAGAAAAACATAACGCTTTTCATAACATAGGTAACATTTTAATGAAAGAGGATTTGTGTAAGGAAGCAGTTGAAGCCTACAAAAATGCCTTACGGAATGACCCAAGCGATGATGAAACACGTTACAATTTGGCCATAGCCAAACAATGCGCTGAAGAGCAAAATAAACAAGGTCAAGATCAGGAAGAAGATAAGAAAGACGAGGATAAAGAGAACGAAAACAAAAAAGAGGACAAGAAGGAAGACGATCAAAAAAAGGAGGATCCAAAGGACGAAGGTGATCAAGATAAAAAAGAAGGGGATGATAAAAAGGATGAAGAGGGCAAGCCAAAAGATGAACAAGATCAAGGTAAAGGTGATAAAAAAGAGGATAAAAAAGAACAAGGAAAACCAAAGCCGCAGCCTGGACAACTATCACCTCAGCAAATAAAGAACCTCTTGGAAGCCATGAACAACCAAGAACAAAAGGTTCAGGAAAAAATAAATGCGGAAAAGCAAAAGGGTGTTAAGGTAAAACCTGAAAAAGATTGGTAAACCCCAACTCCTACAAGATTTTAAAGCCTTGTAGGTAAAAAAAGGGACAAAAAAATGAAGACTGTTGCAAAACAAATAGCATTAATATGTATTGCGCTTATTGCAAACATTGCTTCTGCGCAAGTAACCTTCGAAGCAAAGCTCAGTAAAAAAAAGCTAGGCATTAACGAACGGTTGCGTGTTGATTTTGTGATGAATGAGGATGGCGATAATTTCAATCCGCCTAACTTTGCCGAATTTGATGTTGTTGGAGGGCCAAACACTTCGGTAAGTAATTCATGGCTTAATGGTAAACACAGTTATACCAAAACCTATAGCTATTTTTTATCTCCTAAAACCAAGGGAACCTTTAAAATCAATTCGGCTAGTATCGAAATAAAGGGAGTGACATACAAAACCAAACCTGTCTCTGTTCAGGTGACGAAATCTGTTAAACGTCCCAATGATCCTTATAACGTTGAAGGTGTAGCCGAAGAGAACATCCATTTGGTTGCAGAAGTGTCCAAATCCGATCCATATCTCAATGAGGCAATTACAGTGGTCTACAAACTTTATGTATCTACGACAACTGGTGTGAGTAATTGGAGGGAAGTTGAAAATCCGAGGTACAACGATTTTTGGAGTCAGAAAATTGAAACCAAAGGCCTTAGGATCAAGAACGGAAAATACAAAGGAGAGGATTATCGTTATGTTGTATTAAGGAAAACAGTCCTTTATCCTCAAAAAACCGGAAAGCTTGAGATTGAGCCTTTAACGCTCGATGTCACCGTTGAAGTGCCAACCAACAGACGTGATATTTTTGGAGGAAGACACATGGCGCAGATCAATCGAACAATTTCAGCAGGAAGTAGATCGATTAATGTAAAACCATTGCCAATCGAAGGCAGACCCGATGATTTTACAGGAGCTGTAGGAGATTTCAAGTTTAATGTGATCACTTCAAAATCTGAACTCAATGCTTCCGAATCCCTACAGGCAAGAGTGGAAGTAACAGGTAAAGGAAACTTAAAACTTTTTGAATTACCAAAATTGTCATTACCAAGCTCCTTGGAAGTGTACGAACCAGAGCATAACGAAAACATTAGAACAAATCTCGGCGGAATGCAAGGGTCTATTTCAGATAATTATACCATTGTTCCACAGTATAAGGGCAAGTATCCAATTCCGAGTGTATCGTTTTCCTATTTTGACCTTGAAAGTGAAACCTACAAACGCATATCTTCAGGAGAAATCGTTATTGATGTTATTGATGGACCAGTCAACAACTCTTCAGGAGATGATAATTTGGCAGCTTCAAATGGCAACAAAAAAGAAGTTGTACTGAATACCGATCAATTTGCATTTATTAAAACAGATGCAAACCTAAAACCTACTTCCTCTCAAAATTTCTTTAAATCCACTGCATTTTGGAGTTCACTTTTATTGCCTTTACTGGCTATTCCCTTGGCATTGATTTATCGTAAAAAGAAAGAAGAGCGTCATGCAGATGTCTTCGGAAATAGAATCAGGAAAGCAGACCGTTTGGCCAAGCGTTATTTAAGTGAAGCTAAAAAATCATTGGGTGATAAAGAAGCCTTTTATATAGCACTCGAAAAAGCATTACACAATTATCTCAAGGCAAAGCTGCATATTGAAACCACCGACTTTAGTAAGGAAAAAATAGAAAACTTATTAACCGAGAAACAAGTGAATAGCAAAGCAATCAGTGATTTCATAAGTATTTTAGAGCATTGTGAGCTGGCAAGGTATACACCAATTACAAATGTGGAAATGAAGCAGGATTATGAAAAATCTGCTGCGACCATCTCTATTATTGACAAAGAAATACGATCATGATAAAGCAAGCGATTTACCTTATCACATTTCTTTCGAGCATATTGGCAATAGCTCAAAATAATACGACCTTCGAAAAGGCTAACACCTTATACAACGAAGGTAATTATGCCGAAGCAATAGATGTTTACAAGTCCATTTTAGATTCAGGAGAACACTCTGCAGCACTCTATTATAACATCGCCAATGCGCATTACAAAATGAACCATATTGCACCCAGCATCTACTATTTTGAGAAAGCCTTGTTGTTGAAACCAAACGATAAGGACATCTTGAACAATATTGCTTATGCGAGGAATATGACCATAGATGCCATTGAGGAAGTACCTGATGTTGGGTTTTCAAAACTGCTAAATACAGCGACCCATACCTTAAGTTTTGATAATTGGGCCAGAGTTGCCGTTGGATTAATGTTATTGTTCGTGATGTTGTTCCTGGGATACTATTTTTCTCATGGCACAGCAAAAAAGCGTTTGGCATTTGTAAGCAGTACTTTTGCCCTAGGGTTTTCAATTATGGCAATAGTGTTTGCGTTTCATAAGTATGAATTGGATGAAAACCATCAGCCAGCAATAGTGTTTGCACAAGAGGCACAGGTTAAAAGCGAACCCAACCTTCGAAGTGTTGAGGCATTCAAACTCCATGAAGGGACAAAGGTTCAAATCATCGATACGGTTAATAATTGGAAAGAAATCAAGATTGCCGATGGTAAGACGGGTTGGATTATTAGCGATGACATTAAGGCGCTAAAAACCTTTTAAAGTTATTTTAACAAAAATTACTGCCCAAATCGTATCTTTGCAGAATAAGCCCAATTATGAAATCAAAATTATCAGCTATTTTTTTCTTACTGATATTTTCAGCTCTTATCACAGCGCCTTCTATTATTGTGGCTATTGATGATTCTTTCGATATTACATGTTTTTATACCATAACTGAAGAAGAGGAAGAGTCTGGTCATCAAATTTCCAAGGAAGGCAAAATGTTTTATTTTGAATTAACGAGCATGTTGAATTATGTAAAGGGCTTCGAGAAAGATGGGCAATTCGCCTATTATTTCAAAAATTATACGAAACCGCATCTCAACTTAGTTTCTCCTCCTCCTGAATTAGAATCCTAGACCTTAAGTTGTTCAGGATCTATCAAAGTCCTTATTAATTAATAAAAAATCAGTCTTCGGAACCTTTTCTTCCTAAGACAAAACACATATTTATGTTTAAAACACTCAAAAATGACTTGCCAGCGAGTATAGTCGTATTTTTCGTTGCATTGCCACTATGTTTAGGTATTGCTTTAGCCAGTGGAGCACCTTTGTTCTCCGGATTAATTGCAGGTATTATAGGAGGTATCGTAGTTGGTGCCATTAGTGGCTCCAAAATTGGCGTTAGTGGTCCAGCAGCAGGTTTAGCTGCAATCGTATTAACTGCAATAGGTACATTAGGAGGCTATGAGAATTTCCTTGTAGCTGTCGTATTAGGAGGTTTAATCCAATTTATTTTTGGCCTACTCAAAGCTGGAATCATTGGTTATTACTTTCCATCTTCTGTAATTAAAGGAATGCTAACAGGTATCGGGATCATCATTATACTGAAACAAATCCCACACTTTTTTGGATATGATGCCGAACCTGAAGGTGCAGATAGTTTTATTGAAGCATCGGGTGAGAACACGTTCTCTGCACTTTTGCAAATTGTCGATAACGTAACTATTGGTTCAATGGTCATAGGTATTATAGCATTGGCAATTTTATTGTTATGGGATAAAGTATTGTCAAAAAAGGCTAAAATTTTCCAACTTATTCAAGGGCCTTTAGTGGCTGTTGTTGTCGGAGTGATTTTTTATGTCATTACCAAATCCAACGAGACTTTAGGTATTGAACAATCGCATTTAGTAAGTGTTCCGATTCCTGAAGATGCCGCCTCTTTCTTGGCACAATTTAGCATGCCAAATTTTGCAGCTATTTCAAATCCTGAAGTATGGGTTGTGGCATTCACCATAGCCTTAGTCGCAAGTTTGGAAACCTTACTGTGTGTTGAGGCTACAGATAAATTGGATCCTCATAAAAATGTCACGCCAACAAACCGAGAGCTATTGGCTCAAGGTACTGGTAACTTTATTTCAGGTATGATTGGTGGATTGCCAATTACGCAAGTAATCGTAAGAAGTTCAGCAAATATCCAATCAGGAGCCCGAAGCAAAATGTCGGCAATTATCCATGGATTCTTCCTGTTGATTTCGGTAATCATAATCCCGAAAATATTAAATATGATACCATTGTCGGTGTTGGCTGCCATATTATTTATTGTAGGCTATAAACTGGCCAAACCAGAATTGTTTAAGAAAATGTATAATTTAGGCTGGAAGCAATTTGTGCCATTTATAGTGACGATATTGGGAATTGTATTTACTGACCTGCTGAAAGGTATAGGAATGGGATTGGCAGTAGGTATATTTGTTATTCTGATCAAGAGTTTTCAAAATTCACATTTCCTTCATAAGGAAGGGGAAGATGTTGACGATGGAAAAATTAAAATGACACTTGCCGAAGAAGTAACCTTTTTCAATAAAGGTGCTATATTGAAAGAACTGGATAACTTACCAGTAAATTCATCACTAGAACTTGATGTTAGAAAGACCAAATACTTGGATAATGATATCATAGAAATATTAGATGATTTTGCATTCAAGGCAAAAGAAAGAAACATCAATATAAAATTGATTTCAGAGCGAGGCATTGTTGAGAATCCAGAAAGTTTTATAGAATTTTTTAAACTTGAAAAAAAATCCTAAATACAATTAAATAAAAAATATAAAGAATCATGAAAAACATAGCTATAACCAAAGAAGTTCAAAATACATTAACGCCAAGTAGTGTGCTACAGGATCTAATGGAAGGAAACAAGCGTTTTACAAGCGGAAATTCACAAGCCACAGATAATTCAGCCTTAATCAATCAGACCACTACAGGTCAGTTTCCAAAAGCGGTCGTATTGTCCTGTATCGATTCTAGAGTACCTGTCGAAACGGTATTGGATCAAGCCATTGGTGATATTTTCGTTGCTCGTGTTGCAGGAAATTTTGAAAACACAGATATTTTAGGAAGCTTAGAGTATTCGTGTAATGTAGCTGGCAGTAAACTAATCCTGGTTTTAGGTCATGAGAGCTGTGGTGCAGTTAAAGCAGCTTGTGATGGCGTCGAATTGGGGAATATTACTGCTATGTTGGAAAACATCATGCCTGCGGTAAGAAAATCTGCTGAGGAAATCGATGGTGAAGCCAATTCCTCAAACAAGGAATTTGTGGCAAGAACGGTTGAAAATAACGTGAGATTAACTATTGAAAGAATCCGTGAGAACAGTCAAATCTTAACAGAAATGGAAGACAACGGAGAAATCCAAATTGTTGGAGGTGTTTATAGCCTTCAAACAGGAAAAGTAAATATGTTATAGAATCATTACAACACCTTCCCTAACCTTAGTACAAAGCCTAAAATAGGGAAGGTGTCTTATGTCCTATTGTACCAATTGTAACAAAAGTTGGCTAATTGATTATCAGTAGAGAGGTATAGATGTATTATCAAGATTCAGAATTGGAATCATCCTGCGAATCGGCATCCGCTTTCCCCTTATTCAAAATGCTTGGAAAAATCATAGGCGCTAAACCTTTAACAGGTTTATAAAGAATGGAAGCATCCAAGTCTTCCTTATCAGCAAAAGGGATACTGTTGTTCATGTTGTCAAAGACTATGAGCAAAACACTCAAGATCAATCCTATCTTCAAGGCGCCAAAAACACCACCAAGAAGTTTGTTTAAAATCCCTAAAGCCGCAAAATCAGCGAGTTTGGTCAAGGCTTTTCCAGCAAGTGCAATCATCAGGACGATAATGACAAAAGTGATGGCAAAGGCAACGATGTTGATGTACTTTTCATCCCAATCGAGTTTGCTGTCCAAAAATTCAGCAGCAAAATTACTAAAGTGAATAGCACCATACACACCAGCAATTAAGGCGACCAAAGAAGCCACTTCCACAAAAAGCCCTTTCATCAACCCACGAATGAGTCCAAATAGTAAAAGCGCTCCTAAGATAATATCGATTAAAGCCATGCCTTTCGTTTTAACAAACCTACGTAATTTTTGTGATTTTAATCCTATATCCTTCATGCAGAGCAATAGTTTAGTAACTTTGCCATTATAATTTCTTCCTAAGCATGGCTAGAGACGAACAATTAAAACAACGATGGGACTTGGTCGTAGAGAAACTCTCTGCACAATTTTCAGATGGTGATCCCTTAGATTTGGATGCCATAATCTACCTAATTGGTGTTCAGGAACTCGGACAGTTAGATCGAAAATTTAAAAAAGACCATAAGATAGACCTAATGCATATCGCTATCTGTAAGTTGTTGGCACCTTATGGTTACTACGAATTTGACTTTGTCGATGATGATGGTTGGCCACATTATAGCGTCAAGGAGCAGCTGCCACCATTAAAAGCTGGAGAGCAAAGTGTCTTAATGAAAGACGCCATTGTCAATTATTTTCTCGAAACAGCATTTATTGAGTAAATGTATTTGGGCGTTACCCACTTTGGTGAATGCCATACCATACAATATAAACATACGAATAACATCAAAGTGGGTCGCGCTTTCAGCAGTCGCTTCCTCCATAGCTCAGAGCGCGATGGAGGCGAGCTTCAACAAATGCTTCAATCGCTAACGCAATTCCTATAAAATTTTTAAATTTGCCACTCATTTTAAGTTGATATGATTGACAAATTAAAAGAACTAATTTCCGAAGCCGAAGCTTTTACAACCCAATCCAAGGAAGAGGTTGAAGCTTTCCGTATCAAGTATTTAGGGTCTAAAGGATTGCTAAAGCAGTATTTTGCTGAGTTTAAGAATGTGGCGAATGAACAGAAAAAGGAATTTGGCCAAACCATCAACCAACTTAAAAAAATAGCGGAAGACAAAGTCAATACCCTAAAGGAAGAACTAGAAAACAATGACGATGTCAAAGGCGTTTATGGAGATTTGTCGCGTCCTGGTGAACCAATAGACATTGGCGCAAGACACCCTATTTCCATAGTGAAAAATCAAATTATCGATATCTTTTCACGAATAGGGTTCAATGTGAGTGAAGGTCCAGAGATTGAAGATGATTGGCATAATTTTACAGCGTTAAACTTGCCAGAATATCATCCAGCTCGCGATATGCAGGACACCTTTTTTATCCAAACCGATCCCGATATTCTGTTGCGAACACATACCAGTTCAGTACAAGTTCGATATATGGAAAACAACAAACCTCCAATTCGTACCATATCACCAGGTCGTGTGTATCGAAACGAAGCGATTTCTGCACGATCACACTGTTTCTTCCATCAAGTAGAAGGGTTGTATATTGATAGGGATGTGAGTTTTGCCGATTTAAAGCAAACCTTGCAATACTTCACCACCGAAATGTTTGGAAAGAGTAAAATACGTTTGCGACCATCATACTTTCCATTTACCGAACCAAGTGCAGAGGTGGATGTGTATTGGGGCTTGGAAACCGAAACCGATTACAAAATGACCAAGGGAACAGGTTGGTTGGAAATCATGGGTTGTGGAATGGTCGATCCAAATGTATTGGAGAACTGTGGGATAGATTCTAAAACCTATTCTGGTTTTGCCTTTGGTATGGGAATCGATCGTATTGCGTTATTGTTGCACCAAATTAGTGATATACGACTGCTCAGTGAAAATGATGTGCGCTTTTTAGAACAGTTTAAGAGTGCACTTTAGGGTTTGAAAAAAGACATCCATATTCCAAATGTAGAAGGCGTATATATTGCTGTGGTAAAGGAATATAACGACATCTACGAAACTGACGACTGGAACGCGTATATCATAAACGACAAGACACAGGATCTTGAGGTTGTATTAATTGTGACCAGTGGCTATTCTGACCAAAACATCACCTCTACATTCCGAAAGAAAATAGACAAACTTCCGGCTAAGAGCTATGCGAAAATAGAGCTGATGCAAGAAGCACTTTTTGCGCTTAATAACCAGTTCAAGGTTTCCTTTTTTCAAGGCAATACCATGTTTGAAAAAACCTATCTGTTCAGGAAGAATACAATTAATGAACGTGCATTGCAAGCTATTCCACTGATGAAGGTGAAAGGAGTCCTAAAAAAATAGACCCTTTGCTGCTCTAATACATTAATTTTAATCTAATTTAAGGAAAGAAAGGGTGCGATTAAAAAGTGTTCGTTATTTAATCGACCGTAAGCAAAGTATTATGATGAATCTTTTTCTTCACTTTATAACCAAGTCTTGAAAAGGTGTCAGTAAACCATTTTGTTTCTACAACCTTATCGTTATCCTCTAGAATGATCATTGGTTTACACCTTTCAATGGTTTTAAGTGCACCTGTGAGTGCATCTTTTTCGAAACCCTCAACATCCAATTGAATTATTGAAACTACTCTATTCTCTGGAACCATATTGTCTATGGTTTCAATTTTGACTTCATTGATTATTCCTGGTTTTGGTGCTGAAATTATCTTACTCCTACCTCCTAATCGTTTTCCTGATTCAGTCCCAACAAGCATTGAGGCTTTATATGGGCTAGACCCTAAACCAACATTAAAAAGTTCTACATCTTTAAGGTTGTTTATCAAACAGGTGATCTGAGCACATTTGTAGTTTTCGATATTGGGTTCAAAAGCCCAAATTTTGGCATTCTTTTTTAAGCCTTGTGATAATCCAGGCAGAAAATCGCCAAAAAATGTTCCAGCATGGATTATATCACCATCGCCACAGTTGTTGGCGATGAATTCTATAGTGTCGGGTTCATAGATAGAGCCCTTTAAAATTTTTTGTACAGCTGGAGTGTGTTGTGAAGATATAGGCGTGCAATAGCCACCATATTTATTATAAGCAACCATTACACCTAAAGTACTATCCTTAGTATTTAAAGGCTTATTCCTTTTTGGATGGGTCACCAATTCTTTTGAACGAAAAAGGTTTTTGATGCCTTTTGGAATCATGCTTTTAATAACCTTTATCATAATATCCTAATTTTAGAAATGTCAAAATATATCTAATCAATCCAATTTATCGGTCAATTTATTAAATACTTTCTTCGGATTCTTATTCTCATAGAGAACGGCATAAACCGCATCTATTATAGGCAAGCGCGTTTTCTTCGTGTTCTTTAGATTGAGTTCATGGGCACTTTTTGCAGCATAATAACCTTCAGCTACCATATTCATTTCCATTTGAGCCGATTTTACCGTATACCCTTTGCCAATCATATTTCCAAACATTCTATTTCTGGAAAAGGTTGAGTAACCTGTCACCAATAAATCACCCAAATAAGCCGAATTATTTATGTTACGTTTCATCTTGTGCATTTTTTTGATAAAACGTTTCATTTCTCGAATGGCATTACTCATTAAAACACTTTGAAAGTTATCACCATAACCCAATCCATGGGCAATTCCGGCAGCAATAGCATAAATGTTCTTGAGCATTACAGCATACTCAGTACCAATGATATCATCACTGATTTTGGTTTTGATATAGTCACTGGATAAGGCATTGGCAATGGTTTGCGCTTTTTTTGCATCTGCACAAGAAATGGTTAAATAAGATAGCCGCTCGAGTGCGACTTCTTCGGCATGGCATGGCCCAGCGATTACTGCAATATTCTCAAAAGGAATATGGTAAATGTCGTGAAAGTGCTCACCAACTAATAGTCCAGATTCGGGAATAATGCCCTTTACGGCAGAAACTATGGTTTTTTCAGAAATATCGGTCGATAATTTCTCTAACTCAGAATGCATAAACGCAGAAGGAATCACAAAAATCAATATATCAGCCCAATCTGCCATCTCATTAATGTCGTTACTCAATTTGAGTTGTTCAATCTTAAACTCCACTGAGCTTAAATAACTTGGGTTGTGTTGTTCCTTCAACAGATGTTCCTTTGTATAGACACTTCGCATATACCAACCCACTTGATCTAGGTTTTCGCTAAGCATCTTCACGATGGCAGTAGCCCAACTTCCTGCACCAAACACAGCATATTTTAAAGATTGACTCATTAATTTATAGATTCTTTACGGTTTCTTCTGAAAGATAGAATGAACTTATCTTGGTTTTTTCTGTTTTATAACAAATGTCAACACATTTTCGGTTACAAACAAAACGTCAGGATGGGTTCAATTATAAAATCAAAAATAAGCAAATTATACACTTTTCCGAAGAGAAGGGCATAGACTTTGGTTTTTGGCACGTGTTTTGAATCTCCTTTGATAGAAATCAAAAAACCGAAGATTATGAAAACGATGAAACTACTTTTTGGCTTTGCTTTATCAGCATTACTATTGACCTCCTGTTATAGAGAAGAGGTGTATATCAACGATTTTAATAATCAACCTGGAATTACCTTGAATCAATTGCTCAATTCTTACGAATTATGGTATGTAGATATCAATCAAACCTTGGGTCCTGGTGAAACACCATTCTTACAAATCGCTTTTACAGTCTCGTTTAGAAACGGAGTGCTATATGCTAATAATAATTTGGTAGGTTTTGGTAGTCAAGGAAATGGTTTTGGTATTGATGTTGGGGTTTATGATGCCTATGATATGATTTTGGATGTGTACCATGACATCGACGGTTATGAAACCTTCGATGTATATCAAATAGATAATAATACAATTGAGTTATATAATCCATTTAATGACACGTCGTATTTTTTGAACGGTTATCAAAGAACCACTTTCGACTATGACTACGTGTTTTATGATAATATTCATTATTTCTTGCAAGAGTATGAAGCTTGGGAAAAGACATATACCAGTGAAATGGGAGTGTTAAATGAGTTTGATAACGAAAATTACCTTCAGTTTTTGGCTGGTGGTAACGATTCAGAATTTAGAAGTTCCCAAGATGTGAATATTGCCGATCCAGATAATATCTATTGGGATTACACAGGTGTTTATGGTGTTGGAGACATTAGTAATAATATGTATTTGAAAACATTAACACTAGATTATGATTTCTTTGACAATGAATACTTCGAGTTGAGCGTTATTAATGATCAAAGGGTTGAATTGTACCATCCTTCCTCAGAAACCATTTATCAGTTTACAGGTCGAGGTTACATACAATTCCTAAGAGAAACAGATTCAAACGGAAAACGCATTGAAGGCTCAAAACAATTAAAAAAACGCAAGCAGAAAACTGCTAAAAAAGATAACCCTAGGGTAAACACAAGAAGCTAGATTTTGGTTGGTTATTTAGTTTCGAGAAACGTCCACTCATTTCTTTGAGCTGGACGTTTTCTTTTGTATTGTTTGATCGTAGGCTACATCTTTAGAAAGTGACTTTATATTTATAAATGTGTCCTATTGATGAAATTGGACAAAACTTTGCAATTGACTACAATTTTTGCCAACTTTACAAAACAACAGTGAGTTAAGAAATAACACTGTTCATATTTAACATTAACACTAAAACTAAAAAACAATTATGGGTTTATTTTCATTTATTAAAAACGCTGGAGCTAAAGTATTCGGAATAGGAAAAACCACTGAAGAAGAAGCTGCAGAGGCAAGAGCAAAGGCTAAACGAGAGGCAGATGCTGAAGAATTAAGAATTGAGGAAGCAGCTGCTAGAAACTTAGAGGAAACCATTAATGATTTGCAATTACAAGTTGAAGGACTTAACGTATTTGTAGATGATGATATGGCAAGAGTTTCTGGAATGGCATATGACCAAGCCACAAGAGAAAAAGTAATTTTAGTTGTTGGAAATACAGCTGGAATAGCAACAGTTGATGATCAAATGACCGTTGAGCATACCGAGCCTGAAGCACGTTTCCATACGGTTGTAAGTGGTGATACCTTAGGAAAAATTGCTAAGGAGTATTATGGAAACGCTATGAAATACCCTGAAATTTTTGAAGCTAACAAACCAATGTTAACTGATCCTGATAAAATTTATCCAGGACAAGTTTTACGTATTCCTAACCTAGACTAAGGAAGAAACGGATTAAGAAAAAGAAAAAGCGTAACTACATGTTGCGCTTTTTTTATTTGTAAAGTGTCTTCGTGTTTTGGTTTTAGGAGACTTTTTAGCAATATGTTTAGAGTGGTGAAACCTTTGTCATTTTGAGTTTTTCGAGAGATCTCAAAAGCTTACTTGAAGTCAAATGCAGTATTTCTAAGTTATTCCAAAACCGCTTTTAAAGCCTCAACATCATAAGGTTTTGCTATAATAGTTTTGTCTTTGTCCAATAGAAAATAAGAAGGAGTTGATTCTATACCATACACATTCGATGTTGGGTTGTCCCACTTTCCTAAACCCAATACATGAATAAAATCTGGGAACTCTGAAATCTTGGTTTGCCAATTTTCAGCGTCTTCTTCTAATCCGAATGCAATCACCTTTAAGTTGTTTTGAGCAGCAAGAAGTTCGTTTACTTTTGGTAATTCGTCTAAACAATGTCCGCAAGTACTGCTCCAAAAAATGAGAAGGTAGTTCTCGGCAATATCCAAATCATGAAGTGTTGTGGTTACGGTCTCTCCATTTTTGATTATGGCTAGGTCAAAATTCGCAGCTTTCTTGCCAATAGTGTTGTTTTTGTATGCAGTCATTTCTTGAATTAGTTCTTCATATTTTGTGAGCTCAGCCAATTCCATAAGATAGGTGTCTGCGATATAATTTGTTAATTCTGAATTTTCCATTGACTTAAAACGACGCCAAATCATTTCAAACAATATAGTTTTGATTTTGTTGTTTCCTTCACCAATACTAGCCATTAATTGGTCAACATCTTGTTTGTAGATATCATTAGATGTGTTTGCAGTCATTCCGAAGATATAGGCCATAACTCGGTCAACCAAAAAATCAGAACTTTGAAGCAAAGGATTACTGAAATCGGTGTGGCTAAGATAATTGCGTTTTAGATTTCCGGAGTAAGTAGATAAATCCTCATAGGATTTGGGGATATAAGGTGTATTTGCCTTGATAAATACAGAAGCTAATGTGCCTTTAGAAGCAACTTCATAAGCTGTTTGCGTGTCTCGAATGGTGTTTATGATAGACATATAAGCTGATTTATCTTCACTTTTCTTGGTGTAAAAATTACTTAAGGTGATATTCGCCATTTCCATACTTTTGGAGTACGATGCCCATAATTTGTTGTCTTCACCTTGAGTAAAATCAAGTCCTTTTTCCAAACTGAAGGTAAATGCCACAGACGCTTTACCGTTGTATATAAAGTCAAAATTGTTCTCTTCAGGAGGAATGGCATAAACAATTTTATAGACACCTTGAGTAGCTGTCGAATCAAAAGGAATTGTAAAACTACCATCTTTAGAAATTTCAGCGCGATCAATATAATCTGCACCATCAAGCGTGGCTTTGTACAAAAACGCATAGGTGAATTCTTCTGGAGGAGAAAATGTGCCACTTACGTTCTGTTGCCCAAAGCTCAAGGCTGAAATAAGGGTAATGATAAGACTAATTGTTTTCATCATTGAAGTATTTGTTTAGGTGATGACTCTCAAATATTGCGCCAATATGTTTTTTATTTATACTATTGATTTGTTACGGCCTCTAAAACTGTAATTGCATCCTTTACCGATTTAATACGCTCAAAAGTGAGCAGCAATCGCAAACCGTTTCGGGTTTCTTTTTCTTTCATTTTACAAGCTTTGGGATGCGTTTGAACATACTGTAAAACCTTTGAAAATCCGTTGCTTTGGTAGAAAGCACTTTGCTGGTCATTGATAAAATAACCTACGAGCTTCCCTTTTTTCATGAGCACTTTCTCCAATCCAATTTTGGTCGCCATCCATTTGATTCGAACACTGTCGAACAAATCGACAACCTGATTAGGCAATTCGCCAAAACGATCAATGATTTCAGCTTCGAATGTTTTAAGCGCTTCTTCAGTTTTTAGGGAGTTTAACGTCGTATAGAGATTTAATCGTTCTGTAATATTATTGACATAATCGTCTGGGAAAAGTAGTTCAAAATCGGTATCAATGGTAATGTCCTTGACGAATGTTTTTTCTTTTCCGTCGTCTTTGTATAACTCCTTAAACTCATTTTCTTTAAGTTCTTCAATGGCTTCATTCAGGATTTTTTGATAGGTGTCAAATCCAATTTCATTGATAAAACCACTTTGTTCTCCGCCAAGCAAGTCGCCTGCTCCACGAATTTCCAGGTCTTTCATGGCAATGTTAAATCCACTTCCCAACGCTGTAAACTGTTCTAATGCAGTAATACGTTTTCTTGCATCAGTTGTCATGGCTGAATACTCTGGTGTGATAAAATAGCAGAATGCTTTTTTATTGCTACGCCCAACGCGACCTCGCATCTGATGTAAATCGCTAAGACCGAAATTATTAGCATTATTGATAAAAATAGTATTGGCATTGGGTACATCCAATCCGCTTTCGATAATGGTTGTGCTTACAAGGACATCAAATTCACCGTTCATAAAGGCCAGCATGAGACGTTCTAGTTTTTTACCTTCCATTTGTCCGTGACCAATGGCAATCTTCGCATCTGGTACCAAACGCTGAATCATTCCAGCGACTTCCTTGATGTTCTCAATCCGATTATGGACAAAAAATACTTGGCCACCTCTTTGGATTTCATAAGAAATAGCATCGCGAATTGTCTCTTCATTAAATCGAATTACCTGGCTTTCAATAGGGTATCGATTTGGAGGTGGTGTTGTAATTACTGAAAGATCGCGCGCAGCCATTAAACTAAACTGAAGCGTTCTAGGAATAGGAGTTGCGGTCAATGTGAGCACGTCTACATTCTCCTTGATGGTCTTCAGTTTATCTTTAACGGCAACACCAAATTTTTGTTCCTCATCAACAATGAGCAAGCCAAGATCTTTAAACTTTACATTTTTATTCACCAGTTGATGCGTACCAATAATAATATCGACATGTCCCTTTTCAAGCTTTTCCAAGGTGATGCGTTTTTCCTTTGTGGTTCGGAACCGATTGAGATAATCTACAGTTACAGGAAAATCCTTGAGACGTTCGGCAAAGGTTTTATTGTGCTGATAGGCGAGTATGGTCGTTGGAACCAAAACAGCTACTTGTTTACCATTGTCAACAGCTTTGAATGCTGCACGAATAGCCACTTCAGTTTTACCAAAACCGACATCACCACAAACAAGGCGATCCATTGGTCGCTCACTTTCCATATCGGCTTTAATGTCGGCAGTTGAGCTGATTTGATCTGGAGTGTCTTCATAAATGAAGGAGGCTTCGAGTTCATGCTGTAGGTAACTATCAGGTTGATATTGAAACCCTTTTTTGAGTTTGCGTTTGGCGTAAACCTTAATTAAATTGAAAGCAATTTCCTTAACCTTGGTCTTTGTTTTTTGTTTTAGGGTTTTCCAGGCTTTGCTTCCTAGCTTGTAGACTTTTGGAGGTTTTCCGTCCTTACCATTGAACTTGGTTATTTTATGTAACGAGTGAATGCTTAAATACAGTACATCACGTTCGCCATAAACTAATTTTATGGCCTCTTGCTTTTTGCCCTCAACATCTATTTTTTGGAGTCCGCCAAACTTTCCAATACCATGGTCGATGTGTGTCACATAGTCGCCAACATCTAAATTGGTGAGTTCTTTCAAAGTAATCGCCTGCTTTTTGGCATAACCATTTTTTAGATGGAATTTATGGTAACGCTCAAAAATTTGATGATCGGTATAGCATACGATTTTTTGATCATGATCAATAAAACCTTGATATAACGGTAATACAATAGCCTTGTAAGGAGCAACCTCTAACTGGGAATCCTCAAAAATGTCATGGAAACGTTTAGCCTGTTGTTCGCTAATACAAGCAATATAATTCGTGTAACCTTTACTATGGTTGCTGTTGAGGCTTTCAATCAATAAGTTAAACTGCTTATTGAATGACGGTTGAGGTATCGTGTTAAATTGAATGAGATGCTCCGAATGACCAAAGTAAGCCGATGCACCAAACTCGACCATACGGAAATCCAATAACTGACGTTTCAGTAATTGGGAATTACAGAATAATTCATCAGGTTTTGAGTGTTTTAATTCGGAAGACAAGGTTTTAAAAGTCTCTTCTGCCTTTCCGAAGAATTCATCTATCCTAGAAAATAGTAAATCGGTGTTTTTTGAAAACACAACTGTTTTTTGGGCAATATATTTAAGGAAGCTTTGCCTGCTTTCCTCTAAAAACTTATTGGCAACATTTGGAATGATCCCAATTTTTTTAATTTGATCGGTAGACAGTTGTGTTTCTACATCAAAGGTTCGGACACTATCGACTTCATCGCCAAAAAACTCAATGCGATAGGGTTCGTCATGCGAAAATGAAAACACATCAACAATACCACCTCGTACTGAAAATTCACCAGGCTCAGTCACAAAATCGACACGTTTGAACTTATATTCAAACAAGACTTCGTTGACAAAATCAATAGACAATTCATCACCAACAGAGATTTTCAAGGTGTTCTTTTCCAATTCACGACGTGTCACCACTTTTTCAAAAAGCGCATCAGGATACGTAACGACGATGGCAGGTTTTTTACGAGAATTAATCCGGTTTAACACTTCAGCTCTTAGGAGCACATTGGCATTGTCGGTTTCTTCAATTTGATAGGGTCGTCTGTAACTTCCTGGATAGAAAAGAACATCTTTGTCATTAAGTAATATTTCGAGATCATTAAGATAAAAAGCGGCTTCTTCCTTGTCATTAAATATGAGTAAGAATGGTAGTTCCGAAGCTTTAAAAACTTCTGAAATCACCAATGAAAGTGAAGATCCGACGAGACCTTTTAAATGACATTTTACTTGAGAAGAGGTAATGGCAGTCTGCAGATTTTGCGTTTGCAAAGCCTGTGCATACGATTGAGAGAGACTGGATTTACTCAAGGTATTTTAATTTGTGCAAATATAAAATTTTTGTGCTTTGACGTATGGAATAATGTATTAATAAAACTATCTTTGTGCCACTAAAAAGAACAAAACATATGTCATTTTCAGAATTATTCGAAAGCGGATTTAAAAAGCGTAATGAAGATCATTTTGCAGCTATAGTAAGAGTTGCCATGAGTGATGGCATCATCAATGAAGCAGAACGTGCATTTTTGGATCGATTGGCAACTCGTTTGGATATCACAGAAGCCGATTATAAAGCTATTTTAAAGGATTATGCAAGTCATCCCATTAATCCTCCTACCTCATATGATAATCGTTTGGAGCGTTTATTTGATTTGGCCAGAATGGTATGGGTTGACCATATTGAAGGAGAGGACCAAGTTAAATTGTTGCAAAAATTATGTATCGGACTCGGGTTCAATCCTGATAACGTGAAGTATATCACAGATAAAGCACTTGCGTTGGTACATCATGAAGTTGATGCCGATGAATTTATAGAGAAAATGAAAAAGATGAATCAGTAGTCGTACTGCATTTATATAAAGTTATTCAATAACGAATCCGTTCAAATTTACACTGTTTTGAACGGATTTTTTATTGTGCATTACGCATAAACTCTTCCGCTTTTTCTACCATGTTCTTACTTCCGCAAATAAATGGTACACGTTGGTGTAATTCGGTAGGTTGAATTTCCATGATTCTATTGAATCCATCACTAGCCTTGCCATTGGCTTGCTCAGCCAAAAATGCCATCGGGTTACATTCATAGAGCAAACGAAGTTTTCCGTTCGAATTCTTTGAGCTTTTAGGATACATGTAAATACCTCCTTTTATCATGTTACGATGGAAATCGGACACCAAAGACCCAATGTAGCGACTTGTGTATGGACGATCACCTTCTTCCATTTGGCAATACTTGATGTAGTTTTTTATGCCTTGTGGAAAGTGAATATAATTACCTTCATTTACCGAATAGATTTTCCCGTCTTCAGGGAATTCCATGTTAGGATGCGACAGATAAAATGTCCCTATAGCAGGATTTAGTGTAAAGCCATTTACACCAGCTCCAGTGGTATAAACAATCATGGTTGATGTACCGTAAACCACATAGCCTGCTGCCACTTGCTGATTTCCTTTTTGTAAGAAGTCATCTATGGTCACAGGTGTACCAATTGGTGTAACACGTCTGTAAATTGAAAAAATAGTACCAACCGAAACATTCACATCAATATTTGATGAACCATCCAATGGATCGATCAATACCACATATTTATTTTGATGATTTTCATCCTGACTGTTAATGGCTATATAATCGTCTTCTTCCTCACTCGCAATACCACAAACAATATTACGTCTAGTCATGGCATTAATGAAGAGGTTATTGGCAAAAACATCCAGTTTCTGTTGGTCTTCACCTTGAATATTGGTGTCGCCAGCAGCTCCAATAATATCAACCAAACCTGCTTTGTTAACTTCGTGATTGACCACTTTTGCAGCTAAACGGATGGAATTGATTAAACGGGATAACTCTCCTGAAGTGTATTTAAACGACGATTGATTTTCGATGATAAATTCACCAAGTGTTTGATTTTTTTCCGACATGAAGTATGGTTGTTTTTTGCAAATATCTAATTTTTTATGCAACTATATCGATTTCGTAGGATAATTGTATGAACATATCTTTAAGATTGAATTATATTTGAACGAAACAATACCAATGACATTTTCCATTCGAAAAGCGACCAAAAAAGATATGGCTAGGGTTCTAGAACTCATTGTCGAATTGGCAGTTTATGAAAAGGAACCTTATGCTGTTAAAATCACTGTGGAAGACCTCATAAAAAATGGGTTTGAAACACCTGTACAGTTCACGTGTTTTGTTGCTGAACACAATGATCGCATCGAAGGAATTGCTTTAGTGTATCAGCGTTTTTCAACTTGGAAGGGTCGTGTACTTCACCTAGAGGATTTAGTGGTAAGTCAGGAAATGAGAGGTTCAGGGATGGGCTCTGCACTCTTGAAGGAAGTGGTAAAACACGGTATCGAAACCAAGGTAAAACGTGTGAGTTGGGAAGTACTTGACTGGAATAGTTCTGCAATTGCATTCTATGAAAACAAAGGCGCCAAGATTCTAAAAGATTGGTACCTCGTACAATTGGATGAAGTTGCCATGCAACAGTATATAGCGAATAATTAATATGCGTGTATTTAAATTTGGAGGAGCATCAATAAAAAATGCTGAAGGTGTTAAAAATCTAGCTTCTGTTCTTAAGCAAGTTGGTTATGATCAAA
The DNA here is from genome assembly GCA_030432635.1 of Bacteroidia bacterium. Taxonomy (GTDB): domain Bacteria; phylum Bacteroidota; class Bacteroidia; order Flavobacteriales; family Flavobacteriaceae; genus Psychroserpens. The sequence goes on along the minus strand of JAUIMB010000003.1, from coordinate 4,288 downwards.
CTTTGGTTGTCGTATCTGCTATGGGAAAAACCACAAATGCCCTTGAAATTGTCGTTAAAAATTATTTGGACAAATCGGCCGAATTGCAAAGTTCAATACAGGATGTCAAAAAGTTTCACAATGAAATCCTTTTAGATCTGTTTGTTAATACCCAGCATGATGTTTATAAGACCATCAGTCTTATTTTTCGCGATATGGAAGATGTTTTGCGCCACAACAAATCCCCTGACTATAACTTTGTTTATGATCAGGTCATTGGGTTCGGTGAGCTAATATCAACAACGATTGTTTCAACGTACTTAAATGATGTTGGAATAAAAAACAATTGGCTCGACGTGCGCGAATTTATCAAAACAGATGATTATTATCGAAGAGCAAATGTCAATTGGGACCTAACCCAAAAACGCATAAAATCTAACTTCGATCAAAATAGCTTAAACATAACACAAGGGTTTTTAGGAAGTGACACTAACAATTTTACCACAACTTTAGGAAGAGAAGGCAGTGATTATTCAGCTGCGATTTTTGGTTACTGTCTTAATGCTGAAAATGTTACCATTTGGAAAGATGTGCCAGGTGTCTTAAATGCAGATCCACGTCATTTTGAGAAGGCACAATTACTGGATCATATTTCATATCGAGAAGCCATAGAATTGGCATTTTATGGCGCTTCAGTGATTCATCCTAAAACACTACAACCACTTCAAAAAAAGGAAATACCCTTGTATGTAAAGTCATTTGTAAACCCTAAGAATGCAGGAACCAAGGTAGGTAAAGGTGTTGGCCTTTCGCCAGAGGTGCCTTGTTTTATTGTAAAGAAAAACCAAGTATTGGTCTCATTGTCCTCCTTGGATTTTAGTTATATCGTCGAGGAGAACATCAGTGAGATTTTTAAGCTATTGCATCTATACAAAATGAAAGTCGACGTAATTCAAAATTCAGCAATTAGTTTTTCAGTGTGTTTTGAAAATACTTATGATAACCTTGAACGCTTGCTTCAGCATCTAAAATCTAAATTTAAAGTAACATGCCACGAGAATGTGAGTCTATATACGGTGAGACACTATAAGGAACAGGATATCCGTTCAATTGAAAAAGACAAAAATGTATTGCTAAAACAGCTCACCCAGGAAACCGTTCAAATGGTTACCATTTAAAATGACACTGATTTAAATAGGTATTAGTACATTTACATTCATGAGTAAACAACAAGATATAGGATTAGTTACCGCTAAAGAAGTTGCCAAGGCAATCAAGGTTGATAAATACGGCTTTGTTGGAACTTTTTTCGGATGGTTGTTGATGAAAGTGCTGAAAATTTCTACCCTCAATAAGATTTATAAACGACATAAGCATTTAAATAATGTTGATTTTTTGGATGCCATTTTAGATGATTTTCAGATTAAGTTTGAAATTCCTGAGGAAGATATTAAGCGTCTGCCTAAAGATGGTGCATATATAACAGTGTCTAACCACCCTCTTGGAGGCATTGATGGTATTTTGTTACTGAAGCTCATGATAGAACAACGTTCTGACTTTAAGATTATAGCGAATTTTCTTTTACATCGCATCGAGCCTTTGAAACCGTATATCATGCCAGTGAATCCTTTTGAGGATAGAAAGGACGTGAAATCTAGCATTGCAGGTTTTAAGAATGCTATCCTACATTTACAGGAAGGTCACCCATTAGGCATATTTCCAGCAGGAGAAGTGTCAACTTACAAGGATGGTAAATTGGTAGTGGATAAGCCTTGGGAAGAGGCTGCCATAAAACTTATAAAAAAAGCAGAAGTTCCCGTAGTTCCTGTGTATTTTCATGCTAAGAACTCTAAACTATTTTACAAGTTATCCAAGATTAGTGATACCTTCCGAACGGCAAAATTGCCTTCAGAGTTACTCACACAAAAGCATCGTACCATCAAGGTTAGAATTGGGAGGCCAATTTCTGTAAGCGATCAGAAAGAACAGACTACCATCCCAGAGTTTTCAGAGTTTTTAAGACGAAAGACTTACATGCTATCCAATGCTTTTGAACCAAAACCGAAGATTTTAGATAACCTTTCCAATACCTTAAAACCACCAGCCAAACCTCCAAAACGGATTGTGGGTTCGGTAAGTGCAGAAAAAATGGCCAACGAAGTTGAGGCCTTAAGGGAAGGGGATTATAGGTTGTTGGAAAGCAAGAACTATGAAGTATATTTGACACCTGCCGATAAGATTCCGAATATCCTACACGAAATTGGACGTTTACGTGAAATTACCTTTCGTGAAATTGGTGAAGGCACCAATGAAGCCATTGATTTGGATAGTTTTGACACGTATTATCATCATATGTTTTTATGGGATACTGATTCTAAAAGCATTGCAGGTGCTTATCGAATGGGATTAGGATCTAAAATTTATGCGCGTTATGGTATTGACGGCTTTTATCTTCAGGATTTGTTTCGGTTTGAACCTGAACTCTATAAAATGATGAGCGAATCGATTGAAATGGGCAGAGCTTTCATTATTAAGGAGTTTCAGCAAAAACCAATGCCTTTATTCTTACTTTGGAAAGGTATTGTCCACACAACACTTCGCTATCCAGAACATAAGTATTTAATTGGTGGTGTGAGTATTAGCAATCAATTTTCAAATTTCTCAAAATCCCTCATGATTGAGTTCATGAAATCCCATTATTACGATCCGTATGTCGCCCAATATGTACATCCAAAAAAGGAGTTTAAGGTGAAACTGAAGGATGCAGACAAGGATTTTGTTTTTGATGAAGCAGAAGCCGATCTCAATAAGTTTGATAAAATCATCGATGAAGTCGAACCAGGAGCATTGCGTTTACCTGTGTTACTCAAAAAATATATTAAGCAGAACGCCAAACTTGTGGCCTTTAATGTTGACCCTTTGTTTAATAATGCGGTTGACGGACTTATGTATATCAAGATTGCAGACTTGCCTGAAAGTACAGTTCGTCCCGTAATGGAGGAGTTTCAAGCTGAGTTGGAACGCAAGTTTTCTAATGGAAACAATGAGGAATAGCCTTTTTGTCTTAACGCTTTTATGTTCAGTTTTTACTTTCTCTCAAACGCTGAAAGGAAAAGTCGTGGATGCCAAAACCCAAGAACCTATTGAAAGTGCTGCAGTATATTTTGACAATACAACCATTGGCACCTCTACAAATCATAAAGGCGAATTTCAGATTGCATATAATGTGGATATTCGTTCGCCTTTGATCATTTCTTTTTTAGGGTATCAAAAATTAACGCTTTTTGAGTACGATCCAAACACCTATTATAATGTGTTGTTGGAAGAGCAGAATGATGTTTTGGATGAAGTGGTCATTGTTGCTGATGATGGCATGCCTAGAGCATTAAAACTAAATTATTTTAGGTCTCAGTTCTTGGGCGAATCAAAAAATGCAAAGTCTTGTGTGATTTTAAATGAAAAGGATTTGATATTGCGTTTTAATAAAAAAACCAAACAGCTGACTGCAAGTTCCAAAGTGCCCTTGATCATCAAAAATAGAAACCTAGCATACGAAATTCAATACGAAATCAAGAATTTTACACTGCAATTTGGCTACGTAAACCTAGATACCAAATCGTTTTATGTAGAGTCCCTATTTTACTCTGGAACCTCGTTTTATGCGTCTCTTGATGATAGAAACTCGATCATCAAAAAGCGAAACCAAGCCTATAAAGGTTCGGTGTTGCATTTTATGAGGTCCTTGGCAAAACAGGAGTTGGAAGATGAGCGCTATATGATTTTAAGTGACGGATTTAAGGTCGATCCAGAAAAGTATATTTCGGTACAACCAATTAAATCATCAGATTCTGTTGAAGTTAAGTTTCGGTTGCCGCTTTCTGTACTCTATAAACGAAAACACCAATCGGACTTGATGAATAATCATATATTAAAACAAATGAGATTGGCTCATGCTGCTTCAAAACACAAGGATCAAACTCATGATCAAACGGAAGCCACTACATCAAATTCGAAAACCTTACCTTCAAATAATCAGCCGTATTTCAACACGACGATTGTCATAGATGGCTTTGGAAATTATAGTCCGATTGAAGCTTTGAATTTCATTGGGTATATGTCACAGTTTCGAATTGGAGACACATTGCCATTGGATTACGTGCCAACGGAATAAGCCAGAGGTTTGTCTAGGATAGACTGGAAAATACAAATTTCATTTCTGTGGCGATTTGCAGACTGCGATTGATATAGGTTTCTGTTTGTTGTTCAGTGCCATCAGATAGTTTAGGATCTTCATAAGTTAAGGCAATGC
>JAUIMB010000016.1 GCA_030432635.1 Bacteroidia bacterium | reverse complement strand
CATTGAACTTGGAGATGGTTATACCGAACTTGGTGCGACGACCAATGATGGTTCGCCAGTGACCATTGACGCTTCTGATTTTATGGATGCCGTGGGATCCTATTCGATTGCTTATGATGCCGTGGATAGCGAAGGGAACAATGCCGTACAGGTCATAAGGACCGTAAACGTCGTCGATACTACAGCTCCGATCATAACACTGAACGGACCAAATCCTCAGACCATTGAACTTGGTGCTGGTTATACCGAACTTGGTGCGACAACCAATGATGGTTCGCCAGTGACCATTGACGCTTCTGATTTTATGGATGCCGTGGGATCCTATTCGATTGCTTATGATGCCGTGGACAGTGAAGGAAACAATGCCGTACAGGTCATAAGGACCGTAAACGTGGTCGATACCACAGCTCCAATCATAACACTGAACGGACCAAATCCTCAGATAATACAACTTGGAGATGGCTACACTGAACTAGGGGCAACAACTGACGACGGCTCGCCTGTCGTTATCGATGCCTCAGCATTTGTCGATGCTGTGGGATCATACAGCATAACCTATGATGCTACCGACGGTGAGGGCAACGACGCCGTACAGGTCATAAGGACCGTAAACGTGGTCGATACTACAGCTCCTATTATTACACTTCTGGGTGATAATCCTCAGGTCATTGAACTTGGAGATGGTTATACCGAACTTGGTGCAACTACCAATGATGGTTCGCCTGTCGTTATCGATGCCTCAGCATTTGTCGATGCTGTGGGATCATACAGCATAACCTATGATGCTACCGACGGTGAGGGCAATGACGCCGTACAGGTCATAAGGACAGTAAACGTGGTCGATACCACAGCTCCGATCATAACACTTCTAGGTGATAATCCTCAGATTATTGAATTAGGTGCTGGATATATCGAACTTGGTGCAACTACCAATGATGGTTCGCCAGTGACCATTGACGCTTCTGATTTTATGGATGCCGTGGGAACTTATTCGATTGCTTATGATGCCGTGGACAGCGAAGGCAACAATGCCGTACAGGTCATAAGGACCGTAAACGTCGTAGATACAACGGCTCCGATCATAACACTTCTGGGTGACAATCCTCAGACCATTGAACTTGGAGATGGTTATACCGAACTTGGTGCGACAACCAATGATGGTTCGCCAGTGACCATTGACGCTTCTGATTTTATGGATGCCGTGGGAACTTATTCGATTGCTTATGATGCCGTGGATGGCGAAGGCAACAATGCCGTACAGGTCATAAGGACCGTAAACGTTGTCGATACAACGGCTCCGATCATAACACTGAACGGACCAAATCCTCAGATAATACAACTTGGAGATGGCTACACTGAACTAGGGGCAACAACTGACGACGGCTCGCCTGTCGTTATCGATGCATCCGCATTTGTCGATGCTGTAGGATTTTACAATATAACTTATGATGCGACCGATAGTGAGGGCAACGATGCCGTACAGGTCATAAGAATTGTACAAGTAAAGGATAATACTTTATCTACAGAAAGCATTGAACATATTTCCATAGGTCTTTATCCAAATCCCACAACTGGTTTGATACATGTTTCTGGAATAACTTCAGATTATTTTGTACAGGTTTATGACATTAACGGGAAATTATTGATGGAAAGTAAAAATAATGCTTACCATACCCTATCTCTAAATAATTTATCTAGTGGAGTTTATTTGATACGATTGAGTAATGATACAGGAAGCATCATGAAACGACTAATTAAAGAATAATACATTTCAAATAAGGTTTAGAACGGTTCAGTTTCACCAATGTAATTGAACCGTTTTTTTTTGTTTGAATCATTCATGGTTACTTTCAAATTTTCAGTAAAAATTAGTGAAATTAAATCCAGCATTGTATTTTCGGCACAATAAATGCTCATAAAGTCTTATTCACCAATTTATCATATATGAGATTATCGTTAACCACCTTCCTAATATTGACTTCATTAATTGCGGTAAGTCAAAATAATACGATTGCTGCTGGAGAGAGATTAACCTTTAGTGCTTCCTATAATATGTCTGGTTTGCTTACCGAATTAGCTCAAGTTAACATGGAAACCAGTGAAGTTAGAACTTCGAAGTCCACATTATTTCGATTAAAGTGCACGGCTGCTACGTACAGCAAATGGGACAGTTTTTTCAAAATTCGTGATTTATATGAAAGTTATGTGAGCCCGAAAACATTAACGCCTTATTTATACAATAGGGATATCAGTGAAGGTGGGTATGAAAAGTTCATGAAATACAAATTCAACCATAAAACCCATACTGTTGCAAGTGTAAAACGAAAAAAGCGAAGTGATGGAACTACTTGGGAGGAGAAAAAAAATGTTAGTATTGGTAGTTCTACAAAAGATTTAGTGACTACATTATATCATATTCGCAACTTAGACATTCATAAGGCAAATATTGGTGACAGTCAAAACTTCACCGTGTTATTTGACAACAAGGAATCAGTGGTCAATATTAAGTACTTGAGTAAGGAAACTTTAAATACAGTTCTTGGTAAAAAAGAGTGCTATAAACTTGCCATAAGTATCAATAACAGTGATGTCCTAAAAGGGAATAATGACAATCTATTATGGCTTACAGCAGATGCAAACAAGGTTCCTGTATATGCTAAATTTAAAATTGCTGTTGGCAATGGAGAACTAAAACTAAAATCAGCATCTGGTCTCAAGCACTAGTAAAACACAAATTATCAATGATATGAAAAAGACACTAATCATACTAGGATTTATAGCTGCCATTCTAGCGATGATACTTTCTGCAACACCTTTATCAAAAATTGCGTTTATACCATGTGTTCTGGCTTTTGTTTTTGGAATTTCAGCATTTGTGATATCTAAAGACAAACGAACGTCAAAAAAGTCTATCCAATTGATTTTTCTTATGACAACTCTCGCATTGGCATTAACAACGTACAAAGCTATTTTCACAACTGCGGAGCTTGGCAATACCGAACAACTACAACAGAAGGAAGAGCAATTAGAAGATGAATCTTTAGAAGACCTCGAGGATCTCGATATAGATGAGATTGACATTCAATAATTTAAAACAAAACAACATCTTGATTTTCGCTAATTTTTTGTTTATTTGAACATTACAATTACCAACTCTTTTAGATGAAACTTCAACTTGTAGCCTTATCTCTTTTTTTAGTCGGCTCGTGCTCTACACTAAGACATACCGAAAAAATTGAAAAGCTTAAACAAAGTATCATTTTTGAAGATCAAGACAAGATTCAAACCTACTTAAATACTATAACCCGTATTGAACTTGAAGAACATGTATACAACTTTTCAAGTGATGAATTTCAAGGTCGAAAAACGGGTGAACCAGGACATCATAAAGCCTCAAAGTTTTTAAAGGACTATTATATCAATCAAGGCATTCCGTCACCATTAGGATCTAAATATTATCAACATATTCCCAAAGCCTATTTTTCTGATGACATAAATGATTCCCAAAATGTGATTGCGTACATAGAAGGCAGTGCGTATCCCAATGAAGTGGTTATTATTTCTGGTCATTCAGATCATGAAGGCTATACAGAAACCGAAATATACAATGGTGCAGACGATAATGGTTCTGGAACTGCAGCCATAATGGAAATCGCTCAAGCCTTTAAAACAGCGGCTGTAGATGGCAATGCTCCCAAACGAAGTGTTGTGTTCTTGCATTTTACTGGCGAGGAAATTGGCCTAAACGGTTCTCGGTATTATTCAAAACATCCCGTTTTTTCAATGACAAATACGGTTGCTAATCTTAATATCGACATGATTGGTCGTGTAGATGAAGCACATCAAGGCAACGAAAACTATATTTATTTAATTGGGTCTGATCGTCTGAGCTCCGAACTTCATTATATTTCTGAAGAAGCCAATGCTATTTTTACAAAGCTCGATTTAGACTATCGCCTCAATAGTGAAAACGATCCCAATCAATATTATTATCGCTCAGATCATTATAACTTTGCCCAAAAAGGTGTTCCAGTAATTTTCTATTTCAACGGTGAGCACGAAGATTATCATCAACCTACCGATACAGCCGAAAAGCTTAATTATCCACTATTGGAAAAACGAACAAAACTTATTTTTGCGACAGCTTGGTATCTTGCCAATTCTGAAACTCGAATTGAAGTGGACAAAGCTGATTTGTAGGACGTTAAAATTTGCTTAAAGGCTAACGTTAGCATTTAATTATCCTTGATAATTTTGTAATATCGCATTCATAATCATTTAAATCTCCAAAATGAAAATTTCCCTACGACTCATAGCAACTGTATTAGTACTCAATAGTTGCGGAAGTTCAAATCAAAACTCAACAAAAAGCACAGCACCTGACCCTGAAAAATATGCCGCATCAATTACCCAAAATGAATTGAAAGAGATGCTTTACATCTATGCCTCTGATGAATTTGAAGGTCGCGAGACAGGTGAGCCTGGACAAAAAAAGGCAGTCAATTACTTAAAAGACCAATATATGAATATGGGCATTGCCTCTCCTCTATCTGGTGAGGATTACTTTCAGGAAGTTCCTTTGGAAAAACAAAAAGCTCCTGAAGTACAGATGGCTGTCAACGGATCAACTTTTGATAATTATTTGGATTATATCGTAATGGGAAGTGCTAATTCGCAAGAGATCAATACAAATGAAGTTATATACGCAGGTTATGGCATCGATTCTGAAAACTATTCTGATTATGACGGTCTTGATGTCGAAGGCAAAATCGTATTGGTAAAAGCTGGAGAGCCTACAGATGCAAATGGAAATTTCGTGACTACTGGTTCAAAGGAAAAAACAAAGTGGAGCTCTGGAAGATCTGCAATATCTTCCAAAAGAAATGCAGCGCAAGAAAAAGGAGCCAAAGCCTTATTGTTCTATAATCCTGATATGCTATTACGCTATGGTCCATATTACAAACAACTGGCAGCATCTGGTGGTTATGGTAGAATGTCACTTAAGAGCAATGAAACCAGCATGGTCTTTATCATGATAGGAGAAGTTATTGGCAATACAATTTTCCCAGACATCGCAACTTCAGAAGACCACAAAACAATGAATACCAATTTAAACATCAAAATCACCAGTACTTCAGAAAATTTCAACTCTGAAAATGTAGTGGCTTTTATAAAAGGTAGTGAAAAACCTGAGGAAATTCTTGTGATTTCAGCACATTTAGACCATGAAGGTGTACAACATGGTGAAGTATATAATGGTGCCGATGACGATGGTTCAGGAACCGTAGCGATTCTAGAAATCGCAGAAGCGTTCAAAGCTGCCGCTAATGATGGTTTTGCGCCTAAACGCTCGATTTTGTTCCTCCATGTAACTGCAGAAGAAAAAGGACTTTTAGGCTCCAAGCATTATACCGATAATGACCCAATCTTTCCTCTAAATCAAACCGTCGCCAACCTCAACATTGATATGATTGGACGTGTTGATCCAAAACATGAAAATGATAGAAATTATGTGTACCTCATCGGAAGTGACAAATTAAGTACAGAGCTCCACGAGCTGTCTGAAGCCATGAACACGAAGTACACCAACATCAATTTAGATTATACCTACAACGATGATAACGACCCAAATCGTTATTATTATCGCAGTGACCATTATAATTTTGCCAAACATAACGTTCCTGTGATTTTTTATTTCAACGGTACACATGAAGATTATCATCAACCAGGTGACACACCAGATAAGATCCAATACGATTTGTTGGAAAATCGTGCTCGATTGGTGTTTTATACCGCTTGGGAAATTGCCAATCGTAACGAACGTCTCATCGTAGATAAGGCCGAAACAGAACAATAATAATTTGAGCGTTTCTCTACATCGTTCACACAATGTAGAGTCGGGCTTTCGGTAGTCGCTTCCTACGTAGTAGGAGAGCTTCAACAAGACCTCAATCCCTAACGCAAAGGTGCTTTCCCAATAGTAAAACTACTTATTTCAATATATAGGATGATCAATAAAACGTATATTTGGAATAATAGTTAGAATTTTTTTTGAAGTAAAACCGAAAAGATATACATTTGCAAACGCATTTAAAAATGCACGAAAAGGTAGCTCTCTCTGTTGGTTAGAGCAATCCTTTGTTAAGTTTTTTTAAAACTTACATAAATTTTACATGGTGGTTGTAGCTCAGTTGGTTAGAGCGCCTGATTGTGGTTCAGGAGGTCGTCGGTTCGAGACCGATCTTCCACCCAAAAAGACAAGCCTTTCAGATATGAGAGGCTTTTTTTGTACCCTAAAAACTCTTATCAATTAGGTCGAGAAGTTTATGCTGAGCGCAGTCGAAGCAAGACCGATCTTCCACCCAAAAAGACAAGCCTTTCAGAAATGAGAGGCTTTTTTTGTTTGGTATTACTTAATATCAAAAAGACTATTTACAGTCACGTAGCGTTCAACGGTAAAACCTTCTCCATGTTCTGCACCAACCAAACGACCTAAATCCCTTGACCTATATGCAATACTATCGGTAAAGTTCTTACTTGAAATAGGTGTCGTAGGTGCTTTACTGTTTGGGTCATAAAACTGTGTCTTATAGGCTAAAACCGCTGCCATTTTAGTCTCCATAAACCCTGAGACATCCACAACAAAGTCTGGCTCAATAGGTTTCCACTGAATGTAATGATACACCTGCTTTGGTCGCCAGTGTTTTTGGTTTTGACCGTCTAGTTGTGTTTCTATTTTTAACAAACCACTCAAAAAACAGGCATCACTTACTAACTTACTTCCTTTGCCATGATCAATATGCCGATCATCAATAGCATTGCATAGCACAATATCTGGTTGATATTTGCGAATCATCTTAATGATTTCCACCTGATGGTTTCTATCATTCACAAAAAAACCATCGGCAAAGCCAAGGTTCTCACGAACATCTATTCCTAAAATTTCCGCAGCATTTGCAGCTTCCTCCTTTCTGGTTTCAGCTGTGCCTCGAGTACCCAACTCGCCTCTTGTAAGGTCGACAATACCAACACGTTTGCCATTGGCTACTTCTTTAGCTATGGTAGCTCCACAGCCTAATTCAACATCATCTGGATGTGCACCAAACGCCAAAATATCTAACTTCATTGAAACTGGTTTCCTTTCCGTGAAAACGGAAATCTTGTTATAACGTGCAAATTACAAATTCCAAAAGACATTATGACATCCATTCTCTTTGTTCTTTTTCCGAAAGAAAGGTCCAAGCCACTACCCTACTTATTTTATGTCCAACATTTAGATCTCGAACTTCAATTTTAGTTGCACCTAATTTTTTAAGGGATGTTCGCATCGAATTGATAAGCTCTTTTTTAGACACTAAACTCGTGTACCAAAAGCAAGAGGTCTTACTCAGAGAACTTTGATAAAGGTAATTATGTAAAAAGGCTTTCTCTCCACCAGGATACCAGAGTTCGTTGGCTGTACCACTAAAATTTCTCTTCGAAGGACTTTCCTTTTGTGCCAATCCTTTCTGCTTTCGCATCGTGTTCTCAATAGCTTCTGCTTCATTTTTATAGAATGGAGGGTTACACATAGCGGCAGAAACCTTTTCTTTAGGTTTTAAAATACCATATAAAATGGACTGCTTATCTTTCTGAAATCGTAATTCTATAGCATCTCCCAGTCGATTCTTATCAATGATTTGCTGTGCAACCTCTATGGCTTGTTGATCAATTTCTGAAGCTATAAATGACCAAGCGTAAAGTGCATTGCCTAGCAATGGATAAATACAAGTCGCTCCTGTTCCTATATCCAGAACTTTTATGTTTTTGGTTAAGCCTGAATGCGTAATCAAATCCTTCAACAGGTGAATATACGCTGCTCTACTCGGAATTGGCGGACATAAATGTTTGTCGGGAAACTCCCAGAACGACACCTTGTAATCGTGTTTTAATAAAGCCGTATTAAGTGCCTTTACAGCTTTAGGGTTGGAGAAATCAATACTGATGTTTCCATAGGCATTATGAAACATATAATCCTCTAGCTCAGGATGCGCTGTTGCAAGCTCAGGAAAATTATAGGCTTTACGATGTGATTTAGATTTTTGCAACGGACTTCTTTCTAATTTTAGCAATGGCCTGCTTAATGTCATTTTTCAGGTCTTCGACAGATTCTATACCCACAGAAAAACGAATCAATTGATCACTAATACCAACAGCTTCCCGCTGTTCTCTGGTTAGTAAAGCATGTGAAGTCACTGAAGGTAGTATCATGGTACTTTCCACTCCAGCCAAACTCATTGATGGCTTTATCAAGCTGAGTGCTTTCATAAATTCCATGGCATCAATGCCCTCAACCAATTCAAAAGATAACATAGCACCAAAATCATGCATTTGGGATTTTGCCAACCCATATTCTGGATGCTGCTTTAAACCAGGATAATACACCTTGGAGACTGCCTTGTGCTTATTTAAAAACTTAGCCAACCTTTTTGCATTCTTGGTTTGTGCTTTAACACGAAGACCTAAGGTCTTCATACTACGTTCCAACATCCAAACAGTCATATCACTCAAACTACCACCAAGATTCTTTGAGACATTCCATATACGATCTATGTGTTCTTGTGAGCTGGCTATGGCTCCAGCCAAAATATCGCTATGACCACCAAGGTATTTTGTTGCAGAATGCATTACGATATCGATTCCATAATCTATTGGGTTCTGATTCACCGGACTTCCAAAAGTATTGTCCATCGTCACAAGAATGCCTTTGGATTTGGCTAATACAGAAACCGCTTTCATATCAGTAATTGTAAGCAAAGGGTTAGAAGGTGTCTCAATATGAATTAATTTGGTATTGGATTGAATGGCTACCTCGAAATCTGACACTTGATAGCCATCGGTGAACGTAAACTCGATTCCCAATTTAGGGAACTCTTCACGAATAAAATTTGACGTGCCACCATAAAGGGTATTTTGAACCACAATATGATCACCTGTGTGTAGGAATGCTAAGAACATATGGCTTATGGCAGCCATACCGCTTCCAAAGATTAAAGCAGATTCAGCATGCTCTAAAGCTGCAATTTTTTTCGCTAAAAACTCTTGATTGGGTGTGTTAAAATATCTTGGATAACGTTTAATGTCTACATTATCAAACTCGTAAGACGTTGACAAATATATAGGTGAAATGGCACCTTTAAATTGTGCATCAGTAATTTCACCAACATGCGTGCAAATTGTATTTAATCCAAGTGGTTTCTTTGTCATTATCTTCTTTTTTGTACACTTTAAAATTACAAAAAAGAAGTCTAAGCTATCTATTTAAAAATATATTACTTTCCGATGATTAAACGCTTGTTATAATTTCCTGTTTCGGTTTTGACGCTTACCAGATAAGTTCCTTTAGACATGTTTGCTAGTGATAAACTCACTAGACCAGAAGCATCAGGCTGAATGTTGTTCCATTGCTTCACTTTTTGCCCTAAGATACTATAAAGGCGAATTTCCTTGATACCATGAGTACGACGGCTTTCAATTTGCAATTGTTGAGACGATGAAATGTAACTAATTTTAGGAACAGTATTGGTTTGGAGTTGTCCAACAGCTCTAAAGTCAGCTTTAGTCGCATCCATAAACGATAAGGATTTGCCTTTCAATGGTATACTCAATATTGCACAATAGCATAAGTAGGTTAAGGTTTTCATTAGACTTGGGATTTAATGAAACATAGTTTGGGTTTTACAATGTAAGAATAAGAAACCTAACAATCCATAAAACGCACAATTATTCGATGAAATACATAACACTATTATACCTTTTTAGCTTTCCAATGCCCTTTTTTAAACCAGATGATAGCAATCACAGAGATGAGTACTTCAGCCAAGACAATCGCTAAGAAGACACCAGTTGGTCCAAAATTAAATGAAATTGCCATGAGATAGGCAAATGGCAATTGGAATAACCAGAAGCATACAAAATTGATAATCGTTGGTGTTGTAGTATCACCAGCTCCATTAAAAGAGTTGATGACGACCATTCCATATGCATAGAAAATATAGCCTGCGGCAATAATACGTAAACACAAACTACCTTGTTCAATTACATCTGGTTGCGTCGTAAACCAGGAAATGATCTGAGGCGCAAACACCAAATAAGCGATAGATACCAAACCCATAAAATAAGCGCAATACTTTCCTGTTTTCCAAACTGATTGCTCAGCACGATCGGGTTGTTTTGCCCCTAAATTTTGTCCTACAAGAGTTGCAGCAGCATTGCTCATGCCCCAAGCAGGCATAAACGTGAACATCATCACACGTATGGCAATAGTATATCCAGCAAGTGTTTCGCTTCCAAACTCACTCATGATGCGCATTAGGAATACCCAAGAGGATGTTCCAATCAAGAATTGTCCAATGCCACCCAAAGAGACCTTTATCAAATTGAAAAGGACTACAATCCTTAGCACCAGATCTTTCATTCGTACCTTGATTTGACTCCAACCAAAGAACAATACCATGAGCTGAAACATTACTGCCACTCCTCTACCGATGGTCGTAGCTATGGCTGCACCTTCAACACCAAAAGCAGGAATGGGTCCAAACCCAAAAATAAACATAGGGTCCAAGATAATATTCAATCCGTTTGACACGATTAAAGTCCACATGGCAATTGAAGCATCACCTGCTCCACGAAAAACCGCATTAATTAAAAATAAGAGCATAATGGTCACGTTTCCACCCAAAAGCACTTGGGTATAGCCATAACCTTCCGCGATCAAATCGGGCTCACCTCCCATGAGCGCTAATATTTCCTTCGGAAATAGAATTCCGATGACACTAATAATCGCTGCAACAGCAATTCCTAGAAAAATCACCTGAACCGCAGCTTGAGAAGCGCCTTCCTTATCTTTCTCTCCAATACGTCTGGCAACGATGGCTGTAGCAGCCATACTTAAACCTATTGCGATAGCATACACCAAGGTCACTACCGATTCTGTAAGTCCAATAGTAGCCACAGCATTTACACTTACCTTAGAAACATAAAAGATATCGACAACGGCAAAAATGGATTCCATGAGCATTTCGAGGATCATGGGAATGGATAGCATAAACACAGCTTTACGAATACTTCCTGAGGTATATTCTTGTTCCTTTCCAGAAACAGCTTGTTTAAAATAGGAATATAGTTTTGAAATTGTAACGGTTGATTTTGACATGATTGTTTGATATAAAAATAGACGTGACCAAAACCAGAGGTTTTGGCATGAAATGATGTCACCTAAATGTGACAAACGACCGAAGTTGGACTTATACAATCATATGGTAAAGATGCAATTTTATTTTCAAAGTTCAAAATGCCCAAATTCCTAAAAGAACGTAAGAAAAAACTCATTTCGTCGGACTTAAATACCACTTGTCTAGTCAAAGTGGATTTGTGCTTGGTGTGTATTGATAATCAGGCCTTAATTACATATATTCGTGATGCTAATTAATTCAACTCATATGTTCAAAGCTGCCTTATTTGATATGGATGGCGTTATTGTCGATTCAGAACCACTTCACCATAAAGCCTACTACCAAATGTTTAGCGATGTCAACATCGAAGTCTCCGATGAGCTCTACGCATCATTTACAGGACAATCAACTTTAGAAATTTGCCAGACCTTAATCTCACATTTTGATTTACCATTAGGTCCGCAAACCCTTGTTGACATCAAACGTGCTCACTTTAAGCATCTCTTTGATACCGATGATAGTTTAACACTAATTGATGGTGTACTCGAGCTTATTAAGGATTACTACGAACATGGTATCACGATGGTTGTGGCTTCTTCGGCATCGATGATAAATATCGATCGAATTTTTGACCGTTTTGAGTTAAATCAATTTTTTACAGCTAAAATCTCTGGAGCTGATTTGAAGCAATCCAAACCTCATCCTGAAATTTTCATTAAGGCAGCAGAATTGGCTGGACAACATGCTAAGGACTGTTTTGTAATTGAGGACTCCACCAATGGGATTACAGCGGCCAAACACGCAGATATCTATTGTGTTGGATTTGACAGTCTTCATAGTGAAGATCAAGACTACAGTCTCGCTGATATGGTAGTCTCAAATTTTGAAGACATTAGATATGAAGGGCTACAAAAAGTTTTTGGATCGGTTGCTAAGGTATAACTCCTTGTTTTGCTTATAAGTTTATAATGCTTTGACAATTAATTAGGTCAAATCCGCTATTGGTGCTGATGGCGCATTGGTCTTCACAGATTGAATACCATTTTCCATTGCTGAGGTCGATGAATAGGTTTCACTAGTACCAATGACTTGACCATTGGCAGCTTTAAGGTTAAAGTAAGGCTGTCCTGATTTAGATTCTAAACGCTCATAACTACTGTCGTCTTTAGCGTTGGTCTTTACTGATGCTATCCCATTTTGGCAACCGTTCTTCGCTTTGTAACCCTCACCACTAAGAATGATTTGTCCGTTTGAAGCTTTTAAACGAAAACGATATTCTCCTCCTTTATCTGTATATATTTCAAATTTTCCCATAATGCTAGATTCATTTACAGTGTCAAATATAGTAAATATTCTATAATAATTGAAATGATTTGCATTCCATTTCTTTTAATGATTTAAAATTTACCAAAAGCACATACGCAGATGACACAAAAAACCAAGGTTTCACATTGCTCTTGAAATCGTAACAATCAACAAAACCATAGTTCAATTTATACATTGACCTATATCATTTCTATATGAATAGCAATGAAGTATCAATGTGTATTCATGGTAAACCCTAAACCAAGTGGCATTTGCGCTTAATTATAAAATTTATGCTGCACCATCACTATAAACTCACAAAGCTCGATTATCTTTGTAAAAAGCAAAAAGCAATGTCAAAGGACAAAAAACCTGATCAAGTTGTATTTAATGAATCTGACGAACGTTATGATGCGTCACTAAAACCTTATGCAACTAATGTTGGTGCACCTGCCATTGAGGTTACAGATATTTCATCGTGGAAAGAACGCAATGTCCATAAGGCCAATAAGCAAATTGAAGCACGCTATATGGAACTAAAAGCTGCCTATGACAATATGCTTGAAGAACTGGAGCACAATAATCTTGTATATAATGCACGATATAATTTTGAGCCTATTGTTGGTGAAACCTATCACCTTTATCGTGATAAAAACAAGGCTCCATTTCTTTCCATATTAACGCCTGAGACCTGTAATTTTGACTTTATTGGAAGCTTTCAACTGAATTCAGAATTATTATGGAAAAAGGTATAAAGCACCATGATTTTTTGAAAAATTGAACTCATCTTGACTTTTTGGATTGAAGCTTTTATTTTTTCAGCAAGGTATTTTGTTCTTCCATCAAATCAGTCAATTTGGAAAGTAATTCAATGTCTTTTGGTGTTGCTACAACCTTATCTTTTGGGTCTTGAGCTCTATTCCTTAGTTTGTTCATCGCTTTTACCACAATAAAAACGGTAAGACCAACAATCAGGAAATCTAAAAAGGTTTCAAAGAGTAATCCGTATTCAACAGCAACTTCCTTTACCAAGATCTCGCCTTCAGCACCTATAATACCTTCCCTCACAACATATTTTTGATCTTGAAAATTAAGACCATCAGTCATTAACGACAATGGTGGCATAAAGACTTTTTTAACCAAGACATCAATAACCTTGTTAAACGATGCTCCTATGATGATACCAATAGCCATGTCCATCATATTGCCTTTGACCGCAAATTCCTTGAATTCCTTTAAAAGTTTCATTCGTTTTATGTTTTGTTGTATTGAACCAAAGGTATTTAATCTGTGAAAAATGGCAACATCAAACCGTTTGGAAACGTTCGGTACAATCTTGTTGGATTTAACAGACTTGAAAAAGATTCTAAAACAGATTCAAAACAACGTCCAAGATATCTACTGCAATATAAAGTCAAGACTTTACTTCCTGTAAAATTTGATATACTTACGATACGCCAAAACACCAACCACAGCTAAAATGGCTAATGTGATACCTATGATTTGATAACTCAAAATTTGTTGTCCAGATTGGTACGAGTGTAATCCAGCCAGATAAAAATTCACTCCAAAATAGGTAAATAGAATACTTGAAAAGGCAATAATCGAAGCTAAATTGAATCCGAAACGTCCTCTTAACCCTGGAATCAATCGCATATGAATCACGAAGGCATAAACCATGATGCTAATGAGTGCCCAAGTCTCTTTTGGATCCCAACCCCAATATCGTCCCCAACTTTCGTTGGCCCACATACCACCAAGAAAGTTTCCGATGGTAAGCATCACCAAACCAACCGTGAGTGCCATTTCATTGATCAAGGTAAGCTCCTTGATATTTAAATCCATTTTAGCTTTGTTCTTACTTGTCGTAAAAATCATGAGCAGCAAAACCGTTAAGCCTAAAATCATACCTAAGGTGAATGGTCCATAACTTGCGACAATCACAGCCACATGAATCATCAACCAATAACTATCCAAGACTGGCTGTAAATTGGCGATTGCTGGATCCATCCAGTTCCAATGTGCTACCATCAATATCATTGAGGTAACGAATGCCGTTGCGGCTAATGTGAGCATACTTTTTCGCCCAAATGCCAATCCAAAGAACATCGTTGCCCAAGCCACATAAATCATGGATTCGTAGGCGTCACTCCATGGTGCATGACCCGAAATGTACCATCTCACGATCAAACCAGCTGTATGTACCAAAAACATCATGAAAATGGCAATTCCTAAACCTTTGATAGTTACATCTAAAGCCCTACTTCGAGATTTAAATATTTGAACGATTAGCAAGATAAACAAGATGGCTCCTGCAATCATATAGTATGCAAATAATCGCTTAAAAATATCGTACTTATTGTAAAGGATTTCGGTTTTAACTTTATCATCAGACAGCATTACCGAACTTCCTAGTTGCTGCTGATTTTTCTTGAAACCATCAAGCAATTTATCGGCCAATTCAAAATCACCTGATTGTCGTGCCTTGTATAATTCACTCAAGTAATAGCCAAAGCTATTTTCAATAAACTTTCCGTAGAGTGTATCTGAAATGGTTTTGCTATAGGTTTCGCGATACTCAACAGGTGAAATCCACGTATCTTTGTCATCGTTGGGTACCGGAAATATCTTTATCGAGCGTCCATCCAAAGTATTGAACAATAGACTTAAACGATCATAGGCTTCCCTAAACTCCTTTTGAAATCCATTTGGCACTTCTGCGCTATAGGCCTCTTCTAGATAAGGCCCAAGTTTATTACGTCCATCTTCAGTTAAAAAATCGGTAATTGCTACATATTTTTGATCGGTATCGACACCTATAATCTTTCTAATGGAATCCCCTTTTCGTTTTGCCAAGTATATGATTGGCACGTTGTACCAAAACAACGGACTTTCTTGCATGGATAACATCACCTGATTGGCATCGAACGTTTCGTAATGGTCTCTTTTGCTCAGTTTCCGAAGTACTTCAGAAGCAAAGGTATTCATTGGCATCATACGTCCGCTGTAATCCTGAATCACCAGTTCACCAAATTTGTCGGCATGAGCTTTAGGATTGATATTCGCCTGAATCACAGAATCAATCGTTGCTTTACTAGGCTTTTCGAAAGCCACTTGTGTATTGTGGTTATGACCGTCACCTTCAAAATGTTCTTGATGCACATTATTATGATTATGACCATCATCTTCAGAATGCTCTTGTGCAAATCCAAGCAACCCAAAACACAATACAAATAGCGTTAAAAGCTTTGTTTTTTTTGCTTTCACTTTTTCAAGACGCTGTTTTAAATCATTGAATCGTGTGCCTTTGGAAAACAGAATGGCCATTAAACCAAAATACAACAATATGTAACCAAAATAGGTGACATAGGTTCCCATGCGGTCGTGATTAACGGACAATTTCGTTCCTTTTTCATCCGGAAAAAAGCTTGCTTGAAAGAAACGATAGCCACCTTCATCCAAAATATTATTCATGAAAATGCGATAATCGTAAGGCGTTTCTTCAGGTTTGATAACCGTCACCTCACTAGCAAAAGCCGAAAAATTATCTTCAGTCCCAGGATAACGCTCTGCAATAAAATCATTCAGTTTGATGCTAAATGGCAATTCCTTTGCTATAGATCCATATTTTACAGCGATATCCATTCCTCCAACTTCCACTTGCTCAAAACGACCATTAACATATTGACCACCCAACAAATTAACCTGTTTGGTTTCGCCATTGGCAGTCACGTCCACCACGACACCATCCTCATTACTTCTTAGCAATTGTGATTTCTTGACAATACCAAAAGTTCCTTTTGTGACAGGCTTAGGAAACACCATAGCCATGTTGGCCATTTGATAGCGTGATCTCAACTTCAATGGCTGAATGGAATCCTTCACCAAAACTCCAGTCTCTTGTGTAGCCATGGTCATATAGTTTCCTTCAAAAGGAGACTGTATAAAGATGCTGTTGCCTTCCGTAGTGATGTTGATGGCACCTTTCTTCGGATTGTTTAAGGTGAATACAACATTATGAATGAGTGCGTCTTCACCATCCTTTATAAAATGATTATGTGATCCACCATCTCCTGCCTCAACAAGTTTTAGATAAGACTCACCTTTATCATTTGGCAAAACATCAAGTTCAGCATCCTTGACAAAGTCTTTAACTTCAATTGTTACAGGTGTACCATTATACTCTGTAGTCAGCTTAAAGTCATTATCCAGACGTTCGGAAAAATCAACACGTTCTTGCACAACACGTCGTTGCTGCTGGCCATCGATTACCAAATCGCCATCAATAAAAGTCGTTAGATAGATATCACGAGTTAAATAGGTGTTTGTAGTTTCGCCTTCACGAATTGGCATCCAACCTTCAAAACCAATATATCTTGTAATTCCTGCGCCAAGCAAGATAAAAATGAATGCCAAATGCAAAATTAGAGTTGCCCATTTTTCTTTCCGTAGTAATCGATATCGAAAAATATTACCTATGAAATTGATCATAAACAATACCATTATCGCTTCAAACCACAACGCGTTGTATATATAATGCCTCGAATATGGTGTTGGCGACGTATCTTGACCAGCATCCATGAAGGTTCCAGTAATCATGGCTACTGCATAAACTATAAATAAAACACCTGTAAGACGAGTTGAGAAGAGAAAATTTGCAAGTTTCTTTTGCATAGCAAGAGGCTTATTTTTTGTTGTGCAAAGATAACTATTTTAGTTTGCTTGATAAGGCCAAAAACGGTTAATATTAGTTAAATAGACCTTAACCCTTCCAATGAATACAACTGTATTTGGTTTTTGTTGTGATCTTCAGCTTTTTGGTAGGAATATTTGAAGCTTACATTCCTATTATGTATCACTTTCTATGATTGCTGTCTGGCTTCAAAAATTTTCAAATACATAAAAGTTCCCATCTTACGTGCGCGACGTTTGGCGTTTTCAGCAACTTCGCCTTCAAAGCGTTCGGTTATAGTCTCGTACCAAAGGTTTAACCAAATCCCAAAGTGCAATTCAGTGATACGATGTTTAAATTTTTGGTCCACTTTAACATGAACATCCAATGGATTTCCGTGGTACTTTTGTTCTAACCTTCGGGTCATGAACAAACTTGTTTCCCAAAACGTGGTTAAATGTTGTAGGTGAGACTCCCAATCGACAATGGTGTCATTGAAAAACGGACCTAAAGTTTCATTTGCCCTGACTTTTTCGTAAAACGCACTAACCAATTCAAAAATATCCTCACGCGTTTGAATGTCTTTTTTCATATACCAAAGGTAACCACTTGATAGAAAATAATACCTCATAATTATGAATTCTATTGTATTTTTACAGCATGATTTCAGTTGTGATTTTAGGAGCAGGCAATGTGGCCCAACATTTATTTAAGGCATTTCGTTCTTCGGAAAACGTCGTTGTCAAACAATGGTACAATAGACATCTGAAGCCTATTTCGGCATTTAAAAATGAACTAAGTATCACTGATGACCTATCCCAGCTTTCTATTGCTGATGTATACATTATCGCTGTAAGTGACGACGCCATTTCTGGGTTATCACAACGGCTACCTTTTGAAAACCGTCTTGTGGTGCATACCTCAGGAAGTGTAAGTGCCCATCAATTGGACAAGAAGAACAGACGTGGTGTATTTTATCCCTTGCAGACCTTTTCAAAAGCAGTGGACCTAAATTTTTCTGAAGTCCCAATCTGTCTTGAAAGCCTTACAAAACAAGATTATTCATTGCTGAAGGCTTTGGCGACATCAATCTCAACAATCACCAAACGTGTGAACAGCGACCAACGATCGGCTTTACATTTGGCTGCTGTATTTGTTAATAATTTCAGCAATCAATTGTATCGTATAGCGCATGAGATTACCGAAAGCCAAGGTACCGAGTTTGATCTCCTCAAGCCTTTGATCCTTGAAACGGCAAGAAAGGTTCAAGAACACTCACCGTTTATGGCGCAAACGGGTCCTGCAAAACGCAATGATAAACGCACTATAAAAAAACACTTGAAGCTGCTTGACAATGAACAGCATAAAGCCATTTATGAATTAATGACGGCATCCATTCAGCAAACACATCGCATGACACTACCAAAATCATCCCAACCGAAGACAAAAGCACGTTAACATGGAAGACAAAAGCTATAAGGAATACCTTGAACACATTACGACATTCATCTTTGATGTCGATGGTGTTCTCACCGATGGTACCGTTACGATAATGACCAATGGTGATATGTTGAGACGCATGAACATTAAAGATGGTTATGCCTTAAAAACTGCAAAAGACAATGGCTTTAATATTTGCATCATTTCTGGAGGCAGTAATATTGGTGTTCAAAAGCGGCTTGAAGGTCTTGGCATCACTGACATTTACCTAGGCGCACATCAAAAAGTGATTCAGTTTAACGAGTATCTTTCCAAAAACAATATCGACGCTAAACATGTGTTGTATATGGGAGACGACATTCCTGATATTCCTGTAATGAAGTTGGTCGGATTACCATGTTGCCCTCAAGACGCAGCCATTGAAGTCAAGGCAAACAGCAAATACATATCACATCAATCTGGAGGCAAAGGTGCTGTACGTGACATTATCGAACAGGTTATGAAAGTACAGGGAAAATGGGATGGCAATTTTGATGCGAAGTATGATTGACCATAAACAGCTTACTCAATTAAACAGTTAAACGATTACACACATTTAAATAAAATCCATTGCACCTACTAAATCTTATACGCTGGAAAAACCTCATCATCATCATACTTGCCCAAGTACTAATCAAGTATGCTCTTTTTGAACCCTTTGATGTCTTAACCACCTTAGACAACTTCGAATTTTCACTATTGGTTTTTACGACCGTATGTATTGCTGCAGCTGGAAATATCATCAATGACATTTATGATGTAGAAGCCGATGCTATTAATAAACCGAATTCGCTTATCATCGGCAAACAGCTTTCAGAAAAATTAGCATACAACCTATTTTTTACATTTAATATTATTGGTGTTGTTCTTGGATTTTATCTCTCATATAGTATCGGACGAAGTTCCTTTTTTGCCATTTTTGTAATGATTTCCCTATCACTATATGTCTATGCCTCCTATTTGAAAGGCATTGCGCTGGTCGGCAATATTCTGGTTTCTGCTTTGGTAGCAATGAGTATCCTGATTGTTGGGATTTTTGATATTCTTCCTAGCATATTCCCTCAAAACAAGGAAACCCAAATCACATTTTTTGAAATTGTATTGGATTATGCCGTTTTTGCATTTTTGGTTAACTTCGTACGTGAACTAGTGAAAGACATTCAAGATATCGATGGCGACCATAAAGCGGGATACAAGACCTTACCTATCGTCTTAGGTCGTGAACGCAGTAATAAAATTGCCTTTATAGTAAGTATGTTTCCTATTGCTGCCGTTATATACTTTATAGTTACCTATTTGTATATGCAGCAAATCGCAATAGCTTATTTCTTAGTATTTGTTATTGCGCCAATGATTTATGCAACGATCAAATTATTTTCCGCTGAACACAAAGTACACTATAAACACATTAGTGCGATATATAAAATCGTAATGACACTTGGGTTACTATCGTTATTATTATATCCTATGATCCTGAAATAATATTAGACGTGTTGAACTTACAGTTAAATTTGTGTTCAACCCATTTACATGAATTTGTTTTCGGTCACCAACCAAGCAAATTTCATTATATTTAAACATACACCATGCTCAGTGAAACATTAAAATCATACCACCTTATTCTTGCCTCAGGTTCACCACGTCGGCAACAGTTCTTCAAGGATTTAGGATTAACATTTGAAGTACGGCTTCGTCCTGTTGATGAAATTTATCCGAATCGATTGCGTCACTTTGAAATTAGCGACTATTTAGCTCAATTAAAATCGTTACCCTTTAAGGAAGAATTAAAACAGAACGATATTCTCATTACGAGCGATACCATTGTTTGGCACAATGAACTAGCACTAGGAAAACCTCGTGACCATGAGGAGGCTTTTGATATGATTTCATCGCTTAGCAATGCCACCCATGAGGTTATTACTTCAGTTTGTTTTACAACAAAGCAGGCCCAAAAAACAGTCAACGCAATTACCAAAGTAACTTTCAAAGCTTTGTCTAGCGATGAAATCAGCTACTATATCAATACGTGTAGACCCTTTGATAAGGCTGGTGCCTATGGCATTCAGGAATGGATTGGTCATATAGGAATTACCGCTATTGAGGGTTCCTACACCAATGTGGTAGGTTTGCCGACGCAACTCGTTTATAAAACGTTAAACAGCATGGTTTCATAAGATTTCAATTGTAAATTTATCGTAAAACTCAAGCCATGAAAAAGCGAATAACCATCAGTATTTTTTGTTTTGCGATGATACTGTCCTGTACAAAAGATAAGTCAAATTCAACATCAGCACTGCATTCAAAATCGGTATCTGAGAATATCAAAGAGCATACAGAGATAATTTCTGAAGTACCACCTCAAGACTATGTTAATTATTGGTTTTCTGGTGAAGCTGAAATCACCTCGTTCCAATTAGAACAAGCACGTTACGGAGAATTAAGAAAAGGAAAGGCGGTTCTAGTATACGTCACCGAAGACTTTCTTCCTGAAGTACAGGTCAAGGCAGATAACCGTAACGCTAACAATATTTCTGTTTTAAAGCTCAATACAACCAAAACATTTAATACTGGCATCTATCCGTACAGTATTATGCAATCGACATTTTATCCATTTAACAACAACCAACATGCCATGAAGGTCAGTTGTTCGGTTCAAGAATGGTGCGGACACACATACACCCAACTCAACAACAGATCTAGGTTTGAAATCACTTCCCATAGCTATTTTGAAAATGAGGCAGATCAAAAAATTAAATTGGACAAAACCATTCTCGAAAATGAAATATGGACACAGCTTCGAATCGATCCAGCCAGTCTTCCAACTGGTGACCTTGAAGTGATTCCCGCTTTGGAATATATCAGGTTAAAACATATTGAGCCTAAAGCTTATCAGGCAAAAGGTACATTAAGCTTTGGAACTTATGAGCTTACCTATCCAGATTTAAATCGAAGCCTGAAAATTAATTTCAACAACAATTATCCTTACTATATTCTTGGTTGGGAAGAAACCTTCCAAAGTGGCTTTGGCACAAACGCAAAGACCTTAACTACTAAGGCTACAAAACTAAAGACCATAAAATCTGCCTATTGGAATAAAAATGGAAATGCCGATATATATCTTCGCGATACACTTTTGTTGAATGATTAATTTGAAAGAATTCTAGCTTATCTTTGCAACGATCAAAACCATATTTATGTTTTTTAAAACCTACCAAACCGAATTGATTCAAACGGCAATCGTCATCCTGTTATTCTTTATTATTCAATTTTTAAGTCAAGCACTCATTAAAAAAATAGGGATAAAAAGCGGCATCAATCAAGCACGTATTTCATTGATATGCAGATATGTTACAGTTACCCTTGTGTTTATAGCACTCATCGCTGAAGCCTTTGTTTTTGGAACGGAATTAAAGGATATGACACTCATTTTCTCTTCGGTTTTTGCCGTCATTGGGATTGCACTCTTTGCGGTATGGTCCATACTGAGCAACATCACTTCTGGCATTATTATGTTTTTCTCATTCCCGTACAAAGTTGGTGACAAAATTCAAATCCATGACAAGGACTTT
Source organism: Bacteroidia bacterium (assembly GCA_030432635.1). Classification (GTDB taxonomy): domain Bacteria; phylum Bacteroidota; class Bacteroidia; order Flavobacteriales; family Flavobacteriaceae; genus Psychroserpens. The sequence continues at coordinate 51,459 of JAUIMB010000016.1, read as the reverse complement.
CCTATAGAAGCCATTATTGAAGACATTGGTGCTTTCCAGTTGCATTTGAGACTGGATAATGGTGACCTGGTAACTTATCCTAATAATCTTATTCTACAAAAAGCAGTAACTTTATTAAAAAAGGACGCTATAGAACATTTTATGGAAGGTGATAAATAAAAAATGACATTTCAAGACAACCATATCAATTATATTGAACTGAAAGCGAAGGATCTCCAGAAGGTCAAAGCTTTTTATTCTAACGTTTTTAATTGGTCCTTCACAGATTATGGCCCAAAATACACGGCGTTTTCAGATAGCGGACTCGAAGGCGGTTTTGAGCAATCGGATGACGATATCATCAATGGTGCCTTAGTTGTACTTTACCATCACGAACTAGAGACCATAAAAGCGAAGCTTATTGCCCATGGAGGCGAAATCTCAAAAGACATCTTTCATTTTCCCGGTGGAAAACGGTTTCATTTTATTGATCCCAGTGGAAATGAACTTGCAATTTGGTGCCATACCTAATAGTGACTCACCTATTTGTAAAATATTGAATAATAAGTAATTCGATACGATTTACAGCCTCAGCCCAATAACCCGATTTACGAAATCGTTATAGTTGATAATTATTTCGGAATCCAACAAAGTAAAGCCTTTAAATATTATTCGATATGAATTTAATGCTGTAATTTTGCACACTAAAATTTCGATTTAACTATTTAAAAATTAAAGAATTGAAACAACAACATCACAAATGGTATTCGCCAACCTTGAGCCTTCATATTGAAATGCTCGAGTTCGGTCATGCAGGTTATCCTGTTATTTTGTTTCCAACAACTATGGGCAAACATAACGAATGCTATGATATGAAACTTGTGGAATCGGCAAGGTGGTTTGTTGAGCAAGGATTGATACACCTGTATTGTCCTGACAGCATCAATGAGCTTAGCTGGTATAACAAGAACATCCATCCATCACAACGTGCCCAAAATCACGTGTGGTACGATGAGTTCATCATGAATGAATTGGTGAATACGATATGCCATGATAAAGGTTTGCAAAAAATAGCTGTTGCAGGACCAAGTTTTGGTGGTTATCAAGCTGCGAACTTTGCCTTCAGGCACCCTGAAAAGGTAAGCCACATGTTTAGCATGAGTGGCTCTTTTGATATCAAATCGTTTATGGATGGCCATTATGATGACAACGTATTTTTTAATAACCCTGTTGATTATATGCCAGATGCGAACCATCCTGAATTATGGAACATGGATATCGTTCTTGGTGTAGGGGAATGGGATATTTGCTTGGATGCCAATAAAAAAATGGCAGGTATTCTAGCTCAAAAAAACATACCATTTTGGTATGACGAGCGGAAATGGGCTGAACACGATTGGCCACTGTGGCGACAAATGTTTCCACATTATTTATCAAAAATCACAAACAATTAAAGACTAATTAACTTACCATACTATTATGAAAAAAATAGGAATTTTATTCGGACAAGAAGATACATTTCCGTGGGCTTTCATTGAAAGAGTGAATCAAAAAATAAAAGCGCAAGGTATTAAGGACATGGTTGCCGAACCTGTATTGATTGATACGGTTGAGCAGGCCAAATCTGATGAATATGCTGTGATCATCGATCGAATATCACAAGATGTTCCGTTCTACAGAGCATTTCTGAAAAATGCTGCTATTACAGGAACCGCAGTCATTAATAATCCGTTTTGGTGGAGTGCAGATGAAAAATTCTTTAATAATGCCTTGGCGGAATCAATTGGTGTTCCTGTGCCAAAAACCTTCATTTTACCAACTTCGCATCGACCACCAAATACCGATGAAAATTCGTTCAGAAACATGAAGTTCCCTTTCAATTGGGAAAAAATGTTCGAAACTGTTGGTTTTCCTGCTTACATGAAGCCTCATGATGGTGGTGGATGGAAAAGCGTATATCGCGTTGATAACCCAGAAGACCTTTGGGCCAAACATGGAGAAACAGAAAATTTGGTGATGATGCTTCAAGAAGAAATTCAATTTACAGAGTATTTCAGATGCTATGTCCTTGGAACGGATAATGTCCATATCATGCAATACGAACCAAGAAATCCACATCACCTACGTTATGTGATTGATGGTCCTCCTGTGGATAAAAAGCTTTTGGATCTTGTTGAAACTTACTGCATAAAATTGAACAAAGCTTTAGGTTATGATTTCAATACGGTTGAATTTGCAGTACGTGATGGTGTGCCTTATGCCATAGATTTCTGCAATCCTGCTCCAGATGCAGATGTGCATTCTGTTGGTCAAGATAATTTTGAGTGGATTGTTGAAAATGCAGCCAACTTAGCCATAGCAAAAGCAAAATCCTATAAAAAAGGCAAAATGAACCTAACTTGGGGAACTTTTGTAAAAGATCAAATGGTGACTCCAAAAGCAACAACAAGAAAAACTGTGGCTAAAAAAGCGCCTACAAAAAGGGCTACTACCAAAAAAACCATTGCTAAGAAAACTGCTGTTAAGACAACGGCCGAAGCAAGGAAGCCAGTAGTAAAAAAAGCACCTGCTAAAAAAGTTGCAACAAAGGCTACAGCAGCAAAAAAAGCAGTGACAAAAAAGACCACAGCGAGCAAAAGAACTACAGTATCTAAAGCTAAAAAAAAGTAATACATTTATAGACCTGATGATTATATCAAATGATCAGGTCTTAAATTGATGCATTATGAAGTTTACATTAGGTATAGAAGAAGAGTATCAAGTTATCGATCCTCAAACTCGTGAGCTCGTGTCTCATGACCAACGTATCGTTGAAGAAGCTGCAAAAGTGCTAAACGATCAAGTTAAGGCAGAGATGCATCAGGCAGTGGTTGAGGTTGGTACCAATATTTGTCAGGACATGACCGATGCAAGACGAGAAATCACGCATCTGCGGAAATCCATTTCAGCTATAGCCAATACGTTAGGTTTTAAAATTGGAGCAGCTGGTACACATCCGTTTTCTAAATGGGAAACCCAGCTTCTTACACCTAATCCACGTTATGATCAAATTATAAATGAATTGCAGGATACTGCGCGATCAAACCTAATTTTTGGATTGCACGTTCATGTTGGTATAGCCGACAAACCCATGGCATTGCATTTGGTGAATTCGATGCGCTATTTTTTACCTCATCTATATGCGCTATCAACAAATTCACCGTTTTGGGAAGGACGCAACACTGGTTTTAAATCGTATCGATCGAAAATATTTGACAAGTTTCCTCGTACAGGAATTCCTGGTATTTTTGATAACTACGCGCAATACCAAAACTATGTGGATTTATTGGTAAAAACCAACTGCATCGATAACCCAAAGAAAATCTGGTGGGACATTCGCATACATCCAACCTATCCAACCATAGAAATAAGAATCTGCGATGTGCCATTAACTATTGATGAAACCTTAAGTATCGCAGCATTAATTCAAGCGCTAGTTGCCAAATTACACAAATTGAGAACCCAAAATCTCAATTTCATGATATACCATAGGGCTTTGATCAATGAAAATAAATGGCGAGGTGCTCGCTATGGTATTGACGGAAAAATGATTGATTTTGGGAAAGAGTGTGAAGTTGATACCAAGGATTTGATTTATGAATTACTCGATTTTGTTGATGATGTTGTTGATGAACTGGGTTCTCGAAAGGAGATTGAATATGTAAAGCAAATGCTTAAAAACGGAACAGGAGCCGATAGGCAACTTGCTGTATATAAGGACACAAATGACCTTAAGAAAGTAGTCGATTATATTACGGAACAAACGGTTTCAGGTATAGACTAACCCAAAACATTAACCTACAAGTATTTCATGGAAAAATTAAAATTAGCCATATTGGACATGAACAACAACGAGCCTAACCAAGGCTTGCGTTGTATCGTGGATATTGCCAGTTTTTTTAATAAGGAACTCGATTACAAAGTGTATGACGTTCGTGCAAAGAACGAAATTCCCGATGCTTCCTATGATATTTATATTTCGAGTGGTGGACCAGGAAGTCCGTTGGAACAAGGGTCTTGGAGATCTTCGTATTTAGAGTTGATGCAAGAACTTTGGGACTATAATAAAAGTTCAGATGAAAGGAAGAAGCATGTGTTTTTTATCTGTTACTCCTTTCAGGTCATGTGTGACTATTTTGAATTGGGAGAAATCAAACTTCGGAAAAGTACCTCTTTCGGAATCTTACCGGTTCACAAAACAAAAGCTGGTCGGAAGGACCGTTTACTAGAAGGCTTAAATGACCCATTTTATGCCGTAGATTCTAGGGATTGGCAATTGATTCAACCTAGATTGAAAGTATTTCAAGAACATGGCGCAACCATTTTGAGTTTGGAAAAAATCCGTACGCATGTCGAATTGGAACGTGCAATAATGGCGGTACGTTTTTCAGATGAATTTGTCGGTACGCAGTTTCACCCAGAAGCTGATCCTGTTGGAATGAAGACACATTTTGAAAAAGATGAAAACAAACATATTGTCATTGACAACTTCGGCATCAAAAAATATGAACAGATGATGGATAGAATGGACGATCCTGATAAAATCATTATGACCTATGAAACCATTCTACCAAAATTCATCACTAAGGCCATCAACCATATCAAGCAACCTTTAATGTCATAACTGACAATGATAACAAGCAATCGAAATGTCTATAATGCGCAATTCTCAGACGCAAAATATAATGCCTTCCTAAAAGATATTAATGAAGCATTTGATTATGTTCCAAGATTTAAAATTTCGGAAACACCTGTGTTTATTCCTAAAGCATTGAAGGAAAAACTATTGGAAGCTGTTGCTGAAATCATGGATGTCATCAATCAGCCAAACTTTAAGGCATTGACCCAAGGTGCTTTCTTTGATGAAAATACCATAGTTCCTAATGAAGATGACCGACCACGATTTATACAATTGGACTTTGGGATTTGTAAGGATGATGCTGGAGAGCTTACTCCGAAGTTGATTGAATTACAAGGTTTTCCATCCTTGTATTTCTTTCAGGAATTATTAGGACGCATGTATCGCAAGCATTTTGGCGATGCCATTCCCAATGGGTATTCGCAACATCTTAATGGCATGACCACAGATGAATATGTTGAATTATTAAGACATGAAATTGTTGGTGATACCAATCCGAAACAAGTCGTCCTCCTTGAGGTTGAACCTGATCAACAAGCCACAGCCATTGATTTCTATGCCACAGAAGCCGCTTTAGGTATCAAAACAGTTTGCATAACTGAACTTAAGCGTAAAGGGAAACAATTGTTTTATACAGATGGTCAAGGTGAAGACATTCAGATCTTAAAAATATACAACCGCATCATATTTGATGAATTACATCAACGAACTGATCTGACAGGAGCCTTTAAATTTCAGGATGACGTTGATGTGGAATGGGTTGGACATCCTAATTGGTTCTTCAGAATTAGCAAGTATATGATGCCACTCATCAAAAGCAAATATGCACCAAAATCCTATCTTTTGGATAAATTGGAAACCATTCCTTCCGATTTGGAAAACTATGTACTGAAACCCTTGTTTTCATTTGCTGGCTCTGGAGTTCATATTAATGTGACTCGAGATACCATTGACAGTCTTGCCGACAAATCAAACTATCTCCTTCAGGAAAAAGTCGCCTATGCACCAATTATTGAAACCATGGATGTTCCTGCCAAATGTGAGGTACGAATGATGATGGTTTATAATAGCAAAACCGATACAATTGAAATTGCCAGTAACTTGATTCGTCTCAGTAAAGGTGAAATGGTTGGTGTGAAATACAACAAGGATAAAACTTGGGTTGGTGGCAGCACAGGCTTTTTTGAAATGTAAACGCTATTTTCTGAAATTCCTTGAAACCCTGTTTCACTAATAATATCATTCTGGATCAAATGGCGCATCGTCTCAAAAACGCAGATATCAAAACAAATACGGTTCTTCGCTTTTAATTTTGCTTAAGCTTCTGTGGATGAAACGCTCTGAACAATAGTTATAACCGCTCTTCAAAAAGTCTCGGCTATTTTGATCTAATGTTCTGGTCTTATTCAGATTTATCTGGAGCAGGCAAGCTGGCATGGAAATCTTTAGCGATTCGTTGCTCATAGTGATGGAGCAATTCCAGAACACGTTCACTCGATTCTGAACATACAATCAAACCAATGTGCCATGGCTTATGCATTCTCCAAACGATTTCAGAATCGTTAAAACTAGAGGTATCTGGATGTTCGTAACGACTCAGCGAGACAATGATTCCTGCATATTTATTATCTACTTTTGGCAATTTATACTTGCCTTTCTTTAGATTAGCGCACTCAATTTTAGCCCATTCAGCCCAAAGATTGATGCCTCCTGAAGCAAATTCGACCATTTCGGCAAGATTGGCACCTCCTACTCTTGACGACGTTTCAAGGAAGAATAATGCGCCTGTTTCCTTCGATTGAATAAACTCTGTATGAGATGCACCAAATTGCATTCCGAAGGCTGTCATCACCTGAACATTCATGTTTTGAAGCGCTTTTTCAGTTTTTGACCCAATTTCACAAGTAGCTGATTTAAAAATCCCTCCACCATGAGCCACTTCGAAAGGCGTGTCAAGATATTTACTCACTCGAGAGAACACAACTTTTCCGTCAACATTAAGTCCGTCAACATGATACACATCTCCTGGCGCAAATTTTTCAACCAAATAATTATCACGTTCATCACCAAGCTCATGAACAATTTTCCATAACTCTTCCTTGGAGTGTAATTTTTTAATCCCAGTAGCTGAAGCCTCCAAACGTGGTTTGAGCAACCAAGGTGGACTCACACGTTCTATATAGTCGTTGATATCACCATTGTAAAACAACGAGGTAAACTCAGGCACGTTGATGCCTTCCTCCTTGGCTTTCATTCGCATGGCCAATTTATCTCGAAAGTAATGCGACGTTGTACGTCCCATTCCTGGCATTCTAAAATGCTCTCTCACCATAGCGACCTTTTCCACATCAAAATCATCCAAAGCCACAAATCGATCAAACTTCAACTCCCGAAACTTATAGGCAATACCTTTGATGACATTATGTTCATTCCAATCATTAATATAATACACATCGTCAATAGCTTCCCAAGGCCAAGCTTCGTGTTCGAGTTTCTTTTTCGTCAATAGAAACACATTGTTTCCATCAGCCTTGCAACTTTTTAGAAAGTCCTGACCCTTGAAATAAGTTGAAATACATAGAAAATTCTTAGCGCTTTCTGACATGTCTCTTTAGTTTAAAGTAGGGTGTAAAATTATGAAAAAGCCAAAATTAATTGGATGCTTTTTCCTGAATAAATCTCAACATCAACTGAATACCAAAGCCTGTAGCGCTTTTCATTTTGGCATAAGAGGAACTTCCGAAAGATACACCAGCAATATCCAAATGAAGCCATTTCTCATGATTTTCGGTAAACGCTTCCAAAAATTTAGCCGCATTGATTGCTCCTGCAATTGGTAAACCACTAAAATTCCGGATATCAGCAACATCGGAATGCAAATCGCTTTCAAAATCCTCATATAACGGCAATTCCCATACACGCTCATGCACTTGGTTTCCTAAATTTGACATCGCATTGGCCATGTCTTGATCCTTGGTGAACATTCCAGCAGCTGCATAACCCAATGTACGAACGACGCTTCCAGTTAGCGTTGCCAAATCAATTAGATATTCTGGTTTAAATGTTTTTATGGCATAACTTATACCATCAGCAAGACACAATCGTCCTTCTGCGTCAGTATCAATAATTTCTATGGTTTTTCCTGAATAGGACCCAATCACATCACCAGGTCTATAACTATCGGAACCGACAGCATTTTCTGCAGAAGCTACAATTCCTACGACATTGATTTTCAACTTCAATTTCGCAATAAGTTCCACTATACCTAAAACCACTGCAGCTCCACCCATATCGCTTTTCATGTAGTGCAAATTTGTGGATGGCTTAATTGATAGACCTCCTGAATCGAAAGTTACTCCTTTTCCGACCAAGGCAATATCAACGCTTTTTGTTGTTTTGCCTTTGTATTCATTGATAATAACCACAGGCGGATTCACACTAGCTCGCCCAACAGACAAGACGGCTTTGAATCCTTGTTTCTCAAGTTGCTTTTGTTTTAATACGGTACACTTATAGTCGTGTTTTTTCGCTGATTTACTGGCCCAATTTCCTAAAAATTCTGGTGTTTTTACATTTGGAGGTGCATCAACCAATGCTTTGATGCGATTGATGGTTTCACCAGTACATTTACCTTCACTAAGTGTTTTTTTGATTGCTTTTGAAGATACAAACGCAACATTTACATTTTTCAGTTTGTCTTTCTTGGATTTGAATTCGCCAATAACATATTGTGCCATTTCCATTCCAACGACAGCCTTTTTGATATCATCATCCAACAAATCCTCAGCGTACACCTGAATCGTCTTATCCCAATGCTTTTGGGTTTCAAAACATAACTTTCTGAAGGCTTCCTCCATTTTAGGAGCTTCTTTTTCCTCTCCTATTCCCAACAGATAAATACGATTGCCATGAGTTCCATAAATCAATTGATAACTTCCAAAACTGCCATCGAAATCGGGCGTTTTAATTGGAATGAAATCTGCAATGGTTTTGAGATGATCCTTTCCACAAGGAATGATAAAATCCGTGGTCGTATCAAGAGACTTGATGTGTTTATATGTCATAATCCAAGATTTAAAAAAAGAGCCATTTAATTGCTTTTGGGAATTCTTGTCGCCAATAGATTTCTGCATGGCTCCCTTCATCGTTAATAGAAAAATGAAAATCAATATGATAGCCATTAATCATTTTCTCCTTGATAATGCTTCCTAATTTTTGTGCATTAGGCAAATGCTCAATGCTTTCTTTTCCTCCTGCATACAAATAGATTTTTGATTCTTCCAATGGCTTGAAGGTTTTGGTATGATCAAAAATCATTTTTGAAATCCAAAGACTTGGTGAAAAAATCATCATCTTGCCAAAAACCCCTGGATTTTTAAGTCCTGCATGAAGACTAATTAAACCTCCCATTGAACTTCCGCCAATTCCAGTATGCTCAAAATCGGGAAGAGTTCTGTAATTTTTATTGATATACGGAATCAGTTTTTCAATCATGAACTGGATATAGAATTTCCCTTTACCTTCTCCAAAACGCGGATGATAGTAAGGCAAATATTCACTAATGCGCTCTTCTTCACCGTGATCTACTGCAATAATGATCAAATCCCCAAATCCTTGTTCAGCCAATTTTGCCATGGATTTGTCTATGGCCCAATCGCCATAAGGTGCCAAAGGATTGAATAAATTTTGTCCATCCTGCAAATATAACACAGGATAGCGTTTATCGGTATGATAGTAATCGTGTGGCAATAATGCTGAAATCTTTCGTGTTGCATTCAAATGCGGAATTTCATAGGCTTCTTCGATAACCTTAATGATAGGGCTAAACTCCGTTGTTGTCATCCAAATAAATTTAAGACAACGAAATTACTATTTTAATGAGTGAAAACCCATGTTTTTTATCTTATATATTAACAAAACTTTATTTTTTCGTTAATATCCTAAAACCGTCTATCACTCTATAGTTCGGGTAATTCAAAACCATGATATCAAGATCGACAAATTACTTCAAGATACTCTTGATAACTTTTAAGTTAAAGAAACTCTAAAAGCAGGCATTGCACTAACATACTTCTGTATATTTGGTTTTAGCTAACTATTACAACATGAAAACAAGATTACGCCTACTCTTTCTGAGTTTGCTTTCCTTCGGAGTTATAAATGCTCAATCACCTAAAAAACCTACCGCTTCCGAAATATATGAATCAATACAGAAGTTAAATTTTCTTGGCTCTGTATTATATGTAGCCGCACATCCTGATGATGAGAATACAAGGCTCATTGCGTACATGTCTAACGAGGTTAAGGCAAGAACAGCTTACCTTTCATTAACACGTGGTGATGGTGGTCAAAACTTAATAGGTCCCGAACTAAGGGAACTCCTTGGCGTGATGAGGACACAAGAATTGCTAGCAGCTAGGCGAATAGATGGAGGTGAACAAATGTTCACCAGAGCCAATGATTTTGGGTATTCAAAACATCCAGATGAAACCTTAGCCATATGGGACAAAAAGGAAGTGTTGAATGATGTGGTTTTAGCCATTAGAAAATTTAAACCTGATGTAATTATCAACAGGTTTGACCATAGAAGAGCAGGTCGAACCCATGGGCACCATACAGCTTCAGCACTTTTGAGCATGGAAGCCTTTGAGCTTGCTAACGACCCAACAGCGTATTCAGAACAACTATCAAACACAACGCTGTGGCAACCAAAACGTTTGTTTTACAACACCTCTTGGTGGCGTTATGGCAGTCGAGAAGCCTTTGATAAAATAGACAAAAGTAATATGATTTCAGTCGATATTGGTGTGTATTATCCTTTAAAAGGTGTATCCAATAATGAACTGGCCTCAATTGCCAGCAGTCAGCATTTATGTCAAGGATTTGGGCGTATGACGACACGTGGTACGCAGGAAGAATTTATAGAGTTTTTGAAAGGTGATCCTTTAAATGGAAGTGATAATGTATTTGAAGGTATCGATACGAGCTGGAATAGAATCGCTGGTGGTCAACAGATTGGTCAACTGCTCCATGATGTGGAAAACAACTTCAACTTTACAAATCCCACAGAACACCTTCCTGTATTGCTCCAGGCATACCAACTCATTTCAAAAATTGAGGATGCCCATTGGAGAGCCATCAAAACCAAGGAAATTAAATCCATCATTGAGGCATGTGCTGGAATGTATTTGGAAGCATCATCAGAAAGTCATTGGGCGACACCAGGCGAAACCATCAATTTAAATATTGAAGTCCTAAATAGAAGTGAACAACCTGTGCTTTTAAGAAGTATCTCGACTTCGGAAAATCTCGAAATATTTAAAGATATACACCTTACAAACAACTCAAAATTCGAGTTTAAGGAAGCGATAAAGATTCCTAAAAACCAACAACCAACAACACCTTATTGGTTAGCACAAAAAGGTACTTTAGGCATGTATAAAGTGAGTTCTGCGCTCATTGGATTACCCGAAACACCACGAATTTTCAATGTAGATTTCAATTTGCTCATCGATAAAACACCAATTACCATCACCAAACCGATTGTTTATCGCTATTCTAAACCTGATAAGGGTGAATTGTACAAACCGTTCGAAGTTATTTATGAAGTGACGGCTGCACTAACCGAAGACGTTTATATTTTTGAGAATGACCAACAAAAAGATGTTGAAGTCATCATCAAAGCTGGACGAGCAAATGTTGAAGGCAGTGTTGAAATGGCTTATCCTGACGGTTGGCAAGTATATCCTAAGACACAAAAAGTAAGTATTGCCAACAAAGGTGACACTCAAAAAGTAATCTTTACAATTATCCCTCCAAAAAATCAAAGTGAAGGATTGATAACACCAATGGTAAAAGTTGGAAATAAAACCTATACTCGAGAACTTGTTGAAATTGATTATAACCACATTCCATTTCAAACCGTATTGCTTCCTAGCGAAAGCAAGGTCGTTCGATTGGATATTAAAAAGCGTGGTGAAAACATAGGTTATATTGAAGGTGCGGGCGATGTCGTACCCGAAAGTCTTAGACAAATTGGGTATAATGTCTCTGTTTTGAAACCAGAGGATATTTCAGCAGAGAATCTCAAAATGTTTGATGCCATAGTTGTTGGCATTAGAGCCTATAATACTATTGAAACCTTAAATTTTAAACAACAGTTATTATTTGACTATGTGGCCCAAGGTGGAAACATGATCGTTCAGTACAACACCAGTCATCGCATTAAAGTTGATCGAATTGCACCATATGATTTGACCTTATCCAGAGACCGAGTGACTGATGAAAACGCACCTGTAACGCTATTGTCAACCAATCATGAAGTGCTAAACTTTCCGAATAAAATAACTGCAGCCGATTTTAATGGGTGGACACAAGAACGTGGTCTTTACTTTCCTAGTGAATGGTCCCCTGAATTTACATCCATCCTATCCATGCACGACAAAGGCGAGTCTCCTAAAACAGGCAGCTTACTCGTCGCAAAACATGGCCAAGGCTATTATGTCTACACTGGACTGAGTTTCTTTAGAGAATTTCCGGCAGGCGTATCAGGAGCTTATCGCTTATTTGCAAACATGTTATCCTTAGGGAAAAACGAACTATAACTAACCCTTTCTGAACTAAATCACTATGAAAAAATACAAATGGAATACGATGTATACTCTGGTACTTGCTGCCAATATCATCTACATCATTGCATTTTACTTCATCACTAAAGCTTTCTAAAATGCAAACATTAGATTGGATCGTACTTGCTGGCACTTTACTACTCATTGTTTCCTATGGCACCTATCAATCGCGTGGCAGCAAAAATGTTAAAGACTACTTGAAAGGTGGAAACACTTCCAAATGGTGGACCATTGGGTTATCGGTTATGGCAACCCAAGCTAGTGCCATTACTTTTCTTTCTACACCTGGACAAGCCTTTAATGATGGTATGGGTTTCGTTCAGTTTTACTTTGGATTGCCGATTGCCATGGTGGTCATTTGTATGGTTTTCATTCCATTATACCATAAACTGAAGGTTTATACAGCCTATGAATTTTTGGAAAGTCGCTTCGATTTAAAAACCAGGACGCTTACGGCCATTTTATTTTTAATTCAAAGAGGCCTAGCTGCAGGAATTACCATTTTTGCTCCAGCCATCATCTTATCTGCAGTTTTGGGATGGAATTTATTGCTATTGAACGTTCTCATAGGTGTATTGGTTATTATCTATACGGTCTCTGGTGGAACCAAAGCTGTTAATGTGACACAAAAACACCAGATGATTGTGATATTTTCAGGAATGCTGATTGCTTTCTTTTTAATTATTGACAAATTACCTGAAGGCATTACCTTCACAAATGCCCTAGAAATTGCTGGTGCCAGTGGCAAAATGGAAGTCCTTGATTTTTCATTCGATTTTAACAATCGTTATACCGTTTGGTCTGGTCTTATTGGTGGTACATTTTTAATGCTCTCTTACTTTGGAACTGATCAAAGTCAGGTGCAACGCTACCTTTCAGGTAAATCCTTAAAGGAAATGCAAATTGGTATGATGTTTAACGGTCTCTTAAAAGTACCTATGCAATTTTTTATCCTATTGGTTGGTGTTATGGTATTCGTATTCTATCAATTTAATGCTGCTCCTGTAAACTTTAATCCGACAGCCACTGAAGTTGTTTTGAATTCGGAATATGCAAATGACTACATAGCGCTTCAAGACAAACAGCAAGCCATCTTTGATGAGAAAAAAACAATAATTAATCAATTTGTAGCCAACTCTAGTGAAGCGAACTCAAACGCAATCGCCAAATTAAACTCTGAAAGTGACGTGTTGCGAGCTGAAGCACGCGAGCTGATTGAACAAGCAGGTATAGCGCAAAACCTAAAGGTGGAAAGCAATGACAAGGACTACGTCTTTATCAATTTTATTCTAAATAATTTACCTCGAGGACTCATAGGTTTATTATTGGCCGTTATCTTAAGTGCAGCGATGTCGAGTACCTCAAGTGAATTGAATGCTCTGGCAAGTACTACTACGATGGACTTATATAAACGTAACGTGTCTGAAAAATCAGAAACCGAAATGGTCAAAACCTCGCAATGGTTTACTTTAGCTTGGGGAATTCTAGCCATTGGTGTGGCTTGCGTGGCTAATTTGGCTGAGAATCTCATTCAATTGGTAAATATCATAGGATCGATTTTCTATGGAAATGTGCTAGGCATCTTCCTGTTGGCATTCTTCTTCAAATTCGTAAAAGGAAATGCTGTATTTGTTGCTGCCTTAATGACACAGTTTATAGTAATCGGACTTTTCTTTTTAGACAAGTATGATTTCATCAATTTGCCTTTCCTATGGTTGAATTTCGTAGGTTGTATTATTGTCATTTTTATAGCTTGCCTATTGCAATCGATCCTTCCAAAGAAACAACTCTTACAAACGTAATCATAGCTACTATAAAAGCATAAAAAAGACCTTTAGAAATTCTAAAGGTCTTTTTTATCATTCCTATTGAGCTTACATCGCTCCCCATTCTTTTAAAGCCTCTTCATTTTTCTTGACATAAGCATCATTCTTAGCCTCTTTTGCTAAAGCTAATGATGTTTTAGCAGCTGCAACCGCTTTATCTTTATTTCCTGCTTTTGCATGAATTAGTGCCTGTTGGTGTACCATCCAGAACTTAGGGTCTTTTTCAGATAAACCTACGGCAGTATCGATCCATTTCGAAGCTAAACCAATATCCTTACCAGATTCCTTGTAATAGACTGCCGCTTTATAATAATCGGCAATACTTGGTCCAGACATAATTCTATCAATGTTAGCAGATGTGATCTTATCTGTCGGTACCGTAAAAGGAATACCTACGTATGACTTTTCCCAAATCATATCAATGGTACCACCATTGTTGGTGATGTTATTGATATCGATAGTAAAGGTTTCAACGCTGAAAGGAACTTCCATGACCTCAACCTTAGCAAGAGCAACTACTTTTGAATCATCCCAATTCTGTGGAGTACCCCAATTTTCAGTATCACTGTAAAACATCACTTCCCATTGTTTGGCTGAGTTTAATCTTGTAAATATTGCATAAGTTCCTGCCTTAACAGACTGACCATCAATATTCACATCATCACTAAAACTAATAGTCGTATTTTTGTTAGCTCCTGTTCTCCATATGGTTCCCCATGGTTCTAATCCTCCAAAAATCTTTCTTCCTTTAACTCCAGGACGAGAGTACTCAATGGTAATGTCAGTTAATCCAACCTTCTGCTCTACTTTTGAGAACGGACTTGGTTGTGGTGTTTCGATTTGAGCATTTGTGCTAAACGCCACGGCAAACACTGCAAATACTAGTAATAATTTTTTCATGCTATTAGATTTAATGATTAGTTTAAAATTCAAGGTAAATTTACGAACAACCTAAGCCTTTGATTGTTAACAAAACCTTAAATTAGAGTCTATCCTTCAATTCAAGAGGATATTATGCCGTGTTTTTTAGGTTCTACTGAAGCACAAGTCTTCTCGCTTAACAAAGTAATCGCAAATCAGATTGTATTGAAGTCACCTTTTGCATGTTCATTATGGCAGCATGTTAAATTTTGTTTAACTTTTTCTATAATTAATTAAACATTTTATATCTTTACCTTACAATTCTTCAAAATGGCAAAGAAAAAAAAGATTACCTCAAAAGATATTATGACGTACTATATGAATTACATTTTAATTCATGGTCAGCAACCGAAAACGGTTTACGCATTTACAAAGGCGAATGATTTTGATGAACAGTTATTCTATCAACATTTTGGTTCTTTCAAAAACTTAGAACAACATATTTTTAAGGCATTTATAGACCACACCATTAGTGCCTTAGAAAAAAGCGAAGACTACAGCAAATACAGTGCAAGACACAAACTCCTCAGCTTTTATTTTACATTTTTTGAGAACTTAACGGCAAACCGTAGTTATGTGATCCATGCCTTGTCTCAACATAAAAACAATTTGAAAAGTCTCGAAGTACTTTCAGAATTGAAACACGCATTCACATCCTATATCGAGCATCTAGACATCGAACTTTTAGACATGAAACAGGAACATATTGATCGTATGCAAAGACGTGGTCTAAAGGAATCGGCATGGCTTCAACTTCTAATGACCTTAAAATTTTGGATGGAGGATTCGTCCAAAAACTTTGAAAAAACAGATGTTTTCATTGAAAAATCGATTAACACTAGTTTCGACATTCTGAATATTGCACCAATCAAAAGTCTAATGGATTTTGGAAAATTCCTGTTCAAGGAAAAAGTCAAAATGAACTGATACCGATATTATGAAAACCATAGATAGCATTCCAACATCCAAAATTAAAAGAGCCACAAAACTAGTATCTACTGGTGCTAAAGTCGGTGTTAATTATCTGAAATATTATGGCGATAAACTCACTAAATCTGAAACTGAAGCCAAAGAACGCCTGAATCAAAATAACGCTTCAGATATCTATGATGGATTGAAACAACTCAAAGGAAGTGCCTTAAAAGTAGCTCAAATGCTAAGTATGGAAAAAAGCATTTTACCTCAAGCCTATGTTGAAAAATTCTCATTGGCTCAATTTTCAGTACCTCCTTTGTCTCCACCATTGGTACTAAAAACCTTTAAGAACTATTTTGGTAAATCGCCACATGATTTATACGATACCTTCAACGCAACTTCTGTGAATGCTGCAAGTATAGGACAAGTCCATATTGCAGAAAAAAACGGGAAAAAACTTGCTGTGAAAATCCAATATCCAGGAGTTGCCGAAAGTATCACGTCTGATCTTGCCATGGTAAAACCTGTTGCCATGAGTATGTTCAACATCAAAGGCAAAGATTCTGACAAATACTTTAAGGAAGTTGAAGGTAAATTAATTGAGGAAACGAATTATATTTTGGAAGTGAAGCAAAGCAAGGAAATTGCCCATAAATGCGAGCACATTCCAAATCTTATGTTTCCTCAATATTATGAAGAACTTTCATCCGACCGTATCATTACTATGGATTACATGGAAGGCGAACATCTTTCTGAATTTACCGCACACAATACCAATCAAGAGCGTGCCAATCAACTAGGACAAGCCTTGTGGGATTTTTATATGTTTCAAATTCACAAGTTAAAGAAGGTGCATGCCGATCCTCATCCAGGTAATTTTCTCGTTTCCAATAATGGACAATTGATAGCTTTGGATTTTGGTTGTATGAAGGTCATTCCTAAGGAATTCTATAGACCATATTTTGAAATGGTTAAAAAGGAAAACCTAAACAATCGTGAGTTGTTTGTCAAAAAAATGCACGAATTGGAAATTTTAAGACCAGATGACAACGATGCGGAAATCACTTTCTTTACCGAAATGTTTCATGACATGCTAAGTCTGTTCACGCAACCATTTCAATCAGAAACATTTGACTTTTCCAATGGAGAATTCTTCAGAAAAATAGCAGAATTAAGTGAACGCTATTCTAAAAGTACCGAATTGCGTAAAATGAATGCCAATAGAGGGTCGAAACACTTCATCTATATGAATCGTACTTTCTTTGGATTGTACAATCTTATGTTCGACCTGAAAGCCAAAGACATCAAAATCAATAATTTCGAAACCTTATAATGGCGTATTTCAATCAAGATGATATCCATGATGTCCATCATATTTACAGAATCAATCTCATTAATAGTTGTTCTGGATATAAATCCGCTAACCTCTTGGGAACTGTATCCAATGAAGGCATCGAAAATGTTGCGATTTTTAGTTCAGTCACACATATAGGTTCCAATCCGCCACTTTTGGGCTTCTTCTTACGACCAACAACAGTTTTAAGAAACACTTACGAGAACATTAAGACTTCTGGTTCTTATACCATCAACCATGTTCATAATGTGATTTTAAAAGACGCTCACCATACGTCGGCTAAATATCCAAGTCATATTTCAGAATTTGATAAAACTGGGCTTGTTTCAGAATATAAAAATGGACACAACGCACCTTTCGTTAAAAATGCTCCTCTGCAATTGGCTATGGAATATGTTGAAGAATATGATATCACAGTCAACGACACCATATTGGTGATTGGTAAAATCAAAGGACTTTATGTAGAAGACCATCTGTTGGAAGCAGACGGATTTATTAACCTTTCAAAAGCGAATGTCGCAACGATTAATGGTTTGGATGGTTATGCAATTCCAAAATTAAATACACGACTAGGCTACCAGCGACCAAAAAACAATTAAAAGCAATTTTAGGTACAATGAAGATTTTAGTCACAGGAGCAACCGGTTATATTGGAAAACGACTCATTCCACTATTAATCAATGATGGTCACCAAGTCGTTTGTGCTGTTCGTGATCGTTGGCGTGCTGATAAAAATTATGCAGAGGATGAGTACATTGAAGTTGTTGAAGCCGATTTTCTAAAACCTGAAACACTTGACAACATTCCTACAGACATTGATGCAGCGTATTATTTGATTCACTCCATGTCTAATTCCTCTAAGGATTTTAAATCGCTTGAAGAACGTTGTGCCAAAAATTTCAAGTCCTGTCTAGAAAACACAACAGTTAAACAGGTTATTTACTTAAGTGGCATAACTAATGACGACAAGTTATCGAAACATTTAAAATCGCGAAAAAATGTAGAGGAACATCTAAAATCTGAGTCCTACGCCTTGACTATTTTTAAAGCAGGAATTATTGTGGGTTCTGGAAGCTCATCCTTTGAAATCATAAGGGATTTAGTCGAAAAGCTTCCGTTTATGATCGCACCTAAATGGTTAAACACCAAAACGCAACCCATTGCAGTTAGGGATGTGCTGTCATTTTTACATCGAGGCTTGGGTCGTGAAGAATTATACAACAGGACCTACGATGTGTTTGGTCCTGAAATAATGACGTACAAGCAAATGCTGCTCGATTTTGCTAAAGTTCGTGGCTTAAAACGCTACATTTTAACTGTTCCGGTGATGACACCAAAACTCTCATCGTATTGGCTCTATTTTGTGACGTCCACATCATATAAACTGGCAACAGCCTTAGTCGATAGTATGGGCATACAAATTATCGGTAAAGCAAGCAACATTAATGAAGTTCTTGATATTGAACCCATTACATATAAGCAAGCGGTTTCACTAGCTTTTGAAAAAATAGAACAAAACAGTATCGTTTCAAGCTGGAAGGATTCCATGGTGAGCAGTGGCAGACTTAGAAATAATCTTCATAAATACATCAATGTTCCTAAATATGGGTGTTTCAAGGATTATAAGGAACGTCCTGTAAGCAATACCCAAAAAACCATTGATAAAATCTGGAGCATTGGTGGAACCAATGGTTGGTATTATGGTACCGTTTTGTGGCGAATAAGAGGCTATTTGGATAAGCTCGTTGGTGGCATTGGCTTACGTCGTGGACGAACAAGTCCGACCAACCTGGATGCTGGAGACGCCTTGGATTTTTGGCGAGTTATTTTTGCAGACAAATCACAACAAAAACTATTGCTTTATGCTGAAATGCGCTTACCTGGTGAAGCGTGGCTTGAATTTAAGATTGAAGACAATCGTCTAAAACAAACGGCTACATTTAGACCTCGAGGTATTTGGGGACGTTTGTATTGGTACGCTGTATTACCGTTTCACAGCTTCATTTTTAATGGTATGATCAATCGCCTTGTGAATGTTTGAGAACAAAACTGAAAAGAATATCAAGAATATAAAACGGTCATAGCGAAAATTGAAAAAAGGACAACTTCCTGAAAAAGATTGTGTGACCTGTGGGCTTCCGTTCAGTTGGCGAAAGAAATGGAAACGACATTGGGAACACGTAAAATATTGTAGTGAAAGATGCAGACGACACAAAAACAAACAGGATTAGTATGGTTTAGAAATGACCTTCGAGTGATTGACAACTTGGTGCTGGAAACTGCCGTCTCCAACCATGACCACATTATTGCAGTATTTTGCTTTGACCCAAGGCATTATGAACTCTCGTCCTTCGGATTTAAAAAAACCGAGAAATACAGAGCTCAATTTTTAATTGAAACGGTTAGCAATCTTAAACAGAACTTACAACAGCTACATATTGAGCTTTTTATTTTTTACGATTTTCCAGAAATCATCATTCCGAAGTTAGCAGAACAATATGACATTTCAGATATCTATTCCCAAAAAGAATGGACTAGCGAAGAAAAAAATGTCTCCACAGCGTTAAGAGAACAAATAGTAGAAGCTATAACACATCATGAAATCTATAATCAATTTCTTTACCATCCTGATGATATTTCAATGGAATTCAAGGCCATTCCGAAAGTATTCACAGCGTATAGGAAGACCATTGAATCCGAGAGCAGGATACGACCAATCAACAACCAAACATTACTTCAAAACCACATTAAAATAAGCAATGAAACTAAAGTCCCCTCACTATCAGATCTTGGATTAGAGACTTTCAAACGGCATCCACACACTGCATTTCCTTTTAAAGGTGGCGAAGATGCTGCGATGGATAGACTGCACAAGTATTTTTTTGAAACTAAAAAGTTAGGCGTTTATAAAAAGACAAGAAATGGCCTTATCGGTAAGGACTTTAGCTCGAAGTTTTCTCCGTGGTTAGCCAATGGCAGTATTTCAGCTAGATCGATATATTGGCAAGTCAAGGCTTTCGAAAAGGAGTTTTTCAAAAATGAATCGACATACTGGCTCATCTTTGAATTAATCTGGAGAGATTATTTCAAATATATCTCATTGAAACATGGCAACGACATTTTCAAAACTAGAGGTATCCTCAAGACATTCGATGAATGGAATCACGATGAACAGCTCGTTCAAAAATGGATTCATGGTAAAACACACTCTGCGTTTGTTAATGCCAATATGATCGAACTTCAAAAGACGGGTTGGATGAGCAATCGAGGTCGACAAAATGTGGCCTCTTTCTTTGCTAAAAACATGCTAATGGATTGGCGTATTGGCGCTGCATATTTTGAATCTTTACTTCTAGATTATGATGTACACAGCAATTATGGAAATTGGATGTATGTTGCTGGAGTTGGCAATGATCCTCGAGATCGAAAATTCAATGTTGACTTGCAAGCCAAACGTTACGATCCCAATGGAACGTATCAAAAACTCTGGCTACAAGAAGTTCTTTTTTAGCGGAAAGCGAAACATACTATCGAAATTGCAATCTGAATGAAGAGCCTAATGCCTAAAAATAAAACCTCAAAAATGAAAACCCTAAGACTCATCCTAGGCGACCAATTGAATAGTAAACACTCTTGGTTCAAAACCATTTCCGACAATGTCACTTACTGTTTATTTGAAATGCGTCAGGAAACCGATTATGTAAAACATCATATTCAAAAGGTTATTGGTTTTTTTGCTGCCATGCGTCAATTTGCAGCAGATTTAGAATCGCAAGGGCATCACGTCATCTATTTAAAAATCAATGATTCTGAAAACAACCAAGATCTTTGCCAGAATCTAGAGCATTATATTCAATTGCAGAATATAGATCATTTTGAATACATCTTACCTGACGAACACCGACTTGATAAACAGCTCAACAAGTTTTGTAGCGATATTGATATCTCGACACAAGCATTTTCAGCCGAACACTTTTACACTGAGCGACAGGATTTGGCTGCATTTTTCGAGGGAAAGAAACAATATCTCATGGAGAACTTCTATCGAGACATGCGTAGAAAGCATGACATCCTTATGACGGCAGGTCAACCAGAAGGTGGACGATGGAACTATGATAAAAGCAATAGAAATAAATGGAAAGGCGAAGTTTCAATTCCTTCTTATAAATGGTTTAAAAATGATGTTGACGAGATAGTAAGTGATATAGAAACTTCTGGAATATCATGCTTCGGAAGATTTGAAAACAAGACCTTTAATTATCCCATTTCGAGACCACAAGCATTAGACCAACTAAAATACTTTTGTGAACATCTATTGGTGTATTTTGGAACCTATCAAGACGCCATGCATACTAATGAAACTTACTTATTTCATTCTCGTCTATCTTTCGCCATGAACTTAAAATTGATTTCTCCCAAAGATATCGTTACCACAGTCATGAAGTATTACAGAAAGCATGGTGATGATATTGATATTTCGCAAGTTGAAGGATTTATAAGACAGATCATTGGTTGGCGAGAATATATGAGAGGCATGTATTGGGCTTTTATACCAAACTACAAATCGCTGAACAAATTGGAGAACTATAACAAGCTCGCCGATTTCTTTTGGACTGGCGATACCAAAATGAATTGCCTAAAACATACCATTACTAATTCGCTCGATAATGGTTACGCCCACCACATTCAACGACTCATGATAACTGGGAATTATGCCTTACTTACCCAAACGCATCCAGATGAGGTTGATGATTGGTATCTAGGAGTCTATGTCGATGCTATAGAATGGGTTCAACTCACCAATACCAGAGGCATGAGTCAATTTGCAGATGGTGGAAAAATTGCCACTAAACCTTATGTGTCTTCAGGATCCTATATCAATAAAATGAGTAACTATTGTGATGGCTGTCATTACAATCACAAGAAGAAAACAGAGGACGATGCGTGTCCGTTTAACAGTTTATATTGGAATTTCTTGCATGAGAAACGCGAACAGCTTGGCCATAATTATCGTATGCAAATGATGTACAGTTTACTAGATAAAATGGACAAGGCTCAACTTCAATCAATAAAGCTGAAAGCACGACATATTATTGAAAATCAAGAACAATATTAACTAGCAACCTAAAACATTCAAACCTATACTTACCAGACGTTCAAGGACATCTTACCCAGAGTAAATAATTTGGGCTTTATACGACAAAAAGATCAACCACCATTCAAATGTTAATATTTTGTTTAACTTTACAATAAAAATGTTAAACATTTTTATATTTGAATAATGATTTTGGATTCAACATATAGCAATAAGGAACACAAACAGTTAATCTCTGATGTAATTGGGAAACCGTTTTCGTTTCTTGAAAGCATTAGGTTAGGTGGAATTGGCTCAAAGCGGATGATAATTGATAACGTGAGTCCAAATATGTCGAGTTATCTCAATAAGGTTTCAGATATCAACTATGCCAATATTGAAATGCGCACACATGGAATTTTGGTCTTTATCAATAAAGGTCTCAAAAATTTCACATGGGTTATTCCTTACTATCAGCTAGTCCTATTCAAAACCAATGGAACAAGCATTCATGCCCAAGGAAAGTTCATCCAATTTAGAAATAATAGAACCTTCAAAGAAAACAAGAGATTCTTTGGAAAACTTCTAGACGCGAAAATTGCTTATGACGAACAGTATAACTTTCAGTATTAAACCATGGTTTTAAGTACAAGGGAAATAGATCGTATTATTGAAATGGCTTGGGAAGACCGAACCACTTTTGAGGCGATAACATTTCAGTTTGGCTTAAAGGAAGAGGAAGTTATCGCATTGATGCGACGGGAGATAAAGTCCAAAAGTTTTAAGATGTGGCGTAAACGGGTTCAAGGCCGTAAAACCAAACACGAAAAACTAAGAGGATTTGGGAAAGGACGCTTTAAATGTTCTCGACAAAAACAAATTACACACAACTCAATTTCTAAACGCTAACGTGCTTTGTTCATGGAGATGAGTTCCTGAGACAGCACATAAAAAAGACAACACATGAATAACGACACAGTTAAAATAAAAACCAACGGTCAAAAAATAAATGGTTTTTCATCGACCGAAATTGGTGATGACCATCTTTATACTGGACTCCAAACACCTATGAAAACTGATGCTTTTAGATTGAGTGATGAAGAGAAAAAAACGCGAATCGCTATTTTGTTTGAAGAAATCATGGATATTATGGGACTGGATTTAACAGACGATTCGTTAAAGGGCACACCAGAACGCGTCGCTAAAATGTATATTGATGAAATCTTTTCGGGTCTCAATCCAGCCAATAAGCCTAAGGTGGCACTTTTTGACAATAAATACCAATACAATCAAATGTTGGTTGAAAAGAACATCATCTTCTACTCCAACTGTGAGCACCATTTTGTTCCAATTATCGGAAAAGCTCATGTGGCTTACATATCCTCAGGAAAGGTTATCGGCTTATCAAAATTGAACAGAATCGTTCAATACTATGCTAAACGACCTCAGGTTCAAGAGCGTTTAACCAATCAGATCGCGGAAGAATTAAAATCCATACTAGATACTGAAGATATTGCTGTGATTATAGATGCTAAACATTTATGTGTATCCTCAAGAGGCATTAAAGATGATACTTCGGCAACAGTAACGACTTATTATGGTGGACGATTTGATTCAGCGGAAAAAATAACGGAATTACACAACTATATAAACAATTAAGACGATGGAACTAATAAACAAAGCCTTAGAATTTGAAAAAAGAAAGATGAAATCATTATCCACAAGTGATCGCGTAAAAATTTCACGTGAAGCCAAAGCATTAATACTAGGTTTAAACAAAATATACAAGGACAAGAAAGATCAGAATATTATGGATCTCATGAAACGCCTTACTGTGATTAAACGTAAAGTAGAAAAACGATTGAAAGGTAAACCATTAACGACGGCTACCATCTAAAAACTGCCAGTTTGATTTTAGGTAACTTATTGGTAAAACGTATTGTGGCCTTCTTCTGATAGGATATTCAATAAGCATGAAAATATATCGCTTACACAAAAAACAAAATCTGCCCATTTCAATAGATGAGGCTTGGTCTTTTTTGTCGGATCCCAAAAATCTTAAAACCATTACACCAGATTATATGGGTTTTCATATTCTATCTGGTGCTGATCGTCCCATGTTTGCAGGACAAATCATCCAATATGTTGTAACTCCTGTTTTAGGCATTAAAACGAAATGGGTAACTGAAATAACACATAGCATCGATAAGTACTATTTTGTCGATGAACAACGTTTTGGACCATACACGCTTTGGCATCACAAACATTTTATCAAGGAAATCGAAGGTGGTATTGAAATGGAAGATATTATTGATTATAAATTGCCCTTCGGAATTATTGGTCAGTTGGTACATCCCTTTTTAGTTAAACCCAAATTGAATGAAATTTTCGAATATCGTACCAAGAAGTTAGAAGAAATTTTCGGAACTTATAAACCGTAACGCAACTTTCTGCATGAAGCAACCCATAACAATCTTTTGGTTTCGACGCGATTTACGCTTAGATGATAACGTCGGATTTTTTGAAGCATTACGAAGCGACCATCGGGTTTTACCTATATTCATTTTCGACACGGAAATCCTAGAAAAATTACCCAATGATGACGCTCGTGTGACTTTTATTTTTGATGTGTTGCAAGATATGCGTAATACTCTTCAAGATGAACACAATAGTAGTTTAGCCATATACTGCGGAAAGCCTATCGATATTTATAAGCAGTTAGCTAAGGATTATGAAATCAATGCTGTGTATACAAATCACGATTACGAGCCGTATGCAAAACAACGCGATGCTGAAATTAATGAGTTCCTGAACAGTAAGAACATCGGTTTTAAAACATTTAAGGACCAAGTCATTTTCGAAAAGGATGAAGTCGTCAAAAATGATGGTGATCCTTATGTGGTTTATACGCCTTACATGCGCACATGGAAAGAAAAGTTCAAATCACATAATCTTAACATCCATTATGCCAATTCCTATCTCCACAACCTTGTTCAGCACACACGATTACCAAATGTTAGCTTATCTGATATTGGCTTTAAGCGGTCAAAGCAAACCATTGCTGAATATGATGTGACACCAACATTGATACAAGACTACGAAGACACCAGGAACTTTCCTGCTAAGGATGCCACATCACGCTTGGGACCACATTTGAGGTTCGGTACTGTAAGCATTCGAAAAATGATTAAAAAAGCCATCGCCGAAGACAATGAGATCTTTTGGCAGGAATTGATTTGGCGTGAGTTTTTTATGCAAATCCTGTGGCACTTTCCGCATACGGTTTCTAAATCCTTTAAACCAAAATATGATCGCATAGAATGGCGTAACAATGAAGACGAATTCAAACTATGGTGCGAAGGACAAACTGGTTATCCCTTGGTAGACGCTGGCATGCGACAACTCAATGAAACAGGTTTTATGCACAACCGAGTACGCATGCTGGTGGGAAGTTTCTTGTGTAAACACTTGCTCATAGATTGGCGTTGGGGCGAAGCTTATTTTGCAGAAAAGCTTCACGACTATGAAATGGCCAGTAATGTTGGTAATTGGCAGTGGGTCTCTGGTTCTGGTGTTGATGCGGCTCCTTATTTCAGAATTTTTAATCCGACGACTCAAATTAAAAAATTTGACAAAGATCACAACTATCTTAAAAAATGGGTGCCAGATTATCAGGAATCCACTTATCCCGAACCAATGGTAGACCATAAAACTGCACGAGAACGCTGTCTGAAAGTTTACAAAGAAGCCTTAAATTAAGATTAACATTCTTTTAAAGTGATCGTAGTTTTTTTTAATTAATTTTAAGGAGTTAATCCTAAAACATCAATTAAAATGAATACAAATGACGTTGCCCAAAAATGGGTTCAAATGTGCCGTGAAGGCAAAAACATGGAATGCGTGAATGAACTTTACGCTGACAATGTTATTAGTAAGGAAATGCCAGGTTGGTCAAATGAAGTAACGGAAGGTAAGCAAAATGTGATCAATAAAAACCAAGAATGGTTGGAAAATGTGGTCGAATTTCATGGTGGTGACGTTAGCGATCCTGTAATTGCTGGTAATCATTTCACCAGTAAAATGGATTTTGATGTCACATTTAAGGATCGTGGCAGACAGCAAATGGAAGAAGTTGCTGTATTTGAAGTGAAAGACGGTAAAATTGTAAGTGAACAATTTTTCTACAGCATGGAATAAAACAACCTAAAGCAAAATAAAAAAAACCTCGATTACTCGAGGTTTTTTTTATTATTGATTAGTTTTTAATTTCCTTCAACTCGTGTGATTTTTGCACCAATGGCACGTAATCGTTCATCAATGTTTTCATATCCTCTATCGATTTGCTCGATGTTGTGTATCGTTGACGTACCCTTTGCGGAAAGCGCAGCAATTAGGAGTGAAACTCCTGCTCTAATATCAGGAGATGTCATCGTAGTAGCCTTCAATTGTGATTTAAAATCATGACCAATAACAGTCGCTCGATGAGGATCACATAAGATAATCTTAGCTCCCATATCAATTAATTTATCCACAAAGAACAAACGGCTTTCAAACATTTTCTGGTGTACCAAAACACTACCTCTCGCTTGGGTCAACACCACCAAAATAATACTCAACAAATCTGGTGTAAATCCAGGCCATGGCGCATCAGAAACGGTTAATATGGAACCATCAATGTAGTTTTGCACTTCATAGCCATCCTTGTGCGCAGGAATATGAATATCATCGCCTTGTCGTTCAACTGTAATCCCTATTTTTCTGAACACATTTGGTATCAATCCCAAATCGTCCCAACTTACATTCGTGATTGTCAATTCACTTTTAGTCATCGCTGCCAAACCGATCCAGCTTCCTATTTCAATCATATCTGGCAACATACGATGCGTTGTACCTCCTAATGAGTCGACACCTTCTATAGTTAGCATATTGGAGCCAACACCAGAAATCTTTGCTCCCATTCGGTTGAGCATTTTGCACAATTGTTGCAAATAAGGCTCACAAGCTGCATTATAAATAGTAGTCTTGCCTTCTGCCAAAACTGCTGCCATTACAATATTAGCTGTTCCGGTCACCGACGCTTCATCGAGTAGCATATAGGTTCCCTTGAGCTTATCGGCTTCAACACCATAAAAATGATCTTCACGGTTGTATCTAAATGTTGCTCCAAGATTGATGAATCCTTCAAAGTGCGTATCTAATCTACGACGACCAATCTTATCACCTCCAGGCTTCGGAATATAGCCTTTTCCGAAACGAGCCAATAGAGGTCCGACAATCATGATCGATCCTCTAAGACCTTTTCCATCTTCCTTAAATTCAGCTGATTCAAGATATTCCAAATTGACATTATCAGCTTTAAAGGTATATGATCCTTTAGCCAATTTATTGATCTTGACACCTAACTTTTTAAGTAAGGCGATTAATTTATTGACATCAATGATATCTGGAATGTTATCTATCTGAATTTCCTCTGCAGTCAAGAGTACTGCGCATAAAATCTGTAATGCTTCGTTTTTTGCGCCTTGAGGTTGGATGTTTCCTTTGAGTTGGTGACCTCCTTCAATAATAAATGTAGACATGAATGTGATTTAGTATCGTTTTCTGTTACGGTTTGAGTTGCTCTTTTTATGATGGGATTTCTTATTACTATATTTCTTTTTGTTTCGCATTAAACTCGAAGCATCGGATAAATCCTCATCGCTTGTCTTTAAATTGATTTTCCCGCCAGAAAGTTCATAAAGATGGTCGAAAATCACATCATCTTCAACCGTATCCTTGTTCCAATTTAAAAAACACTTCTTCATGTGATTGGCAATAGTATAGACCAATGCTTCCTTTAATTCACCATCTTCCCAAGTATTGGCAACATCAATCATGGTTTTGATATTGTTTCCGTAGAAGCGATACTTCGGATGGTTTTGTGGATATTTTAAAGGCTCAGGCTTTTCAGTAAGTTCTTCTTTAGATGGCTTAGGATATGGTGAGTCGGCATCCAATTCAAAATCAGACATAATAAACAACTGATCCCATAGTTTATGCTGAAAATCTGGCACATCACGTAAGTGAGGTTGCAAGTTTCCCATCACATTAATGATGGAATTAGCAACTTTATTTCGCTCTTCCTTAGTTGGTAATTCTTTTGCGTAGTTGATCATTTTTTGCAGATGCCTTCCGTATTCAGGAATGATCAAATGTTCGCGCTCTGTGTTGTATTCTAAATCGTTTATCAAAATATAAAAGTGTAGTATTTGTATATCATGCATGAAGTCTCACTGCATGAACGCAAAATACAAAAAAATAGTTTGCCAGCTTTAATTTTATAAAGAAATAACACCCTCTACATTAGCTGCAACTTCCTTGTATTTGGCGATGACAGCTTCAGGATCTTTCATTTGTAAATTTACGGAAACACTTGTATAAGTACCTTTACCTGAAGCTTTTGTAGTAATGACTGCGCCAAGGTTATTAAACAGACCTTCAATTTGCGCTATCTTATCCTTATCGGTTGGAACAATGAACTTATATAAATAAATGGATGGCCAACTCGCTGTTTCATAGAGTTGGCTTCGCAGTTTTTTGTAAAATTCCTCGGATTTTTCCTGTGGGCTCATATCATTTTTTCTTCGGATGCAAAGATACAGTTTAGTTTGCATTTTGCTTTATCTAATTATTGTTAATTTTACATCCAAAAGCTTGCCAAATTGAACACAAAGCGTATTGTCATTACAGGAGGTCCAGGAACAGGGAAATCATCCATTATAAACGAATTGATCTCAAGGAACTATAATTGTTTTGAGGAAGTGTCGCGTCAAGTGACTCTCGAAGCTAGAAAAGATGGTATTGAGCAATTGTTTCTAACAAACCCATTACTGTTTAGTGAACTCTTATTAAAAGCCAGAACCCAGCAGTTTAAGGATGTGGAAACCGTTACAGAGGATGTCGTGTTTTTAGATAGAGGTCTACCAGATGTCCTAGCTTATATGGACTACGCCGAAAGTCCGTATCCCAAGGCCTTTGAAGACAGTTGCCATCAACTTATTTACGACAAGGTTTTTGTACTTGCGCCTTGGCAAGACATTTTTGTAAGTGATAGTGAACGTTATGAGAGTTTTGAACAAGCTGTTGAAATCCATGAAGCGCTTTTAAAAACCTACAAGCGTTTTGGTTATGATCTCATTGACGTACCCTTTGGGACTATAGCAAGTCGTGCAGATTTCATTTTAGATTTTCTAAACAAATAGATGCCACATCCGATCCACATATTAGAGCGCTATTGGAACCATACTTCTTTTAGGCCTCTTCAGGAAGACATTATCAATGCTGTTTTAGAGAATAATGACACCTTTGTACTCTTACCTACTGGAGGCGGAAAATCCATTTGTTTTCAAATTCCTGCCTTAATCAAGGATGGCATTTGTATTGTGATTTCACCGCTAATCGCCTTGATGAAAGATCAAGTGAATCGCCTAAAGGAAAAAGGCATAAAGGCCATGGCCATAACTAGTGGCATAAGTTATTCTGAGCTGGACACACGTCTTGATAATTGCATCTACGGAAACTATAAATTCTTGTATTTGTCTCCAGAACGCCTTCAACAGGATATTGTCCAACAACGCATTTCGCAAATGAATGTAAACCTCATTGCTGTTGATGAAGCTCATTGTATCAGTCAATGGGGAAATGACTTTAGACCTGCATATAAAAATATAGGTCTATTACGAGAACTACAGCCAAGCGCCAATGTTATCGCACTTACTGCAACAGCAAAACCAAAAGTTGTTGAAGATACGATGGATGCATTGGATTTTATAGCACCAAAACTATTTAAAGCGTCGTTTAAAAGACCTAACATTTCCTATCAAGTCTTGCACAGTGAAGACAAATTATATGGCTTGGAACAGCAACTCAAACTGCACAAAGGCGCTTCAATTATTTATGTAAGAAGCCGAAAAGCATGTGTTGAAGTACATAATTATTTGGAAGGTAAAGCTTTTCGGTCTACCTTTTTCCATGGTGGCATCCCAACAAAGGACAAGCAGCAACGGCTAGAACAATGGATGCATAACCAAGTTGATATTATCGTTGCCACTACAGCCTTTGGTATGGGAATTGATAAACCTGATGTAAAAACGGTCATTCATATCAACTTACCCGAAAGTCTGGAAAGCTATTATCAAGAGGCAGGACGTGCAGGTAGAAACGACGACAATGCCTATGCAATATTATTAACCAACGCATCTGATGAGCAGGCTCTAAAAAATCAGTTTATAAAAAGTCTGCCAAGTATCGATGAGATTAAATTGGTATATCGAAAGCTGTGCAACTTCTTCCAAATATCATACGGAGAAGGTGAACTTACGACACATCGTTTCAATTTTAGTGATTTTTGCAAAGCCTATGATTTTAAAAGCAATAAAACCTACAACACATTGCAATTATTAGATAGAAATAGCATCATTAAACTGTCGCAACAGTTCAACTACAAGACAAAACTCCAGTTTATTGTCAGCAATTCAGGGTTGTTTTCTTATTTGGACACCCATAAACAATATGGGCATTTGGTCAAAACCATCCTAAGAACCTCTGGTGGTATTTTTGAGCATCAACTTGCAATAAATCTCACATTAATCGCAGACAAGTCTGCTACAGATGAAAAGCAAGTCATCACCATGTTAAGACAGCTACAACAGGACGGTATTGTTGAATTCCTGTTTTCCAATACCGATTCGGAAATCATCTTCCTTCAACCTAGGGAAGATGAAAAAACAATCAATCGCATTCGGCATGTGGTCGAACAACAACAGCAGCTAAAACAGGCACAGGTAAACGCTGTTTTAGAATATATCGGTAATACTTCAGATTGCAAACAAAGTCAACTTCTGAAGTATTTTGGAGAGCGTCCTGATGAGGATTGTGGTATATGTTCCGTATGTGTAACAACACAGGATTCGAGTCATAATATTTCAGATAAGAACATTAGGGAACACATCATTTCAGTTTTAAAAACTGAAGTAAAAAATTCGAGACAACTTGTCGAAGAGTTACCTTATAAAAGGGAACGTGTACTTGAGGTCTTAAAACAACTGTTAGAGCATGATATTGTAATCATGGCATCGGCTAACACTTATAAATTAAAGCACAGATGAAAAGCGACAAACTGAAAATCGTATTCATGGGAACACCAGATTTTGCGGTGACCATCTTAAAAGCACTTGTAGACAACAACCATGATATTGTAGGTGTTATTACGGCTCCAGATCGTCCAGCAGGTCGTGGTCGAAAGTTAAGGGAGTCAGCGGTAAAGCAATACGCATTATCTCAAGGGTTATATATATTACAGCCAACAAATCTTAAGAACAAGGATTTTTTAAGTGAACTTAAAGCCTTGAACGCCAATTTGCAGATTGTAGTCGCTTTTAGGATGCTACCTGAAGTGGTATGGCAAATGCCAAAGTATGGCACTTTCAATTTACATGCGTCATTATTACCTGATTATAGAGGTGCTGCACCAATACATTGGGCGATTATAAATGGTGAGGCCAAAACAGGTGTTACTACATTTTTTATTGATGAAAAGATTGATACTGGAGCAATGATCCTACAAGATGAGATTGCCATTTCTGACGACGAAACCGTTGGCACATTACATGACAAACTGATGGATATTGGCAGTACACTTGTATTACAAACCATAAATCTTATTCAAGAAGGCGAGGTTGCCACAACAATTCAACCTAAATCTGAAAACTTAAAAACAGCATATAAGCTCAATAAAGACAATTGTAAGATTGATTGGGATCAGGATTTAGATACTATATATAATAAGATAAGAGGATTAAATCCGTTTCCTGGTGCATGGTGCCAACTATATAATGGTGAGGATATTTTGGATATCAAAATTTTTGGCATCAAAAAATCCCATGATAAGCATAATTATGAAAGAGGAACATTGATTGTTTCTAAGGAAGCATTGAAAGTTGCTGTAAAAGAAGGCCTTATCCAGATTATGGAAATTCAGCTTCCTGGCAAGCGAAAAATGGACGTAAAATCACTGCGTAATGGTTATGTTTTTCATGAAAACGCAAAAATGCTTTAAAACCCTTATGAATACTGATATTCTAAAAAACATCGATAAAACGCAATCCTTTATTAACAAATGCTCCAAGTTATCAACAAATATTCTTATTTCCCTTGCTATTACTTGCGTAGATGGATTTTACGTATAAATTTGTAGACGGATTTGACAAAAACGTTTAACCCAACTATTTTTTTAACAATTTAAATACAAATTTTATGAACAAAACAGATTTAATCAATGGAATGGCAGAGAATGCAGGAATCACTAAAGCTGCTGCTAAGAAAGCATTAGATTCATTATTAATCGACATCGAAGGAGCTTTACAAAAAGGAAATAGAGTATCTTTAGTAGGATTTGGTTCTTGGTCTGTATCTAGAAGATCTGCAAGAGAAGGAAGAAACCCTCAAACAGGAAAGACTATACAAATCAAAGCTAAAAACGTAGTAAAGTTTAAAGCTGGTTCTGATTTAAGCAACGCTGTTAACTAGTATTGTCTTTAAATAGATTACGAAAAGCTCACTTTAGGTGAGCTTTTTTGTTTTGTGCTTTTTGATAGCATCGCACACGTTGCCTTAGTAATTGTTAGATTTAATTGGTTTTTAATAAAATAAGTTTTAGATTAGTCTTGTAATTCTTGGAATTATGATTATCTCAAAGCCCGAAAAAGGCCATCTTTTGATTGCCGAACCGTCAATTATTGGCGACCTTTCTTTTAATAGGTCTGTCATTTTATTGGCCGATTACAACGACGAAGGCTCCATTGGGTTTATCCTCAACAAACCCTTAGAGTATACACTTAATGATCTTATCCCTGAAACCCAGGCCACACTTAAAGTCTACAATGGCGGACCTGTTGAGCAGGACAATCTATACTTTATCCACAAAGTACCCGATTTGATTCCAGACAGTATTGAGATTTCCCATGGCGTATTTTGGGGCGGAAATTTTGAGGTTGTTTTACAATTATTGGCCGACAATAAATTAACCGGTTCTGATATTCGTTTTTTCTTAGGCTATTCAGGATGGGACGCAAAACAGCTCGACAATGAATTGGAATCCAGTGCATGGATAGTTTCCAAGAATGTATACAAAGACGACATTATAGAACGATGCTGCGAAACCTTCTGGAAAGAGAAAATGCTAGAACTTGGTGGTGATTATCAATTGTGGTCAAATGCTCCTGAAAATCCGAGTTATAACTAACCCAAACGCATCTTCACGTTTAATCGCCTCAGAATATCTGCTGAAATTTTAGTGGCAAATTCTTTTTTTCGATATTTCAATATAGGGTAAACACCTGCAATCACATTGGTTATGAAGAGTTCGTCTGCCTTTTGAAGCTCAAAAGGAGATACGGATTGTTCTTCCAAAACATAATCTCCAGAATTCAATATCACTTCCATAATTTGCTTTCGCATGATACCATTTAAGCAGCCATCTTTCAAAGGTGGTGTTTTAACGGTTTCTCCGTGAACTACAAAGAGATTTCCGTTGAGTGCCTCTACGACATCTTTATTGGTATTCATTAACAGGCAGTTATCAAAATCATTTTCCTTAGCATAAATACTGCCCAATACATTGATGGCTTTATTGTTGGTTTTCAAGGTCGATAGAAGTCCTGGAGCGACAAAGTAATCCTTGAACAGGTCAACGGTATATGATGCCTGATTTGGTATGCTGTAAAAATCCTGCTCCAAGGGTTCGGTTACAATACTAAAATTAACAGACGTATCTTTCGGACGATACTTGCCACCTTCTCCTCTATCAATATTCAAACGCACGCGTGCAGAAACATTTTGAAGACTATTTGCTTCAATTGTTTTTAAAATTTCCGCTTCAAGAAACTCCATGGTGAACTGCATCGGAATTTCCATACGCATAATGCGCATTGAAGCCATCAACCTAAAGTAGTGGTCTTCCCAAAATAGTATTTTTCCATGTACGACCTTGAGCGTTTCAAAGAGCGCATCACCATATTTGTATCCTCTGTTTTCGTGTGACACCAAGAAGGAATCGTTTGTGAGTTTTCCGTTAAGATTTATCATAAAAAAAGTCCCGATTATTCATCGGGACAAATATAAAACTAATATGAACGTTAAATTCTAAGCCGAACCTAAAACATGCTTCAAATCTGAAATTTGATTCTCCCAAAGCATTTTGGCTTCATCGATCTCGTCTTCTTCGGCATAATCGGTTACTATAACCGATACATCCTTGGTGATTTCATCAACTTGAATACGAATTTCAAAAAAATAGGAGTTTCCTTCAGTATCATCGACCAACCATCTAAATTTCACACGTTCTCCACTTTTCTTACTTAATAACTTGGCTTTTTCCTCACTTCCGTCCCAAATAAAAGTAAAAAGTTCTCCTCTTGAATTTACATTATCGGCAAACCATTCAGACAAACCAGAAGGTGTAGAGATATATTGATATAAAAGTTGAGGAGATGCATGGATAACAAACTCCATTTCGATTTTGACTTTATCTTCCATAAATGATGTATTATGCGCTCAATATATACATTAATTGTTGAGTTTGAAAACGAAAAGTTGAAAAAAATAATTTGCAGATTTTATATTTGTTGAGACGATTTTTGTTTTTATATTTGCTGCCTCATAAATGGCGAGGTAGCTCAGTTGGTTAGAGCGTCGGATTCATAACCCGGAGGTCACGAGTTCAAATCTCGTTCTCGCTACAGCAGTAAAAGTCTAGTACAAAAGTACTGGACTTTTTTTATGGATTAAAATTGATCTTGAACATGAGTAGTTATCGATGGAAGAGTAAAAGCTCACAAACTTTATGTCAATTGAATGCTATTCTAAACAGAAAATGATTAAATAATCCCATCCTGACTCACAAAAATCACTTTACGACTAAATTAAGAGAGTTCACAAAATCAATCAATTACAAACCAAAATACTATTTGGAAGATGATTACCACCACGTATTCACCCATTTTTCAAACAACTGAAAAACAAATAGTTAAAAAATAGATATTGCATTTCATCGAATAAATTTGCATTTCATGGAATAACCTCTTAGATTTGCTTCATATTTAGTCCCAAACTAAAACTTAACCGCTTATGAAAATTTCTACTTTTTTTCAGAAAAAGTATGTCTTGATGGTTTTTACATTAGTAATCATCGGCATATCACACTCTCAAACTTCTTATGTTGAAGTCTCTGTTGACTGGCCAAGTTGGGCTTCAGAAAACAGAGTGGAAATATACAATCCATCTGGCACTTTAATTTCTACGATAGATAACGGGTACACTGGTGGATCTAATAATAGTTATTCGACTACTGAATCTTTGGGCTGTCTGCCAGATGGCACCAATTATTACTTTATTATGTATGACACCTATGGTGATGGATGGAATGGTGCAGACAATATTACCATAACTTCTGGAGGCGCAACAGTAATAAGCCAAAATGGAAATTCTGCTTCTCCGGGAGGAACAGGACCAATTTATTTTGATGTTTCTGGCGGCTGTTCAGGAAGTTGTAGTTCGACCGTTAACACGTTTCCTTACAACGAAGGTTTTGAATCTGGTCTAGGTGCTTGGACACAAGTTACAGGAGCTGATGATGAAGACTGGACTAGGGAAAGTGGAGGCACACCTTCAAATAGTACAGGCCCATCTGCAGCGACGGAAGGTTCATGGTATATGTTTACAGAGGCTAGTGGCAACAGCAATCAAGATTTTTATCTAGATAGTCCATGTTTTGACTTGACCGCTGAGACAGCTGCTACGTTTTCATTTTATTACCATATGTACGGTTCACGAATGGGTAGTCTCCATGTTGACATCAGTACAAATGGAGGTCTTTCTTTTCCTACAACACTATGGTCACAAGTGGGCTGGACACATACAAGTTCTGGTCAAGCGTGGAATTCAGTTAATATTGATTTAACATCGTACGTCGGACAAACCGTTACACTTCGCTTCAGAGGTATCACAGGTAATGACTACAGGAGTGACATGGCCATTGATGATATTAGCTTGACTACAACAACTGTAACTGGACCAGAAATTAATATTCGAGGGAATGCCACAACAATTGTTGATGGTGACACTACACCTTCAGTTACTGACGACACTGATTTTGGAACAGTTGCCATTATTTTGGCATCTCAGACAAACACATTCACAATTCAAAACTTAGGAACCTCAGCCTTATCTGTTGGTGCAATAAACATAACCGGATTACATGCTGGTGATTTTTCAGTTACCTCATCGCCATCATCATCTGTGGGAGCTTCTGGCAGTACAACATTCGATATAACTTTTGACCCAAGTGCGGCTGGTTTGAGAACAGCATCTGTGAGCATCGTTAACGGCGACAGTAATGAGAACCCATACAATTTCAATATTCAAGGAAATGGTTTTACACCTGCTCCAGAAATCAATATCATGGGAAATGCTAACATTATTGTTGATGGCGACTCCACACCTTCTCCCGTGGATGATACGAATTTCGGAAGCGCCAACGTAACAGGCGGAACCGTAACCAATACATTTACAATTCAAAATAATGGTACCTTAAACCTATTGCTTACAGGAGGTTCACCATATGTCACGATTGGTGGTGCAAATGCAGCCGACTTTAGTGTAACCACAATACCAAACCCTAACATTGCTGGAGGAAGTTCTACGACCTTTGCAATTACATTTGACCCAAGTGCACTTGGCACAAGAAATGCTACCGTATCGATCGCAAATAATGATAGCGACGAAAACCCTTATAACTTTGCCATACAAGGAACTGGTGCCACTGCACCAGGTGGTGTAACTGCCGATCTTGGACTTTGGCTAAAGGGTACTGATGGTCTTGGTTATACCGATGGTGACCCTGTGACCTTATGGCAAGACCAAGGTAATGGTTCTAATGCAACGGTCAATACACCTGGTCAAGAACCCACATACCATGACAATATAACTGATAACGTGAACTTTAATCCTGTTGTTGAGTTTGACAACACCTATTCGTCTTTTTTCTTAGACGGTGACTTTTCGTACGATAATACATCTACACAATTCTTAGAAGGAACTTCAGGTTTCTACTCGCAAGACGTATTTGTGGTTTTCATTCCAGATAATACAGCTATCACAAATAGTTTTGGTTTTATGGATTTATTTTGTGGTGACGAAAATCCTGGATCAAATGAAACCGATGCAACCGGAATTGGATTGGGTGATTATACAGCACGTTTTCCAAATGAAATTATCACTTTTTGTGTAGGAACAACAAGTGGAGGAAATGGCTATGGTGTAGCTGAGGAAGGCACTGGAAGCTCTTATGATAATGTGGGCATTATAAACGCAAGAAATAATATAGCAGTAACACAGCAAGAACTCTACTATAATGCAAACAATATAGAGACATCCCAAAATGACCTTCCAGATTTTTCAAATGTTAGTAATTCGCGCTTTTGGATTGGACGAAGCGAAGGATGGGAAGCGAGTACTAATGGAAGGGTAGCTGAAGTCATTACCTATTCTACAAGGAAAAACGACAATAACCTTACCCAAGACCGAAACAGAATAATGTCATACTTAGCCATTAAATATGGTATTACCTTAGGTGTTAATGGTACTTCCCAAGATTACGTAGACAGTGATGGAACTGTTATTTGGGATCAATCGGCAAACTCAGGCTACAACTACGATATTGCAGGTATAGGTCGTGATGATGCGTCGGGTCTTAACCAGAAACAATCTAGAAGTGTGAATAATGCCTCTGATGGACTCGGTCGTACTGAAGGTGTACTAACCATGGGATTAACTGATATTTATGATACAAACAATCTAAATAAATCTTCCAACCCAACCAGCTTTAACAACAAGGAATATTTGGTATGGGGAAATAATGGTGCTAACTTAAATTTGGCAGCATCAACTATTTCTGTTAACATGAGTGCTGGCATTACTCCTGCACTTACAACCAATGTATCTTTTACTGCCATGCAACGTGTTTGGAAGGTTGTAGAGAACGGTGGAGACATTCCTACTGTAAAAGTAAGATTGCCTGAAGATGCCATTAGAAATATTACACCTCCAGGAAACTATTATATGTTCATTTCCAATACAGGTGTTTTTGATCCAACAGCCGATTACAGAATCATGACTCCTGACGGAAATGGAAACCTAGAAACCGAATACGATTTTGATGGTACCAAATACATTACTTTCGGATATGCTCCACAAGTCATCGTAGAACGCTCTGTGTATTTTGATGGTTCAGTTGATTATATCGACATGGAAGACGCGTTAAACCTTAATCCTACTGGATTTACAATTTCAGCATGGATAAAAAGAGATGCTGCCGATACTGGAACCAAATCTATTATATCAAAAAGAGATGTTGCCTTTTCTCAAGGATATGATTTTAGGGTCTTAAACGACAATCGTATCCAGGTAGTATGGAGAAATCCGACTAACCAAATGGCTACATCTTCAACTTCCATTCCTGACGATGAATGGCATCATGTTGCTATTATTTATAATGGATCTAGAGTATTTATATATATAGATGGTGTTTTAGACCGAGCACTTAACAGAACAGCTCCTATAGATTCGGACGAATCATTCTATATAGCAGCTGCTGGAAAAAATGCACCAACACAGCACTTTAGAGGAAACATCGACGAAGTACGAGTGTGGGATACCGATTTAACTGTCGAGCAACTTAGGTTCATTATGAATCAAGAAATTGAAGATAATGCCAACTTTGTTTCTGGAAAGGTATTACCAACCACAATTACAAAGAATGATGTTGGTACCATTCCATGGTCGCAATTGGCTGGATATTATCCTATGTCTGTATATACGTATACAAACACTGAAGACGCTTCAGGAAATGGCAACCAAGGCGCCTTAAGAAACTTAGACACAGTAGACAGACAAACAGCACCATTACCGTATGAGTCTGAAAATGATGGTGATTGGACGACTGATGCCACTTGGTTAAACCATACTGTTCAGACCTTGCCTAACGCATTATCAATCACAGATGGCTCAACACCTATCGATTGGAATATTGTTAGAATAAATGACGACGTAACAATTGATACTGAAACTGTATTAGGTAGAGAACGACAAGTATTAGGTCTGTATGTAGAAGTTGATGCTGAACTGACTGTCGATGGAAATAATGCTGATGGAACTTCTGGTAATGGATTAACAGTATCTCATTACGTAATGCTCAATGGAAAAATTGATCTAGAAGGACAATCACAATTTATACAAGGTATTGATAGTGACCTAGATCCAACGTCTTCAGGATCACTTGAAAAAGATCAACAAGGAACTGCCGACCTTTACACTTATAACTATTGGTCATCACCTGTTGGACAGATCAATGCGATAACAAACAACAATTCGTTCGCTGTAACTGATATCATGCACGATGGCGTAAATCCAATTAACTTTTCAAATTCAGGATATGACGGATCAGATGGAGCAACTATCACTATTGCTGATTACTGGATTTGGAAATTCGCCAACCAGCCAGATGACGATTATTCAGCATGGCAACATGTAAGACAATCAGGGTCAATTTTGGCAGGCGAAGGGTATACGATGAAAGGACCTGGTTCTGGAACCATTGTGGACCAACAAAACTATGTATTCCTTGGAAAACCAAATAATGGTGACATTAACTTAACACTTAATGCGAATAACGATTACTTAGTAGGTAACCCATACCCTTCTGCAATAGATGCGAATCAATTCATCTTAGACAATGGCCCAGTCATTGATTATACAGATCCATCTGACGATGGTTCATTCCCAGAAGGAGACCCTTTGATTAGTGGTACCTTATATTTCTGGGAACATTGGGGAGGCGGATCACATGCACTTCACGAATATCAAGGTGGATATGCAACTTATAACTTCTCTGGAGGTGTTGCTGCGCCTTCATTGGGCACTAGCGATCCAGATGTAGCTACAGGTGGTACTCCAACAAAAGTACCAGGACGTTACATTCCTGTAAGTCAAGGGTTCTTCGTTGTTGGGGAAAATACAGGCACCATTAATTTTAACAATGGACAGCGTATCTACAGAAAGGAATCACCTGGAACCTCTGTGTTTGTACGTGAAAATATGAATGGAACAAATGCAAATTATGATGCTCAAGATTTTGATGATCGTATGAAGTTTAGAATTGGATTTAATTCGATAAATACTATACACAGACAGTTATTATTGACGATTGATGAAAATACTACTACAGGATACGATTGGGCATTTGATGCCAAGATTTATGATAATCAGATGGATGACCTATTCTGGATGATTGAAGGTGAAAAATATACGATTCAAGGTAGTAATGAAGCAGAGCCTGAAAGCATCTATCCATTGGGTGTTTATACCAGTGATGATGGCTTAAACACAATCACCATTGACCAGTTGGAAAATGTGCCAGATGATGTTGATATATTTATTCATGATCTTGACGATGACTCTTATCACAATTTAAGGGAAAGTGATTTTGAAATTTACCTTCCTGCTGGTGAGTATCTCGATCGATTTGAATTGACCTTTATGGAAAATGCTGATGCTCTTAGTACCGAGGAAGCCATTGTTAAAACTATCGATGTTTTCTATGATAACGATTCACAGAGCATTGTGCTAATGAACCCTAATTTTATCGATGTGAAGTCCATTGAAATGTTCAATATCATCGGACAAAATATTACAAGAATTGAAAATATTTCAGAACTGGACTATTCTGAATATGAAGTTAAGAACCTTAGCACTGGAACTTACATAATCAAGATAGATACTTTAAGCGGTTTGATATCTAAAAAGGTTTTAGTGAAATAATAGATCCCCAAATCTACCATAATCTTAACTTAAAAACCTCTTTCCTTAGCTGGAAAGAGGTTTTATGCTTATCAATTTTCCTAACATGGCTTCAAAAACACACCATTCAAGACAACGCTGAAATCAGCTGTTCCATAGACAGTTCTTTTTGCTCACCTGTCCTCATATGCTTCAAGGTATAGCTATTGGATTCTATTTCTGATGCTCCCAACAAAACCACATAAGGAATATCCCGATTATTGGCATATGACATCTGTTTTTTCATTTTAGCACTGTCAGGATATAACTCTGCCTTAATACCATTACTTCTTAGTCTCATAATAGCCTTCATGCAAGCCATAGCTTCATCTGCACCAAAATTGATGAATAAGACTTTTACCGTATTACTGATGGTTTTTGGAAACAGACCAAGATCTTCCAATACCAAATAAATACGATCGAGCCCAAAACTGATGCCAACACCACTCATATCCTTCAACCCAAAGACACCAGTGAGATCGTCATATCTTCCTCCTCCTCCAATTGATCCCATCTTTACACCTTCAGGAGCAGCAACTTCAAAAATTGCACCTGTGTAATAATTAAGTCCGCGCGCCAAAGTCACATCAAGTTGAAGTGTGGCCGTTTTCAAGCCTAAAGCTTCAATACCTTTATTTATGAATTCTAATTCCTCGATACCTTTTTTACCTTCTTCCGAAGTGTTCAAAATGGTCATCAACTCTGCAACCTGAGCTCCAAAATCGCCCTTCAACCTAAACAATGGTTGTAATGTATCAATCCCAGATTGCGGTATACCTCTCTCTACCATTTCTTCCTTGACCTTCTCCTCGCCTATCTTGTCAAGTTTATCCAAAGCCACAGTAAAATCAATTAGTTTGTCCTTTGCTCCAATAACCTCAGCAATACCAGACAGTATTTTTCGGTTATTGATTTTAATGGTCACACCATTCAGACCCAAGGCAGTAAACACTGCATCATATAACTGAACGAACTCTATTTCCTGCCACAATGAATTACTACCAACAACATCGGCATCGCATTGATAGAATTCCCTAAATCGCCCTTTTTGCGGACGGTCAGCACGCCAAACAGGTTGGATCTGGTAGCGTTTAAATGGAAAGCTGATGTCGTTTTGGTGCTGCACAACGTAACGTGCAAAAGGTACTGTTAAATCATAACGCAAGGCTTTTTCTGAAATTTCAGAAGTCATCTTATTAGAATCCTTGGTTTGATACAAATCATTATTAACCTTACTCAAATAATCACCAGAATTCAAGATCTTAAAAATCAAGCGATCACCTTCCTCTCCATATTTTCCCATCAAAGTGCTTGAGTTTTCAAAACTTGGTGTTTCAATAGGTTGGAACCCAAAGATTTCAAACTGGGATTTTATGGTATTGAAAATGTAATCGCGTTTTACGACTTCTTCAGGATTAAAATCCCGCGTTCCCTTTGGTATACTTGGTTTTTGTGCCATAATATGCTTCTTGAAAAAGAAGAGTTCTTTGTTTAGTTATAAAAGCTATATTTACGCATCAAGAAAGCGACATTTAAGGTTTCTTGACGGCTTATCCATGAGTTGACAGAGCTCAGATTTACTCGTCTGTTTTAAACTGCCCAACTGCGCTTCACAAAAATATCACAAATTTTAAACGCATTCGAAACATATTTTAATTTTATAGTAACTTTATGCGTGTTTTGTAGTCTTACTGTAAAGCGCAACCAACTCAAGTCAGGTTTACTATGTTTTCATTAGTTCGGGAAAATATCAGAATCGCCTTTGATTCTATTAAAAGTCAGTTACTTCGCACCATACTAACGATCATAATTATTGCAATAGGCATTTTAGCTTTAGTTTGTATTCTTAGTGCTGTATCTGCACTTCAAAATACCATTTCCAGTGACTTTTCGTCCATGGGAGCCAACACCTTCAATATCCAGCGTTATGAGTTTAACACGCAACGACGAGGCGATGATGCTCAAAAAATAAACCCTGTTATCAATTACAGGCAAGTGAAACAATTTAAAGACACCTATAATTTTCCGTTTACCAAAACGTCGATTTCCTTTTTGGGAACACGAGCAGCAGAGGTTAAATATGAAAATGAAAAAACCGACCCTGAAGTTCAAGTATATGGTG
This sequence comes from Bacteroidia bacterium, assembly GCA_030432635.1. Classification (GTDB taxonomy): domain Bacteria; phylum Bacteroidota; class Bacteroidia; order Flavobacteriales; family Flavobacteriaceae; genus Psychroserpens. The sequence continues at coordinate 8,032 of JAUIMB010000016.1, read as the reverse complement.
TCAATGAAAACTACATTACCAATTCTGGGCTAGAGCTCGAACTGGGTCGTTCGCTCAATTACTTCGATGTCGAAAACAGCAATAGTGTTTGTGTGATAGGCAGTGACTTAAGAAAAGCTCTATTGAATGATGTAAACCCACTTGATAAGACCATAAGCATCAGAGGTGCAAAGTTCAAGGTTATTGGTGTTTTAAAGGAAAAAGGCTCAACGTTTGGAAACAATCAGGATTTACGGGTCTTGATGCCACTGCAAAAGGCTCGCACGATTTTTACCAACCCAAACATTAATTACAGCTTAAGTGTCAAAGCAGATAAAAAAGACATGCTTGAAGGTGCGCAGGATGATGCTATTTTATTGTTTAGAAATATTAGAGGCCTCAATCCCATAGAGGAAAATAATTTCGGTATAGAGCGCAGTGATGACCTGATTAACCGAGTTGGTGAAATGACCAGTATCTTGAACAAGATTGCTTGGGTTATAGGCATCATCACCATTTTCGGTTCTACGATCGCCTTACTTAACATGATGTTGGTTTCAGTTTCTGAAAGAACACGGGAAATTGGTGTTCGGAAAGCCCTAGGTGCCAAAAGGAAAACCATCGCATATCAATTCTTAATAGAAACGATCATCATCAGTCAATTGGGTGGGTTTTTCGGAATATTATTTGGAATACTAGCAGGTTGGGGAATTTCTGCTGGACTAGGATTTAAATTTACGACACCATGGTTTGCGATGATAAGTGCTGTTGTCATTACCTTTATTGTAGCTATCATTTCTGGTTTAATGCCAGCAGTTAAGGCTGCTAAGCTGGATCCTGTGGAATCCTTACGCTATGAATAAAAGCTGTTCATTATTCACACCAGATACCCTGAAAAGGGTATTAGCCTAATTTTTTACTATTGTGACAGAAAAAGAAAAAATGCTTAATGGTGATTTTTATGATTCTAGAGACAAGGAATTATTGAAGATGTACCATAAAGCAAGAGCATTGATAAAAGCTTACAATGAACTTGACTCGGAGTTATTGGAACAACGCGAACGCATGTTGAGTGATTTGCTCGAATTTAAAGGCAAGGATATTTGGATTGAAGCTCCTTTTTTCTGTGATTATGGAGAAAATATCTCAATTGGAGACAACACTTTTGTAAATACCAATTGTATGTTTTTAGACAACAATAAAATAGTGATTGGCAAGAATGGACTGATAGCCCCTTATGTTCAAATATATACAGCAAGCCATCCCGTTCGTGCCTCTGAGCGTATTGTTGAGCAGAACCATAAAGCACGCTATCGCACGTTTACCAAACCAGTTACCATAGGTGACAATGTATGGATAGGTGGCAATTCAATTATTTGCCCTGGCGTGACCATTGGAAACAATGTCACTATTGGTGCTGGTAGCGTGGTCACTAAATCCATTCCTGACAATGTACTAGCCTATGGCAGTCCATGCGAAATAAAACGTAACCTTGCGGAATAGGCATTAAGCACTCACAAGCTCTTCGAAATACCTATACAATTGTCCTTTAGTGATATTTGCACCTTCTTGGATTAGCTTGAATTTATCCGAGCCCTTATCTTCAGAATAGTCTTTTTTTGCCGTGAAGAATTCAACATCGTCAGAAAGTAGGTTATCCCTAAACCAGTCATAACCTTCCTTGGTTGTTATGTCGATATCAGAAGCCTTGATTTTCAGGGCAATTAGCCGCATATGTTTTTCAGTACAATGGAACAAATGCATTTGTTGCGGCGAAATATGCTCGAGGTATTCAACTTTTGAAAGTACGCCTTCCCATATCAAATCACTAAACACATCAAGCTCCTGTTCTGCAACTTCAGGTTTATTAGCCTTAATATCTGTCCATTCTTCAGCAGTAATGGACTGTGTCGCCAAAAAGTTGATAAACTCTTGGTGCAGTTCTTCAAATTGTTCCTTTGTTAGTCTTGAATATTTCATCACTAAAATGTGAGTATTGAAAAAGCCTCAGTAAAATTACTGAGGCTTTAGTTATAATGTCATTGAGAATTAAGCTTCGGCAATAACCTCAAAAGTCATATCAACTGTCACAGATCTATGTAATCTAATGGCAGCCTCATATTGACCTAAACGTTTGATATTACCACCTACAATAGAGATGTACTTTCTATCAACGTCATGCCCTTCATTTTTCAGTGCATTGGCTAAATCCATGTTGGTAATAGAACCAAATAATTTATCACCAGCAGTAGCACCAGTTCCTGCTTTTGCAGCAATCTTGATTTCTAAGGCTTTTAAAGCTTGGGCTGTTTTTTCAGCTTCCTCGATAATTGTTTTTTCCTTATAAGCTCTTTGCTTTAATGTCTCGGCTAATACTTTTTTTGCAGAAGCTGTAGCCATTACCGCATGTCCTTGAGGAATTAAAAAATTTCTACCATAACCGTTCTTAACTGTTACAATATCGTCTTTAAATCCTAAGTTCTCAACGTCTTGTTTTAATATAAGTTCCATAGGTCTTGGTATTTTATTTTAATAAATCTGCTACGTAAGGCATCAATGCTAAGTGACGCGCTCTTTTGATGGCAACAGAAACTTTTCTTTGGTATTTTAATGATGTTCCTGTTAAACGTCTAGGTAAAATTTTGCCTTGTTCGTTTACGAAACCTAATAACCAGTCTGGATCTTTATAATCTACATACTTGATTCCAGATTTTTGAAAACGACAATATTTCTTCGTTTTACTCGTATCGATGTTCAACGGAGTCAAATATCTAATTTCTCCGTCTTTTTTTCCTTTTGCTTGTTGTTCAATTGAAGACATAATTACGCGTTTTGTTTGTTTCTAGTTCTTCTCTTTTCTGCCCAAGCAATCGCATGCTTGTCTAATTTTACTGTTAGGTATCGCATAAAACGCTCATCACGTCTAAACTCAACTTCCAACGGATCGATTACTTCTCCGTCAACAGTATACTCAAATAAGTGGTAGAATCCACTTTTTTTGTTTTGGATTGGGTATGCCAATTTTTTCAAGCCCCAATCTTCCTTGGCTACCATCTTTGCTCCTCTAGAAACAAGAAAATCTTCATATTTCTTTACTGTCTCCTTTATCTGTTCTTCAGATAAAACGGGATTTAAGATGAAAACAGTTTCATAATGATTCATAAAAATTCTATGTATTGTGTTAAAAATGAGTGCAAAAATAGGTATTAATTCTATTTTTGGCAATGTTTTTGTTTATAAATTTTTGGAGATTTTAAATTTCTTAAAATTTTGTTAAAATTAACACTTTACCGATGTTTTTTGGTTTTTAACCGAATTTTTTGTACTATTGTCGATATCTTAACCTAAAAATACAATAATGTTATGACTTTAAACTGTGTAGTAGTTGACGATTCTGCGATCCAACGGCTATCGATTGTCAAATTAATTGAGAATCATAGTTCGCTGAACCTTATCGCGGAATACAGTAGCGCCTTGGAAACCAAGAACGGACTTAACACTCACAAGGTCGATTTGATCTTCCTTGATATTGAGATGCCAGTTCTAAATGGTTTTGAGTTGCTCGACGTGCTCAACAACAAACCCCAAATTATTTTTGTTACAGGTAAAACTGAATACGCGTTTAAAGCTTTTAATTATGATGCCACTGACTACCTACAGAAACCTATCACTAGGGAACGATTTAACACATCGGTAGAAAAAGCGCTTGAGCAGCATAAATTAAAGCTTGACTTCAACGAAACCGATGGCGAACATATTTTCGTCAAAAGTAACTTAAAGAAAAGAAAAGTATACATTAAGGATATTAAATGGATTGAAGCCCTTGGCGACTACGTTAAATTAGTCACTGAAGAAAATAGCTTGGTCGTTTTATCTACAATGAAAGCTTTTGAGAAGGAATTACCAGAAGGTAAATTTTTAAGAATCCATAAATCATATATCGTCAATTTAGACAAGGTCGATAGATTTAACAGCAAAAACGTAGAAGTTGGCGCTTATGAGATTCCTCTTAGTAGAAACAAGAAGACCCAACTTGTGGATGCTTTGAATAACATTTAAAAGGCAATTAAGACTTTCGTTTAAAGGACATAACTTTTAAATTTTCTAATTGATTAGCTTAATGATTGTCTACTTTTAGAAACGCTCTTATTGCCCTAAGACACTTTATATTTAAAATCCCACTCAAATCTGAGTGGGATTTTTTTTAGTCCGCATCCATTAATTACAATAATTAATGTTGTTATTTAAATAAACCATATAATCAATTAAATATCAGTATATTATTAATTATCCACATTAATCACAACTCGAATTGATCTATACGCTTTGACACTCAAAAAACTGGTGTTGATCTTACGAATAGCCTCCTTGGTTTTGACTAACGACTGACCAGGCGGAATCTTAATCAAGATATGTTTTAAATACTGATTCCGTATCCTCGCCACAGGCGGAAACTCTGGCCCAAGCACATGTTGACCAAAAACCATTCGTAGAGATTTGGCATACCACTCTGCTCCTACGTTAACCTTTTGGTAATCTTTATGCTTAAACGTAAGCCTAACCATCCTAAACAATGGAGGGTATTTATAAACATGCCTGTCATCAAGCTGTTCCTTGTACATCTGTTTGTAATCATTCGTCGAGACCTGTTGCAAGATCCTGTGGTACGGATTGTACGTTTGTATCAATACTTTTCCTCGTTCATCCGTTCGTCCAGCTCGTCCAGAAACCTGAGCCATCAACTGATAGCTGCGCTCATGAGCCCTAAAATCAGGGAAATTCAGCAAATTATCCGCATTCATCACACCAACTAACTTTACGTTTCTGAAATCCAATCCTTTGGTGAGCATTTGCGTTCCAACCAAAATATCTATTTCTCCTTGCTCTAAGGCCGTAATGATTTTTTCGTAACCATGCTTCCCCCTAGTGGTATCCAGGTCCATACGCACCACATGATACTGCGGAAACAATCCTTTCACCTCTTGTTCAACCTGTTCAGTGCCTAAACCTTTAGCGTCCACCTCAACACTTCCACAAGCCTCACACGTTTTCGGCAGAACCACATTATAGCCACAATAATGACAGCGTAATTGATTTCGATATTGGTGGAACGTCAAGCTGACATCGCAATTGGGACATTGAGGCGAATGGCCACAGGAGTTGCATTCAACAATTGGAGAAAAACCACGTCTATTCTGAAATAGAATAACCTGACCGCCATTTTTCAAGGTTTCATTCATTTCCTCAATTAAACGATCGCTAAAATGACCTTGCATTTGCTTTCGCTTGTGTTTGTCTTTGACATCCACCAACTCTATCTCTGGCATAAGGACATTATTGTAGCGCTGGTTAAGCTCAACCAAACCGTATTTGCCTTGCATGGCATTATAATAACTTTCAAGACTCGGTGTTGCAGAACCCAACACGGTTTTACACTTAAACATACTCGCCAAAACTATTGCTGTATCTCGAGCATGATACCTAGGCGCTGGATCAAACTGCTTAAAGGAAGACTCATGCTCTTCATCAACGATTACCAATCCCAATTTATGGAATGGCAATAAAACCGCTGATCGAGCTCCCAATATAACTTGCGCCTGTGGTGAATTCTGCAAAACGTTGTTCCACACTTCGACACGTTCATTGGACGAATATTTGCTATGGTACACCACAACCTGCTCACCAAAATAATTCTGAAGGCGCTCCACAAGCTGTGTCGTCAAGGCTATTTCAGGCAATAAATAAAGTACTTGCTGCTTCCGCTTAAGCTGTTCTTCTATAAGTTTCACATAGACCTCAGTCTTACCAGATGACGTAACACCATGAAACAATGTAATATTCTGTTTTTCAAATGATTTTGTTATTTCATCTAAAGCACAAGTTTGATGTTTATTCAAATGTTTAGAAGCTTCTTTTACATCGCCTAAATACTGAATACGATCGGTTTGGATATGGTATTCCTCCAAAATATTCTTGTCGATCAATGCTTTCACGACCGACGCTGAGGCATTGCTTACTGCTGATAATTCTGAAACTTTCACTGGTGCTTTGGTCTTAGCAGAAATCGAAAATAAGGTCATTAAAACGTCGCGTTGCTTTGGTGCTCTCGATAAATCATCCAATAGTTGTTGTAGTTCATTTTCCGAGCTGTAGGATGAATTCAATTTTACATATCGAACTAATTTCGGCTTATACTTCTCATAAATTTCCTCCTTCACCGAAATGACCTTTTTTTCCAACAGGCGCTTAATGACAGGCAGTACATTTTTTTTATCCAGGATTGCCATCAAATCCTGAATTTTCAAGGAAGATTGGTGATGTAACGCCTCAAATACAATAAATTCATCATCTTCCAGATCTTGATCGTTAATTTCTACATCGGACTTTCTACTGATGACCGTTTCACTCTCCAAAATAAAGGCATTGGGCAAGGCTGCACGCATCACCTCTCCCAAAGTACACATATAATATTTTGATATCCACGACCAATGCTCTAACTGTATTGGTGTCATGATTGGCGTATCATCCAGGATCTGGTGAATGTCCTTTGCCTCATATACCAAAGGTGCAATAGTGTGGATCTCGATAACCAATGCCGTATAGATCTTTGATTTACCAAAAGGTACAGATACACGCATGCCTGGTTTTAGAAACTCAGCTTCGGCATTTGTAATAGCATAAGTAAAGCTCTTTTCTAATGGAATTGGCAGTATGACATTGATATAATGTTTCACATGCCAAAGGTAATGGGTTTGCACAAAAAAAACCATCTCAGGAAGAGATGGTTTTTACACAATTTTAAAGTCGACTTATTGCTTTACAATCTTAAAGGAAGCCTGTTCACTTTCTGTGGTTAACTTAAGAATATAGATTCCACTCTGTAAATGGCTTAGGTCTATCGTTCTTAAATCTTCAGATGACTGATAGACCTGCTTACCTGTGATGTCATAGACTTTGGTTTGCTCTAAAGCAATGGCTCTTGTGGTGCTGATTTCAATGGTGTTTCTAAAAGGATTAGGGCTAACATTGACAACTCCGAACAATTCATCCGAAAGGCTCATTGTTTCTACAATTTCATCAAGGGTAGTTGTTATGGACCACAAGTTGTTAGAGTCCTTTACCCTCACAAAAAGCACTGTTGGCATACTTGCTATATTGTTATATTCGCCTTGAGGATAATCCATAACATTGAACTCCCATGTCCCATCTTCAGCTGGCTCTGCAATACTGACAACGTTATTGCTTCCAAATTGTTGATCAAATTCATCAACTATAAAATACTCAATCTCCACAACATTGGTTTCTGGATTTAAGTACACCTGTATATGCCTTCTGAAAGTATGGCTCCAATTTCCATTTGAATCCATTACCCTACCATAAAGTTTATGGTAGCCAAGCGTCTCGTTCGCCAAAATCTGCGCTTCAAAAGCCTGTTGAACATCCTCAGTTTGCGGATTAATTTCAAACGTAGTGGTACTTGTTCCAAATTGTGGATCCTCATCTATAAAATACTCTCCCATTAAGAGGTTATTCTCGGTTAATGGTGCTACAACTTCGATATGCTTTCTTGTCGTATGGCTCCATTGGCCACTTGCGTCTCTAGTCCGAAAATAGAGTTTGTGGTATCCTACTGAAGTCGAACTTGGTATATTTGCCATAACCACCTCGGTGATATCTATATCAGGCGTTGCAAGAGCTATAATCCCATTGTTCATTCCAAAACCAAGGTCAGAATCCAAAAAATACTCGATTTCAACCACATTAGATTGTGCATAGAAACCCATTGTTATAACCAAATTGATTGCTGTTAATAAAATACGTTTCATAGCATAATTAGTTATTGGTTCTTGCTCTTATAGTAACAGGCAACCCTGTTTCAGGCTCTGAAACACCAGTTGTTGTCACTTCGTAAACTACTGGTATTGCGCCCAAACCAGAAAGATTATAGCGATTGGTCACTGCCACACCTCCAAAAGCACCTCGATCGGCTCCGTCACTTCCAGGAACGTTACTTGTGACACCTTCTTGTAATTGGTAAATACCATCTGAGGTA
>JAUIMB010000033.1 GCA_030432635.1 Bacteroidia bacterium | reverse complement strand
CACCAAAATCTTTGTACAAACCGGCAACAAACTCACCGCCGTCAACATCACGGACATTATCTGGATCAACGCCGATAAAGACTACTCACGCCTGGTGACCGCACAATCCGTCCACCTCAGCAACTACGGCATCGGCCAGCTGGAGCAAAAGCTCGACCCACAGGTTTTCATCCGCGTCCACCGCTCCGCCATCATCAACCTACACTGCGTCAGCGAAATCCACAAATACCCCTCCAGCTACGACCTCCGCATGAGCAATGGCGATGTGGTACGGGTGAGTCGTTCTTATTTGGAGAATATTAGGAGGTTGACGTTTTGAGGGGGGATTTCTATACTTTTAAAAACAGTTTAGTAGCTTCATCTTTCCAGCAAAATTTTCTTCATTCGGAGTATATTTCCAAGGTTGACAGGTGGTTTGCTGGGTTACACTAAAGTACCTCTTTCTTCCCTTTCCTGTTTTCTAATTCTGACTCTAATAGTTTGATTAATTTTTCTATTGTTTCATCAGTAAGTGCTAACTCCTTGGATGCTACTTTTTTTTGGATCTTATTCTTATCCTTCTTTATATATGCTAAGATTTTTTCTTTTGAAAGTTTATAGCCATCTTGAATTATTGATTTTCCAACAATTTCAAGTATAAAAACCAGTATGCTAAAAATAAATACTCCACTTCCACCAAACTCAACCGATTCTTCTAAATCCGTATCATCCTTTGAAAACATTTGAAGGTAGTTGCCTTTGTAGACTTCATGAACCTCCTTTTCTTGTAAAGTACCATATTCAGAAATATAGTCGTGAATGATTTTTTCAATTGTATTCATCTAAGAGAATTTTTGATTTATCAGAATTAAGCTTCTTGTTAGTGATGCTGAAAATAAGCAAAAAACAAAAACCTAGTAGGGCTATAATTGCGACCAAGTCAATGTAAAGTTGCGATATAAATTCAAATATTTGTGCTTTTGCAAATTTTATATTTTCAACCTTACCGACAAAGGAAAGCTCGGTTTCCCATGAGTTGGGTTCTCTTTTCTGGTTCTTAGACAAATCTCGTGGATTAAGCAGAAGCGACTAAAATACGAAGTCTCATATGTTTAAAACAAGGGATGCCGAAAGAAATGCGTTTAAAGTAGCGCAAATAGTTGTTTAATCCTTCCGTAACAGCATTAGTTACCCTTTGAGAAGCGAAAGCAACAATATGCGGCTTCCAATTTTTTAAGGTACGAATGAATGTATTGAGGTGGCTGTAATTTAATTTTTCAGCGAACTCAATCCACGAATTCAAATACTGCTCAAGCTGGTATTTGTTCTTAGCTAGGTCAAAAATGGAATTGAAAGTATTCCTTAATTGATAAATTTCTTCGAGCAGCCAGGACTTGTTAAAAGCATTTTGCAAAAGAGCAAAATCAGTTTCATTGCATTTTTCGGGACGCTTAAAAAGCTTCCATTTGATGGATTTAAAGCAATCTTCGTACTTGAATTCTCTGCGTAGGCTTTTTCGCAGCGAATCCAAAACATCGTTGATTGCTTTGACGATATGGAAACGATCAATAACAATTTCAGCATTGGGGAAACATTCTTTACTGACGTTGATATAGGGTTTCCATATATCGCAGCAAACCACCTCTATTTGATTGCAGAAATCAACTCCAAGTAGTTGAAAATGAGCAGTTAGAGTTTCTTGCTTGCGATCAGGCAAAACGTCTAATTGAATGCCTCGTTCCAAATCCGTCAAAACACAGGCATAGTCTTGTTTACCCTTTCGGTGGCTGATTTCATCAATACCTAACTTGCGAACCCGGGCATAACGCTCAGGTAGCTTAATCAATTTTTCTGCCATCTCATAAAACAGCCTTTCCACTGTTTTATAGCTTAAATTGACTAATGCCCCCACTTGAGTAAATGCTTGCTGGCGACACAGCTCAAATATCCATTTAGCTTGCCGCTTGGTATACGATTTACCTGGGGCAATCCATTTTGGCGTATCAAAAAAGTAACGATTACAGCTTGGACATATAAATTGGCCAACCCGTATATGAAGCCAGACCTCGCGAGAGGATATCTTTAAATCTTGTACTTTTCTGGTCTCATATTGATTGATTTGCCCTGTGGGTTCCAAACAATTTGGACAGGTCGAGACCTTGGTCTTAACCTCACAATGAAATATTATTTTTTGATCCGTTTTTTCGATTGAACTAATTTTTAAATCCGAAAAACCTAATAAATCTTCGTAAAATTCTTCTTGTGTCATGGCTCTAAGTTAGCTATTCCACGAGATTTGTCTAAGAACCAAAAATAAGAACACAATGGAA
>JAUIMB010000032.1 GCA_030432635.1 Bacteroidia bacterium | reverse complement strand
TCTAGGTAATAAGTGATGTACTCCGCCAAACTGCCGTATTTCATAGCACTGAACATTCGAGAAATCAGAGAAAGGTTATCGGCACTTCCGGCTTCTTCCAAAGCTGAATAAATGGCTCCTTCATCATCATTGTACCAGGAACCGGCATCATAAATTTGGGTAGCCAGTTGTTTTGCTCTATCGTGGGAAAGCGTAACTTTCTCAGGACGAGCATAATTCGGATCAAAGCCTTTGTAGCTCATAATGTCCCGAATCTTTTTGCTGCTTTTACAGTCAGCTATTCCTGTTTTGCAAAGAATCGGACGTATCACACCAAAGTAAGTAATACCAATACCCACGAGGATAATTCCCCCAATAATGTAAGGGGTAGCCTTGTTTTGTGATAAGCCTTCAACGGCTTTTGCTCCTGCAACTGCTCCTACCATAATAACTGATTTATATGCCTATAATTTCTTCCGTGGTTTCTTTCACTTCGCTTTTGGTTAAGCCATTATCTTCCAAAAAGGACTTCAAGCGATTTTTAATTTGCTCTTCCTTTTTAAGAGCCGTCTGCTTGTCGTACTTGATGTAGATTTGTCTGCCTAGCCAAAAGCCTATTGCCAATGTGATTACCGTTCTCATTAGTCTTCTTCTTTGTAAATGTTTGCTTCTGAAATACCGATGCTTTCCAACCACTTAGGAACATCAAAACTTGGACAAGCTTTGCTTGCTCCGGGAGCTTGATTATGACCTAAAACCTGAATGTGAGGATGGCGTAATACCATGAACTTTACATAGGTTTCCAAAGTGCCTTTTTGCTCTTTAGTCCTTGTGTCTTTCGGCTTTTCACCGCTTTCATCAACACCGCCTACATACACCACATGCCTTGAATTACCATTGATACCACGCACTCCATTGGATATTTCCCATGGATCTACTTGGTCATCTTGGTTGAATGGTATAATGTTTACAAGCTCTCCATCGAGGTACACGATGTCCGAATATCCCGGACGGTTCCAACCTCTTCCTCCCAAATGTTTTGGGTTGGTATGCATGCGAATAATATCGTCCTTAGTAAGCTCTTTGCCTTCAGGACTTGCTGTACAGTGAATGACCAGATAATTTAATTTTCCCATTGTTTTAAATTTTAATTGTTGGTATTAAATATTTGAATTGAAGCTGTTTGTAAAAGACCAAAATCGTAATAGTCTGTCCGGGAGCTATCTTAAACTCCCATGTCGATTTTCCATCAATCACATCACCACGAACGGCTGTTACTTCCGCTACATCGAGGTAGTTCTGTGGACTTTTGTAATTGTTGAATGAAATCGGGGTAACGTGTTGTTTTCCTGTTGGACTTTGGTGAATGAGTTTTAAGCCACTTGCTCGGTTTTCATCTGAAAACACAAACTTGGCATGCTTCACCAAAGCAGGTTTGAACTGAAATTCCGCTCGTTTTTCAGGATAACTTTCATTTATGGTGATGTCGCTACTACTTTCGGAAAAACCGATAAAAGCAAGGTTGCCACCACTTGTATTGGTCGTAAACACTTCACCGCTCGGTAAGACAGCTATACCAATATTCGGTGCATTGTTGAGCGACAAAGTTTCTGAAAGTGTTCCAGTTGTGGAATAGATATAGGTTAAGCCTGTTTGACTGCTCAACACGTATAAAAATCCATTAACCGGATTATAGATGATTCCACTCGGTTGAAACCCTAACGGATAAGTGTTTTCGATGTTTTGTGTTTGTGGATTGAGCTCCAGTAATTCATTGCTGTTCTTGGCGATTAAAAACAAGCTACTTGTAGTAGCGGTAAACTCCGTTGGATAATCTCCTGTGGCATTTATTTCACTTAACAGATTATCGGCCGCATCAAATACACTCACTGAATCTGAAATTGAATTACTTACCCAAACTGTTCCTTGCTGATTCCACACCGAAACTGTTCTTGGATCTTCTCCAGTATTTAAAGTTGCCACTACATTGTAGGTAGAGCTGTCAATTTTGGAAAGCGTATCATCCAATAAATTACTCACATAAAAACAGCTATTTTCAGGATTGAAGGCAATGGAAGTTGGTCGATTACCTACCGGAATAGTTTGAATGATGTTATGTGTAGCATCCAGTATTTTAACTGTATTCTCAACCGAACAAACTACCCATGCTTCCCCATTGGAAGGGTTGAAAGCAACATCCACCGGAGAAACAAATCCGGGATAAAAACTACCCAAAGCAACGGTTTTTGCAATTGCCCCTGATGTATCCATGATAGTAACACTATCACTCAACTGATTGACTACATACAGTAAGCCATTGAACGAATTGAAGCCTACATTTTGAGGGTGTACGCCTGTTTGTATCTCTTGATTCACATCATGATCTTGAACATCTCCGGGCAATGGTTTACTGATAGAAGTACCCATATTGGCTCCCCACAAATTGATGGTTCTAACCGAAGTACCATTATTGGTAAGGGTAATTTGTGTTTTGGATATTTCAGGTAAATGAG
>JAUIMB010000027.1 GCA_030432635.1 Bacteroidia bacterium | reverse complement strand
CTACTGGTATTGCGCCCAAACCAGAAAGATTATAGCGATTGGTCACTGCCACACCTCCAAAAGCACCTCGATCGGCTCCGTCACTTCCAGGAACGTTACTTGTGACACCTTCTTGTAATTGGTAAACACCATCTGATGTACCATTTTCTACAAAGAGGTCATTCATGTTAGGCACCCAAAGGTTACCGGTTGTTCCTGAAAACAAACCGTTGTTTGATACGGTGTTGTACTGTACATTTTGGTTTGTACCACTATTTATGTTAGCGGCTGCACCAGGTGTTTTGACAATATTATTTTGAAAAGACCCAGTGTTGAACTGTAAATTGAGCTCACCTGTGGCTGGACTGTCAAACACATTGTTGTTGCACTCCATTATTTCTGCAACTCCATCGCCATCTGACCATAATAATTTCTTTTTACAAATGTTATTATTGAACACAACTTCCATAGGTGCAACAAAAGTTGAAGAGCTACTTATACGAAAGGCATTATCGCTATTACTATCTGGAAAAAAATTCTGAAGTATGTAGACATCGTTTAAACCAGAAGTAAAATTTATTTCCCTTGAAATAAAGCATCTTTTTATAGTAACACCATTAGCATTGACATTAATTCTTCCTGAGGTAGAAGAGCTACTAGATGCAATATTCATACCTATAATTTGAGAGAATTCTGAACCAGCACCAAAAGTAATTGACAAAATTTCAGCTTCGTAGGTATCATTAGAAACATTCTCGTTTTCTGTTAAAAAATAGCCAGGACCTATTATAGTTAATTGCTTGTTGATCGTTGCACTACTGTACAATGTAGGCGAACCCTCAACATGTAAGGTATCACCATCCATAACGCTTGCATATTGCACGGCTTCGTTAATTTCCTTAAATACAGGAAAACTTGGTGTCCCACCATAATCATCCCCAAAAAGGGTAACTCCATCGTAATTGGACTGATTGTTTACTCGCCAAATAGTCTGAGCCTCTATCATTGCAGTAAAACATAAGGCAGCACATATAACTGCGTTAAAAAGTAAAGTTCTTGTTTTCATTTGTCTTGATTTTAAAAATTAACTAATAGCATTAAACTGCATCAAATCTAGTTTAATGACCTTGGTTTTTCAACCTAAAATTCATAACTGCGCCCTTTGAGTTTATTTTCGTGTAAATAATTGTCTCTGTATAAATTTTGAGCTATTTTTAATCAGCTATTAATTAACAACTGAATAATTTCAACCCTCACATGAAGTATATATTTTATGTATTGTTTGTATGCACTTCTTCTCTTTGTTCTTCACAACAAAAAACAATAGATTCCTTACATCTTGTCTTAGAACAACAAAACACTGCAGATATCCCACGCTTGAAAACACTAAGTGATCTTGCGTTTCATTACCACCTTATCGATCCTGAAAAAGGTTTGGAAATGTCTGACAAGGCCATCGCATTAGCCAAGAAACTGGACAACAAGGAAAGACTAGCCGTAGCATACAAGAACAAGGCCCAGAATTATCATTCATTGTCCAAGGATTCTCTAGCAATGTTGATGTATGACGAGGCTATTGCAATTCAATCTGAATTGGAATCCTGGAATGACTTGGGACGAACCACTTTTAATAAAGGTCTAATTTATTCTGGGCAATCTAAATTTGAAGAAGCCAATGCTTGTAATCTCAAAGCCTATGAGATTTTTGAACGCGAAAAAGACAGTTTTTTAATGGGTGTTGTTCTTAACAGCATAGGGATTAACCAAATGTATCGCTCATTATATCCAGAATCGCTTACTACTTATTTAGAAGCTGCAAAAATATTTGAAGCCTTGAACAATACACAGAATAATAGATATGCTGCCATAATGAGCAACATAGGTATCCTGTATTCTAAATTAAAAAATTACGATCTCTCTTTAAAGTACTATGAGAATAGTCTTGACATTAATAAAAAAATAGGAAATCTGTTTGGGCAAGCTAACACGCTCAATAGCATTGGCACGCTTTACGACAATTTAGAACAATACGACAAAGCACTTGAGCACTACCAAAAGTCCCTTGAAATCATGACACAAATCAAAAACCTAAATGGTATTGCAAGTGCGCATTCTAATATTGGCATCACTTATATTAGTTTAAAAAAATACACTAATGCACTTACTGAACTCAACAAAGCTAAACGGCTTTTTGAAGAGTTAAACAATACTCATAGCCTATCTATTGTTTATGAAAGTATAGGCTCTGCTTTGATAGAGAATCCCAACCGAACCAAAGCCCAAGTATTGGATGCTAAATCTAATTTTGAGAGCGCTCTCAATTATGTTGAACATAGCGAAAGCTTGGATCGCAAAGCAAATGCTCTAGCATACTTGGCCATTGTAAATTCTGAACTTAATGATTATAAAACTGCATATTTCAATCAAAAAGAAGCTGAAAAGTTAAAAGACAGCTTTCTATCAATAGAAAAAAAGGAGGAAATTGCTAAGCTTGAAGCCAAATACAAATATGAAAAAGAGACAGCAACATTAACAGCAAAACACGACAAAGAACAAGCTGTCAATGAAGCTGAAATCGAAAAACAAAAGTTCATCAAAAACACAAGTATTGTCGGTGGAAGTGGTGTCATCTTAGCCTCCATTATTGGTTTTGCAATGTATAAGCGTAAACAAGAAGCCAATGCAAAAGCTAAAGAGGCTACCTTTAACCAAAAAGTTTCCGAAACCGAACTAAAGGCTCTTCGCGCACAAATGAATCCGCATTTTATCTTCAATTCACTGAATTCCATTAACGATTACATTGCAAAAAACGATACCCAAAGTGCTTCAGATTACCTTATCAAGTTTTCTAAACTTATGCGTGAAACCTTGGAAAAATCTTCTGAAAATGAAATTTTATTGGAGGACGACATTCAAATTTTAAAAACCTATATGGACATTGAAAATAAACGTGCTAAACATAATTTTAAATACAGCTTCTACATAGATAAAGCTATTGATCCAGAAAATACTCTAGTACCTCCAATGATACTCCAACCCTTTGTGGAAAATAGTATCATTCATGGGTTTTCCGACAACAAGACAAACGGACACCTTAAAATAGGGTTTCATAAAAAAAGTGAAATGCTCACCTGTACTGTTGAAGACAATGGTATTGGGCGAAAAAAATCTTCTGAAATCCAAGGCAAAAAAAACAAACAATCTTTAGGTGTTTCTATAACCAAAACCCGTTTGGAAATAATTAACAAAAAGAAAAACGCCCAAGGACATCTAAAAATATTTGATAAAACCGACGGAACATTAGTAGAAATCTCATTACCACTAACCTTAGCCTATTAATATGATAAGAGCCATTATCGTTGATGACGAACAGCATTGCATTGACCGTGTTTTAAAACTAATCTCAAATTATGATACCAATATTGAGGTTATTGCAACCTGTCAAACGGTGGACGATGCGATCAAACGAACCAACGAACTTAATCCTGACCTCGTATTTCTCGATATTGAAATTCATGATAAAACCGGATTTGACTATTTGGAACAACTAGGCGACTACGATTTCAATCTAATCTTCACCACTGCATTTAATGATTATGCGATAAAAGCCTTTAAGTATAGTGCCATGGATTATCTCCTAAAGCCCATCGATCAAGACGATTTTGTTGGAGCCATGGAACGCTTAAACAAAAGAGTTACCTCAACAGACACCGAAATACAGATAAAAATGCTCTTGAGCAACCTGAAAAAAGAGGATCAGAAAAAAACGATTAGAATACCAACTACAGATGGTTTTGAAATTATTGAAATAAGGGATATTATTCATTGTGAAGCCGACACGAGCTACACACATATTCATACCAAAGACAACAAGTACCTGGTCTCTAAAGGTATACGCTTTTATGAAGAGCTTTTAAAGGACGTTAACTTCTTTAGAGTTCACAATTCGTATTTGGTCAATGTCGACCATGTTAAGAAATACACCAAAGGCAAAGGTGGTTATGTGACCATGTCTAATAATACCACTATAGATGTATCCACTAGAAAGAAAGAGGATTTTCTAAAACTTTTCAAATAAGTTACACACAACTTTTCGGTATGCTATAATATCAACCTTTAGCTGCGACTCGTAGTAAATTGACAATTTCCCGAGCATTTTCAATCGTTGAGGCCTCTATGATAATTTTATTTCCATAGCTTTTTATATCACCGTTTTTATAGGTTTTTATGATTTTTTCAAGGCGTTTGGTAGTCATTTCAACCACCACATGGTTGCCATTGGTCTCCATCATAATACTCATTGGATTGATATCGTTCATGCCGAATTCAAATACCTGTTCATCACTTTTCTTAGTATCGGAAAAAATTTTCGTGAATTTTACAATATTAGCCGCTTCATCAACAACTTCAATGGATTGATCATAATTGTCCGAATTTACCTGTACAACACCAACGTGCTCTGAAAGTTTGTCCATACAAGTCTTTACTGAAAGACCATCATAGGTTTTTTCTGACGCCTTACATTCAGAAATAATGGTTTTCAAGGCTTCTTCTGCAATCATGGCTTCTTCAATAGAATTGACATAAATTCTTAGGTGATAGGTATAATCCTTGAGCGCTCCATTTTCAATATGCTTGATGTACTTGTTTTTTCGATTGGTGCTC
Organism: Bacteroidia bacterium; assembly: GCA_030432635.1. Classification (GTDB taxonomy): domain Bacteria; phylum Bacteroidota; class Bacteroidia; order Flavobacteriales; family Flavobacteriaceae; genus Psychroserpens. Next base: position 8,967 of record JAUIMB010000027.1, on the reverse strand, counting down.
AATGTTACAAAAAGGAGATCATATTGTGAATCATAATTTATGTTATTGCTATTAATATCAATGAAATTGAACACATATTCGTGACGCTCTTCTGCTTTTGCCGTTGAGATTTTTTGATTGAAATTTGTAATGCAATCATCTGATAAGGCTTGGGAAATCCCTTTGTCCTTAGCAGAAATACTAGCCAATTTGGAATTGAGGTAATCCATTGCGTTGGATTTTTTCGAAATGTTTGGCATGCTCTTCAAAAATGCCTTTTCTGCCAGAGGAATGATGGCCTTCAACACCTTACGAATGTCCTTTCCATTTTCGATGCTTGAAGCATAAAACCTTAAATGATCCGTAAAGTTTTGCTGAACATTGTTTTCATGGCTTTTGATACTTTTGATCTTTCTTTCGTTTTCGACTTCAATGGAAAATTCGTCACCTCGAATATTAAAATTCACACTGTTCGGATTGAGCATGGCAAAATTGAACTCATAGGTACTGCTCACCGATTTGCCTTTAGCGTTTTCGATGGTTTCCAGTTTAGCATGACCATTTTTAGTATTGTCAGTCGATACACTTTGTGTATACTGCTTCTTTAGATAATTAACATTGGTAACGTTTTTCATCAGCCATTCCAAACACTCGTTATAGGTGGAAAGTGACAACTTATTCTTTTCCATATCCTCATTCAACGGAATTGTTTCCTTTATGGATTCCACTAAATCCCTTCCATTGTTGATATCTTTGGCATAAAGAAAAAGCTCGTCAACATAACTCACCTTTTTCCCTTCATCTTCAGATTTTTTGATGAGTTTTTGCTTGCCCTTAATGAACAATTGCACTTGGATAATGTCTTTTTTAGTGACTGTCTTTACAGTATTCTTATTGACATCCGAAAAACTAAATTCATAATCAACCTTATCCGTACCACCTTTTGAATCTACCTTAGTGACCGTTACAATGACATATTCTGATGAAATGGTCTTGAGTTCTTGTACAAATTGAACCTTTGAAGCTTCTACCGTTTTGAGGTGAGTAGCAATAGTGTTGATACTTTCGGTTAAGTTCTGCGCAACCGCAAAACAAGGAATGAATACAAATGTGATAAGAAAAAAGGAATAACGATTGGTCATGACGGCAGGCATTAGATGATTTACTTAAATCTAATCATACCGAAACCGGAAAAGTATTTTATTCGATAAAGCGCTTAAAAATCGGACTAAAAAAAGAAGATGGTATGGCGAGAAAAAGATGTTCCATTTTTCTAATTCGCACGCAGCCAATACTGGGTTCGATAGAAAACCGCCACATACCCTCTAACCTGCAATCGATCAAGATCATTATCCAATTGCAGTCGGCAATCATACATTTTGCCATCTTCGGGATTGGTAATTGTACCTTGCTTGTAAGTGTTTCCTACTTTTACCATATCCCTTATAATTTTCAACCCTAAGACAGGTTTATTGTGATCTTCCCCTTCACAAGCATCACATAGTGCATCGCGCTTTTCAGGATTGAAAATCTCAATAATCTTTCCGTAGATTTTACCGTTTTCCTCATAGATTTCAACAATGGATTTTTCTTCACCCGATTCATCATCAACAGTTTTCCATTTACCCAAAATGTCTTGGGACCACAAATTCATTGTGGTCAAACATAACAGTCCTACTATGAACGTTTTTTTAATCATCATTGCTTTTTCGATTCATAGGATGTTTACGCAAATAATGCAAAGAAGCATTAAGTTCATAACCCAATAACAAGATATTGGAATTAAGCCACAAATACAACAATAAAATGAGTAATGCTCCTATAGAGCCATATAACTCATTGTACTGCGAAAAATTGTTTATATACACACCAAACAGAAAAGAAGTCAACATAATCAATAGTGTAGTTAACAATGCACCAACCGAGAAGAATCTTGTATTACGACCTTCCTTAGTTCCAAAATAGTATAGGGTTGCCGTCGCCAAATAAACCATCACGACAAAAAACATATACTTCGCAAAAATAATCCAGCCAATTCCCGAATTGCTTTCAGTCACGATCTCACCTTTGATTTGCTCATACAATGGCTCGATTATGTACAATTGAAAATACCCGAATATAGCAACGGTTAATAATAACAAGAATGCCAAAATCAAGGCGATACCCAAAGCGTACATATACTGATGAAAGACATTTCGAGTCAACTGTTCATGATAGGAATGCTCAAAACCCGAAAAAACTGCATTGACACCATTGGCCATAAGGATGATTGACAGCAAAAATACCGAGGAAATTAAGCCAGCTCCTCCTCGACCACTTATATTGTCGAAGATATTTGAAAAGAAAAAATCTGAAGTTTGTGGTGGCAAAAAAGAATTCAGAAAATCTAAAAATTCTGTTTCAAATGAATCAATTGGTATATAAGGAATTAGGATAATCACAAACAATAAAAACGGAAAAATTGCTGTAAAAAAACTGAAGGCTATGGCACTTGCCCTTGTTGTCAAAGCTCCTTTTACAATTCCTAATACATATAACTCCAAAAGATCATAAACTGATAAACCTTCAAATCCAGGCAGTCTGATTTCCTTAAAAAATCGCACAACCAGATTGATAACAGGTATCTTATCGAGTTTATCTTCAATAGCTTTGGACATCTATGCTTTTTTTGTTTGCGGATTTAAAAGTTTAAACCGTGGATTACGACAGAAATAGCCGAAAATCCATTATGAAAGGTTCCTCACTTGAAAATGACTACTTTCAACAATACTAGGTTAAACAGCTTTCAGACTTAAATCCATGTTATAAACCGAATGTGTGAGCGCACCTGAAGAAATGTAATCCACTCCACATTCTGCATAGTGTCTTACGGTTTTCTCATTGATTCCTCCTGAAGATTCGGTCAAACATCGATCGCCAATAAGTGAAACCGCTTTTCGTGTATCTTCATAATTGAAGTTATCAATTAAGATACGATATACACCTTCAGATTCTAATATTTCCTTGATTTCGTCAAGATTTCGCGCCTCAACAATAATTTTGAGGTCGCGACCTGTATCCTTGAGATAGTTTTTCGTTTTGTTGATGGCCTTGGTAATTCCACCTGAGAAATCAATATGATTGTCCTTTAGCATGATCATATCGTAAAGCGCGAACCTATGGTTTTCACCACCTCCAATCTTTACAGCCCACTTTTCTAATGCCCGAAGTCCTGGTGTCGTTTTTCTAGTGTCCAATATCTTGGTGCCAGTACCTTCCAATAAATCCACAAAACGTTTAGTTTTAGTTGCTATTGCACTCATACGCTGCATAGCATTGAGTACCAATCGTTCAGCCTTTAAAATAGACTGGGATGCACCTTCGACATAAAACACGATATCACCATATTTAACTTGGCTACCATCCTCAATTAAAGTTTCAACCGTCATTCTATCATCCACATATGCAAATACTTGCTTAGCAAAATCAACTCCTGCGATAACACCTTCATCCTTTACCAACAGCTTTGCCTTACCCTGTGCTGACTCAGGAATGCAAGCTAATGAACTATGGTCACCATCACCTACATCTTCCCGAATGGCATTGCTAATGATCAACTGTACTTCTTTGTCAAATTGCGCTTTAGAAATCATAATTAAAATATTTAAGGTAAAAATAGGAATTGCTAATAGAATAATACAAATAAGACCCTAAAGTTTCAGTAGTACTTTCTAAAAAAGTCTAACTTTGAAGCATGACCATTAAACTCCTTGCCATAGGCAAAACAGACGACAAAAACCTTCAGGCTTTAATTGCCGAATATCAAAAGCGGCTTGGGTTTTATATCAAATTTCAATTTGAGATTATTCCTGATCTCAAAAAAACCAAGCATCTCAGTGAAGACCAACAAAAACAAAAGGAAGGCGAACTTTTATTGTCAAAACTAAGCGCATCGGATGCTGTGGTACTTTTGGATGAAAATGGTAAACAAATGGACTCTGTTGGTTTTTCCGAATACTTACAAAAGCACATGAATTCTGGCATCAAGCAACTGGTTTTTGTCATTGGTGGTCCATACGGCTTTTCGCCTGAGGTATACCAAAAGGCAACAGCAAAACTTTCATTCTCAAAAATGACCTTTTCACATCAGATGATTCGCTTGTTCGTGATCGAACAGTTATATCGTGGGTTCACCATTCTTCGCAACGAGCCATACCACCACCAATAAGCTGTTGTGCTTACTATCCATTCAATGAAAGCTTATCCTTTCCTATAAACAAAGTGGTGCCTTTAAAGAACTATATCAAAAGTCCGAATTAATGTGTCTTGTAAATTTGCTTACGCTTTTTTAATTGACGTTCTAGGTCGTTAATGGTTTGTCTTACAGACACTTCATAATTATGTTCATCTGAAGTTGCAAAAATTCGTGGTCCAGGAAGACTAAGTTCTATATCACAAATTTTTCCTTTGGTATGGCTATTCTCATCTTTCTTAAATCGAACAGCAGCACTGATCAAAAATTCATACCTATTGAATAATTTGCTTAATTTCTCTCTTGTAAATTCGTTTAGGGTTTCACTGATATCCACATCTACATATCTGAAAGTCACATCCATAATCGTTCTTGTTTTTAGGTTAATTTCTTTACAATAAATTTACGAAAATTTGAGATGATTTCAGAGGAAAAACCACTAAAGTATTGCTAAAAACCCAAGTCAAAATTTCATATAGGAATATAGAGCACCATAAGAGCTTGAAGTATAAAAAATATCATGAAAGGCAACACCAAATAACCCATTATATCTCTAGCCTGTAATTTTACTCCTGCTCCCATTACAGGCAAAACCAATAAGATAAAAAACGGTTGCAACATATTGCTCAGGCTTTCACCATATGCCACAGCCAATGATGCTCTTGAAATCATTTCGGTGATTTCCGCTTGAGGCAAACCTACACCTATACCTTTTACAGCTTCGATGATACTTGGACCCACAACTGCAAATTCGCCACCAGCGGAAGGAATTGCAAAATTCACGATGCCTCCAGTCATGTATGCAAAAAAAGGATATGTATCTATGGTCATTACAGAAATCAAGCCTTCCGCCAGGTTTTTACCAACATCAGTGTAAAGCATAATACCCATAATCCCAGCATAAAATGGATATTGAAACAAGATTCCAGAAATATTGCTACTGGCTCGCTGCATCGCAATACTATAACGCATTGGTGTTTTATGCAAGAGCAATCCAATCATCAAAAAGATGAAAATCATAATATTGAAATTAAGATCAAAACCATTGTTTTTAAAATGTAAAACAATAAATGAAAATCCCATAGTGACCACTAATATTGGCAAAAGCACAGTATTATTAAGGGTATCAGAAATTGCCTTGATTGGAAGTTTAAAACTATCTGCTTCATCTTTTATGGATGTTTCCTTGGCTTGATTCGAAGATTTAAGCATATCCTTGAGCTCCTTGCCTTCTGTCTGCTTCGGTATAAACATTAAGAACAACACTGGAGCCACTAAAACAAACAAAACGATCATCGACAGATTCAGGATGGATCCCAAGGTAAAAGATGTATCAATTGTGGCATCCAAAACACCAGCCTTGATCAAAAAATTGTCTTCAGTATTTAACAATAAAGGTATCGAACTTGACAGTCCGCTCACCCAACCTCCAAAAGAGAAATACGTACAAGCAATCAAAAAAGGATAATTCACGCCTTTTACGCGCATTGCCAACTCTCTTGCCAACACACAGGTTATGACAATCCAACCAAAACTCACTAAACACAACAAGGTCCCAATAGCAATGACAAAAAAATACACCTGAATTGGTGTCTTGATGTAGATGGTCAATTTATCAATACCTTTCTTAATTGTTGGCGACAATGCGATGCTATAGCCTGTAACAATTATTAGGACAATTTGCATTCCAAAACTAAGGAGATCAAAAAAACCATTGTACCAAGCCGATAGAATCGCTTCTGGTGACGAACCAACAAATACAAAGGCACTTATTGCGGCAACCAAAGTTAATATGAGTGCAAACACAAAGGCACTTGGCATATATTTTTGAAAAAGATCAGTAAACTTAGATCCAATTTTTGTGAGCATGATAATGGGTTGAAATTTCAAGGTTCAAGATAATCAAATTCAAGAAAGCATATTCAGTAAACAAATCGAAGAAAAAATATCTACATTTGAAGTCACAACCTATCAATATGAATCTCGTTTTTGCAACTAATAACTTAAATAAGCTTAAGGAAGTACAAACCCTAGTCCCTCAACACATCAAACTCCTGAGCCTTAAGGATATTGGGTGTTTTGAGGATGTCCCAGAAACACAAACTACAATTGAAGGCAATGCTATTCAAAAAGCTGAATATATCAAAACACATTACGGTTACAATTGTTTTGCTGATGACACTGGATTGGAAGTAGAAGCCCTAAATAATGAGCCAGGTGTTTTTTCGGCACGTTATGCTGGCGAACAACGCAATGCCCATGACAACATGGATCTGTTATTGAAAAATCTATCCGAAAAACCCAATCGGAACGCACAATTCAAAACAGTAATTGCACTTCACTTGAATGGAGACATAAAGACTTTTACTGGTTTGTGCAAAGGTGAGATCATGTTGAAAAAAACAGGAAATAAGGGTTTTGGATACGATCCAATTTTTAAACCTCTAGGCCATAATCAAACCTTTGCCGAAATGTCACTGGACTTAAAAAACACCATTGGCCATCGCGGAAAAGCCATAAAACAACTCATGGCATTCTTGAACCATTTTTAAGGAGCTAGACAAGCAAGTAGAGTTCAGTATTTATTGTGTCTTTATTACAGAGTTTGCAGCCTTCTTAATGGCTTCAGTATATTTTGAATCTGCTTTGGCGTCAGCCATTCCTACAAACATCAAACATGTTTCTTCGTCAATTTCCATACAATACATTTCAGCATGCAAGGTGGATCCTTCAGAATCTGTTGTTCCCTTCATGTACAATACTGTGACACCATTCATTTCCTTCTCTCCCTTTTCAGTAATGGTCAAATTGCCGCCTGCATCATTTTCCATTTTCGTTTTGGAGGTCTCATAGGATTCTGGAACCATCATGGCCATAATTACAGCCTTAGGATCTTCTGAAACATAACTATTTGCACCTTGAGATACAAATAATTCCGTATTGACATCCATTTCAATTTTTTTGCTCATGAGTTCCATCATGCGCTGCATTTTATTTTGTTTATCATTTTCTGCTTGCTCACTTTCCGTAGTGGAAGCTTTTGTTGTTGACTCTTGAGCCTGAACATTAAATGCCAATACACACAAGAGCATGGCCATCATTACTTTTTTCATTTGCTTTAGATATGTTTAGACTTGCAATGTAAGAAATAGATCGTTATACATGATGTGTTTTGTTTAATTTAATCTATGTATCTTGTAAGGAGTTCTTTTTTACAATAGGGAATGGCCAAACTTAATTTATGCAAACAATGTCATATTGTTAATCGAGTCTTAATTCAAATCAAACGAACATAAATGCGACAGCTATGATCACTCTAGAGCAAGAATTCAATGCATCAGGCAAATCCTTATGGCGCGCTTTAACCGAAACAGAATTAATGAAGAAATGGTATTTTGACATCTCAGATTTTAAGGCTGAAGTAGGTTTTAAGTTTCAGTTTGAAGGTGGAGAAAAGGGCAAACGCTATAGCCATATATGTGAAGTTCTGGAAGTCATCCCTTTTAAAAAACTAAGCTATTCTTGGGCATACAAAGGGCACCAAGGAAGCTCGTTGGTGACCTTCGAGCTAAATGATCTTGGTGAAAGCGCAAAATTAAAATTAACTCACGAAGGCCTTGAAACCTTTACACATCCAGATTTAAGTCAAGATAATTTCCGCAATGGATGGGATTTTCTTCTTAAGGAGTCCTTAAAGGAATTCCTAGACCATGGAAAAGCACTCAGGTATTGGTAATGCCACTGCTTTAATTAGACTAAAAACATTCTGTTGGTCAATCCAAATTAAAGCCTATCTTTGCAGCTTCGTTTACTAAAGTAATTAAGGTACACGAATTCCGTGGATTCGGAAAAATGGACTCCTCAGAGTGAGGATGTGTTACCAAGAAGTTTGAGGGTTTCCGTAATTTCGGAAATGGCTATGTCGATTCACTTCTCAGTTGTAACACCAAACAACATAATCGCATACAAAAAAACGCATGAGCACATTCTTAGAACTCGGTCTCAATGAAGACCTATTAACTGCTATTACCGATTTAGGATTTGAAACACCTAGTGATGTTCAACAAAAGGCCATTCCAATTTTATTAAACGAAGATTCCGATTTAGTAGCTTTGGCACAAACTGGAACGGGCAAAACTGCGGCATTCGGATTTCCTATGCTGCAAAAAATCAATATTGATAGTCGCACAACCCAAGGGTTGATCCTATCACCTACCCGAGAACTTTGTTTGCAAATCGCTAACGAGCTAAAGCTTTACGGAAAGTATTGTAAAGGCCTTAATGTCACTGCCATTTATGGTGGAGCAAGCATTACCGAACAAGCACGTCAGGTTAAACGTGGCGCTCAGATTATTGTTGCTACTCCTGGACGTATTATTAAGTATGTTAATAGTAAAGCAATAAAGTTGGGAGTTTTGAAAAATTTTGTTATTGATGAGTTTGATGAGATGTTAAAGGTTGGTTTTTTAGATGATGTACATTATCTTTTTACACGTATTCCTGGAGATACTAAAGTTATATTTTGTTCAGCAACTTTTGGAGAAAAGATTCAGCATCTGGTATATCATTATTTGGAAGATCCTAAAGTTTTTGAAGTTAAAAAACGTAATATTGGTTTAGAACAATATTATGTACGATGTGATGAAGATAAGGATTCTGTTGTTGTTAATTTATTGCGTAAGTTTAAACCTGCTCAATGTTTGATTTTTGTTAAAACTAAAGCGTATGCTGATTCTTTAGCTGCACAATTACATACT
>JAUIMB010000015.1 GCA_030432635.1 Bacteroidia bacterium | reverse complement strand
ACCGTCACTGTCGGCATCACAGTACTCCAATGGAACCGGAGTGTTAGCAACTGGTGCCTGCTCAACTATTAGCTCAAGGGTCGTGGTAGCGTAACAGCCAGTGACAATGTCCTGGGCCCTTACATATACAACCTGGCCGTTAACTGTGTTCGTATAGGGTATAGGCAACGGGCCAAGGGCATTGTCAGCATCAAACTGGGTCAAATGGTAGCTCACGGAATAGGTCGTGTCGCCGCCAGTGACCTCACCGTTCTTTATCGTTAGGTCTATAGCAGTCAAACCGTCCGGAACACCGTCGTCACAAACCTCCAATGGCGTGGGATCAATGATAACAGGTAAAGGATTTACAATCAGATCGAAATTTCCTGTAGCAATACAACCAGTATTATTACTCACCAAAGCATAAAATATAGTTTGAGGGTTACTTAAATTATTATATGGACTTGTCAAAGGATTAATTAATGCTTGAGCATCCATCAAACTTTCATAATAACTAACCGATACCATGGCTTGCCCATTAATTATTTCAGAATCCTTGACAGTTAGATCAAATGCTTCAACCTCGTCTCCTGGCATATTATAATCACACAACTCATAATCAGTAACAGTAACCGTATTTGGTAACGGATTTACCAAAAGCGTAAGTTCTTCAGTAGCATAGCAACCAGAAGAGCCACTCTCAACTCTAATATAAACGGTCTGAACGTTCGCCACAATATTATTGTATGGTATCGGCAAAACGTTTACACCGTTGTTGGCATCACTTTGCGTTTCATGGTAGGTGACTACCATTCCTGTTTGAGGGCCAACAACTTGTGCATCTCTTAAAGTTAAGTCGAAACCAGCAAAACCATCATTGTCATCATCACAGACCTCTAATGGCGTAACTGTATTTGCAATAGGGTTTGCAACAACCTCAAGATCTAAGGTAGTTGTATTGTAACACGTAGATTCAACATTTGACTCTAAACGTATGTAAATGGTTTGATTATCTACAACTGTATTAGTAAACGGTATGGATAATGGATTTGTACCTGCATCAGCGTCTGCTTGATTTGCATAATAAGATACATTCACGGTTGTCGGATCAAGGCCTCCTATCACCTCATCATTTTTCTGATTTAAGTCAAACATGGCAAATCCATCTGTATCATCATCACATACTTGAAATACCGTAACTGGATTTATCTCCAATTGACTAAATATCAATTCAAATGTTGTTGTAGAATAGCACTCTTGGGAGTTTTCAGCAATTCTAACATAAATCGTTTGTGGATTGGAGGTATTGGTATAAGGGCTTGCAAGTGGATTTGTATTATCATCAGCATCTTCTTGGGTGGGATGATAAGTGATTACAAAATCATCTGGATCTTGAGCGCCTAAAACTTCAGTGTCATTCTCTGTTAAATCAAACTCTCCTACACCTGTCAAACTACAAATGCTTAAATCTAAAGCCGGATTGGCAATAGGACTAGGTTTAAACTCAACTTCTATTGAATCTGATGACTCACATCCAGGAGCGAAAACAACATCAACAGAATACATTCCTTCTTCTGTAATATCGAGAGTTGAGGACGTTTCGCCTGAAATCTCTACACCATTAAAAAACCATGTGTGCGTTGCAGTAGGCGCTTCTGTATTCAAAGTAACCGTTTCACCTTCACACTGGGCTGTACCTGCTGCGATGGTAATATCATCGCCTAATTCTCCTCCCAAATTAAAGCTTCCTGCTTCAAGAAAAATAGCTGAATCCCATATCGAATCACCTTCATCGGCAACCACCAATTTGATTTCATATGTTGTATTTGGCGTGACATTAGCCGAAGCTGTTAGCACAACCGTTCTACCACCATAATTAGTATCATTTAACAGATAACCTTCAAAATATTCAGGATTATCAGTACAAGTCCCTGAATTATTTATATTGGTAACACTTACTGGAGTTCCATCTGGTAAAACGGCAAGGTTTTGGTATGTTGTTGTTCCAACTTCCCTCAGGAGGAAAGCAAAGCTATCAGCAAAACTACATTCTGTACTTCCGTCATATTCTTCAGAAAACATGATATATCTGAAGCTAATTTCATCAGCAGTAGGAACAAAATTAAACTTTATAAATGTTGCATCATTAGTATCAAAATTTGGATCGGATGGCAGAAAAAAGGCATCTAAATCAGGATCTCCTGCTTGACCATTATCAAAAGACACCAATGCTCCTCCATTTGGTGTATTTCCAGCAGGAAAGGCCCTTCCTGTAGACAATACAATACCTTCTTCAAAAGGAAAATCAGGTGATGCGCCACCTTTAGTAAAATAACCATAACTTTTTGTTGTTAAGGCATTTGGCGTCCCGCTGACTTGAAACGAAAAATTATCGACACCTGAACATCCACCAGAAACCAAGACATTTTCGATTAATTCCTCTGGACCATAATAAGATTCGGCATATGCGGCATTATTTATGGTCACTATAGGTTCAAGTACTAATACTGTTATTGTTGCTATATCTGAACATCCTGTTGGATTGGTATCCGTTACGGTAAGAGTTACATTGAAGGTTCCAGAAGCTCCATAAAAATGTGACACTGAAGTTCCGGTATCTGTTGCACCATCACCAAAGTTCCAATTATAAGTAGCACCTGTTCCGTCATCTGAAAATGTTGCGCTACCTTCAAAATCTACAGTAGTTCCAGGAGGAACTTCAATCACACCTGCAACGTTAGGAACTGGATCTGTCATATCGATAGATGCCAAAATAGTCTGGCATTGTTGCAAGCATGTAATATCGGCTTCCCAACCTGTGGTTGTTCCAGATCCATCAGATACGAATTGGATGGTAATACACCCACTTAAATTGGTATCTGACGCAAGAACGGTTCCAGGACCAGCAACACCTGAGTATGTTCCTATTAGAGGAGCAGAAGTATCCTCACCATCATAAATCGTCATAACATCTACTGAGAGCTGTGTACTAAATGCTGTAAAATCCAACATGATAAACTCATCAGCATTTTGTGGACATATCGTAGTGACTAAATTTTCGTTACTCGAATAACTACCTCCTGAACCTCCAGAATCGAAAAATTTATCTGGTGCGCATCTCATAAAAGTGCCATCTTCCATGTTTAGATCTTGAGCAAAAGAGATGTAGGACAATAAAGCAAATAATACGTATAGCTTTTTCATAGCTGTTTAAAATAGTTTTGAACTTATTATTAAACACAGACAACAGTTAAAACCATTGACAACCACAAACAGGAGTAGTTTCAGAAATCAGAACCACAGTTATAGTTAGAGCTTTTATAATAAGAGCGAAATTTAATAAAATTTAAGTAATTACACGTTGCAATTCGACTTTAAAATAACAGTTTAACACTTAAAAACCCTAACATCCTTGATAGATATAACTCATTTTTTTTGCTTTTATTCTAGACAAATTCATGAAATATAAATCGTTATCAAATTCCTAAAACACGTTTTTTAAACATTGAGTTGTTTATTTTTGTAAAAAAAAGTAATGAAGAACTATTCAATAGCCATTAAGGAAACCTCCAATCCTTCCATTTTAAAGTTTGAAGTTGATGAATTCATAACATCACATGAAAGTTATGAGTTTTCTAATATTGATGAGGCAAAACCATCGCCTTTAGCACAGGAATTGTTTTATCTTCCTTTTGTAAAAAAGGTTTACATCTCAAGTAATTTTATTGCCATTGAGCGCTTTAACATCGTTGAATGGAACGATGTTCAAAATGAAGTTGCTGAACAAATTGAAAATTTCCTCAACAAAGGTGGCACTGTGGTTAATTCCACAATTGAAAAGAAGAAAGTCCCAGTAACTGTATATTCGGAAAGCACACCAAATCCTAGTGTCCTTAAGTTTGTAGCCAATAAAAAATTAGCCGTTAGAGCTCATGAATTCAAATCAATTGACGAGGCTGGCTATGCTCCATTGGCAGCAAAGTTATTTCATTTCCCATTTGTAAAAAGTGTTTTTATTGATGAAAACTTTGTGTCCATTACAAAATTTGACGTTGCCGAATGGACCGACATTACAATGGAATTACGAGAATTTATCCGCTCGTATATTGAAGAAGGCAAGGTAATTATCAGTCCGAATGCTCCTAAAGACAAACTGAAATCAGAGCTTTATTTAGATGAGCAATTTGAGCAAAAGGATGATGTTTCCAAAGACATAATCAACATATTGGAAGAATATGTAAAACCCGCAGTGGCAAGTGATGGAGGCAATATTGAATTTCAATCCTATGATGCAAAGGAAAAAAAGGTCAAGGTTATTTTGCAAGGCGCATGTAGTGGCTGTCCTTCATCGACTTTCACTCTTAAAAACGGTATTGAAAATATGCTCAAGGAAATGCTCAAGGATAAGGTTAATACCGTTGAGGCCATCAATGGGTAGTTCTTAAATTTTCTTCATATATTTATATAAACGATATTAACCTAAAACTCAAAAAAATGGCAGTACTAAAAGTTATAGAAGTATTATCCAACTCCGACAAAAGCTGGGAAGACGCAACACGTAAAGCCGTAAAGCAAGCTTCCAAAAGTGTAAAGAATATCAGATCTGTTTATGTACAAGATCAAAGTGCTATTGTAAAAGATGATGAAGTCACTGAATTTCGTGTCAATGTAAAACTAACATTTGAAGTGAAATAATCTAAAGGGCTTATTTTATACGCGCTTTCTAAAGATCCAATTTCTCTTTTGGCATTAAATTTGATGCTTTTCAGTAAAACTAATTCATATGAAATCCACACTAACTCTAGTATTTGCAATTATGTTTGCGTCTTCAACATCTTTTTCTCAAGATTTAGTTCAAACGCAAACGTTAACCACAGGAAACATCTCTTTGGCTATTGACCGAAGCGACAAATCAATTCAAGGTTCGCCATATATCATCGACAACTTTACTCCAGCGAGAGTTTCGGCAGATCAAGACAAAATCTTTAGTTTAAGGTATAATGCCGTCTCTGATGAAATGGAAGTCCAGTCTGACAAAAACAGTATTCAAGCGATCAATAAAAATATTGAGGGTGTGACCATCACTTTCCTCAAAGATGACAAAACCTATCAATCGCTAAACTATATTGATGACAATGGTATTGCAAAGCGTGGTTATTTCATCCATGTCAATAGTCCAAATTCGAAAATAAACTTACTGCTAAAGGAGTCTAAAAAATTTGTTGATAGGAAGAAGGCAAAAAGCGGTTATCAGGACACCAAACCAGCTCATTTCAAAAGAGTTGATGATGAGTTTTATGTAGTTGTGAAAAACAAGACGGCTCAAAAAATTCCATCAAAGAAAAAAAACCTGATCAATCTTTTCCCTGATCACGAAGCAGCAGTTTCAGCATATTTAAAGGATCATAAGGTTAAGACCTCAAAAAAGGAAGATCTCATTGAGTTGGTAAATCACCTCAATAGCCTCTAAAACATAACAACGATTTTATACTTGCCCGAACATTTTATCAAAATTTTCGGGTTCTTTTGCTTATATTACTATCTAATTAAAATGCTATAATTAAAAACACTATCATGGATTTACAAAAATGGATTGACAAAGGCTACGAACTCATTATCGATTTTGGACCAAAGATCTTGGCTGCTATTGCCATATGGATCATTGGGTCTTGGCTTATAAAATCAATAGTCAAAGGCTTAAGAAAAACAATGGATAAAAGAGATTATGACCCAAGTCTTAAAAAATTCCTTTTAAACCTTTTGGGTTGGATTCTAAAAATCGTACTTATCATTGTTGTTTTAGGTACCGTTGGCGTAGAAACCACATCATTTGCAGCAATAATTGCAGCCGCTGGTTTGGCAATCGGACTTGCGCTACAAGGGTCTTTGGCTAATTTTGCTGGAGGTGTGTTGTTAATGATCTTCAAACCCATTAAAGTTGGTGATTTAATCGAAGCTCAAGGTGAACTTGGTGTTGTTAAGGAAATTGAAATTTTCACTACAAAGCTTACTGGACTTTCCAATCGCGAAATTATCATACCAAACGCAGCACTTTCCAACGGAAACATTATTAATTACACCACAGAAGGCACACGACGTGTCGATCTTGTTTTTGGTGTTGGTTATGATTCTGATATCAAACAAACCAAAGAGGTATTGATGAAGGTATTAACATCTCATCCGAAGGTCCTCCAAGATCCTGCTCCAGTTGTCGCAGTTTTGGAACTCGCAGATAGTTCTATAAATTTTGCCGTAAGACCTTGGAGTCTTGCTGAGCATTATTGGGATGTATACTTTGATGTTACCGAGCAAACCAAAGAGGCATTGGATGCTGCTGGAATTGAAATTCCTTATCCACATCAAGTAGAAATACAAAAAGAAGGCTAAGACTTCGGTTTTAATGCAATAAAATCCTTTAAGTAAAAAGGCTCAAAATAGGCGACATCCTCAATGTCGCCTATTTTATGTTTATCATACGCCAATTGACACATTTGAGCTGCGGAAGGCAACTTACCAACTATATATTCGGCATTTGAATGCTTGATGATTTCTTTTGTTTTTTTAACTCCATTTCCAATAAAATAGACCTTTTCTTCCTTAAGATATTCTGAGAAAGAATGTTCATCCAAAATTTGGGCTTCAATATTACGCTTCAAGTGATGAGAACTATCAAATACTGCAGAATAGACCTCCAAACGTCTCGCGTCAAGCATAGGAACAATCATACCTTCTTCCACAATTACTTGAAGCGCCAAGGCCTTTAATGTAGACACAGAGATCAACGGGATTTGAAGTGCATAACTTAATCCTTTGGCAGCGGAAACACCAATTCGCAAGCCTGTATATGAGCCTGGACCTTTACTTATAGCAATGGCATCAAGCTCCTTTTTATCGACGTTTGCTTCCTTTAAGACCTTATCAATAAATAGATGCAGCGACTCGGCATGTGAATAATTGGCATTGTTATCTTCTTTTAAGGCTAGGGCCTTACCTTCCTTCGAAAGTGCTACCGAACAATTTGTTGTCGATGTTTCCAAACATAAAATAAAAGACATCGTACTATTGTTTATAGGAGTCCATAATAGTTTGTATTACGTCTGAAGTCAATTCCTCTCCTGGAAGCTCAGGAAAACCTTCCCATCGCACAATCCCTTTTGGATCTATTAATACGACATGTGGTATGCCTTGAATACCATAAAGCGTATTCAAAGTTCGATTAGTATCTAATGCGCTATAGTAATTGATTTCAGGTGTTTTCATGCTTTTTACTTTAGCTTCATTCTCTGCGCTAATACCAATAACAACAAGATTTTCCTTAAATTTTTCAGCGTAGCTATTCATATGAGGAATCCCATTTTTGCAAGGTTTACACCATGTTGCCCAAAAATCAATTAATATAAACTTCCCTTCAACTTTGGGTTGTTCGGTTAGCCATTGAACTGTCTCAATACTTGGTGCTTTTTGATCAATATATGATGTAGCCCAAAGTTGCTTCTCTTGGGCAAAGCCAAACACACAGGTCAGCATAACTACGATAGTAACACCAAGTCTTGTTCTATTATTCATCTGATTCAACATCCTTAGATGACACACCTTTTTTTTCGATCTTATCTCCAGATTTTAGTGTTTTGGAAACTATATTATAAGGTCCTGTTATGATTTCATCACCTTCACTTAAGCCCGAAATAATTTCGATATTGGTATCGTCCTGAATTCCTGTTTCAACAACTTTCAATTTAGCTTCACCGTTATTGCTAATGAATACGCATTCAAACTTTTCTTCATTTTCAGCCTTTATTTGTTCCGCATCATTCTTAGTCATGCTTTTCTTTACTGAAGACGTATCAGTTTTTATCACAATAGCACTTATTGGAGCCGCAATAGTCTTGTTTCGTCTATCTGTAATGATATCAACTGTAGCAGTCATACCAGGTCGAAATGGCGAGTAGTTTTCTGGCTTTCCTTCCAATAAATCCTGATAAGACGTTTCTAAAATTCGGACTTTGACCTTGAAGTTCGTAACCTGATCTGCTGTTAAGGTGCCAGCAGCCGAGTTGGCAATTTCGGTGACAATTCCTTTAAATTCTTTCTTCAAATAAGCATCAACCTCAACAATGGTCGAATCACCAATTTGCACTTTTACGATGTCATTTTCATTGACATCCACTTCCACTTCCATGTTGTTAAGGTTGGCAACTCTCATAATCTCTGTACCAGCCATCTGTTGCGTTCCAACCACACGCTCACCCAACTCTACACTCAGCAATGAAATCGTACCGCTTCGAGGCGCATAAATTGTTGTTCTGTTGAGATTATCCTTAGCTTCATTAACCGTAGCAGCAGCGCTTTGTACATTGTAATATGCCGAACTTTTCGAAGCTTGAGCTGTTTCATAATTAGCGATGGCGCGATCCCAATCAGCTTTTGAAATCACACCTTTATCATAAAGCGCTTTATTTCTATCGTAATCTGCTTTTGCCTGTTTCAAATTAGCTTCGGCCTGTTCTAACCCAGCTTTGACATTTTGATAGCTCGCCTGAGAGCGGCTCACAGCCGATTGAATTAAATCTGGATTAACCTTAACTAAAAGATCGCCTTTTTTAACTTGCTGACCTTCCTTAAAAGGTAATTCGATAATTTCACCAGATACTTCACTTGAAATCTTCACCTCAATTTCAGGTTGTATTTTTCCGGTTGCTGAAACGGTTTCAACAATATCAACAAGTGCCACTTTTTTAACATCAACCTCCTTGAAATTTCCTTTTTTTCCAAATAGACCTGCCTTAGCACCTACTACCATCAATACTAGGAGCAAGACAACAATTCCAAGAATAATTTTAGTTTTTTTACTCATGATTTAAAACTTTAATTCGGTCGCAGGTATACCAAAGTACAACTCTAGTACCTTCAACCTAAAAATGTAATCGTATTTAGAACGGTTAAGCTCAATTTGAGCATTGTCAAATCTAAGTTTAGACTGACTGAAATCAAAAGCATTGGTGAGGCCAACATCATAACGCTCCTTTGCATAATCATAAGCCAACTGTTGAGACTCTAAGGCTGTTTGGGCTGCCTCATAGGATTTCAATGCACCTTTTGCATCCACATAGGCTTGGTAAACCGTAGACTCCAAATCGAGTTCTGCCTGTTCCAGTTGGTACTTAGTTCGTTCTAGGTTTATTTTGTTTCGCTTAACATTTGCTCGTGTTGAAAACCCATTAAAAATAGGAATATTTAAACTAAGTCCGTAACCTATACCATCATTTTGATACAATTGATCTACAAAAGGATCGGCAGAAACCTCTCTTGTAATCGTATTTGGAAACTCACCTACAACAGATTGACCTGTCGCTTCTACCACACCAATTTGTTGGGTAGAAAATGGATTATTAGGATCGATTTCAGATGTAAAAGACGGTGTATCGGCATATCGTGTGTTGTATCCGAAAAAAGCTGAAAGTGTAGGAAAATAAGACCCTCTAGCGATTTGAAGATCCTTTTCTGCCATAGCCACATTTTGTTCAGCAATTTTTATTTCAGAACGAGACTCCTTAGCATTTGATAATATTTCAGAAATATCCTTCTCTGCAATACCTCCATCAATAAGGTCGTAACCTTCATCTTCAATATCAAAAGATTCATAATCCTTGATCAAAAGTAATTGAGCAAGGCTTATCAAAGAAATCCTAACCGTATTCTCAGCATTGATTATCGACTGTTGTTCACTAGCATCAGTAGCTTGAATTTCCAACAAATCGCCTCTTGGCAATGAGCCAGCATCAACCAAATCTTGTGTGCGCTGGATTTGCTCCTTAGTAACCACATTTTGTGATTTCAGGACTTCTAGATTGGCTTTGTTCATTAAAACTTGTAAGTATCCATTAGCCACAAATAAGGAAATATCATCCTTCATCTTATCCAAACGATACTGGCTAGCCAATCTCGAAATTTCAGCACGCTGTAAAGTTCTAATGTTTCGGAGACCATCAAATAAGGTATAACCAACATTTATACTTCCATTAGCAGACAAAAAGGTCGTTGTTTGTGCATTATTGGTAATTGGGTTGAAACTTAAACCTGTGTTTTCGTTTACACCAGAACCTGCGTTTAAACTTGGAAGGAAGTTACCCATAGCTGTAAGCTTTTCTAAGTCGGTAGCATCTACATCCAATTCACTTTGCTTCACTGAAATATTATTGTCCAGAGCATATTGGACACATTCGATGAGTGTCCATTTCTTATTCTGTGCTTGTAAACTGATTGTTATTAAAACAAGGGCTATACTTATTATTTTTTTCATGATTGTCTAATAGGTCTCTATAACTGTTAATGTGTTACACCAAATGTTAAAATTATTGTCCAGCAAATTGCTGAGCGCCTTGGACTGGATTCCAAACTTTTATTTTATCGTCTTTTGTGATACCACTTTTCACTTCAACAAAAATGCCATCTCCAATGCCTAGTTCTAGGTCTTTACGTTCAAATTTTTGATCACCAACTTCAATTTCTACGTAAGGTTTTTTTGTTTCTTCATCATACTGAACCAAAGCCTCCTTGATGGCAAGGACATTTTCTGCCTTTTCTAAAATAATAGAAGCATTGGCACTCAATCCAGCTCGAATAAAAGTTGAGTCCATTTTTTTGAGTGTGCCCTTAATTTCAAATTGTATGGCACCGTTTTCTTCAACACCTTTAGGTGCAATATAATCCAATACTGCGTCAAAGGTTTGATCTTCAATGGCACCTACTGTGATTTCGAGAGGCAATCCTTCTTTCACCTTGCCAACTTCACTTTCATCAACCTTTCCTTCAAAGATCATTTTAGTCACATCTGCAAGAGAAGCGATAGACGTTCCTTCATTAAAATTATTGGCTTCGATTACCTGGTTTCCAGCTTTAACTGGCACATCAAGAACCATTCCAGCAACAGTTGCCCTAACTTGGGTTTGGGCAATATTACCAAGACCAGATGTAGTTCCTGTTTTAATGATATCGTAGTTTTGACGCGATTGTGTCACGTTTATTCTAGCTTGTTCAACCTGTTGTTTGGCCTGTAAATAAGTGTTATTTACTTGATCAAATTCATTAGCGGCAATAACACCTTTTTCAAACAACTCCTTTTGACGATCATAAATGGCCTTTTGGGTTTTGTAGTTGATTTCAGCGGTTTGTAAGGCTGTTCTATTTGAAGCGATATTATTTTTTGCGCTTGTTAAGTTTGAAACATTAGGAATTACTCGAATTTGGGCAATCAAATCCCCTTGTTTCACATACTCTCCTGCCTCGATAAACACCTCTTCAACAACACCTGAAATATTAGGCTTAATTAAAACCTCTTCCTTTGGAACAATACTTCCTGTTGCTACAGTTTTTACCACAATGGTTTCTTCTGAAGGCACTTCAGTGGTATATGTCACTGGGTCTTCTTGGTTTTTCAGCCAGAAAAACGTTAACGATCCAATAAAACCAATTAAAATTACGAGTAATATGATTACTGTTGTTGTTCTTTTCATTTGTTAATATTTAGTGTTTTTTTAGTTGCAAAATGGAGCACCCTTAATACTATTCCTTAGAGCGTAGAAAAATAATTTTGGGTGGTTTCATAAGTTGATTTTTATATGTTGTATTAATTCTATTCGATTCGTAAGGCGTCAACAGGTTTCATTTTTGTTGCTCGACTTGCCGGAATAAAACCAGCGGCCAAACCTGAAACAATCAAGATGACCAATGCTATGATGACTACTTGCATACCAACCGTTGGGTTGGCGAAATTATCAACGGGACCTGAACTATCTAAAAGTGCATTTAAACCCCAAATCAATAACGCAGCAAATATAACTCCAACCATTCCTGACAATGTTGTCAATACCATACTTTCTTGCAGTATTTGAGACTTGATTGTCCAAGGCGAAGCTCCCAACGCACGTCGAATGCCAATTTCCTTAGTACGTTCTTTTACGACGATAAGCATGATATTATTGATTCCTATTATTCCAGACATAAGGACAAGTATTCCAACAAAATAACCAACAATGCTCAAGATGGAAAACAGACCGTTAATGCGCCCAAATTCTTCAGCCAAATCAAAATGACCTATAGCTCTATCGTCTTCTGGGTGTACTTTATGTCTTGATTTCATGAGATCAAATACCTGTTGTTTGATCGTTGTGATTGGAACATTATCGATAGCAGTGATTGCCATCCAACCCACGCGATCTCCTCTATTGAATGCTTGTCCGAATGTCGTAAAGGGAATATAAATCGTATTTGCTTCCTCTTCACTATCACCTTGGCTATTAGTGTTCTTAAAGGTGCCTACAACCATAAAATTAACACCATTGATTTTGATGTAGGTACCAAGTAAATCTTCATCTTTATCGTAAAGGCCCTTTATAACACCTGTTCCAATGACACATATCTTACGCTTTTCATTGATGTCAGAATAGCTTATGAAACGTCCTTGAAGGATGTCCATTGGCTGTTGATTTATATATTCGGGATAATCACCATAAATTTCAAAAGCACCTGTTTTCGTTCCTCTGATCACATTATTATTACCTCTAAATCCGCCTAATTGATTCCTTGGTGATACATATTTCAAATTTGGCACTTGATTTTTTATTGCAGCGACATCGTCAATTCTGTAATTAAAGTAACGCCCTTTTGGCAAACCTTTATAGGGTTTAGATGTTCCTTGAGTCCACATGAACATTGAATTCGTTGCAAAATCACCAAAATCGGCCGTCACGCCATTTTTGAGTCCGTTGGTCAATGCTAACAGAATAACGAGCACAAAAATTCCCCAGGCCACACCAAAAGCAGTTAAGGCTGTTCTAAATTTATTGGCATTTAATGCCTCCAATATCTCATTCCAACGTTCTCTATTAAACATGCTATTCGTCTCTTAAGGCTTCAATGGGTTTAATTTTTGCAGCGCGATAAGCTGGAAAAAAACCAGCAATGGCACCTGCAAAAACAAGCACAAACACTGCACTGAGAGCAATATTAAAATCCACTTGAGGATATTTTATAAAATCATGCTGAATTTGAGGGCCGACCAATTCAAGTAGTCCCAAGCCGAAAATCAAGCCAAAAAGACCTGCGAACATGGTTACGAAAATCGCTTCTTGAAGAATCATTCCGATGATTGAAATTGGCAAGGCTCCCAAAGCCTTTCTAATCCCAATTTCCTTGGTACGTTCTTTAACAATAATGAGCATGATATTACCAACACCAACAACACCAGCAATAATGGTTAAAATGCCAATAAACCAAAACACGGATTGAATCATACCGATCAATCCATAAATTTTCTTAGCTTCCTCGAGGGTGTTAAATACTCTTACTGCGCTTGTATCGTCAGGAGCAACGGTATGCATTTGTTTAAGTTCACTTTCGATGGCATCTGACATGTTGTTGGATAGCTGAACTGCTTCATCAAAATCGTCTGACATTTTAACGGTCACAAGTATATTCCTGATGTTATCACCAGCTCCAAACACTTTCTGTGATGTGGATAGAGGAATATAAGCTTGCTGTTCTTCACGCTCACCTCCTGGATCTATGAAAACACCTACCACCTTAAAACTTATGCCGTAGATTTTGATCTCCTTATCAATAGGATCTTCATTTTTAAATAAATCTTGTCGTAATTTTCGACCAATAACAGCTACTTTTCTAGTTTCCTCAAGATCGGTCTCGTTCACAAACCTTCCGACTTCCATACCGGCATTTTCAATAAATTGATGGCCTGGCATTGCTCCACGAACTTGGTATCTTACACTCTCATTTTTATAGGAAATATCTGCTCCCCAAATTGAAAACAATGCGGTTTCATGTTCAATATTTTGTTTGTACTTCTGGGAAATGAAATCAAAGTTTTCATTTTTCATTTGAATATAGCGTCCAGGATTCAAACCTTTATAGCCTTTTGTGGTCACACCAGTCCAAACGGTAATAAGGTTAGTAGCGTCGCGCTCGAATTGAGACTTCACACCATTTTCCAGACCTTTACTAAATCCCAGTAAAATCACTAAAATAAAAATACCTGAAGCCACAGAAAGTCCTGTAAGGATGGTCCTCAACTTATTTTTATTGAGGGTTTCGAATATTTCTTGCCAACGTTCTAAATCAAACATGTTGAGAAGCTCTTACTTGTTCTACAGTACTATCGTCGATAATCACTCCATCCTTTAGATTTACAATTCGTTTGGTCATTTGTGCGATGTCATGCTCGTGCGTTACTACCAAGATGGTTTTCCCTTCGTCATTAATCCCTTGAATAAGTTCCATCACTTCATAAGACGTTTGGGTATCCAAAGCTCCTGTTGGCTCATCAGCCAACAACACTTTGGGATCACTTGCCAATGCTCTTGCAATAGCCACACGTTGCTTTTGCCCACCTGATAACTCACTTGGTAAATGGTGAGACCACTCTGCAAGACCTACTTTTTCGAGGTAGTGCAT
The DNA here is from genome assembly GCA_030432635.1 of Bacteroidia bacterium. Classification (GTDB taxonomy): domain Bacteria; phylum Bacteroidota; class Bacteroidia; order Flavobacteriales; family Flavobacteriaceae; genus Psychroserpens. The sequence goes on along the minus strand of JAUIMB010000015.1, from coordinate 72,343 downwards.
GGCTCGTTCAGTGCGTTCCTTTCGTTTGATTCCCTTATAGTATAAAGGCATAGACACATTATCCAAGGCACTTTTATAGTTGATGAGATTGAACGACTGAAAAATAAACCCAAGAAATTCGTTGCGGTATTTTGCCGCTATTTTTTCGTTGAGATTTTTAATCCCAACACCATCAAGCACGTATTGCCCTTCGTCGGCTTCGTCTAACATCCCAAGAATATTAAGTAGTGTTGATTTTCCAGAACCAGACGAACCCATAATTGAAACCAGTTCGCCTTCGTTTACATTAAAATTTATTCCTTTTAAGACATGAAGCGAATTGCTTCCCATGTGGTAAGATTTATGTAAATCCTTGATCTGAATCATAGTGTAGATGGTTATTCTAACAAAATTAACTAAATCCTAATGCGGATTATGCTAAGTATTTGTTAAGAATTGTGTTTCGGTTGATAATTTATAGACGACTAATTTCCCAGGATGTTACAGTCGTGAAGTGTTTTATGGGTTTACCGCTTACGGAAAAACTTCCAATAAATAATCAAACCTATTCCTGCAACGAGAATGTATGGAATACTCATTAGGTACATAATTCCATCGTTGACACCTTCAGCAGTAGATTGTCCTTCTTCACTTTCAAGTACTGCTCGGCACATGGCACATTGTGCCTTAACTTTTAGAGAAAAGAAACCAGAAACTAGAAAAAAGACAACTTTTCGTTTCATCGCTTAGACATAATAAGGAGAAATCATAAGGTATACAATCACGCCCGAAACAGCAACGTACAACCACAAAGGGAAGGTAATTCGTGCTATTTTTTTATGGCGTTCAAAATTATTGGTGATCGCTCTCACATAAGTAACAAGAACAAACGGAATGACTACAATAGACAATAAAATGTGGGTAATAAGCACAAAGTAGTAGATGTACTTCACGATGCCTTCTCCTCCAAACTTAGTTGAATCGCTCGTCATATGATAGGCCACATACATCGCCAAAAAAGCGACTGAAAGCATAATGGCAAATTTCATTAGGTTTTCATGTAGCTTAGTTTTCTTGTTTTTAATTGCCCATAATGCTATTGCCAAAACCAACGCTGTTATCGCATTGACCGTTGCATATATTGGAGGTAAAAAGGATAAGGGTTCTACATTTGGGATCTTAACCGTAAACAATGCAGCCACAATTAAAGGGATGGCAATGGAAAGTATAACAATCCATGTGTTGTATTTTTTTTCTACTGAAGTGTTAGTGCTGTGACTCATTTTAAATAATTCTCTTTTAATAATTTTGCAATATCTTCCTTAAGCATACTAATTTCCTGGGTTTCACCATCTTCATCAGTTTGTTCTTCCTCACTGATAATGCCTTTATAAAATATCTTAGGATTACCAAAGGCATCTTTTCTTGAGCGCATAAAACCGTTTTTATCGATTAATGCAAAATTTCCAGAATGCTCAAAACCACCATCAACATTGGGATTTTCTCCTGCATAGATGTTGAAACCAATATTTGCCAGGGCATAGATTGCTTCCTGATCTCCAGTCATTAGATGCCAATTTGGATTGGTAACACCATACCTTTCGGCATAGGCCTTTAAAACTTCTTGAGTATCATACTTTGGATTTATGGTGAAAGATGCCACTCCAAAATCCTCAGCATCAGAAAAGGTATTCTGTATTTGGACCAAGTTACGGTTCATTCGAGGGCAAATTGTTGGACATGTTGTAAAAAAGAATTCGACAACATACACTTTCCCTTCATAATCCCTATTGGTTATGGTATCACCATGTTGATTTACGAATGAAAACTGCGGTACTTTTTTTGGGGTACCATTAATTTCCAAAAACATCAAATCAGAGATTTGTGTTCCATTTGCATTGGTCACATTTTGACTTCGTCCTTTGGTACGCGAAATATCATCACCTTTGATTCTATCCACAATCCTTGGAATAAATATGATTCCAAAAACCAATAAAATAAAAGCAATTCCTATGAATGAATAATTTGTCTTTTTAGTACCCATAACCTAATTTATCTCTTTTAAATCGTCTGCACGACGCGATGATGAATCAAATGTCCCTTTGCGCTTTTGGCGATATTCGGTAAATAAAATTCGGAGATCATCACTCATTTTGTTCTTTATTTCTGCAACTTCAATACAATCATATGAATACAAAGGATAAACAATTGTCCCGCTTTCCTTTTCATTATCTTCCCGATCATCTAGTCGTCCTCGTTGTTTCAACTCCTTGTCCACTATAAAAATGTGATCTGTAAACAAGTTATCATCAAGCGATTCTTCAGATTTGAGACTATTAAAGAGGCTTTTGATATCATTAGGCTCACCGAACACATAATGCCAAAATCGCATATCGTCATAGTTATTGATTTCCTTCTGAAGTTGTGCTGCCTTAGCTTCTGAACCTTTAGGCAACACGATAACTATTTGAAACGTCTTAAATCCCTTGAATTTATCGTAAACCAACTCTTTCAGATTAGACGCAGCAATCGCATTTTGAACAGGCTCATTTCCGAGGAAACCAAGAATGCTAATGTGATCATTAAGCTGAACTTGGGTTTCAGAATTTGAGTTAAAGACACTCAACTCGCCCACCTGATCTTCGACCACATCCAACGGATTGTAATTATGGGTTGAAGGGTATAACATCAACAGAAAAAACACTGGTAAAAAGAACAAAACACAAAGTACAAGTACTGTCTTTAAAGGCATTTTGTTCATTGGATCACATTTTTAGATTTGTTTTGCAAAAATAAAAAAGACGGTTCAATAAAACCGTCTTTTCATATACTTTATCGTGATAAGAAACTCTTAAAAATCACGTTTTATGAATTCCCTTGCATAAACGCTTTCAACATAACCACCTTCCTGCAATAGGATAAATACCAAATAACAAATAAGGAAAACTGCAGTCCACACCACCATACGACGCAAGGCTTTAGTTTCATCTCTCATGTGCATGAAGTCCCATGTAATATAATACGCCTTAACGATGGTTAGAATTATGAATATCCAGTTAAGCAGTTTCATGCCGATGACCTTGGCCATTAACATTTCTGGTTTGTAGATACCTAAGATTACTTCTACTGCAGTAACGATAGATAATAAGATCAAAACACCCCAAATTTTCTGTGTGTTTGACTTGAACTTAATCAAACCTCTTAATATTTCCAATTTATGTGCGTGTGCCATATTGTATAATTAAATTTTAAACTAGGTAGAAGAATGTAAATACGAAGACCCAAACTAAATCGACAAAGTGCCAATACAGACCTACTTTTTCAACCATTTCATAACTTCCACGTCGCTCGTAGGTTCCCAAGATCACATTGAAGAAAATAATGATATTGATGACGACACCTGAAAATACGTGAAAACCGTGAAAACCAGTGATAAAGAAGAAGAAATCTGCGAATAGTGACGTACCATATTCATTGACATGAAGATTTGCACCTTCGACCACCATTTTGCCGTTATTCTTTATTTGGGCTAAGGATTCTTCTCTGGACAATACTGTTTTTTCACCTTCTTCGTTAATGATTTGGGTTCTAACCAATACGTCAGGATTAGCTTTCAAGCCGTTATAAACCTCATCTATCGTATAGGTTGGCAAGGTACTTTCCTGAACAAACCACAAACCGTTCTTTTTTTCGTGTTCAGCCCTGTAACTTTCAGCTGCGATAGCAAAATCGGCAAGTGCTACACGTTTGAACTTTTGCTTTCCTTCAACATCTACATAATGTCCAAACTGAAGGATATTTCCACCTTTGGTCTGCACTGCTCCATAATCACCCTTGATAAAGGTTGCCCATTCCCACGCTTGGGAACCAACGAATATCAAACCACCAATAATGGTCAAGAACATATACCATGTCACCTTGTTTTTCTTCATATGGTGACCAGCATCTACGGCTAACACCATGGTTACAGAAGACATGATCAATATGAATGTCATGAATGCAACATAAATCATTGGATAATTTCCGTGGAAAAATGGAACGTGTGTAAACACTTCATCTGCTATAGGCCAAGAGCCAATAAACTTAAACCTTGAAAATCCGTAAGCTGCTAAAAATCCAGAGAAAGTTAAGGCATCAGATACGATAAAAAACCACATCATCATTTTACCATAACTCGCTTTTAGTGGTTCGTTGCCTCCACCCCAAGTTTTGCCTTCTGTTCCAGTACTTGCTACTGTAGTATCCATAAAAAGGGTTTAGTGATTAAAAGTTGCACAAAAATAATCAATTTATCTATCTAAAAAAACATACGCTTCCAAAAATTGAAAACTATGCACAAAGCTAGTCTGCATAGCACCTTCCAACGAATGTAATCCATGAAAATTTTAGACCAAATATGCCAAAAACAAATACAGAAATAACCACAGTATATCTATAAAATGCCAAAAGGTTGCAGAGAGCTCCAAGCCAAGCATATGGGTTGCTGAATACTTTTGTTTAAAATGATTATAAATTACGACCATCAAGGATATGAGTCCAGCCACAACGTGTAATATGTGTACGGCTGCAATGACATAGATGAAACTCATGGTCACGTTTGAGGATGCTCCTGTGAAATAATATCCAGAATCAACAATTTGTTGAAAGCCCTTTACTTGGCTCCAAATAAAGGCTACACCAAGCAAGAATGTTAACAACAACATTATGGTTGCCAAACTTCGGTTATTGTTCTTGAGGGCACGCTTTGCTAAAATAAACGTTAAACTGCTTGCTATAATAATGACGCAACTTATTAAAAAAGCTTGAGGCATTTCAAAGTTGTGCATCCAATCTTCCCGCTTTCGGCTTACCAACACAGCACTGGTTAGACCAGCAAATGACATGATCAAAGAAATAATTCCAAACCAAAGCATCATACGTTTGGCTCTGTCATTCTTTTCCGATTCTGTTCCTTGGGTTAAATCCATTTTATCTTAAAAATTTATCTACGACATAAACAATTTGTAGTAATGTAATGTAGGAAACACTTGATAGCATCAATTGTTTTGCGGCTTTGGCTGTACGTTTTTTGAATAATTCAAAAGCATAATAAAGCATTACCAAGCCAAGCGCAAATACAATAACTGCTGCAACTACAGATAATTTTAAATCACCTGTTACTCCAAAAACAGGCACGATAGAAATTAAAACCGTCCAAATGGTATACATAATGGTTTGTACGGCTGTACCCTTATCGCGTTTTCGGGTTGGCAACATGTAAAATCCACCTTTTTCATAATCTTCATATAAGAACCAACCAATCGCCCAAAAATGTGGAAACTGCCAAAAAAACTGCAAGGCAAATAAGGTTCCTGGTTCGATACCAAAATCATTGCGTGCTGCAACCCAACCTAACATGAATGGAATTGCTCCAGGTATGGCTCCTACAAAAACAGCCAAAGGTGTTTTGGTCTTTAGAGGTGTGTATACGCAAGTATAGAGAAATATTGAAATTGCTCCATACATCGCTGTACGTTCATTGATGATATACAAGACTACAATTCCTGCTATGGTAAACAATGTTGCAATAACGAATGCTGTTTTTGCGGTCATTCGGCCAGCAGGCACTGGTCTGTTTTTGGTGCGATCCATCAAGGCATCAAGGTCCTTTTCGATGATTTGGTTAAAGGCATTGGAGGCACCAACCATAAAATAACCGCCAAACGCCAATAAAATCAAGGTGTAGACATCGACTTCAATAGCACCGAGCAAGTAGCCAGCAAGTGCTGAAAAAACAACGCTAACAGAAAGCCTTATTTTGGTAATTTCCTTAAAATCGGAAATCCATGACATCTCATGTATGGAAGATTTTGCAGTAGCCAATTCCTAAGATTTTATTGCGACTGCAAAGATACTTTTAAAAAAGGGTTTAGGCAATTCTAAGTACAAATAATCGAAAGCCTTGAAAGATTAAGTATCTCTATGCGACTCTACTTTAAAATCATATTTTATGAAAACCGTCTTTCGAAAATTACTCTTCTTTTTTTTCTCTTCGGAAATACGATGTATTTGCAAGGTATTGACGATATAAAGATTGAAACCGTAAGAGCTTCTCATCATGTGTATATGCTTGTAGGTACTGGCGGAAATATTAGTGTTTCTGTTGGTGAAGATGGTGTTTTTGTGATTGATGATTAATTTGTACCTCTAACAAAGAAAATAAATACAGCCATAAAACAACTCAGTGATCAACCTATTACGTTCTTGGTCAATACGTATTTTCATAGATCCAAGTTCCTACGTACGCATCTAAAACATTATCAACATCTTTATAATATGCATTATTTATAATTCCATCTTGTCCTTTATTATCTAATGAAATTATTGGATTTTGAGCTTTGCATGAAAACGAACCGAATGCAACAAAAACGAAAAAAAGAAATTTTGGCATCATTGTTTGGTCATAATGTACTCGCCATAAGGCACTCGAATTTCAGTAGGAGCACCTTCATAAGGCAATACCGCAGAGTCACTATCATAAAGCCATACCTTTATTTTTTCTACTCCATTTTCTATATAATGTCTTATAGCAATCTCGCTTGATAAATAGTTTCTGTCGAGGTCACTAAAATAAAGTACTATGCGACGTTCATTAATATCACACTCATCGCATTTAGGGAAAAAGTTTTTATAAATTATACGATTACCGTCTATAGTATGTTGACCGTCATTAATATTCGAGTCAGTTAACCTAGGAAGATAATCTAGAACTTGAATACCATTAACAATATATTGATAATCACCAACTAATAGATCTTGATACCATTTCCCATTAAATGATTGTGTTTTTTTTAAGAAAGACATTGTAAAAGAGGAATCTCCATTTTCATAGGCCCATGTGCCGATGTAAGCATCCAAATCATTATCAATATCTTTATAATATGCATTATTTATAATTCCATCTTGTCCTTTATTATCTAATGAAATTATTGGATTTTGAGCCTTGCATGAAAACGAACCAAATGCAACAAAAATTAAGAAAATCGATTTTGAGATCACTGTTTTGTCATTATATAAGTGCCATAGGGCACTCGAATTTCAGTAGGAGCACCTTCATAAGGCAATACCGCAGAGTCACTATCATAAAGCCATACCTTTATTTTTTCTACTCCATTTTCAATGAAATATCTTAAAATTATTTCACTACTCAAATATCTTCGATCAGGATCGGTAAAAAACAGTTCAAAACGCCGTTCATTACTGCTACATTCTTGACATCTCGGAACGTGATTTTTGCTGACTATAAAATTACCAGAAATATAATGTTGTGCATCGTTTACACTTGAATCCGTCAATCTCGAGAGGTAATCGGCAACTAATATGCCATTCTCAACATATTTGTAGTCGCCAATAATGCGATCTTCAAAATAACTACCATTATAGTATTGCTCATTTTTGGTCAAGGCTATTATAAATTCCGCATTCCCTTCTTCATATTTCCAAGTACCTTCAAATTTATTGATTTCGTTATTCACATCTTTCCAGTATGAATTATTGACAAGTTCCGTACTATAGTCTCCTAATTGAATAATTGGACTTTGGGCTTTGCAGGAAAATACGATTAAAACCATTATTGTAAATAATAAATTTTTCATTTAAATTGTTTTTTAGTTGCTACAAGGATCAGAATTTATATTATTATTTTCACTTAGAGTAAGTTTACTCCAATTTGTCAAATCATCATTAGCCTTATAAAGTGAAATTCCCGTTTTAGATCCATTCCCATCAAAATCATTCAAAAATCTTAGAAGTGCTTTCTGGTATAAACTAATGTCAGAATTAGGTTGTCCAGTATCTGGATCTTCAAATTCTACATACTTTTGTTTGATTTTTTTACTAAAATCAAGGACTAAATCGATACCATCGTTATCGGCATCGCCATGATCGTCAACTATAATTTGTAGATTCTGTAGTAATACAGGATTTTCAATTTTTATGGCATGAACTACAGGATTTTCATTGGTGATTGAACCTGCATTTGACACTAAAACATGAACGAATAATGAAGGGTCAACCAATGTGCCGTTATTATAGGTGTTTTTAAATTGTAATAAATCTAGTAAATCCTGACCTGAAAAAAAAGGATCACCTTTACCATCGTTTTGATGACTATGACATCCACCATAAGTATTTTGCCTGTATGGATATCTTATACTGTTGTTATTTGGATTGCTTATCCAAGATGCCACTGCATTCAAGTTACTAGTCAAATGATTAAGAGAATAACCACGTTCTCCGTTTTGATCTAACAAAGTCTTTAAATGAGCTATTGCTTGCTTTGGAGATTTTAGAGGAGGTGTAATGGGATAGTTTGGTATTGAAAACAACTTCTGCAATTCATCACAATTTTTTTCATCTACTGATCTGTCATCACCATCATCGATTAGTATCAAGGATGAGGTATCATCAATACAATTGCCATCAACATCTAAAATACAGTCTTCATTGTCATCGGGTGAATTGCCATTATTTTCATTTGAGTTTGAACCATTAGTACTACCTCCTGAACTTGATCCATCATCCGAACCTGGATCTCCTTCGGTTTGTTCTCCAGTAGATCCCGAATTTGGATTTCCTGTATTTGGTCCACTTTGAGAATCACCTCCTGTGGCACCACCCGTTGATGAATCACCTGCATCAATTTCTTCGGGATCGTCTTCGTTATTAGATTCGTCTGGGCAATCGACTACCGTTATCACTAAGTCAAAGCCCCAATCTCTCGGAGATTGAATCCATGCAAAATCTAAACACTCGCGAGCAGCTTCATTTGAAGACATGTTTTCAAAATCAAATTCAGCTAAACTTTTAACATCCATTTTTTCCGTAAAATCCACTATTCCTCCTTCTTTATGCGTTTCAATTTCTTCATCGGTCAAATTATAACTAAGTATAAATGCCTTATAACTTTGGTCTGCCTGTAAGCTCAACAACAAGTTTTCAATTTTTTCATTGTCTTCATAAGGCACCATTGAAAATGTATACGAGTGATACCCTTCCTTTTCAATATATATCACCTTTTCAGTATCAATGTAAAACCCATTAACACTGTCATGAATTATACGCGATAATTCATTACCAGAGGTGTTTTTGTTAGTGAATGGTTCCAAGGCACTTAAAACGTTTTCATTTTGTTTAAGCGCATTGAAGTCGATGCGTTCGATTTTGAAACCTCGGTCAATTAATTCTGTATCATTTGAAAGATCAGTATCATCTTCTCTCTGACAGCTAATAACACATAACATGAGGAGAACAATAGCGAGATATTTTAATGCTTGAGATGTAGCCATATGATAAACAATTAGGTTTTCAGTAAAACTATAGACTATTATCTCATCAAACAATACGTAGAACTACGTATATTTCTAAAAATCATTATACCAATTGAACAAATCGGTTCGCACGCCAAGGGTAAACCAGGCCGTATTGGTCTTTAATGCTATCGCTGTTTGGGCTTGAGGATTATAATTTCTGAAGGTAATATTGGTAAACAAACGTAAATTACTCACAGGATTGACGATATAGCCTGCTTGAACATCAGCTTGGAAAACATCGGTTGTATTCCCTTGTCCGACTGTAATTCCTGTATTCGCATTTCGGTCGTCTTCGGTTCTAAAGATATCACCTCCATAATTAAAGTTATCCGTTCCATCGTTAAAATCGAAACCACGTTTTCCGAGGATAAACTTTGCATCAGCAAACCAACGTTTATATGTATATCGACCAATTAGAATGGCTTCACTAAAATTGGCTCCCCAAAGGTGTGCCATGGGTTGGTTATTATGGGCATAATTTAATACGATGGAGTTGTGCGAATATGTATAGGGACGCACACGATTGTATTCGAACTGAAGCATTAGGTTATCCAGCTTAAAGGCGTCGAAATACTTGACACCAACTTGGTATCCAAATTTGTTTCGCCAACTCTTTTCTCCTGCTGTGACATCGTTGATAGCAAACTCATCCATGATAAATTGCCCATAGAGGTTGATCTTATTATTCCATTTGTACTTTATGGAAGCTCCAAGAATGGCATTTCCTGAATCCTGACCTGTAGAGAATTCGATGGCTCTGTAGAAAATCACTGGATTTAAATAGTTGATATCAAATCCTCTGTTATTGTCATTTGCCCAAAGTACCGATTCGAACAACCCAATATTAAGACGCTTAGAGACATTCCAGCTCAAATAGTGGTTTGCCATGTACTTGGTTAAAAAAGCACCATCTTCTGTAACTTCTGGTCGCACATCACGCAACCACATCCAGGTGTTGGTGTATTTTATTTTCCAGAACTTGGTATTCAACTTCAAAAATGGATATGGACTCGTTGCATCACTCTGTAATAAGGAGCGATAGCCATCACCTATAAAGTTCTTGCCATGGCCAAATTGAACATTGATGAACTTTGCTGGTGTGTAGGACAGATAACCTTCTGCTACAGGATAATCGAACCCTCTATCCTTGAAGCGTTTGGAAAGTCCTCTACCTGGAACAATAGGTTCGCCACCTTCGGCCTGTATGCGCTCAGCGTAGGCATTAAAATATTCAGCAAATCGACCTTGACTTTCATAAACTGATGCAAAGAAGTTAAATTTTTTCCCTAAACCACCCTGAAAAACTACAGCTCTAGTGTTGTTGTATGTCGTATTGAAATCAGCTTCTGTATCCTTACCAACCTGTAGATCCAAAGCTATATCTGCCGTAAACCAATAGCCCTTACCCTGAACTTGAATTAAATGCTCATTCCATAACTTTCGACTCCACCATGCATCAGAGCCTTTTCTCATGGCTTCTTTTTCTGCCTTAAAATCATAATACTTGGCTACATCTTCAAAAATGAAGGGTTTAGCAGCCGTATGACTATTGGTGCCAAGACCATTGATTTGCTGATCAAATCGTGCATAGTAATTATGTGTAAATGGGATGTTGAGCTGACTTTGATACTCACGACCATCATATTTGACTATACTGTCATTAACCTGTTGATACTCGTTACTGACATCTTCATTCACATCTGTATCTACAGTAATATCAACAGTAGTCGTTTCCTTTTTTTTGGTAGACGTGATTTCGGCAGGATCGATTAATGGGATTTTAATACCCAAGGAATATTGATAAAATGTAGCTTTGCCATTGTAAGTTCCTGGAATTATTTTTGGTAACTCCTCAAAAACACGTTGGGTTTCTGCCTTGAGTTCCTCATAAACCGAATCGACATAGATGACCTTGATTTGGCCTTCCTTATCCACTTCAAACAGTACCTTTAATTCTCCAACATAGTTTTCATCGCTGACAATTTGTGGTACTTTGAAAGTATTGAAAATATGTGCATTGATTTTGTTATTGAAACAGGTCTTAAGCTCAGCAACAGGTTGAGATTCACATTCTGGGAATACAGGCGACTTCTCAAAATTTTCTAATTCTTGAGCCGACAGAACACCAAAAGCACAAAATAGAAAGGCAATCAAGCTATTCTTCATAGAGCAAAAACATCATTTTAGTTCGGCGAAAGATAGCACTTTTTTCAAAAAAGCCGATTATAAAAAAAAGCGGTAGCTGATATTATATACCGCTACCGCCTTAAGCGTGTTTATACACTATTTATTTAGTGTTTGACATCAAAGACAATCGGTAGATTATACATTACCGAAACTGGCTTCTGACGTTGTAAACCTGGTGTCATTTTGGGTATTTTGTTGGCAATACGCTCGGCTTCCTTTTCTAGTTTTGGGTGAGGTGCTCTGGTTTGAATTTCAGTAATTTGTCCGTTGTGATCGATTTTAAACTGAACATTAATGCGTTGTCTACCTGTTAAGCCGTAATCGGCTGCAATGTCGGTATCAAACTTTCTTTGTACGAGCTTTGCTAACTTTTGCGACATACACTTAACACGTTCTTGATTTGTGGTCATGTCTTCGCAACCAGGATATATTGGAACAATTTCGACATTGATCATGTTGAAAATTTCATCTTCTTCAACATCCTTATCAGGATCTTCGGCCTTTCCGAGGTCATTTGCATTGACCACAGTGGCAGGCTTAGTTTCCATATCTGTTATGATGTCTGGAGTTTCGTCAATATTGACGTCATCATCCACGATTTTGGGTTCATCGACCACTAATACAGGCTTTTGCTTTTTCACTTGTTCTTGCTTTGGAGCATCTGGCTCAACAATAAAATCCTGCATTTGGTATGTGATGTCTTCAGGACCTAAAGGCACCAACTTTGCGTAATCCTGTACCTTGTTTTCAAATTTCATTTCGAAAATGGCATAGGTCGCCAAAAGGCTAAGAATTAAGCCTACTTGAAAGTACAACGTAGAGTTTTTTTGTAAATTTACATCGTGCTTACGTGATTTTTGCACAACATTGCTCTGACCAGCAATATCATGCGATTTTTTTAAATCTTTCATAATACTATATTTAGAATGTTAATATTATGATAAAATCACAATAAGCATACCAAAGTAAAAATCCCATCTAAGTAATTAGATGGGATTTTGAATTTTATGGTATTAGAAGGTCTACTAATCTTGTACCTGGAACAATATTGGTAAGGAATAAGGTACATTCACAGGTTTACCTCGTTGTTTTCCTGGTTTCATTTTTGGCAAAAGACCAATAACACGTTTGGCTTCTTTTTCAAGTCCTGGGTGTGGTGCTCTTGCTCTAATTCCAACAATATTACCCGTTTTGTCAATCTTAAAAATCACATTAATACGTTGTCTTCCTGAAAGACCAAGATCACTTGCTAGGTCAGTATTGAATTTTCTATTGACGAACTTACTAATCTTGTCAGACATACATTGTTTTTTTGCATCGTTCCCCTTTTCATTTTCACAACCTGGAAATATTGGAACATTTTCAATAACGTTGAAAGGAACATCAATATCTTCTTCAACCTCTTCTACTTCAATTTCTTCAACCTCGACAATCTCCTCTTCCTGATCGGTTTCGGTAGATTCGATAACGGTCTCTTCAATTTCCTTTTCATCTTCCACAATCTCGATTTCCTCTGGCACTACTGGTGGTGGAGGTGGTGGAGGTGGTGGAATTATTTCTTGATTCGTGATTGGAATTTCCTCTTCTTCCAAATCATCTAAATTCAACTGACCAATATCGATGTCGTCTTTTTCGTAGGTCTTGTAATTGATTGTCATATAGGTCAATGCCAACATTAACGCCAGACCAACTGCAAAATAGAGTGAACTATTCCTGCTAACATCTGCTTTTACATTCTTTTTTGGTTCCATGTGTTTTTAAGGTTTTCGAACTGCTAAATTAACCAAATTTTGGTGAAAAAAGCAAGGGATTATTCTATTTTAACTTTACCATTTAACAATACTTTTAGCATTATACTCGCTAGAATTGCACCCAATGTATTGGCTAAGGCATCATAAACATCAAACATGCGCCATGTGGTCAAGGTATATTGGAGAATCTCAATAACTATGCCATAAACAACTGCTATGAGTACTGAAATTGATAGCGCGTGCTTCAAGTGAATCGAGTTAAAATAATTATACAACAGTAGCGTGAATATGAAATATGCCAATAGGTGAAATATTTTATCTTCGAATTCTATCCCAATACTCGGCAAGCCTGACAAGGACAACAAACTAGCACTAGTTAGAGCTAAAGTATAAACAACAACAAGTGGTAAAGCCCATTTTTTAAGCGCCAATAAGAGCTTTGTAATCATCGGCTGATAAAAGGTTATCGATTTCTGAAGACTCAGAGAATTTGATTTTAATCATCCAACCATCACCATAAGGATCAGAATTTACCTTATCTGGTTCGTCCTCTAGACTATCATTAAACTCAATTATTTCTCCAGACAGAGGCAAAAACAAATCTGAAACCGTTTTAACAGCTTCAACGGTACCAAAAATCTCTTCAATGTCTAGGGTTTCGTCTACAGTTTCAACTTCAACATAAACGATATCACCTAGTTCGCCTTGTGCAAAATCGGTAATTCCAACTATGGCTATATCACCATCAATCTTTACCCATTCGTGGTCTTTTGTGTATTTTAAATTAGAAGGTATATTCATTGTAGTCAATAAAATTAATGTGTGCTAACAAAAGTAATTTTTTTAGTTCTTAATTACTATTTAATTTCCAAAATTGTATCGCAATGTAAACCCTGCTCTAATGGTAGTTTGCGGGAAAGCTGTTGAAATCTCATACTCTGAAAACGCGTAATCAAAATAGAAAATCGCTGTTAAGTTTTTTGTAAACGCATAATCGGCAGTATACTTGATTCCCCAAATGGTCTGCCCTTGTGTGATTTGGTTATTATCAATATCCAAATACCTAATAATGGTTTTATTATTTCTTACCGATAAATCTGCCTTCATGTTCAAGTCACTCTTTATAACTTGCTTTGGTCCTGCCAATTTTGAACGAATACGAAGATCCTTGATTCGATAGCCTAGTCCCAAGATATATTCCTTACCTTGGATTTCAGTCAAAAGGTTGTTATCAAAACTCAATGAAAGGATTCTGTCCTTTTTCATTTCTGCAAGCACCTTAATCGAATTTTTCATTTCAAAATCCAATCGGAATAATGGACTAAACTGTTCCTCTAAATTGATATTACTGAATAAGGTTTCATTCTTAAAGTTACCCGATTGATCCAAGACATCAGGATTCTGACTATCGTAGTCGGCTCCTGGCCTTAACAATCGTGGATCTAAATCTAAGTTTGTCCTGAATTGATTAATGGTATAACTCGAACGGTAACCATGGGTTATTGAAAAACGCTTGAAGTTTTTCTTAAACCACTTCATCTTCATGAAACCTGTATATTTTAATTGCCAATTCGGAATTGGAATATCCCTAAATGCCGACAGACTAATTTTATCAGCACTCGACCCTTTATAAGCTGCCAAAAATGAAGGCAATAAAACAGCTTGGCTGTTCTTACCAAAGCCCAAAGGATAACCTTCTCCATCCACAGCATAGTTATCATTACCATAAAAATTTCTTGCCAAACGCCTAGCTACTGTTAAACGATTGGTTCTAAAATCCTCAAAAGCTGCCGATTGGGTTTCATCGCTTTTACTAAATGCTGTTTTTATCAGTGCAGTTGAAATATTAAAGTTTCCAAAGGAATTGGTCACTAAAGGATGATAATCCAAGACTCCATCAGATCCAAAGTTGCCATTGGCATCTATAAAATCCTCAACCCTAAAGTTTTGTGTTGTGTTCTCAGCATAAATACGTCCACCTGTAAGATCGATATTAAGATCAGGAAGCAATTCAACATCTGCCGAGAAATCAAGTGCACGATTTGTTGTTTCAGTATATTGTTGGTTAAAATCAGGAAAAACAGTTAGCCAGCCATTTCGTGCGGCCAATGTTCTAATGTCTCTTTGGCTTCCAAAAGTGTATCCCAATGTTGGCTTAAACGTCCCAATAAAACCAGGTGTCCTGAGGTAACCAGGCAAAAAGGATCCATTATTTTCCGTATAGTTTATCTGAATACGCTTTACTGAGGTCAATACATCAATCAATCCATTTAAAATTTTCGAACCACCACTCTTTTTCGTTTTTGGTGTTGCACCTGAAGCTGGATTGGCCTTGCCATCTTTATCAAGCCCTTTAGGTGTTGCAGCCGCTTTACCTGCTGTTCGTTTCTTTTTAATGCCAATATACTTATAAAGCGACTCCATGTTTAGTGTCGAATTTATGTTGTGTGTATTTGCATTCTGAATGGAATTTCCAAGATTATACCTCGTAAAGGTTCCGTCGCCATTATCTATAGGTAGGTTGGCGTTCAAATCAGAGCCTTTTTGCCATTGAAAATCTCCTGTATAGGAATACGTGGCTCTCAAGAAGCTTAGCGTCGGTATTTTATACAACGGTATTTCATAATTGACCTGTAGTTGTTGGTTCTGAATATTAGGGTCACCTAGATCAAAGAAACCATCCCAAACATCCAACGTTGGATCTTGTCTTCCGTTGAGCTCATCATTTATAAAATAATTTCTTACGATGTTAGTATTGGCAGCTGTGAAGTTTAAACTCAATGCCTTCGTTAAATTGTAATTGATGACATATTGGGTATTGAAATTGTAGTTTCTACGGAAAAGTTCTTCGAGACCTATATTTCCTCCTGCAAGTTCAACCTCCCTAAACTTTTGTTTGTTAAACTGTCGAATAATATCAGACGTCGCAGAGAAACTTGTAGGAATCGGATTGAAATTGAAATCCTTTAAAATCTTCCAATACTTGTTTCTAAACAACGAATCATTCTTTTTAAATGGTTCAATGTTAATCGGTTCGAAATTGTAATTGTAGTTTGCGCCAACCCTAACATTTTGACTCAAGGAATTTTCAATTTCAAAATCTCTATGCTCTTCCTTGTTATAGGAATAATTGAACGTTAAGTTTTCAACATCATAGAAACGTGGTTTTTTGTCGGTAGTCCTATTTTTTCTTACACCAATAAAGTTGATGCTTTGACGTTTGGTATAATCTTCCGATTGCGTTTTGATGGTTTCTCTTTCTTCTTCAGAATTAGCGGCATCAAGTCGGGCTTCCAACTTTAAATCCTTATAGAATTGATCATATTCAGGTGTGATGATCTCTTCACCTATGGCATAATTGAATGGCAACTGTATGCCCCATTTTTTTGGTAATAATTGTCCTAGGTTAAAGTTGGTAACTACATCATATTGAAGCACATCTTCTCGACTTCGTTCATTAGGTCGTTGCTCAACCGAACCAAAACCAATGGTTGTTTTTCTACCAGTTGCACTAACATTGGCAAAATCGGCAAAGTTAGCATCCATGGCAGCAACAGCAGCCCAACCACCCTCATTATCGAGATCTGAAAGACGTAGTTCATTAAACCACACTTCACCGCAGACACCCATGCCACTTTGACCTGAGTTTTTCACACCTACCATTAATACCCGAACGTCTCCAAAATTTGGGTTTCCTTTTATGGCAACCCTTTGTTGCCCTAATGTAAACGGATCAAATTCAGCCACTGGAGTTATTTCATTACCAACGACATCATAATAAGACGGATCCTCATTAGCAAGTGTCCCATTTGCGATTCCTAGTGACTTGATTTGTTCTAAAACACTTAGTTCTATATTAATTTCATTGGCTTCAGGCCAGACACTTTCGGCTGAAATACTTCCTGAAGACACTTCTAAAGGTACTTCTATCTCATAGAAGTTTTGGGTGAAGTCATTACCCATTCGAATAAATCCAACTAGGTCACCATCATTGAGCATGCCTGTTTCACCTTCTTGGGCATGTATAAACATACGCAGTTTATTATACTGACGCATATCCACATTAATATTCTTGAAAACTCCTCTTGAGTCTTCAGGCTCAAGATTACACACTTCTACCTGTAAGGATTGTTCGTTTTGGCGAATGATATTGTTGTTGTTGTTAAGTTGCTCTAAAACAACTCCTGGAGGCAAGACATAGTTACCATCATTCTCTTGTAAACCAACAACACCTACTGAAAATTCAGTATCATCATTATCATTGTTAGGCTCGTCATCTAAGGTCAATCGGTAACGTCTCCAATCACTTCGCACAAGATCCAAAGTCGCAAATCGCAAAACCGTTCTTTCTGTGAAGTCTTCAAGATAAAGACGAGCAAAACGAACAGATCTAATATCAGAAATGCCTCCAATGGCTCTTCTATTTGGTCCTTCTCCAATAGGAATTCTAAATTGATACCAAAAAACTGTTGCTGATTGCCCATTTGGCAACGTAACATTTCGCTGCTTTACATCATTAATTTGAGGGTTATTGATGTTAAGGGTGTTTTCATTGATTTCTATTTCATACTCAAAATAGCTATCAATAGTATTCATGGTATTATCCCTATTGATATCCTCTACATCAGGTTGAGGTGTTGAGCCTCTATTGGTATCGGTGAATACATCAGGAGAGTTACCTTGCTGACCATTGTATTGCTTGTAGCGTTGAAATATATTTCCTGAATTATTTAAATAGTATAGATAATTATCCTTGGAAGGGTCTGGCCCAAAGTTCCCACCAAAGCGAGCGATTTCCTCATTGTCATCATAGCCATCGTAACCAACATCTTGATTGTTTCGCTCATCACCTGTAGTTGAAAACGTATAAATTAAGGATTGGTTTCTTGGTACAACCGTTTGGTATAGTGTTTCTGGTAAAAGTGGTGTGATATCTCCATTTTCAGGCAAGCCATTTTCGTATTGCTTTTTACCATCTTTTAAGACGTCTTCGGAAATATTACCCAAATTCACAAATATTTTACCTGGCTGACTGGTACCAGGTTCGTTATTCAAAAACGGATCCTGTAACCAAAACTCGATGTATTCGACATTGGCTTGTTCAAAATCGGTAGATGTAATCTGCCTTGTGATACCAGCCCAACTTGTCGCTGGATCGAGATTATCATCGGTAGCCATTGGGTCAAAGTTATAAGGTCCTCTTTCCGTTGGATAGTATACTAAATCCAAGGTATTAATTACAGTGTTTTGACCTTGGGCAATATCAATCTCAGGGAATACTTCGTCAATAAATACACGTCTCGTATATAAGTCAGATACATCATCATCGGAAATTTCATCTGGACGCTGATTACTATAAAATATAGGATCAATAGAATACCAGTTCAAAAACGCACGATCATAACCATTTTGGACACCAGGTGCATTAACTGGGTCATCTTCTTGCACACCATTTACAGTTCGTGGTCTACTCGATAAGAACCAAGATTGTGGTGACAAAAGATCGATAGCGCCTTGCGTGCCTTCGAAATCATCAACATAAGCTGTTGCTTCATTATTAAAATTCGTTCCTTTTGGAGCACCTGGCTTCAAATAAGCAAACTCTCCTCTTACCGAAATATTTGATGGTGCATCTGTATCAATATTTGGCAATTTATTGACCAATCTTGTAAAGAAAGGCACTTCGGTTGAATAATTTCCATTGAACCCAAAAATTGTATTATTTATAGGTTCTGTGTTGTAATTGGCTTTTTGGGTTATTGGTCGCTCACTTAAATTGAGAATGGTCGCGCCCAAAACAAAATTCTCATTGAATTGGTGTTCGACATTCACACCTGAAAAACGACGTGTTTGTTGACCAAACACCGCATTATTTTCGACCGAAACATTAATGGGTGTGTTTGATGATTTAAGGGCTTCGTCGATGATATACACCCTACCAATTTGATAATTGACCGTATAATCCTGACCTTCAACCAATGTTCGTCCACCAGCTGTCACCACCACTGAACCTCGAGGAACATTAAAAGCGCCTAAAGGAATACCATCACCTCCTGAAGATTTATAGCGTCCCTTGATCTGGAACTTGTTTTTCTCGGCTTCATCGAGCGCAGCCGTTTTTGTTTGCTTGTATAAAATATCGTAAACGTACTTTTCTTGGTTAAGGTTGTACGGATTGGGTCCAGGATCACCTTCATTATATTCATAGTCTGCATCATTATCATTTGGGTTTCCATCATCATCGAGAATATCAAATAGATAACGCCCAAAAGGCTCTACCTTCGTAAAAATGATTTTTCCGTTTTGCGAAAGTACTGTCTGTCCTTCCACAAAGTCAAAGAAACCATCACCTCCTGCTTGCGGATCATTATTAAAGTTCAATCGATCTAAATGAAAGAGACGAATTAATGGGATATCCTGAATCTCTGAATCGTCACCAGTAATAAAAGGCGTGTTGTTATCGAAAGGAGGAAATACCGTTCCCTCGACAGGTACTATATAATTTAAAGGAGAAGTTTCTGTGTAGAAAATATTGAGTCTAAAATCGTCTTGCTCTAACTGAAATGCGCCAGAATCATAGATGTTTTTCATCATCAGGTCCCAAATCGGCTGATTGACATCGGTTATTGGACTCTTTAACATTTTTACTACCAAGCTCTGTGTGGAACCCTCACCAACAACAAAGTTATCATTAATACCGTCGGCATTTACGTCTGGACCATTATCAATGGTTCCATCGTTATCGATATCAGCATCAGCAGCATCATTAATACCATCACCATCACTATCGGTTCCATTATCCAGGAAACCATCTCCATTGATATCGACATCAGCAACATTAGGAATGCCATCATTATCATCATCAGTATTTGTTGCCGTGGAATTCACACCATCATTTGCAAATTCACCAACTTGATACACCTTACCTCCTATGGTATACTGAAAAGCTACTGCGAGTATTTCGTCGTTTAACAATCGTTGGTTCAGGGAAATATAACCTAGCTGCGTATTTAAGGTATAATCCCTTCCTTGTTGAAGTTTTCTGGCATTTTCAAGTTTACCAAAATCAAAACCTTCATTAGCTTGTGTTAAAATACCTTGTTCGGCTGTAGTAATATCTCTAATTGCTGGCGACAACAGTGAACCACCATTTCCAATATTTGTTGGATCAAAGGCATTGTTCCCATTATCTGGAAATAAGGAACCACTCGGACTCAAAAACCCTGGAGGTGGAGCTCCACCATTCAATCCAATGATTTGAAACTCTCCTAAATCCTGTAAAGCAACGACATTTCTGACATTTTGGGTTTGGTTGCTTCGATTGGTAACCCATACTTCCAATCTGGTTATTTGAACATTATTGTTGATGAATGGGTAACGAAGCATGGCTTCATCATAGGTATCTCTAAAATACTGCGCTAAGAAGTAATGCCTATTCTCATCATAATCCCTAGCAAAAAATTCAAATTCCTCTACTGTGCCACCACCTTGGGCAACCACAGATTGCGATTGAGATTGTTGCTCGGAGAATATAGCCGTCACTCGCGTTTTACCAAATTGCAATTCGGTTTTGACACCAAATAAACTTTGAGCTCCAGTAATTAGGGAACTATTGAGAGGCATATTAACGTTACCAACCTCAATTTTTCTAATGATATCGTCTTCGGTTGGTGTATATTCAAGCTTCACCAAATTTTGAAAATCAAAAGTGGATTCGGTATCGTAATTTGCTGTAACTTGTAAACGCGTTCCCACCTTTCCCAATAAGCTTAAACTGATACGTTGATCAAAATCGAATGTAAAATTACTACGATTTCGTGGTGAGAACGTTGGGTTGTCTTGTTTGGTAAACAAAATCCCCAAATCCATTTCCACAGATCCTTGAGGGATCACTTCAATAGTGTTGCTACCAAATATCGTCTCAAAAAAACCAGAATTCACATAAAACTCAGGAAGCAGGTTTTTTTGTTCGTCTTCGGTTCCTTCTTTTTGACCTGCAGCTGCATCAATTTTCTGTTTGTAATACAAGCGCTGTTGCTCTGCCAGCACAAGTTTTTGGTACTCTTCAGGAGTTAAGATAATTGGGTAATTGATGTTAAAGCTTCCAACAGATTCCGTATAAATATAACGATCTGTCTTCGGGTCATATGTATATTTTGAGATAATACTCTGCGGATTTGGAAACTTCAATGCTCCCAATGAAAATCCTGTTTGTGTAGAGTCTTGTTCTGCAGCAGGATCATTTTGAGCATGCCCCAAACCGCTTACCATGACAATGGCAATTAGCAATAGAAAACGATAAGATAATTTTGATATTGTAGAGTTAGTTGCAATCAAATTTTATAATTTTTTTAGAGCTTCCTTAATTATGGTTTCTATGCTCGCTTCAGGCTGTTGAGAAACGATTTTGTCCACAATTTTTTCTGATTGTTTTTTGGCGAATCCCAAAACTTCTAAAGCAGATAACGCTTCATCTTTGTAGGTATTGTTTTTATTAACAGAAACTTCATCTATATCATAAACTTTTAAAATTTTATCCTTTAAATCCAATATCACCCTAGCCGCAGTTTTTGCTCCAATACCCTTTACAGATTGAATCAAAGCCACATCTCCATGAGCAATTGCCTCTTTTACCTGTTGAGGTGACAAAGACGACAACATTGTTCGAGCTGTATTGGCACCTATACCGCTTACTGAAATCAACAATTTAAAAATATCACGTTCGGCCAAAGACGAGAAGCCGTATAAGGTATGCGAGTCTTCACGCACAATGAGATGCGAATACAATTTGAGCGCTTCCTGATCAGGAATTTGTGAAAACGTATGTAAGGAAATATTTAAGAGATAACCGACACCATTGCAGTCAATTACGACATCTGTTGGATTCTTCTCCACCAATTTACCTTGAATGTGTGTAATCATGTACGCTAGGTTGCATCCGTATTAATGCCCAAATGTAATAAAATTATTTACATTTCAAAGGTGATTAATAGGCTAATACCTTAAGCTTGAGCGCTTCTTTTTTTCTCTTTTTGTTGTGCATCAATAACAGCAATTGCAGCCATGTTTACAATTTCATCCACACTAGCATCCAACTGAAGGATGTGAACAGGTTTATTCATGCCCATCATGATGGGACCAATGGAGTCTGATTTGTTTAATTCCTTCAGCAGTTTGTAGGTGATATTTGCCGATTCAAGATTCGGAAATATGAGTGTATTGACCTTTCGTCCTGCCAGTTTGGAAAACGGAAATATATCCTGAAGCATCTCTCGATTTAATGCAAAATCGGTTTGTAACTCACCATCCACCACTAAATTTGGATGACGCTTGTGAAGGTATTTTACGGCTTCTTTTACTTTGGTAGCTGTTTGATCTTTTGACGAACCAAAATTTGAATAGGAAATCATGGCCATAACAGGTTCCATACCAAACATTTTGACCACACCTGCTGTCATTTGGGCAATTCTAGTCAAGTCGCTGGCAGATGGGTTAATATTAATAGAGGTATCACTCAAAAACATTGGTCCTCGTTTTGTCATCATCACATTAGTAGTCGCAACCCTTGTCGAACCAGGAGCCATCCCGATAAGTTCCAGCATGGGTTTGACAACAGATGGATAACTTCGCGAATATCCAGAAATCAAAGCGTCTGCATCTCCTTCATTCACCATCATTGCGGCAAAGTAATTGCGTTCTCTCATAATTTTTTGTGCAGAATACAACGTTACGCCATTACGTTGCCGTTGTTGCCAGTAGACTTTTGCATATTTGTTTTTGCGCTCTTCTTCCTCATCCGATTTCGGATCAATGATTTCAAGGTCACCTTCAAAATCGATCTCTTTCATAAGGTCCAAAATCTTATCACGACGTCCTAATAAAATAGGTATAGCAATACCATCATCATGAACAATTTGGGCAGCTTTAAGTACATCCAGTTGATCTGCTTCGGCAAAAACAACTCGTTTTGGGTTGAGTCTGGCACGATTCAACAACAGGCGAACTATTTTATTATCAGAACCAGAACGTTCCATCAGCTCCTCTTTATACTTCTGCCAATCCTCAATAGGTTCTTTGGCAATACCACTCTCCATTGCCGCTTTTGCTACAGCTGGTGACACCTCAGAAATCAAACGTGGATCAAAAGGTTTTGGGATGATATAGTCCTTTCCAAAGGTCAGTTTGGTCTCTCCATAAGCAATATTCACCTGTTCTGGTACTGGTTCCTTTGCTAAAGCAGCCAAGGCTTTAACAGCCGCCATTTTCATCGCTTCATTAATTTTGGTTGCTCGAACATCCAATGCACCACGAAATATAAATGGAAATCCTAGTACATTATTGACTTGATTAGGATGATCACTTCGTCCAGTTGCCATAATGATATCATCGCGTGTTGCGATGGCGAGTTTGTATTGGATTTCAGGATTGGGATTAGCCATAGCAAACACAATCGGGTTCTTCGCCATTGATTTTAACATCGCTGGATCAACGATATCTGCTTTTGACAGTCCGATAAATACATCAGCATCTTTCATCGCTTCCGCTAAAGTATCAATCTTTCTATGTGTTGCAAATTCGGCTTTCTCTTCAGTAAGGTGTTCACGATCAACTCTAATAACACCTTTACTATCAAGCATTACCATGTGCTCCTTTCGTGCTCCACATGCTCGATATAATCGCGAACAAGAAATTGCTGCTGCACCAGCACCACTAATGACGATTTTTACGTGTTCTATTTGTTTTTCAGCAAGCTGTAAGGCATTAAGTAACGCTGCAGAGGAGATAATGGCAGTACCATGTTGGTCATCGTGCATCACCGGAATATCTAGTTCGGCTTTCAAACGGCGTTCAATTTCAAAAGCTTCTGGTGCTTTAATATCTTCCAGGTTAATACCTCCAAAAGTTGGTGCTATGTTTTTTACGGTTTGGATAAACTCATCGATATTTTCAGTATCGATCTCAATATCAAATACATCAATATCAGCAAAAATCTTAAAGAGGAGACCTTTTCCTTCCATTACTGGTTTAGATGCTTCCGGACCTATATTACCCAAACCTAAAACCGCAGTCCCATTTGATATAACAGCGACCAAATTACCCTTGGCCGTGTAGCGATATACATTATTGATATCTTTTTCTATTTCTAAACAGGGTTCTGCAACACCTGGAGAATAAGCTAGTGATAAATCTCTTTGTGAGGCGTATTTTTTGGTTGGAACAACTTGTATTTTCCCTGGTTGTGGCTTGGCATGATAAACCAATGCTTCGCGACGTTTACTTTCCTTACTCATAGTTTCTGTTTTTGCCCTTTTCTTATTTATGTTTAGAAAAGATTGCAATGCGATTACAAAAATAGTAGTTTTAAAATACACTTTAGCTTATAATTTATTAGCTGAAAATTTGTTATATATCTAAACTTATCTCGATGCCACAACCCAATATAAAGTTTGTTATATGTGTCTTTTTGTTTCCTATTTGTCTTTTTGCCCAAAGACAAACTAAACTAACATTGATAGATTCTGAAACTAATGAGCCCGTTGTTTTTGCCAATGTGGCCTTTAATAACAAAAGAAACATTGGTACGGTATCTGACATTGATGGTGTGTTTTATATCAAGGACAAGACCGTTGACTCCATTACCATAAGCCATTTAAATTATGAACGATTAAACTTGGATCTAAGCCGTTTAACATCATCGACAATATTGCTCACTCCTAAAACGGATGTCCTGGATGAAGTGGTTATAAATTCTACAGAAAACCCTGCACATCGCATTATTAGAAACGTTCTAGCCAATAAGCCGCGTAACAACCCATTGAACATTCCCTCATTTACCTACACAACATATAGTAAAATTGTTCTAGACACTGCTGAAGAAAAACCGAGTGATACGGTAAGGGACTTTCTTAAAGACAAATATTTTTTCATTACCGAAACCATTGCCAAACACAGTTATTTAAAACCTAATTTGCAGTTAGATAGTGTAATTGCTACAAGAACGTCTGGGCTCAAAAACCCGACTTTTCCTACCATCGCTAAGGATTTTCAGCCTTTTTCCTTTTACGATGAATACTTTACATTACTTACAGCCACATACTTAAATCCGCTAAACAATCAAACTTTCCGTTATTACAAATTTAGGCTTGAAGAGGAAATCCTTAAGGGACAGGATACCGTTTTTGTCATTTCCTTTGAGCCTAAAAAAGGACGAAATTTTGATGGGCTAAAAGGCGTGCTCCATATAAATTCAAATAAATATGCCGTTCAAAATGTCGATGCTGAACCTTTTGAACAAGGCAAAACATGGTTAAAAATCCAACAAAAGTATAGCTTCATTGATGACCAATGGTTTCCTGAACAACTTAACTTTATTGTAAAGCTAGGTAAGGCACCTCTCGATTTTAAGTATACGGGTAAGAGTTACATCAGTGAGGTGAACATCAATGCCAATCTTAACAAAAAGGATTTCCCGTTTGAAACCCTAACGATGACCAAGGAGGCAACGAAACAGACCAAACCGTTTTGGGATTCTTACAGGACAGACACCTTAAACACTAGAGAGGAACGTACTTATGTGTTTTTGGATAGTGTTGGAAAAAAATACAAATTTGATACTGTACTTAAGTATGGTGAAGGTATCTTAACTGGCCAACTTCCACTCAAATATGTCGATATTGATCTTTTAAAATTAATTGAAGTCAATAAATATGAAGATGTAAGGCTTGGTCTTGGTTTATCCACCAATGACGACGTGATGAAGCATGTATCTGTTGGCGGATTTTTTGGCTATGGATTTGGAGACAAAGCATGGAAATATGGTGGAGAAATAACAGCCAACATTCCTGATAAAAAAAACATTGCCTTTTCGTTTGGATATGAAAACAATTTAAGGGAAGCTGGTTTAAATGCACTACATAAAAGCAAAGGAATCACCGATTTTAGAAATTGGATGGCTGAACGTATGGATCAAATTGAAGCCTATAGCTTCAGAGCAAATTTAAATCTGGTTCGGAATTTTTATTGGACCGTACAATTGAATAGCACGTCGTATACTCCAACATATGATTACCGTTTCAATAGTGGAGCTACATTAATTCAATCCTATGATGTCGCAGAACTAAATATAGACCTTACGTACTCCATAAAGGAAAATGCTATGTCGTCCTTCAGAAGCAATATGGGAAATGACACTGATCATCCTGTTTTTAATTTTAAATACTCAAGAGGCATAAAAGGTTTATTTAATGGCGACTTTAACTATAACAAATTTGCCTTCAATATTACACATGGGTTTAGGTTGAGGAACTTCGGAAAAACCAATTACACCCTAAATGCCAATTATATAGACTCAAGTATTCCTTATGGGTTATTGATTACTGGTGAAGGTGCATATACCAATGACATACTATTTATTGTCAATGGAAAGTTCCAAACGATGCGTCTTTACGAATTTTTATCGAATGCGAGCATCGACTTGTTCACTACACATAACTTTGGTGGTTTATTATTTAAGGCAGGACGTTTCCAGCCTGATGTCGTTGTACACAACAATATTGGTTATGGAAGTTTAAAAAGTGTTTCCGACCATGAAAATGTTTCATTTGATATTAAAAACGAGGTTTATTTAGAAACAGGACTCGAACTCAAAAGCTTAGTAAAAATCAATTATCTAAATATGGGATATTTAGGGTTAGGTATTGGAGGTTTTTACCGATATGGCTATTACAATCTACCAGATTTTGAGGACAATTTTGCCTTAAAATTCGGGTTGAGTTTTTCAATTCGGTAGCTGTTGCACTTATTGAGACTTTAAAAACTTAATATTCCGCTGTAAACCTTGAAATTTGGTACGCTTGACGGCTGATTTTTTAAACACCTTATTAAAGGTCTCATGGGTGATGTCTTCCCAATCTTTTCTTGTCATATCCAATAGTTCAGGGTTCGGATTGAACAATGGTTCATTATGGGCTTTGGAAAAACGGTTCCATGGGCACACATCTTGACATACGTCACAACCAAACATCCAATCGTCAAATCGACCTTTGAATTCTGATGGAATATTATCTTTCAATTCAATTGTAAAATAGGAAATACATTTGCTGCCATCCACCACATAAGGCTCGGTTATTGCTTCGGTAGGACATGCATCAATGCAGGCTGTGCAGGTTCCGCAATGATCGGTTACGGCATGATCGTAGTCCAATTCCAAATCAATAATAAGCTCTGCAATAAAATAAAAGGAGCCTACCTTCTGTGTTAAAAGATTGCTGTGCTTACCCATCCATCCCAATCCTGATTTGGCTGCCCACGCTTTATCCAATACTGGAGCAGAATCCACAAACGCTCGACCATGAACATCACCTATTTCAGTTTGTATGTAATATAAAAGCGATTTGAGTTTGTCTTTAATCACAAAATGATAATCGGTTCCGTAAGCGTATTTGGATAGCTTATAACTTTCAGGGTTTTGAACCTTTGGAGGAAAATAATTCAACAAAAGGGAAACCACACTTTTAGAACCTTCAACCAATTTTGTTGGATCCAATCGCTTATCAAAATGGTTTTCCATATAGTGCATTTCGCCATGCATATTTTGATTAAGCCATCTTTCAAGTCGTGGTGCCTCTTCCTCTAAAAATCCTGCTTTGCTTATTCCACATGACAAAAACCCAAGGCGTTTAGCTTCGGCTTTGATCATTTGGCTGTATTTGGATTTGTTTATACTCATCTCAATTCAAATCTAAGAAAAGCGTTTTTGGGTTTCAAGGTAATTAAAGGTGTCACCTCTATTTCATCAAACTCAGGATGTACTTTGTATTTTGAAATGAGTTCAGATACTGCCAATACCATTTCAAACATAGCAAAGTTATTGCCTATGCACTTTCGTGGTCCCGCTCCAAAAGGAAAATATTGTGATGAAAATTGGCGTCCTCCTTCAGCAAAACGTTCAGGCATAAAATCATTAGGCTGTTTCCAAAGCTCAGGGTGACGATGGATTTCATAAACTGAAAACAACAAATTAGTACCTGCTTTGTAGTGCATCCCATTAAACTCATCATTAGAGATGTTAACCCGATCAATAAAATAAGCTGGAGGATATAATCGCATGGACTCCTCAATGGCCATTTGACAAGTTTGTAGCATCATGATTTGAGACATCAAATCATCAGTTTGCTTTCTAACGGCCATAATCTCCTTATAAATTCTATCTTGCCACTCTGGATGCAGTGCCAATAACTGAAGTGTAAAGGTCAGGGCATTAGAAGTTGTCTCGTGTCCAGCAGTAAACAATATAAGAATCTCATCAATAAGTTGCTGTTCACTCATTGTACTATCATCATCATACCTTGCATTCAACAGCATATCCAATAGATCATGATGTACTTTTGATTCGGTACGACGTTGGTTGACGATTCGTTTTAAGATCTTTCTAGCCTCAAGTGTTAAGTTGATGTGCTTGTCTATCTTTCCAGTAAAACTGAACCACCAGCCAAGATAGGGCTGTCGTAGTTCCTTGACCATCATTTTTTGTGCTGCTTCAGTAATCCATTGCAAACGATTGATATCATCTTGATTTGCAGCACTACTGAACAAGGATTTAACAACAGTTTGAAATGCCAGATCGTTAAAGATGGGAAATATATCTTGGGTTACATTAACATCAATACGATCGTATTCTACTTTAATGGCACCATATACACTTTCCAATATATTGTTCAACTGTTTTTTGTGGAACGCTGGTTGAATCAACTTTCGTTGTTTTCGCCAAAGTTCGCCTTCTGAAGTTAACAGTCCTTCACCGACGTATTTTTTTAAATCCTTTGTTTGAATCTTGGATTTGATATAATTCCTTTGGTTCTTCTGAAGGACATATGAGGCAAAAGCGGCATCGCGACAAAAATAAATTTCCCTATTGAATCCAATTTTCAACTTAAAAACATCTCCATGTTTTGAAAAGTTCTGATGATGGAATGGTAAAGGATTCCTTAGTATTTTTAATGAATGCTTAATAAATTGACGTAAAGGAACGGTTGGTATGGATTGTTTTGATTTCAAGAGATATTCTAGACTTAAAACAAGCCACCTTGTATTGGTCTTTTAATTTTTCCGAGGTGCTTATAGGCAAGCTCTGTGACTTCCCTTCCTCGAGGAGTTCTCATAATGAAACCTTGCTGGATTAAAAATGGTTCAT
This sequence comes from Bacteroidia bacterium, assembly GCA_030432635.1. GTDB lineage: Bacteria > Bacteroidota > Bacteroidia > Flavobacteriales > Flavobacteriaceae > Psychroserpens. The sequence goes on along the minus strand of JAUIMB010000015.1, from coordinate 42,884 downwards.
ACACCTCTTCTATGGTCTCTGCACTTTCGCTAACAGCAGTTGCCAATGTAGTTATACCTACTGGACCACCTTTGAATTTTTCGATAATGGTTTCCAATATTTTATTGTCCATTTCATCCAAACCGTGTGCATCCACATTAAGGGCTTCCAATGCGAATTTGGCAATTTTGATATCGATTTTACCATCACCTTTAATTTGTGCAAAATCCCTAACACGTCGTAATAAGGCATTGGCAATTCGAGGAGTCCCTCTGCTTCTACCTGCAATTTCAACAGCTGCTTCCATAGAAATTGGAACATTCAATATTGCTGAACTTCGTTGAACTATTGTTGTCAATAATTTAGTATTGTAGTACTGAAGTCGACTTTGAATGCCAAAACGTGCTCGCATTGGTGAGGTCAATAGGCCTGAACGTGTGGTTGCACCCACTAGTGTGAACGGATTTAAATTGATTTGGACTGTTCTGGCATTGGGACCTGACTCGATCATGATATCAATTTTGTAATCTTCCATTGCAGAATATAAGTATTCTTCAACAATGGGACTCAAGCGGTGGATCTCGTCAATAAACAAGACATCACGATCATCGAGATTCGTGAGCAAGCCTGCTAAATCTCCTGGCTTGTCCAAAACAGGTCCCGAAGTCACTTTGATGCCAACATTAAGTTCATTCGCTAGAATATGTGCTAAGGTGGTCTTGCCCAGTCCTGGAGGTCCATGAAATAGGGTATGATCTAAAGCTTCTTCCCTTCCGTTTGCAGCTTGTACAAAAACCTGAAGATTTTCCAACACTTGATCCTGACCTGTAAAATCATCAAAAGATAACGGTCGTAACTTGCGTTCGACATCCAGTTCTTCAGGAGAAAAGTTGTCGTTTGTTGGATCAAGGTTCTCGTTCATGTCACACAAATATAAACAAAAAGCCTTTCGATAAATACGAAAGGCTTCTCTTTATATTACTTGAGAGTCAACTAATGTTGTAATTCCTCTTCTCCATCTTTTAACGGCACATTCTGCGGCACGAAATCCACATCATGTCCTGGTTTACTGTAATCATAAGCCCATCTGTATACATGAGGAATCTCACCTTCCCAGTTTCCGTGGAAATGCTCTACAGGAGCAGTCCATTCAAGAGTGGTCGATTTCCAAGGGTTTTGAACCGTTCGCTTTCCGTAGAAAATCGAATAAAAGAAGTTCCATAAATACACCAATTGAAATATTCCACCAACTATTGCAAATAATGTAATCACGACATTTGCATTGGCTGTGTCATCAAATAATGGGAAATTTGAATTGGTATAATAACGCCTAGGCAATCCTGCCATTCCAATAAAATGCATTGGGAAGAATACACCATAGGCACATATTGCAGTTACCCAGAAATGCAAGTACCCAAGGTTTTTGTTTAGCATACGACCAAACATTTTTGGAAACCAGTGGTATATACCTGCAAACATTCCATATAGAGCAGAAATACCCATTACCAAGTGGAAATGCGCCACTACAAAATACGTGTCGTGCACATTGATATCTAAGGCACTGTCACCTAAGATAATCCCTGTTAGACCACCTGTAATAAAGGTTGATACAAAACCGATTGAGAATAACATTGCTGGATTCATCTGTAAGTTACCTTTCCAAATGGTCGTAATCCAATTAAATGCTTTTACCGCTGAAGGTATCGCAATCAATAATGTTGTAAATGTAAATACCGAACCTAGGAACGGGTTCATTCCTGAGATAAACATGTGGTGTCCCCAAACAATCGTCGATAAAAAGGCGATTGCGAGAATGGACATGATCATGGCACGATATCCAAAAATTGGTTTTCGTGAATTGGATGCCATAATCTCGGATACCAATCCCATTGCAGGTAGTATTACGATATATACTTCAGGGTGACCTAAGAACCAGAATAAGTGTTCGAATAATACAGGAGAACCACCTTGATAGTGTAATACTTCCCCTTGGATAAATATGTCTGACAAGAAGAAAGATGTTCCAAAGCTTCTATCCATAATTAACAATAATGCCGCAGATAAAAGTACTGGGAAAGACACCACACCGATAATAGCTGTTACAAAAAATGCCCAAATGGTTAATGGTAATCTTGTCATTGACATCCCTTTTGTACGTAAGTTGATGACCGTTACAATGTAGTTTAATGACCCTAAAAGCGAAGATGCTATGAAAATGGCCATTGATACAAGCCATAAGGTCATACCAGCTCCTGAACCTCCTTGTGCCATTGGTAGTGCACTTAAAGGCGGATAGATGGTCCAACCAGCAGCTGCTGGTCCAGCTTCAACAAATAGTGAAATAACCATGATTACGCTTGAAAGGAAAAACAACCAATACGATACCATATTCAAGAAGCCTGAAGCCATATCCCTAGCTCCAATTTGTAATGGAATCAATAGGTTACTAAAGGTACCACTCAATCCAGCTGTAAGTACAAAGAATACCATGATTGTACCATGTATGGTCACCAATGCCAAATATATATCTGCATCCATAACACCTTCAGGTGCCCATTTCCCTAGTAAGGCCTCAAAAAGCACATTCGGTTGTTCTGGCCAAGCGATTTGCATACGGAACATAATTGACATCAAAACACCAATTACTCCCATTATGGTACCTGTAATAAGGTACTGCTTGGCAATCATTTTATGATCTTGACTAAAGATATATTTAGTCACGAAAGTTTCTTTATGGTGATGATGTCCGTGATCGTCGTGTGCGTGAGTATCTGCGTGTGCTGACATAATCTAATTTCTTTTTTAACTTTTTATTTTACTAAAGAATTCTTGAAGGTTTTTTGCTCAGCCATCCAAGCATCATATTCTTCTTGAGTTTCTACAATGATTTTCATTTGCATATTGTAATGCGACTTCCCACATATTTTGTTACACAGCAACAAATAGTCAAACTCATAGGTTAATTCTTGTCCTTTGGCTTCTATTTCTTCTTTGTTCTCTAATCGAATAGCATTAATGTTTGCCACCTTATCAATAATATCTGGATTTTGGCGCATTTCGGCCGTTGTTACCGTTGGCGTAAATCCGAACTGAGTGATCATTCCTGGGACACAATTCATTTGAGCTCTAAAATGAGGCATGTACGCTGAGTGAAGCACATCTTGAGAACGCATTTTGAAAAGTACTGGTCTTCCTACAGGTAAGTGGAGTTCGGTGGTAATCACATCATCTTGTGCATTTGGATCAGATTCATCCAATCCAAGTATGTTGGCACGATCGATATCAATCAATCGCACATTTGCCATACCTAAAGTATTATCTTCACCTCCATAACGCGCTTTCCAGTTAAATTGCTGAGCATATAACTCGACAACCAACGGATCTTTACTTTCATCAACATTCATAATGCTAGTCCACGTGAACAATCCGTATATGATCAATCCAGCCAATACAATTACAGGAATGAACGTCCAAATTGCTTCCAACGTATTGTTATCTGCATAAAAGAGGGCTTGCTTTCCTTTTTCTCCTCTATACTTATATGCGAAATAATGTAATAGGAATTGCGTAAATGTTTGAACAATGAAAATTATCACCATTGATATGATCATCAAGTTATCTAGTCCAGGACCATGTTCTGAAGCTGAATTAGACATCAAGGGTAAGTCTCCTAGATACCAAAAACTTAAAATTGTAATGATATAGATGAAGGCTAAAAATCCCATCATCAAATACCCATTGAGTTTATTGTCTTTATCGGTAGCAACTTGAGAATTTGACGAACCCACTTGAGCCAAATCAAATATCTTCACCATTTGCCAAATGGCAACAGCTATGAAAAGTACTATTATAAGTGTTAAAAAAGCAGTCATTGTTGTTTCTGTTCTTTAAATATTTTATTAATAATGGAAATGCTCGCTTTCTTTCATAAACGGATTTCGTTTTGCCAATAATGGAGCCTTGGTCAACGCAGTAAATACGATTAACAAAAATAAACCTGCGAATAAAAGAATTGAACTAATTTCTGGAATTCCGATGTACCATCTATCTCCAACTGTTGCTGGCATAATCATATTGAACACATCGATATAGTGCCCACAAAGGATAACTATCCCAGCCATGACCACAAACCAAGGAATACGTTTGTAATCACTATTCATCAACATCAACAATGGGAACACAAAATTCATAACCACCATTCCCAAGAATGGCAATTGATAATCCTGGAATCGCGTTACGAAATACGTTACCTCTTCAGGGATATTGGAGTACCATATCAACATAAATTGAGAGAACCATAAATAGGTCCAAAATATACTAATCGCAAACATGAACTTAGCGAGATCGTGCAAATGACTATCATTTACAAATGGTAAATAATCTCTAGATTTTAAGTACATGGTTATCATTGCAATTACTGTAATTCCACTAACAAACATCGACGCGAAAACATACCATCCAAATAAGGTTGAGAACCAGTGAGGATCGACACTCATGATCCAATCCCATGACATCATGGATTCTGTATAGATGTAGAATACCAAGAATGCAGCTGAAATTCTAAAATTCTTTTTGAAGTTGCGATTATCGTCAGCATTATCTTGAGCTATGGAGAATTTTCTTGAGAAATGACGATATAAACTCCATCCGCCTAAGAAAATTAAACCTCTAATAAAAAATCCTGTTTTATTTAACCATCCAGATTTTCCGGCAACCAAGGCATCATAATTTTCATGTCCTGGCTCTGTAATACCATCCTTAAGCCATACAAACAAATGGCTATCTGCAGCAAAAGCAATTGCCAATACGATCAATCCACCAGGTAACACATAAGCCGTTATACCTTCCATTACTCTAAAAAGCACTGGTGACCATCCTGCTTGTGAAGCGTATTGTATTCCATAAAATGCCAAAGCACCTAAAGCTATCATAAAGAAGAAAAATGCCGCAACATATAATGCTGCATAAGGTCTATTGTGAATTTGATGTAACACGTGTTCTTCATGACTCATGCCATGACCTTCAGCTGCGTGATGCCCATCTTCAGCATGAGCTTCTTCTCCGTGAGAATCAGCAATCTCATGAGAAGTCTCTTCATGATGCGTATCACTGGCATGCGCATCACCATGATGATCACCATGTTCACTTGCGAGTAAGGCCTTAACATCAGCTTCGGTTTGGTATTGATGAGAATCCCAAAAGCCATAACCAACTCCCAATAATCCTAAGATTATCAGGACAATTGAAGCCATTCTTAATCGATTTGAAATTTTATATTCCATTATATACGCTTTATCTGTCTTATTTTTCTAAGTCTGCTTTTAACTTTAACACGTAGTCCACCACTTGCCAACGCTCTTCTTCATTGAGCTGATTAGCATAGGATCCCATAGCGTTCTTTCCGTAATAAATAGTGTGATATATACTCCCTTCAGTTATTGCTCTACCAGCATCATCATAGCTAGGGACTCCCAATATCTTTTCACGCTTTACCAATTTACCTTGACCTTTACCCTTGTTTCCATGGCAAATACCACAATAGATATCATAAAGCTCTTTCCCACGGTTAGCATCTATCTTCATCGAATCCAATGGTGACTTAAGCGTAGCTTTTGCCAACTCATAACCTTCGGTCGTGTTTTCAATTTCAAAAGGCATATGTCCACCTCTTGGTATTGATCCTTCAGCAGGCAACATAGCCTCGACACCATTTGGAAAAACACTGGCTTCTTGATAGGCTTCGTAAGGTACTGGTTCGTACATATTAGGCATAAACTGGTAGTTTGGTCTTGTATCTTTTTTACAAGCTACAACAGTTGCAAACACCATTAATACTATTGCTATTTTATAAATACTTTTCATTTGTCGGTTTCTATTTATCTTTTCGGTCAAATGTAATTCGCAAAACAGTTTTCTTTTTGTTCTAACTGATCTTGACAACGCTCAATTCCATCTTAAGTTAATGCGCTTTATCAACTAAGTTTATTTCTACAGCTCCAGTCTCTTTAAGCAATTGTGTTAATTCGCTTTCATTTCCATGTACTGGGATTTCCATTAAAAAATGATCATCTGTAGTTCTTGGATCTGGGTTTTCAGCTTTTTTAAACGGCCACATTCTACTTCTTAAATAAAATGTTATCACCATCAAATGCGCTGCAAAAAACACCGTAAGCTCAAACATAATTGGTACAAACGCAGGCATGTTTTCTAGGTAACTGAAACTTGGTTTACCTCCTATGTTTTGTGGCCAATCTTGAATCATGATGAAATTCATCATAACAACAGCTACTGTTAGACCAACACAACCATACATAAATGATGCAATTGCTATTCTTGTTGGCTCCAATCCCATAGCTTTATCTAGACCATGAACAGGAAAAGGTGTGTAAATTTCTTCGATGTGGTGTCTCTCAGACTTCACTTTCTTGACTGCATTCATCAAGACGTCATCATCGGTATAAATAGCGTGAATTACTTTTGAAGCTTCCATGTACTATTTTAGTTTATTAAATTTTTTGCTTGACCAGACCAATCATCACGTTCAGCTCTTCCTGGGAAAGAACCCGTAATTGAATCTAGCAAGTCATATTCTCTTTTTGTCATTTTACTTACTTGAACATAAGTATAGATACCAATGCTATTGAGTACTTCCTCCATTTTTGGACCAATACCATTGATTTTTTTCAAATCATCAGCAGTTTGTGTCACAGCGTCAAAAGCTCCAATACTACCTAACAGATCGTTTACTTTAGCTGAATTATCCGTTGTGTTTTCTACACTTCGAGAAGTTACCACAGAAGAAGTGTCTCCAGATGTTCTTTCGTCTGCTCCTGTACCAACTAAACTATCACCTCGTTCTCTAATATTTTTGTAGCGCTCTCCTGAAGATTTCAAAATCGTCTTTACCTCAGCTTGTGCAATTACAGGAAAGGTTCTTGAATACAATAAGAACAATACAAAGAAGAAACCAATAGTTCCAATGAAGATTCCAATATCAACAAATGTTGGTGAAAACATAGTCCAAGATGATGGTAAGTAATCTCTGTGCAATGAGGTTACGATAATTACGAAACGCTCAAACCACATTCCTACGTTTACCACAATGGAAATAAAGAATGAGAACATAATACTGGTTCTTAACTTCTTGAACCACATAAACTGTGGAGAGAATACGTTACAAGACATCATCATCCAATATGCCCAAGCATAAGGTCCTGTTGCTCTGTTTAAGAATGCGTATTGTTCGTATTCTACACCAGAATACCAAGCGATAAATAACTCCGTAATATATGCCACACCAACAATAGAACCTGTAATCATGATGACGATGTTCATCAATTCGATATGTTGTACTGTGATATAATCTTCAAGACTACACACTTTACGCATGATAATCAATAAGGTATTTACCATGGCAAATCCTGAGAAGATCGCTCCTGCAACGAAGTATGGTGGGAAAATTGTCGTATGCCAACCTGGAATAACAGACGTTGCGAAGTCAAAGGATACAATTGTATGTACCGAAAGCACAAGTGGTGTTGCCAAACCTGCCAAGACCAATGATACTTCTTCAAAACGTTGCCAGTCTTTTGCACGTCCAGACCAACCAAAACTTAATAGTGAATAAATTTTCTTCTGGAATGGTCTTACGGCTCTATCACGTATCATTGCAAAATCAGGTAACAAACCTGTCCACCAAAACACTAAGGATACAGATAAATACGTCGAGATCGCAAATACATCCCAAAGTAATGGTGAATTAAAGTTCACCCAAAGTGAACCAAATTGATTTGGAATTGGCAATACCCAATATCCTAACCATGGACGACCCATGTGAATAATTGGGAACAAACCTGCTTGGACTACCGAGAAAATGGTCATTGCTTCTGCAGAACGGTTAATTGCCATTCTCCATTTTTGACGGAAAAGTAAAAGTACCGCGGAAATCAATGTTCCTGCGTGACCAATACCAACCCACCAAACGAAATTGGTAATATCCCAAGCCCAACCTACGGTTTTATTTAAACCCCAAGTTCCGATACCAGTTGAAATGGTATAGATAATACACCCTATTCCCCAAAGGAAAGCTGCCAGTGAAATTCCGAAAACTATCCACCAAGATTTGTTCGCTTTTCCTTCAACAGGTGCTGCCACATCTACAGACACGTCGTGATATGATTTTTCTCCTGTAACTAAGGGTCTTCTAATAGGTGCTTCGTAATGAGACGCCATATTTTATTGTTTAAAAGTTTATGCGTTTTAAAGTTTAAAGTTTAACACTTTTCAACTTTCCAACTATTTAACGTTTTTACTTATTTATGCTTCAGTCGTATTTCTTACTTTGGTATGATACTGCACATTTGGCTTTGTACCTACTTGCTCTAACAAGTGATACATGCGATCATCCTTTTTAAGTTTTGCAACTTTACTGTCTTTATCGTTGATATCTCCAAACACCATAGCACCACTGCTACAAGCTGCAGAACAAGCCGTTTGGAACTCACCATCTTTTACTGGACGACCATCACGCTTGGCATCTAGAATTGTTTTTTGTGTCATTTGAATGCACATTGAACATTTTTCCATCACACCACGAGAACGAACGGTTACATCTGGATTCAATACCATACGTCCTAAATCATCATTCATATGGTAATCAAACTCATCATTTTGAGCATATAAGAACCAGTTGAAACGACGCACTTTATACGGACAGTTATTCGCGCAATAACGTGTTCCAACGCAGCGGTTATATGCCATGTGGTTTTGCCCTTGACGACCATGTGATGTTGCCGCTACAGGACAAACCGTCTCACAAGGTGCATGATTACAGTGCTGGCACATTACTGGTTGGAAAGCTACTTGCGGATTATCTGCAGGACTTTCCATTTGTCCGAATCCATCCAATGACCCTTGATCTCCCCAAAGTCCGGAGAAACCATCTTTCTTCGCGTCGTCTTGCTCGAATGTTTCTTCAGACGAATAATATCTATCGATACGTAACCAGTGCATGTCACGGCTACGTCTAATTTCTTCTTTACCTACAACTGGCACGTTGTTTTCAGCATGACAAGCTATCACACAAGCACCACAACCTGTACATGCATTTAAATCAATTGATAAATTGAAATGATGCCCTATAGAACGATCAAACTCATCCCATAAATCAACTTCAGGTGAAGTCACAGGAGTTTCAATGTGATTTAGAGACACCTTCGGAACAGGATTCCAATACTCTTTATCTTTGGTATTAAAAATTTCAAGCGTAGTTTCCTTTATAATATCACCTCTACCCATCAAGGTATTTTGCAATTGCACACATGCAAATTCATGCATACCAGTGGCTTTACTAATAGAAACATTTTGTGCTGTATTAAAGTCCTGATATAAAGGATAGGCGTTTACACCTGTTTGCATTTCTTCTTTTAAACCAGCTGTTCTTCCATAGCCAAACGACAATCCAACTGATCCTTTAGCTTGACCTGGCTGGATGATTACTGGCACATTTTTAACGGTAACTCCATTCACTGTTACATCTACATAACTACCGTTAAGAGCACCTGTTGCTTCATGTTCGTTAACAATGTTCATTGAAGCTGCATCTGCAGCAGACATCGTTAAATAATTATCCCAAGACGCTCTAGTAATTGGATCAGGAAACTCTTGCAACCAAGGGTTATTGGCTTGTTGACCATCACCCATTCCAGTTGTAGAATACAATACCATTTCCATACCTTCAGAAGCAGAAGAGGCAAGTGCTCTTGCCGCTGCACCAGCAGAAGCTACATTTAGTCTAGACGTCGCTGTTCCATTGGATGTCGTTGTTGAAGAAGTCGTCGTCGTTGTAACGTATTCATCCTTATCTTCATCTTTGAGTCCAACTCCAACTGCAACATCATGAATGATACCTCCAACAAAAGTTCTATCTTTTTTATCTTTTAATTCAGTAGATGTAGAAGTTACCGTATTTGTAGACGACCCATCAGGACTATTACCAAATGCGCCAGGCACATAAACACCATCTTGTAATGCTTTATTGAAAGAAGAGTTTCCTAGAATACCACTTCCCCAAGCTTGCTTGATGTATTCACGGTATGTTTTGGAATTATCAGTCCACTTTAACAATGCATCTTGAAATTGTCTTGTATCAAATAACGGACGAATCGTTGGTTGCATTAAGCTGAAATGTCCTTTCTTCAATTCAACATCTCCCCAAGATTCTAAGTAATGAGGTGCTGCTGCAATATACTGTGCATTTGATGAGGTCTCGTCCTCTTTCATTGAAAATGCAATGGAAAGCTCTGTATTTTTTAGGCCTTCAGAAAAATCAGCAGCATTTGGCATAGTATATATTGGATTTACACCACTCATGATGATAGCTCCAATAGTACCAGCTTTCATATCAGTTACTAATTTAGTCACTGCTGCATTACTACCTTGTCTTGTTAAAATCGGTGTATTTGGGTCAAAAGCCTTACTTCCTAAGGATTCATTAATTGCCAATACCACAGTTTGTGCATTCACGTCTTGAATTCCTGTTACTAAGACTCCATTACTTCCAGCTCTTTTCAGTTCAGAAGCTGCTTTTTGAACTGCTTCGCTGATATGCTCAGGCAAATTCACTGAAGCAGAACCACCAACAACCAAACTATACAATTTTGCTAAAGCTTGTTTTTGTTGGCTTGGCGTTAAAGGCACACGCTTATCGGCATTAGCACCAGAAAGCGACATATTGGATTCGAACTGAATATGGCGTGACATTTTCCCATCTTTAGGAACACGACCCTTGGCATAACCAGAATCAAATCCACCACCTTGCCAATCACCTAAGAAATCAGCACCAACCGACACAATGGTCATCGCTTTAGAGAAATCATAATTCGCCATGCCTCGCATGCCGTATTTTGCTTCAAAAGCATCTAGTGTTGCTGACTCGGAAACCGCATCATAAACAACATGACGCACATTTCCATATTTTGATTTGAATTCTCCAATCAACTTAGCTGTTGATGGGCTGGCGAAAGTTTGTGTTAACAACACAATCGCCTTACCAGAATTCTTTAATTCGTTTAATTTTTGGGTTGTTTCAACATCAAAAGTTTCCCAAGAAACAGCACTGCCATCCTTTTTTGGCCCTTGAACCCTTAAACTGTCATATAACCCTAATACGGAAGCATTAACCCTTGCATTGGCACCATTATGTGTTTTTGCCAAGTCATTGTTTTCAATCTTTATTGGACGACCTTCGCGTGTTTTAACCAAAACACTTGCAAAATCATATCCATCAGCTATGGTCGTTGCATAGTAATTTGCAACACCAGGAACTATGGACTCTGGCTGCACAACGTAAGGAATGGATTTTATCACTGGTCCTTCACAAGCTGCCAACGATGCAGCCGCAGTACTAAAACCAACATACTTTAAAAAGTCACGACGCGTTGTAGAAGAAGATTCTAAATTTGATTTATTAGATAAGAAACCATCCGTTGGAATCTCTTCAACAAACTCATTTTGTTTTAGCGTCTCAACAATAGAGCTGTTTTCTTTTAGCTCTTCAACACTTTTCCAGTATTTCTTGTTTGATGACATATTATAATTGAATTACTTCGTATTAAATTTTATTTTCAAATCCCTCTTACGGATTTCCGATTTTTCGGCATTAGCCAAAACTACATTAGTAATGGCACTTACCGCATTCCAAACCACCCATTTGGGCAGCTGTTAATTTGTCTACACCATATTTTTTAGACAACTCTTCATGTATTTTAGTGTAATAAGCGTTGTCCTCAACCCTAACATTGGTTTCCCTATGGCAATTGATACACCATCCCATGGTCAATGGCGCATGCTGATACATAACTTCCATTTCCTCTACAGGACCATGGCATGTTTGACATTGCACTCCAGCGACTTCGACGTGTTGCGAGTGATTGAAATACGCAAAATCAGGAAGATTATGGATTCTCACCCACTTAACTGGTTTCGAGTCACCAGTATATTTTTGCTCAACATCATCCCAACCAGCAGCAGCGTACAATTTTTTAATTTCAGCATTATAATCTATCCCATATTCATTTAAGCCTTCTTTATGTGTGTCTGCAGCCACCTCATAAACAGATTTATGACAGTTCATACAGATATTTAATGACGGTATTCCCGATGTTTTACTAACTCTTGCTGAAGAGTGGCAGTATTTACAATCGATTCCATTATCTCCAGCATGGATTCTATGTGAAAAATGAATTGGCTGCACTGGCTCATAACCTTGGTCCACACCAATTTGAGACAGGTAACCATACACAAAATACGCACTGGCTAATAAAAAGAATATGGCTGTCACCAATACCAAGAATTGGTTTTGCACAAAGGCTTTCCATAATGGCAAGCTCTTATCTTCTTTAACTGCCTCTATACCTTTCTCCTCAGCAAAACGATTGAGTGTTTTTCTAACAAGAATTAAGGCCATTGCCAACAAACAAAACAAAATGGCAAGTGCCCCAAGAATTAATTGGTTTGAAACTCCATCAGTTCCCGCAGCCTTGTCATCATCATCTTTATCATCATCTCCACCATCATCTACTGGAAGAGGCTCTGCGGTATATGCCAAAATATCAGCAATATCCTGATCTGACAACTGTGGAAAAGCTGTCATCGCAGTACCACTATACTCTGTATAAATCTGATTAGCGTAGGCATCTCCAGCCTTCACCATTCCAGCACTGTTTCTAATCCATGAACGCATCCAATCAATATCCAAACCATGCTCATCTTCCAACCTTGCTTGAACATTTCGCAACGCTGGACCAGTCATTTTTCGATCTAGATTATGACATGCGGCACAATTGGTGTTAAATAGAGTTTTTCCTTTTGCTGGATCGCCTTCTTGAGCGGTAAGTGAAGTAGAAAACGTAAGTAAAATAACCAATCCCAGGAACGGAATTTTTGAGGTTAGTTGACGGTAAATTACCTGTATCATATTCTTAGTTGAATTATCTTCTAAACTTTGGTACGGTTTTTTCAAGGTAAAATTTGTAAAAATCCGTGAGTAAAATCTCATGCAAAAATAATACTTATAGTCGATTTTATAAATGTTAGAGAACTGTTAATTGGTAATTTATAAACATTCTAAATAAATGATTTTTGAATTGGTTGACGAATAATTTGGCTTTATAAAACAAGACGTCAAAAAATTCGTTTTCTTTGTAATAAATTTTAGGATCATATGAACTTTAAAACTCTTAAAATCACCCTAATACTAGCAGTATTTCTTGGTATATCTACCATCGTGACTGCCCAGGAAGGAACTGTCATTATTGACCAAGATAGTGATATCGAAAAATTATTGGATTACAAAAAGGATGTGAAAACAGCTGATTTGTACAAGATCCAATTGGATTTTGGGTCTCGATCCAAAGCAATTGCATTGCGAGAAAAATTTGAAAACACCTTTTCGCAATGGCCATCAGAATTGGTTTACGAAACTCCAAATTACAAGGTATGGGTCGGTAATTTCAGTACTCGATTAGAAGCCGATATTGCACTTTTGAAAATCAAGAAGAAATTCTCTAAGGCCATGGTATTTGAGCCTAAAAAAGAGGACAAATAAGCATACTTGTGGTCTAAAAAAGATCTTACAGGGAATTGTTATTCTGAATAAGATGAAGGCATTCCTTACACTAAAATATAACCTAGTTATTTACAGAACAAAATTAGATTCATCGCTTTCACCTGGACTTAAACTTGAGCGAACTAAACGCTCTGAGTGACCGCAAATCATTTTTCAGACTGTCTTTTCTGATATATTTTCTAGAAAGAATTCGAATTATTTCAGAGTTTTCTTCACCTCAACCTCTTGGAAGGCTTCAATGACATCATCCACTTGAATATCGTTGTAATTTTTCAACTGCATACCACAATCGTAGCCTTTGGACACTTCCTTCACATCGTCCTTGAATCGCTTTAAGGACACCAATTCGCCTGTATGAATCACCACACCATCTCGAATTAGTCGAATTCCAGAGTTTCTGAAGATTTTTCCATTGGTCACCATACAACCAGCAATTGTTCCAATTTTGGAAATCTTGAAGGTCTCGCGGATTTCAGCAGTACCTGTCACTTCTTCCTTGAGCTCTGGAGACAACATGCCTTCCATTGCATCTTTCAAGTCATTAATTGCATCATAGATGATGGAATATGTTCTGATATCGATTTCTTCATTATCGGCAATTTGACGTGCGTTACCCATTGGTCGCACATTAAATCCGATGATAATGGCATCTGAAGCTGTTGCCAGCAACACATCACTCTCAGTTATCGCACCAACACCCTTATGAATGATATTGACTTGAATTTCTTCGGTAGATAATTTCTGGAATGAATCGGTCAAGGCTTCCACAGAACCATCCACATCACCTTTAAGAATGATGTTCAATTCTTGGAAATCACCTAAAGCAATTCGACGTCCGATTTCGTCTAGAGTAATATGACGTTGGGTTCTCACCGATTGCTCACGTTGTAATTGTGTACGTTTTGCAGCAATTTGCTTCGCCTCACGTTCATCTTCAAAGACATTGAACTTATCACCAGCTTGTGGTGCACCATCCAAACCTAGAATAGACACAGGAGTTGATGGTCCGGCTGCTTTGACTTCCTTACCTCTTTCATCATGCATGGCTTTAACCTTACCACTGTTTTTACCTGCAAGTACATAATCACCAACACGTAAAGTACCTGCTTGGACTAATATCGTGGAGACATAACCTCTACCTTTATCCAAGAAGGCTTCTACAACCGTTCCGTTTGCATTTTTATTTGGATTGGCTTTCAGCTCCAACAATTCGGCTTCTAGCAATACTTTTTCCAGTAGTTCCTTGACACCAGTACCATTTTTTGCAGAAATATCGTGCGATTGGATTTTTCCGCCCCAATCTTCGACCAACAAATTCATATTGGCAAGACCTTCTTTAACTTTATCTGGATTTGCGCCAGGTTTATCAATTTTATTGATCGCGAATACAATTGGCACTTCAGCAGCCTGAGCGTGCGCAATCGCTTCCTTTGTTTGCGGCATGATAGCATCATCAGCAGCAATCACGATAATTGCGATATCTGTAACTTGGGCACCACGAGCACGCATTGCGGTAAAGGCTTCGTGACCTGGTGTATCCAAGAAAGCAATTTTTTGTCCGTTATCCAATTCAACACCATAAGCTCCAATATGCTGCGTAATTCCACCTGATTCACCAGCAATCACGTTTTCCTTCCTGATGTAATCCAGCAAGGATGTTTTACCGTGATCAACATGACCCATTACGGTAACAATTGGTGCACGTGGTTTTAAATCTTCAGGTTTGTCATCTTCCTCAACAATGGCTTCTTCGATATCTGCTGTTACAAAATCGACTTTATAGCCAAATTCATCTGCTACAACCGATAAGGTTTCAGCATCCAAGCGCTGGTTCATCGTCACCATCATACCAAGAGACATACATGCAGAAATAATCTCGGTCACCGAGACATCCATCATAGTCGCGACTTCATTTGCGGTTACAAATTCGGTTACTTTTAGGACTTTACTTTCAGCTGCTTCAATCTTTTGATCGAGTTCAGATTGCTCTCTATGTTGTTCTCTTTTCTCTCTACGATACTTGGCACCTTTGCCTTTGTTGGACTTTCCTTGTAACTTCTCTAATGTTTCGCGAACCTGCTTTTGTACTTCTTCTGCACTTGGCTCTTCTTTTACGATGTTACGCTTGCCGCCTTTTTTGAATCCACCTCTGTTTCCGCCTTTATTCGATCTATTGTCATTACCAGAAGTAGGACCTTTGCTGATACGACGTCTTTTCCGTTTATTGTCAGAATCGGAAGATGGTTTTTTCTCTTCTTTTTTCTTTTTTGGTCTATTAAATTGCGACAAGTCAATCTTATCGCCTGCAATTTTAGGACCTGAAAGCTTTGTATATTGTGTTTTTAGAGTTTCTTCGGTTGGCTCTTCAGTTGCAGTTTCAGCTTCGACCTTCTTCTCTTCCTTCTTCGCTACTTTTTTTGGCTCCTCAACTTTTGGTTTGGCTTCAGTCTTCTTTTTGGCTTTCTCCTTTGGCTTTTCAGTTTGTTCTTCTTTAGGAGTCTCGACCTTTTCTTCCTCCTTCTTGTCGAGATCAATTTTACCAACTTGTTTTGGACCGCTTAATTCGGCTTTTGCCTTAACGACTTCCTTGTTTTTAGCCTCTTTTTCGGCTTTTTCTTCCAATTCACGCTCTCGCTGTAAACGCAACTCTTCCTTTTCCTTGAGCTTTGCTTCACTGACCTCCTGGGACTCTGCCTTTTTATTGGCATCAGTTTGGAACTCATTGGAAAGGATCGCATATACGTCCTCTGAAATTTTCGTATTCGGACTCTTCTCTATCTCGACACCTTTTGATTCTAAAAAATCAACTGCACGATCAATAGAGATGTTTAATTCCCGTAATACTTTATTTAATCTAGTTTGAGCCATAAATTGCTTGTAATATAACTTAAAATTCTTTTATACCAAATACACGTTTTGGTATTAATCTTCGAATTCCTCTTTCAGAATTCTTATAACGTCCAATATTGTTTCTTCTTCTAAATCTGTGCGTTTAACAAGGTCTTCGACATCTTGTTCTAGCACGCTTTTTGCTGTATCCAGTCCCACTTTACTGAATTCCTCAATAATCCATCCTTCAATTTCATCTGAGAATTCCGATAATTCCACATCCTCTTCGGCACCTTCTCTAAAGACATCAATCTCATAACCTGTTAATCGTCCAGCCAAACGAATATTATGACCACCTCGACCAATCGCCTTCGATACTTCTTCTGGCTTGAGCAAAACCTCTGCACGCTTAGTCTCTTCGTCAATCTTGATAGACGTCACTCTTGCTGGGCTCAATGCTCTAGTGATGAACAATTGAAGGTTGTTGGTGTAATTGATAACATCAATATTTTCATTACCTAACTCACGTACAATGCCGTGAATTCTAGAACCTTTCATACCTACACATGCACCTACAGGATCGATACGATCATCGTAAGAATCTACGGCGACTTTTGCCTTCTCACCAGGAATTCTAACGACGTTTTTAATGGTAATAAGTCCGTCAAAAACTTCAGGGATCTCCTGTTCGAACAACTTCTCCAAAAAGGCTGGAGCTGTTCTAGACATGATAATCGCAGGCTTGTTTCCTTTCAGCTCTACACTTTCGATAATACCTCTTACATTTTCTCCCTTTCTAAAGAAATCTGATGGTATTTGCTTATCCTTCGGAAGGATAATTTCATTCCCTTCATCATCCAAAAGAATAATTGCCCTGTGGCGAATATGGTGTACCTCAGCAGAATATATTTCACCTTCTAGATCCTTAAATTGCTTATAGATATTGGTATTGTCGTGCTCGTGAATTTTAGATATCAGGTTTTGACGTAGCGCTAAAATTGAACGACGACCAAGATCTACTAGTTTCACTTCTTCGGCCACATCCTCACCTACTTCAAAATCAGGTTCAATTTTTTGGGCTTCAGATAATGCGATCTCCTGATTTGGCTCTTCTACTTCACCATCGGCAACAACGATTCTATTTCGCCATATTTCCAAGTCCCCTTTATCTGGATTAATAATGATGTCAAAATTATCATCATCACCATACTTTTTCTTCAACGCATTTCTTAGCACATCCTCTAAAATCGCCATTAACGTTACACGATCGATTAATTTTTCATCTTTAAATTCTGAAAAAGAATCAATTAACGCAATATTTTCCATAATGAATTAAAATTTTATTACAACTTGAGCCTTTGAAATTGCATCATATGCCATTTCGGCTTGCTTTTTTACAGTTACTTTACCCTTTCCAACTGGTTTGGGCTCTCTTGCTTTCCACTCTAAAAGGATCGTGTCTTCATCGGCTTTGGTTAAAGTTCCTTCAACAGTGGCATTATCTGTGGTCTGCACGCTGAGTTTCCGACCTATATTTTTGATGTATTGTCGTTTGTTCACCAAAGGCGCAGTCGCACCTGCTGACAACACTTCAAGTGAAAAATCCTGTTCTTCGCGATCTAAGTTATGTTCAATGGCACGGCTAATGAACATACAGTCCTCTACCAAAACACCTTGATCACCATCGATAACAACCTTTATCGTGTAATCTGGTTTGATGTCAAAATCAATTAAAAACAGGTCTTTACGCTGTTCTAAGGCCTCATCTAATAATTTCTTAACCGTCTCTCTGAACATTTTTAGTATAAAAAGAGCGGACTTTTCGTCCGCTCATTATTCTTTTTTCTTCAAACAACGCTGCAAATATACAATTTTTTAATTGATTATAACAAGTGTGTAAGTCTCGATTTTTATTCTTAATTTTATGATATCTTAAACAACCTCTAAAATGAAAAAAATACTCGTCCCTACAGATTTCTCTAAAGAAGCAGAGCAAGCGTTAAAAGTCGCATCACAAATTGCCAAAAGATATGGCAGTGAAATTTATCTATTGCACATGTTGGAAATTCCGATGCAAGAAATAGATGCGGTTAGTGCAAAAGCAGAAGTGCCAGAAGTCATGTTCTTTATGAAAATGGCCCACAAGAAGTTTGAGGACATTATGAACAGTGACTATTTAAATGGCCTAACCGTTCATGAGATTGTTAAACCCGATGGCACTTTCAATGGCATTTCAGAAATATGCAAGGAACATAATATTACCATGATCACCATGGGTTCCCATGGAGCAAGCGGTTTAAAGGAAATGTTTGTTGGCTCAAACGCTGAAAAGGTCGTCCGATCGTCCCACGTTCCTGTTTTGGTCATAAAAAATGACCATGACGATTTTAGTGTTGATGACATTGTTTTTGCTTCAGACTTTAAGAAAGATAACAAAGAAACGTATCGACAAGCGACTGAAATTGCAACCGCATTTGGTGCTCAAATCCATCTACTGATGGTGAACACTGCCAGTAATTTTACGACAACACAAAAAGCAAAAGATCGCATCCATAATTTTATTCAAGATTACAGCTTTAAGAATTACACAATAAACATCTACAATGATGAATCTATTGAAAAAGGTATTTTGAACTTTTCGAAAGACATCGATGCTGATCTTGTTGGAATCAGTACACATGGTAGACAAGGCATTGCCCATTTTTTCAATGGAAGTATCAGTGAAGATCTGGTGAATCATGCAAATTTACCTGTCATAACCTTTAAGATTTAAATTCAAGTATAACAAAAAAAGTCTTCCAATTTGGAAGACTTTTTTTGTTGGCCTACTAGGGCTCGAACCTAGACTCTTCTGGACCAAAACCAGACGTGTTGCCAGTTACACCATAGGCCATTATCTCATTTGTTTGAGAATTATACCCTCAAAAGCACAAGTTGTGCGAAAGAGGGTGCAAATTTAGTACAAAGTTTTATTTGCACAAATAATTTTCCGCAAAATAATCAAAAAATGGTAACGTTTACTTAAAAATCACAGAGCATAACATATTTATTGTTAAATTCGCTCGCGATAAATAAGCCAATACATGACACATTTCAACTTCAAGAAATGGAACACCATTTTAGGATGGTTTGCGTTTACAGTAGCCTTAATCGTTTATGCACTTACCATCGAGCCAACAGTGAGTTTTTGGGATGCAGGTGAGTATATCCTGACCTCATCAAAACTTCAGGTTGGCCATCCACCTGGAGCACCTTTATTTCAAATGTTAGGCGCTTTTTTTTCTATGTTTGCCCTTGAGCCATCGCAAATTGGAGCAATGCTAAATATGATGAGTGCTGTATCAAGCGCTTTTACCATATTGTTCATGTTTTGGTCTATAACAATGTTGTTGAGCAAATTGGTGAAAGACACTGAGGAAGACATGACAAAGCAATCATCGATGGCGATTTTAGGTAGTGCATTAGTAGGAAGTTTGGCCTTCACATTTACAGATTCATTTTGGTTTAATGCTGTAGAAACTGAAGTTTATGCCATGGCAACCCTAATCATGTCCATTCTGTTTTATTTAGGGTTGCGTTGGGAACGTGATATGCACAATCCTCGAGGTCACAGATGGCTCATATTGATTGCTTTTGTGATTGGCTTGTCATTTGGTGTACACTTTATGGGATTATTAACCATTCCTGCATTAGGGCTGATCTACTACTTTAAGAATTACAAAACAATAACGGCCACTAATTTCATATTGGCCAATGTCATTGCAGCAGCCATATTATTGTTCATATTTAAATTATTATTACCTAATGCCTTGCGCTTATTCAGTGCTTCGGAAATTTTCTTCGTCAACACTATTGGCTTACCATTTAATTCGGGTTCAATAATCGCTGGACTAGCTATAATTGCAGTTTTTTATTTTGGATTGAAATACACGCGTGATAAGGGTTATAAGTATGCAAATACGTTAACACTGTGTTTAATCTTCATTTTTATTGGTTTTTCTTCTTGGGTGATGCTACCGATTCGGGCTAATGCAAATGTGATCATCAATGAAAATAATCCATCGAGTGCAAGAGAGCTGTTGGCATATTACAATTTGGAACAGTACCCAAAAACCCATTTGTTTTATGGACCTTTGTTTACCGATCAATATTCTGGCTTGGATGAAAATAATCCGTATATCGATGCCAAACCAAAATATGAAAAAGACCAAGATAAGGGTGAATATATTATTGTAAATGAATGGAAAAATGCCGAACAGAATTACAATTCTGAGCACGCATCCATTTTACCACGAATGTGGAGTACCGAACATGCTGAAAACTATATGATGTTTACTGGTTTGTTGGATTTTAAAATCAAACCTGAGTATCAAATGGAAAATGAAGTTCGCGCATTGGTAAGTGAATTTAGAAATGACGTTGCACGTGGGAATATAGACTATGAGGACTACCATAACTTTCTAAAGCAATTTGGACGCGACTTTTTCGACATTGAAAAACCATCAATTGGAGACAATTTGTATTACATGCTCGATTATCAATTGGGTTATATGTATTGGCGCTATTTTATGTGGAACTTCTCTGGAAGACAAGATGACATCCAAGGAAAATATGACGATTTACATGGCAATTGGATCAGTGGCATAAAATTCATTGACGAATGGCATTTGGGCATGTCTCAAGATGATCTTCCTAGTGATGTTGCCAACAACAAAGCCCGAAACGCCTATTATATGTTACCGCTTATTTTAGGGGTAATTGGTTTTTTATTCTTATTGGCACGTGATCCGAAGCGATTTTGGGTGTTATTGGTATTTTTCCTATTTACCGGTTTAGCCATCCAATTTTACACCAATGTTCGTCCGTTTGAACCAAGGGAACGTGACTATTCAGTTGTAGGCTCTTTTTATGTGTTTGCTATATGGATCGGTTTTGGTGTCTATGCCATTTTTAGTTTCCTTCGAAAGTATGTAAACTCTAAGGTTTTGGCACCTATAGTCACAGTTGTGTGCTTAATTTTGGTTCCAGGCATCTTAGCTGCTGAAAATTGGGATGATCACGATCGCTCGTCACGTTATACAGCCCAAGCGATGGCGAGAAAATACCTTGAATCCTGTGCTCCAAATTCCATATTGTTTTCCATTGGAGACAATGACAGTTTCCCGTTATGGTATTTGCAGGAAATTGAAGGTGTACGCACTGATGTTAGGGTCGTTAATACCAGTTTATTCCAAACGGATTGGTACATCGATCAAATGAAACGAAAAGCCTATGAAAGTGACCCTATTCCGTCTCAACTGACACATGAGCAATATCGATTTGGCACACGTGATTATATCATGAAATATGAAATCACCAAAGATACCATGATGATTAAGGATTATATGAATTTCATCTCTAGCGATGACCCAAAATATAGCCTTAAATATGCCATGCAACGTCGTGGCGAAGATCCAAATGGTTATCCCACACAACTACAAAACTCAAATTACTTACCAACATCATATGTTCGTATTCCGGTTAACAAAACCGAAGTATTGAAAAGTGGTATTGTAAAAGAGAAAGATGCCGATAAAATTGTGCCATATATTGACATCAGAATTTCTGGTGGTGCCTTGTACAAAAATCGTTTGTTAATGCTTGACATTATTGCCAATAATGACTGGAAACGTCCAATTTATTTTACTGGTGGAGCTTTTGGTGACGATGATTACATCTGGATGAAAGATTATCTGCAGCTTGATGGTCTATGCTATAAACTCGTACCTATTAAAACGCCTGTTGATAGAGCTAATCCTTTCGATATGGGTAGAGTAGATTCAGATTTGATGTATGATAAAGTCATGTCTTGGAATTGGGGAAATAGTGGCAGTGACAAAGTATATCATGATGTAGAAACACGTAAGAATGGGATCACCTATCGTGGTAATTTGGCACGTCTCATGGAAACATTATTGAATGAAGAAAAATTTGATAAGGCAGAACAAGTAGCTGATCTCGCCATGGAAAAAATGCCAGTCGATAAATTTGGGTTTTACACGCTATTAGAACCATATATAACAGGTTATTACGAAATAGGCAACACTGACAAAGCGCGTAAGCTTTACATGGACGTGACTCGAAAATATCAAGAAAAGCTAACCTACTGGAGTGGGTTATCAATTGAAAACCAAACACGTTACATCGACGAGATTGTGACAGATATTGAATGGTATAGAAACTTAGTGGACATACCTCTCATTTATAATGACAAGGATTTTGCCATTAAGGAAACCGAAAAATTCAACAATTACTTAAAATTGTTTAAACACTTCATGGATGAATCTGAAGAGCGTGGTGACGAAGACGACATGCCTATCCGTGAGGATCGAGATCTTGTAAGAGATACCATAGACAGTATCATAGGAGTTCAATAAGCTGTTAAAGATGAATTTTGTTCCAGCAAAAACACCTTTAATTGCCAAAAAGTTATTTCCAAATTATGTTTGGAACGTTCCTACCACAAATAAAGAACTCTATTTAACCTTTGATGATGGTCCAACACCTGAAATCACCCATTGGACTCTAGAGGTCTTAAAACAATATAATGCCAAGGCTACTTTCTTTTGTATTGGATCCAATATTAAAAAACATCCAAAAATCTTCAAAAGTATCCTACAAGAAGGTCATGCCATTGGTAATCATACACAACATCACGTCAAAGGATGGAAAACACCAGTCGACGCCTATCTTGAAGAGGTTGAAAAAGCCCAATTTCAAATTAATGCCATTCAACAAACGCAGAAACGTTTTTTTCGCCCACCATATGGCCAAATACGTCCTGAGCAGGGAAAAGCCCTTATGGCATTAGGTTATGAGATTATCATGTGGGATGTGTTGTCCTTTGATTGGGATGAACGAGTTACTGAAGTCAACTGTTTGAAGAAGGTTACATCAAACAGTAAACCTGGAAGTATTATAGTATTTCATGATAGTGTGAAAGCTTCAAGGAATATGATGTATACACTTCCAAAGGTATTGGAACATTTCAGCAGTAAAGGCTTTGTTTTTAAATCCTTGGATTTCTAAATATACTCTTGCACAATACCAATCAATGTGTTAGCATCCTGCTCTCCACTATGCCTCCATTTCATTTCACCATTTTTATAGATGATGAGTGTTGGCAAACCTTTTACACGCAGTGCTTCTGCCAACTCCTTATTTTTATCAACATCGATTTTAATGACTTTTGCCTTATCTCCCAATGCTGCAGCTACATCACGCATTACAGGATGCATTGCTGTAGATTGCTCATTCCATTCGGTAAAGAAATCTAAAAGCACAGGAATATCGACATCAATAAGTTCCCCAAATTTTGACATAGGCTTTTGATTTTAATCAAGGTTACTTAAAGCAAACCTACATAATTTTTGGTAAACTTTATATTCTACCGCATATCAGGTTTATGCTAACTGTTTTATAAAAATAAACAATTTCATAAAATAGTTTGAGCATTTATACAAAATTAAGCTTCTTTTATCCCCTTTTTAAGTGTAATTACAGTGATTTCAGGCCAAATCCCAACTCGTCCAGGATAACCCAAATATCCAAATCCACGATTAACATTAATATACTGTCCTAATTCCTCATAAATACCAGCCCATTGTTTATAGCGCCATTTTACTGGACTCCATTTGACCCAACCAGGTATTTCAATACCGAATTGCATCCCATGGGTATGACCACTCAATGTCAAATGGAAATGATAATCGTCTTTTAAAACTTCGGCTTCCCAATGGCTTGGGTCATGAGACATCAAAATTTTAAAGTCACTGGCCAAAACATTTGTTTTGGTCTTTTTTAAATCTCCTGCTTTTTTAAATCCGCCTTTTCCCCAATTTTCAACTCCCATTATAGCTATACGCTGGCCATTTTTTTCAATAAATCGACTTTCATTGAGTAAAAGATCATAACCCATATCCTTTTGAAGTGCCTTCAAATCTTCAAGGTTCCTTAGTTTTTCTGATTCGGAATTCCATCGCACATAATCGCCATAATCGTGATTTCCCAAAACGGAATAGACACCATCTTTAGCCTTTAATGTCCCAAAGAGATCTTTCCATGGTTCCATTTCCGAAGCTTTATTATTCACCATATCTCCCGTGAACATAATTACATCAGATTCTTGCTCATTAATAAGATTGATTCCGTACTCTATTTTTTTTCTATTATCAAAACTTCCTGAATGGATATCACTGATTTGCGTCACTTTATAACCATCGAATGCTTCTGGCAAATCTTCAAAATGTAAGACATAATCCAAAACCCTAAATCGATACTTTCCTCTGTACATGCCGTACAGTAAGGATGTAAACGGAATTGCAGCCAAGCCAAGGGCAATCTGACTTATAAACTTCCGTCGCGACGGAAGATAAAATGTTTCTTTGGTGGCAAACAATTTATCATACAAACCTAGAGCAGATCTAATTATATCTTCTCCAATTAGAATAGGCACAATCACCAGATTAAATGACATAAATGCCAATAAAAATCCGAAGGCATAGCTTTTTCCTGGTGTCAACACTCGTCCTTCCGAGGCTATCGAAAACTGATAGATAAAATTTCCAAGGATAATCAAGACCAAACCAAAAAACACATAGTGAACCCATGTGCTTTTAATTACTGTTTTTATAGCTTGAAAGCCATAAACTGTAAGTAGAACAAAAACAACGATAAATATAATCCAGCGCAGCATGTAAAAATTTTAAAGACGTAAAGATATTAATTAGTAAACAGATTATTCTTATGAAACTGTTAAACACTAATCAGCTCAATTTCATATTTGGAGCATTATACTTTGTTTTTAATTCCCTATTTTTAACTCACAAACATCAAACCCAATGAAACGTCAATCCTTTTTCATCATATTGTTCTTATTGTCTTTAACATTCTTTGCCCAACCTGTAAATGACACGTGTGCTACTGCAGAAAACATAGCAGTTACCACATCCGAAACCACAATTAACTTTGATATTGCGGATACATCAATAAATAACGAAACAGGTTGCACAGGAACTTCAGGAGATTATGGTGATATTTGGTATGAATTTACAATGCCAATAAATGGCAACATATATATCAATTCTATATTTTCAATAAATAATTTTGCACTCTATGATTCCTGTTCTGGCAGTCAAATTCACTGCCCAAGTTCCTATTATCTATTCACGAATTTAGAGTCAGGAACCACTTACAAACTACGTGTATACAGATCTTTAGCTGACTTAGACAATCTCAATGGTTTATATTTTGGAATTACTGTTATAGCAAAGCCAACAAATGATGATTGTATGACTGCACAATCATTAACAGTTTCCTATTCTGAATCAACAACAAGTTTCAATATGTTTGGAGCAACTTTAAGCACCCAAGAAACCTGTACAGGAGCATCTCAAGAAATTTTAGATATTTGGTATAGTTTTACAATGCCTATAGACGGGAAATTTGTGATTTCTGGTTTTGTGCCTTACTATAATTCGTCAGTCGATACATTTACATTGTATGACGGCTGCTCAGGAAATCAAATTCAATGTGGAAGCTTAAGTCAGTTTGGGGGTTTAGTTGCCGGAACAAATTATAAATTACGTATGTCCAACGAATTATTGTATCTTAATGGTATCGAAGGAAACCCTTCCTTTAAGTATTTTATGATTGATACCCCTCTAAATGATGACTGTGATTCTACAGAAAGTTTAAGTGTTACAACTTCAGTTACTACAGTGAATTATGATATAGATGGTGCAATTCTTGAAACGTCTAGCCGATGTAATGGATCTGGAGTTGATAGTTATGCCGATATTTGGTACGATTTCACTATGCCTGTTAATGGTAATTTGATTATTGACACGGCATTTTACAACGAAAATTATTATGAAATCTTTGATGCCTGTGGCACAACTCGACTTGATTGTGGTTATAACGATTTTGTGTTTTACAATTTATCGTCTGACACAAATTATAAATTAAGGTTATTTAGGGCAGAGGACCAATTGTTTGAAGATTTTTGGGATCAAACATTTGATATTAGAGCTATTGAAATAAGTTCAAACGACGACTGTTCAAACTCCGAGAATATTACTGTAACAACTACTATACAAGAAATAAGTACAAGTTTCGGAGGATTATTACTAAGTGAAGACACTTCTTGTGCGAATGGAACCAATGTTGTTGATCTATGGTACGACTTTACTATGCCAATTGATGGAATTATTATGATCAATGAATCCAATGGCAATGGCAACTATTTTGCTCTTTACGACAATTGTAACGGAACAGAAATAGATTGCTTTAGTAGTCAAGGAAATTTTTTAGACCTGACGATGGGAACGAATTATAAATTGCGTTTTTTTGATAATAACGCATTCTACGAAAATGTCGATTTCACAATCCAAGCTGTAGATGCTTTGAGTTTAGATGAACAAACGCTTGATGAATCTATATCTGTATATCCAAATCCTGCAAGTGATTACATCAATATAGAGCTAACATATGACCAAACTATTTTAGCAATTAATTGTTATGATATCTTCGGAAAAAAGGTGCTGAAAACTTCTCAAAACACCCAACTTGACCTTAGCAAGCTAATGTCTGGCATGTATTTTATAGAAATAAAAACTGATATTGGAAGTGTAACCAAAAAAATAATCATCCAATAAACGCAAGTTAAATAAAAGGAATCTTAAGAAAAATATTTATCGTCGTGTCAAGATTTAGTATCTTTTACTTCGATTTAAAATTCCCTTTATGAAACTATTCTACCCGTTTTTTTTAATCATATTATTATGCGCAAGTTGTACTAATGAAACCCAAATTGATATTGCAAAAAAAGACCAATCCCTTATTGCATATGTCAATCCGTTTATAGGTACAGGAGGTCATGGTCACACCTATCCAGGCGCAACCATGCCCTTTGGTATGATGCAACTTTCACCAGATACGCGTCTTGACGGTTGGGATGGTTGCTCTGGCTATCACTATAGTGATTCCTATATTTATGGCTTTACGCATACCCATCTTAGTGGTACAGGTGTAAGTGATTATGGTGATATTTTGCTCATGCCAACAAACACCATCAATTTCAATAATGGCTCTAACGGAGAAATTGGATATCGTGCACACTTCTCGCATGAGAATGAAATCGCTGAGCCTGGTTATTATAAGGTGCATTTGGATACTACCAATATTGACGTCGAGTTAACGGTTTCATTCCGAAGTGGCATTCATAAATACCAATATCCTAAAGCCGAAAATCAATATGTTATTCTTGATTTGGAACATCGTGATGAATTATTGGATCATAAAATCCAAATGCTAAACGATTCAACACTAACTGGTTTTAGACATTCTAAAGCTTGGGCCACAAATCAACAGCTGTTTTACAGAATTCAATTTTCCGAACCGATAAAAAACATTAGCTATTTGGAAGGAGACACTCCAATCTCAAAAAATTACAAGTTTTTGAGCAAGTATGCTGCTATTGAATTCGATAATCCTAATAATAACCCTGTATTCGTAAAGGTGGCAATAAGTCCGGTTGATGAGGAAGGTGCTCGCAAAAATTTAGAACAGGAAATAGGTAACAAAACTTTTGAAGAAGTCAAAACAGAAGCACAAACTTCCTGGGAAACACAGTTGGAAAAAATTGTTATCGAATCTGAAAACAAGGATAGAAAAACAAATTTTTACACTTCACTGTACCACACAATGATTGCACCTAACTTATATCAGGATGTCGATGGTCGTTATCGTGGCGTGGATTTAAACATCCACCAAACCAAAGACTTTGATTATTATACGGTATTCTCACTTTGGGACACGTATCGTGCTGCACACCCATTATACACTATAATTGAACAGGATCGCACCAATGATTTTATCAATACGTTTTTAGCAAAGTACGATGAAGGTGGTATTATGCCGATTTGGGATCTTTCAGCTTGCTATACTGGCTGTATGATTGGCTATCACGCTGTTCCTGTCATTTCTGATGCGTATTTAAAAGGTATTAAAAACTACGATACTGAAAAAGCACTTGAAGCTATGAAACATAGTGCCACGCGTGATAAATTAGGACTTAAAAGCTATAAGGAATTCGGTTTTATTCCTGTTGAAGAAGAAAGCGAATCGGTCTCCAAAACCTTAGAATATGCTTATGACGACTGGACAATTGCCCAGATGGCTAAAGCCATGGGTAACGACGATGATTACAAAGCTTATTTAAAACGTGCTCAACATTACAAAAATATATACGACCCTGAAACCACATTTATGAGAGGTCGATTCAGGAATGCTTGGTTTTCACCATTCGATCCTTATGAAGTGAATTTTAATTATACTGAAGCCAATTCTTGGCAATACAGCTTCTATGTCCCTCAAGATGTCTCAGGGTTTATGAAGCTTTTAGGTGGAAAGGATAAACTCGAAGCACAATTGGATAAACTATTTACCGCAGAGACCGAAACTTCTGGTCGAGACCAAGCTGACATTACCGGACTTATTGGTCAGTATGCCCATGGCAACGAACCGAGTCATCACATGGCATATCTCTACAATTTTGTCAATAAGCCTCACAAGACACAAGAAAAAGTCCATCAAATATTGACCGAACTCTATACGAATACGCCTGACGGCATTTCAGGAAATGAGGATTGCGGACAAATGAGTGCTTGGTACGTATTTTCATCCTTAGGGTTTTATCCTGTAACTCCAGCAAGCAATCAGTATATCATCGGGACACCTTTGTTTAATAAAGCAACCATTAGCTTAGAAAACGGTAATCATTTCACGGTTAAGGCAGACCAACTCAGCGACACCAACAAGTATATTGAATATGCTTACCTCAATGGAAAAGCCCTAGAACAAACCTACATTACACATCAAGACATCGTATCTGGCGGAATCTTGGAATTCAAGATGACCGACAAACCAGCAGTTTGGGGAAGTCGCGAAGGTGAAGCTCCAATCACTACAATTGATGAGCATGTCATTGTCCCTGCACCATTTATTGCTAGTGGTGATGTCGCTTTCAAAGGAGATACTGAAGTGAGCTTAGGGATTGTAGCTTCTGATGCAGAAATTTATTATAGCATAGGTGATTCTGAATTCAATTTGTATACTAAACCTTTCAAAATTTCTGAGCCAAATGTATTGAAAGTATACGCTTCCGATGGATACGGTTCAAAAAGTGCCACCATTGAAACCCAATTTTACAAAATAGACCCAAACCTCTCGATAACCCTAGAAACAGAATATGCCAATCAATATAATGCAGGAGGAAACGATGCACTTATTGATGGTGTTTTTGGCACACAGGATTTCAGGACCGGAACATGGCAAGGCTATTGGAATGAGGACGTTATAGCAACGGTTGATTTAGGCAGTATAAAATCTGTCAGTGCTGTGAATGTCAATTTCCTGAAAGACCAACGGTCTTGGATATTTTATCCTACTGAAGTGGAATGTCTTGTTTCAAAAGATGGCAAAAATTTTAAATCGATTGGCATTTATGCATTTGAAGGCCCGAAGCCTTCTGAAGATGTAGACATCAAGACCCTGAAGTTCGAACAACTAAAATCAAACTATCGCTATGTAAAGATCATTGCCCAAAAAATGGGTGAACTTCCTGAATGGCATTTAGGACATGCTCATGATGGCAGGAGTTGGATTTTTGTAGATGAAATCACGATTAAATAATCTTTAGCTTATTATGAGTCAAACAAAATCTTATCGTTCGTCATTTATTTTATTGACCATCTTGTTTTTTCTTTGGGGATTTATTACAGTTTTTGTAGATTCATTAGTTCCAAGACTAAGAGAACTATTTACATTAAGCTATGCGCAAGCTATAATGGTTCAGTTTGCATTTTTTGGAGCCTATTTCGTCTTATCAATTCCAGCAAGTTATATTCTTTCAAAAATTGGTTACAAAAAAGGAATCATTTTAGGCTTATTAACTATGGCATTAGGTTGTCTACTTTTTTATCCAGCTGCATCCTATCGTATCTTCGGAATATTCATACTCGCCTATTTCACTTTGGCAGGAGGCATCACCATTTTACAGGTCGCAGCCAATCCTTTCGTTGCTGTTTTAGGAAGTGAAGAAGGCGCATCAAGTCGATTAAATTTATCTCAGGCGTTTAACTCATTGGGAACTGCAATAGCTCCTGCAGTTGGTGCTTTATTTATTTTAAGTGACAGAATTAAAACTGAAACAGAAATCACAAGCCTTACTGGTAAAGCTAAAGAAATGTACTTAGCTTCAGAAGCTTCAGCAGTTCAAAAGCCATTTTTAGGATTGGCTGTATTTATCTTACTCATCGCTGTAATTTTCTTCTTCGCGAAACTTCCGAAGTTAATTGATGAAACACATTCAGGAACTTACGCTGGAGCATTCAAACACAAAAACCTGATGTTAGGCGTTTTAGGTATTTTCTTCTATGTTGGCGCAGAAGTCTCTATTGGTAGCTTTTTAGTCAATTATTTTCAAGAGATGAATATGGTTCCATTAATAAGAGAAAGTCCTATACTAATGAACATTGCAGATACTGTAGCTACCATATTCTTTAAATCATTGGAAGGAGCCGATGACAAAGCACTCCTCGGAATTTTTGTGGTTTTCTATTGGTCTGGAGCCATGATTGGTCGTTTTGTTGGTTCGTATTTAACCAAAATCATGAAGCCAGGTAAAGTGCTAGGCATTTTTGCGAGTTTCGCAATTCTGTTAATTATCGTTTCAATTTCTAATACAGGTTTAATCTCTATGTGGAGTATTTTAGCGGTTGGTTTGTTTAACTCGATTATGTTTCCAACCATATTTACATTAGCCATTGATGGTACTGGTGATTTAAAACCGAAAGGTTCAGGTTTACTCTGTATGGCTATTGTTGGAGGCGCAATCATTCCATTAATTTGTGGCAATTTAATTGATGCCATAGGATTCAAACTTGCCTTTTTATGTATTACAATTTGTTATGGCTACATTCTATATTACGGACTCAAAAATTCAAGTAAAATAGTCAAACTATGAAACGTAGAAATTTTATAAAAAAAGCATCACTTACAGGAGTTGGACTGACCGTTGGAAGTTCAATCGTTAATTGTGCTGAAACACCTTCCGAAGACAAAAAACTAGGCACAGTACCTTCAGCAATAGCATCGCTACCAATTGTTATTGCAACTTGGCACGTTAAGGATGCTACAGCAAAAGCTATGGAAATCTTACAAGCTGGAGGTAACGCCTTAGATGCTGTTGAGCAAGGCTGTCGTATTGAAGAAGCCAATGAAAAAGGACAATCTGTGGGTAAGGGTGGATTGCCTGATCGCGATGGAAATGTCACGTTGGATGCTTGTATCATGGATAAGCACGGAAATTGTGGAGCTGTAGTATACCTGCAGAATATTACACATGCGATTTCAGTGGCTAGAAAGGTTATGGAGAACACACCACATGTAATGCTCGCAGGTGAAGGTGCCAAACAATTTGCCATATCAGAAGGCTTTCAACCAGAAAACCTCTTGACAGAAGCATCAAAAGAAGCTTGGGAAAAATGGAAAGTGGAAGCCAAATACAAACCCATTATCAATATTGAAAACCATGACACCATTGGGATGCTTGCCATTGATAAAAATGGTGATATTTCTGGTGCATGCACCACAAGTGGGTTAGCCTATAAAATGGGAGGACGTGTTGGTGATTCTCCAATCATTGGTTCGGGATTATTTGTGGATAACGAAATAGGAGCAGCTGTAGCCACTGGTTTAGGAGAGGAAGTGGTTAAAACTGTTGGCAGTTTTCTAGTTGTAGAATTGATGCGTCAAGGCAAATCACCTCAAGAGGCTTGTGAAGAAGCCATTAGTAGAATTGTCAATAAACCCAATAGTAATTACAAAGACTTTCAAGTGGGTTATATTGCCGTGAACAAAAAAGGAGAAACAGGAAGTTACTCGATCCATCAATGGTTTAGCATGACTAAATTCCAAGATGGTGTGAATGAACAAATACAATCAGATTATTATAATAAAACATAACCCTTGAAAACCATTTTAATCGTTTTATGTTTTCCGTTTTTGATCTATGCTCAAGACATTTCTCAGAAACAACAACTCCTGCGTCAAATTGATGTGACGGATAATATTCAGGAAAAAGTTGGACTTTATATTGATTTAGCTTGGGAGTATATTCTTGAGGAGAATGATAGTGCACTTGTATATTCGGATAAGGCACTTCGATTTTCCGAAGATAACAACTATCATTTGGGAACTGCTATGGCATATGAAACCAAAGGACTCTATAATGAAATTGTTGAAGGGAATTATGAAAAAGCCAGCTTGTTCTACTTTAAAGGCATTGATATATGTGACACCTATAACCTTGACTATTCAAGGTCTATTTATCATTCACTTGGTGTGATGTTCCATACTTCGGATAATTATGAAAAAGCAAAAGCATATTATGAAATCGCTTTCAACAAGGCTATTGATGCAAACGATTTGGAACTTCAAAAAAAGTGTCTAACCAACTTAGGAACCATTAATTCGTCTCAAGGAAATTACGAAAAGGCTGAAGAATTACTTTTGAAAAGTTTAGAACTTGATATCCGTCAGGAATACGACTTCGACATTTATGCCAACCTTGGAAATCTCTACATAAGACAAAAAAAATATGAGAAAGCGCTACCTTTTTTGGAGCGCTCCATCGAAGAGCATCCTAACAACCATTTAGGGCATCAAAACCTCACCTATTATATAGATGCAAAAGTGGGACTGAAAGACACTACAGGAATGGGACTTGTGATAAAGCGTGCCAAAAAGACAATTGAAAACACCAGAGCGTTGAGGGACAATAGTCTTTTGGCAATGTCACTTTCAAATTATTACAGATTGGTTTCTGATTACGAATCGGCTCTCGAGTATCGAGACATGTATTTGAGTTTGTACGAAACAATCAAAGAAAAGCAGCGTGATGCTACGGTTTACGAGCTTGAAACCAAATACCAAACGGAAAAAACGCAAGAAGCTCTTTTAAAAAAGGAAAAAGAACAACAACTCTACCTTGTCCTCTTCATATTTGGCGTACTCACTGCATCAATTTTAGCGTTTTTATTTTATAAAAACCGAAAACAAAACCAACTTCTATCGAGACAAAAAGCACTACTCGAAACCACAATTGATGAGAAAAATGTGTTGTTGAAGGAAATACATCATCGTGTAAAAAACAGCTTTCAAATCGTGTCGTCATTGTTGTATTTACAGTCTGA
Organism: Bacteroidia bacterium; assembly: GCA_030432635.1. Lineage (GTDB taxonomy): Bacteria > Bacteroidota > Bacteroidia > Flavobacteriales > Flavobacteriaceae > Psychroserpens. The sequence continues at coordinate 9,155 of JAUIMB010000015.1, read as the reverse complement.
AAATGTTGAAAACCAAAAAGCTAAAACTGCTATCAAAGAAGCTGAAAACAGAGTAAGATCGATGGTTTTGGTACATCAAAAACTTTACAATAAAGAGGAATTGGTCGGTATCAATACCAAGGAATATATCAGTGATCTTGTTAAAGATATTTCTGAAAGTCATCAATTCCATACAAATGCAATCACCTTTAAATTAAATATAGAACCACATATTTTAGACTTAGAAACCATTACACCTTTAGGATTAATATTAAACGAACTCATTATCAATACCATGAAACATGCGTTCCCAGATTCCATTGCAAACCCTCAGATTGATATCGATTTTTCAAAAGTTGAAGATGCTATGGTTCTAAAAGTCTCTGATAACGGTAAAGGATTTGAAGGAAAAATAAAGCAATCATCCTTCGGTATTTCATTGATGAAAGCCTTGTCTAAATCACTGAAGGCCACTTTGGAATATGATTCTAAATCCAACAGCGGAACAACTGCAACATTGACCATTAAGAAATATAAGCTGTTATCTAATTAAGTTTACTAAAGAAATTTAAGAGTTCACTAAATTTTAAGCAGAATTCTCTTCTTTTTTAAGTAATTTGTTTACAAATTACTTGACATTTTGAAGTCTCTTAATATATACATCGTCGAAGACGAACCGCTTATCGTTTCAACTATAGAAACTGCACTTAGAAAGCATGGCCATCGCGTTCTTGGAGATTCTGACACTGTAACTCAAGCCATAAAAGACATCGAGCTCACAAAGCCAGATTTAGTTTTGATTGACATCCAATTGTCTGGAGAAAAAGATGGTGTGGATTTGGCACTCGTATTGGATAAAACCAAGCAACCTTATCTGTTTTTATCATCACAAACCGATCCTGAGACAATTGCCAGAGTAAAGGAGACCAACCCGTTAGGCTATGTGGTAAAACCTTTCACCGAAACAGGATTGAGAACCAATATTGAATTGGCTTGGCATAGGCATTCCGATTCTCATCATCATTATCTCAATATAAAACATGAAGGGAAGTTATTAAAAGTTAACCAAGACATCATTAACTATTTAAAAGCTTTTGACAATTACTGCTATATCATTACCTCAACAGAATCCTTCTTGGTACCACATACTCTAAAATATATTTCTGAACAACTTGTGGGTGACCATTTCATCAAATGTCATCGATCATATGTAGTAAATCTTAAATACGTAAGAAGCATAGATAAGAATACCATTGCACTCGACAATGACACGATTCCGATGAGTGCTTCCCAAAAAAGTTTGGTGATCAATAAGCTAAAAAGCATATAAATTCGCTGACTTGTTTTGGCTAAAAAAAGAGTACCATTCACTAAAAACAAATTCGTAATATCCTGATTATAAGATAGATTTAAATTGCTATTAATTATTGCGTCATTCATCCTATTCCCTACACACCTTAAGTTTTGGATGTATGCCAATGCTCAAAATATACGATCATGAATACGAAATCAATTATCTTCAGTTTGGTTATGGTGTTTGGAAGTTTCATGGGATTCTCTCAGGTAGGTGTAGGAAACACAAATCCGCAAGCGACCTTAGATATTTCAGCCAGTAATGCTGCAAGCCCAGCTAGTAATGACGGAATTCTTATTCCTCGAATGAGTAGTTTCCCATCCTCACCAGGAGCAACTCGAGATGGCATGCTCATATTTTACACCGGAACAGGTGCCTCAGGAAAAGGCTTTTATTATTGGGACCAACCCACATTATTATGGATAAAAATTGCTGCTGGAAGCACCGTAGATGTCGATTGGTACGAAGAAGGTACTTCTGCTGCTCCAGACAACATTAACGATAATATCTTTACCCAAGGTAATGTAGGTGTAGGTGAAGACACACCTCAAGCGAGATTACATATTGACGATGCAAATACACCATTACGATTAGACATTGGTGGAACTGAACGTTTTAGTTTTAGAAATAACTCACTTGAATTTTTAAACAATGGAAGTTCTGTATTTATTGGAGAAGATGCAGGAAACAATGATGATTTAAGTGGCAATCAAAATACTGCTATTGGATACAGAGCACTACGAAATAATGTGACAGGTGCTAGAAACATAGCTATTGGTAGTGGTGCATTACTTCTAAGTACTGGAGGAAATACAAACATCGCTATTGGAGATGATGCTATGGCAGTTAGTTCTTCTGGTTCTAATAATGTGGCTACCGGAACACAAACTTTATTCAGAAACACAACAGGTAGCAATAATGTTGCTGTTGGTGGTACTGCGCTTAGAGAAAATACTGTTGGAATTAACAATGTCGCACTAGGTTACAGAGCTTTATATAATACCACTGGAAATAACAATATAGGCATTGGTTATGAAACTGGATTTGCCAACATCGCAGGAATAGGAGGAAATACATTTATTGGTACTGGAGCAGGACATACAACAACTGGTGGCAGAAATGTGTTTTTAGGTTATAATGCAGGCTATAATGAAACAGGATCATATAAATTATATATTGAAAACACGAATAGTTCTAATCCATTGATTTATGGTGAATTTGATACTAATATTCTTAGAATAAATGGTGAATTTCAAGTAAGTGATCCGAGTACAACTGGTTATGCACTACCTAATGCAGATGGCGTAGCCAATCAAGTTTTAACAACAGATGGTGCTGGACAATTGAGTTTTGTAAATGCAAGTAGTTTGGTAACTGTTAGCCAAAATACTCTAGATGAAGCTTATGATGAAGGTGGTGCTGGTGCTGGCAGAACTATTACTGCTGATAATGGAGCAGTAGAAATTGAGGGTGCTGGTGGTTTAAGAGTTGTTGGTCCCAATGTTGATATAGGTGCTTCTTTAAGACATGATGGCGATTTAGACACATTTATGATGTTTTCACCAAACAGAATTGAATTTGAGTCAAGTGGTAGAAACTATATAGATATTCAAAACTCAGACTTAGAAGTTACTTTTAATGAAGGAGGTTTGGCAAATGACTTTCGAGTTGAAACCAATGCAAATTCGCATATGCTTTTTGTGGATGGTAGCGAAAGTGCATTTGGAATCAATGTTACAAATCCTGACGTTGAATTAGATGTGCTCGGTAACACAGAAATTTATGGAGGATTAACGCACCAAGGTAACTTATTAACAGTATCAAGGTCTGCTCAGACCAATGGTGCTGCTATTTTTGCTGAAAACACCTCGTCATACAACCTTAGTTCTTACAGCGCTATTCAAACTGCTAACGCTCTTACAGATATGAACGTAGAAATTAATAAGTTTATAACTGGAGGTGAAGATTACGGCATATTAATCAATGGCTCAAATGCCGACATTGCTGGAGATACAGGTGTAAAAATCGATTTTAACAATACGAGTTCTTTAAATTACATTGCAGAAACCATAGGGTTTGATAGTGAGATCACCTACAATGGTGGAATTTCAGGAACTGTTTATGGTTATAAGTGTCAAATCCTTGGCTCTGGTATAGCTCCAAAATATGGTGCCTACATATCGATACCTTCGAGTTCTAATGGCAATCAATATGGTGTGTATTCTGATGTAAGAAACACTTCAGGATATGCAGGTTATTTCCTTGGCAGAATCTCTTTAGGAACTGGAACCACAAACAGATACGTTATGCCTTTATCTGATGGTACAGCTAATCAAATTATGGCAACAGATGGCAGTGGAACAGTAAGCTTTGTAGATACCTCATCAATTTTTACAGATACCGATGACCAAACACTGTCACTCGTTGGAACAACTCTTAGCATTGCCGATGGTAATAGTGTTAATCTCTCAGCACTGCAAGATGGGACGGGAAACGATTGGTCTTTAAGTGGTAATATAGGTTTAGGATCTTCTTTTTTGGGAACTACTAACAATTCAGATCTAAGAATAAGAACCAATAATATTGAAAAACTGAGAGTATCAACTCAAGGTCAAATAGAGTTTTATAATTCTGGTCAATCCATCTTCATTGGCCAACAAGCAGGTGAAAACGATGATTTAACAAACAATTACAATACGTTTGTCGGTTATAGAGCTGGAACCAACAACATCTCAGGCTTTTACAATACTGCACTAGGACATAATTCGCTTTCAGCGAATACCACAGGAGGTCGCAATCTAGCTTTGGGATCTGGTGCCTTGTTAACCAATACAACAGGCTATGACAATATTGCCCTTGGTAGTGCTGCAATGGTAGCCAACACAACAGAGAGTTATAACATTGCCATTGGTTATGCCACCCTATTTTCTATGGCTAACGGAAATTCGAATATAGCCATTGGATATCGTGCAGGTGCTAAGGATATTACCTCAAACCAAAACGTGTATTTAGGCTATGAAGCTGGTAGTGGTCTTGGGTCAGGTCCAGACGAAAACAAATCAGGCAATGTTTTTATTGGTTACCGATCTGGCTACAACGAAACCGGAAATAATAAACTTTACATAGAAAACTCAAACGCTAGTAATCCGTTAATCTATGGTGAATTCGACAATAACATTCTACGTTTTAATGGCAATGTAGGCATTGGTAGAGCTCCAGCAACCAACGCGCTCGAAGTTGAAGGTCAGGCATCAAAAACAACTGCTGGTGCATTCGCGGCAAATTCTGATAAACGTCTGAAAAAGAATATTGAACATATTTCTGGCGATTTTGCCTTAGAAAAAATCAATCGGCTTCAAGGGGTAACCTATGAATGGAACGACAAGAAAACAGGAACTTTTCGTCCAACAGGAATTCAATATGGCTTTATTGCTCAAGACATTCAAAAGGTTTTTCCTGAGAAAGTAACCGAAGACAATTTAGGCTTTTTACAAACTGCCTATGGTGATTATGATCCTTTGGTTATTGAAGCCATAAAAGAATTGCATTCAAAAATCGAAACACTTGAAACCGAGAACAAAAACTTAAAACTACAACTCAATAAATTTCAAAACATTGAAAGTCGATTGGCTGCTTTGGAAAAAAATGGCCATAATTCTTCAAGTAACAAAAGTGTAAATGTTACTGAAGAATAATTAAGACATAATTGAAGACCATTGTAAATTCAGTTATATTTTGAGTGAAAAAGCCGTTTGTAGGGAGCGGCTTTTTCTTTTTCTTAATTTTGAACCTTTCTTCAATTCAACTATAAAATACTAGTTTTCAACCATCTTTTTTTCGTATCTCAACATTTGCGCTGTAAATTGTTGATTCATTTTAAGCCCTACGAAACGTGTCAACCATTCGAGTTTTAATTGTTGAGGATGATCCTATTATTTCGGAAGACATTCGAGATATGCTTACCAATGTGGACTATAATGCCATTGGTGTAGCTTATGATAAAGCCGAAGCGATTGAGTTGATCAACAATGAAACTCCAGATCTCGTTTTACTGGACATTAACCTCAATGGAAACTTTGAAGGCTTTGATATCGCAACACACATCAATAAGACCCGAAAAATTCCATTTCTATATCTAACCTCCTATTCTGGAAAGGAAATTTTAGAGCGCGCCAAACCCACAATGCCAATGGGTTATATTGTAAAGCCTTTTACTGAAAAAGAACTGTATTCCAATATTGAAGTTGCCTTGTACAATTTTTCAAAATTTGTACTACCAGTAACACTTAATATTGATCTTATTAATTCAAAAATAAATACAGAATTGACCGAACGTGAATTTGATATCTTGAAAGGGCTGTATGAAGGAAAAACCAATAGGCAATTAGCCGACACTCAATTTGTAAGTGTTAATACCGTAAAAACCCACATTAAGAACATTTACGAAAAAATGAATACGCACACACGTACTGAAACAATGGCATTGGTGCACGACCTGCTCAATTAACTTACTTGGGCAAAACAATAGAAACCCGAGTCCCGTTTTCTGTATGTATATCTACGGTTGCTTTTAGCTTTTGGGTTAGGGACCGTATCAAACGCTGACCAAAAGTTTCGTTTTTATTAGTGGATTTTGTTTCGATTCCAATCCCATTGTCATTGACCTCCAAGGTATAATTCCCATCAGTTTCAGACATCGTCACATGGATTTCTGGTTTGATATCGTCTACTTTAGGAAACGCGTGCTTTAAGGAATTTGTAACCAATTCATTAACAATAAGTCCGATAGGAATTACGGATTCAACATCCATTGTGACGTTTTTGGCCGAAACATTAAGATCTATATCACTTTCAGACTTATTATAAGAGTTCAATATACTATCGATCAACCCTTCAAAATAATCCTGAATATTGACCATATTCAAGTCTTCTCCAACATAAAGGTTTTTGTGCAAGATAGCCATCGATTGCACTCGGTTTCTTCCATTTTGTAAGACCTCTAGAACGTGCTCGTCTTTGACGTACTTAGATTGAAGGTTCAATAAACTGGAAATCATCTGGAGGTTGTTCTTAACACGATGATGTGTCTCATGAAGTAACAACTCCCTATCCTTCAAAGCCTTTACAATGGTTTGGTTTTTACTTTTGATCTTTCTATAAAGCCTATACAAGGCAAAGGCTGCTATGGCTAAAAGTATTAGTCCAATTAAAGATATGGTTTGAATCGCTTTGGATCGCGATAATTTGGCTTCGGAAAGTTCCTTCTCTTTACTTAGTAAAGTGATTTCAGCATCCTTTTTCTGCTGATTATAACGAGCGTCCTTTTCGGCTATAACTTCCAAGGATTCCTCTGAGTAAATCGAATCGCTCAACTGTGAAAATGCTTTGTAATTTTCGAGCGCTAATTTATGATTGCCGCGTTTTTCATAAGCTTCAGACAAAAGTTCATATGCAGTTTGCTGTTGGTATAGGGATTCATGCTCGTCATATTTAAACACATCCTTTAAATGTGAAATGGCTTCAGGATAACGACCCAACTTAATGAGGACTTCTCCCATATTGAGTTTGGACTCACATAAATTATAGGTGCTACTTAAGTTTTCTCGTATCTGAAGTGCTTTCAGATGCTCTTGATAGGCTTCTTCCAAACGCCCTTGAGCTTGACGCAATAAGCCAAGAAAATCATGATGAAAACCCATTTCGCGTAACGTAGGAAAGACTTTATTTAGTGCTTTTTGCTTCATTAAGTGTTGTTCGGCCTTTTCGTATTCGCCCAATTCAGTATACAACAAACCAAGGTTTGCATTTGAACTCGCCATGCCTGAACTATCATTCAATTTCCCAAATTGTTCCAAGGCCAATAAGTATTGATCCTTACCCTTTTCCAATTGGTTCATATTGAGATAAAATCCGGCTAAGGTATTATTGATTCGAGCTTTCTGTTCAGGCGTACCCAACTTATTATAGATACTTGCCACTTCTATCAAATGATTTTGAGATAAAACATTATTACCTAAATACATGTTGATTGTTCCAATAAAATGACCGCTTTTTGCTATATCCAAGGAATCCTTTTCAAGTCTGGAATAATTGTAAATCTTACGATAGTAGTCTAAAGCAGTTTTATAATCACCATGCCAACGATGACTTGCCGCATAGATATAATTGGTTCGTCGTAATTCTCCACTATCGTTTTTGTTGATGTAATTTTCAAGGAGGTCATTGGCTATACTTTCAGCATAGTCTGGATCCCGTTGCACAAGGTGTTCACCTAAAAGAAATAAGGCCTGCTTGCGTTCAACTTTAGAAGTTTGACCATTAATGATGGCTTGTAAACTGTCTTGATACGCATCTGGCTTCGCGTCTTGGGCAATACCATTGAAGGCGATTAGTACTGCTAAACAAAAAGTAATACAGATTTTTTTCATACATGGATATTAATCTACACAAAATTAATAAACCAAACGACATCAAAATCACCCAAAAGGATGAAATAAAGTCGTTTGCGAATTGAGAATTTTACAGCACAACCAATAATAATCCTATTATGAAAAAGCAGTACCCTACAATTATCCTACTCCTTTTATTAATAAGCTATACTAGTTTTGCCCAAGTTGGTGTGGGAACAACCAGCCCTCAATCCACTTTGGATATTGAAGCCAGTAATACAACTACGCCATCAAATTCGGATGGTATACTAATCCCAAGAGTTGATAATTTTCCAATAACCAACCCGACAGCTTCCCAAGATGGCATGCTAATTTTTTACACTGGTACTGGAGCTTCAGGTAAAGGGTTTTATTATTGGAATCAATCGATTCCAAATTGGGTTTATATCAATTCAGGTGGTAACAATAACTTAGATGAAGCCTATGATGAAGGTGGTTCCGGAGCAGGAAGAGTCATAAATGCAGATAATGGCGCTGTGGAAATCCAAGGTGATGGAGGCTTTTTGGTTGAAAGTTCAAGTGAGCCGCACATGTTATTTGTTGATGGCACCAATAATGCCATAGGTATAGGTGAAGGAATTCCTCAAAATCCTTTGCATGTCAGTATTTCAACTAATTTTGATTTGAGCCATCAAAATACAGGACAAGACGGACTATTTCTAAGAGGCAGCGATAATCCAGGAGGATTAAACACGACTGGTGCATCTATTGGTTTAGGTGCACCAAGGAGATCTGGTTTAAGACGTGCGGCAATTTCAACCGTTCAAACATCTGGAGATATTGATCATATTGGTCTCGGGTTTTATGTTCATGAAAACTCTGCAAACCTAACTGACATGGTAGAAGGTATGCGTCTAACACATAACAAATATTTAGGTATCAATAATACAGACCCTTCAGCAAATTTAGACGTCATAGGCACCATACAATTTGTAGATGGTAACGAGGCGACAGGTTATGTTTTAAGCTCTGATGCCAATGGAAATGCTTCATGGACTGATCCAGCTACTCTTGTAAGTACTTCCGACGATCAAACAATTGATACTTTTGACTTTAACAGCTCAACTAACATCTTAACCTTAGAAATTGAAAACGATGGCGTTACTGCTCAAACAGTTGATCTATCTACCCTATTAAATGATGACATTGATTGGTACGAAGAAGGCACATCAACTGCACCAGATAATATTAACGACAATATGTTTACCCAAGGTAATGTAGGTATTGGTGAAGCCTCACCTCAAGCGAGATTGCATATAGACGACGCCAATACACCATTACGATTAGATATTAGTGGTACAGAACGCTTAAGCTTCAGAAATAATGCCTTAGAGTTTTTAAACAGCGGAAGTTCTGTTTTTGTTGGGGAATTT
>JAUIMB010000014.1 GCA_030432635.1 Bacteroidia bacterium | reverse complement strand
TCGATGGAGATGCCGGAGCTCCTTTGGATAAGGAAGAAGTCGAAATTTTAAAAGAGGTTTATCCCAAGGTCAAACCCTTTTTGCGACCTGAAGGTATCGATGCAATCGAAAAACAAGGCACACACATCACAACCGATTTTGGAGATCTAGAGACACCATTAATTGAAGGTGCCGATTGTGCCTATGTCATATTTGACGAAAAGAATACAGCGCTATGTGGTATCGAGGAAGCTTATAACCAAGGCGAAATCCCATGGAAAAAACCTGTATCTTGTCATTTGTATCCTATTCGTGTGAAGCAATATTCTGAATTTGCAGCTGTCAACTACGACCAATGGGACATTTGTGATGATGCTTGTACTTTAGGGAAGGAATTGCAAGTTCCAGTTTATAAATTCGTAAAAGAAGCACTGATAAGAAAATTTGGAGAAGATTGGTATCTAGAGTTGGAGAAAGTGGCTTCCAAAATGTAATGGGATTGCTTCTAAACTGAACGAAATTCAGAAAGTATTTCATTTTCATTTACTATAAATTAAAAGTTGAGAAAGGTTCTGTTCCAATTATACAGTTTTTGAAACTGAACACACATTTTTCCCTTGAAGTTTCAGATGATTTTTATAACATCACAGAAAACAGATAGTTAATCTTTAAAATAAGTTTACAATGACAGGACAAAGTATAAAAGCGATATGCTATAATCTGATTTTATTGTTGAGTCTTCAGTATGGATTTTCACAACAAACAACGACTGTAGATTTACCATCGAGCTACAATTTTGATTATATCTACAAACTCAAAATAACCCACAAAAAGGAGCATACCAACCTAGACTATTATTTGAACTCTGGCTCTACATATTTTGGATTTGATTCTCCAGAAATGTCTAAAGGCAGTTCTGGCACCAAAATGTTTATGGTTATGGATAACGAACTGAATATTACGGCAATGTTCATGGAGATGATGGGCAAGAAAATGGTTCAGAAATCGACACTTCTTAACCCTAATTATGTGGCAGCAGCAACGGTTGATGATAAAGATAGTTCCGAATTTAAATTTGAACAAATTGGTTCTAAAAGTATATTAGGATATGAATGCGAAGGTTATGTCACCGAAAATAATGAGATGAAAATCACCTATTATATTACTGATGATGTGCCAGTAAGCTTTAATCAGGTTTGGGGAGCAAGTGCAAAAAACCTCCCAAAAGGATTTAATCCTGAACTGATGAAAAAATATGCCGAAAACGGACTTATGCTTGAAATGATCTATGTCGATAAAAAGAAATCAAAAAACAGCATGACCATGGAATGTATCGCTTTAGAAAAAACGGATTTTTCGATTGATACATCGCAATATGGTTCAATGATGTCGGCTTTAGGTGGTGGAAATTAAGCTGTACGTAATACGTTGGAGCGTGTTGGGATATCTACAACAACCCGAGTTCCTTTAGGGTTTTGGGAGTGGTCATATAGGTCCTCAAATCGAATTCGGTAGTCATTGGTATAACCTCTGGAAAAATTCGCCAATCGCGCTTTTGTAATGTCAATTCCAACGGATTTTCTCTTAAGAAGTTTGTCTTTGTTGATTTTTTCAGATGCTTTCCTTCCAATACCATTATCGGTAATCGCTATCGACACATAGTCTTCTTCAGAACGATACACATGTAATGAAATACACTTGTCGTCTTCTTTGGTTGATAATCCGTGCCAAAGCGCATTTTCCAAAAAAGGTTGTAGCACAAGAGAAGGTACTTTTATACTGGCTGTATTGATGTTCTCTTCAATTTTAATCTGAAAATCTATGGCATTTGAAAACCGAATATTCTCAATATTCATGTAGAGTTTCATGGTATCGAGTTCATCTTCCAGGGAAATTTCCTTTTCAGAAGAAGCCACAAGGATTTTTCTTATGAGTTTCGAGAATTTATTCAGGTAATACACGGCATTTTCCTTTTCATTATTAATAATATACAGTTTAATTGAATTGAGTGAATTGAAAATAAAATGAGGATTCATCTGACTTCTCAGCATGTCTTGTTCTAAAGTAAGAATCTGTTTTTCTTGTTGCAATTGCCTGTGTCTGTACAAGCCGATTAAAATAGCACCAATTACAAATAAGGCCAACATAGAGTACCAAAAAATGGTTTTGTTGCGTGCCAATTTGGATTTAACAATTTGGTTCTCATCAGCGAGCGCTTGGATTTCCCTGTTTTTGGCTTCATTCTCATATTGGATAATGACGTCGTTTACATATCTAAGGTTGCGATCGTTGTTGATGGTTTTCTCCCTTTCGATAGATTTTTTATAGTGTTCTAAGGCCAGTTCGTATTGTTCTTTTTTACGATACAATTCTGAAAGGTGCTTGTCGGCTTCCACAATCGATAGATTGAGTTCGTAGGTTTCAGCAACTTCAAGGCCACGTTTAAGGTTGTGTTCAGATGCTGAAAGGGCACCTAGTTTTTCCTGAACCCAACCCAAATTAATATAAGATGACGCGATGTAAAACTGATCTCCAATTTGCAAGGCTTTGCTCAAGGCCTTTTCGATAATGACTTTAGCATCTGTGTACCGATTCTGTTTAATGTAAACCTGTCCTATACTATTGTAACAAATAACACGACCAAGATTGGAGTTAATCTGTTCGTTGTATTCTAGGGATAACTTATAATTTCTCAATGCATTTTCTAAATCACCTGTAGCTTCATGGGCAAAACCGATGTTTTGATAATTAATGGCAAGTCCTAAACGATTTCCAGATTTTTTCTCGATTTCCAATGACTTTTGAAATTGTTTGCTGGCCAAGTCATATTGTTCCAAGATGAGGTAGATGTTACCGATACTATTTTGGGATACAGCAATATTATAGGAAATGGTTTCTGAAGGATTGTCAATGGATCTCGCAATATCTAGCGCCTGAGTATGATAGTCCAATGCTGGTTTTACCAAATCCATACGACGGTAGGCCACACCAATTCCATTGAGACTAACGACCCTTAATTCATCGTTTTCTGCTAAGTCGGCAAGCTGCTTTGCCAGTTTGTGTGTTTCTATAGAGCGGTCGTAGTGCGAAATGTTTCTGTAAATGACACCTAAGGCATTAACCGCGTAACTTTCACCTTCATTGTAGTTTAGGGACTGTGATTTTTTTACCAAAAGCTTCATTTTCAAACTATCATTGACATATGCTTTAAATATGGAGTCAATTGCTGCATAGCGTTTAGGTCTGAAGTTTTGTAAGGTTTCTAAATTATTTTGAAAAGTCGAGTTGTTGTTACTTTGGGCATTACCACTTGTAACAGTAAACATAAGCCAGCACAAAAACACCAGCAAAATATTGGAAACCTTAGGATTGATATGGCATGTTTTAGGGTTGTACAATGGGTATTATAATTTTTCTAGGAAGTCAGATTTACGTTGTCTAGCCACTGGGATTTTGTGGTTGGATTCCATGACAACATAGCCTTCATTCTTAATGAATTCCTTGATTTTGTTTAAATTGATAATAAAGGAGTTATGGATTCTAAAAAAATAATGTTCAGGTAAGATGGCATTAACCTCCTTGAGTTTTTTTGTAACAACGATGTTTTGTTTTTTAGCAGTAACTATCGTACTGTAATTACCATCAGACTCCACAAATAAGATGTCGTCAATATCAAGGAAAATGAGTTTGCCATCGGTATTGATGGTGATTTTTTTCTTGTCGAACTTCTCATTAAAACTTAATAATACTTCTTCCAGTTTTGAAGAATTCATAATCCTCGAATTGTATTTCTTTATCTTTTGGATAGTGTCCTGTAAATCATCAGAGTCGATAGGCTTCAACAAATAGTCAATGGCCTCATGCTTTAGGGCTTTAATAGCATATTCATCGTAAGCGGTAGTAATAACTACAGCAAAGTCTTTATTGGTGAGTTTGCCTAAAAATTGAAAGCCGTCCATTGTAGGCATCTGTATGTCTAAGAAAAGGCAGTCAGGCGTATGGCTATTGAGATATGTGATCGCATCTTCTGGATTTGAGAATGTCTCAATGACTTTAATGTCTTTGCTGAAATGTGTAAGCTCCCATGACAACCCTTGTATTGCCTTTGGCTCATCATCTACGATTACTGCTCTTATCATATATCAAATATAAAGGATTAATGCCATACATAGTCTGTGAATATGTATAGTTAGCAGGATTTTCTGTGTAATATGTGTGTTAAAATCGAGCAGTTACCATTTATACATTTTTTTTGACCAACTATACAAATAGAAAAGTGTTTATCTATTTATTTTATCATCTTTGAAATGAAATTAAGACGATCATTGCGTATGATCTAAACATATAAAGTGAATGTGGGGATTCGCTTTTAGATTAAATGCTATTAATCATTAAAAGTCAGGTTTGTCCTGACTTTTAATCTTAGTTTCTAGAAAAACGGCTTTATATTATTAAATAGTATTAGTTAGTTTAGTTAATTATTAGGGGAAAAAAGAGCGCTCATAAAAGCGCTCTTTTTTATTTGAAGCACTTAAAAGTCAAATAAAAAAACCTTCAATAAATACGGCTGTTAGCTTGATTTTTAACACGATAAAACTTACAAAAATCCGTATCGAAAATAGTTTCACAACACTGAAAATCAAGGGGTTACAAAAAAAATTAGTAAAACATTAGGTTTTATAGGCAATCCCTTGATTTGTTAAAAACTTGTTGACAACGTTTACGATATTGGCTTTTAATTTTAAAGACAATTATCAATCTTTGTTCGAGGCAAAGTAGATAACAGAATTTAGTAGTGGTTTTTTTAGCCTTTTTAAAAAATCTCTGTTTTTGAAAATTTCACGCCCTTTTTTAGTCCTCTAGATAGGAGAATTTTAACACCATATTACAGCTTTTGCTAATTCAATTTGGGGTAATTGTTTAATTATCCTACAGGATTTTTAGCTTCAAAATTTAAAAATGACCATGAAAACTGAACAACAGGAAATCACAGAAATCATTAAAAGAGATTATGAAACAAGCCCTTTCATACTGAATAAAATTTCTAATGCCGTTGAGAAAGCAATGATGTCTGTTGGTAATGGCACTAAGGAAGATGCAAATTCAATTGCCGTTAATGTGCTTAAGTCTTTATTAGATAGAAAAGCTAAAGATTATAAGTATGTGCCTACAGTAGAAGAAGTGCAAGACTTAGTGGAAATCAAATTGATGGACAGTCAGTTTTTGGATGTTGCCAAGGCCTATATTTTGTACAGGGATGAACAGGCAAGAAACCGTAAAACCAATATTTTTGAGAAACGAATTAATTTAAAGCCTTATGAGTATCCAGCACTTAACGAATATGTTGACGCTATAAGACATTCATATTGGATTCATTCAGAGTTTAATTTCACCAGCGATATACAGGATTTTAAAACACGACTTACAATTGTCGAACAAAACGCCATAAAAAACACCATGCTTGCAATTTCACAAATCGAAGTTGCCGTAAAAACGTTTTGGGGAGACATTTATCATAAAATGCCTAAGCCAGAAATAGGATCCGTGGGTGCTACATTTGCTGAAAGCGAAGTTCGTCATCACGATGCTTATTCTCATTTGTTGGAAATTCTTGGTCTAAACAACGAGTTTAAAAGACTTAAGAAGAATCCTGTTATCATGAGACGTGTGCATTATTTGGAAACGGCATTGAAGAATGCTAAAAGCGAAGACAACAAAGAGTATGCAGAGTCCATTTTGCTGTTCTCACTCTTTATAGAACACGTGTCTTTATTTTCTCAGTTTTTGATCATCATGGCCTTCAATAAGCATAAAAATATGCTTAAAGGGATATCAAATGTGGTTGAGGCAACTTCTAAAGAAGAGCAGATTCACGGTGATTTTGGCATTGATGTCATTAGAATTATCCAAGATGAAAATCCAACCTGGTTTGGTGAAGAATACCACACCATTGTTAAGGTGATGTGTGAAGAAGCTTTTGAATCGGAAAGTAGAATCATCGATTGGATTTTTGAAGCAGGTGAATTGGATTTCCTTCCTAAAAATGTTATCAATGAGTTTATTAAAAACAGATTCAATAACTCCCTACAAAGTATTGGCATAGATAAAATATTTGATATTGACGAGAGCCTACTTGAGCAAACCGAATGGTTTGACGATGAAATCATTGGAACCAAACATGGTGATTTCTTTGTGAAACGCTCCATCAACTATAGTAAAAGAACCAAAAGTATAACTAGCGACGACTTATTTTAAACCATGAACAACGAAACTAACTTAAATCTCCACGAAGAACTAGTAAACCCTCAAACTACAAAAACTTCGCCTCACGATGAATTAATTAAAGCCAGAAAGGAAACCTTCAAGGAGGTTAAAACAGAACCGGAAATCAAATGGTTAACCGACCATAGCCGAAAGTTCTTGTCATCTGGTTACCTTACAGAAGGAACTACACCTGAAGTGAGAATTAGGGAAATTGCAGACAATGCAGAGCGTATTCTAAAAATCGATGGATTTGCCGATAAGTTCTATAACTACATGGCAGAAGGATATTTCTCCTTGGCGTCTCCAGTTTGGTCTAATTTTGGTAAAAAACGTGGTCTCCCAATAAGTTGTTTTGGCTCTCATATTTCTGATGATATGGGAGATATTCTCTACACACAATCTGAAGTAGGGATGATGTCCAAGCTAGGAGGAGGTACTTCAGGATATTTTGGAAAGCTGCGCCACAGAGGAGCACCAGTTAAAAACAATGGCGAATCTTCAGGAGCCGTACACATCATGCAGTTATTTGAAAAAATGGTTGATGTTGTAAGCCAAGGTTCGGTAAGACGAGGTCGTTTTTCTCCATATCTACCTATTGAGCATAATGATATTCACGAGTTTTTGGAAATCGGTACCGAAGGGAACCCGATTCAAGAACTTACCCATGGTGTGACAGTAGGCAACCAATGGATGCAAGAGATGATTGATGGAGATACTGAAAAACGAGCCATTTGGGCAAAAGTATTGCAACGAAGAGGTGAAATAGGGTATCCATATATTTTCTTTAAGGACAATGCCAACAATGCTGCACCTGAAGTTTATCAACAAAATAAACATGAAATCTACGCAAGTAACTTGTGTTCTGAAATTATGTTGCCAACAAACGAAAGGTGGTCTTTTGTATGCGTATTGTCTTCAATAAACTTGTTGCACTATGACAAGTGGAAAGATACAGACGCTGTTGAAACCATGATTTATTTCTTAGATGCAGTTCTAGAGGAATTTATCACCAAACTTGAAGTTTACAGAGATTCTCCAGATCGTGATGATCAACAAACATTCTTGTTTATGGAGAAGGCCTATAATTTTGCTAAAGAAAATAGAGCCTTAGGAATGGGAGCTCTTGGATGGCATTCATTGTTACAATCTAAAATGTTACCGTTCGATAGCCAAGAGGCATTCAATTTGAACAGTGAAATTTTTAAGACTATAAAGGAAAAATCGGTTAAGGCATCTGAGGAATTGGCTAAGATGTTTGGTGAACCTGAAGTTTTAAAAGGCCAAGGAAGACGTAATACGACCTTAAACGCAGTGGCACCAACAACATCTTCTGCGTTTATTCTCGGACAAGTATCCCAAGGTATCGAGCCGATTTGGTCTAATAGTTATGTAAAGGATATTGCTAAAATTAAGACGACCATAAAGAATCCTTTCCTAAAGGCGCTCTTAAAGGAAAAAGGGATGGATACCGTTGACGTTTGGAAGAGCATTAGGGATTATGATGGCTCAGTACAACATTTGGAAGGCCTTACCGATCTTGAAAAGGATGTTTTTAAAACGTATTCTGAAATTGATCAAATGACAATTGTATATCAAGCAGCCAACAGGCAGAACCATATTGATCAAGGACAGTCGTTGAATATTATGGTACATCCTGACATGCCTGTGAAGGATATTAATAACATTTATGTTACAGCTTGGAAATTGGGCTTAAAATCATTGTACTATCAACACAGTATGAATGCAGCACAGAAGTTCAAGCAAAAGAAAGAATGCACGAGCTGTGAAGGGTAATAGAAGCCTATTCATCATGGTCATGAATCATAATTAAGTGTATAAAAAAAGCATTCCAACAATTGGAATGCTTTTTTTATTTCAGGGTATCAGTTCCTAAATACCCATCATCCTTATTATAATACCATGCTCTGACTTTGGGCATTTTGATGTCATTAATCACAACCTCATCACTTAATACAATATATTCACCACTATTCGGGATTTCATGGCCAGTCTTATCGGTTTTGTAAAATTGGTAAACTTCCATGGCAAATGATTTTGGATTGAAATAGAAGTACCAGATATCATTGCCAACCGATGCCTCATAAGAGACTTTTAAAACCAAATAGTTCTTTCCTTTAAAGGATTTGCGCTCTACCTGTTCATGTACAATTGTTCCATCGTCCTTTAATTTCATGGGTAAACCATAGAGAAAGGTATAGTAGTTTTTATACATATTTGCACGTTCACAGCTCAAATCATTTGCGAAAAGTTCAGCTTTGCTCAACGCAGATGTTCCGTTTAGCGAAATACTGCAATTCCCTTTGTCCAATATATATGCCGTTTCAGTAGTATCTCTTTTTGCCTTGACGCTAAAATATTGATTAGGCAGATCTATTCGAATTATGCTATTGCGATTTGATGTTTTTGGTGAACTCATTGTGATGTTCAATTGACCAATGAAACTTGACCAATTTCCATTTGGATCATGGTATTTTATTGCTTTATCCAATAACGCTTTGCCATTTAAATCTTGGGCCTTGATGGACGGCAAGGTAAACACTATAAGCAGAACCAGTGAAAAATAACGCATATTAATGTTTTTGTAATGGACTAAAAATAATCATTTGATTTTAAATTGATAACCCTATATTTGAGACATATTAATCGTGATTTCATTAATGAGAGCCATCGCAACTATTGTCAACCAGGAAGTTTTAGCATCAAAAGGTCTGCGTTTTGCAAATTACATCATCGACTACATTGTACAAGTGGCATTGGGTGCAGCCATAGGGTTTGTACTCGGTTTTATTGCCGATTTGACGGGAAGCTATGGTTTGATAGATTTTTTCTTTTACTCTGGAAGACTTATGGAATTCATTTTTGGTTACCTCGTCTTGTTTATTTATTATACGACCTTTGAAACATTAACCGGACGTTCATTGGGAAAATATGTAACCAATACCAAAGTTGTACTTTACGATGGCTCTAAACCAACTTTTAGCGACATAGCAGCACGTTCTTTGAGCCGAATGATTCCTTTAGAACAATTCTCATTTCTTGGTGAATTGGGTAAAGGATGGCACGACTCAATTTCAAAAACATATGTGGTGGATATCAAGAAGTTTGAAGCTAGAAGGCAAACTCTTGAGGATTTAGATGAAATTGGCCGTATTGGCGAATGACGATCTTGATTGTTTATCCTGTAGACTAATTAGTTATTCACTTTCTTCGTCATTCTGCTCAGTGTCAGCAATGACAGTTTCCTCGTCGATTACATTTATGGTCGCAGGCTCCACACTACTATCATGGGCATCATGATATTCTTCAAGAAGACTCATTGTAGCCTTGAGTAAATCTTTCGTTTCTAAAAGTATGCTAAAGTAGAGTGTGGTGTTTTTAGGACTGGATTCCTCAGTACGCGTACGTTCAACTTGTTTTTGAATTTTTTCGGTTACCATTTCCATAATGGCACTTTTTTCATTCAGGATAATGCCAATATCCTCAAAGGAATTCTTGTCAAACGCAGTTTTAGTGTCGGTCAATAAAACTTCCATGGCCTCATCAACTTCCTTAAGTTCCTTGATCTGACTGAACTTTAGTTTTTTATGGTTGTTGTTGATATGCTTAAAACTCACACTTGAGATGTAATCCAATGATTGCGCCATATCTTGTAAATATCCCAGTACATTAATATAAAAATTACTGGCCGACATGCTTGGTTCCTCAAGGTTTTTAATGAAATAGAAAATGTTATCTCTTAGGTCTTCAATTTCATCTGAAAGCTTATCTATATTCTTCTTGTTTTTCTTAAGAAGTTTTAGGTTTTGTGTTGCCAATCCGTTGATAGCACTGGTATAAATTTTATTGCCTCGTTTTACAACATTTGAGATGTTGCTTGCGCTTTCAACAATAACACCTTGCGTAGAACTGCTTTCAGCTTTGGTAAGGCTGTCTGCCTCTTTCTGTACTTTAGACTTTTTACGGTGGCTGAGGTAGTTTTTAATTAGTAATACCATTGCCAAAACCAGAAGCCCAGACAACGCATAACCTCTTCCGTAAAACAATATCAAAGCCATAATAGCTGCTGCCACAAATGCACTTAAGGCCGTGAAAAACCATCCGCCAATAACATTCAATACTCCAGCCACTCTATACACGGCACTTTCACTTCCCCAAGCACGATCAGCTAATGAGGTTCCCATTGCTACCATAAAAGTGACATAGGTTGTTGAAAGTGGAAGTTTCATAGATGTTGCTATGGATATCAATACACTGGCCACCATTAAGTTAACCGCAGCACGTACCAAATCGAAAGCTGGAGCATCACTATTTTTAGATAAAAGGACTATGGGCTTTTTAAATTGTTTTTCTATGTGATTCTTAGCGCGAACAGGGAGTAAACTATTAAAGCCATCAGAAGCAGCAATACTCATTCTTACGATACTTCGAGACAGATAATTGGGTTCAAAACGTTCCTTTATATCATCTTGTCTTGAAAGGTCAACAGAGGTTTTAACAACGGCTTTTGCCTTGCTTGAAAACCATAAGGTTAATACCATAATAAGACCAGCAGCCAAAAGCAGGTAAGGTTTGGTGCTCACTGGTTGACTTAAGGCGACCATGGCAAAATTTCCAGGAGAGGCTCCACTAATAGACCATGCTTCATAAGCATTATAGGCAGCAATTGGAACACCAATAAAATTCACTAAATCATTACCAGCGAAGGCCACAGCCAAAGCAAAGGTACCAATGATGATTATGATGGTATAGATGTTCTGTTTGGTAAAGCGCATTATAGCATAGGAGATGGCAGTAAAAACAACGAAGCTAATACCAATCAGTTCCATAGGATGTTCAGCGATGAAAGCCTTGATGTCGGCATTCATAAACGAAGCGTTTTTGATGCCTTTTATCAAAATAAAATACAGTATGGATGTTACAGCCAACCCACTAAAAAGCGCTCCATAGGATGAAGGTTTATTCTGAAAATCGAAACTCAATAATAAGCGCGATACAAATTGAACAATTGCTCCTATAGTAAACGCAACAACTACGGATAAGAGAATCCCTAATATGATTTCTATGGCCTTTTCATTGTTAATGTAGTTGCCCAAATCCAACAGACTTTGATCGTTGTCTGCATATATTTTCAAAACGGCTACACAAACAGACGCTCCCAAGAGTTCAAAAACAATCGACACTGTAGTAGATGTAGGTAAGCCAAGGGTATTAAAAAAATCAAGAAGAAGAATGTCTGTGATCATAACAGCCATGAAGATGATCATGATCTCGTCAAACATGAATTCACCAGGATTGAAAATTCCTTTTCTGGCAACTTCCATCATACCACTGGAAGACATGGCTCCCAATGCGACACCAAGACTGGCGACAACCATAATGGTTTTGAAGGATACGGCTTTAGAACCAATGGCCGAATTTAAGAAATTTACTGCATCATTACTAACACCAACTACAAGATCTGCAACAGCCAAGAAAGCTAGTGCGATAAGCATGTAAATGTAGAGGTTCTCCATATAAATTTCTTAAAAAATCAATGAGAACAAATTTCAGGTTTTAAATCGAACTCAATGTTACGTTAATGTTATGTTCTATCCATTTATAAGTTAAAAGTTAAATACGTGTGGGTTTAAAATACTTCATTTTAATTGGGTAAAGCGCAATTTACACTAAGCCTTGTAATGTGTTAAATAATTAAAAAACAAACAATTACAGATTTAATGTTAAATTAATGTTATGTAAATATTTGTAAAATGTAAACTTTTATATATATTTGTTAAGTAATTATTAATCATTATATCCCAAATTCAAAATGAAAAAGATATTCGCAGTTTTAGTAATGTTGAGTGTAACGTTAACCTTTGCACAAGAAACAAAGAAAGTAGATGTTAATAAAGATGGAGACTTGACTGTCGCTACCTATTACCACGATAATGGTGCTATTGAGCAACAAGGAACATTTAATCAAGATGGTAAGCTCCATGGTATTTGGACGAGCTACGATTTGAATGGAAATAAAACCATGGTAGGCAACTATGTAAATGGAAAGAAAGTGGGCAAGTGGTTGTTTTGGTCAGAAGATTCATTAAAGGAAGTGGAGTACGTCGACTCCAGAGTTGCGAGCGTTAGTGAATGGACAGATAAAGTTCAATTGGCTGTTCGTAATTAAAATAGATTATTGTTAAAACAAAAAATCCCGACTAGAAATAGTCGGGATTTTTCTTTGGACTAATTTTAAATAAAATATTTAGAATTTAAAGGTGTATCCTAATGAAATTTCTCTTCCAGGTTCTCTTAAAGAAAATATTTGGTTCTGCCCTCCAAAAAATTCATATTCACTCAACCTATCACTGTTTAATAAGTTGGACACTTTAAGATCAATGGTTGAACTACCATTTTTACCAAATGATTTATTAAGAGTAAAGTTTAAACTATGGAATGGTTGTGTATACACATCAGGTGCTTCAGCACCAACCACTTGTAGTGTTTCTCCTTGAACATTGTAAAATAATCCAGTCTGTAAGCCTATATCAGAATTGTTATAATCTAAACCAACATTGATCAAATAAGGTGCTTGACCCTGTAAATCACGTTTTCTGTCTATAACTTCGATGTCCTCTCCATTGGCATTTTCCCTAGCTGTATTTTGTCTTAAGGTGAACTCATCATCAGACATGGTCAATTCCGATTTAATTAAAGAAGCATTGGCATTGAACTTCAAGTTGTTCAATCCTTCAGTAATGAAACCTAAACGTTGTCTTAACTCTAATTCAACACCATAAACAACAGCATCACCCAAATTGCCAAATGTTAATTGGTTAGGTGCAGATTGAAAGAAAGCTTGTTCTATTGGATCCTTAAAATCCTTATAAAACCCACTTACGGAAATAAACTGACCTTCTTCTCCAAAATATTCGTATCTCAAATCAAAATTATTGATGTAAGTTGGTACTAAGCCAAGATTACCAATGAATAATCGATTGGTGATTGGGTCAAATATACGAGCTGCGGAAGCTTCTTTAAAAGACGGTCTTGCTGTAGTTCGAGCATAAGATGTTCTTAAATTAGACTTGTCATTCAATGCGTAAATCAAATTTGCAGAAGGAAAGAAATCTACTTCATCCAATAAATTTTCTCTTTCAAATGTTCGTTCATTATTTGCACCAGTGTAATAAGAATTAAAGTTCTCCAATCTAACACCTAAAACCGTTTTTAAATTTTCTGAGATATTAAATTCTGAAGAAATATAGGTCGCAGCAATGTGTTGCTCTCCTTCGTAGGCATCAATTGGGTTAAAAATATCACCAAACACCAAAAAAGTGCCATTGTCCGAATTCGGATCGTTTTCATCAAAAGGTGTCCATAAGTTCTCTGGTGCTAAAAGTTGATTGACGTCACCTCCTGTAATGAATGAAGGATCACCTTGAATATTAAAGGTATAATCGTCGATACTAAAATCCCTGAACTTATACGTGTAGGCACCACCGAACTTTATTTTACCAGGACGACCAAAAATGTCTACTTTTTTATCAAAGTCAACTTTACCTGCCCAGTTTTCCTCTATAAGATTTCTCCACAACTGAATAGGAAAGGTCGTTGCTGATGGACTCACAAAATAATCACCATTATCGGCTTGTTGAAGAGGTGTGATTCTATGGTCTTTATCCATTACTTTTGAAAATGTTGGCGACAACTTCCATTCAAAATTAAAAGCATTCTCATCGGAACTCAAGCGATGTTGTCCACTAATCAAAAGGTTGGTTATTGAACGCTCAGTATAGGTAATCGCATCCTTGGTCAATGGTTCTATTCCACTACCAACGCCAGCCAATGCAGATCTTTGATTAAAGAAACCAGCTGTAGATTCACCATTTTGAACATGTAATAGGTTAACCTTGTACTTTGATAAATCAGCCTTATAAGTTAGGCCTAACATTCCGTTTAAAATCACATTGTTGATCCCTTCTCTACCATTGGACACTAAATCAATTAATGGAGTAGTATTAGAGAACTCAGTATTGTCTTTATCAAAAGTACCGTCTTGTCTATTTTCATAAAACGTAGTTTGGTTTTTGTATGAAAAAGAAGCCAAGTAGCCTAGTTTGTCATCACCAATGTCGTATTGGTTACCTAAGGTAAATCCGAAATCATAGTTCATTCCACTATCCTCTTGATCTGCTCTTAGTTGTTTCTGAAAACGGTTGGTAAGTGAGTTTAGAAGCAACTTATTATCGAATGTCCCAGGAACATTTTGATAACGATTTATAGGTAGATTACGTGTACCATCGTCAAAACCAAGAAAGTCAGTATCACTTCCTTCAGAGGTTAGGTATTGATCGTTGAAGTGCATGTCTGGATTGTATCCACCTCCAATGGAAATACTGTATTCAGCCTTTGTTGGAAAATCTTTTGTAACAATATCAACAATACCACCCGTAAAATCTGCTGGATATTCTGCAGATGCAGATTTTACTACAATGACATTGTCTAAGATGTTTGTCGGGAATAAATCCATTTGAATGGTATTTCGGTCAGGATCCAATCCAGGAATATCTACACCATTTAATATGGATTTTGAATACCGATCTCCCAAACCGCGAACATAGACATATTTGCCATCTTGAATAGAAACTCCAGGCACACTTTTTACTGCACTTGCAACATTGCTAGCTCCAGAACTCTTAATGGCCTGAGCAGACAAACCGTCTAGAACAACCACAGATTTCTTTTGCATATTCAAAACCGCACTTTCAGTATTTTTTTTAACACTGGTAGTTACAATTACGGTGTCTAGGGAATTTGTTTCCAAAGTCACATCTATTGTAGTGACTTCGTTTGCTTTTATAACAACCTCACTAATCTCTTGTGTGTTATATCCCACAAAAGAAAATACAATAGTATAGGTGCCAGGATCGAGATCAATGGTATATTTTCCATCAAAATCAGATGTAGTACCAGTTGTGGTTCCTTTAACTAATACATTAGCAAAGGCCATTGGTTCTACAAACTCACCATCCATAATTGTTCCTGCCAAAGTTCCTTTTTGTGCATGGGAAAACCCAACACAAACAAGCAACACAAGCAGAAGTGAGTATATATTTTTTTTCATAATATCGATATATTATCTAAACTATACTACTCGTTAGGTAATCGTTAACGAGTAGTAGTTTATTGAGTTAGAGTTTTCTTGACTATATAAATACTGTAGTTAACTTAAGATTTCAATTAGAAACCTAGGCCACCAGCAGTATTTGAATAGGTCCAAGACAACTCTGAAGTTGTTGCACCAACTGTATTAGCGCCTTCTGCAACTTCTGTAGCCCATTGAGCAGCTCTTTCAGTAAATGTTGGATTGAGGATAATCAATTCTTCATCGATGTCATTTGATTCATCTTCGTCATCACAGTTTTGTGCACATCCTACTTTTTCAACGAAAATAGAATTGTCAAAACCTACGATTTCCCAAGTGCCAAAAGTTAATAATCCATCAAGATAGTTTTGAGATACAGCATTGTTGTCTAACTCTACATCCTTACCGTCTGCAAATCCCATTGCATAGATGTTACTAGTATTACCTCTTGCTCTACTTCTGTAGTCTGCATACTCACCATTACTAGTTACGGAGTTACCAATAATTGTTGCATTCTGTAAGGTGAATGATCCAACAGCTGAACCTTCTGGACCATCAATTTCAAAAGCATGATCTGATATGTCGCCTAGAACCACAACAGCATTGTCAATGATTCCTGAATAAGCTTGATCAATATCCAGAGCATCATCTCCTTGAGCCCATACCAAAAGGTTGGTGGCATCAACTGTCCCACCGAAAAACTCGATACCGTCATCAACATTGGCTACCACTTCAATATTATCGATGATGGTTTCATTACCAACACCTCCTAATGTTAAACCATTGATTTCGTTTCCTTCTCCAATTAAAGCGCCTCCATGTCGGATTGAAATATAACGTAAAGCACCAGAGTCATCCATAGGGTCATTTCCGCCATATAATCCAAATGTGTCATCGGCAGGAATACCTTCAATTTGAGCTTGCTCAACATCACCTGAAAAAGAACATGGTGCGTTACCCAAGACGATTAATCCTCCCCAAAGACCTCTATCGTTCTCGTCAAGGTTGGTTCCAGAGGTTTGTCCGCATGTAATATTGTCACTTGTGGATGTGAAAATAATAGGTTGAGTAGAAGTACCTTGAGCGTCAATTTTTCCGCCTCTCGCTACAATTAGTGCAGAAGCTAAGGATCCAGTTCCTGGAGAACCTTTAATAATAGTTCCAGGTTGTATCGTTAAGGTTACACCATCTGGCACTACTACTTTTTGGTTAAGTTGATAGATATTGTCGTTTGTCCATTCGGTATCTGCAGCGATAAAACCTGTTACGGCAACAATAGGGCAATCATCACCACCATTTGGGTTATTGTTATTAATAATGGTTGTTTCTTCAATAATAATTGGGGTGTCATCATCTTTAAAGCAACCTGTAAATGCTAAAGACGATAAGATTAAAGTAAGGATTAGTAGTTTTTTCATGATATTGTAAAAATTATTAGTTTTAAATATGATGGTGCAAAGAAAGACCCATAGTGTAAACTTTAAGTTAATCGCATATTAAACCTTAATCATAAAACCGTTAATTCAGTGTTACGTGAAATTGTTATTTTTCTTAATGTGGAAACATTAAATTAACATTGAAATCTCTATCTTGCCGTGGCTTAACATTTTACTATGAATTGGGAACAATTACTCTCCTTAAAACGCTATGGAGACACTCATAAACGCTTAAGAAAGGAACAAGACGAAACACGATTAGGCTTTGAAGTCGATTATGATCGTATCATTTTTTCTTCAGAATTTCGAAGTCTTCAGGATAAGACCCAAGTCATACCGCTGTCAAAAACCGATTTTGTACACACGAGATTAACGCACAGTTTGGAAGTAAGCGTTGTTGGTCGTTCTTTAGGACGAAAAGTTGGTCAAATGGTTTTGGAAAAACATCCTTATTTAAGAGATGTTCATGGATATCAAATCAATGATTTTGGTGCGATAGTCGCAGCAGCTGCATTGGCACATGATATTGGGAATCCACCATTTGGACATTCAGGAGAAAAAGCCATTGGTGAGTTTTTTAAAACAGGTGAAGGACGTTACTACGAAGATCAATTGACCAAAAAGCAATATGAAGACTTGTGCAGTTTTGAAGGTAATGCTAACGGATTTAAAATTTTGACAGAAAGCCGACAAGGACGGATAGGTGGCCTTCGTTTGAGTTATGCTACGCTTGGCGCTTTTACAAAATACCCTAAAGAGTCTTTACCCAAAAAACCAACATCCCATATAGCAGATAAGAAATATGGCTGTTTTCAAAATGATAAAGCCGTATTTGAGGAGGTAGCGGAAGAACTAGGTCTTATTAAGCAAACTGAAGATAACGATGTAAGGTATTCTAGACATCCCTTGGCATATCTTGTGGAAGCAGCAGACGATATATGCTATACCATCATTGATTTTGAAGATGGTATTAATTTAGGCCTCATAGAAGAAGAATTTGCCCTAGAGTATCTGATTAACCTAGTTCGTGATTCGATCCAAACAAAAACCTACAATGCACTTCAAAGTACCCATGATCGGTTGAGTTACTTGAGAGCTTTGGCGATAAATACCTTGATCAATGAAACAGCTAACAGTTTTATGGCTCACGAAGATCAATTGATGTCAGGAGAGTTCTCAAAGGCGCTCATAGATTGTAGTGCTTATGAAGCGCAAATAGATGACATTATTAAAATCAGTATCAATAAAATTTACCAATCTGCAGAGGTCTTAGACAAAGAGATCGCAGGATATACGGTAATTAATGAACTTTTAAATACCTTTACAAAATCGGTAATCAATAACATAAGAGGCGAATTGTCAAATTTAGACAAATTGATTTTGAAAGTTTTAAAACCAAATATAGACTTAAGCAAGGCAAGTGTCTACGATAACTTGCTGTCGGTTTGTTGTTATGTGTCTAAAATGTCGGATAGCAATGCCATGCTAACCTATCAAAAACTAAGAGGTAACCATTTATAAATAAAGATTGAAGAAAAAGATGAAAAAAAAATCCCTAACCATCATTTCATTACTAACCATTTTAGTAGCTGTAATTGCAGCTATAAATTTAACGGATAATAGTTATGATACAATTGAAAAATTAAGAGAACAACACGCACAACATTTAGAGAATAGTCCTTTTAAGGACACCAAAATGCTTCCGCGGAAAGAGCGAAAAGCTATGGGATTGCCTCCAAATGCCTATCATGAACAACTTTGGGAACTAACCTTAGACCCAAGTACAGGTAGGCCTATGCCAGAACGCGTTTTGGAACTTCAACAAGATTTGAGATCCCAACGTGCGGTATTAAGAGGAGTTGGAGGTGAAAATGCTAACCCTTGGGTAGACAGAGGGCCAAATAATCAAGGAGGACGAACAAGAGGTATCATGTTTGACCCAAATGATGTAGGTAATGCTAATCCAGATGACGATTATACACGCGTTTTTGCTGGAGGTGTTTCAGGTGGATTGTGGGTGAATGATGATATCACTGATCCCAATTCATCATGGACATTGGTTACAGGTATGCAAGCGAATATATCGGTAATTGCAATTATTTCCGATCCAAATGATAGCAATACCTTTTATATCGCGTCAGGAGAATCCTTTACATTTCAATCTGTTGCCATTGGACGAGGTGTTTGGAAATCGACAGATGCAGGTATGACATGGACCAATATTTTTGGTGGTTATGAGGGCTTTACCACAGCTAGTGGAGTAGGTCTTGTAAATGGAATTTTTTATGTCAATGATATTGTTGCAAGAGATAACAATGGTACCACAGAATTATACGCAGCTGTTGCAGGGAAACAATATTTTGATGCTAGTAGTCCCAATAATGTCCAAGGCGTAGTAGAACAAGGACTATATAAATCTACCGATGGAGGAGATAGTTGGAGTCGTTTTAATATTACTCATAATGATTTTTCTTACAAGAATCCTTGTGACATTGAATTGGATATTAACAACAACATTTGGTTTACGACAACTAGTAACGCACTAGGTAATTCTGGAGGAGATATCTATAGATCAACAGATGGTGTCACCTTTGATCTCATCCGAACAATTCCTGGTGCATCAAGAACAGAACTAGAACCTTCAAGTACTGATCCCAACCGTTTTTGGGTGGCTGTAAGCATAGGAAACCAAGGTCGTTTGTTTACCACCAATGATGCGTTTGCTACAGAAGCAAATTTTACGGCAATGAATACACCAGTCGATGAAGATACGGCTACAATTCCAGCAACTGACTATACGAGAGGACAGGCATTTTACGATTTGCCAATTGAATCAGATCAAAATGGAAACGTTTATATAGGAGGTATCAATTTATTTGTGTCGTCGACCAATGGTGTGCTATGGACTCAAATATCAGAATGGTATAATATTTCAGGGTTTGCGGCATCTTTGGTGCATGCCGATCAGCATGCTATTGTATTTAGACCAGGAACAAATGATACAGAAGCTGTGTTCGGTAATGATGGTGGTGTGTATTATTCCAGTAATATTGCAAATGCGCCTGGCTCAGTTAATAATATTCAACCTAGAAATAGAAATTACAATACAACCCAATTCTATTATGGTGCTATAGATGGCTCGAGTACTGCTGACAATATGGGAGGAGGCCTTCAGGATAATGGAACTATGTTTATTGTTGGAGCAGAAGAAGGTGCCAATGGATTTAATGAAGAGCGTGGAGGTGATGGTGCCTTTACCGAAATAGATGACAGTGGACTTTATGCTATTTTGTCCAGCCCAGGAAACAATCATTATCTGTATGGATTCCCAAGTTTGGCGAGCGGACTACAGATTTCAGAAAATGGTGGTGGAAATTTTATCAATGAAGCTGAGCTGGACAAGAACTTAGACATATTGTACGTCAATGCTTCAGCAGGTATTGCTCGTATTGAAAGAATAGCAGAATTTTTACCTGGAGGAGCACCACAAACTAATACCGAAATTACAAATGCCTTGATGAATTCGTCACCAAGCGCCATGAAGATATCTCCATATACAACAGGATCTTCGTCACTGTATGTTGGGCTAAGAAATGGTCGTTTGTTAAAAGTGCTGTTTGCGAATTTTAACCCTATTTTCTCAAACATTTCAGGTCCAAGTTTTGTTGGAAGTATTTCTGATATTGAATTTGGACAAAGTGAACAGGAAATTTTTGTGACCATGCATAATTATGGTGTTCAAAGTATTTGGTATACTGACGATGGCGGATCTAGTTGGAGAAGCTTAGAAGGCAACTTGCCTGATTTACCAGTAAAGTGTATCCTGCAGAATCCTTTGATACCAGAAGAGCTCATTATTGGAACCGATCTTGGTGTATGGGCTACTGCAGATTATACTGTCGATAATCCAGTTTGGATTCAGGCCTACAATGGTATGAGTGACGTTCAGGTGCTTGATCTGGATTTAAAGGCACTAGACAATACTATTTTGGCAACCACACATGGTAGAGGACTCTTTACAAGTGAATTTACCTCAACACCTCTAAGTGTATTGGAAAGTGAATTTAACTCAAACCTTGTCACGCTATTTCCAACAGTTTCAGAAGGCTTGTTTACTCTTAAATCCCAAAGTGAGCTTGGAAATGCTGATATCCAGATTTATGATGTCAATGGAAAAAAAGTGCATACAGATCAACTATACCTGTCATCTACTGAAACGACATTGCAATTAGATTTGAATTCCGGATTGTACTTTATGAATATTCATGTTGGTCGTCAGTCGGAAACAAAGAAAATAATAATTAAATAAGACAAATCACCTTATTTTAAGAAAGGGAACTGATGTGGTTCCCTTTTTTTGTTTGTGCATTTCGTCGAAAAAATTTGTGTTTTATCGATATATTTCTAAACTTGTAAGACCAAATCTTAAAACCTACGATCATGAGAAAAAATATCATGGGAGCCGTCGTCTTCTCTTTCGTAACCTTGGCATTTCTATTAATGCTCAACGACATAACAGAAGATCCTTATTTAGATGAACAGCAAACGGTTGAGGTAAATGATTCTGATAAAGAAATCAAGAAAGAATCAGATATTGCAACTATAGAAATTGAAGAAGAATAGTATTTAATAAATGACTCAAATGAACAGCATCAATCTTTAAGGATTTATGCTGTTCGTTTATGGTAGCATGAGCAACGTACTCATCAGGAATACCCAATACCTCAATTGGGTTTGAATATCTGTTCTTTACAGCAAATTCAGAGACAGCACTTCCAAACCCTCCGATTACTGTGCCATCCTCAATGGTGATAATGTATTTATAGGTATTTAGGATACGGTTTAATAACTTCTCGTCTAAAGGCTTTATAAACCGCATGTCATAGTGGGAAATCATATGTTCATTCTCACACATCATAATCGCCTCTTCAACATTTTTGGCTATTGAACCGACACTCAAAACAGCAATAGTTGTTCCCTTTTTAAGTTGAAAGCCAGTACCTATTTTAATTTTAGAAAACGCCTGCTTCCAATCCAATACATTGCCTCGACCTCTTGGATATCGAATCGCTATTGGATGTTCTAATCCAAATTGAGCGGTATACATGATATTGCGTAACTCAACCTCATTTCGAGGCGCAAAGACTATCATATTCGGAACACATCTTAAATAGGCTAAATCGTAAACACCATGATGTGTTGCGCCATCTTGACCTACCAAACCAGCACGATCCAAACAAAAAATAACAGGTAGATTTTGAAGTGCCACATCGTGGATCACTTGGTCATAGGCTCGCTGTAAAAACGTAGAGTAGATATTACAGAATACAATTAAACCTTGAGTTGCCATTCCAGCTGCCAATGTTACTGCATGTTGTTCTGCAATGCCTACATCAAAAGCGCGATCAGGAATTTGTTCCATCATATATTTTAAAGAACTGCCTGTTGGCATAGCTGGTGTGATACCAACAATACTGTTGTTGCTTTTTGCCAATTCAACAATGGTATGTCCAAATACATCTTGAAATTTTGGAGGTTGTTCTGAATTGGGTTGTGTATATACTTCTCCTGTACTTGGATCAAACTTTCCTGGAGCATGGTAACGGACTTGATCAGCTTCGGCTTGCTTTAACCCTTTCCCTTTTGTTGTAATGACATGAAGAAATTTAGGACCTTTTACATTTTTTAGACGCTCAAGTTCTGAAACTAAAGCAAATAAATCATGTCCATCAACAGGGCCTGAGTAATCAAAGTTCAAGGCTTCAAAAATATTGTCTTGCGCTTCCTTTCCTTTTTTTACATTGGTTAAGTATTGCTTTAAGGCACCTACGCTAGGATCTATGCCAATAGCATTGTCATTTAAAACGACCAAAAGGTTTGCGTCGGTGACTCCTGCATGATTAAGGCCTTCAAATGCCATCCCACTTGCAATTGATGCATCTCCAATGACAGCAATATGATGCTTGTGTTCTCCTTTGAGTTGAGAGGCAATAGCCATGCCTAAAGCTGCGGATATTGAGGTCGAGGAATGTCCAACGCCAAAGGTATCGTATACACTTTCACTGCGTTTTGGAAAACCGCTTAAACCACCTTGTTGTCTGTTGGTATGAAAACGGTCTTTTCGACCCGTAAGAATTTTATGTCCGTAAGCCTGATGCCCAACATCCCAAATTAATTGATCTTCTGGTGTATTGAATACAAAGTGAAGGGCAATGGTCAATTCGACCACACCAAGACTGGCACCTAAATGACCTTCTTTAGTAGCAACGATATTAATAATAAACTCCCTTAGCTCTTGAGCAAGTTGAGGTAATTCATTAGGGTGAAGCTGCCTTAAATCCTTAGGAAGGTTGATATGGTCTAATAATTTGTGCATGTCTTGACAAATGTACGAGTTGTTATTGTATTTTTACCACTATGGAAAACCCTTTTGACGACACTTATTTTATGAAAAAGGCCTTGCAAGAGGCTGAATCTGCTTTTGAAAAAGGAGAGATTCCTGTAGGTGCAGTTATCGTGATTAACGATCGCATTATTGCGAGAGCGCACAACCTTACAGAAATGCTGAACGATGTTACAGCACATGCAGAAATGCAGGCGATTACTGCAGCTGCAAATTTTTTGGGTGGTAAGTACCTTCATAATTGTACCTTGTATGTGACTTTGGAACCATGCCAGATGTGTGCAGGTGCGTTATATTGGAGTCAGATTTCCAAGATTGTTTATGGTACGCGTGATGATGAACGCGGTTGTATCGCCTTAAACTCTAAGTTACATCCAAAAACTAAAATGGTAGGCGGAGTTTTGGCCGATGAGGCTTCTGAATTGCTAAAGCGTTTTTTTATTGAGAAACGTAATTTGAATTAATCCTGAATTCGCGTTAGCGATTGAACGGTATGTTTGA
This sequence comes from Bacteroidia bacterium, assembly GCA_030432635.1. Lineage (GTDB taxonomy): Bacteria > Bacteroidota > Bacteroidia > Flavobacteriales > Flavobacteriaceae > Psychroserpens. Next base: position 67,257 of record JAUIMB010000014.1, on the reverse strand, counting down.
GCTCTTCGAAGAAAGCGAGTAGTGAAAGCGCGACCCTTGGGTAACGCAAAAAAAAACGCCTAACTTTCGTTAGACGTTGAAACTGCATAAATAAAGTATATCATTAAAGGATGCTGATGTTAGCAGCAACCATTCCTTTTCTTCCTTCTTCTTCTGTGTACTCTACATTATCGCCTTCACGAATTTCTAAACCGTTGAGGTTAGAAACATGTACGAAAATGTCTTTTCCTGTTTCTTCGTTGGTAATGAATCCAAATCCTTTTGAATCATTGAAAAATTTAACTGTTCCAGTCATTGTAAAAAAATATATTAATTAGGCAACAAAGGTATGACAATTAATGAAGCGATGTGTTAATTAATTGTGATTTTTTAAATTATTGAAAATTAAGAGGTTGAAATGCGTGTGTTTTGAATTATTCAATAAGCATTCAATACTTGTTCTGTTTTTGATTCTCACGCATTTTATCTAGGTTTTCCTTGGTTAGCATATAATCCTTAAGATCCTTGTCTTTCCAGCGATGATAGATGAAAAGCGGAAAAACTACAAGAAATAACCCAAGGACACCAAAGCCAATTAGTTTTTGGGAATACTGTACCTCTAACAGAAATCCGCAAATAATGCTCCCTAAAGCAATCAAAAACGCAATGAAGATGATGTATTTCATAAAAAGATATTCCTAAGATGTAAAATTAATCAATTCACGTCGATATGCTGTCAATAGTTTTGATTTGGAAACAAATCCGAAGTATTTACCATCCCTAATTACAGGAAGATTCCATGCTCCAGTGTCCTGAAATTTTTTCATCACAACTTTCATGGAATCAGATTCATAGATAATATGAGCTGGAGGATTGTGCATAAAGGTCTCAACTGTGGTAGAATTATAAAGGGACTGGTCAAACATAACATCGCGAATGTTATCCAATAAAATAATTCCGACCATTTGTTGCTGTTCATTAACAACAGGAAATAGATTTCTGCTTGATTTTGCAACACCTTCATGAAGCATTTGACCTAGTGACATTTCTGGATTTAGGATACTGAAGTCTTGTTCTACAACACTATCCAAACTCATTAATGTTAATACCGATTGGTCTTTATCATGAGTGAGCAACGCTCCTTTTTCGGCAAGCTCTTTAGTGTATATCGTATGTTCAACTCCATTTTTAGTAATGATGAACGACATTGAAACCGTAATCATCAATGGTACAAAAAGTTGGTAGCCACCTGTTATTTCGGCAATAAGGAAAATCGCTGTCAATGGTGCATGAAGTACTCCAGCAATAAGTCCAGCCATTCCTATTAATGTGAAATTTGCTTCAGATACTTGAAAACCCAGTCCAATATTATTGATAATTTTTGCCACAACATTCCCTAAGGCACTACCCATTACCATTGTTGGGATGATAATTCCACCTGCACCTCCAGCCGCAAAAGTGGTCGTCATGGCAATGGCCTTAAAGATGGTAATTCCAATTAATAATGCGATCACGACCCAAATGTTATCCAGATAATTATCGAATGGTGTTTTGCCCAATGCATGAAGATGGTTGCCCTCCAATAGGTCATTAATAAATCCAAAACCTTCACCATATAAAGGCGGAATAAAATATAGCATGACACCAATGGCCAAGCCACCAACGATTAAACGTTGTCCGTTGGTTTTGAAACGTTCAAAAAACTTATAGACCGAAAAGTATATTTTCGAAAAATAGATGGAAGCGATTCCGGTACCTATGCCTAGAATTATAAAAAACAACGTATCCCTAAGTGCAAATGGAGCGGAGACATTAAAGTTGAAAAGCACACTATTTCCAACAAAAAAATAAGACGTCAACACTGAAGATACCGAAGCAATTAGTAGCGGTAAAAGTGAGGCAAAAGTTAGATCCAAACTAAACACTTCAATAGCGAAGATGATAGCAGCAATTGGAGATTGAAAAATGGAAGCAATAGCACCAGCAGCAGCGCATCCGATGAGAAGCGTCCTAGTTTTTCTATCGACATGAAACAAGCGACTAATATTGGAACTTACTGCAGATGCTGAAGCAATCGCAGGACCAAGCAATCCAACCGAACCACCAAAACCAGCAGTGATAGGTGCTGTTATTAACGGCAAGTAGATCTTACTTGGTTTTAAGAGTCCGTTTTTTTTGGACAGTGAGAACAAGATACTAGGAATGGCATGTTCTACTTTATGTTTGGACACATATTTTACGAAGAGATAGACCAACCATAACCCGATAACTGGCAAGATAAAGTAAATGCTATTTCGGGATACAATCGCCAAATGGTCCAAAACCCATTCAATACTATACGTAATGTTTTTTATGGTAACGGAAACCAATCCTGACAACAATCCTATTAGCATTGCCAATAGAAATGTAAAGTTTTTCTGAGACATGTATTTGTACCTCAGAAGCAATAAACGCTTTATCAGGTTTTGGGTTGGCATAGATTAAATCTACTAAAAAATCCTGCATTATGCAGGATTTAAATTAAGACTTTAAGTTGAGTTTTAAATTCAATTCCTCGAGCTGTTCATTGTCAATTGGTGCAGGAGCGTCGATCATGACATCGCGACCATTATTGTTTTTTGGAAAGGCGATGAAGTCGCGAATCGTTTCTTGTCCGCCAAGTATGGCTACCAAGCGATCCAATCCAAATGCAAGTCCACCATGAGGAGGCGCACCATATTGAAAGGCATCCATAAGGAAACCGAATTGTGCTTTAGCCTCTTCTTCAGAAAACCCTAAGTAATCGAACATCAAGGCTTGTGTTGCTTTATCATGAATACGAATAGAGCCACCTCCAATTTCATTGCCATTTAGGACCAAATCATAGGCATTCGCTTTTACAGCGCCTGGATCGGTTTTCAACAATTCTATTTGTCCTGGTTTAGGAGACGTAAATGGATGGTGCATGGCGTGATAGCGTTCGGTATCTTCGTCCCATTCCAAAAGTGGGAAATCCATGACCCAAAGTGGTGCAAATTCGTCAGGTTTTCTCAACCCTAAACGTTCAGCCAATTCCATACGCAAAGCACTCAATTGCGTTCTTACTTTATTGGTGTCGCCAGACAATACGCAAATCAAATCTCCAGCTTTAGCTCCAGTGACTTCTGCCCATTTTGCCAAATCTTCTTGATCATAGAATTTATCTACAGAAGATTTATAGCTGCCATCATCATTACAACGACAATACACCATTCCTAGAGCACCAACTTGAGGTCTTTTGACCCAATCGATGAGTTTATCGATTTCTTTTCTCGTATAACTATTTCCTCCAGGGACAGCGATGCCAACAACCAATTCTGCTGAATTGAAAACGTTAAAATCTTTGTGTTGGGCCACCTCATTGAGTCCGCCAAACTGCATACCAAAACGAATATCTGGTTTGTCATTTCCATATAAACGCATGGCATCATCATAGAGTAGTCTCGGAAATTTTTCAATATCAACACCGTTAATTTCCTTCAGTAAATGACGTGTTAATCCTTCGAAGGCATTTAAGATATCCTCTTGTTCGATGAAGGCCATTTCACAATCGATTTGTGTGAATTCAGGTTGACGGTCTGCACGTAAGTCTTCATCCCTAAAGCACTTTACAATCTGGAAATATTTATCCATGCCACCAACCATAAGCAGTTGCTTGAAGGTTTGAGGCGATTGTGGTAAGGCATAAAACTGCCCTTCATTCATTCGAGAAGGGACCACAAAATCGCGAGCACCTTCAGGTGTGGACTTTATCAAATAAGGCGTTTCAACTTCAATAAAACCCTCTTTTGAAAGGTAGTTTCTTACTTCTTGTGTCACTTTGTGCCTGAAAATCAGGCTGTTCTTAACAGGGTTGCGTCGAATATCGAGATAACGGTATTTCATGCGTAGTTCTTCACCACCATCAGTGTCGTCTTCAATAGTGAAAGGTGGTAATTTGGCTTCATTTAAAACATTCAATTCAGAAACCAAGATTTCAATATCACCAGTAGGCATATTAGGGTTTTTAGAAGCGCGCTCAATTACTTCCCCTTTTACTTGAATCACAAATTCACGACCTAATTCCTGCGCTTGTTGCATCATGGCTTTTGAAGAGCGTTCTTCATCAAACACCAATTGTGTGATGCCATAACGATCACGTAAGTCGACCCAAACTATAAATCCTTTATCTCGTGATTTTTGAACCCAACCAGCGAGTGTAACCTCTGTATTGATGTGTGATGCTCTTAATTCACCACAATTGTGACTTCTGTACATACATTAAATTTTGATGTGCAAATTTAAGGAAGTTAAATGATTATCAAATAAAAAAGCCTCAACAAACGTCGAGGCTTTTCAGCTATTAATCAAACGACTCTGGTTTAACCCAAAGAAGTGCTTTCATCTAGTTCTTCGGTGGTTGTAGTGGATTTTTTACGAATCCACATTTTTAACTTAGTAACTAAGAAAAATAAAATCGGGACAATAATTAACGTAAGGAATGTTGCGATGATCAATCCATAAATGACAGTCCAAGCTAATGGTCCCCAAAAAATAACGTTGTCACCACCAATGTATACATGAGCATCAAACTCTCTAAACAGTGTAAAGAAGTTAATGTTTAATCCAATGGCCAATGGTACCAAACCAAAAATGGTTGTGATGGCAGTTAATAACACAGGTCTTAAACGCGCTTTACCAGCTTTGACAATGCTTTCGTATAAATCGTCTTCATCGAGGTAGTCGTCTTCATCGATATCGAGATCTGCTTTTTTTCTGTCAATTAACAACTGTGCATAATCTAGTAAAACCACACCATTATTTACTACAATTCCAGCAAGTGATATGATACCTACCATGGTCATCATGATAACAAAGGCACTTCCTGTGATTACAATTCCTCCAAATACACCAATTAAACTCAAAAAGATAGCTAACATTATGATAGCAGGTTTTGAAACGGAATTAAACTGGAAGATCAATATGAAGAAAATTAAACCCAAACCAGTAAAGAAAGCTCCCATTAAAAAAGCCATTTGTTTGTTTTGTTCTTCAATTTGACCAGTATAGTCGACCTTGATGTTATCAGGCAGATCATCATAAGCTTGCATTTCATTTTGAATCTGTGCTACCACAGCACCAGCATCAGTATATCCTGGAGCTAATGCAGAATACACCGTTACGACACGTTTGGTGTCTTTGTGTTTAATCGCACTAAAACCAGAAGTGTTTTCGGCATGGGCAATGGCAGACACTGGAATTTCCCTAATCTGTCCACTCGCCATGTCCCTAAATGTGATTTTTTGATTGAAAAGCGCACTTTTGTTATAACGATTATCTTCATTAAATCGCACATAAATATCATAATCGTCACCACCTTCTTTATAGATGCCAGCTTTTGATCCAAAAATGGAATTACGTAACTGCTGTCCAACTTGTGATGCTGAGACACCTAATTCGCCTGCTTTTTCCCTGTCAACAATAACTCGCATTACAGGTTTATCTTTATTAACGTCAATTTTAAGCTCATCAATACCAGCAACATTTTTACTGTTGATGAATTCGCGCATTTGTTCTGCAGCATTGATGAGTTCGTTATAGTCATCACCTTCCAATTCAATATTAATAGGAGCTCCTGCAGGAGGACCATCAGCATTTTTTTCAACAGAAATCAATACACCTGGGAATATACCGACCAAAGCTTTTTGAACTTTTTGACGTAGTAATTCACTGTCTTCGCCTTCACGATATTTAAATTCGCGCATTGATGCCGTGATCTTTGCCTTGTGAGGCATTTCGGCAGCAGAACCACCATCGGTTTGGGGATTTCCAGCACCTTCACCAACCTGAGACACGGCACTTTCAACCATAAAGTTGTAATCGCCATTTTTATATTGGTTATCATCTAAAACATTGTAAACGATCTTTTCGATTTCCTTGGTTATGGCATTGGTTTTTTCAATAGCTGTACCTTCAGGATATTCTATGTAAACAATAATTTGATTTGGAATATTATCTGGGAAAAATTCCACTTTAGTACGTTGGGTAGCCAATGACGCTCCAAATGCTACAAAGGCAATAATAAGCAGCAAAAATGTTCCGATACTTAAACCGTAAGGACGCCAACCTTTTAAGGCACGACGCAATTGACGTTCATACCAATTTTCTAGTTTTCCTAGTATTTTGGTTTGGAAATAGTTTGCCCATTTACGTAAAAATAAGCGGTATACCCAAAGCATAACAGCAGTAAATACCATTAAGGTGCCTAAGGCTCTGTACTCACCACCAACAATAAATATAATAATACCTAAGACAGCCATTATAATTGTTGTTCGGATGATTTTATGAAGCGGCATATCTTTATCTTCGGTATTCATAAACTGCGATACCAAAACTGAGTTAAAGAAAATTGCAACAAATAATGAAGAACCTAAAACAATGGATAGTGTTTGAGGTAAAATCATCATAAATTCACCCATGATTCCAGGCCACAAACCTAGTGGAATAAAGGCAGCTACAGTTGTTGCTGTTGAAATGATAATAGGGAAGGCGATTTCGCCAATTCCTTTTTTTGCGGCTTCAATACGGCTCATTCCTTCATCGTCCATTAAACGATAGACGTTTTCAACCACCACAATGCCATTGTCTACCAGCATCCCAAGTCCCATAATTAGCCCGAACAATACCATAGTGTTCAAGGTAATGCCAAACATACTTAGAATCATAAGTGACATGAACATAGACATTGGTATTGCAAACCCAACAAATATGGCATTTTTGAATCCTAAGAAGAACATTAAAACGGTGACAACCAGAATGACACCAAAAATGATATTGTTTACCAAATCATCTACTTGACCGATGGTAACAGAAGATTGATCGTTCGTAATGGTAATATCTAAATCCTGAGGAAATACATTTTCTTTAGATTCTTTAACGATCGTATGAATTTGCTCTGCAGCATCTACCATGTTCTTTCCAGCACGTTTTTTTACATCGAGCATTACCACTGGATGCCCATATTCTCTAGCAAACGTGGTTTTATCTTCTTCCTGAAAGCTCACGGTTGCAACATCCTTCAAATAGATAGGATAATCGTTTTCAGATTTTACGACAAAGTTTTCCAATTCGGAAGGCGATTCAATTTCTCCAAGCACACGAATGGTACGACGTTGTCCGCTGGCCTTAATGTTTCCGGCAGACATGGTAACATTTCCTCCGTTAATGGCATTAATGATATCACTGAACGTTACTTTAGCTGCAGTCATTTTATAGATGTCAACAGCAACCTCAACTTCTTTTTCCTGAGCACCACGAATGGCGACTTCCTTAATTTCCAATAGGTCTTCTATTTCATCTTGAAGATACTCGCCATATTCTTTAAGCTTTTCAACAGGATAGTCACCCGAAATGTTAATGTTAAGAATTGGCATTTCTTCCGAAAGGCTTAATTCAAAAACGTCCGGTTCAACTTTTGCACCATTGAATGTTGGCCAATCTTCACCAGCTGTTTCAGATTCTATTTCGTCCTTTACTTTTTGTTTGGCTTGTTCAACTGTTAGATTCTCATCAAATTCAATAATCACCATTGAATAGTCTTCGGTAGAAGTAGAGGTGATTTCAACGACATTACTAACGGTTTTGAGTTGATCCTCGAGCGGATCTGTAACTAGTTTTTCGATGTCTTCAGCCGTATTTCCTGGGAATACAGTACTGACATAAATTTTGGTTTCATTTACTTCTGGGAAGTTTTCCCTTGGCATATCAAAAAAAGCGGAAACGCCTAAATAAAAGAATACCAATATAAGGACATACATTGTCGTTTTATTGTTGATTGCCCAAGAAGACAACCCAAACTCCTTATTGACTTTTTTCTGTTTGTCAGTCATAACTTTGGTTGATCGTTAGTTGTTTGTGTCTTTGTTGATATCGATTACCTTGACGGTTTGTTGGTCTTTAACACTACGTGCACCTTCTTTGATGATTTCCGCACCTTTTTCAATTCCAGAAAGGACCTCAATAACATCAGCTTGGGATTTTCCTGTTTGAATGATCACTTTCTTTGCTGTGCCTTCACTCTTACTGTTTTTATTTTCTACAATGTAGATGTATTGCTCACCTTCGGCATTTTCAGAAATCACACTTTGAGGAATAAGAATGGCATTTTCACTGGTGTAGTCATTAATCTTTAATTTCGCTGTTAAGTTTGGCTTGATGGATGTATCTCCTTTTGGTAACCCAACCTCGACCTTAAAAGTCCTGTTAGCAGGATTAATGAAATCTCCTGCTTGACGCACACTGGTTTCTACGGTTTTTCCAAGTACAGGAAACTCAACATCTACGTGCTTACCCTTGGTAACATCTTTGATATAACGCTCAGGCACATCGGTTTCAATGTACATATTGTTGAGGTTAACAATGCGCATTAAAGGCGATTGACCAGCAGCCACAACGCTTCCTTGCTCAGTTATAACGTCATCTATAGTTCCTGAAAAAGGAGCTCTTACCGTTGTTTTGGCGACCTGTTGTTTTAATTGGTCAACGGCCTTTTGCTGAGCCTCATAATTGGATTTTGTTTGTAAAAACTGAATTTCACTACCAATGTTTTGGTCCCAAAGGCGCTTTTGGCGCTCATAAGTGGTCTTTGCTAAATCGGCTTGAATTTGAAGTTGTGACAATTGCTGACCTAATCCACCATCGTCAATCTTTCCCAAAATTTGTCCTTTGCTAACCTTTTGGCCTTCTTTTACATACACATGCGTTAAAATACCATTGTACTCAGGAGTGATGACCAATAGGTCTTTTGTAGTGACGTTACCTTGAACTTCAAAGTAATGGTTAAACGCTTCTTGCTTAGCCGTGAACGTTGTTATTAAAGGTACCTTCTTAACAGTATCTATTTTTGAAATAACAGCGTCTAATTGTTTAAGTTTTTCGCTAGCTTCATGTTGCTCTGCAACAATTTCGGCTCGCTTTTGACGTAATAACTCGAGGTTATTGGAGTTCAAAACGTGCTCCATTGAGTTCTTTTTCTGTTCACCTCCACAAGAGGCTAGAATTAAAGTTGTGATGACTAGTAGATATATTTTTTTCATGATGTGGTATTACGAAATTGATTAGTTGGTTTGAACATTGTTAAGTATGGTTTCTAATTCAGCCTTAGCGTTTATGACGTTGAGCATGGCTTGTAAAAACTCTTGTTGGGTAGTATATAGTTGGGTTTGTGCTTGGCGTAACTCAAAACTTGAGGCAATACCTTCAAAAAATTTGGTTTGATTTTTTGATTCGATACGTTCGGCGAGATTAAGATTTTCTTTTTTGTTGTTATATTCTTCAATTGCAAACTGGTATTCGCTTTTGGCATTTGCTATTTGAAGCTTTATTTGTTGTTCGGTTTCAGTTAAATTTGCTTTTGCTTTTTCAAGATTTATTTGTGCGCGTTGAGTTGAAGCGCTTCGCATTCCGGAACTGAAAATAGGGATATTCAAACTCACGCCAAACAATGATGAACCGAACCAGTTTTGACCTTTGTCAAAAAAGGAAAAGTCGTCACTAAAGGCTGAATAACCACCATTTACAAACGCATTTAACGTTGGTAGTGCCTTGCTTTTTTCAAGCTTCACCAACAATTCTTTTGAAATCATATCATTTTCAGAAATTTGAAAATCAATTGTATTCTCTACAGATTCGTCAGCTTCTAAGAGATCCAGACTCATATTTTGAGCTGTTAAGGATTCTAGGTTATCTGTGAGGGTGGTTTGCGCATTTAAATCGATACCAAGTGTAATGTTAAACATTTGATAAGCCAATGTTTTTAATCGCTCAGTATTTCTTAAGTTGCTTTCAACACTAGACAGTGTGATTTTTAGTTGCTCAACACTTTCTTCCTCTTCAAGACCATTTTCATAAATCTTGGTGGTTTCGTTGAGATTCTTGTTCAAGACTTCAAGGTTTCTTTCTAAAATAGCAATGCTTTCTTCTGCCAATAGGACATTTCCATAGGCATTGATCACAGCTTTTCTTACCTCTAAATCGGTTTTGATTTTGGCATTTTCAGAAATTTGCAAATACACTTTAGCTGATTGTAAGCCTACCAAATAAGACCCATCAAAAAGTAATTGGGAAAGCGTCGCAGTGGCTGTGACATTCTGTTTGGTTCCAAATCGCAATGGAATAAACCCTTGAGGTGTCGAGATGTCAAAATTATCTTGTGTGACATCAAAATAATCATTGACAATGTCTATAGTGCTTTGGGTGTTGTCAAAAGCGGCAGCTGGTAAAAGTTGAACTTGTTGTTTTAGCCATCTTTGATAATCTACGCCAACGTTCACCTGAGGAAGTCCTATCGCTGTAGTTTCCCATTTTTGCTTTTTGGCGGCTTCAATATCTCGAGTAGCGTTTTGTGCTGATCGGTTGTTTTCTAGAGCATAATCTATCGCTTCCTGTAGGTTAAAATTATAGACATTCTCCTCTTGGGCTAAGGTCGACCATGAAAAGAATAACCCTAAAAGAATAATTGAGATGTATTTCATTAATTATCGTTTTGATTGATTTGTAAATAGTTGTTTAGGTGTTCTAGTCCTTTATTCGTACAAATACCACGCAAGTGATATTCGAGATAGTTGTTCATGAGCATTCTCATAGAAAAATGTTCTAATGGGAATAATGATTTGTCCTTTAAAGCCATCATACAATTGAAATAGATTTTAGAGATGAACTCGGTATTCAAATCCTCCCTAAACAATCCCATTGTTTTACCACGCTCTAAATTGCATCCGACACAATCTTCCATAACACAAAATTGTTTTTCTTTTATATCATGAAAAATCTTTGGGTAATATTTTTCCAATTGATATTGAGGAGATGATTTTTCGTCTTTTAAATTTTTCATTAAAAACTGTTTAATCTCATAAATTTCCTCAATAGGATTTTTTTCTTGGGATCTAATGTCTTCAATTCCACTGGAAATAATTTGAAACAAAAGCATCACTGCGGCTTCAACCAAAACAGTTTTGTTTTCAAAATACTGGTAAATGGTCTTTTTAGAGATGCCTTTTGCATTGGCAATATCATCCATGGTTACACTCTTAAACCCATAGGTTAAGAACAAATCGACTGCTGTTTTTAAAATATCTTGCTTCATAATTCTCAGGCAAAATTACATCAGGAAACTTTAAAAACAAAAAAAGTTTCCAAAGTTTTAATGATTTTTTAACATTGGCGAATCTATTTGCCTCACTCATTCATTTTTTTGGGTAATTACATTACTTTTACACAATGAAACATTTGTCATCTTACCACGCTGCTTTTGTAGACTATTTGGACAATTATATAAAGCCCAAGGACCCAAGTACACTTTATGAACCGATTCAATACATCCTGAAACTTGGAGGCAAACGCTTGCGTCCGATTTTGACGCTAATGACAGCTGAAATTTTTGATTGCAGTCCAGAAAAGGCCATGGATGCTGCCTTAAGTGTTGAGGTATTCCATAATTTTTCGTTGGTTCATGATGATATAATGGACGATGCACCTTTGCGTCGCGGACAAACTACAGTTCACGAAAAATGGGATGTCAATACTGGGATTTTATCAGGAGACGCTATGTTGATTATGGCATATCAGTTATTTGAAAACTATGAGCCACATATATTTCTGGAATTGGCAAAATTGTTTAGTGAAACTGCGCTACAGGTCTGCGAGGGTCAACAGTATGATGTGGATTTTGAGATGCGAGATGATGTAACGATTCAGGAATATTTAAGAATGATTGAGTATAAGACAGCCGTATTGGTAGGTGCTGCCATGAAAATGGGAGCCATTGTTGCAGAGGCTTCTGAAGACTGTAAGAATGCGATTTATGACTTTGGTAAAAACCTCGGCATTGCCTTTCAGCTACAAGACGATTATCTCGATGCTTTTGGAGATCCTGAAACCTTTGGGAAGCAAATAGGTGGAGATATTATAGAGAACAAGAAAACATTCCTGTACCTCAAGGCACTTGAATTTTCAAATGCCGCAGACAAAAAACAATTGGAACATTTGTACAGCGTTAACCCTTCTGATAATAAAGACAAAATAGAAGCCGTTACCTCCATATTTGAATCCAGTGGATCTGCAGCGGCTGCCCGACAGGAAATCGAAATGTATACTCAAAAAGCCTTTTCGGTTCTAGACACAGTTAAAATTTCAGAAGCTAATAAAGAGGCGTTGCGTAGTTTTGGCAATAGCCTCATGGATAGAACGGTCTAATCTTGAATCATGGGTTTGCCAACTACATTTGAAAAGCTAATTTCCGAAGCTGAAGCTCTTGACCTTTATTCACAGCTTGTCAAACAGATCAATAAGGATTTTTTATTGGCAAACATAGCTCTCGATTTTGACGAGCAAATACTTCCTTCAAGCTTAAAATACTTATTGCATGAAGAGGTATTTAAACTCATTCAACACAAGTTTACAGAATATTTAAACTTGCTTTATATTGTCGATGTTTCCGAAGCAAAAATTAAGCGGCTTGATGGAGATGATACCTTGCGACTTTCTGAAGAAGTTACTTTTTTGATCTTGCAACGCGAATGGCAAAAGGTGTGGCTTCGACATAAATATTCGAGCTGATCCAAAACCATTTTCATCTAAAAAAACACACGGATAAAAGGCATCCAAGGATCAGCATAAACGCTTTTTCCTTGGTTGTAAAGTAGGTCATATCGTATTCCGATGGTCACATTGTTAGTACGATAACCCACACCAATAAACAATGCTGGAACCCAATAATTTCGGTTGCTGAAACTATCGTCATCAAAATTTTGACTAACGTTCAATTGTTCAAATTCACCTGATACTTGAAGCTCTTGAATTGGACTGTATAGTCCAATGACACTTCCGCCTAAAATCGTCGAATTGTATCTGTTTTTAACACTGTTGTAAGTGCCATTAAGTCCCAAGCCCAATGCGAAATTTGGATTGAACTCGTAAATGCCGCTTGGCGCTAATGTTCCACTAAAAAAGCCATTACCAAAACTCAACCCTATACCTCCTCCAAAACGCACCTTGCTCCAAAAAGTAGAAGGTTCTTCGTGGTTTTGAGCAAAAGTTAGTGTTGAAAGTCCGAATATCACAACAAAAACAATCCGTGATTTCAGCATTTTGGAATGAGAAAAAAACATCATAAATAACATAAAAAGGTTTGCCTTATAAATATATCAAAATCGTATCTATTTTTAGTAATTGTTGTATTTTTGTTTAAATTTTGTTGAAGCGTAAACGACTTACACCAAATAATGGATAAATATTCCTTCTTAAACGCAGCACATACAGCGTACTTTGCTGATTTATACGAACAATATCAAAAAAATCCCGATTCTGTAGAACCTAGTTGGCGTGCCTTTTTCCAAGGTTACGATTTTGGGAGTGAAAGCTTTGGAATGGATGGAGACATCGTCGAAGGTGTATCCACACAAATCCCAGAACATGTTCAAAAGGAATTTCAGGTTGTAAAACTTATTGACGGTTATCGTAGTCGTGGACATTTATTTACCAAGACCAATCCTGTTCGTGAACGCAGAAAATATGTACCAACACTAGCATTAGAAACATTTGGATTATCTGAAAGCGACTTAGATATCACCTTTGATGCTGGAGAAATCCTTGGTATTGGGAGACAAACCTTAAGACGTATCGTTCAGCATTTGGAAAGCATCTATTGTGATTCTATTGGTGTAGAGTATATGTATATCAGAAAGCCAGAGGAAATTGAATGGATTCAAAGCAAACTAAACATCAACGATAATCAGCCTCAATTTTCCGTTGACCAAAAAAAGCACATTCTAAAAAAATTAAATGAAGCCGTTTCATTTGAAAGTTTTCTGCATACCAAATATGTTGGCCAAAAACGATTCTCACTCGAAGGTAATGAATCGTTGATTCCTGCTCTCGATTCGCTTATCGAAAATGCTTCAGAACATGGCGTTAAGGAATTTGTCATGGGTATGGCACATCGAGGACGATTAAGCACATTGACCAATATCTTTGGAAAATCAGCAAAGGATATTTTTAGTGAATTCGACGGAAAGGATTATGAACAAGAAGTGTTTGATGGTGATGTGAAATACCACTTAGGCTGGACAAGTAACCGAACTACCGATAGTGGAAAACAAATTAATCTTAATATTGCTCCAAATCCGTCACATCTTGAAACCGTAGGTGCAGTAGTGGAAGGTATTGTGAGGGCAAAACAAGATGATAAATATCCCGACAACCCGTCACAAGTTCTCCCAATTGTCGTGCATGGTGATGCAGCAATTTCTGGACAAGGGTTGGTATACGAGGTTGTACAAATGGCCAAATTAGATGGTTACAGTACTAACGGAACCATTCACATTGTGGTCAATAACCAAATCGGATTTACAACCAATTACCTTGATGGACGCTCGAGTACTTATTGTACCGATGTTGGCAAAGTGACCTTATCTCCTGTTATGCACGTTAATGCCGATGATGCTGAAGCTGTAGTTCATGCGGCTTTGTTTGCTCTACATTTTAGAATGAAGTTCAAAAGAGATGTGTTTATAGATTTATTGGGTTACAGAAAGTATGGTCATAACGAAGGTGATGAACCTCGTTTTACACAGCCTAAACTATACAAAGCAATCGCTAAACATAAAAACCCGAGAGATATCTATGCTGAAAAGCTCATTGCTGAAGGTGTTATAGATAAGGATTATGTGGCTAAATTAGAGAAAGAATACAAGGATAAGCTCGAGGTAAAACTTGAAGATTCCAGAAAAATAGACAAGACAATTATCACCCCTTTCATGCAAGATGAATGGGAAAATTATAAAATTGTAGTCGAAGATGAAATGATGTCTCCAGTGGATACAACTTATCCAAAGGAAGGATTAGAGCGCATCACAAAGGTTATTTCGACCTTACCTGAAGACAAAAAGTTCATTCGTAAAATCGAGCGACTAGTACAATCACGTCAAAGTATGTTTGATGAAGATAAGCTTGATTGGGCAATGGCCGAACATTTGGCTTATGGGACTTTACTTGAAGAAGGGTATGATGTTCGAATTTCTGGACAGGATGTCGAACGTGGCACATTTTCGCATCGACATGCTGTGATAAAGGTAGAAGATAGTGAAGAGGAAATCCTATTACTTAATCAAATTAGTGATTCCCAAGGGAAATTCTTTATTTATAACTCCTTACTTTCAGAATATGGAGTTGTAGGCTTTGATTATGGCTATGCAATGGCAAGTCCAAAAACACTAACAATTTGGGAAGCACAATTTGGTGATTTTAGTAATGGTGCCCAGATCATGCTGGATCAGTATATTTCTGCAGCAGAAGATAAGTGGAAACTTCAAAATGGCTTGGTGATGCTATTGCCTCATGGCTATGAAGGGCAAGGTGCAGAACATTCATCGGGACGTATGGAGCGTTACCTTCAGTTATGTGCGAAGGATAATATGTATGTCATGGATTGTACAACTCCAGCGAATATGTATCATTTGCTACGTAAACAAATGAAAGCCGATTTCAGAAAACCACTCATTGTGTTTACTCCAAAGAGTTTATTGCGTCATCCATTGGTAGTGTCTTCAGTTGATGAATTTGCCAACGGAAGTTTTCAAATGGTTATCGATGATGCTACCGCAAAAGTAGATCAGGTGAAAACATTGGTCTTTGTAACAGGAAAATTCTACTATGATCTTTTGGAAGAACGGGAAAAGCTCAATAGAGATGATGTTGCTTTGGTGAGAATCGAACAGTTGTTCCCCTTACCTGAAAAGGAAATCAAGACTATTTTGAGCCACTATAAAACTGCAGAAGACATTGTATGGGCACAAGAAGAACCTAGAAATATGGGAGCTTACGGTCACATGCTGATGCATTTGGATGAAGCAAAAACCTTTAGAGCAGCAACGCGTAGGCCTTATGGAGCACCAGCCGCTGGTAGCAGTGTAAGGTCAAAAATACGTCATCAGGAAGTGATTGATTACGTGTTTGACAAGACCAAAAACAATCAACGCTAAAAATTAAAAGCACTTCATAATCGAAGTACAAAAGATAAAAACTGAAACAAACGCATAAAATAAAATTATAGAACGATGATTTTAGAAATGAAAGTTCCTTCGCCAGGAGAGTCCATCACTGAAGTAGAAATTGCTGAATGGTTAGTCTCAGATGGTGATTATGTTGAAAAAGACCAAGCGATTGCTGAAGTCGATAGTGATAAAGCAACATTGGAATTGCCTGCGGAAGCGAGTGGAACCATCACTTTAAAAGCTGAGGAAGGAGATGCTGTAGCTGTTGGTGCTGTGGTTTGTCTAATTGATACTGCAG
The DNA here is from genome assembly GCA_030432635.1 of Bacteroidia bacterium. Lineage (GTDB taxonomy): Bacteria > Bacteroidota > Bacteroidia > Flavobacteriales > Flavobacteriaceae > Psychroserpens. The sequence continues at coordinate 50,934 of JAUIMB010000014.1, read as the reverse complement.
CTGAAAAACCAGAAGGAGAGACCAGCGCTTCTGTAAAAGCAGAAACGCAGGAAGAACCTAAAAAAGCGGAACCAACCAAATCGACTGAAAGCAGTAAGACTTATGCCACAGGAACGCCAAGTCCAGCCGCCAAAAAAATATTGGATGAAAAAGGCATTGAGGCAACAACAGTTTCTGGAACAGGCAAAGATGGAAGAATAACCAAAGATGATGCAGTAAAGGCTGTTCCTTCGATGGGAACACCAGCAGGAGGAAGTCGAGGAACGTCTCGAAGCAAAATGTCGATGCTGAGAAGAAAAGTTGCTGAACGTTTAGTTGAAGCCAAGAACACAACAGCTATGTTGACGACCTTCAATGAGGTAGACATGTCTCCTATTTTTGATTTACGTAAGCAATACAAAGAAGCATTTAAGACAAAACATGGCGTGAGCCTTGGGTTTATGAGTTTCTTTACGCTTGCAGTGGTTCGTGCCTTAAAAATGTATCCAGCTGTTAACTCAATGATAGATGGTAAGGAAATGATTTCCTATGATTTTTGTGATATCAGTATTGCGGTTTCTGGACCAAAAGGATTGATGGTGCCTGTGATTAGAAATGCTGAAAACTTGAGTTTCAGAGGAGTTGAAAGCGAAGTGAAACGTTTGGCCCTAAGAGCGCGAGATGGAAAAATTACTGTGGATGAAATGACAGGAGGAACCTTTACCATTTCAAATGGAGGTGTGTTCGGAAGTATGTTGTCTACACCAATTATCAATCCACCTCAAAGTGGTATTCTTGGGATGCACAATATTGTTGAGCGTCCAGTAGCCATTGACGGAAAGGTTGAAATACGACCAGTTATGTTTGTGGCACTGTCTTATGATCACAGAATTATTGATGGAAGAGAATCTGTTGGCTTTTTGGTAGCTGTCAAGGAGGCTTTGGAAAACCCAGTAGAGTTATTAATGGATAACGATATTAAGAAAGCATTGGAAATGTAGGTTAGTAGAAAGAATTATTTAAACACAAAAAAGCGCAACTCTAAACAAATAGAGATTGCGCTTTTTTTCTCCCTAATAAAATAACTAACTAACTAAAAAAAATTTACAAAAATGTTGATGGATATAATTAATATGGCACTTATAATTAAACCGATAATAAAAATTTTATTGGTAAGGCTTTGATCGTTTTTCATTGTTTCCATGTCCTTGTGTTTTTGTTTGTCCCCTTTTTTCAATAAAGCTCTGGGTTAAAAGAAGCCCAGAGCTCTATATACCCTAATTAATTCGAGTTATTAATAAATAAATCCCTCTAACTTTAATAACTCTGATGTAAAATTCGGTATTAATGGAACACCAAACAATACGTAGTTCTACGTATATTTTGTGTTTTGGGTCTTATTTTTTAACATTACCGATACGGTATATAACAAAAAGGCTCTTGATCATGCGACCAAGAGCCTAAGTCCTTTTTTTACAATAAGGAAAATTGATTAATAGCATTACAAATTTCAGTAATAAAATGATGTCAAACAATACGTAGTTCTACGTATATTTTGAATGCAATGAACAGTAAAACATTATTGGAATAAAAAAACTCCAGGTTGTATGCACAACCCAGAGTTAAAAAGTATAATTCTCCCCTATAAGAATTAATAGCTGAAGCAAATATCAGTATTAAATCCAAGGGAATCAATACGTAGTTCTACGTATATTTAGATAAATATTCTTCATGCTCCTTGGCATATAAAACAATGCTGTTTGCCTTAGATGCGAGATTAAGCTTATTGCGAATATGGCTTTTGTGTTTTTCAACTGTACGGTCAGAGATGAAAAGATCATTTCCTATTTCCTTGGCGGTTTTATTTTGCGCAATGAGCTTAAGGACTTTCATTTCTGTGTCAGTGAGTGTCTCAAGTTCCTTCGGTATTTCCTTGATTTCAAGATACTCGATAAGTTCAGGACTAAAGTAAGACCGATTTTTTAGGATTGATGCGATGCAGACTTCTATTTCCTCAATGGCAAATTCTTTCAGTATATAGCCATAAATCCCAAGGGCTTTGGCTTGATTGTATATGTCCTCGCTTTTTTCCAAGGTGATAAAAATGATCTTTGTCTGCAAGCCTTCTGCTTTGCACTTTTCGGCAACTTGCAAGCCTGTAAGAATAGGCATTTGTATGTCGAGAATGGCTATATCTGGTTGATGAGCCTTGATAAGTACGTAAGCTTCCTTTCCGTTTTTGGCACTTCCGATAATATTGAACTCCTTTTCAATTAGGAAATCACTAAGACCCTTTAATATTAATGGATGATCGTCAGCTATAATTATTGAGGGAGACATTAATGTGTGGTTAGATAGGGTTTCAACTTTAAAAATAATGAGAAATAATCAATTGGGTGTATAATACTACAATTTTAAGTACAGATATTTTTTTCCGTAATCGATTATGGCATCGGTTTTCTTTAAAATATCAGCACCAATAATTCCGTCAACGGGTTGTGCATTATGGTTTGTAAGTGCAGTATTGACATGAGTAAGGTTGAAAAGAATCAAGGCAATTTTATCTTTTTTCCATTTGCCTATCTTAATGGTGTTTTTTTTGGCAACTTGGGTGTGCATGTCGATGGCACCTGCTCCAGCCGCTTTAATCTTGGAATCCTTAGCCGTAAGTTTGAAGGTCTCAATGGCTTCAAAGCCAACGCAGGAATTAGAAGCACCTGTATCGAGTATAAAAAGCCCTTTGACACCATTTATGGTCGCCTTGATCTCAAAGTGGTTTGTTTTGGTAAGTTTTAACTTGACTTTAGTGTAACCTTTTTCTAATAAGAAATCATTTAAGGTGTCCATAAACTTTAATTTTCGCAAAGATAATAGCTTCTAACTTATCAACGCATATGAAATGAATCAATTATTTTTGTGCTATGGTAATTACTGATACACATACACATTTATATAGTGAAGCTTTTGATGCAGATAGACATGCTATGATAGAACGTGCGTTATCTCAAGATGTTTCCCGTTTCTTTATTCCAGCAATCGATTCGTCACATACAGATGCGATGTTGAGGCTTGAAGCCGATTTTCCAGATCACATGTTCCTGATGATGGGTTTGCATCCAACCTCAGTCAAGGCTAATTACAAGGACGAGCTCGAACATGTTGAAATGATGTTGGCGCAGCGTCATTTTTATGCAGTTGGCGAAATTGGCATCGATCTATATTGGGATACTTCGACCTTAACCATCCAGAAAGAAGCATTTAAGCACCAAATCAATTTGGCCAAACAATACGATTTGCCAATTGTTATACATTGTCGAGATGCCTTTGATGAAATTTTTGAGGTTTTGGAGACCGTTAAGGATGATAAACTCTTTGGTATTTTTCACTGTTTTACAGGAACGATGGAACAGGCCGAACGCGCCATATCCTTCAATATGAAATTGGGTATTGGTGGTGTGGCAACATTCAAGAATGGAAAGATTGACCAATTTTTGAAGGCTATCGATTTGAAGCATATTGTTTTGGAAACCGATTCGCCTTATTTAGCCCCAAAGCCCTATCGAGGAAAACGGAATGAGAGCAGTTACATTATTAAGGTGTTGGAAAAATTAGCTGAAATTTATAGCCTTTCCGAAGAAAAAATTGCCGAAATTACCACACAGAACTCTAAAGAAATATTTGGGATATAGTACATGTCGACACTCCAACCTAACATATTATTGGTGTACACTGGTGGAACCATTGGAATGATTAAGCATCCTGAAACTGGTGCACTGACCTCATTTAATTTTAAGAATTTGTTGAAGCGAATACCTGAACTTCAACTTTTGGACTGTAAAATCGAAGCAATTTCTTTTGATGAGCCAATTGACTCCAGTAACATGAATGTAGATTATTGGATCCAAATAGCCGAAATCATTGAGAAAAACTATCACGACTTTGATGGCTTTGTGGTGCTTCATGGAAGTGATACCATGAGCTATACAGCATCAGCAATAAGTTTCATGTTTGAGAATTTGGCAAAACCAATTATCTTCACAGGCTCACAATTACCCATCGGTGACCTTCGAACCGATGCTAAGGAGAACCTTATCACTTCCATCCAAATGGCTGCCTTGCAACATAGAGGGAAACCTGTTATAAAGGAAGTCGGACTTTACTTTGAATATAAATTATATCGAGGAAATAGAACAACAAAACTAAATGCAGAGCATTTTGAGGCCTTTGAATCGATGAATTATCCGCATTTAGCCGAATCTGGCGTGCATCTCAAGGTAGAGCATGAGGCGTTGTATAAGCCGAATCTAAGAAAGAAACTCGTCGTACATAAAACCTTCGAAACCGACATCTTATTGGTCAAGCTTTTTCCAGGTATTTCACAATCTGTTTTAAAGCCACTTTTCAATCTACAACATATAAAAGGCATAGTATTGGAAACCTATGGTGCGGGAAATACAACAACGGAAGGATGGTTCATGGATTTGTTGCGAGATGTGGTCAAACGAGGTGTACCTGTTATCAATGTTACCCAATGTTCTGGAGGAAGTGTTATGATGGGACAATATGAGACGAGCACGCAGTTAAAGACGATAGGCGTTATTTCAGGAAAGGACATCACAACCGAAGCCGCTGTAACGAAACTGATGTTTTTGTTAGGTGAGGAAGTTTCACCAAAGAGTTTTAAGACCATTTTTGAAACGTCACTGAGAGGCGAAATGTCTTAAAAAACCCAATAATTAGTTTTATAAAAATAAATTGAGTTGTATGTTTGCATGCTCAAATAGAGAGGTGGCCGAGTGGTCGAAGGCGCACGCCTGGAAAGTGTGTATACGCCAAAAGCGTATCGAGGGTTCGAATCCCTTCCTCTCTGCCAAAAGCCTTGTATTTCACGCAAGGCTTTTTATTTCACTTACCGATTTAGAAGTAAAAATCATTCTTAAACTCTTAAAAAATGAATAATTGTTGGTGATTGAATAGTACATCTATCCAATTTTCAATTATTCATTTGGCTCATAATATTTGGTTTCACAACTACCCAATTCGTTACCCTAAACAAAAATGAAAATTAGGGTAACTCACAATGTTCACAATTCACTACCAATTGTGAACATAACTAGGTTGATTTGACTAAAAATGACAATATTATGAGTAAACTGACAGTGAATTTTTATTTAAAAAAAGACAAAAAAAGAAATAATGAGGTAGCAATATATTCTAAAATCAAATTTGGTGCGACCAGCACTACAATGTTTACAGGAAAGTACATAGCTCCAAAAAGGTGGAAAGCAACAAATATGCTTTTAAAGGCAAATAAAATCCCAAAAGAAGCATCGTTAAAAAATTACATATATAATATACCGATGCAGTTAGATGATGTGTTTTTGAAGCTAAAGAAAGAAGGTGTTAATGTTGTTTCAGCTTTACAATTGAAAAATGCTTATTTAGGTAAATCTAGCCAAAAGAAAATCACTCTAAACTCTTTAGTGAAAATTCATAACGATAATTTTAAAAAGAGAGTTTCTAAAAATGAAGTTAGTCCAAGAAGTTTAGAGAAATATGAGAAAGTCGGAAGAACTATTAAAGAATTTATTAAACTAAAATATAGTATAAATGACATTCCTTTGTCGGAAATCAACAGGGAATTTGTTTATGATTTTGACAGCTATTTAAGGTATGAAAAACCTCATCTAAATAAATATGGCATCGGCAACAACACTACTGTTAAATATATTTCTAACATCAAAACCATTATTAATTATTCTAAGAAAAGAGGTGTAATTAAAAGTAATCCATTTGATGTTTATGATAAGAAGCTTGAAAAAGTTGATACTGTATTTTTGACAAAAACAGAACTCGAAAGAATAGAAGATTTAAATTTTGAGTCCGTTCGTTTAGATACTGTTAGAGATATTTTTATGTTTAGTTGCTATACTTCTTATGCTCCCGTAGATTCAATGAAATTAAGGTGGTCAAATATTCATATTGACGATGATGGTGACGAGTGGATTAGAACTAAAAGACAAAAATCTGGTGTAGATTCTAATATTGAAATATTACCACCTGTTAGAAGAATTATAAACAAATATAAGAATGACCCTAGATGTATAAACGACAATAGATTATTGCCTAATTATAGTAATCAGAAAATGAATGAATACCTTAAAGAAATTGGTGATTTAGCAAAAATCAATAAAAAATTAACATGGTATGTAAGCAGACATACTTTTGCCACTACTATATGTTTGGGTAACGATGTGCCACTTGAATATGTTTCTAAATTAATGGGTCACCGAACTACAAAACAAACACAACACTACGCTAAATTACAAGATAAAGACATAAAGCGTCAAACAACTAGATTAAAGAAAATACTTTCATAGTTTATGTATATTGTAGTATAAAATTCAATAAGATGAAATCTACGGTAGCGAAACTCAAAAATACTCTAAAGAAGATAGGTGAAAGCAAATTCAAAGAAGATAAAGATTTAAAAGACTTTACTTATAACGGTATAGATATTGGAAATCTAAAACAAGACTACTACATTAACTTGCACATTAGCTTCAACGAATATTTCACATTATTGTTAGCAGATAATAAAGTAGATAAAGAGCTTATTGATTTTTTATACAGTCAAACAGCATCATACCATAATTCGATTAATAAGAATAAAGACCTGTTACGTGTCAATTACTTAATGGCAAAAAAAGAAAACAAACTTAGAGAAAGCCATGATTGGACGCATAAAGTTATAAATTCCACTATGCTTGCTCAACAAACAACTCTAAAGAAAATTCATTCATTTTTGTATAATCTATATAGCAATATTGACTACCTAACAACAAAAGATATTGCTAATTTGACAATGAGTGCAACTGGCGATGAGACCAAATCCCAATTTATTAATCACCCAGAAATTGGTAAAGTTGTGATTAATTTATCAAAAAAGAACAGTATCTCTTTATTATTGATTTTAGAGCATCTAGGCTATCTTGATTTCAGCAATACTGACAAAAATCACTTCATTGAAAAGAACTTCAATTATGAACAAAACAAAGCGATGAAGTCTATCAACTCTGAAATATCTAATATTTACGATAGGAAAACATACAAGGCTAGGAATAGGGAATCATTCGATAAACTTTATAATGGGTTAGTTAATAAACTATCCAATTTTGATTTTGATACCTTTCTCAATTCAAGAATAAAATAATTTCACAATCTTCACAATCTACTTCTAATTGTGAATCAAAAACTACTTATTTGCCTTATAAATAATTAAGGAATGAGTAAGATAGCATTACTACAAGAAGATGAATTGAAAGCATATTTAGATGATTTGAAATTGGCTATTGAAGGCTTGAATCTTCAACAATCCGATTCATCTACACCTAAATACTACCGTAATAAAGATTTAAAAGAAATCTTTGGTCTTTCTGATGGTACGATAATTAAATGGCGTAAAGAAAACAAAATACCATTTACTTATATAGATTCAATCTACTTCTATCCTGTTGATGAAATAAATCAACTATTAAAGAATAATTCAAATCAAGGTTTGATATAATTTTTTGAACTTTTACTAATTCCACACTATTTATAAGAAATAACAATACCGATTAAAGGAATTAAGCACATATCCTAATGGTTGGTTTATATTAAAATCTAAATGATGACCAAAGAATACTTAACTGTAAAAGACATTTCAAAACACTATCAAACTACATCAAGAAATGTGAGAAGAATTATTAACAACCTGAAAGATGATAGCAATGAATTACTATTACGAAAAGATAAAAACGATAGATGGGAAATTCACCAATTATTACTTAAAAAATTCAAACCTCAACGAATAAGAAAACCTAAATACTATTCAATAACAATCATACCAAATAACAATCATACAGCTTCCGAAATTAAGGAAATGATGCAATTTGTATTTGATAATTCAAATGATGATGACTTAGAAATTAATTATTCCGTTGAAGTTAGTAAACTAGGTATAAATCACAATCACATTCATTGCTATATTAAATGCAAAAGAAAAATAGAGCTTCTAAATATCATAAAAGAAACGTTCTACGAATTGAATTATAAACAGTCTGAAATCTATGATGTTGAAGGTTGGAAAAGATATATAACCAAAGATGGTGGTCAAATAATTAACCTGAAAAAACCAAAAAATAATGAACGATAAATATACATACAACCTAATGAAACTGTATGAAGATTACAAAAAGGCTTTTGATTTTTTGGACGAAAGAACTTACTACATTTTAAATTATAGAGGTAAGCTCGGAGCTTTGCTAAGAGGAGAGGAAATAAGTTTGAAAGATGATGATATTTATATTAAGCCTAATTGGATTAGACAAATGTACTACAAGTCACGGGAGGTTCCTATGCCATTGACTCGTCCCAGCGAAACTCGCTTACATTAACATGAAATTCGATTAAAAGAAGCAGTCGGAGTGATTCGTAAAATTTTTTTTACCAAAAAATTTACGTTCTAAAAAGTAATATAACAACACGTATGTACTATAAGTGGAATAATGCTAATCCTGTTGAATGATATTAAAATACAGGATTGAGTTGTATCCAGTCCGACCTAGAAACAAGATTAGATTATAATAATTATGGAGAAAGAGGAAATAGAAGCAAAAATAGCTCATAAACAAGAATTGTTAGGACTTGAGAAAGACCAAAATAAGAAAAATGAAATTTTACATCAGATTAGTGTACTTAACTTGCGAAAGGAAATGGCTACCACTAAAGAGAAGTTAAAAAAAATGAATCGATAGCCTTAATAGTTATTCTATTTTTTTAAAGTAATTAACAACAAACTTTCCTCTGTCATCTATCCAATCTTTATATAAAGTAACTTGAGAATCTCTTAACCTAGATTCATCAGATTGTTCATAACCTGTGGTTAAAATGATTTCGTTTTTATCCGCAAAAATGGTGTTGACAGATGAATACTTTTCTGATTTAAAATATGCTGATTTAACTTCGCCAGTATAGCAATCTAAAATTTCAATATAAGGGTTTGAATATCCCAAATAACCAAATTTTTTGGTAGCTCCGCCAATAACGAAAAAATTGTAATTGCAACCGAACATTTGGTTTAATGAGCTAAAATTAGCCACGTTTTTTTCCCATATAACTTTATTTTTAATATGAAATGCAGTTAACTTATTCCCATTTGCAGTCATAAAATGATTTATCCAAATAGCCTTTTTATCATAGTAATAAACGCTTTTTAATTGTTGGTTGTTTGGATATTCCGAATAATTAATCCTAGAAACTTTACCATTTGCTATCTTATAGTAGAATATTCTTGTTTTGGTGGCTATGGTAACAACATGCTCAGTGTTTTCAGCACGAAAAGCTTCTTTAATGTTCTTCAAGTTTTGATTGTCTTGATAATAGGAAATTATTGAAAAATCGTTTCTATGATTGCCAAGAACATCCTTAATTAATGTTTCACCATTAGAATGATGTTTAATATGTGGGTTATTTTCTGCAATATCAATTTTATATCTTTCATTATTCCCAACTTCTTGAATAAATAAATATTTTCTGTTTGTGTAGGTAGATTGAGCGATATAAGCAATGTAGTTTTCATACTGTCTGCCACCACCCATTTTTTTATAAGTTTCAATCCCTCTTTCTCCTTCAAATTCAAATTCTTCTTTATGCCTTTTCCATGTTATTGAAATTGCATTATTAATGTCAGAATTTATTTTATGGTTAAAGTCTATTGAATAGTAATCACCTTCAATATAATTATCATTGTTCTCAAATGTATTTTGAGGTAAATTATGAATTTTACCTTCATTGTAAGAGCTAGCTTGTCCAACTGAGAGAAATTGGTAATAACTTCCATTTAAAGGTATCTTAGCACCTAAAGGATGATAGCCATAATCATACCCTATTAGGTAGATGTTTTCGGAAGTTTTGTAAATCATGTGGGTCTGTGTCATTCTGTCTAATTTTACATAAAATGATTTTGGTTGCGAATAACAAAATATAACAGAGAGATATATTAGAAATAAAATCTTTTTCATTTAAATACTATTTAGAAGTTGTTATGTAATCTAATCCATTTAACTGCAACTTGCTCCCACGTTTACATGTAAATATGTCTTTTACATGGTCATCAACTATGAAAACGCACATATGTTTAATGCTATTATCAAAATTATCAAGAACTGAGTTGTAATACACCATCGAAAAATTATAGTGTGTGCGATATGTTTCATCAGGTTCGCCAATAATACTTTCAACATCTAAATACCATTTACCTATCAATAGACCCCTAATTTCACTCTCCTTGATTAATCTTTTACCATTTTTCATAGGTGTAGTAGTATTATTGGAAGATTGATGACCATTATTAATATCGTTAAGCGAACAATCTATGTAAAAAGGGCTATATAAACTAGCACCTTCAAGAGCTTCTGATTTTAAGTAGGTAACCACTACAACATTATCCTGACTAGGGTTAAGTATGTAACCTAAATATTTCATGTCAGTATATAATGTGGATTTGTTTCGCTTATGATTAAGTATTGACTTTACAGTACCATCAGGTTTATTGACGATTACTTTTGTTGAGAAGCGTTGTGAATCACCAACATTTTGATTGTTTACGTTAAACGACCATTCAAGGTCATCTTTTTTTAATGTTGACTTGGTTTCAAAATTAATACCGTGCAAATGAATTTCTAAATCTTGTAATAAGGATTTAAGTTCAGTTTCTTTTTTCTCTAAAAACTCTTCAAAATAAGTATAACCGCCTTTTTCACCATAATAAGAAGTAAACTCTTTTATAACCTCAACTTTATCATCAATTGCATTTTGAGATAATAACTTTATAGTGTAAGAATCAGATTCATAACCTGTAAATTCCTTTAAATAATAGAATTCTGAAAAATTATTTTCATTCCATCCTAAAAACAAAGACTTTTCAAGGTAGTCCATTGGAATTTCCTCTCTTGTCGGCATAGGTATATCAATGCCCAATGATTGATTAGTATTGCATGAAAGAATTGTAAACAAAAATAGAACGATAACAAGACTAGATTTATGCATTCAAATTGATTTTAAAGTGATTAGAAAGATAATAAATATATTAATAGGTTGAATATAACCCATTATAAACAATTCGCCAAAATTAACCAATTGTTATCAGCTTTGGTTTATGATAGATATAAACCGAAAAAAGGAGGCTGTGGCTTTCTGTAAATCAATAGGTCACCATATTAGAGCTTTACGTGAAGAAAGAGGCATTAAGGTGGCTGAAATTGCATTTAAGGCAGGTATTGATACTCAAAACCTTAGAAAATATGAACTTGGGAAACAAGAAATGAAAATTTCAATGCTTAAAAGAGTAGTTGAAGCTTTTGATATGACTCTTGTAGAATTTTTTGATGGTCTATCTAGTGATTATAGTGAATAAGCTATAAATAACATCTCCATTTATCTGGGAAGTAAGGAGTTTTATAATAATTATGTGCAATAGAATTAATAAATCCAAAGCCTACTTTTTCGCATCTATAATCATATTCAAATTCATCCTTAAGCTTAATTAATTCATTCTTAAATTCTTTAAAGGACAGTTGTTCGGTAATGTTCTTCGTTAAAACTATTTGCGATTGATAACCTTCATTGAAATATCCTGAGAAAAGGATTTCTTCTAAGTCATTTTCTTTATCTATTCTTAAATCTTTTGATGTTGAGCCTTTTCCGTGATGAGGAATAAATATTGCTATGTGAATATCATTTTTAGCTACGAATTCTTGCATTATACTAAATTCTTTCTTCATATTTAGAATTACTAAAAATTCAAAAAGCACGCCAAGTAGTGGTGAAGTGCTGTCTGAATAGAATACACTTTTCTCTCCAGTAATTTCAAGCTTTATCACACTTTTAATATTATTATTTGCATCAGGTAATCTATTGTGGGTGTTTTTACCATATCTTAAGTAGCCCAAAATATTTTTTAAATATAGCTTAGCCTTCTCTAATTCGTTTGCCTCAATAAATAAACAAAGCACATCGATTATGGGAATGGAGTGAATATCTAATAAAGGTCTAGCTGAAACATTATTTTTAATCAAAATATCACTCAGACTATCAATTTTATCTTTAACTTTTTCTATGCCATTTGCATATTTTTCAAAGTTGACAATAAAACAAATATTTTGAATGTAATTAAAGGTTCTATAAGTGTATCCTATTTGCTCATATCTACCACCTGACTCAGACGAAAGACCATTTCTTAAACTAGCTATATTAAAAGTTCTTTCTAGATAGTCAACTAAAATATTATAATAGAATAGATATAATTCCTTAAAATAGTCCAATATCTTTATATCATTTTCCAGTTTATTCCTGAGAATCCAACTCCAAAACTTAACAATAATACAGGTAGTAAATCTTTTCGATATGTCCAAATTATTATAATCTAAGGACTCAGTGTAGATAATTAAAGCAATCAATCGTAATGATTCGAATAATTTAGTCCATTCTCTAGGTATCTCGTTACTATAACCTTTCCAGTCGTTCTTAGCTAACATATAATCGATTAACTCTTCGAAGTCACTTGAAACCCCATCAAACGAATTTAAGTTGACAATAACCCTGTTAAAAAGCTTTGAAGAAAAGTTATCAGCTAAAAGATAAGAATTGAACAAATTGGTATGAAAAAGCTCAGTCAATTTATAGATATTCCATTCTTCAAATTCAGTTCCTTTTTTTGTGAACTCTTTTTTGATTAGCCCATCATATAACTCTTTAATAGTACTGTTAATCATACCATTGAAAACAAGAACAACTTTTTTGGGAAGATTATCAAAATCTGCATAAGAAGTCCTGAACTCATGGTCAGCAGTCATTAAAAGAGTATCTCTAACTCCATTTTTTTCTATGAACCAATTTGATTTATCAATATCACCAGCTTTAAGCTCAAAAAAGAACTTTTTCTTTATCCCATCATCATCTTCTTTAACTGCTACAATATCTTTTCCGTATTGAGAAAACCCTTTATATTCTTTAGGTGTAGATAGAATGTCATACCCTAGAACATGAAGTAACATTGGAAAAATTGCATCTAGCTGAGAATCTTCTTTTAAAGACTTCAAATAGTTCATTACAATAATGTTATTTATGTTCATGCCTTATCGTAATTGTTTAGTGTAAATTCAAACAGCTCAGGGTTCTTGAAAGCTTTTCCATTTATCCATTGTTCAGATTTAAAGTTAGATAAAGGTTGAATTTCCTTTCCACCAATTTTCCAGCTATTACCTCTCACAACCGTAATGTTTTTAGCCATTTTTAGGAATGAATTTTCCCCAGTATTGATTTCTTCCATAATTTTTAAACGATTTTCATATTCTAATTCATAATAAAAATTCATTAAGTCTTTTTCATTCATTTCTGGATTCAAATCGTTAACAGATTTTTTCAAATCTTTGACTCTATTATACAATTCTAATGGTTTCTTCAATCTTTCGGCAAACCTTTCATCTGATGTTGAATCTGTCAATAAATTAATTATCGAATCGTACAACATTTTATGATATGATTCGATTATCAGGTGTCCTAATTGAGATTCTAGCTCATCTCTAACGCTTTTAAACTTTGAGTTTCTTAGCTCTAGTATTAAAGGTAAAAGCTTATCAAACGAGTGAGGGAACATACATATCGCATCGATAGCTTTTATTTGTTCTTCTTGAGTACCTAATGACAACAGGTTTACCTGTAAAGGATTTCGATAACCACACATCATTATTTCAACAGGTAATAACCCTAACTTGTATTTTGGGTTGAACATATCTAAGATATGTTTTTCGGTTTCATCTCTTGATGTTGTCCAGAAATGCGATATAGATTGTTCAAAGAATTTAATTGAATTTCTTCCCCATTTAGTACTGTAAACAGAAAGAATCAAATGAAATAAGTATTGAGGGTCTTTAAATCTCCAAAAAAAATGTCGTAAAACATTATAATTGGAAGTCTTTCCAAGGTAAAGAATTAAAAACTCATATTTCTTACTTTCAAATTCTATTAGGTCATAAGTAATTACACTAAAAACATTATGAATATCTTCATCTGAAGATTCTTTCAATAATTTTTCTATTTCCTTAAAACACTTATTCCTGAATTTATTGTCAATTGATTTATTCTCGATTATATCACATAGTGCTTTTACTTTACTAGCAGATGACGTTTCACTTACAATAAAATTTTCATAAAGATTCTTCAATTGCAGTTTGGTAAGGTTTTTTAGTGAAGTGATTCTTCCGAAACCTAAATCTTTGTTTTTTTCAACCAGCTCTAACAACTTGTTGTAAGCATTTTTGTCACCGTTATGATGTAGCCCCCTTAATAGGTTAACTTGAAAATTTAGTGAATCTATTTCTTCTTCTTCCTTGATAAGTGTTTGAAGTTCCTGTGATAATTCGATATTTTTATTTGGTAAATCTGCTCCAAATTCTAAAACATAATATTTGTCATCAGAATCAAGTGTGAATTTACATATCTCCCAAACTTCTCTTGGTGAATAACCTGAATAAGGTAAAAATCTAAAAAGTATATCTTCAAACAAGAAAAGAGCATTATCTCGCTCACCTTTTTTATCAAGTTCATTAATATAAAAGGATTTAACATCAAATCCATTATTTTTTAATGTCAATAAAAAAAAGCTTTTCATTCCTTTTATCAATTCACTATATGCATTTATTACGTTTTTCCTTATGCCATTTTCAATTTTAATTTTATCTCTAAAATCTTCAATAAACCCAAAGCCTTTTATTAAATCTTTTGGAATCTTGCTTTTATTCTTTTTTTCTGCATAAGCTATGGCTACCTTATTTAACTCTTGAGAATCGCTATTCAATTCCGTTAAATCTGATACTTCCGAAATAGGATAAATTACTTTTAGTTCAATTAAAACTTCATAATTTTCTAATGAGTCTTTCTTGAATTGTGTTTTTTGATTGGACAAATGGTATTCCAGAAATTTGTCTAAAATTTTAGTCTTATTCATCATAACTAATTTGTAAACACAAGTTAGCTTAAATAGTACAATAAAGAAATGGATTATTTTTTATTTGTAATCGTAATTTTAAAACACCTATTGAACAGCCCACAGTCACCGTTTACATTATTATATATTATGTAAACAGTCTATAAATGCTAACTTATTGAATATTAGTTCTTTATTTATTTCAATTAAATAAGTGTTTACATTTTATACAATTTATGGTTTAAATGTAAATAGTTTTGTATATTTGGTATATGAAAACACAACCAATAGATTACAACAAATTATATTCGGAAGCTCGAAAATTGTTTTTTGAAAACAATCAAACCTATAATCTTGATAGAAAAACTGAAAACTTAGCTTATTTGATAGCTTTGGAATCAGGTTTGCGAGTTAGCGACCTATTAACTTTAAAATATGACGATATTAGTTTCAATAGTGATTTAGGGAAGTACATATTCTCTACTGACATAAAAAAGACAAAGAATAGTCATACAGGGATTATATCAAATGAATTGTATAATTACATTCAAGCATTTAGAGAAACCGTTAAATTAGATTTTGGAGCTAGTAGTGAAAATATCTTTTATAACTATAAAAGCAATAATTTATATACTAGACAATGGTTGCATAAGCGTATAAAACTTATTGCTGAAAAACTAGGATTTAAGAATTGTGGTGTGCATTCAATTCGTAAAGCTAGTGCTATAAACGTTCTTGACCGAACAGGAAGCCTTTCAATGGCTCAATACCACCTTACTCACAAAAGAGCAACTACAACGGATAATTATTTGTCAGTAACAAAGACATCAGCGTTGGAACGTCTAGCTAAAATTTATTAATATAATACTATGACACAAGGCGAAAGGCAAAATTTTAATTGGCGACCAAATACGAATGATTCTCAAACGCTTGCCAGATATGACCAAGAGGCGCAACATTGGGTAAGAGCATTCAGAAATGCAGAATCACATAACAAAAAGACATCATTAAATGAAACTTTGGGCTTTATTGGGTTAGTTCTCTCTTTAATTTTTTCTTTCCTAGGGTTGATTATCATATTAGTAGTAAAATTAATCCATTGGTTACGGTCATCATGATTTTTCAGATATACCTTAGATAAAGAAATTAGTTGTATTTAAAACATTTCACTTATCAGGGTCACGATAGTCTTCGGTAATTTTGAAACCAACACTAGCTTTGTGTTTTTCGTTTTTTTTCTTCTCAATACTTGATAGACTTACCTTATCTACTCCTAATTCACTCAATTTACTATCAACGTATATCTTATCAACAACTCTTTCTTGAATTGGAAAAATGATTTCATCCTCATTAACCAAATGACTATCATAATCATTAAAAGGGATGAAAATTTGATATGAAATTATGCCATAGGATAATAATAAAGTATAGTACGGCATTTTATGAGTGTTTTTGCAATTCTTTTTTCTCAACAATACAGCAATAGGTTCTGGAAACATAGTAGGATTTCCACCTATTTTACGAAATACATTAAAAAAAGGATTGTTCTCATGTTCTGATGAATTCTCAGACATTAACCAATTGACCGTATTACTATATTCTGGGAATTCATCATCTGGTAACATACATAAAGCTATTTTAACTAATGCTTTATAAACATCTTGTGGAACATATGCTGGCATTGTTACATTGATATTCATTCGTCCATTTTTTTCATTATAAATAAATGAATCTTCATTTTTTGGGTCATGGTTTTTTTGAACTATGGTTCCAAATTCTTTAGCTTGAAAATCACTTCCTTTAGTTTTAAATTTCGGGTAGCCTTTTTTCCCTTTAATAGTTGAAAAGGTGTTAAATATTCCAGCAAAATTAAACAACGAATCTTCTAATTGACCGAAATATTGATTACAAGTATCACATTCAAAATAAGAGAAATACTTCTTATTACCCATAAACTCTGGCATGATATGAGCTTTCATTTTAAAAGAAGTTTCATTCGAGTTTTTTCCACAAAATCTACACGTTCTATCTTTTTTGTTTCCTAAAAATATTTTCTTCTCAGGTGTTAGTATATAATAGCCATTATATGCTTTTACAAATAAGCTATCCTTACCTATACTTGGTATAATTTTAACATTCGTCATTTTGAATAATTAACATTCATAAAGTTGATAATATTTTACAACACATTATAATAATTTCTTTTTGATTGTCAACTTTACATATCAATTACTATATTAGCAAAGGTTCTTTTAAATTTTTATAGTTGCGTTACCCTATGAGTTACCCAAAGAATAAGAAAGATTAGAAACGCAGTAATAACAAGGCATAAGAGAGTTGGTCTAAGACCCTTCCTCTCTGCTTAATCAAAGCTAAACCAAACACCATAAACTTTTCAGAAGTTCACTTTTGTAAGGTTTATGGTGTTTTTGTTTTAAATAGCAAATCCATTTGACACCACTTGAGTTTAGCCATTAATTACAAGATTATAGTAATTGTGGTGGTTGAACAAAAATTTCGATAATGCAACAATAAGAAATGTATGCTTTTAAGGTTAATGGATTGAATCTAAGGTATTAGACTTTAATTAAGATCGACTTCGTAAATTTTAATTTGATATCTAGAGCTTATTACGAAAAAATATTTTTAAGAATCAATGGCAATAACAGAAAGTTTTTAGTTATTTTCGTTTCATTCATAAAAAAGCGCTAATCGTTCAAAACAACGTTAAACCTTGTGTAGCGATGGGCTTTTTTTATTGTTTAATTATATTTTTTTATATCTTTAACACTTTAACTAATAAAATTAAGAACAAGAACGATGAAAAGACTATTTTCTATCTTAGCCATAGTGTGTATCATGGCTTTCGGTACTGTTAATGCAAGTACAAATGCTTACACAGTTGAAGCCGCAACTACGGCAGTAACCACTCCAATTCAAGATGACACAGCAGCAGCTGCTGAAGAAGAAAAATCCTTTACTCAAATAGTAAAGCAAAGATTTATCGAAGGTGGTCCATTTTTTATGGGAATTGTATTGCTATGTTTAATTCTAGGTTTGGCTATCGCTATTGAAAGAATTATCTATTTAAACCTGGCTACAACAAATTCAAAGAAACTAACAGCAAATGTAGAAGATGCACTGAATTCTGGAGGTATAGAAGCAGCAAAGGAAGTATGTAGAAATACTAAAGGTCCTGTTGCATCTATATTTTATCAAGGCTTGGATAGAGCAGATGAGGATTTAGACGCTGCAGAAAAAGCTGTTGTTGCCTATGGTGGAGTACAAATGGGTCAGTTAGAGAAAAACGTATCTTGGATTTCATTGTTTATTGCATTGGCACCAATGCTTGGTTTCATGGGTACAGTACTCGGTATGATTGATGCCTTCGATAAAATTGAGGCTGCAGGTGATATGAACCCATCATTGGTAGCAGGAGGTATTAAAATTGCCTTACTTACAACCGTGTTTGGTCTGATTGTTGCTATTATATTACAAATCTTTTACAATTACATTATTGCAAAAATCGATAGTATCGTTAACGATATGGAAGATGCTTCTATCTCTTTGATGGATCTATTAGTAAGACACAAAAAGTAATAATCTTTAAAATTAACAGAATATGAATATTCAAAAAATAATCAAGATTGTTGCGTTGTTGATAGGGCTTATTGCCGTGTTTTTCCTTGTGAGAATCATTATGATTGGTGATGAGGCCATTGAGGCAGATGTTGCGAATCAGGGAATCTTGTCAGGATTTATTACGTTAGCTCTTGTTGTCTTGGCCATAGCTGCAATATCTGCAGTGTTGTTCAGTCTAGTCAACTTAGTAAGCAATCCAGACAAACTGAAGAAAGCGCTTATATCTTTTGGAGTCTTCGCACTCATAATGTTGATAGGTTATTTCATGTCTTCTGGGCAAGAACAAACCCTTAGCAATGGAGATATATTAACAGCGACCCAATCACAAATGATTGAAGGCGCAATTAAGGCATTCTATATTTTGATTTTGGCAGCAGCAGGTTTAATGCTGTTTTTCGGAATTAAAAAGATGCTTAGTAAATAAACAAAATTATGGCAAAACGATCAGCACCAGAAGTAAATGCAGGATCAATGGCAGATATTGCATTCCTTCTTCTAATATTTTTCCTGGTAACGACGACGATTCCTAAGGACTCTGGAATAAGTAGAAAGTTGCCACCTATGGAACCACCTAATGACGACGAAGTTGTCATTAAGCAGAAAAATATCTTTACGGTTCTTTTAAACAATAAAGATCAACTGTTGGTAGAAGATGAGTTGATGGAGCTTAAAGATTTAAGAAAAGCAGCTATCGAATTTTTGGATAATGGAGGAGATGGTTCATGTAACTACTGTAATGGAGCTAAAAACCCAAAGTCGTCAGACAATCCTGATAAGGCAATTATCTCATTGAAGAATGAAAGGGAAACTTCGTATTCGGCATATATCTCTGTTCAAAATGAGTTAGTAGCTGCCTACAATGACCTTCGTAATAAAAGAGCATTGCAAATCGGTCCGCAACGAGGATTTAGGGATATGACCTTTGTTCAGATGGAAGAGAACTATAAGGATCCTAAGTTTAACGGTAATAAGGAAAAACTTAAGGAACTTATAGATCAAATAAGAAACGAGTATCCAGAGAAACTCTCTGAAGTTCAATAAAAACAAAACGATATGTCTAAATTTAAAAGCAAAAAAGACAATGCATTACCAGCTGTAAACACAGCATCATTACCTGATATTGTTTTTATGCTGTTGTTTTTCTTCATGGTAGTTACTGTAATGCGAGAAGATACCTTGATGATCGAAAACCGATTGCCTTTGGCGGATCAAGTTGAAAAGTTAGAGAAAAAGTATCCTATTAGTTATATCTATGCTGGTAAACCAGCGAGAGGTTATGAAAAATATGGTGAAGAAGCTAGACTGCAATTGAATGATAAATTTGCTGATATTTCAGATATCCAAGCTTTTATCAATGCAGAACGTGCTGCTATAGCAAGAGAAGAGCTGGTTGATTACCTCACGGTTTCATTGAAAGTGGATAAGGAAGCCAACATGGGAATTGTAGGTGATATTAAACAAGAGCTAAGAAAAGCAAATGCACTGAAAATCAACTATAGTGTTGGTACTGGTAGTGCTTTGGATAACTAGAAAAATAGTCAAATTCTATACAAAAGAGCATCCATTTATGGGTGCTTTTTTGGTTAATCGATAAAAATAAATAAGTCAGTAGTATATTTGTCAAATGAAGTCATTCTTGTTTTTAATATTAGGTCTTTTTGCATCTGTTGGACTTTATGCTCAAGTTGATGATAATGCCAATGCTTCTGAAAGGACATCGGATTCACTTGTGGTTACTGACACGAAGTACCGAGAAGACCAGTTTTACGCTTCAATCACTTATAACTTATTAGGAAGTAAGCCTTCCGGTGTTTCACAAAGTGGCTTCTCTAGCGGTTTTCATTTGGGTTTCATTCGTGACATGCCAATCAATAAACAACGAAATGTTGCCATTGGAATAGGTTTAGGGCTTTCAACGAATTCTTACAACCAAACCCTTCTAATTTCTGAAGTTAATGACCAGTATAATTATGAGGTTCTCGCTGCCGATGCAGGATTTAGCAAAAATAAATTTACGACCTATCTCGTTGAAGTCCCTTTTGAATTTCGTTGGCGTACTTCAACTATACAGGATTATGATTTTTGGCGAATTTACACTGGAATCAAATTTGGTTATGTCATCTATAATTCCTCAAAATACGAAGGAAGTCCACAAGATGTCAAACTTTCAAGTATTGATGATTTCAACAAGTTGCAGTACGGTTTAACATTGAGTGTTGGTTATTCAAAAGTCAACGCTTATCTATACTATCCACTCAACACTATTTTTAATGACAATGCCAAATTGAGTCCTAATGGTGAAGCCATTGATATGAATACCATTAAAATTGGTTTGATTTTTTATATTCTGTAGAAGTAGTCTTCATGGTTTTACATCCAATAATTGAGCAAAATCAACTGTGGAAGTAGACCAATAAAAAAACCAATCCACAATTCTGGAACTGTATGTGCCTTTAAGTGCAATCTAGAAGAGGCAATTGCTCCTAAAATGATACACATTAAAGCAATTGTACCATTTATATTTATTTTAAAATGAATGGCCAATGCTATTGCAAACATAAAGAAACCTGCTGAAGCTATCATGTGGATGCTTGCTTTGAATTTGGCTAAAACCATTGTTAGGCATGTGATTGTTGAAATTAAGATGCCTATAAAAAAGAAGTACAGTTCGGGGATTTCATTAATGGGCAGTACACGAGACAATACCAAAATAACGATAAGACAATTTATAATTAGCGGTAACTTGCGTTCTGAAACATTCGATAAATGAAAGGATTCTACCTTGTTTAAGGTTTTCAGTAAGTAGAAGAGTAGAATAGGCAATATAATTGTTAGAATCCCGATTGAAAACACCTTCGCCTTCATAATGGGTTCTGGGATATAGCGTGGTGTTTTAGAAAAGTAAAATACCACACCAAGCATTGGCATCAATAATGGGTGAAATATATACGATATGCTTTTTAGGATGTGGTCCATTAAATCTTCTTGCGCAAACGAGCCACTGGAATATCCAATTGTTCACGATATTTAGCGACGGTCCGACGTGCAATAGGATATCCCTTTTCTTTAAGCATTTTAGCCAACTTCTCGTCTGTTAATGGCTTTTTCTTGTCTTCTTCTTCGATAACCGTTTCCAAAATTTTCTTAATCTCACGTGTCGAGACTTCCTCTCCTTGATCGTTGGTCATCGATTCACTAAAAAACTCCTTGATTAGCTTCGTTCCATAAGGCGTATCCACATATTTGCTGTTGGCCACTCGAGACACCGTAGAAACATCCATATCGATTTCGTCAGCAATATCCTTTAAGATCATAGGCTTGAGCTTTCGTTCGTCACCAGTCAAAAAGTACTCTTTTTGGTATTGCATTATAGAGCTCATGGTCACAAAAAGGGTTTGTTGACGCTGTTTTATGGCTTCAATAAACCATTTTGCGGCATCTAGTTTCTGTTTAATAAACAGTACGGCATCCTTTTGGGATTTGCTTTTTTCTTTTGCCGCTTTATAGCCTTTCATCATATCACTATATTCACGTGATACATGAAGTTCTGGAGCATTTCGCCCATTAAGGGTTAACTCTAGCTCACCATCTACAATTTTAATGGCAAAATCTGGAACAACATGTTCTACAATTTTGTTGTTTCCTGCATACGAGCCACCAGGTTTAGGGTTAAGACGTTCAATTTCTTCAATGGCATCACGCAACTGTGCTTCAGTAATGTCAAATTTGTGTAGTAATTTTTTGTAGTGCTTTTTTGTAAACTGTTCAAAAGCTCTGTCAATGATTTCACAGGCCAGTTCAACATCAGGATGCTTTTCCTTTCGATGTAATTGTATACTCAAACATTCCTGTAGTGTACGAGCACCTACTCCTGCAGGATCTAACTGATGTACCTTATGCAATACCTGCTCTATTGTTTTTTCATCGGTAAACACATTTTGGGTGAATGCCAAATCATCCATGATATCACTTAACGAACGTCTAATATAGCCACTCTCATCTACGCTTCCCACCAAAAACTCGGCGATTTCACGTTCTTCATCACTTAATCGGAAGGTATTTAATTGATTTCTTAAATGTTGAGTAAACGAGGTGCCAGCGGCATAAGGAACATTTTTTTCTTCGTCATCTGCACTATAGTTACTCGTTTGTGTGCGATATTCAGGAATTTCATCATCACTCAAATACTCATCGATGTTGATATCTTCGGTATTGATTTCCTCATTATCGTTAAAGTCATCTGTACTATTATCAAATTCATCAAACTTATCGTCATCCTTAGTCTCTTTTCCAGTATCTAAAGCGGGATTTTCCTCTAATTCCTGCTTCACACGCTGTTCAAAAGCTTGAGTGGGCAACTGTATCAATTTCATCAATTGAATTTGTTGCGGAGACAACTTTTGGGAGAGTTTAAATTGTAGGTATTGTTTTAAAGCCATTGTAAAATTTTGTATTCTAAATTTACAAAAAAACCTACAAGGTGATTTAACCTTGCAGGTTTTATTTTATTTAAAACTCTGCGTTTTGAGGTGTTCTCGGATAAGGTATCACATCACGTATATTGCCCATGCCTGTAGCGAACATCACCAAACGTTCAAAACCTAAACCGAAACCAGAATGTACAGCGGTACCATACTTGCGTAAATCTAAGTACCACCATAATTCATCTTCAGGGATATCCAAGGCTTTCATTTTGTCTTTCAACACTTCCAATCGTTCTTCACGTTGCGAACCTCCAACCATTTCTCCAATACCAGGAAATAAGATGTCCATGGCACGAACCGTTTTTCCATCATCATTTAAACGCATATAAAACGCTTTGATATTTGCTGGATAATCAAACAAAATAACTGGACATTTGAAGTGCTTTTCTACCAAAAAGCGTTCATGCTCACTTTGAAGGTCGGCTCCCCATTCTTCAATAATATATTTGAATTTCTTTTTCTTATTTGGCTTTGAGTTTTTAAGAATATCAATGGCTTCAGTATAACTAACACGTTTAAAATTGTTATCGACAACAAATTTGATTTTTTCTATCAAGTTCATCGGACTACGTTCTGCTTGAGGCAATTTCTTTTCTTCACCTTGCAAACGCTGATCCAAAAATTCTAAATCTTCTTTGTTGTGTTCCAAAACATAACTTAAAACCGACTTCATGAAATCTTCAGCCAAGTCCATATTACCATCCAAATCCATAAAGGCGACTTCGGGTTCAATCATCCAAAATTCGGCCAAGTGACGTGACGTGTTTGAATTTTCTGCTCTAAATGTCGGTCCGAATGTATATACCTTTCCCAACGACATGGCATAAGTTTCTGCTTCAAGTTGCCCTGAAACCGTTAAGTTGGTTTCCTTTCCGAAGAAATCTTCCTTGTAATTCACTGCTCCATTGTCGTCTAAAGGCGGATTTTTGGCATCTAAAGTGCTCACACGAAACATTTCGCCAGCACCTTCAGCATCACTTCCGGTAATGATCGGTGTGTGCATGTAGTAAAACCCATTGTCATTAAAATATTTATGGATTGCAAATGACAGTGCCGAACGCAAACGCATTACTGCACTGAATGTATTGGTTCGTGTCCTTAAATGCGCCTGAGTTCTTAAAAATTCGAACCCGTGTTTTCTTGGTTGTATTGGATACTCTTCAGGATCTGAATCACCTAAAATCTCAATAGAATTCACCTGGATTTCTACCTTTTGCCCTTTACCTTGGCTTTCGACCAATTCACCTTTTACATGAACAGCTGCGCCAGTGGTAATGCGCTTTAAAGTGGCCTCGTCGGTATTTTCAAAATCAACAACACACTGAATATTATGAAGTGTCGAACCATCATTTAAAGCAATAAATCGATTAGCTCTAAACGTACGAACCCAACCTTTTATTTCGATGGGTTGAAACGAAATATCCTGTGTCAATAATTGTGAAACGGTATAACTCATTAGTCTGAAATTTTATGCAAATATAAATGTTTAACGGTTTTTTTCTTCGGAAGTGTCCTCATCTTCATCAGGAATAATGTTGATCGAAGGTTCGCGCATCACTTCCTTGTTGGCAATGCTACGTTCAAGCGACAATAACAATGAAGGGAGCAATAATAAATTGGACAACATTGCGAACAATAAGGTGGCAGAAACCAATGCACCCAAAGCGACGGTTCCACCAAAGCTAGAGGTTGTAAAAACGATGAATCCGAAGAATAATACGATAGATGTGTAGAACATACTTACGCCTGTTTCTCGTAAGGCTCTGTAAACCGATTTACGTATTTTCCAATGATTCGCTTGAAGTTCTTGTCGGTATTTTGCCAAAAAGTGAATGGTATCGTCAACAGAAATTCCGAAGGCAATACTAAACACTAATATCGTCGATGGTTTAATTGGTACGCCTAAGTATCCCATAAGTCCTGCCGTAATTACCAATGGTAGTACGTTAGGAATTAAGGAAACGACAATCATTCGAAACGAAC
The DNA here is from genome assembly GCA_030432635.1 of Bacteroidia bacterium. Taxonomy (GTDB): domain Bacteria; phylum Bacteroidota; class Bacteroidia; order Flavobacteriales; family Flavobacteriaceae; genus Psychroserpens. Next base: position 25,818 of record JAUIMB010000014.1, on the reverse strand, counting down.
GAAACATATAAGCCATAAACAAGGAAATCAATAGAATGGCCAAGGACAAGGAAATCGCAAGGTTTTTTACCAGATATTTCGTGCCTTTTTGAAAAACCAAGGCTTTCCCAGTCATGATGACATTGTAACGATCTTTAGGTTGGAATACTTTATTAATTTTATGTTGAAGATCCTCTTGTATACGTTCCATTTTATCAGTACCGATATCCTTCATGAATGTCGTGATACGTGCATATTGTCCAGTGCTGTCCACAAAATTCTTAAGAAGGTCTACATTAGAAGATGAGTTTTTGGCGTACGACAAAATAAAACTGTTCTCTTGACTTGTCGGTAATTGATAATATTTAGGGTTACCATTGTAGTAGGCTTGTTTGCTATATTTTACAAGGCTTACCACAGATATTGGTCGTGACAGTTCGGGTGTTTCATCGATGAGGTCTTCGAGCTGTTCCATTTTTTTCAGCGTACTTAACTTCATTACACCTTTTTTACGTTTGGTGTCGACCATGATTTCCAAAGGCATAATACCATCAAACTCTTCTTCAAAAAAGCGAATGTCTTTAAAAAAGGCTTCTTCTTGTGGCATATCCTCAATAAGGCTTCCTGAGATTTTGATCTTATAAATGCCAATGATGCTTACAATAATAACGACGAAAGAAGTTACATATATTGCGATTTTTTGCTCACGTACCATACGTTCGATCCAGTCTACAAAACCACCAATCCAACGTTTGTTGAGATGTTCAAGGTGTCGGTCTTTAGGGTAAGGTAAAAAGGTATAAATGATAGGGATGACGAAAAGACATAACAGGAAAATGGCAAGAATACTCAATGAAGCAACAATACCAAACTCCTTGAGAAGCTTACTTTCTGTTAAAATAAATGTGGCAAAACCCGATGCTGTGGTCACATTGGTCATCAAGGTCGCATTTCCTATTTTGGTAATGACGCGTTGCAATGATTTCACCTTATTTCCATGAAGTTTAACTTCGTGTTGGTATTTATTAATAAGGAAAATACAATTCGGAATTCCGATGACAATGATCAGAGGTGGAATCAACGCTGTTAATACGGTAATTTCATATTTGAGTAGACCTAATATTCCGAAGGTCCACATCACACCAACACATACTACGATGAGTGAAATAAATGTCGCTCTAAAGGATCTAAAAAAGAAAAAGAAAATAAGTGACGTTACACCTAATGCCAATCCAATAAAGAGTCCGATTTCATCAACAATGTTTTGTGAATTGAGAGTTCGAATGTAAGGCATTCCCGAGACACGAACGGTCAAATCGGTTTGTGTTTCGAACGCATCAATTTCATCTTTTAAAGTGTAAAGAATAAAGTCTTTTCTTATGGAAGTATTAACAATATCCTTTTTCAGATATATGGCTGTTCGGATGGTTTTGGTTTCTGCATTGAACAAGAAGTTGTCGTAGAAGGGATATTTTTTAAACAACTCTTCCTGGAGCTTATCAATTTGTTCAATAGATGTTATGGAGTCCTTGATAAAAGGCACAAGGTCAAAGCGTTCTTCGGAGTTGTTTTTCACCAATTTTTGCAAATCACCGATAGACACGACTGTTTCAACTTCATCGAATGCCTTAAAGTCTTCTGAAAGTTGATTCCAGGCGTTTAGCTTTTCCACAGAAAAAAGGGTAGAGTCCTTGACACCAAGAATAATCAAATTCCCTTCTTCACCAAAAACCTCTAAAAACTCATTGTAGGTAAGGTTGACATCGTGGTCATCTGGAAGCAAATTAGCTTCCGTATAGGTGAATCGCATATGTTTCCACTGGTAACTAAAGAAGAGGGTAGCCAGAATAATGGCAATAAGAATGCCTATTTTGTTGCGTAAAATCAGTCGTGCAACAACTTCCCAAAAATCTTTTGTGAATAATTTAAACATGTGCGAACTAAACGAGGCGCAAAGTTAGCAAAAAGCAAGGTATAAGTACTTAAATAAGCAATATATTATCACAATTATAACGTTACGTTAAAAGTGAATTTTGCGGCAAAGTTATCTGCTAAGGAAGGTAAGTGGTAACCACCATATCGATAGGCAAAACTGAGTCCGAATCCAAAAAGTAATCTATTGATTTCGAAACCTGCTTCAGAGTACCCTTTTTCAAGAGTTCCAAAGGAAATATGTTGGTGTCGATTGATATTGTTCATATCACCCAAGGCGAATCGGGAAATAAGAACGAGTTGAGGTCTGTATCGCTCAGTGATTTTAAAAGGTTTTACGAAATGCTTGATTTGCAAAGTTGCAAATCGATCTGAAAAAAACTCATTAAAATACATGGTTTCGAAACTGTTAATTCCAGCTACAGAAAAGCGTTGCAATACCGTTTCCTTATTGATATTGTTGGGATAAGCATGGTACAAATGAGTAAGTGGTGTTTTGCCAATAGCAAAACCACTGCTCAAAGTCGCTTCGGTAAAAACGTCGTTATTAAAAACAAAACGATGTACGGTTCTAAAATCCACTTTTGAAAAATTAAAATCACTTTTGGCAATACCTTTAATGCTTTTGGTGTATTGCAATGAAAATTTAGGGTAACCGGTTTTGGTTTCGTTCACTTCGTCTTCCACAATTTCAAACGTGCTGAAAGGGCTCCATTGTAATGCTAATTTTCCTGTACTAATATCAAATTGTTCAAATAATCGACCGTCAACATTAAATTGATACTCATATGTGGGTTCTATTTTACTAATCGCGAATTCAGCTTCGCTGACCAAATGATTGGAAAATTGATGTTCGATTGAAACCGCCTTGGTTATGTGTTTATGGAAAAGGTCAATGTTCAATAAGCGTGGTTCAAAAAAAGAAAAGAATCGCTTATCAGTCAAATACACAGAGCTACCAGATTCTTGTAAATCGTCGGTATAGGATAGATTTACCCATGTGTTTGTCGACTTGTTAACGCGAAATCCTCCACCAATTTTGTATTTGAATCTATGGTCGCGAAACCCATAAACGACATAGCTGTTAATCCTATACCTTTCAGAGAAGTCAGTACTCGTTTCACCTCCAATACCTGTTCGCAGGCCTTCGTATTGATTGTACTTAATGAGGTATTTGAGGTCTACATTAACAAATTTGGTTGGGAAAAACCCATTGCCCAATTGTCTGAGGAATGCTCTTTTTCGTAACGAGTCTTTCGCGACTTTGGTTGAATCACCTGTCGCAATGGATTCTTGTGAATGTAATGCACAAGTCAATAGAGTCATGAAAACTATACAACAAAACTTATGCATTGTGGTGGTTTAAGAAATGAATTAAAAAAGCGACTTGGGATATGTCGCTTTTTGAAGATTATACAGTCATGATTTCTTTTTCCTTGACCTCAAAAATAGCGTCAATGTTTTTAACGTACTTGTCTGTCATTTGTTGTATATCAATTTCAGCATTTTTTTGTTGATCTTCAGAAATGTCCAAATCTTTTAAATCATTGTTTGCTTCCTTTCGTGCGTTTCTTACACCAACTTTAGCGTCTTCAGCTTCAGCCTTTGCTTGTTTCGTTAATTGAAGTCTGCGCTCTTCGGTCAATGGTGGGACATTAATGATTATCGATTCACCATTGCTCATAGGGTTAAATCCTAAATTAGCGACTAATATGCCACGCTCAATTTCCTGAAGCATGCTCTTTTCCCAAGGTTGGACAGTAATGGTCCTTCCGTCAGGAGTGTTAACATTGGCAACTTGGTTTAGAGGCGTTTGCGTACCATAATAATCGACCATGACACTACCTAACATTGCAGGACTTGCCTTACCAGCTCGAATGTTTACGAATTGTTTTTCGAGATGTTTTAATGCTGCATTCATTGATTCTTGAGCCGCGTCCAGTATAAATTTTATGTCTTCATTCATAGTTAAAAACTTTATGTTGTAAAATGCCTACCAAAAAATAAGCCAAATATTATAAATTGACTTTGGTACCAATATTTTCCCCAGAAACCACTTTGAGTAGATTCCCTTTTTTATTCATGTCGAATACTATGATTGGGAGTTTATTTTCTTGACTTAGGGTAAACGCAGTGGTATCCATTACTTTCAAGCCTTTACGTAGGACATCGTCAAAGGAGATATGATCAAATTTAACTGCGTTAAGATCCTTTTCAGGGTCGGCTGTGTAAATACCATCTACGCGAGTACCTTTTAGAATGACATCAGCTTCAATTTCAATCGCTCTTAGAACAGCAGCAGAGTCTGTCGTAAAATAAGGATTGCCTGTTCCTCCTCCAAAAATTACCACACGACCTTTACTTAAATGACTCATGGCTTTCCGTCTTATAAAAGGCTCTGCAACTTCATTGATTTTAATAGCTGTTTGCAAACGTGTTTTTACACCTGCGTCTTCCAAGGCGTTTTGTAGGGCTAATCCATTGATTACAGTGGCCAGCATTCCCATATGATCACCTTGAACACGATCCATACCATTCATGGCACCAGCAACACCTCTAAAAATGTTTCCGCCTCCAATAACAATGGCTACTTCTACTCCTAAATCGGTAATTTCCTTTATATCCTTGGCGTATTCTGCTAAACGTTCAGGGTCAATACCATATTGACGTGATCCCATAAGTGCTTCGCCAGAAAGTTTGAGTAGGATTCTTTTGTACTTCATCATTTATGTTGAAAGTTTAGCAAATATAATCATAATTGTAATTTAGAAAAGTAGAATTTGGACATAAAAAAACCTCTCAGGGAAGAGAGGTTTGATTTGTATGGAAAGGAAAGTGATTATCCTACAGTAGCACGTTTAAATCCGGTAACTTCAACATCACCATAAGATTTTACATATTCGGCTACAGTTTTCTTCTCATCCTTAATGAACTTCTGATCCAATAAGCACTGCTCTTGATCTAGAGTGGTGTTATCGGAAATGAAACGTTCCATTTTCCCTGGAAGAATTCTATCCCAGATTTGTTCTGGCTTTCCTTCAGCCTTAAGTTCGGCTTTCATAGCTTCTTCTGCTTCAGCCATAACTTCTGGTGTTAACTGAGCCATTGAGATGTATTTAGGTACATTTTTCAATGTTTTCCCTAAACGCGCCAACTCTTCGTTGTCTTTTTCAATAGCAGCAATACGTGCTTCAGTTTCAGAAGCTACATAAGCAGGATCAAAATCTTTGTAAGATAATGACGTTGCTCCCATTGAAGCAACCTGCATTGCAACATCTTTAACCAATACTTCAACGTTATCAACTTTTGCAGATAAACCAACTATAGCCGCAATTTTGTTGATGTGGACATACTGTCCTACGTATGGTGCGTCAAGTTTTTCAAAGGCTGTGATGTCAAGTTTTTCACCGATGACACCAGTTTGTTCTGTTAGTTTTTCGGCCACAGTCATGCCACCGAAATCAGCATTTAAAAATTCTTCTTTAGTATTATAATTTAAAGCAACTTCAGCCAATTCGTTTGCTAATGCTACGAAGTTTTCATTTTTTCCAACGAAATCTGTTTCACATCCTAAAACGATAGCTACGCCTGAAGTGTTATCAGCATTTACTTTTGCGATTGCAGCACCTTCAGAAGAGTCTCTGTCGGCTCTTTTCTCAGCAACTTTTTGACCTTTTTTACGAAGCACTTCGATAGCTTTGTCAAAATCACCACCAGCTTCAACTAGTGCTTTTTTGCAATCCATCATTCCAGCGCCTGTAGCTTGTCTTAATTTATTTACTTCTGCGGCTGTAATTTTTACAGTATTTTCCATAATGTTATAAAATTTAAAAAAGTCGCTTAGTTTAAAATTTCGAAAGAATAAAAACTAAACGACTGATTTTTTTGTGTAATAGAGTTGTTTATTCTTCTTCGTTAGCGGCAACGGCAACTTTTGCTTTCACTTCTTTTTTAGCTGCTGGCGATTTCTCACTCTTAGCATCTTTCTCGGCTTTTTCCGATTTACGGTCAGCCAATCCATCTGCAACTGCTGATGTTACCACAGACATAATACAATTGATGGATTTAGAGGCGTCATCGTTCGAAGGAATTAAATAATCCACCTCACGAGGATCAGAATTTGTATCGACCATCGCAAAGATTGGGATGTTTAATTTTTGAGCTTCCTTGATCGCAATGTGTTCACGTTTGATGTCCACAACGAACAATGCGCCTGGAAGACGTGTCATATCAGCAATAGAACCTAAGTTCTTCTCTAATTTTGCACGTTGACGATCTACTTGCAAACGCTCTTTTTTAGAAAGAGAGTTGAATGTTCCATCTTTCTTCATACGATCGATCATGGCCATTTTCTTTACGGCTTTTCTGATAGTTACGAAGTTGGTTAACATTCCGCCTGGCCATCTTTCAGTGATGTATGGCATGTTTACCGCACCTGCCTTTTCAGCAACAATATCTTTCGCTTGTTTTTTTGTAGCAACAAATAGGATTTTCTTTCCAGAGGCTGCAATTTTGCGCAATGCATCTCCAGTTTCCTGAATTTTTGCTTGTGTTTTGTATAGGTTGATAATATGGATACCGTTACGTTCCATATAAATGTAAGGAGCCATGTTTGGATCCCATTTTCTTGTGAGGTGACCGAAGTGTACACCTGCTTCGAGTAAGTCTTTGACTTTTACTGCTTCCATGTTGTTATAGTTTACGTTCTGTTAAATTAGCAATGCTCAAGTGGTCTCTGTATTATCAGATCGCCTTGATCATTTAGATGCTAAACTGGTACCTGAACTTTTCAGGTTTTTTAATTAAAGCTGTTCTGATGTTTGACCAGAACAGCTTTGTGTGTTTTTATATTCCGAAGAAAATCCAGAATAATAAAAAAGATGGGATTAACGTTTAGAGAACTGGAATTTCTTACGCGCTTTCTTCTGTCCGAATTTCTTACGCTCAACCATTCTTGGGTCTCTTGTCAATAATCCTTCTGGCTTTAATATTGCTCTGTTTTCTGCATCTACTTCGCACATTGCACGAGATAATGCTAAACGGATCGCTTCGGCTTGGCCTGTAATGCCTCCACCGTAAACGTTTACTGTAATATCAAAGTTGCCATCATTGTTAGTCATGGTTAAAGGTTGGTTTACCTTATACTGCAAGGTTGCAGTCGGAAAATAAACCGCCATGTCTTTTTTGTTCACCGTGATGTTACCTTTTCCTTGGGCAACGTACACACGGGCAACAGCCGTCTTTCTACGGCCGATTTTGTGAATTACTTCCATTAGTTAATTTGGTTTAGGTCGATTGCTTTTGGTTTTTGAGCTTCGTGTTTGTGCTCAGAACCCACAACGACATTTAAGTTACGGAATAAATCTGCACCTAACTTGTTTTTAGGGAGCATTCCTTTTACTGATTTTTCAACGAGTCTTGCTGGGTTTTTCCCAAACAACTCTGTCGCAGACAAACTTCTTTGACCACCTGGATAACCTGTGTGACGAATGTATGTCTTCTCCGTCCATTTGTTACCTGTTAAGTTGATTTTTTCAGCATTGATAACAATAACATTATCTCCGCAATCAACATGTGGTGTGAAGTTAGTCTTGTGCTTGCCTCTTAAAAGTATTGCTACTTTTGAAGCTAAACGACCTAGCGTTTGATTCTCAGCATCAACCAAAACCCACTCTTTGTTTACAGTAGCTTTGTTTGCTGACATCGTTTTGTAGCTTAATGTGTCCACACTTAATTTTATTAATTGCCACGCAAAAGGCGTGACAGGTTAAACATGTCTCTCTCAAAAAGAGTTTGCAAATTTACGATTAAATATTTGATTACCAAACACAGTTGCGTGTTTTATTTGATGGTTTTTAGGATTATAGCCAAGTGTTCGTTTTTATAAATTGTTCAGGGCAAAGTTCACCAAACCTGTATTACTTTTTATACCTAACTTTTTGTGTATGTTTTTTCGATGAGTATCAATAGTGTATTTGCTTAATTTGAGGTGTTTGGCGATTTGAATTGAAGTTCTGCCTTTAGCAATGAGTTGGAGTATTTCCGTTTCACGTTTGGTTAAGTTGGATTCTTGGGCATGTCCTAGCTTCTTTTCAAACCAGTCCTGAATGTCAAAAGGGAGATTTTTGCTGATGTAGTAATTGCCTTTAACCAAGGTATGCAATGCTTCGATTAGTTCAGATTTATCCACATTCTTGGTAACATAACCTTTGGCGCCTGCATTGAGCATTTCTATCACGTCAGCAGTTTGATCAAACATGCTCAATGCCAATACTTTTAAATTTGGGTAGGTTTTAGAAATGGTTTTTGTCAATTGGATACCATCTATTATTGGCATTCTAATATCCGTAAGGATTACATCTGGAGTTATTCCATCTTCAAGTAATTTAAGAACTTCCAGACCATTATTGGCTTCACCAATGGTTGTGATGTCAATTGCCTTGTACAATATGGATTTTATACCGTCGATAAACAATTGGTGATCGTCTGCAATAATAATGTTTATGGTCATAACGGAATATTAAGTATAATAGTTGTTCCATTGCCTTCTGATGTATCGATTACGATTTCACCATTCATTTTTTCTATACGTTTTTCAACATTGGTTAGGCCAATTCCAGATTTTGAGGTGTTGAGATTAAACCCTTTACCATTATCTTCGACCATTATGGTTAAGGTACTCTCTTGTTCTGAAAATTGGATATTGGCTTCGCTAGCATTCGAATGTTTTATGATATTGGTCAATAGTTCTTGAATAATTCTGAAGATTTGTATTTCCAACGTGTTCTCTATACGCTTGTTCACGTCGATATTATTAACACTAATATCTATTTTTTTTGATTCGGAAATTTGTTTGGCAATCAATTTGGTAGAAGGAATAAGTCCTTTATTGATTTCCGCTCCGAAGTTTTTGTTTTTTGAAATCTTACGAATTTCGTCATAAGTGTCATTCATTAGTTTTTTCAACTTGTCATAAAACTTTGCGAAGTCATTTTGATCATCATAGCTTTCCAGATATAATTTAAGAGTGGCTACCTTACTGCCAAGGTTGTCATGTAAATCGGCTGCCATTTTTGAGCGCTCAATTTCCTGTGCATTTATGATAGCATCAATACCCTCTAGTTCTTGGGACTTTAACAACTGATGGAACGCTTGCTCTTGTATGGTTAAATCCTGTTCCATGATAATGCGTTTCCGCTTTGCGTTTTTTTGAAGTACATATATGAGAATTAAGGTAAGCGCCAAAGCAGAAAGAGAACCGATGAGGAGATTTCTATTCTGTTTGCGTTTATAATTAGCAGTTAAATTGTCGGTCTTTAACTGTAGTATTTCATGCTCTTTCTTTTCGGTTTCGTACTTGGTTTGTATTTCGAGGAAATTTTTTTGGCTTTCAGAACTTAGGATACTGTCATTTAGCTTGCTTGATTTCTCAGCGTACTCTAAAGCCATTTTCATATTACCAGATCCTTTGTAGGCGTCTCGCAAATTGTTATAAACAAAGACCAATTGTTTTCCTTTTATTTTTGAGGCTGCAGCTTTGAAATTGGAAATTGCTGCATTATAATTACCTTTTTTTAAGTGGATATAGCCTAAATTACTCTGGGCAACCTCAATTCCCGATCTTAGATTGAGTTCGTTTTTCAATTGGATGGTTTTCTCAAGATAGGTTTTGGCTTTTTCAGAATCCTTGTCTAAGTACAGATCTCCAAGATTGTTATATATTATGGATAAAGACCGTTTGTCACCAATTTCATTAGCGAGTCTTTCAGCTTGATCGTTATAATCAATAGCTCTTAAGGTATCTCCATTTTTGTAGTATTGTGTTGCCAGATTGGGCAAGGTGATTATTGTGAAGTGTGTTTGATTCAAGTGTTTGAAAATCTGTAATGCTTTCTCACTATATTCGATGGCTTTGGGAAATAGTTCCAACTCTGCAAATGCACTAGCCATGTTACTATAACATTTGGCTGCATTGAGCGAGTCTTTAGACTTTTCAAAATAGCGAGCACTTTCGGTCAAGGTGGATATGGTTTTGTTATAATCACCTTGACGTAAATGAATGGCTCCAAGGCTAATGTTGACTACAGCTATTCTTTTGTTATCATTCAGCTTCTTAAGTATGGCTTTAGTGTTTTCAAAAAAATAGGATGCCGAATCCAATTGCGAAGCATAAAACTGAAATCTGCCGAGTTGATTATTGGTTTCAGCCAATAATGAATCATCATCTTTGTAAAGATATGCTTTCAAAGCATAAGCCTTTCCTTGGTTTAAATCAATGCGTTCATGAAGCTTTGCCAGTTGCAAAAAAGCTTTTGCTGCCTCATAGGTGTTTTCTGAATTATCCGCAATGCTTTTGAGGCTATCAATTTTTGGGTTTTGAGCACTTATCGATATAACAAACAGAAAGGATAAAACGTAAATTAATTTCATGAAAAACCAATAGCTAAGCTTAAAGTTACTAAATATTTTACTGAAGATATAAGTTCTTTAAACTACCAAAGGTAAATCCATGTCCTAAAAAAATATATACCTAACATTAGGTATATGAAATCTAAGGGACGTCATATAGTTTTGGAAGTGTTGGTTGTGATATCTATGTGGTGATGCCACCAAAACCGATTTAGAACCGACGATTTGCCCAATTTTGATATGCAAAAACAGCAATTAAAAATTCTATTATGAAATTCAAACTTTTATTAATGATTCCACTTTTTATTGTTCTCCAAGGAGGTGGATGCTCTGATGACGACGATGGAACAACAGATGGAACATCAAACAACTTTATCACCTTTTTGGGTGTGACTAATGATGCCAGTGGTGGTTGTAATGTTCAGTCAGATACTGGATTGGATATATCGTGTTCCTATTCTGGGTTTTATCAATTGGACGGCTTGTCCTACACGGTTACCATTACCCATGAAGGCGTCTGTACTACAGGTACTTTTAACTTGAGGGATAATTTGGACCAACCCAGTCATGCGTACTTTATTTTACAAGTGGCATCAAATGGTGTCGCAGTAGATACGTATTTAGGGTTTTCAGGAACTGTAGATCTTGTAGATTCAGGAATAAGTTCTAGTATGAGTTTTGAGGGTACAGTGGTACATACTGTGACAGGTGAGGAAGAGGCTATTTCAGGATTTATTCAATGTCCGCTATAATTTTTTATCATCATGAAAACACGTGTGTATCTTCTGTTGCTTGTAGCCTTAGGGATGGGTTGTGATGAGGCGGAAGAACTTTTTGAACAAGAATTTGAGGTGCAATCAACTTTTATTACCGAGTTAGAAGTTAATGTGCCTAATGATGCTTCACAGAATGCTGTAGATTTCCAATCCAATACAGGTCTTTGGGATTATAGGACAGATCCAAATGTAATGGAGTACCTCGGAAGCGCAGATGAAATCACTAAAATTGAAATAAACTCAGTTCGTTATTTCTACAAAGAGGTTGTTGGTAATCAGGACGCTCATGTCGAAGGTGAAATCGTTTTTGCTCTAGGACAAGGCGCAGAAGAATTTGATACTGTTCAAACGAATTTAGCGCAAGCTGATAATAACAACACATTGTTTACATTGGATGGTGATTTCACGAATGTCAATGCAGCACTTAGTCAATTACATGTCATAGCTTTTTATTATTCTGGTTCGGTTTCTGATAATCCAGTTCAGTTTATAACCGATGTTTCCATAACAGCTACAATTACGATAAAGCCAGATTTAGATAATTTGTGAAAAAGTAAAGTCAGGTTATTTGCAAGACATGAAAAGGCACTAACTAGTATTCTGAAATAAAGGCATTCAACCGTATTTCATCTAATTCTTCGTAGGAAAATACACCAAGATCCATCAACTTATTGAACTCATCTGAGATTGTAGCATCAAATAAAATGAGATCATCTGTGTTTATAGTAAGATTGATGCCATGGTCATATAAAATTCTTATCGGATGTTCTTCCAGGCACTTGATAGCTCCTAAGGCAATATTACTCGACGGACAAACATTTAGCCGAATGCCACTTTCGAGAATCAAATCCATCGTTTTTTGAGAATCTACTGCACTTATACCATGCTGAAGTTCATCAGGCTTCAACAAATGTATGGTGTCTTCAATACTCTCATGGTTTGAAAACTCACCAATATGAACCTTCGTTTTCAGGTCATGATCGCGCGCCATATCATAGAGTCTTGCAAATGTGCGTAAATCTTGATTGTCTTCTTTGCCATAAAGGTCAATACCATTGAACTCACCACTCATCAAACAACTCACGCCATGGGTATATGCGTCTTCCAAGCTCAAGTCTTTGTTAAAGCCAAGATCGGGACGAAAGTCTATTTGGGTTTGATATTTATTTTTAAGCTTTTTAATAGTATGAATAAGATTTTCAACGGAATTTCCAAAAAATCGAACCAGTCCAACATCCACACTAGCCTCCAATAACTTGACATTGTCATCTATGGCACTTTCAATGGCGATTTCCATAAAATTGACAACATCCTGTTCTGTTAACATTACAGTGTTTAAGTGATTGTAGATAAAATCAATCATGCCAGATAAACCGTCATAAAATTTTGGAAACTTTATATCAGCCTCAGGATAAAGTGCCTTAAACTTCACTTGGGAACCACCAAGATGAAGATGGTTGTGCACATCTGCTTTAGGCAATTTTTGGAAATCTTGTTTAGGATTTAAGGTCATGGTCCTTTGTGTTGAGAAGCTGGCTATGCAATTACAATGATGACATAGCTAACGACTAAAATGAGCAAAAGAATCAATCCAATTGCTAAAAAGCGTAGCGACAAGTTAACATTTTTGAACTTCGTCGCGGCAATCTTGGCATTAATATAAATTTGTTGTCCCATTTGATCATAACGTTGTTCTTTATTGACGCTGGTATTATAAAATGTTTTGGAAAACGCTTTAATGTCTCCATACTTTGAAATTATATCTCCAAAAAAGAATACATTGTCTTCATAATTGCTTTCTATTCTTGGTATAAACGTTCGAATGCTGTAATATATTGAAATCATAGTACACAATAACCATAGACCTAACAGCAGATAAACTGGGATTTGATTGTTAAATTGGTCTAGAATTGTATTGGTGTTTCTGTATATGAAATTGAGTATGATCCCATAAAATGAAAGTATCAAACCAGCTTTCAATTCAGAAGATTTTATGAGTCCGATGAAATAATTAATGGTATGCCAATAGTGGAAGGCCAAATCAGCATGTTTGCCTGCTTTCTTATCTTCAGAAAGAGTCGTGTTCGGGTTGGGTGCTTTAGACATGAGATGCTCATTCTCCATATTCAGGAATATGGGTTAAGGTTCTCAATATCGCCAATTTTAACTAGATTTCAAAAAGGTATAAAATTAGAAGGGAGAATTTTCGTGTGATTTAAATAAAGTGGTCCTGTTTAATTGCAATCCCATTGACCGCTCCAATTGAACTGTTTAGTGCCAGTTCCTCGAGTGTAATAACCCGTAAAGGACCTATTGTTCTCTGAGAAGTAAAATACAACACTTCCTGATGATGAACTATTGGTGCGACCCCAAGTTCCTCGGTAAACATAGCGTCCATTTTCAAGGTGTAAATCGCCTGAAAGTGTTTTGGTTGGATTGCCATACCATCCTTCTTGCCAATTGATATTGCCGAAATTCGAAGACCAAACGCAGCTTAAGTTTGGTCCTTCCATGATATCTGTTTCATCATTGTGATTTGAAGCTGTACGGAATACATAGTGCAACTTATAGCCACCAAAATCAAGCATAAAAGACGTTATTGGTGCCTGTTTTTTTTGCTCGTAGATGAAGGTGTATGTATGCGAACTATGACCTGGAGTCCAGTCATGAACACCAAAAGGACCTGCTGTAGTACTCAGAAGTTTTATATTCTGATTGTAAATGTATCCTGGGACTAAGGCTTCTGATAAACCAGAGGTATGTGCGTTGGCAATTTTCCATTTAAATCTGCAAGGCGTGTTACAATTAGCACAAGTAATAGTCAGGTTGAACTGCTCTCCGTTTCGCAACGTGGAAATGTCTTTGTCAAAAGACCATTGTATGGCATAGGTTCCTACACAATTTGTCTTGTATTCCCTGTTAAAACTAATATTACCACCATTAACTGTAGCATCTATAGTTGCATTGAACTCTGTTGTTGGTACTTTTAAAACCGTATCAAAATGTATGGATTGAGCTAACAATCCACCTTCAAGAAATATAAAGCACAATAAGGGTAGGAAATAAGTTTTCATGACTCAAGAATTTCGTTTCTCAAATCTAAAGGGAATGCGATATCAATCATATACCTACAATTAGGTATTAGGTATATGGTACTGTCTGTCTTATTGAAAGGATTATTAATGCGCCTCCAACCAATTATCGCCAATATCGAGGTCAACATCTAAAGGAACATCTAGCTTGTAGGCATTTTCCATTTCGGTTTTAATCAATACTTTCATGTCATCCAATTCTGGTTTATAGACATCAAACACCAATTCATCATGCACCTGAAGTAGCATTTTAGTTTTAAAGTTTCCTTCGGAAAGTTTATTGTGGATATTAATCATGGCAATCTTAATGATATCTGCAGCACTACCTTGAATTGGTGCATTAACAGCATTTCGCTCTGCTGCACCTCGTACGACAGCATTTCTTGAATTGATATCTTTCAAGTAGCGACGTCGTCCTAAAACAGTTTGCACATAACCATGGTCTCTAGCAAAGTCCACCTGGTCATGTATGAAATTTCTCAGTTTTGGATAGGTAGCGTAATACGTATCGATCAGTTCTTTCGATTCTGAACGCGATAAATTGGTTTGGTTGCTCAAGCCAAAGGCAGATACGCCATAGATGATGCCGAAATTGACTGTTTTGGCATTACTACGTTGTTCGCGTGTGACTTCAGAAATAGGAACGTTAAACACTCTAGACGCTGTAGACGCATGGATATCCTCACCATTTCTGAAGGCTTCAATCATGGTTGCTTCTTGGCTTAGCGCAGCGATAATTCGAAGTTCTATTTGGGAATAATCAGCCGCTAATAAGGTGTAATTTTCATCACGAGGAATAAACGCTTTTCGCACTTGACGACCACGTTCGGTTCGAATTGGAATGTTCTGCAAATTAGGGTTATTACTACTTAAGCGACCTGTAGCTGCCACAGTTTGCATATAGTCTGTATGCACTCGGTTTGTTGTTTCATCCACTTGAAGCGGTAAGGCGTCAACATAAGTGCTTTTTAGCTTTGAAAGTCCTCTGTAATCCAAAATATGCTGAACAATAGCATGATCTTTGGCCAAATAACTCAAAACATCTTCAGCCGTAGAATATTGTCCAGTTTTTGTCTTTTTGGGCTTGTCGACCAGTTTCATCTTTTCAAATAAAATCACACCTAACTGTTTTGGAGATGCAATGTTAAACTCCTCACCAGCAGCTTTATAAATGTTTTTCTCCAATTCAGAAATATCATTGGTCAACTCATCAGAAAGGGTATTTAGAAAATCTTTATCCAGGTTAATGCCTTCAAGCTCCATAGCAGCCAAAACACGTAGCAATGGAATTTCAATATCATCAAATAATTGTTTTGTGTTTGCTTCTCCTAACTCCTTTTCAAAATGTTCCTTCAGCTGAAGGGTAATATCGGCATCCTCAACAGCATATTCAGTTTGCTTTTCAAGTGGAACATCTCGCATTGAGAGTTGATTCTTTCCTTTTTTTCCAATAAGTTCCGTAATTGAAATAGGTGTATAATTGAGGTAGGTTTCTGATAGCACATCCATATTATGTCGCATGTCAGGATTGATCAAATAATGCGCCAACATGGTATCAAACAGTTTGCCTTTTACTTCGACGTTGTACTTGGCAAGAACTTTAATGTCATACTTTAAGTTTTGACCGATTTTTTCGATGTTCTCATTCTCAAAAAAGGGTCTTAAAGTCTCTATTAAACCTTGGGCTTCGTTTTTGTCTTCAGGAAAAGGCACATAAAACCCTTTTCCTGTTTCCCATGAAAAGGCGATACCAACGAGTTCAGCTTCTAACGGGTTGATACTTGTCGTTTCAGTATCAAAACACACTGAGGTTTGATTCAACAGATTGTTCACAAACAACTTTGTTGCCATTCCAGAGGCCACACTTTGATAAAAATGGGATGTGGATTCAGCTGTTTTTCTAGTATATGTAGCATTTTCGGAGTCGGAATTTGGGTCGCTATTGGACGTTGTAGCACCAAACAATGAAAATTGACCAGAACCAACCGTTTTTGAATTTGAAGATGAAGGTGTAGATGAAGCTGAACTCGAAGTTGCTTTTTCGGCTTCGCTTTTGATTTCAGCTTCGGTATCTATAGTAAAGGTTTTAAGGAAATTTTCAGTGAGTCGTCTAAATTCAAGGTCCTGAAAGATTTGTTTTACCTTATCGATATCTGGATGATCTAGTTCAAAATCCTTAGCATCAAAAGTTACAGGTACATCGAGCATTATGGTTGCCAATTTCTTGGAGAGAAGACCTAATTCAGCATTCGCTTCAACTTTTTCCTTCATCTTACCTTTCAGTTGATCGGTATTGGCTAATAAGCCTTCCATACTTCCAAATTGGTTGATGAATTTCTTCGCTGTTTTTTCTCCTACACCTGGAAGTCCAGGTATGTTGTCACTAGAATCACCCATCATTCCGAGGAAATCAATGACCTGTAGTGGACTTTCAACTTCAAATTTCTTTTGAACCTCAGGAATTCCCCATGTTTCATAACCACCACCAAAAACAGGTCGATACATAAAAATATTCTCGGTCACCAATTGTGCAAAATCCTTATCAGGTGTTACCATATAGGTCTTATAACCTTCTTTTTCGGCTTGTCTCGAGAGAGTTCCGATGACATCATCAGCCTCATAACCTTCTTTTACCATGATTGGAATGTGCATGGCTTTTAGGATTTCATAAATGTATGGTACAGCTGTTTTGATACCTTCTGGTGTCTCGTCACGATTGGCTTTGTAGTCTTCAAACATTTCTACACGATCAGCACTACCACCTTTATCAAAGCAAACTGCCAAATGGTCTGGTCGCTCGCGTTTTATCACATCTAAAAGTGAGTTCATAAAACCCATTATGGCCGAAGTGTCTTCACCTTTGGAATTGATTCTTGGATTTTTTATAAAGGCATAATAACCACGGAAAATAAGGGCATATGCGTCAACTAGAAAAAGTCGTTTTTGGTCTGACATTGCTACAAATTAATGATTCATTATATGGTCACTTCGAGCATTGGTTGAAAATTAATCTCTATACAACAACTTGCGCATCAAATCGAGAGGTCATTTACACTGCAACAACTCCCAATTGCACTCGAACTAACATGAATATCAAAGCTACAAAAAGTTAGGCGTTTCTTTTACGGATAATAGAATCAATATACTACTTAATGACAAGTTTTTTAATGGTTGAAGCGGTGGAGCTATTGACTTTCAGAAAGTAGAGTCCAGAGGCTAAAGTATTTGCATGAATTGTTGAGGAACTTCCCTGAATAGTTTGTTTAAATACAGAACGTCCATTTACTGATATAACTTCAATGCTGTATTCTGCATCTATAATTGTATCAAACTCGAGCGTGAATATTCCGTTTGACGGATTTGGAAAAACACTGAAAGAGATGTCTTCGACCGAAGCAATGCTAAGAGGATTGTCATTTTTAAGCTCAATAATTTTATCATCATCTGCTGAAGGTGTCCCTGTGTAATCATGATTGGAGGTGCAAAAATAAATGCTTCCATCAGGTGTAACCAAAATATCCCTAATACGTCCATAGGCGTTGATCAAATAGCTGTTTTCCTCTAAAATGGAATTCCCATCAGCACTTAACTGCAATTGGATAATTCTCTTATCTTTCAACACGGCTAATAGCAACGAATTCTGCCATTCTGGTATAGAAGGGTGATCAAAATAGTCCATACCACATGGTGCAATAGCTGGAGTCCATGTCCAGATAGGTTCCTTGACATTTTCATTGGTACAGAATGTCATTTCAGATGCTGTATTGCAAAACCCTTGAACATTTGGCCAGCCATAATTTCTATTTTCTTCAATAATATTGATTTCATCATCAATCGAAGTACCATGTTCTGAGCTATACATTTTTCCATTTCCGAGACATAGGCCTTGCGGATTTCGATGTCCGAAAGACCAAATATAACTGTCAGGAATAGGGTTGTCAGAAGGGACGCTTCCGTCGAGATTCAAACGAAGCATATTGCCGTTAAGGGTATTAAGGTCTTGGGATGTACTAGGATTAACATAGCCATCTCCAATACTAATGAACAGCTTATCATTTGAAATAAGCATTCTAGAACCATTATGGGAGACACTTCCTGGAATATTGTCCAATAGTGTCAAAGGACTAGAAAGTGTGTTGCTGTCGATGCCATAGGTGTAACGCACCAATTTTGAAGTCGTTGTGCTGTTCATGTAATGCACATACACATAAGGTGTTGATGGGAATTCCGGATGAAGCACAATAGAGTGCATGCCAGCACTAAAACCAAACACTTCAACATCGGGAACTGTATGAATAAGCTGAACTTCATCAGTGGCTGGATTCAAGCGACTTATTCGTCCTGATAATTCGGTAAACCATATCCAGCCATCATTACCATAGGTCAAATCCCAAGGTACGTCCAGATTAGTGGCTACAACGCGTTCGGATACCAGTGTATTGTCTAATTGGATTTGCGAAAAACCTAAAGAACTCGTAATGATCAAAGCGATAATACAGATTTTTTTATTCATTTTTGTGATGTTTATTAAAGAAGTCACCTTAACAGTTTCTATTTCCTGAAAAATGTCTCAAATTTGCCGATATTTCGTTACTTTTTGATCTTAGCCAATAGCTATGACTTTCAAAAAGGACCTAGTCAGAATAAATTTCAGCTCACCTTCGGTTAAACCGAAAAATCAGGATGAGTTCTAAAAGTAAGAAAAAATCAATGAAAACCATTTCGATAGCGATACATGGAGGAGCAGGAACCTTAGTAAAGGGAATGATGACTCCAGAGTTAGAAGCCAGATATAAACATGATTTAAAAGTTGCTTTAGATGTTGGTTACACCATTTTAGAACAGGGAGGAACTGCCATTGATGCCGTGGAAGGATCGGTCAAGGCGTTGGAGGATTCACCTTTGTTCAATGCTGGAAAGGGATCTGTGTTTACAGCCACTGAAAGCCATGAAATGGATGCCAGTATTATGGATGGACAAACCTTGAATGCAGGTGCGGTAAGCTTAATTTCTGGAATCAAAAATCCAATAAGTTTGGCACGCGATGTCATGGAGAAAAGTGAACATGTGTTTTTGGCTGGAGAAGGTGCTATGCAGTTCGCCAAGGAACACAATTATACCTTGGAGGATGTCTCATATTTTTATGATGAGTTTCGTCACAAACAGTGGCTGGAGATTAAGGACACAGATAACTTTCAGTTAGATCATTCGGTAAAGAAAGATTCCAAGTTTGGAACGGTTGGAGCAGTCGCCTGTGACCAACACGGAAATATCGCAGCAGCAACTTCCACAGGAGGTATGACCAATAAAAAATGGGGACGTGTTGGTGATTCTCCAATGATTGGTGCAGGAAATTATGCGAACAACAAAACTTGTGCTGTGTCATGCACAGGAAGTGGTGAGTTTTTTATTAGAGGTGTTGTGGCATATGACGTATCGTGTTTAATGGAACACAAAGGAATGAGTTTAGAGGCTGCTTCCGAAGAAGTTATCAATAAACGTATTTTGGACATAAAAGGCGATGGAGGATTAATAGCTGTGGATGCAAAAGGGAACATCGCAATGCCTTTCAATACCGAAGGCATGTATCGTGCAAGTAAGACTTCTGAAGGCGATGAACAGATTGCTATATACAAGTAGCCTAATAATTTAGGACTACCTGTTTAAATAAACGGAGCTTCAATAGGCAGTACAGAGACCTTACGCTTATTAATGTCGTATTGATCGCCATTTGACAATACGTGTACCGTTAGATTTGCCATAGTCATTGGAGTACCTTCCCGAAGTACTTTTTCATTGTTGTGGGTTAGTTTGCTTCCATCAAATAGAATAACCATTCCCGAACCGATGACTGTACAGTCATTTCCGTTTTTTATAATCATTCCTGTGTCTTCAGCAAGACCAATGCCTAATAAATCTGGGAATTTCGCAATGGCTTCCGACTGTCTTCCAAAGCGTCCACGCCTAATAAAATGGGTGTCTATGATCAACTCAGGAATTAAACCTAAACCTTCACGCATGAGAACAGCACCTTTGACAAAAGATTCAGTAGCACTTCCACCAGCAATCATTTCATTGGCCATAGCCATTGCTCCAGCACTTGTTCCTGCGATGACAAAGCCTTTTTCATTTTGGTAACGTTCTTTTAAGATTGAATGGATGGTCGTTCCACCAATTTTATCTGCAATCTTGGATTGATCACCACCAGAAAACATGACACAATTTGCCGTTTTGATCAAATTGATGGCCTCATCAGTTTCCGAATCATCTTTTGAACGAATATCCAAGACTGTTAGGTTTTTACAACCAAGTGTCTCAAATGCTGTGAGATAATTTTTCCCTACTTCTTTTGGAATACTTGATGCCGTTGGAATGATAACGATTTTAGCTTCGGTTCCACCTGCTTCTTTTACAACATGCGCTAAAATACCATCATCAATAAATTCTAAGGTGTACATTTCATCTTCCTCGATACCTTTGTCTTCATTTCCGCCAATAGGTATTAAAGTTCCCTTTATCTTCTGCATAATTTTTATCATAGAATATTGAGCAAAAATAAGCCAAATTTTCTTCTGAAAAATACTATATTTATAATCTTTCACTAACAAAAACCAACTCAATATGGAAATAAGAAGCATAAATGCAATGCGAGGACCAAATTATTGGTCGGTTCGGAGACATAAATTAATTGTAATGGTCTTGGATCTTCAGGAAATGGAAGAACGACCGTCTAATAAAGTAGACGGATTTTATGAAAGACTCAAAGCGATGTTTCCAGGAATGTACGAACATCGTTGTTCAGTTGGTGAACCAGGTGGTTTTTTTCAACGTGTGGAAGAAGGTACGTGGATGGGACATATCATAGAGCACATTGCACTCGAACTTCAGACCATGGCAGGAATGGATGTTGGCTTTGGAAGAACTAGAGGTTACGGTGAAGAAGGTGTCTATAATGTGGTCTTTGCTTATATGGAAGAATCTGTTGGACGCTACACTGCTGAAGCTTCCGTGAGAATTTGTGAAGCATTGATCGCTGGTGAGGACTATGACCTTAGTGAAGATATTCAAAAGATGCGTGAGCTTCGTGAAGCAGACCGTTTGGGTCCGAGTACAGGTTCAATTGTAGCCGAAGCAGAAGCACGAGGAATTCCTTGGATTCGATTGAATAAATATTCATTGTGCCAATTGGGCTATGGTGCTAACCAAAAGCGTATTCAAGCTACTGTAACCAGTGAAACCAGTAGCATAGGTGTAGAGCTAGCATGTGATAAGGAAGACACAAAATATTTGTTGGAACAGGCAGAAGTTGAAGTGCCTAAAGGTGATATTATTCGACGTGAGCGCAGTTTGGAAGAAGCTTGTGATTATGTTGGCTATCCCTTGGTGATAAAACCTATTGATGGTAATCACGGAAGAGGAATTACAGTAGATATCCGAAACTATGATGAGGCCTTAGAGGCTTTCCGACAAGCGAAGGAGAGTTCTCGAAGTGGTGTCATTATTGTAGAGAAGTTTATTGTTGGAGATGATTATAGATTATTGGTTATCAATCATAAATTAGTGGCTGCTGCGATTCGTACACCAGCTCATGTCATCGGAAATGGGACATCAACACTTCAAGAGCTTATTGATGAGGTAAACAGTGACCCAAGACGAGGCTATGGCCATGAAAATGTCCTTACGCAAATTACTGTGAATGACCCGACCAAAACCATTATCAAGGATGCAGGCTATACTTTAGAATCTGTAATTCCAGATGGTGAACGTGTCATTCTCAAGGATACCGCTAATCTGAGTACAGGAGGTACGGCAGAAGATGTAACAGATATTGTACATCCTGCTAATGTGAGTATGGCAGAGCGTATTTCGAAAATTATTGACCTGGATATCTGCGGAATTGATATCATGACAACCGATATTTCTAAGCCGCTTTCTGAAACAGGAGGCGCTGTACTTGAAGTCAATGCTGGTCCTGGATTTAGAATGCACCTGGCACCAACAACGGGTTTACCAAGAAATGTTGCTGCTCCAGTGATCGATAAATTATTCCCGCAAAAAGGTGATACAGGACGCATCCCTATTGTCGCTATCACTGGAACCAATGGCAAAACGACAACGTCACGTTTAATTGCCCACATGGCTAAAATGAAAGGCTATCGTGTTGGTTATACCACTAGTGATGGTGTGTATATCCAAAATCGATTGTTAATGACAGGTGATTGTACAGGTCCTGCAAGTGCCGAATTTGTACTTAAAGATCCTACCGTCAACTTTGCCGTATTGGAATGTGCTCGTGGTGGACTCCTGAGAGCTGGACTCGGATTTAAGAAATGCGATGTTGGTATTGTCACCAATGTTGCTGCCGATCATTTAGGGTTAAAGGGAATTCATACAGTTGAACAGTTGGCCAAAGTTAAGGGTGTCATTCCTGAAACGGTCTTGCCTGATGGGTATGCCATTTTAAATGCTGATGATGACCTGGTTTATGATATGAGACGAAGCGTTAATTGTAATGTGGCTTTGTTTTCCATGGATGAAAACAACCCAAGAGTAAAGGCATTGCAACGCCTTCATGGCATAACCGCTGTTTATGAAAATGGCTATGTCACGATTTGTAGAGGTGAATGGAAAATGCGTATCATGAAAGCCGAAGACATTCCGTTGACTTATGGTGGTAAGGCAAAATTTATGATTCAGAATGTTTTGGCAGCAGTATTGGCCGCACATGTTCAAGGGATTAGTATCGAAGATATGAAAGCAGCATTGGAAACCTTTATTCCTTCGGCATCCCAAACTCCAGGACGTTTGAATTTATTTGAGTTTGAAAACTTTACCATCCTATTGGATTATGCCCACAATCCTGCAGGAATGAGAGCTTTGCAAAAGTTTACCGATGAACTTGAAGCTACCGTAAAGGTTGGAATTATAGCTGGTATTGGAGACCGACGCGTTGAGGATAACAACGAAATGGGTGTTATTGCTGCCGAAATGTTTGACGAGATTATCATTCGTCAAGATAAACGGTTGCGAGGTAAAACAGAAGAGGAGCTCATCAAAATGTTGAACGATGGGATTAAAATGAAAGACCCTAACAAAAAGACGACCATTATCCCTTCAGAAAAAGAAGCAATTACCTATGCGGTTAAAAACGCCGTAAAAGGTTCACTCATTATATTATGTAGCGACGTGATTCCTGATGCCCTGGAGTTGGTCAAGAAGTTTAAGGAGCAAGAGGCTAGAGGAGAGTTGGAATTGTCATAGCCCAAACTTTTTCCAAAACACCTAAATAAAAAAAAGTCCGGAACATATGTTCCGGACTTTCTGATTAATAGCACATTTATTTTAGCAAAGTTTTTTGGTCTTTACTTTTATTTGTAAACTCTTTCTGTAAGCTTTAATGCTGATGATCTCACGATTCTTTTTTGTGTTTAATTTCATCAATTGCATTTTAACTTTAGAGTTCGAAGTTGTCTTGATTACGTTTTGGGATTGCGTTGTTTTTTCGATTACGGTTTCAATAGTATCGTTAGTCTTTACCTCTGTAGTAGCAGTTTGTCCCATTGAAAGGATTGGTAAAAGTGTTAGGGCTAAGATGGCTATTAATTTTTTCATAATCGTTGTAGGTTTTTGTTTTAAACTCAGTTCAAAGAAACAACAGGAATGCAGTTGAGATTGAATATTTTGGACGAAAACGGCCGATTTTTAGATAAGATGAAATCCTACGCAAAAAACATCGATGAAATACACAAAAACGGCTTGCGGCCCAGTAAATACGGTAGTGGATGAAGTAGTAAATTTATCAGATAAGTGGTTTTTGAACCTGCATTTCAACGATAAAATTGGTATTACATTTTTCAATCCCTTTGTTTATAAGGGTTTCAAGCGATTCTGTTGAGTAAATTGCAGTTTATCGATGGTTTTTTTAATATGGTCGAAGAAATGAGGGATTGGAATTTTTGTATCTTTCTACTTTTACCATAACGGCCAATGAACTATTCCAATAATCCCTACGCTTCACTTTTCAAGTCACAACAAGAACATCAGTTTTATGTGGGCAATTCATCTTACAAACAACGCATTAAAAAGCTGAAGGCCTTAAAAAATGCTTTAGAAAAAACGTATCGACATGAGATTGCAGAAGCCTTGCATCAAGACTTTAAAAAGCCTAAAATTGAAGTCGACCTTACGGAAATCTATCTTGTGGTCAAAGAAATCAAGCACACGATTGGTAAGTTGAAAGACTGGTTGAAGAAACACAGAGTCGATACACCTTTGAGCTTGCTAGGAACATCATCTTACATTAAGTATGAGCCCAAAGGTGTTTGTTTGATTATCTCACCATGGAATTATCCCGTGAATTTGACCTTCGGACCATTAGTTCCTGCTATTGCAGCAGGAAATACCATTATTATAAAACCTTCCGAAATGACACCACATACGTCTGCTGTCATGGCAAAAATGGTAAAAGCTCTTTTTGATGAAAACGAAGTGGCTTTGGTGGAAGGTGACGTTCAAACCTCTCAGGAATTATTGAAATTACCCTTCAATCATATCTTTTTTACAGGATCTCCTACCGTTGGTAAAATTGTGATGAAAGCTGCTTCAGCTCATTTGACCTCTGTGACTCTAGAATTAGGTGGCAAGTCGCCAACCATTGTTCATGATTCAGCAGATATCAAATCGGCAGTCAAGAATATTGTTTGGGGAAAATTTCTGAACAATGGCCAAACCTGTATTGCGCCAGATTACATTTTAATCCACGAATCGATCAAAAGGGAATTTATAGAGGCGTTTAAGGACCAAGTCATTCAATCTTATTCCGAAGATCCAAAAACCTCAGAAGATTACAGTCGCATAGTCAATATAAAACATTTTGAGCGTTTAGTGAACGCTATTGAGGATGCAAAAGCAAAACATGCCAATTTGGAGTTTGGAGGTGATATAGACGCTAATTCAAATTATATCTCGCCAACTTTGATTTCAAACCTTTCAGAGGATTCCACACTTATGAATGAGGAAATTTTTGGTCCTATACTACCAATCAAAACCTTTAGCAAAACAGATGAACTGATTGGTTATATCAATTCAAAAGAAAAACCGCTTGCCTTGTATATTTATGCACAAAACCGTAAGTTCATCAATACGGTTTTAAAAAACACGCGAGCTGGAAGTACTTGTATCAATAGTAATGCCTTGCAGTATTCCAATCATAATTTGCCTTTTGGAGGCTCTAACAATAGTGGTATTGGGAAGTCCCATGGGTTTTTTGGTTTTCAGGAGTTTAGCAATGCACGATCGGTTTTAAAGCGACATATGTTAACACCAACCTATGCATTGTTTCCTCCGTACACAAAACTGAAAGAAAAGATAGCCAATGCAACCATCAAGTGGTTTTAAAAAAAAAGCCGTTCCCTACAAACGGCTTTTTCGCTCAAAATATAATTGAATTAATAGATACCCTTCAATTATGTTTTATTAATAGATATAGGGACTTGTGTAAACAAATCATATGTGTTCTTTCATTACTAATATTTTATACAATAAATAACCGTAATATTTACTGGTCTATTTTCAGAATTACCTGTAGATGAAGAAGAAAATGATGAGATATCAATGTTATGAACATGTGT
>JAUIMB010000002.1 GCA_030432635.1 Bacteroidia bacterium | reverse complement strand
ATCGCTTCACGATAGCCTATATCTTCATTGAAGGTTACTAAACTATATTTGGAAGAATAATCTTCTGGAAATGTGCTTTCTAAAGCCATTTCGATTTTTCGTTTTTCCTGAAAAATCTCTTGACCGACATGATCTTTCATCTCGTGGAAATTATCAATCGCTAAATCGGCAATGGCATCGGTATCTTTCTTCCTTCTCTTTTCATAAGCAGAAAATACTGTTTCCCAATCACCTTCATGTTGTTCTAAAACCGCATCAAACTCCACCACATCTTCAAATGAAGCATTCATGCCTTGTCCGTAAAACGGTACAATAGCATGTGCCGAATCTCCCATAAGTAAGGTGTTGCCTTTATAGTGCCAAGGTGAACATTTTACTGTTCCTAATGGTGCTGTTGGATTTTCAAAAAAATCGTCCACTAAATTTGGCATTAACTCTAAAGCATCTGGAAATTCCTTTTGGAAAAATTCTGTAACCATTTCTGGAGTCGTAAGATTATTGAAATTATAAGGCCCTTCATCATAACTCAAAAACAAAGTCACCGTAAAACTCCCATCTAAATTTGGTAAGGCAATCAACATAAAATCACCTCGTGGCCAAATATGAAGGGCATTTTTATAAGTTTTATAACCACCATCTTCAGCAGGAAGAATGGATAATTCCTTATAACCATGGGTTAGCCAATCCTGACTAAAACTAAATAAGAATTTCTTTTCAAGATAATAGCTTCTTCTGAGCGCTGAACCTGCACCATCAGTGGCTATTATGGCATCAGCATCTTCAACAAACCGATCTTTAGTGTGGTAATCTTCGAAAAGCGCAGTCGTATTTTCAAAGTCAACCGATTTACATTTTTTATTAAAATGTATAGTTACATTGTCATGTTTTTCAGCCTCAGTAAGCAATAAACCATTGAGTTCGCCTCGCGAAATAGAATTGATGTATTCGTAATCTCGACCACTATAATTGGACAAGAAGGTATTCCCTTCCTTATCATGAAGCATACGTCCATTCATTGGGATGCACAGCGCTTTTACTTTGTCTTCAATGCCAACTAATTTCATGGCTTTATTTCCACGGTCGGAAAATGCCAAATTGATCGATCTGCCAGCAGAAATATCAGTTTTTCTTAAGTCTGGGCGCATTTCATAAACGGTGACATTATAACCTCTTTGTCCTAGACGTAGTGCGAGTAAACTTCCGCAGAGACCTGCACCAATAATTAATATATTTTGTTGTCTATTCATATATTCGTCATTCTGAACCTATTTCAGAACCTCATTATTTAATTTAAAATAGCCTTTAAACGCTCAACAAAACCATATACATCCATAAACGAATTGTATAACGGAACAGGTGCACAACGAATAACATCAGGTTCTCTCCAATCGGTAATGATACCAGCTTCAGTGAGTTTGTTATGCAAGCTCCGATCTGCATTTTTCACCTGGATTGATAATTGGCAGCCACGTTCGTCAGGATTACTTGGCGTAATGATTTTGATATTTGGGTTGTTCAATTCCTTCAAAAGGAATTCGAAATAGCCTGTGAGATGTTTGGATTTTTGGCATAAGTTTTCAAAATCAGCTGATTTAAAAATATCTAAGGAGGCGCGAATTGCTGCCATGGATAGGATTGGCGGATTGCTGAGCTGCCAACCTTCAGCACCAGGTAATTGGTCGAATTCATCACGCATTTTAAAACGGGTTTGCTTGTTGTGCGACCACCAACCAGTAAAACGGTTTAATTTTTTGTTATGGGCATGGCGCTCATGTACAAAAGCACCTGATAAACTTCCTGGTCCAGAATTCAAATATTTATAAGTACACCAAACGGCAAAATCGGCTCCAGAATCATGTAAATTAAGTTGTACATTTCCAGCACCATGTGCACAATCAAAACCAACAACACATCCATGTTGATGACCTAGATTGGTGATGCGTTTCAAATCAAAAAATTGACCTGTGTAATAATTGACACCACCAATCATGATAAGTGCGATTTCATCACCTTGGGATTCTAGGATGGATTCCAAATCCTCATAATTCGCCAATTCTTCTCCTTCACGAGCTTTCCAGAGAATTAAACCTTCCTTGTCGTTATAACCATGATGACGCAATTGGGACTCAACAGCATATTTATCACTTGGAAAAGCATCAGCTTCAATGAGAATTTTATAGCGTTTGGAAGTTGGTCTATAAAAACTCACCATCATAAAGTGTAAATTGGCTGTAAGCGAGTTCATTACCACAACTTCCAAGGGTTTGGCGCCAACGATTTCAGCCATGGTATTTGTAAGGTACTCATGATAATGCAGCCAAGGATGCTTGCCTTCAGTATGACCTTCAACACCAAGATTTGCCCAATCTTCAAGCTCTTGGTCAATGTATGCTTTTGTGATTTTTGGTTGTAATCCTAGAGAATTCCCAGTCATGTAAATGAGTTCATTTCCGTGGTCATCTTTAGGGATATGAAATTGTGTTCTGAATGCAGAAAATACGTCATTTTGGTCCTGTTCTTTGGCGAAATCAAGACCTAACTTATAATTAGACAAGGTGTATTGATTTAATGGTGTCTAACAAAAATAAGAATAAAAATGGTAGGACAATAGCACAAGATGACAGAAAGGAAACCTAACCTAAATTTCATTATCTTTAAAGAAACAAAGTTCAATTTTTAAACGATTCCCATCAGAGGGAAATGTGAATATGGGAAAAACAAAAGAATACACTAATGGTGAAGTCACCATCGTTTGGAAGCCTGATGCCTGTATTCATTCAGGGATTTGTGTTCGAGGATTGGGTGAGGTGTTTCAGCCCAAAGAGCGTCCGTGGATTAAAATCGATGCAGCGACAACCGATGCTTTGGTAGCACAAGTTAAAGCTTGTCCTTCAGGAGCATTAAGCTATTACATGACGGATGAAGAGCATAAGGAAGCTGAAACATTGGAAACCAAAATTGAAGTGTTAAAAGATGGACCGTTATTGGTTTATGGAACCCTAAAGGTGATACATAAAGACGGTCGAGAAGAAACAAAAAATAAAACCACTGCCTTCTGTAGATGTGGTGCGTCACATAATAAGCCTTATTGTGATGGTGCTCATATTGATAAAGGTTTTGTTGGCTGATTTTTATGCGAATTAACAAAAAAGAGAAGCGCTTCAATTATTGAAGCGCTTTAAATATATATGGACGCAAATGCGGGATTGTATACTTTATATACGTCCTTGAGTCGTTATTTGGATGTCTTGATGACATTCGTTTTACATTTTTATAATTTATTTAACGATTTGGAACCATGATTTCATTCTATGCTCAAGTCGGAAAAATACAGATTGAAATTGCCTTCAGCATTTTTATGTTCCTTGGCGATTAAGATGCCATTGAAATCCTTATAATTTTCAAATGTTGTGATCATGCTTGGTTCAGGAGAATTGCCTTTTCTGAAAATCCACTCTCGTATCAGATAATCATTATCAAAAAAGATGTCATAAGCATCTCCAGGTGTATAGCCTCCTTCAGTGCCATAGGTTAATGTGATTTTGTTCATTTCAGTTTTAGAAATCGGAGCATTGGCTTTTGAGGGTTCGGAAATTGTAGTGCCTTCATCCCAAACGAGTTGAAAAGGCACTAACAACCAATACTTGTCGTTGATAAATGCCTTGTCAGCATTTGAAGGAACAGAATCAAGGCGTTGTCTGTTATAGGTGACCTGTTGTTCTCCAGCTTTCATGATGATACTGTCCTTTTTTGGAAACCAAGTCCAAGCTCTGCCATCTCCTTTTTTGTCATCTCTATCAACTTGGAATGTAAAGGTGATGCGATTGATATCTTTCCAGTGATCTATACCATGGGCTTTGGCAATTTTTTCAGCAATCGTAGGAGCTTCTGTTATGGTAGTTTTGCTATCAATAGGAATTTGTGCTTGCTTCGTTTCTTGTTTACATGAGTACAAAAGTGAGAAAACACACATAAAAGCTAATAATTGTTTCATTTGTTGTTCTTTTTTGTCAAAGATATAAAAGTCGATCATTTCCGAAGTTATTACTATTTTAGATCAGAAAAATCAATAGACCATGAACGAAGATAAATTTGAGGTAAATCGCAACACTTGGAATGAAAAAGTGAAAATCCATTCGGAAAGTGATATGTATGATCTAGAAGCTTTTAAAAACGGGAAGTCATCATTAATGCCATATGAACTGCAAGCGCTTGGTGATGTGAAGGATAAATCGTTGTTACATTTACAGTGTCATTTTGGTCAAGACACCTTAAGTTGGAGTAGGATGGGAGCCAAGTGTGTAGGTGTTGATTTGAGTGATGAAGGTGTTGCTTTGGCAAAATCCCTAAACCAAGAGTTGAATTTAAATGCTGAATTTGTGTGCTGCAATGTTTTGGATACGTCAAAACATGTGGACAAGACCTTTGATATTGTTTTTACTAGTTATGGTGTTATTGGTTGGTTACCCGATTTAAAACCTTGGGCAAGGATGATTGCTGAACGATTGAAGGTTGGAGGGACATTTTATATGGTCGAATTCCATCCTATAGTTTGGATGTTCGATTATTTAGGTGAACAACCCGTTATGCGTTACGGTTATATGCAGGATGAAGCGATTTATGAAGAATATGAAGGCACTTATGCTGATGGTGATTCTAAAATGATCAGTAAGGAATATGGTTGGAATCACGGTTTGAGCGAAGTTGTCAATGCGCTTATTGAAGCTGGACTTCGAATCGATTATTTGAATGAGCATGATGAGAGTCCGTATGATGTTTTACCTAATCTCATAAAGAGTGATTCAGGATTGTATGCAACTAAGGACCAATTGTACCCTTTGATTTTTGAGATAAAGGCAAGCAAATAGGTTTGGCTACCTTTGAAAGGACTACTAGAATTAATGGTTTTCCTTTAGAACTTCAGGCATTTTGGCTTTAAAACGATTTAATCTCGGAATGGATACGTTTCTAACATACCCTTGGTTAGGGTGTAGTCGTTCGTAGTTTTGATGGTAATCCTCAGCTTTCCAAAATTTCTGGAACGGATAGACTTCAGCTGCAATTTTTGCATCTAATATTTTGCTCAAGGCAGACTTTTTGTCTTCTATAATCTTTTTCTGTTCGTCATTTTGATAGAAAATAATTGAGCGGTATTGCGAGCCTTTATCAGGACCTTGACCATTAATTTGTGTAGGGTCTTGAGACGCAAAATACACATCGACTAAAGTCTTAAAGCTTACAACATTTGGATCATAAATAACTTCTACAGCTTCGGCATGACCAGTTGCGCCTGTGTTGCTCAACTCATATGTTGGGTTTTCTGTGAAACCACCAGAATAGCCACTGATAGCTTCATCAACACCTTTGACACTTTCGTAGACCGCTTCCACACACCAAAAACACCCACTGGCGAAATAGGCTCTGGCTTTGCCATTTTCTAAAGGCACAACAATCGGTTCGGCATTGATAACCGCTTGTTGTTTTTCATTGATTTGTGCATTGTTTTGACAGCTAAATAAGACAACCAGTACTAGGGTTGATAGTATGTTTTTCATGGATTTTGTTTTTCACTAAGTCGTATGTGTCATCAAAACCTTAAGACTTTAATGTGAAAATTTTATTAAAAACTAAGGTTTAGATAAAAAAAGCCTCTAGATCATACTAGAGGCTTTTGTTAAACTGATTGAAAAGATGACCTTAAAGTTTGGCAAACATCTTTTCCATTTTTTCTTTTTCTTCTTGTGCTAGTTCTGCATCAACTAAAATACGACCGCTATGCTCATCTGTAATTACTTTTTTTCGAGATGCGATTTCAACTTGTATTTGTGGTGGTATCGTAAAGAAAGAACCTCCTGAAGCACCTCTTTCAATTGGCACGACAGCAAGTCCGTTTTTAACGTTATTTCTGATACGCAAATAAGCATTTACCAAACGCTCATCCAACTTCTTTTGAAAATCATCCGATTTTTTAATAAGTGCTTCTTCCTCTTTTTGGGTTTCAGCAAGGATATCGTCCAATTCGGCACGCTTGTGCTTTAAATGTGATTTACGGTCTTTAAGGCGTTCCTTGGTTTCATCGATCACTTCTTTTTTCTGTTCGATTTGTACCTTAAATTCCTTAATGTGCTTTTCTGCCAATTGAATTTCCAATTCCTGGAACTCTACCTCTTTTGTCAACGAATTGTATTCCCTGTTATTTCTAACATTCTTTTGTTGTTCGGTATACTTTTTAATAAGGGCCTTTGCTTCTTCAATTAAGTTCTTTTTTGACTTTATTTGATCGTCAATCAATTCTAGACTTGTCGCTAACTTTTCAAGCCTTGTATTTAAACCTTCTACGTCATCTTCTAGATCTTGAACTTCTAAAGGCAATTCACCTCTAACGTTTCTTATTTCATCAATGCGAGAATCAATAAGTTGTAAATCATAAAGTGCTCTTAATCTCTCTTCAACAGATGCTTCTGCTTTTTTTGCCATAATTATAAATACTTTACCGGATTGGTATTAATTTTTGATAAAAAGATCTTACTTGCCTCAAAGGCAGGTGCAAAATTAGTAATTTTTTTTGAGAGATAGTCCACTAAAAAGTTTTTTGTGAACTGTTCACTTTCATAATGTCCAATATCTGCGAGTATGATTTTATTTTCAGCCGAAAAGAAATCGTGGTATTTTAAATCGGCTGTGATCAACACGTCTGCACCAGCTCGTTTTGCCGCAGCAATAGCAAAACTTCCTGAGCCTCCTAAAACAGCTACTTTTTTTATGTTGGCTTTATGGATTTCAGAATGTCTTATGCAGGAAGTATTCATAGTTGTTTTTACAAACTCAAAGAATTCCATTGAAGGTTGTGAAGTCTCAAGTTCTCCTATCATTCCAATTCCAATGGTTTGGTCGTAATTGTCAAGCGTTGTAATTTCAAAAGCAACTTCTTCATAAGGATGACTTTTAAATAGGGTGTCTAAGAGGTTAGATTCTACATGCTTGTTGAATGTTACCGATACTTGGGTTTCATTTTCTTCGTGCAGTTCGCCTTTTTTACCGAGTGTTGGATTAGAATGTTCATTGCCGCGATAGGTACCTTTACCTTCAGCATTGAAACTGCAATTGTCATAGTTGCCAATATTTCCGGCTCCTGCATTGAAAAGTGCAGATCTTAAAGCAGGTGCTTGTTCTGTCGGAACATAAGTCGTTAATTTTTTTATGGTTCCTTTCTGCGGAATCAAAATGCGCTTGTTCTTCAAACCGAGTGTATTGCATATGATGTCGTTGACACCTTTTTGGGCATTGTCTAAAGCGGTATGTATGGCGTAGATTGCGATGTCATGTTTAATGGCTTTTAAAACGGTTCGCTCGACATAACTTTTCCCGGTTAGCGATTTAATACCTTTAAAGATAATCGGATGGAAGCTCACAATAAGATTGCAATTCAGTGCAATAGCTTCATCTACAATAGATTCTAGGGTGTCAAGTGTGACCAATATACCCGAAACTTCCGCATTTTTGTTACCCACCAAAAGCCCTACATTATCAAAATCTTCAGCATATGCCAATGGTGCTATGGTTTCCAGTTGGTAAATAACATCTTGAACAATCATATTATTTTCGGTGTTGGTTTAAAAACAAATATAATACCAAATGAATTATAAAATGCACTTTGAGATGCGTAGTTGCTTTTTTATCTTTCGAAGCGGTAAAATACTTGCATAGTGTCAGCTACGGAAGTATTTTACAATGAAGCAAGGTGAAAAATGAACAAGTAGATTTAGTGTATTTTGTAGTTTGTTTGGTATAATATATTAACTTCGTTCTAGTGAAGCTACTCCGAAAAATACTTGTTCCTTTTGTGCCTTTGTATTACCTCGTTACATGGTTGCGGAATAAACTGTATGATATGGGTTGGAAATCGTCAAAATCTTATCCATTACCTATTATTTGTGTTGGCAATTTGAGTGTTGGAGGTACAGGAAAAACTCCAATGATTGAATATTTAATTCGTCTATTGAAGAATGACTATACATTGGCAACCTTAAGCCGTGGCTACAAGCGGGAAAGTTCAGGGTTTATAATTGCCGATTCTAATTCGAATGCCAAGATATTAGGCGATGAACCATTTCAGTTTTATCATAAATTCAAGGATGTTATCGTAAGTGTCGATGCTAACAGGCAACATGGAATCGAACAGCTTATGGAGCAAAGACAACCTGAGGTCATCTTATTGGATGACGCATTTCAACATCGAAAGGTCAAGGCAGGTTTCAATATCTTGCTTACTTCTTATGATAACTTGTATTGTGATGATATGATGTTGCCTACCGGAAATTTAAGAGAGCCGAAGTCAGGTGCAAAACGTGCCGATATTATAGTGGTCACAAAATGTCCGGATACCATATCTGATTCAGAACAGGAAAGCCTAAAAGAAAAATTAAATCCCTTATCACATCAAACGGTTTTTTTTAGTACAATCGCCTATTCAAATACGGTTATCAATGCTAAGGAAGAGATGCTATTGGAAACATTGGGCAATCGCAACATCACTTTGGTTACTGGGATTGCAAACCCTGAACCATTGGTAAACTACTTGAGGTCTAAGTCGTTGGATTTTGAGCATCTTAAGTTTAAGGACCACCATATGTTTACGGCTTCAGAAATTGATAAGCTTTATGAAAAGGAATTCATCCTTACAACTGAAAAGGATTACATGAGATTAAAAGATGCGTTCAATGAAGCAACGACACCATTGTTTTATTTGCCCATTGTATTTCAATTGACTAATGAAAAGACGTTTATAAATAGTATTAGGTCTTTTGTAGGTGCTTCATAGTTTATATGGAAGCGGTAGAGTTTTGGTTTTCGGCCAAGACTTCATATAATTTCTTTTCGAAGTCTTCTTGTTTAAATGGCTTTGAAATGATGTCATCAAATCCAGCTTCATCAAATTCATGCATCTTGTCTTCAAGTGTCACTGCGGTCAATGCAAAAATAGTCAGTTCCTTGTCAAAAGTTCTAATGATCTTGGTAGCTTCTAATCCACTAATGCCAGGCATGTGAATGTCCATTAAAACGACACTATAGTCATTTTCCTTGACTTTCTCAACGGCAGCTTCTCCGTTATCTACAATATCACATTCAAGATTCATCTTATTGAGAATTTTCTTGGTGATCATTTGATTGATCTTGTTGTCCTCAACAATCAAGATCCTTACGTTACTAATGTCCAATTCGCTAATGTTTTTAGAATAATCTTCTTTTTCGATTTTAACAGTTTCTGGAGCGTAGGTTAACGGAATTT
Organism: Bacteroidia bacterium; assembly: GCA_030432635.1. GTDB lineage: Bacteria > Bacteroidota > Bacteroidia > Flavobacteriales > Flavobacteriaceae > Psychroserpens. The sequence goes on along the minus strand of JAUIMB010000002.1, from coordinate 366,828 downwards.
CAAAGAAGAACGTGGTGCCTTTTCCGAGTTCACTTTTGAGGTAGATTTTTCCTTTTAGTATTTCAATAAGACCTTTAACAATAGACAAGCCTAGGCCTGTCCCACCGTATTTTCTATTGATTTGTATAGAGCCTTGGGAGAAACTCTCAAACATACTATCTTGTTTTTCCTTTGAAATTCCTATACCATTATCTTCAATCTCGAATCGTAAAGTATAGTCATTTCCTTCATTACCAATGCTGTAGACTCTTACCCAAATGTCACCATCCTTAGTAAATTTGATGGAATTACCGATGAGGTTGATAAGGATTTGCGAGATCTTTAGATTGTCACCAATAAATGTCTCTGGTAAGTCTTTTTGGTAATCATAGTGCATTATGACATTGTTGTCTAATGCCGAATTGTTAAGCGCAGAACACACATTTTCAACTTTGGTTTTCAAATTGAATAACACAGGATCCAGCTCAACTTTGTTGGCTTCAATCTTATTGATTTGAAGAATATCATTGATGAATGTCAAAAGGTAATCTCCAGAGAATTTTAAGGATTTTAAATGCGGAATTTGTTCCGGATTTGGTTTTTCTTCCAATAGCATATTGGTCAAACCAGTAACCGCATACAAAGGTGTTCGCAGCTCATGGGTAACCGTAGATAGGAAATTAGCTTTTGTCTTTGAAGCTAACTCTGCTTTTTTCATGGCTTCGATCAGGTCATCATTTTTTTCCTGCAACATATTATTGGACTTGAGCCTGATATTGTTGTTTTTATAAAGCGATAGGGTCAACAACGACAAAATAGTAATTAAGGCAATACTCAAAATTGTGGTGATCTTGGCCAAGTTACTATCTGATTCTTGCTCTTCTACTTTGGTTTTTAGTTTCTGAAATTCGGCAGCATTATACGTGTCCAGGAATTCGGCACGCTTTTCTGGTGTAAGATTAGCACGCTGAATGTTCAATATTGAATCTGAAAGTGTCACGTGCTTTTGCAGGAAATTATGAGCTAATTCAAAATCGCCATAATTCTCATAGATATCACTCAAGGTTAAATAGGCCTCATTAATATTTTCAATATCATTTGAAGCATTGGCAACATCAAGTCCTTCTTTGGTCAAAGTAATGGCTTGCTCATGATTGCCTAAGTTAACAAGAGCCTTGCCACTGTAAATCAAAGCGTTTGATAAAATGGTATTTTGATTGTTTTTTTTGGAGGAAACAATAGTGTTTTCCAGTAAAGCTTTTGCAGTCTTATAGTCTTTAAGGTGAAGGTGGACTTTGGCTTCGTTAAGGGTGATCTCAGGAATTTTTGCGGTTAAGTCCTCTTCTTCATAGAGCGCTTTGGCAGACTTGAAATACTCTAAGGCATCTTTGTACTCTTCCATACTTGCATGAAGAGCTCCTTTAATGCTATATGTGGTCGCTAGATTCGCTTTATCATTGAGTTCGCGTTGTAACTCGGCAGCTTTGGTTAATGAAACCAAGGCTTTCTTGTATTCATTAACCGTAAATTGAAATCGGCCTATTTTAGCATGAATAATGCCTTGACTTTTCTTGTCATCAATGCTGTTGGCAAGATCTAAGGCTTTTTGAAGATTATCTTTTGAACTAAAATAATCACCTCTTTCGTGATCTAGATCAGATTGGGTAATGGTATTTACGATACGCATCTGTAAGACATCAATGTCTTCTGATGTATCTATTTGAGCGAATGTTACGTAGGACAAGCTCAATAAAAAAGCAACTATGTAAAATCTAATTTGGGACATGATTTGTCACATTCGTTTGGACAAATATAAATATTTATTCGATAAAAGTTACAATTTCATCGATAAATTGCAGATTAAATCTAAAATTCTAGCAGAATAACCTGTTTCATTGTCATACCAACCTACTATTTTTATCATGTTTCCAATGACTGAGGTCATTTGGGAGTCAAAGATGCACGAATGGGTATTTCCAACAATATCTATAGAGACAATTGGGTCTTCAGTATATTGAAGAATTGTTTTTAAGTAGGATTTAGAAGCTTGTTCAAATGCGTCGTTTATATCATCGATGCTCACGGTCTGCTCAACGTTGAAGGTAATATCTGTTAATGAGCCATTGGCTACTGGAACTCTAATGCCACAACCACCAATAACATCAAATAATTCTGGGAAAATCTTAGTCAGTGCCTTTGCAGCTCCAGTAGTCGTTGGGACAATGGATTGGCCAGCAGCTCTAGCACGTCGCAAATCACGATGCGGTTGGTCGTGTAAACTCTGATCAGTTGTATAGGAATGAACTGTAGTGATGTAGGCTTGTTTAACACCACATAATTTATGGATCACAGAAATCATTGGTGCTGCATTATTGGTCGTACAAGAAGCGTTTGAAATGATAAGCTCGTCTCCAGCAATAATATGCTCATTAACGCCAAGAACTACTGTTTTTATGTCATCTTCAACAGGCGGAACTGATAAAATGACTCGCTTGGCTCCGTTATTAATATGGTGGTTGAGCTGCTCAGAAGTCTTAAATTTCCCAGTAGATTCAATAACAATATCCACAGCATAAGGTGACCAATCAATATCCTTAGGATGGTTGTGGTTGAGTAATGTTATGGTCTTTTGGTTTATACAGATGCCATTGTCTTTTGCAGTGATATGATGAGGGGAAACACCATGAATACTGTCGTACTTTAGCAAATGGCTTAAAGTTTTTGCATCGGCTAAATCATTTATAGCCACAACCTCAAGGTCATTTCTTTCTTGAATAAGTCGGCAAACTCGACGGCCAATACGACCAAATCCATTAATGGCAATTCGGATCATTAATTGATATGTTTTTGCGCTTTATACGATGATCTCACGAGTGCACTACTTTCAACATGTCTGAAACCAAGCTCAAGTCCAATCTGTTTATATTCGTCAAACTGATCGGGCTGTATAAATTGCTTAACTGGCAAATGCTTCTTACTTGGTTGTAAATACTGGCCTATAGTAACGACATCGACATCATTGGCTCTCAAGTCATGAAGCGTTTCAATAACTTCCTCTCGGGTTTCACCTAAACCTAACATAATACCAGACTTTGTACGACGTTGTCCTTGTTGTTTCAAATATTTCAACACGCCAAGGCTACGGTCATATTTAGCCTGTATTCGTACTTCACGTGTTAGACGTCTAACAGTTTCAATATTATGGGAGACAACTTCAGGAGCCACATCAATGATACGGTCAATATGTTTTTCTATTCCTTGAAAGTCAGGGATAAGTGTTTCTAGAGTTGTGTTAGGGTTCATCCGTCTGACGGCTTTAACTGTCTCACTCCACATAATACTTCCCATGTCCTTCAAATCATCACGATCAACACTGGTTAACACGGCATGCTTAATGCTCATGATTTTAATTGATCGCGCAACCTTTTCAGGTTCATCCCAATCTACAGTCTCAGGTCTACCTGTTTTAACACCACAAAAGCCACAGGAACGCGTGCAAATATTTCCGAGAATCATAAATGTAGCAGTACCTTCTCCCCAACATTCACCCATGTTAGGGCAGCTTCCAGATGTACAAATGGTATTCAACTTGTACTTGTCAACAAGACCTCTTAGTTCGGTGTACTTTTTTCCAGTAGGCAGTTTTACACGAAGCCATTTAGGTTTTGGTTCACGTTTAACTTCAGGTTGTGCAACAATTTTAGTATCCATATAAGGTTTTCTAATAGGTTACAAAGATACGAAGTATATTCTTATTTAGGTTTAAAGTATGCTGAGATACCATATACTAAATCCAATAAGAAAAGCAATACCAGACCAACTTAAAATGTGCATAGCAGTTGATGGTCGCCATTCCCTTGGAGTGTGTTGGCTACTGATGAGTCTGTAGTTAATTATAGCATAAAAAGGAGCTGTCAAAAACGAAAGGATTGTTGCAAATTTTATGAGTAGGCCCATTTCTGATAAGAAAAATAGGAATATTAAACTTGTTCCTGAAATTAAGACCAATATCCAAAATAAATAGGTATGTCTTATTGTATTTCCTAAAAGTAGCTGTGTGGTTTTAGCCATGGCTCTTGGAGACGCATCCAAAGTCGTTAATGTTGTGCTGAACATCGTTGTAAATGCTGCAATTCCTATTAAGATATAGGACCAATTACCTAAACTTTTTGTATACATGGAGATGAGTTGATTCGAAAATTCACCTGCTTTTTCACTGAAATCCTCTCCACTTTGAAACATGACCATGGCACCTAAACTTAAAAATCCTAGTCCCAAAATGATTGTTGCAATATATCCAACATTAAAATCGAACAAAGATGATTTTACATTAAACTCGGATGTTGTTTTTTTCTTCTCAATAGCCCAAAGGGAATGCCAAATGGAAATATCCAAAGGAGCAGGCATCCATCCCATAAATGCAATCAGAAATACTAATTCTGTCGTGTTTGGAAATACTTGTGTGAGTGCTATTGGTGTTTTGGAGGTGTTTTGGACTGCAAAGCCAACGGCTACAATGGTACTAATGGTCAAAGTAAGGATAATGACCTTCATAAGTTTATCAAGAAAGCCATACTTTCCAACAATGAGTATGATGAAGCAAATCGCTAGGATAATGAGTGTCCATAATTCTATTGATATCTGGTCTCCAAATAAAGAAGTTGCTAAACCAGCAGTGACTATGGTTACTGCCGTTTGAATGGTAAACATAGTAGCAAAAGTCAGTACAAAATAGCATATAAGGACTATTTTCCCCAATTTTTGGTACCCATCCAAAAGCGATTCTCCAGTTGCGATGGCGTATCGAGGTCCAAACTGAAAGAACGGATATTTAAATAAATTCACTAAGAGCAATGCCCAAACAAGTCCAAAACCAAATTCGGCTCCTGCCTTAGTAGACTGTACAAGATGGGATACACCAATGGCAGCTCCAGCAAACAACAGGCCAGGACCAATTTTTCTAAGGCTGAAAATCATTATTATCCTTAATTATTTCAGCCAAAAGTTTTTTTGCACGCAATAGTTTGACCTTAACATTGTTCATGGGTTCATCGAGTTGTTCAGAAATTTCTTTGTAGCTCAATTCTTGGAAGTATCTCAGGTTGATAACTTCTTGGTAATGCGGTTTTAACTTTTTAATATCGCGAAGAAGTTTAGCCAAGTTTTGTTCTGTTATTAATTTGTCTTCGGCACTGGGAGAATCATCTATAATACTGTGATAATCATCTTCTTCACTGCTATTGGTTTGTCCAGAAATTGTAGACCTCTGTTTTCGTATTAGATCAATATGAATGTTCTTTGAAATGGTAATCAGCCAAGTTTGAAACTCATACTTGTCATTGTATGTGCTTATTTTATCAAAGGCTTTTGAGAAGGTCTGTATGGTAATATCTTCAGCATCGTTCTCATTCTGTGTTCTTTTAAGCTGAAATCCGTAAACAATATTCCAAAAGCTATCCAATAGAAAATTAAAAGCAATCTGATCATTTTGCTTAGCTTTTTCTATGGCATCTTTTATTTCCAATGGTTAGGTTTTGAACTGAGATTTTTGATAAATATAAAGAATTGAATATTAATCAAGATGATTTCCAAAAATGGAAGCCATAGGATAATAGCCGTTTCTTTAAGCGATTTTGCTGCAAAGTAAAGACTTAAATACTGTACAGTAAAGCGCAGTACGATAAGTGCTATGACTATTTTCCATTGAAAGAGTGAAACACCTAAAATGATAGCCAATATCCAAAAGAGGATTTGAGAGCTGTAAAATGTAGCTAATAAAAACTTATGCTTAAACTTGTAATGGCTGGCCGTACTAACATGTCGTCGCTTTTGAAGTATCCAGGATTTAAAACTTCGTTTAGGCTCAGATGTGGTAAAACTGTTTTCAGAAATACAAATGGCAACATTGTCTTTAGTTGCGACTTGGTTGATAAAAAGATCATCATCACCAGACATGACATCCATGTGATTCATAAATCCTTTAGCCTCAAAAAATAGCTCCTTTCGATAGGCTAGATTTCTTCCAACTGCCATATATGGTAAGCCAATATTTGCATAGGAAAGGTATTGAACTGCTGTCATAAAAGTTTCAAACCGAATGAGAAGGTTCAACAATGAACCCTTCACTTTTTCGTAGGCTCCATAACCAATTACGATGGATTTTTTATTTGTAAAGTGGCTGCTCATATATGAAATCCATTGACTTGACATAGGTTGGCAATCAGCGTCTGTAAACAATAGAAAATCATGACTTGCTGCCTTAATGCCCAAGGTGAGCGCATACTTTTTGTTTCCCCAAAACTTCTCAACAGGTTTGACATCAACAACCTTAATGTTATCATAGTTTTTTTTGAAATCGTTCATGATGATTAAGGAGTCATCTGTCGATCCATCATTGATCAGTACTATTTCAAATGTGTCATAGTTTTGCTTTACGAGCAAAGGAAGAAGTCGTTTGAGGTTCTCTGCTTCATTTTTTGCACAGATAAGTACAGAAACACCAATTTTTTTGGGTTTGGGTGTTTTGGTTTTTCGATTCGGAAACCTTCCGAAAATTAGTCCATAATAAATCAGTTGAATCCCAACAACTGCAATAAAAATGCACAAAAGCACCTCTAGCATGAACAATGAAGATTAGGTGTGTTGAGGTTCGTTACAATTTTCAAATTGATCAGGAGTTTTACCGCAGAAACCACAGGCTTCTCCTTCTTGATTGAGCATTGGATTTTGGCTCGCACAAGTACCTGCGAACTTCCCATCTTTTTTTGCCCATATTTTGATGGCAATTCCTGCTACCGCCAAGCCTAAAAGTATAAGGGTAATTAATATAAGTTTCATTGAAAATGAATTTATGCAAAGATAGGTATTTCTGAAGGTTTTGGTTCTTAATTTATACCTAATAAATGATAAATCCCTTTTTATGTGACTTTTAGAGTTGTTTAAGTGTCTTAGAATTAATACATTAAAATTTTTAACTAACTAAACATTATCAATTATGAAAAAATTATTAGCAGAATTCTTCGGAACATTTTGGCTTGTTTTTGGTGGTTGTGGTAGTGCAGTTTTTGCAGCTGCATTCCCAGAATTAGGTATCGGTTTTGCTGGTGTAGCATTGGCATTTGGTTTGACAGTATTGACCATGGCTTATGCTGTTGGACACATTTCGGGAGGGCATTTTAATCCTGCAGTTTCACTCGGACTTTGGGCAGCGGGAAAGTTTCCTGTAAAAGATTTGATTGGTTACATTGTTGTTCAGGTTATTGGAGCAACAGTAGCAGCAGGAGCCTTGTATTTGATTCTAACAGGAAAATCTGATTTTGTGGAGATTGGCAGTTTTGCTTCAAATGGTTATGATGAGTTATCTCCAGGAAAGTACAGTTTAATGGCTGTATTTGTAGCCGAATTTTTATTAACGATGTTCTTTCTACTCATCATTTTGGGAAGCACAAATGTAAGAGCACCTAAGGGTTTTGCACCTATTGCCATTGGTTTAGGACTTACATTAATTCACTTAATTAGCATCCCTATTTCCAATACCTCAGTCAATCCAGCACGTTCTACAAGTCAGGCATTATTTGCTGGAGCAGAGTATACTTCACAACTATGGTTGTTTTGGTTGGCTCCAATTGCAGGTGCAATTATGGCAGGATTTATTCACAAGGCATTTTTTGATAAAAAATAGGTCAAGAAGAATGCCATACATAAAACAAAAGCCATTTTCAAAATTTTGAAAATGGCTTTTTAAATGTAGAAAAATGTGCTATTAATTATTTCTGTTTTTCAGTATGATTTCTGCAACTGCATTATCTTCTGGGTTTTCGTCATTGGGTTCAATGGTAATACTCAACCCTAAGGCGTCTTCCATATAAGGAATGGATTGCAATTCGCGTTGCGAAGGATCTAATATACCAAGATTAACCATGCGATCCTGTAATTCAGCCCAAATCTGATAAGTGTGATTTTCAGGAAGCTGAGGTAGAGAGACAACATCAATCATTGAGGTTTTCTCTTCGGCATTGATATAAGCTACAGTTTTTAAATCCTTGGCACGTTCGTTACCTCGTAAAACGTACTTTTCGGTTTCAGGATTATTGAGCTTTAAAAACTGACGCATGATGTCATCAAGTTTTTTGTTATTTTCCTCAATATCGCCTCTCAAATCGAAAACTTCATCAACGACAACCTGATTTTCGGTACGTAATTCCTTGTTTTGTTGATACATCATAAATGAGGCACCAGCAAAAACAAGAGCAATAATACTTGCAGCGATGCTGTACCAAGGTGTTTTACGTTGACGTCGATCCATGGAGATAACAGGCACGGATTCATCATTCAAAGCCTCCTTTATGTTATCCAGAATAAATGCAGGAGCTTCAATTGCATCTGCTTTGGCCAATATGTTAAGGTGATCTTGTAACCTTAAATATTCACTTTCAACTTCTGGAAAGTTCTTAATAAAATACTCTACCTTCAGGCTTTCTGAAGCAGAGGTTTCAGCTAGTACGTACTTGTCAAGTAGACCAGACTGAAAAAAAGTATGTAATTTTTTTTCCATAGTATTGCTGTTTATGGGTCATAAACTTTTTTGAGCTCACGTAACCCAATTTTTAATCTGGACTTTATCGTACCTAACGGAATGTCAAGTTCATCACTTGCTTCTTGTTGGGTCATGCCTTCAAAAAACAAGGCTTTCAAGACAATTTGATACTTTTCATCCAGTCTTGCAACATGCGCTTTTAAATCCAATACATCTTGATTTAAATTTGCTGTTGGTAGTATATATACGTCAGATTTATCAATTTGGACTTCCTTCTCATAGCGATTGTTGAAACTTCTCAGTTTATCAATGGCAGTATTCTTGGCAATTCTGAACAGCCAAGTAAAAAGTTTTGCCTTTTTGGAATCATATTTTTTTGCATTTTTCCATACTTTGACAAAAGTTTCCTGAAGCGCATCTTGGGCTATTTCTTCATTGATAGTCACCTTTAAGATAACTCCATACAAAGTGTCTGCATAGTTTGCATATAAAAGGTCAAGTGCCTTTTTGTCTCCTTTGGCAAGTAATGCCACTATTTGTTCTTCTATAGAATTACCCAAAAACAGAGGATTTAAAAAAAATTACTAGTAAAACATCTAAAAAGAATGTTTCAAACGTATATATATTGAATTCGTAAAATTACAAAATAAGGATAACAGGTTTGTGCCTGTTTAAAATAAAATTCTAGAGAGTAGTATTTTTTTCCCTGAAAAAACGTTTGATTAATAGCATTTTCAAAATCTATTCTATAGTAAAATAAGGGCCACATTAATTTGTGGCTTTTATTTGTTGTATAGGAGACTACACTTCGTCAAGCCATTCTAAAAAATATTGACCTCAGCGTTTATTCGAATATTAAAAATGCGTAGCACTGTTTTTTGGATCAACTCTGAAAGCCTGAGAATATCTTTTCCACTTGCACCTCCATAATTCACAAGGACTAAAGCTTGTTTTTTATGAACACCATGGTTTCCAAAGGTCTTTCCTTTAAATCCAGCATGTTCAATAAGCCAGCCTGCAGGAACTTTAATTTGAGTATCTGAAACGACATAATGAGGAACCTCTGGAAAATTTTTCTGGAGTTCTAAAAAGTCTTGCTTTGAAATGATTGGGTTTTTAAAGAAACTGCCCGAATTTCCTATATCCTTTGGATTGGGTAGTTTATCTTCTCTAATGGAAATGACCGCTTTTGAAATATCCTGAATGGTTGGATTGGTAATTTGCATCGTTTTCAAAGCTGAATTGATGGCGCCATAATCCGTATGCAATTTATGGTGCTTTGTGCTCAACCTGAACGTCACACTTACAATGATATATTTGCCTTTTGCTTGTTGTTTGAAAATGGAGTTTCTATATGCAAATTCGCAATCATCATTGTTAAAGGTCTTTAATTCCAAGGTCTCTAGGTCAAGGGCTTTACAAGAGTGAAACGAGTCCTTTAATTCTACACCATAGGCACCTATATTTTGTATTGGGCTAGATCCAACATTTCCAGGAATGAGGGATAAATTTTCGAGTCCGCCAAAATCATGATCCAAACACCATAGTACAAATTGGTGCCAATTTTCACCTGCTTGGCATTCAACCAAAACATCGTTTTCAGTTTTGGATACAATTTGTTTTCCCTTTAGATTCATATGAAGAACAAGCGCATCAATGTCATTGGTCAATAGCATGTTGCTTCCACCTCCTAAAATGAATTTTTTCGGAAATTCATTAGAGACATAAATAGCTTTTAGGTCTTCAATCGAAGTGACTGAAATAAACTGCTTTGCCTTAACTTCAATACCAAAGGTATTGTAAGGTTTTAAGGATATGTTTTGTTGGATTTGCATTAATCTTGGTACACCTTGAGAGCTTCCTTTAGAATATGGACGGCCTTTTTGATACTTTCAATATTCAATACGTAGGCAATACGCACTTGATTCAGTCCAACACCTGGAGTGCTATAGAAACCAGCAGCAGGAGCAACCATAACGGTTTCACCATCAATATCAAACGACTCCAACAACCACTGTGCAAAGAGGTCTGAATTTTTGATTGGTAACTCAGCAATACAATAGAACGCTCCTCTAGGCGTTCCAACTTTTACGCCTTCAATTTTGTTGAGTTCTTCGATGAGAAGATTTCGACGTTCAACATATTCGTCAATCACTTCATCAAAATAACTTTGTGGTGTGTCTAAGGCAGCTTCACTGGCAATTTGTGCCAAGGTTGGAGGACTTAATCGCGCTTGGGCGAATTTTAATGCTGTTTTAATGACTTCCTTGTTTTTGGAAACCAAACTTCCAATACGTGCGCCACACATGCTGTAACGTTTTGATACGGAATCAATTACAATAGCATAATCTTCCAAGCCTTCCTCTTGAAGTATGGAGTAATGTGAAGCTCCATCATAGACAAATTCACGATATACTTCATCAGCAATAAGAAACAGATCGTGACGTTTTACGATGCTGGCCAATTTCCGAATTTCATCCTTGGAATAGAGGTAACCTGTTGGATTGCCTGGATTGCAAATCATGATCGCCTTAGTGTAAGGTGTAATTAGTTTTTCAAATTCCTCAATTGGAGGCAAGGCAAAATTATCTTCAATTTTAGAGATGACAGGAACAATCTTTACATCCGAAGCTCTGGCAAATCCGTTATAGTTGGCATAAAACGGTTCTGGTATAATGACCTCATCGTCTATGTCCATAATACTTCCGAAAGCAAATAAAAGGGCTTCACTGCCACCTGTTGTAACTATGATGTCGTCGTGCTCAACATTGATGTCATGTTTTTTATAATAGCCAGCGATTTTTTTTCTGTAATCTTCCGAACCTTCAGAACGCGTATAGGCCAAAATATCCAAAGAGTGGATTTTTACAGCGTCAAGAGCGACTTGAGGCGTTTTGATATCAGGCTGACCTATGTTAAGGTGGTAAACCGTTTTTCCCTGTTTATAGGCTTTTTCAGCAAATGGAACAAGTTTACGTATTGGAGATTCAGGCATTGCATAGCCTTTCTTGGAAATCGTTGGCATGTTTATTTATTTAGATGGTAAAGTTCTGAAAATTATCTTAAATTTTATTTAAAATATAAAGTTAAAAATATGATATCTTTCAAAGATTTGTAACTTGTTTTATGTCTTTTATGCTTAAAACCAAAAACATATTAGTTGGCTTGATGCTGGTTATTGTTTGTTCATATTCAATACATGGACAAGGTGGTTTTAATTTGCCAAGAATGGATTATGACAAGATAAAGTTTAGGCTTATCAACAACTTGATCATATTACCTGTAGAAATAAATGGTGTTGAATTGTCTTTCATTTTGGATACAGGTGTGAGCAAACCCATTCTTTTCAATATAACAAATACAGATTCACTACAAATAAAAAATGTTGAAACGATTTACTTAAGAGGGCTGGGAGAAGGAAGTCAACCGATTGAAGCACTTAGGTCGAGAAGCAATTTCTTTAAGATAGGAAATGCCTTGAATATTAATCAAGATATCTATGTGGTATTTGATGGGTCGATGAACTTTAGCAATAGGTTGGGAGTGAACGTGCATGGCATTATAGGATATGATGTTTTTGAGAATTTTGTGGTTGAAATCAATTATATCACTAAGGTTTTGAAATTGCATAAACCTGAAGAATACAAGGCCAAAAGGTGTAAAAAATGTGAAGTTTTTGACCTCAGTTTTTTTAATAATAAGCCTTACATCGAAAGTGAGGTGAAAATTGATTCGACCTTCATTACAACCAAACTTTTGATTGATACTGGGAGTAGTGATGCACTTTGGCTGTTTGAAGACCCTAGTTTAGGTTTGATACCATATAATCAGTTGTTCTTTGATGATTTTTTGGGGAAAGGATTAAGTGGCAATGTCTATGGAAAGCGTTCAAAGGTTAAGTCATTTAAATTGAAGAGTTTTGAGCTCAACAATGTCAATGCCGCTTTTCCTGATTCTTCCTCATTAGGGCATGCAAGACGCATTACAAATAGAAATGGAAGTGTCTCTGGGGAAATTTTGAAGCGCTTCAATATTGTTTTTGATTATAAGAATTCTAAAATCACTCTTAAGAAAAACAGTAATTTCAGAACACCTTTTTACTATAATAGAAGTGGGATTATTTTAGAACAAACTGGGACAAGGGTTGTCAAGGAGAAGGAGGATAGAGGTAGGGTTGGCTATGGAAATAAAGGAGCCAATAGCACACAAATTGAATTGCAAACACATTACCAATATTCATTGAAACCTTCATATTCCATTGTAGAACTTAGATCAGGATCACCTGCTGAAAAAGTTGGACTGAAGGTAGGAGACGTTATTTTATCGGTTAACGGAAAGCAATCCTATGAAATTTCACTTCAACGTATCATGGAGTATTTCAAAAATGATATCGGAAAACTTATTCGCCTCAAGGTAGATCGCAATGGTGAAACCATGGCTTTTGAATTTAGATTGGAAGATGTGTTTAAACAAAAAAAACTCTCAGATTGAGAGTTTTTTTATGCTTATTAAGGTGATGTTGGATTATTGTTCCATCACGCTTTTTTCTTTCTTTTCCAACACACTCGTTTTGCTAGGATCTACGACTACACCCTTAATCTTCAAGGCAACGCTTGGTGTCTCGGCATTTGAAGTTACAGTAATTGTTTTCCTTATCGGATTAACACGTTTCGTGTCGTACTTAACCTTAATTTCACCCGACTCACCTGGCATAATTGGTTGTTTTGGCCAATTAGGAACAGTACAACCACAAGTTGATTTTGCGTTAGATATGATAAGTGGAGCGTTACCTGTATTTGTAAACTCAAAAACCCTTACACCATCAGCACCCTTTTCAATTGTTCCGTAATCAATGACATCGGTTTTAAATTCAATTTTAGCTACTTTTTCTTGGGCAAATGCACCAAAACTAAAAAAGGCTACACATAAAATTGCTACTAGTTTTTTCATCATTTAAATTTTAAATTGATACTGTCAAAGCTACTTACTTTTTACGATTCTGCAAAATAAATCGGCTGTATGACCTATTTTGTTAACATTAATTATGACGTTCTTGACCATTAAATAGCTTCAATCATTTCGCAAAAAAAGAAATATAAGTACTTTTGTCAGTCATTAAGCAAAAACAATACCAAAGCATGGACATTCCATCAAAATATTCGGCAAAAACGGTTGAAGCCAAGTGGTACGACTACTGGATGAAGCACAATTATTTTCACTCTACACCAGATGACAGGGAACCATACACCATTGTAATTCCACCACCAAATGTCACAGGAGTACTGCACATGGGACACATGCTCAACAATACCATTCAGGATGTCCTCATTCGTCGTGCACGATTACAAGGTAAAAACGCCTGTTGGGTACCTGGAACTGATCACGCCTCAATCGCCACAGAAGCCAAGGTTGTTGCCAAGTTGAAATCTCAAGGTATTGATAAAAACGACTTGACTCGTGAAGAATTTTTGAAGCATGCTTGGGACTGGACGGAAGAATATGGTGGTGTTATCCTAGAACAGTTAAAAAAACTGGGATGTTCTTGTGATTGGGATCGTACAAAATTTACCATGGATGATGATATGAGCGAGGCTGTTATCAAAGTATTTGTTGATTTGTATCGCAAGGGCTTGATTTATAGAGGCTATCGTATGGTGAATTGGGATCCCGAAGCCAAAACGACATTGTCTGATGAAGAAGTAATTCATGTTGAGAAGCAAGGATTACTGTATTATTTGGAATATCAAGTGGAAGGTAGTGATGAAAAGCTAACTATTGCAACCACACGCCCTGAAACCATATTTGGTGATACGGCAATTTGTATCAATCCAAATGATGACAGGTTTAAACATTTAAGAGGCAAAAAAGCCATAGTTCCTATTTGTGGAAGGGTTGTACCCATTATTGAGGATGACTACGTTGATATTGAGTTTGGTACGGGTTGCTTAAAAGTAACACCTGCACACGATGAAAACGATAAGGTTTTAGGGGATAAGCACAATTTGGAAGTTGTTGATATATTCAATGCTGATGCCACACTCAATCATTTTGGAATGCACTATGAAGGTCAGGACCGTTTTGTGGTGCGAAAGGCTATTTCAAAAGAAATGGAGAGCAAAGGACTTCTAGTGAAAACCGAAAACCACATCAATAAAGTAGGAACGTCAGAACGTACAAAGGCAGTTATTGAACCTAGATTGAGTGATCAGTGGTTTCTTAAAATGGAAGCACTTGTTAAACCTGCTATAGATGCTGTGTTAACCTCTGGAGAAGTTAAACTATTTCCTAAGAAATTTGAAAACACCTATCGTCATTGGATGGAAAATATCCGTGACTGGAACATTTCTAGACAATTACTTTGGGGACAACAAATTCCTGCTTATTATTTTGGTGATGGAAAGGATGATTTTGTAGTTGCGGAAACCCTAGATGAAGCGCTTAAATTAGCTCAGGAGAAAACAAATAACAATACGCTTACAACTGATGATTTACAACAGGACAGTGATGCACTTGATACCTGGTTCTCATCCTGGTTGTGGCCAATGACCGTGTTTGACGGAATTAGAAATCCAGAGAACGAGGAGATTAACTATTATTATCCAACCAATGATTTGGTAACTGGTCCAGATATCCTGTTTTTTTGGGTGGCAAGAATGATTATTGCAGGATATGAATACAAGGGGCAAAAACCCTTTGAAAATGTGTATTTGACGGGATTGGTTAGAGACAAGCAACGACGTAAAATGTCGAAATCCTTGGGAAATTCACCAGATGCATTGAAGTTGATCGACGATTATGGAGCCGATGGTGTTCGTGTCGGACTCCTATTGAGTTCAGCGGCAGGAAATGACTTAATGTTTGATGAAGACCTTTGTGATCAAGGGAAAAAGTTTGCCAATAAAATTTGGAACGCCTTCAGATTAATAAAAGGTTGGGACGTAGATGCGCAGAAGGCACAACCTCATTCCAGTAAAATTGCTGTTGAGTGGTTTGAATCAAAGTTTCAAAAAGTACTTCTCGATATTGAAGATCACTTTAGTAAATATAGATTGAGTGATGCGCTCATGAGTATGTACAAGTTGATATTTGATGATTTCTGTGGATGGTTCTTGGAAATGATTAAGCCCGAATATCAACATCCAATTGATAGCGAAACACTAAAATCCGCTATCAAATTATTGGAAGACAATCTCAAAATCCTGCACCCATTCATGCCTTTCTTAACTGAGGAAATATGGCAACACATCAAGGAAAGAACACCTGAAGAAGCCCTAATTATTTCAGAATGGCCTGAAAAGGCACAGGTTAATGACACTTTGATTTCAGAATTTGAGTTTGCTTCGGAAGTTATATCTGGAATTCGAAACATCAGAAAGCAAAAAAATATCGCGTTTAGAGATAGTATTAACTGTATGATGGTCAATAATGAAAATGCTTCCCATACTTTTGACGAAGTTATTTCTAAACTTGGAAACCTTGAAGCATTCGAAACGGTTCAGCAAGCAGCAGAAGGTGCTCTAACCTTCAGGGTTAAATCCAATGAATATTTCATTCCAATGGAAGGTAGTATTGACGTCGATGCAGAAATCAAGAAACTCACCGAAGAGTTGAATTATACTGAAGGATTCTTAAGATCGGTTCAAAAGAAATTGTCGAACGAGCGATTTGTGAACAATGCTCCAGAGCAAGTCGTGGCTTCCGAAAAGAAAAAAGAAGCGGATGCTTTGGCTAAGATTGAAACGATTAAAGCGAGTTTAGCGAGTTTAAATTGATATGCAAGGTTTGTCTTTGTGATATTCACCATTCATTGATCTTGTTACTATCCAATTTTACAAAAATGAATAGTAAAATCGTGAAACCCCAAAGTCCAGAACCACCATAACTGAAAAAGGGTAGCGGAATACCGACAGTTGGAATTAAGCCCATGACCATGCCTGTATTTATGGTAAAGTGAATGAAAAGAATGGAGGCAACTCCATAGCCATACACACGACTAAACTGAGACTTTTGGGATTCGGCAAGATACAATACCCTTATGATGAGTGCCATAAATAAAACCACTACAAAACTGCTACCTAAAAATCCCCATTCTTCACCAACCGTACTGAAAATATAGTCAGTATGCTGTTCGGGTACAAATTTTCCAGTGGTGCGTGTGCCTTGAAGAAATCCCTTTCCGTAGAAACCTCCAGAACTAATTGCCTTTTCTGATTGTATGAGATTATAGGCTTCTACTTTTTTCATTTGCTCCAATTTAACAGGATCTTTTTCCAATCGCAACCAAAGGCTGATTCTATTTTGTTGATGTGGTTTTAGTACATGATCGTAAAACAATTTGACTCCAGATGAAAAAGAGATACATATCAACGCAACAACAATGGGCTGAATGATTGAAACACGTTTTTTACTTCGGAAAAAATAAATTGCGAAAATGATTAGGGCTGAAACAATGCCTGTAATGATAATCCCAAACTTCAAGGAGAGTACGGTCAAAATAATTATTGAAACAGCAATCATTAAATAGATTTGTTGAAGACCTTCCCTATAGAAAACAAAGAAAAAGGAGGCGTATACCAAGGTGCTTCCAGCGTCATTTTGTAATAAGATAAGTACCGCAGGAGCGACAATGATGGCTACTGCTTTCAATTGATCCTTTAATGTGTTCATGTCGGTTTGCAAGTCACTCATGTACTTTGCTATAGCCAATGCAGTTGCGAACTTTGCAAATTCACTAGGTTGGATGGTCATACTCCCAATGCCATACCATGATCTTGCACCATTGACATCTTTTCCGAAGATAAAAAGACCAACAAGGGATAGCATGGCAACAATATAGATGATACTCGCAAAACGCTCATAAAACTTAGCCTCCAAGGCCAAAATCAAGACAATTAACACGATGGTCAAGCCAATAAAGACCAAGTGCTTACCATAAGGCTGACTCATGTCGAAATAACTTTCAATATCTCCAACATGAGATGCTGACATGATATTAAGCCAACCAAAGCCCACTAAAAGAATAAATAATACTATGGTAATCCAATCAAAACCAAAACCTCTGTGATGTTCTCTATACATATTTTATGGTTACTGTGAATTCGCTTCAATTTGTGTGGAGTTGTTAAGGTCTTCATCCTTGGGAGGCATGACCTTGTCAACAACTTGTAACGTAGTTTGGCCATTGATCTTAAACGGTTCTCCAGAATATGGTTTGGCATATTCATTTTCTAAGCTATGGGTTAGAATCCAATGCTCCATATCTGTTCTGGAAATCTCGCCTTTGATGTACTTTTCAATCATTAAGCTTGCCATGCGACCAGCAAATCGACTTCCCCAATATCCATTTTCAACAAATACAGCAATGGCAATTTTTGGCTTATCCTTTGGCGCAAAGGCTACAAAAATGGAATGATCGGTAAGTTGGGTTTTAACACTATCAATTTTAACAAAGTTCTCCGCGGTTCCTGTCTTTCCACATATATCGATGCCAGGTACTCGAAGTGTGGCTGCAGTTCCTTTATTATATACATCAAACATGCCTTCTATGACAGGTTCAAAATGACGTTTGTCAATTGTGGTGTCATGTCTCGTTGTATATTTGCTAGGTATGGTATCGCCTTCAATTTCCTTTATAATATGAGGCGTATAGTAATAACCGCGATTTCCAATTGCTGCAGCCATATTGGCTAACTGTATAGGCGTAGCTTCGACTTCACCTTGGCCAATGGCATTGGATACAATATAGGTTGAGCCCCAACGATTGTTTCCGTAGGCTCTGTCATAATAGTCACCATCAGGAATTCGTCCCTTACGACCTACAGGTAAATCGTACCCAAGGAAATTTCCCAAGCCAAAACTCTTGGCATGTTTTGCCCAGATGTTCATGGCATCTCCAGCATCGTCGTATTTATCTACTATTTTTCTGTATATATTGACAAAGTAAGCATTGCACGATTGGGCAATACCGTCATTCATGGCTACTGGACTCTTATGATGGTGGCAACCAGTAAGTCGGCGAGACCCATAATAATAACCCATGCGACAGGTGACTTTATCATTGACGTCTGCCACGCCTTCTTGAAGCGCAATCAACGCATTGATTACCTTAAACGGAGAACCAGGAGGATATTGAGCCTGCAGTCCTCTATCAAACAAAGGTTTGGCGATTGTATCGCGAAATAACTTTGTAAAATTTCTTGAGCGACCTCGACCAACTAGAATATTAGGATTATAACTAGGTGCAGATACCAAGGCAAGAATTTCACCGTTGGAAGGGTCTATCGCGACTATGCCACCTCGTTTATTGGTCATGAGGAGTTCGCCATATTGTTGTAAATCGGAGTCGATGGTGATTTTAATGTCTTTTCCAGGTTGTGGCAAAGTGTCGAAACGACCTTCCTTATAGGGTCCAATGTTTTTGTTAAATCGATCTTTTTGAATGAACTTAATACCTTTGACACCTCTCAATACGTCTTCATACGAAAGCTCAACGCCTTGTTTTCCTCGAAGATCTCCCATCTTATAATAGGCATCTTTTTCAATATCACGTTGATTAACTTCTCCAATATCACCCAAAACATTAGCGCCAATTGAAGTTTGGTAATCCCTTAAAGAACGCTTTTGAATATAAAAGCCTTCAAATTTCCGCATTTTTTCTTGAAGTACAGCATAATCCTGTTTGGACAATTGTGGCACAAAAACCGATGGTAATCGTGGTGAATACCTGTATGCTTTTTCGTATCGATCAACAAAATCTTCCTTTTCGATTTTTAGAAGTTGACAAAATTCCAAAGTGTCTAAAGGTTCCACTTCCCGTGGAATAACCATAACATCATAAGAGGGTTGGTTTGCGACCAGTAATTTTCCATTACGGTCATACACATAGCCACGTTTTGGATAATCATATACTTTACGAATCGCATTATCCTCAAAGAGACTGTAAGCTTCCTTGTTATAAACCTGCAAATAGAAGAGTCTGGCAATAAATACAATGCCTACTGTGATGACGGTCAATAAAAGAAGTAGTTTTCTCATTAATCCTTGTTACTAAAAAGTATGGAAATCAATACACAAAGAAGTATAGTGAAAATACCTGAAAATAACGTCTTTTGTAATATCAAAATTATGCTCGAAATGTTAAAAACTTCCATGGTGAACACAATGAGGTGATGGATAAACGTCAGGATCGAAAAGTAAATGACGCGATTACCGAATTCGGTATTATTGAACTTTATGATTTGATGTTCATAAATCATTCCAAAGGCAAACTTGAGAACAGCTGGACGAATAAACGCTATAGTGACACAAGCTGCTGCATTAACACCACCAGAATCGGAAAAAATATCTACAAATAAACCAAGCATAAAGCTTAGAAATATAAAAAGAGTTCTATTATTATTCACCGGAAACAGCAAAATGAATAAAATATAGGGATACGGATTAACCGAGCCAATAAAATTGATGTTGTTGAACACCAATGCCTGTGCTAATATCAACACAATAAACCTGAGAATGCTATTGATGGTGAGGCTATTGTTCATCGATTGGATTTTCTAATAATTTGATTTCTTCAGCATCTAGATTTTCGATGATATACACATGCGAAAGATTGGTCATATCATTAAACAGCCTCACATTTACGGTATAGGTGTCACCACCAACGTCCAATGTAAAATCCTCGATACTCCCTATGGGAATACCCTTTGGAAATATGGAAGACTGACCTCCAGTAACAATGGTGTCGCCTTGTTTAACAGGTGCGAATTTGGAGATGTCAGACAGTTGAACGATTTCTGAGGATTCACCATTCCACTCTAATGAACCAATGTGATTTGAGGTTTTTAATTGTGCATTGATGCGGCTTTTGGTGTTTAAAATTGATAAAATTCTAGCGTATCCATTCGAAGTATTATCAATAATTCCGACTATGCCTTTTGAGGTCATAACGCCAAAATCTTCCTTAACACCATGCTTTTCTCCTCTATTGATAGTTAAGTAGTTTTTGGTCGCAGAATAATTATTGTTGATTACTTTAGCCGATCGCATTCTGTAACGTCCATTACTGAATATACTATCAGTTGAAGTTGTACTTGTAATTGTCGAGTCACCACGATTATAAACCAGAGCGCGTAGCTGTCGGTTTTCCTCAACAAGAATGTTGTTTTGTTCACGTAATCCAAAATACGCCATAATATTGTTAGCACTCTCATAAATACCACCAGTTAAAAAATTTGCGGAATTAATGAATTTGCTACGATGATAGGAGTGGGACTGAATGGTTAAACCAAAGGCAATAACAAACAACAGTAGAAACAACAGTGTCGTCTTGTTTCTAATGACGAAGTTGATGATTTGTTGCATGTTAAGTAGGTATTCTCAGTTATTTAATCAATACACTCTTGAATTTTGGTAAGTTTTTAAGTGTAATTCCAGTGCCACGTACTACAGCTCTCAAAGGGTCTTCGGCAATATATACTGGAAGGTCGGTTTTTTGCGATAAGCGTTTGTCCAAACCTCTAAGCATCGATCCACCACCTGCAAGGTATATTCCAGTATTATAAATATCGGCAGCCAGTTCTGGAGGAGTCTGTGATAGGGTTTCCATAACGGAATCCTCGATTCTCAAAATCGATTTGTCCAATGCTTTAGCAATTTCACGATAGGAAATTTGTACTTGTTTAGGTTTACCTGTAAGTAAATCTCGACCTTGAACACTCATTTCTTCTGGAGGAACATCTAAATCTTCAGTCGCTGCACCAATTTGAATCTTTATTTTTTCAGCAGTTCGGTCACCTACATAAAGGTTGTGCTGTGTTCTCATGTAATAAATAATGTCATTGGTGAACACGTCTCCAGCAACTTTTACCGATTTATCACAAACGATGCCACCAAGTGCTATAACAGCAATTTCTGTTGTCCCACCACCGATATCAACAATCATGTTTCCTTTGGGTTGCATGATATCGATGCCAATACCAATAGCAGCTGCCATTGGTTCGTGAATCAAATAGACTTCTTTCCCATTAACACGTTCACAAGATTCCTTGACCGCTCGCATTTCGACTTCGGTAATACCTGAAGGAATACAGACCACCATACGAAGCGCAGGTGTAAACAGTTTCTTTTTTAATGCAGGAATATTCTTGATGAACATACTGATCATTTGCTCAGAGGCATCAAAATCGGCAATAACACCATCCTTAAGAGGTCTAATGGTTTTTATATTTTCATGGGTTTTTCCTTGCATCATGTTGGCCTCTTTACCAACAGCAATGATTTTACCCGAAATTCTATCTCTTGCTACTATCGAAGGACTGTCGACTACAACTTTATCGTTGTGAATGATAAGCGTATTTGCAGTTCCTAAATCTATGGCTATTTCTTCAGTTAAGAAGTCAAAAAATCCCATTCGCTATTGTTAATTGTTTGGGTTGTTGTTAATCAATTGTGTAATAATCGTAAATGTAATAAAACTTACCAAATATTTGTGCTTTATTTTAGATTGAATCATAAGTCTTTAGGTTCCTTTATTTAAACGTTTAAATTTTAATTTTAGACGTTTAAGACCTCAACTATTGGTGTTCGTGTTTTTTATGGTAGGTTAATGCTTAAAATGACGTGTTCCTGTCATGACCATGGCCACATTATTCTCATTACAATAATCGATACTCAATTGATCCTTAATAGAACCTCCTGGTTGAATCACTGCTGAAATTCCTGCCTTGTTTGCAATCTCAACACAATCTGGAAAAGGGAAAAAGGCATCACTTGCCATAACAGCACCTTGGAGTGCAAAATCAAATGATTTGGCTTTATGAATGGCTTGGTTCAAGGCATCAACACGACTAGTTTGTCCTGTACCACTAGCACATAGTTGTTTGTTTTTTACCAATACAATGGTATTCGATTTGGTATGCTTGCAAATCTTGGAGGCAAAAATCAAATCTTCAATTTCGTTTGAAGTGGGTTGGGTGTTTGTTACAAAATTCAAATCAGAAACACGATCTGTCTTATGGTCTCGATCTTGAACCAATACGCCATTGAGGCAAGTTCTGACCGTTGTTTTTGAGAATTCAATATCGTTCAAGATTAAAAGGATTCGATTCTTTTTTCCTTTTAAAATCTCTAAGGCATCATTTGAAAATGAAGGTGCAATCACCACTTCACAAAATAAGGTGTGGATTTTTTCCGCTGTAGCTTTGTCAATTTCAGTATTGGCAATTAAAATTCCACCGAAAGCAGATACAGGATCGCCAGCCAAGGCATCTGTGTATGCATCGTGTATATTATCGCGCTGTGCAAATCCACAAGCATTATTGTGCTTTAAAATGGCAAACGTAGGCGCTTCTCCCTTGAATTCATTCATCAAATTTATGGCTGCGTCAACATCCAACAAATTGTTATAGCTCAGTTCCTTTCCATGGAGTTTTGTGAACAAGTCGTCAAAGTTTCCGAAGAAAAACCCACGTTGATGCGGATTTTCACCATAGCGTAGTACCTTTCCATTGGTTTCACTAATTTTTAATGCAGCAATATCATGATCTGTGTTGAAATAGTTGAAAATTGCCGAATCATAATGTGAAGACACATTAAAGGACTTTGCGGCAAACTGTTTTCTGTCCTCTTCCGAAGTTTCACCATTTTTTGAGGTTAACAGTTCCAAAAACTCAGCATAATCATCCACTGAAGATACGCAAACCACATCAGCATAGTTTTTGGCGGCTGCACGGATAAGTGAAATGCCTCCAATATCTATTTTTTCAATAATGTCTTGATGTGACGCTCCTGAAGCAACGGTTTTTTCAAATGGATATAAGTCTACAATCACCAAGTCAATTTGAGGAATATCGAAGTCTACCAATTCTGCCACATCACTATCATTGTTTTGGCGGTTTAATATGCCACCAAATACCTTTGGGTGTAATGTTTTTACTCGTCCACCCAATATCGAAGGATACGATGTCACATCCTCAACAGGAATAACGTTAATCCCAAGGTCTTTGATGAATTTTTCTGTACCACCAGTAGAATAGATGGTCACTTGTTGTGCATCGAGTTGTTTGACAATAGGTTCGAGTCCGTCTTTACTAAAAACAGAAATTAATGCTGATTTGATTGTTTTGTTGTTGCTCATTGGTGTGTTGTTGCGTTGCATTTTCCGTTAGGAAAAGCGATTGAAAAATTAAAATTCAAAAATACATAATATCCAAAGGTCTGCTAAGCTAAAAGCACAGTTTATTTATGTTTTTTGTAACAATAAATTGTTGAAAACGTCCTATCTTTATATTTGAAGAAATCAAGCCAAATTTATGTTCGTTTATCTTAGGTTGTTCAAAGAAAGTTTCTCGTTTGCGATTAATGCTTTACGGAATAATAAGTTGCGTACTTTTTTGTCGCTATTGGGCATTACCATTGGTATCTTTTCGATTATTGCTGTTTTGGCAGCTGTAGACTCTTTAGATAAAAGCATTAAGGATCAGTTGAGCGGTTTGGATAAAAATACCATGTACTTGACCAAGTATTCTTTCGGACCAACCAGTGTCCCAAGATGGCAACGCGAAAATTTTCCTCAAGCTGAACATGATGATTATGAGTTCATAAAACGTAATGTACCAGATATTGACGCTATAGCTTATGTGATTTTTGGAGGTTCTGAGAATTTGAAATATGAAGGCACTACAGTTTCGGGTGTGACTGTGACACCTGTGTCAAATGAGATTTATGATATTGAAAATTTCAAGGTTGAAAAAGGTCGTTTTTACACCGAATCTGAATCCTATTCTGGAGCTCCAGTAATTGTTTTGGGAAGTTCAACGGCTGTGAACCTATTTGATGATTTCAATCCAATTGGCAAGACCGTTCGCGTTTATGGAAGAAAACTGACTGTAATTGGTGTGTTGAAAAAAATGGGAAGTGGTTTAGGTGATTCACCCGATGAACGTGCTTATGTACCAGCCAATTTTGTGAGGCGCTTTAAAAATGGAGGTGTTGATGGTCTTCCTGGAGCTGTTATTATCAAGCCTGAAAAAGACGTTGATATTGGTGCCTTCGAGTTGGTGCTAAAACAAAAATATCGTGCATACAGAGGCCTAAAGGCAGATGAGCCTGATAACTTTTTCATCAATAAGATTTCTGGATTGCAGGATGCTATTGATGGGATTATTGCAACCTTGAATATCATAGGTTGGATCATTAGCGCATTCTCGCTCTTGGTTGGTGGCTTTGGTATTGCCAATATTATGTTTGTGAGTGTTCGTGAACGTACGAATCTTATCGGGATTCAAAAATCGCTTGGTGCGAAAAACAAGTTCATTTTATTCCAGTTTTTATTTGAAGCCGTGATCTTGTCTGTTTTGGGAGGTTTAATTGGGATTATCTTGGTTTGGCTAATTGCTCTATTGGCAAGTAGGTTGCTTGAATTTGAATTTGTGCTTTCATTCTACAACATCTTCTTGGGCTTTGCCTTATCGACATTTATCGGATTGATTTCAGGTGTGATTCCTGCGATTTCTGCGTCGCGGCTAGATCCTGTGGAAGCGATACGTACAGGTATGTAAGTATGGATTGTTAATTTTAATTATACCAATAGGGCAGCGACTTGTTCACAAACATATTCCAAAAAATGCTCATCTTCCGAGGAAAAAGGATCCGCTGTATTTGAATCAATATCTATTTGACCAACGTTTTCGCCATTTACGAAAATAGGGACCACGATTTCAGCTTTTACAGAAATACTGCACGCAATGTAATTGTCTTGAGCTGAAACGTCAGGAACCACAAAGTTTTTATTGGAAACAGCAACTTGTCCACAGATACCTTTTCCAAAAGGAATAATCTCATGATCGGTTGGCTCACCAACATAAGGACCAAGTTTAAGCTCGTTTTTATCTCCATTTTTGAAATAAAATCCAACCCAATTATAATAAGGAATGTGGCTTTCCAAAAGTTGGCAAATGGCCAATAAACGATCTTCAACAGTGTTTGAATCTTGTGTAATTATAGAGTTAACTTCCGGTCTCAGGGCTTCAAATATCATTGTTCATTAATTTTTGGTAAAAGTATTTAAAAAGTGTGAGTTCTATCATCAATTTAATTTATTTTAACGCTATGTAATGGTCTCGCCCAAAGTGAAGGAATTGTTTAAAAAATATCGATTGGTTGTAAAGTTTATCGTGACATTCTTGTCAGTGTACTTGGTGTTGACCATTGGGTATAAATTATATTTGGATTTCTCAGATGGGTCAAGGTTTTATCCAGATTACATCACCAATTTAGTGGCTAAGCAAAGCCAATCGCTTATTGACGCCACAGGTTACAATGCTAAGGTTTTGCCACATCCAAACGAGCCTTCCATGAAATTGATAGTCAATAACAAGTTTGTCGCTAGAGTGGTTGAGGGCTGCAACTCCATTAGCGTAATCATACTATTCATATCGTTTATCATTGCCTTTGCAGGGAATTTCAAAACGACTTTTCTATATGTCTTGGCAGGAAGTGTGCTCATTTATACGGTTAATTTAATTCGCATTGCCATACTATCGATTGGATTGTATAATTACCCTTGGAGACGCGAAATCCTGCATACTGTGATTTTTCCCATGATTATTTATGGCATGGTGTTTTTACTTTGGATGTTTTGGGTTAATCGCTATACAAAAATGAAGAAACAGGATGCGTAACCAAATCACATATATATTGCTCGTAGTGTTGTTTGGTTTGCTCATTCTTATCCGTGTGTTTGAGGATGAGTTGTTTTATGATCCTTATCTGTCATTTTTTAAGAACGATTATCTCCAAATGGATTCACCAAATCGAGAAGTTATCAAGTTGACGTTGTATACAACGTTGCGATATGTGTTAAATTCAATTATTTCAATAGGAATTATATTCTTGTTTTTTCGGGATCGATCCATCGTGCGCTTTTCAACCGTGATTTATGCCATTGCTTATGTTGTGCTCTTGGGCTTCTTTTTATATTTTGTTGTAAACCCAAGACAAGAAGACTATTATCTGTTTTTCAATTTTAGACGCTTTTTGATTCAGCCCATCTTTTTATTGTTGTTAGTCCCAGCATTTTACTACCATAAATTGCGGCAATAAATTGTTAAGTAAGTGGTAAAGTTAATTGTACGTATTTCATTTTTCTTACCTTTGTATCATGTTGAAACGAGTTTTCCATAAGGTGTTATCATTGGCAATGGCGATGCTATTGTTGCTATCGACAGCTTCTTTTACTGTCGAGAAGCATTTTTGTGGAGACATTTTGATCGACGTTGCAGTGTTTAGTACTGCAGAAAAGTGTAAAATGGAAGCCTTTGAGATAGAGCTCGAAAAGATTACCAAAGTACCTTGTTGTAAGGATGTTTTGGATGTCGTTGAAGGCCAAGATCACTTGACCATAAAAACGTTTGATGACTTAGACGATGAGCAGCAACAGTTTTTATGGGCATTTACCTATGCTTACCAAGTGCTTTTTGAAACGCTTCCGAAGCAACACAATCCACACAAATACTATAGTCCACCAAACTTGATTGTAGACATACAGGTACTCGATCAAGTCTTCCTAATTTGATATAATACATTCACTGAAAGTATAAGACGGTTTTCTTAACGGTCTTCAAGTATTATATTAAAACACACATAATGACACATACATATAAAGTTACTGGTATGACTTGTAATGGATGCAAGTCGTCAGTAGAGAAAGCACTATCGGCAATAAAAGGTGTTGATGAGGTTAAGGTGAATTTGGAACAATCTGAAGCGCACCTCAATATTGACAAACCCATTGCCTTGGATGTTTTGCAGAAATCATTACCCGAAAAATATCACATTTCAGAGCACAAACAAACCAATGTATTCAATCAAGCTTCAGAAGGGAACACCAACAAAAAGAGTGATTTGAAGCAATTGTTTCCATTGTTCTTGATTTTCGGATATATCCTTGTCGCTTCAATATTGCTGAATACGGACCTATGGAACATTGAAGCTTTTATGCTCGATTTTATGGGCTTATTCTACATTGTTTTTAGTTTTTTCAAGGTATTGGATTTAAAAGGTTTTCCTGAAAGTTTCAGGATGTACGATCCCTTAGCAAGGATTGTTCCGGTTTACGGATGGATTTATCCTTTCTTGGAAGTTGCTTTAGGATTGATGTTTTTAATGCGTTTCCAAATATCATTGGCCTTGGTCATGACCTTGATCATTTTAGGAATCACCACTTTGGGTGTCACCAAAACCTTATTGGATAAAAAAAGCATCCAATGTGCTTGTTTGGGTACCGCTTTAAAATTGCCAATGACAAAAGCCACGTTTATCGAGAATGCGATTATGATTGTTATGGCTGTCATTATGCTCATAAAAACCTACAATTAAAATGAAACAATTAATCATTATCATACTCATGTTTCCGGTAATTGGTCTTTCCCAAGAAAAAATTGAGGGATTGGTTACTGAGGCAACATCAGATAATAAAGAGTTTCCACTTGCTGGAGCCAATGTGTATTGGCTCAATACAACCGTGGGAACCATTACAGATATCGACGGAAAGTTCAGTATTCCGTATGAATCCAATTATACAAAACTTGTGATCAGCTATGTTGGTTTCAAAACCGATACGCTCACCATTACTGAACCTAAGTTTATTAAGCATAAACTTGAGGCCACAAGTGAATTGGATGAAGTGACTTTAACCGCAAGAAAGCAGGCAACATCAAAATCGTACTTGAGTGCTCAAAATGTAACATTGGTGAGTAGTGATGAACTACTGAAAGCAGCTTGTTGTAACTTGTCGGAAAGCTTTGAAACCAATCCTTCGATTGATGTTAATTTTTCAGATGCCGTTACAGGAACGCGGCAAATAAAAATGCTCGGACTTACGAGTAAGTATATATTGATAACGACCGAGAACATCCCATCCATTAGAGGTGCATCACAAGCGTTTGGTTTGAGTTTTATACCTGGAACTTGGGTAGAGAGTATTCAAATTACCAAAGGTGCAGGAAGTGTGGTTAACGGTTTTGAAAGCATTGCAGGTCAAATCAATGCTGAGCTTCAAAAGCCGACTGCTGATGATCGCCTTTTTGTGAATCTATATGGTGCATCAAGCCAACGAATGGAGCTCAATACGCATCTCAATACAAAAGTGTCAGATAAATGGAGTACAGGATTGTACATTCATGGCAATACACATCAAGAACGTCATGATGTCAATGACGATGGCTTTTTGGATATGCCATTGTACAACCAAATCAATGTTATGAACCGTTGGCAATATACCAATCCCGAAAAAGGCTTGGTGAGTTTTATAAACGTACGTTATTTAAACGATACAAAGCAATCAGGACAACTTGATTTTGATCCAGATCGCGATCGGTTTACGACGAATGCTTGGGGAAGCGAAATTGATACCGAACGATTTGAAGTCTCTACAAAATTAGGTTATGTCAACCCAGAAATCCCATGGCAGAGTTTGGGTTTTCAGTTTGCCTACAGTACCCATAATCAGCAGTCATATTTCGGTTTAAATACCTATGATATCAACCACAATAGTATTTACTCGAACGTTATTTATAACACTATCATCAGTGATTCTAGGCATAAAATAAAAACAGGGCTCGGATTTACCTATGACCATTATGATGAAAATGCCATTAATACGCTGTATGAGCGAAGTGAACGATCGGCAGGCGCTTTTTTTGAATATGCTTATGATAATTTAGACAAGCTCACGATGACGGCTGGGATTCGTTTTGATACTCATAATTTGATGGGTGAGTTCCTAACGCCTAGATTACATTTGCGATACACGCCTTGGGAGAAATCTGCGTTTCGTGCTTCAATTGGTCGAGGAAAACGCAGTGCTAATATTTTTGCTGAAAATCAAAACATGTTTGCGACATCAAGGACTATAAATATTTTGGATACCAATGGCACAATTTATGGATTGGATCCCGAAATTGCATGGAATTATGGAGTTTCCTATTTGCAAGGGTTTAATCTGTTCGGAAGGAAAGCGGATGTTACCTTCGATTTTTATAGAACAGATTTTCAGAATCAGGTCGTTGTTGATTGGGAAAACCCTCAGGAAGTCAATTTTTATAATTTAACAGGAAAGAGTTTTGCCAATAGCTTTCAAGTAGAGCTGAATTATAATGTTTTTGAACATTTTGATTTAAGAACAGCCTATAAGTATTATGATGTAAAAACCGATTATCTTACAGGTAAGTTGTCGAAACCACTGGTACCTAAACATCGATTCTTTGCCAATGCTTCCTATGAAACCCATGCCGAAGAAGGTGAGTTTGCACGGTGGAAATTTGATGTAACCTATAATTGGTTAAGTGAACAACGATTTGCGTCCACCCAACAAAACCCTTCAGAATTTAGATTGCCTAAAGAATCACCAACGGTTGGTACCTTGAATGCTCAGGTTACCAAAGTGTTTTCTTCTAAATTTGAAGTATATTTGGGAGGAGAGAACATTACAAACCTAAGACAGGATAATCCGATTTTGGGGGCAAATGATCCTTTTGGTTCAAATTTTGATACCACTTTTGTATATGGTCCAATATTTGGAGCTATGTATTACGCAGGATTGCGATTTAAAATAAAGTAATTAATCTCTGTCATTTCGAGCACAGTCCAGAAGTTATAGGCCTCGACTGCGCTCGACCGGACAGTTTTATAAACCACAATAACAATGAAAAAAGCGCTTACAGTATTAGTATTATTAATTGCCGCAGTAACCTTTGCGCAAGACAAAAATGCCAAAGCATCTTTAGAAGTTGATGGCGTTTGCATGATGTGTAAGGATCGCATTGAAAAAGCTGCGATAAGAACCAAAGGTGTAAAGTCTGCGCTATGGAATGTCCAAACCCACGAACTCAAGTTAATTTATGACGAACGTAAGACTAATTTGGATTCCATCAGAAAAAAGATCACTGCAGTAGGTCATGATACAAAAGAACTAAAGGCAACCGATGAGGCATATAATACAGTGCATGCATGTTGTCGATATCGAGACATAGAGATTGTTGATGACCATAAAAACTAATAGTCATTCAGTTTAGTCAATAAGCTATCACAGTTTTTAATGCCACGTTCAGTGGCATTACTTTTTATATAAAGTGCACCATTGATACTTTGCAGGATGTTTTTGAGGAGCTTTTCGTTGGAGTATCCAAAGGCACCTTGTCGCATAGCGTCAAAATCTGAATTGTCGATCATGTATCTGCCTAAATATTCCTTATGGATGATTTCGAGTCGTTCATAATCCTTCAACATAATTTTATAGTTGGAATAGTGTGTTTCGATTGCAGCCTTTAAATCAAAGTCATCAATGAGCTTAAAGTCACCAGAGTTGATCATGGTTTGGTAAGTGATATCTTTCGGAAAAAATGGAGTAGAAGTAAAGACATCATACATTTTGTGTCTTATGGCAGCTTTTTCAGGGTTATCGGTATTGATTAAAGGAAGGATTTCATTTAAGTTTTGAATTTTCTTACCGATGGCTTCAAAATTAGCCTCTAGATTTTTTTTGTCGGTTTCAATGTCACTTTTAATATTGCTCAAATACTGCAGTCTTAGTGCATTGTCCTTTCTATCATCAGCACATTTATTCATGCTGAATGCGATGGTAATACCAATGATGACAATCAGAATTTCACCAAGTGCATATCTTATTCCTTTTTTCATAAGAAGAATTATTTTCCTTAAAGCTAATAAAATCTATTCAAAAAAAGCCTCTGACATTTGTCAAAGGCTTTCTAATGGTATAACTCATAACTTCTAAACAATGTTCACAAGTATGAGAATGCCTGTTTGTAATGGGTCGTCACTACATCATGCCTGGCATTCCACCACCCATTGGAGGCATACCTCCAGCAGGTGCATCTTCCTTGATGTCAACCAAAGCACATTCAGTAGTTAAAATCATTCCAGCAACAGAAGCTGCATTTTCCAATGCAATACGTGTTACTTTTTTAGGATCTATGATTCCAGCTTTCAGCATATCGACATAGGTTTCAGTCTTGGCATCAAAACCGAAATCTTTTTTACCTTCAGAAACTTTATTGATAACTACAGAACCTTCACCACCAGCATTGGCAACAATTGTTCTTAAAGGTGCTTCAATAGCTCTGGCTACGATTTGAATTCCAGTAACTTCATCTAAGTTTTCGGTTGTAATCTTTTCTAGAACCTTTTTGGCTCTAACTAAGGCAACACCACCACCAGCAACGATACCTTCTTCTACGGCAGCTCTTGTAGCATGAAGTGCGTCATCTACACGATCTTTCTTTTCTTTCATTTCTACTTCAGAAGCAGCACCAACATAAAGTACAGC
The DNA here is from genome assembly GCA_030432635.1 of Bacteroidia bacterium. GTDB lineage: Bacteria > Bacteroidota > Bacteroidia > Flavobacteriales > Flavobacteriaceae > Psychroserpens. Next base: position 334,969 of record JAUIMB010000002.1, on the reverse strand, counting down.
AACACCACCAGCTAATTTAGCCAAACGTTCTTGAAGTTTCTCTTTGTCGTAATCGCTCGTTGTGGTTTCAATTTGCGCTTTAATTTGATTTACTCTTGCTTTGATGTCTGCAGATTTTCCTGATCCGTTAACAATCGTTGTGTTGTCTTTATCGATCATCACAGATTCGGCAGTACCTAACATCGAAAGATCTGCATTTTCAAGAGAGAATCCACGTTCTTCTGAAATTACAGTACCACCTGTAAGAATAGCGATGTCTTCAAGCATTGCTTTACGACGATCTCCAAATCCAGGCGCTTTCACAGCAGCGATTTTAAGTCCGCCACGCAATTTATTGACTACCAAAGTTGCTAGTGCTTGTCCTTCAACGTCTTCAGCAATGATTAATAGTGGACGACCAGATTGAGCCACAGGCTCTAAAATTGGAAGGATTTCCTGTAAGTTTGAAATTTTCTTGTCAAATAATAAGATGTAAGGATTTTCTAAATCAGCAATCATTTTGTCAGAATCTGTCACAAAATAAGGCGACAAATAACCTCTATCAAACTGCATTCCTTCTACCACATCAACGTAAGTGTCAGTTCCCTTAGCTTCTTCAACAGTAATGACACCTTCCTTACCAACTTTACCGAATGCTTGTGCAATCAACTCACCAATAGCATCGTCATTGTTGGCTGAGATTGCAGCCACTTGCTTAATCATTTCTGAGGAGTTACCAACTTTTTTGGATTGTTTGTCGAGGTTTTCAGTAATTGCTGAAACAGCTTTATCGATGCCTCTTTTTAGATCCATTGGATTAGCACCAGCAGCAACGTTTTTCAATCCTTCTTTAACGATCGCTTGCGCTAATACGGTTGCAGTTGTTGTTCCGTCTCCAGCTAAATCATTGGTTTTTGAAGCAACTTCCTTTACCATTTGAGCTCCCATGTTTTCAAGCTCATTATCAAGCTCAACTTCTTTCGCTACGGTTACACCATCCTTTGTGACTTGTGGTGCTCCGAAGGATTTACTAATGATAACGTTACGACCTTTAGGTCCAAGTGTTACTTTTACTGCGTTTGCTAATGCGTCGACGCCTCTTTTGAGTCCGTCACGAGCTTCAATATCGAATTTTATGTCCTTTGCCATAATGAATATTTTGTTTAAAAAGTTAAATCTCAAAAGTCAATTGCCAAATCATAATTTGGATTTCGACCATTTAATTTTCTTGATTTTTTGAATTAGAATAATTGTTTGTTTTGAATTTGCAATTAAATAATTGCCAAGATGTCACTTTCACGCATGATGAGATAATCTTTGCCTTCAAGTTTTAACTCTGTGCCTGCATATTTTCCGTAGAGAACAGTATCACCAGCTTTTACGGTCATAGGCTCATCTTTTGTACCAGTACCAATGGCAACTACCTTGCCTTTTTGAGGCTTTTCTTTGGCATTATCAGGTATGATAATTCCAGCTGCCGTTTTAGTTTCGGCTTGCATCGGTTCAATTAGAACTCTGTCTGCTAACGGTTTAATGTTTACACTCATGGTTTGTATTTTTAGTTTAAAGTTTATGATTAATGCTATGCATTAAGCCAAAAATGTGCCAATGGAACAAGACTGACAAAAAGTCAAGTATAACAAAATATTACTAATACAGAGGATAGTAATCTAGTGTGTAGGAAATAAAAAATGCCAACTGTTTAGTTGGCATTTACATATATGATTTGAGTTGTTGACTATTTTGTGGAATCAGCAGGAGTAGCTATATCGTCAGCAGAAGTGTCAGCTGCTGGCAATGTTTGTGTACTTGTTGCTGGTTCATCACCATTAATCACCTTGGATTCAGAATTTCCACCTGCACCAGGAATGGCAAAATTAGAAGCCAATATTAACGCCAACAATAAAGTCGCTAGAGCCCATGTACTCTTATCTAAAAAGTCGGTTGTTTTCTTTACACCTCCTAATTGTTGAGTGCCACCACCACCAAATGAAGATGACAATCCACCACCTTTAGGATTTTGTACCATGACAACCACTACGAGTAAAAATGATACGATAATGATTAGGACTAAAAATATGGTAAACGTATTCATGGTTTTGTTGTATTATTTTCTTGTAATTCTTTTACTGCTTTAATTTGGTCTGCAAAGAAACCACTTTTTTCTGGATATTTCAAACTTAATATTTTATAAGATTGAATTGCCTTTTCATAGTTGTTTTGCTCTAGGTAGATTCTTGCTAAAGTCTCTGTCATTAGACCATCGTGGGTGATTTTGTCTTCAATTTCTATGTTGACTTTAGCGGTAGTTTTAGAAGGGACAATTTTAGGATTGCTTTCAAGGAATTTATCGATAAGCTCGAATTTTTTTTCTTTATCGGGTGAAGATGAAGACTGCTTAGAAATAAAATCGTCGTTTTGTTTTAATTCTGTATTGTTATCAATACTACGATCAATAGGTTTGAAACTTGTAATCTTTAGCCATTCGGCAAAAGAGTGTGTTTCGGCTTTATCGAAATCCAATGGTTTCCCAATTTGAAGCTTTTCTTCTGGCGACTGTTCTATGTTCTTTGCATCAATATCGAGAATGACCTGCTCAGGAGTGTGTTCTGCTAAGGACAGGAAATTCGCAACTTCATCAATATTCACCTTTTTTTCGAACAAGGCAGGATCCAAAACACCTTCGGTACTTTTGATATGTTCCTTAAGTGCATCGTCGATGGTTACACTGCGTTCGACAGAAATGTCATCAGCTTCATTGACCAAGATATTTTTGAGATGCTCTGAATTTTGCTTAATGGCTTCTGAAATTTCATTTTGATTAAACGCTTCAGAAGTTATAAAATCAAATAATATGCTACGATCTGTTGTGTAAGCAGCTGTTGTTTTCAGTTCTTGATTGTATGTATAACTTTCTTTGTTTTTTAAGCCTTTAAGATAAAGTGCCCTAGCCGATTGGACATAGGGATATTTCTCAACCATATCATGAAGCGCAGTGGTCTGCTCATCAGTAATTATCTGAGGATTTTGAAGTATACTTATGAAATCGGTTGTGTTCAATTTTAATTATGGTTGTTGATCATTCGGTTTATAGTAAGTTGTTTAAAATTACAATATTTCTGATATCCAGCAATTTACCATTTGGCCAAAGTTGCATTAAAAATATCTTGGGTGATACGTTCAAAAATCTCTTCATGGGCAGCATCTTTTTGTGCGCCTTGTAATAATTGACTTCCACCATAATCATAGAAAAACGAAAAACGTCTTTCAAACTCTTCGTCAGGCTCGTTTTTGTCAAAAAAGCGCACATTTATGGTTACCGATAATCTGTTCTGCGCAGCAGTATTATTGGCTTGGGCTGTAGTGGGAGAGATGCGATATTCGGTAATCTCACCTTCGTAAACCAAATCACCATTAGAGGTGGTGAGGTTTAAATTGGTTTGGTTCACAATTAAATCTTGTAATGCCAGAGTAAAATCGCGATCAAAACCTGGCTCAATAAGATTGGCTGTATTTTGAAAATAATTGACCTGAAACGTCTTTATATTATCTGCAATGGAAGTGCCTGTGAATGAATATTGAACACCTCCACAGCCAAAAGTCAAAAGTGATAAAAGAAGGAATATATAAGTCTGGGTTTTCATTGCTTTCAGATGCTTGTTGCTGTTGACGCTAGGCTAGGTGATTTTTTACGTGATAATAATTAGTACGTGTTTGGCCGTTTCATGGTGATAAAGGCGTAAATATAACCACCTTCAATGGTAAATGATGTGGTGATTAATCGGTAGCCCGAATAGTGTTTTTCGTTAATCAAGTCTTCAGCTTCCTTTCTGATGGCTTCCGAACTATTTGGTCCAAACGAACGTCTTAATCTGAATATTTCAACGGCTTTCATATATTTTTTATGTCAAATGTAATGAACTGTATCAAACAATAACACCAAAGTTATCATTTTAGCACTGATGTGCTCATAAACTTTTCTTAAAGATCGTACTGCTTTATTTTTCTGTATAAGGTGCGTTCACTAATCCCTAATTCGGCTGCAGCTAACTTTCGTTTGCCTTGATGGCGTTCCAATGATTTTTTGATCAACTCCAATTCCTTGTCTTGCAAGGAAAGTGTCTCTTCTTCCTCAATTTCTTCGGCAAAGTGATACTTGTCTTGAGCGTGATTCTGTTCCTCTATGGTGTAACTATCATCGTTTTGTTCAGGGATGGCTAAAATTTCCAAATCTTCAAACGTCTCAGAGCGCTTGTCCTTTTCAGGTTCTCCATATATCTTCTGAATCAAGCCTTCATTATCTTTTTTTACTTCAGAAACGTTACCGCTTTTCATCAATTCCATGGTAAGCTTTTTAAGATCATTCAAGTCGCTTTTCATGTCGAAAAGTACTTTATATAAAATCTCCCGTTCATTACTGAAATCACTTTCGGCAGATTTTGAATTGATGACTGCAGGAAGGTTACTGCTTCCGGTAGGCAGATAATCCCGTAGAGTTGAAGCGCTAATGGTTCGGTTTTGTTCCAATACAGAAATTTGCTCAGCAGCATTTCGCAACTGACGAATATTACCGTTCCATCGATGCTTCTGAAGGATCTCAACAGCATCATCAGTAAGTTTGATGGTTGGCATTTTATATTTTAAGGCAAAATCACTGGCAAACTTTCTGAATAATAAATGAATGTCTTCCTTGCGTTCGCGTAATGGCGGAAGGTTGATTTCAATTGTGCTCAATCGGTAATACAAATCCTCCCTAAATTTTTCCTTTTTGATAGCCTCAAACATATTTACGTTTGTTGCTGCCACAATCCTGACGTTGGTTTTTTGAACCTTACTCGAACCTACCTTAATGAATTCGCCATTCTCCAAAACACGTAAGAGTCTAACCTGAGTCGTTAACGGCAATTCACCAACTTCATCTAAAAATATAGTACCACCATCAGCAACTTCAAAATAACCTGAACGTGTTTGAGTCGCACCTGTAAAAGCTCCTTTTTCATGACCAAACAATTCACTATCGATGGTGCCTTCAGGAATGGCTCCACAGTTGACTGCGATATATTTGCCATGTTTGCGATGGGATAACTGATGTATGATCTTCGGAATGCTTTCTTTTCCAACACCACTTTCTCCAGTGACCAAAACCGAAATATCGGTTGGAGCCACCTGAATGGCTTTTTCGATGGCACGATTGAGTTTTGGGTCGTTACCAATGATTCCGAAACGTTGTTTTATAGCTTGTACTGATTCCATTTTTTTTCTTGTGATTGTCATCGAGCGTAGTCAAGGCCTTGTTAAGACCTCTCAGCTGAGCTCGAGGTGACATCCTTAGTATCGTTTTTTGAATGTCCTATGGCTTTACCAATCAAGGTCGCACCAGTACAATCGTTAATTTTGACTGTCACCAAGTCACCAACGTTGTAATCTTCCTTTGGGAATACCGCCACAATGTTTTGTGAGGTGCGTCCTGACCATTCTTGATTTGATTTTTTAGACTCTCGCTCAATTAAGACTTCAACTTCAGTGTTTAAATATTCCTTGGTACGCATGGCACTGTGTTCAACCTGAAGTGCAACAATCTCAGCCAATCGACGTTTTTTTACAGCCTCTGGTACATCATCTTCTAGTTTGCGTTCTGCCAGTGTTCCTGGTCGTTCAGAATAGGTGAACATATATCCAAAATGATATTTTACATAGTTCATTAAACTGATGGTGTCCTGATGGTCTTCTTCTGTTTCCGTAGGAAAACCTGCAATCAAATCTTGACTAATGGTACAATTTGGTAGAATTCGTTTAATGTTGTCTATGAGTTCAAAATATTCTTCTCTGGTGTGCAATCGATTCATTTCCTTTAAGATACGATTGCTCCCGCTTTGTACTGGCAGGTGAATGTGTTTACAGATGTTATCATATTTTGCCATGGTTTCAATCACGTCCAAAGTAAAATCCTGTGGGTTGGATGTTGAAAATCGAATGCGCATATTTGGTTGTGCCTTTGCGCATAATTCCAGTAACTGTGCAAAATTTACAGCGGTTGCCTTTTGCATGTCGCTGGCTTTTGCAAAGTCTTTTTTGAGTCCACCTCCATACCATAGATAACTATCAACATTCTGTCCTAAAAGGGTGATTTCCTTGTAGCCTTTATTCCATAAATCATTGATTTCCTCAATGATGCTTTGAGGATCACGACTGCGTTCTCGACCACGTGTAAAAGGCACGACGCAAAAGGTGCACATATTGTCACAACCACGTGTAATCGATACCAAAGCGGTTACACCATTGCTGTTGAGCCTCACAGGAGCAATATCACCATAGGTTTCTTCTTTTGAAAGAATAACATTGATGGCATCTCTACCCTCATCAACTTCTGCAAGTAGGTTCGGTAGGTCTTTGTAGGCATCTGGACCAACAACTAAATCGACAATTTTTTCTTCTTCCAGGAATTTGCTTTTCAATCGTTCAGCCATGCAACCTAGCACACCAACCTTCATTTTAGGATTGACTCGTTTTACAGCATTATATTTTTCAAGACGCTTTCTTACGGTTTGTTCAGCTTTATCGCGAATTGAACAGGTGTTCACCAAGACCAAGTCGGCATCCTCAAGTTTTTGTGTGGTATTGAAACCTTCTTCAGAAAGAATGGATGCCACAATCTCGCTATCACTAAAATTCATAGCACAACCATAGCTTTCAATAAAGAGTTTTTTGGTGTTTTCCTCTTTTTGTTCTAATACCAAGCTTTGGCCTTGCTTGCTCTCGTCAATTGTTTTTTCCATATGTTTCTTTCCGCGGAAGCGGTAACCTTTATTAATCTTAATTTGATCTTAATTGTACAACTAAACTAATAATTGTAAATCGAAATTAGTCATTATAACCCGTTTCAATAAGCATGCAAAGATAGGATAATTTTGAGTATTGTGACAAAGTGTCATATTTGGATTTGGTTTTGCAGGTGGTTATAAATTGACGTATTTTGTCCCAGTTAAGTAAAATAGGTAGTTATGTTATTTGAAGACATTCAACAAAAAATACAAAACGCAAAATCACTTGATTTCGGACAAATTTTAAATGCTAGTATTGAGCTCTTTAAAAAAGTTTGGTTGCAAGGCCTTATTATGCAGTTGATAATGATAGGGTTTATGATTCCTTTTGCGCTCATTTTATATGTGCCTTTGATCATGTTTGGTTTGCTTGATGCTACAAATCCCGATGCTCTTGAAAGTCTGGCTCCACTTGCTTTGTTTTTCGTAATGATTGCTTATGTGTTATTTGTGTTTGCAATGATTGTGTTGTCATTTGGTTTAAAAGCAGGTTTGTATAGAATCATGAAGCAGAAAGAGGCGAATGTTACTGGAAGCGATGATTACTTTTTCTTTTTTAGAAGACCTTATCTTAGAAAGACCATCAATTTGTCAATGTCATATTTTGGCATTAGTCTTGTTGCCACTCTTTTATGTGTACTTCCGATAATATATGTTATTGTGCCATTAAGTCTCCTTCCTGTTTTTTATGCGATGAATCCTGAACTGTCATCTTCAGATTTGATAAAAGGAAGTTTTGGTCTTGGAAATAAGAAATGGTTCATAACATTTGGATTAACATTGGTTGCCGGAATGTTGGCACAGGTCGTAGGAATGCTTATGTGTGGAATAGGTATATTTTTTACGGCTTTATTTGCTATAATACCTGTGTATTTTATTTACAAGGATTCTATTGGGCTGGCTGATGATGATTCTGATTTGAAGTTAATTGGTGAAAATGAGATGTTTTGACGCAACCTTTCCTTAAAAAAAGCATCTCTTATAAAACAGAACTATGAAATCACTCAAATACACACTACTCATATTTTGCTTTGCCATTCTTTTTTTGAACACGCAATGCGATGAGGATGATGATGTTCAGCCACCTTGCGGACAATCGGTAGTTGTGGATTCTGGATTTTATCAATCTGCTGAGTCTGACCTGTTTGAGTTGACCGATTTTCAAATTGAAGGCAATTGTTTAAATGTCAACGTCTCATCCAGTGGTTGTGATGGCGCAACTTGGAGTTTGGTGTTGGTAGACTCTGGTAATGTTGCAGAGTCTTTTCCAGAGCAACGTTATTTGAAATTGGTGTTTTCCAATGATGAAGAATGCCTGGCTGTTATTTCACAAGAGCGATCATTTGATCTGGAAACGATACAGGTCGAAGGTAGCAATGCGATAATATTAAACCTTGAAGGCTTGGAAGAACCTATCGACTACACCTATTAAATGACCAATACAAGAGCACTCATTTAAAACCTAAATTATCTCAAATAAGCTGAAATTAACTTAGATAAAAGGAGCTTTTTTAGCGTTAAAATACTGTTGAAATTTTCGAAAATTAGGAAGATAACTTTTTTTTCACATACATTTGTAGCTTCAAAAATTCATGTATGCCGAAGAACTTAGTCATTGTAGAGTCACCAGCCAAAGCCAAAACGATAGAGAAATTTCTAGGATCGGATTTTAAAGTAGAATCCAGTTTTGGGCATATTGCAGACTTACCTTCAAAGGAATTAGGAGTAGACGTTGATGGAGATTTTAAGCCTAAATATCAGGTTTCAAAAGACAAAAGGGATGTCGTAAAAAAACTGAAAGATCTCGCAAAAAAAGCCGAAACCGTATGGTTAGCAAGTGATGAGGATCGAGAAGGAGAAGCCATTGCATGGCACTTGGCAGAAACTTTAGGGTTGGATAAAGCGAAAACCAAACGTATCGTTTTTCATGAAATTACAAAATCGGCCATCAAAAAAGCAATCGAAAACCCAAGAGGTATTGATTACGATTTAGTCGATGCACAGCAGGCACGTCGTGTGTTGGATAGAATTGTAGGTTATGAATTATCTCCTGTATTATGGCGAAAAGTAAAAGGCGGATTATCCGCTGGACGTGTACAATCAGTATCGGTAAGACTCATTGTAGAGCGCGAACGTGAAATCCAGGATTTTAATCCTACGGCTTCATATCGTATAGATGCTGAGTTTTCTAATGAAGATGGACAAACCTTCAAGGCAAAATTACCTAAGAACTTTTCCTCTAAAGCAGAAGCATATCAGTTTTTGGAATCTAATACCAATGCAGATTTTAAAGTTTCCGATTTAGAAAAAAAGCCAGCCAAAAAATCACCAGCTGCACCATTTACAACTTCAACACTACAGCAGGAAGCTTCAAGGAAACTTGGGTTTTCAGTGAGTAGAACCATGAGTAATGCACAGCGCCTGTACGAAGCTGGTTTGATTACATATATGAGAACAGATAGTGTCAATTTATCTGATGAAGCTCGAAATGGAGCCCAAGCAGAGATAGAGACAGCTTATGGTTCTCAGTTTAGTATGCCAAGAAATTATAAAGGTAAATCCAAAGGTGCTCAAGAGGCGCATGAGGCTATAAGACCCACTGATTTTAAAGTGCACACTGCCAATGTCGAACGTGACCAAGCACGCTTATATGATCTAATATGGAAACGTGCAATTGCATCTCAGATGAGTGACGCACAGCTTGAAAGAACCAATGTAAAAATTAGTGCGTCAACACATAATGAGCTGTTTTCAGCAAATGGTGAAGTGATCACTTTTGAAGGGTTTTTGAAAGTATATCTGGAAGGTACCGATGAAGAGGATAGTGAACAAGATGGCATGTTGCCAGCAATGAAAGTCAACGAAACCTTACTCAATAGTTATATTACCGCTACAGAACGTTTTTCGCGACCACCATACCGCTTTACTGAAGCATCCTTGGTGAAACAACTTGAGGAACTAGGCATTGGTCGTCCGTCAACCTATGCACCTACGATTTCCACGATTCAAAATAGAAATTATGTCGAAAAAGGATCGAATGAAGGTGAGCAGCGTGATTATACCCAACTTGTTCTTCAGGACGGTCAAATTTCTGATACATCGCTTACCGAAAAGGTAAATAGTGATAAGGGTAAATTAGTGCCAACAGATATAGGAATGATTGTTACGGATTTCCTTGTGAACCACTTCGGAACTATAATGGATTATAATTTTACGGCTAAGGTGGAGGCAGATTTTGATGAGATTGCTGAAGGTAAGGAAGACTGGACAAAAATGATGAAGGAGTTTTATAAGAGCTTTCATCCTACGGTTGAGGATGTTCAGGAAAATGCCGATCGTGAGTCGGGAGAGCGTATTCTTGGAAAAGATCCAAAAACAGGAAAACAGGTTAGCGTTCGATTAGGAAAATTCGGACCAATGGTTCAGATAGGGACAGTTGATGATGAAGAAAAGCCTCAATTTGCCAGTCTTGGTCCAGACCAACAGTTGGCATCCATTACTTATGAGGAGGCGATGGAACTTTTCAAATTGCCGAAACAACTCGGAACTTATGAAGGCGAAGTCGTTGAAGTAAATAATGGTAGGTTTGGTCCTTATGTGAAATTTGGAAAGAAATTCGTGTCATTGCCCAAGGGTACCAATCCGCTCGATGTTGAAATGGATGAAGCCATCGAACTCATCAAGGAAAAGCAAAAAGCTGACGCTCCTATATATATGTATAAGGAATTACCAGTTCAAAAAGGGAAAGGGCGATTTGGACCATTTATCAAATGGAACAACATGTTTATCAATGTCAATAAGAAATACGATTGGGACAACCTTTCTGAAGGTGATATTATTGAGCTGATTGAAGATAAAATTCAAAAGGAAAAGGATAAACTCATTCACCATTGGGAAGATGAAGGCATTCGTGTGGAAAAAGCCAGATGGGGAAGACATAATGTTATAAAAGGAAAAATCAAGGTCGAATTGGCAAAAACTGTTGACGTCTCTAATATGACCTTAGAGGAAGCTAAGGCGCATATTGAAACAAAAGCACCAAAGAAAAAAGCTACGGCTAAAAGAAAATCTACCACTAAAAAAGCAACTTCAAAAAAATAAATCAAATGAACTTCAACTTTTTGTCTCCTGTTTCTGATGCCGTATTAGCTCATAACGAACTTTTATCGCAGCAAGCACTTGGCAAAAAGATTCAAATTCATTCATCGCAAAATGGTATACCAAACCTAGATGGTGTTTCGTTGGCCATTATTGGCGTCAAGGAAAACCGGAATGATGTCAATTATATTGGTGAAGAGTTGAATTTCGATGTGATAAGAACATCCTTGTACGCCTTGTTTCCAGGAAATTGGAATACAAACATTGCTGATTTGGGTGACATTCCAGCTGGCTCATCCATCGAAGATACCTACTATGCGATTCGTACCATTATTTCAGTCTTATTGGAAAAGAAGATCATTCCTATAATTATAGGAGGAAGCCAAGATATTACATATGCAAATTATCGTGCTTATGATACCATGGCGCCAATGGTCAATATCGTGAATGTCGATAGTAATTTTGATTTGGGTGATGCGTCAGTGGAAATGAAGAATAATAGCTTCTTGGGTAAGATTATTATAGAGCAACCTTATAACTTATTCAATTATTCTGTCATAGGCTACCAAACGTATTTCAATTCACAGGAAGAAATCGACCTAATGGAAAAGCTCTATTTTGAAGCATATCGATTGGGAGAGGTGACACACCATATTAATAAGGTGGAACCAGTGATGCGTGATGCACATATCGTGACTATGGATTTAAAAGCAGTGCGAGCCGCTGAAGTTGGCGTCAAACAAAAGTTTTCACCGAATGGTTTTGACGGAAAGGAAATATGTGCCATTTCAAGATATGCAGGAATTAGTAATAAGGTGTCGTCTTTTGGTATATATGAATATAAATCCACAAATGAGCTGGATGCTACTCCAATGTTAATTGCTCAGATTATATGGTATTTTATCGAAGGTGTCAATTGTCGGGTTTCCGATGATGATTTTAGTGATTCTAGTAACCATCAGAAATACAATGTGTTAATTGAAGATGACGAACTTATATTTTATAAAAGTACTAAAACTGGGCGTTGGTGGATAGAAATTCCTTTTTTGCCAAATGTTAATAATAAATTAAAAAAGCATACGTTATTACCATGCACGCACGATGATTATGTAGAGGCAAGCCAAGGAAAAATACCAGAAAGATGGTATAAAGCGTACAGAAAGAATAGTTTTTAGTATCTTTATGCGTGTTAAAATGAAGCTGTTTTTAATCGATGAAATGCTATCTTTTTGGGATAAAGTGCAAAAAAGATTAAAAAAAAGTTGGTTTTTACAAAATATATAAATATGTTTACTGCCTTGAAAAAATTCAAGACTTTAATTAGTATATAATTACAACTAAATAATTTAACCTCGAGTTTCTATGAATATTAAGAAGTTTGCTTTGTTAACGGCCGTTTTAGCCTTTATGGTTAGCAGTTGTGGCTCTGGTGACAGAGGCCAACTTGTTGGCGTTAAAGGAAAAAAATGGCATCCCGAAAAACCTTACGGTATGGTACTTGTTCCTGGTGGAGCATTTATAATGGGAAAGTCAGATGACGATTTAGCTGGAGTTGAGGATGCTCCAACGCGAACCGTTACAGTGAGAGCCTTTTACATGGACGAAACAGAAATCACTAATAGTGAGTATCGTCAGTTCGTGGAATGGGTTAGAGATTCAACACTCAGAACAAAATTGGCCATCCTAGCCGATGAAATTGGTGAAACTCCAGGGAATGGAGGTATCGGTGAGTTTGCTTTTAGTGATGCAGACCCTGAAACAATGAGTGTTTATGAAAAGTATATGTATAATAACTATAGTGGTCTAGGGCCTACTGGATATGAAGGTAGAAAATTAAACAAGGACGTTGATTTGATTTTCGATACTGCTGATTATCCAGATGAGTATTATGCAGAAGTTATGGATACCATGTATCTTCCAATTGAAGAATCATATAATGGACAACGTACTTGGGATGTGAAAAAATTCAAGTTCCAGTACAAATATATGGATATTGCTAAAGCAGCTAAGGATAGAAACTTGCGTCGAAAGGATGTAATCATTACTGAAGAAGTTGAGGTGTATCCAGATACAACGGCTTGGATTCGTGATTTCTCTTATTCCTACAATGAGCCAATGCATAACGATTACTTCTGGCATGATGCTTACGGTGATTATCCTGTAGTTGGCGTGTCTTGGAAGCAGGCTAATGCTTTCTGCCAATGGAGAACACTCTATCACAACGCATACAGAAAATCAAAAGGAAGACACTTCGTTAACAAATATAGGTTACCATCAGAGGCCGAATGGGAATATGCAGCTAGAGGTGGATTGCAAGGTGCGACCTTTCCTTGGGGTGGACCTTATGCCAAAAACGATCGTGGATGTTTCATGGCAAACTTTAAACCATTACGTGGTGATTATGCAGCTGATCAGGCTCTTTATACTGTAGAAGCAGATGCCTATGAGCCTAATGATTTCAACTTGTATAATATGGCAGGTAACGTTTCCGAGTGGGTACAAGGATCGTATGAACCAGCGTCATATGAATACATGGCTTCATTTAACCCAACAGTTAATGATGCTGATAATGAACGAAAAGTCGTTCGCGGTGGATCTTGGAAAGATGTTGCATATTTCTTGCAGGTAAGTTCAAGAGATTATGAATATGCCGATTCTGCAAGAAGTTATATTGGTTTCAGAACTGTTCAGGATTACATGGGAACAGAGGTGACCAAAAACGCAGCCACTAACTAAATTTTAAACTTAACTCAACTAAATTAATATTAATCTACTTAAGTTCAATTATCAACTTAAAACTAAAAAAACAAAATTATGGCACAGAAAGGAAACATCACAATCACTAACATGGTCTACGGACTAGGAGCAGCAATCGTAATTGTTGGCGCACTATTTAAAATTCAACACTGGCCTTATGGTTCTTTGATCTTAACCATTGGTATGATTGTGGAAGCCTTGGTATTTACATATTCAGCCTTTGAAAGACAACAATCAGAATTAGACTGGTCGTTGGTATATCCAGAATTGGCAGGAGGTGCTTCTACTATGAAAAAAGGAAAAAAAGAAGAGCCTAAGGATGCTGAAGGATTATTATCCAAAAAACTTGACGATATGCTTAAAGAAGCCAAAATTGATGGTGAATTGATGGCAAGCTTAGGAAACAGCATTAAAAACTTTGAAGGTGCTGCTAAAGGAATTAGCCCAACAGTTGACGCCATGGCTGCACAAAAGAAGTATAGCGAGGAAATGTCATTGGCAGCTGCTCAAATGGAATCTTTAAATAGCCTTTATAAAGTACAAATGGAATCTGCTAACCGTCAGGCTGCGATCAACGAAGAGTCAGTGGCAAATGCAGAAAAATTAAAAGAACAAATGCAATCATTAGCATCAAACCTTTCATCTCTAAATGGTGTTTACGGTGGAATGTTATCTGCTATGAATAAAAGCTAATTAGTCTTTATATTATATTTAATTATTAACAACTAAAAAAACTAATTAGACATGGCAGGAGGAAAATTATCTGCAAGGCAGAAAATGATTAACTTGATGTACTTGGTTTTTATTGCAATGATTGCAATGACAACAAGTAAAGAAATATTATCAGCGTTTAGCCTGTTTAATACTAAATTTGAAAGTGCTAACGAATTAGCAGTAAATTCAAATACAACATTATTAAAAGGTTTAGAAAAGCAAGCTGAAGAGAAACCAAAGGATTTTGGTGTTGCGTTTAACAATGCTCAGAAAATTAGCTCGATTTCCAATGACTTCTTTACCTATCTCGAAGGACAGAAAAGAATGATCCTTGAGAAGGGTAACTACATGGATCTTTACAAGGAAGAAGGTGGATTGCCTGCAGAACAAATGGATAAGGGAGATGCCTTAGACGAGTTTTGGTTTACAGGAGACCGTTTAACCAAAGAAGGTCAAGCTTTTGTAGCTCGTATTGAGAAATACAAAACAGATGTTAGAGATGTACTTGGTGAGGACGTAGCTTACAATCCTGCTAAAGAAACTTTAGATCGTCGATTTAGTACTTCTGAAGTTAAAAATAAAGATGGTCAATCCCAAAGTTGGTTAGATTACAACTTTAAAGGATTCCCTGCAGTAGCGTCATACACAAAGCTAACAGCAATGCAAAATGACATCAAAGCTACCGAAGCTAACCTTTACAATGTATTCTTAGGAAATACTGTAGATGAAGCAACATCTTTAAAGAACTATACAGCTATCGTGATACCAGATAAGAATGCGTTTTTTGCTGGTGAGAAATTTACTGGATCTGTAGTTTTAGGAAAATATGCAAATGTTACACCTACAAAACTAAAAGTAGGCGATACCGAATTGGACATGAACAGAGAAGGTGCTGTAGATTCTACAGGTGCTGCTCGAATCGAGTTTACAGTTGGAAACGTAGGAGAACATGATATAGATGGTCAATTTACTTTCCTAGAGAAAGGCGAGGAACTACCGATCAATTTTTCTGGAAAATATGTTGTAGTACCAAGACCAAATTCGGCTACGATTTCAGCAGACAAGATGAATGTTGTTTATAGAGGTGTTGAAAACCCTATGACCATTTCATTTGCAGGAATTCCTGACAATAAAGTAAGAGCTTCTGCTGTTGGATTAAAGCCTAAAGGTGGAGCTGGAAAATATGTAATGGTACCAACATCAGGACGTGAAGTTACTATCAATGTAACAGGAACACTTGATGATGGTTCTGCAGTAAGCGATAGAAAAACATTTAGAATTAAGGATATTCCAAAACCAACTGGTATGATTGTCGGACAAAGCGATGGTAAATTACCAAGAAACAATGTGGAGATTGGTAAAGTATCTGCAGTTCTTGAAGATTTTGACTTTGATTTACCGCTTACCGTAACGAGCTTTAAATTTAAAGTGCCAGGACAGCCATCCGTGACTTGTTCAGGTAATAGACTTAATGGAGCTGCTAAATCTGCTTTACGTAAAGCAAAACGTGGTGCGACGGTTCAAATCTTTGATATCAAATCAAAAAGTTCAGGACCAGTTATCAAACCTGCAACTCCAGCTGTAATTGAGTTGGCGAACTAATAATCAACCTATTTATTGATTAACCCAAATTAAATTTAAAAAGATGAATTATAAATATTTATTATCAATCATTGCCATCGTAGGATTTTCCTCTAGCGGACTTGCGCAGGCAAACCTTTTGAATGCCAAGGCACCAGAAGAAATTGGTAAAAAGACTGAAGCACAGATGGCATTGGATAACGACAAGCCATTGGAGTACGGTTATGTTGATGATAGAGATATCCTGTTTTCTAAAATGACATGGGAAAAGATAGTTCTTGATGAACGTGTTAATTTTCCATTGTATTTCCCAGTAGATACCAATAATATCGGAAAGGAAAGACGCTCATTGTATCATACATTGATTGCAGGTGTAAGAAATGGTAGAATCCAAAATGTTTATAATGATTCTTATTTTACTGAAAAGAGAACCATGAAGGAACTCAAAGACATCACAACTAAAGTGGATACTTTAGATATTGGATACGACCAATTAAATGCTGATGGCTATGTGGATCCTGAATATATCAGAACCAGAAATATTGAAGCGTTTGATATCAGTGCTTACTTGATCAAAGGACTTTGGTATTTTGATAAGCGTCATGGAGAATTAAAATATAGAGTTCTTGGAATTGCACCTGCAGCTCCAGATATTAACTTTATCGATTCTGAAGATGAAACCAACAAAGTGCCTAATGCCTTGTTTTGGGTGTTTTTCCCTGAAGCAAGACAAGTATTGCATGAAGGTAAAGCGTTTAACAATAAAAATAGCGCCATGCCAATCACTTTTGATCATTTGTTGAATTCCAGACGTTTTAATGGTTACATGTACAAGGAAGAAAATGTATATGGTGATAGGGAAGTAAAGGAATATATTGCAGACAACGCGTTGATGCAATTATTGGAATCTGATCGTATCAAAGATAAGATTCGTAACTTCGAACAAGATATGTGGTCTTACTAAGTATTGCATTTAAATAATAAAAAAACGCTTACCTTATTTAGGTAAGCGTTTTTTATTTGCATTACTTTTGCACATCATGAAGACTCTAGATTATATTGTGGTTGGATCAGGATTGGCTGGAATTGCATTTTGTGAGCAATTGCGAAAGGCAAATAAGACTTTTGTTGTATTCGATAATCAATCCCAACAGTCTTCTCGTGTAGCTGCAGGTCTTTATAATCCAGTAATTTTAAAACGCTTTACTAAAGTTTGGAAAGCTAAATTCCTTTTAGAGCATGCACTGCCAAAGTATGGTGAGCTTGAACAGCTACTTCAAGTTAAACTCAATCATAAATTACCAATTTATCGAAAATTTGCTTCCATAGAGGAACAAAACGAATGGACAGTGGCATCGGATAAACCCGTTTTATGTGATTTTTTATCGCCAGAATTGATTAAAAATGACAATCCATATATCAATGCCAATCTTGGCTATGGAAAAGTGTTACACACAGGCCGAATAGATTCAACGCAACTCGTTGCAAAATATAGCGACTATCTTATTGAGAAAAAACAGCTTGTTTCTGAAGCATTTCAGTATAAAGAACTGGTCTTGGAAAAACATAATGTAAGATACAAAGAGTTTACAGCGAAACATATGGTATTCGCAGAGGGATTTGGACTACGACAAAACCCTTACTTCAATAATCTTCCGCTTAATGGTACCAAGGGTGAAATGCTTACGATAAAAGCTCCAGATTTGAAATTGGATGTCATACTGAAATCTTCTGTATTTATTGTACCAGTAGGTAAGTCATTGTATTGGATAGGTGCCACCTACGAATGGGATGATAAAACCCATAATATCACCCAGGAGGCTAAAACAGAACTTGTCGATAAAGTGAAAGCTATTATCAATTGCAATTTTGAAGTGGTAACTCAAGTTGCCGGAATTCGACCTACAACCAAAGATCGTCGGCCATTGGTTGGTACTCATAAAGAATATAAGTACATGCACATTCTTAACGGTCTCGGAACTCGAGGTGTGATGCTATCACATTTTGTTGCGCAACAATTGTTCAATCATATTGAAAAAGGAACAGCCTTAGACAATGAAATTGATATTAGCAGATTTAGTTCGTAGATGAATTTACTTTTTAACTAAATTCTTATCGTAATTCATGAACAAATTGATCCAAATATTTCGTGATAAACGCATTATAATTGGACCACATACGATGAGTGTTGCCACAATGGCAACAAAAGCCGTAGTAAGACTAGAACCCAAAAATAAATAGCTAATAAAAAAAGCAGCCGTTGCAAAAGCAATACCAACAGCATAGCTTACATACATTGAGCCGTAAAAAAAAGAAGGTTCAATACGGTAGCGTGTGCCGCATTTAGAACAGTTGTCTTTGATCTTTAAAACATCACTCAAGACATACGGGTTTTTTGTCTCATACATTGATTCTTGATGGCATTTTGGACATGCTCCTGTGAAAATACTGTAAATTTTTGTGCCTTTTAACATGATTCAAATTTGCTTACTTTTGCGATGATAATAGCACTACAAAAATAGGTTTAATAAAATAGATTTACTGTAACAAAAGTCACAAATGCTCAACATTCATAATCTTTCTATTGCTTTTCAAGGCGAATTTCTATTTGAGGATATTACCTTTAAATTAAGTCCTGGAGATCGCATAGGACTTATTGGAAAAAATGGTGCAGGGAAATCAACAATGCTAAAAATATTAGCAAAGGAACTTGAGCCTGATTCGGGACAAATAGCTGCAGATAAAAATTTGAGTATTGGTTTTCTAAAACAGGATATCGATTTTGTTTATGGACGAACCGTTCTTGAGGAATCGTATGAAGCTTTTGTGAAAATAAAGGAATTAGAAGCACAATTAGAGCGTATCAATACACAATTGGTCGAACGTAATGATTACGAAAGTGAGAGCTATCATCAGTTGATGGTTGACTTGAATGAGGTTCAACATCAATATGAAATAAATGGTGGCTATAATTACCAAGGGGAAACCGAAAAAATACTTCAAGGATTGGGTTTTCAGCGTGAGGATTTTAATAAACTCACTGATACCTTTTCTGGTGGTTGGCGCATGCGCATCGAATTGGCGAAATTATTACTTCAAAACAATGATGTTTTACTACTTGATGAGCCTACAAACCATTTGGACATCGAGTCTATTATCTGGCTGGAAGGGTTTTTAAAAAGCTATTCTGGTGTCGTGGTAATTGTCTCACATGATAAAATGTTTCTTGATAACGTCACCAATCGAACAATTGAAATTTCCCTCGGAAGAATTTACGACTATCCTAAGCCATACTCAAAGTTTTTAGTCTTAAGAAATGAGATAAAAGAACAGCAATTGGCTTCACAAAAAAACCAGCAAAAGCATATTGAGCATACTGAAAAACTAATCGAAAAGTTCAGAGCTAAAGCCAGTAAGGCAACAATGGCGCAATCACTGATAAAAAAGCTCGATCGCATGGAGCGCATCGAGGTCGACGAAGATGACAACAGTGTGATGTCCTTGAACTTTCCCGTATCAATCACACCAGGAAAAGTGGTGATAGAAGCCCAAAGCGTGTCAAAGAAGTATGGTGAAAATCAGGTTTTAACTGATGTTAGTTTGATGATTGAGCGCGATAGCAAGACGGCTTTTGTTGGCCAAAATGGCCAAGGTAAATCGACCTTGGCAAAAATAATTATAGGAGAGATTAAGTACCAAGGTCATTTAAAATTAGGGCATAACGTACAAATCGGTTATTTCGCCCAAAACCAAGCAGAATATCTCGATGGCAGCAAGACGGTTCTGGATACTATGATAGATGCTGCCAACGAAACGAATAGAACCAAAGTAAGGGATATTTTAGGGTCATTTTTGTTTAGAGGTGATGACGTTGAAAAGTATGTTCGTGTACTTTCTGGAGGCGAACGAAATAGATTGGCATTGGCAAAACTTATGTTGCAACCGCTCAATGTATTGGTTATGGATGAACCTACAAACCATCTGGATATCAAATCCAAGAATGTCTTAAAGGAAGCCTTGAAAAAATTTGAAGGCACATTGATTTTGGTTTCCCATGATAGAGACTTTCTTCAAGGTTTGGTCAATAAAGTCTACGAATTCAAAGATCAAAAAATAAAGGAGTACTTGGGAGATATTGATTTTTACCTTGATCAACGAAATGTGGACAATTTGCGTGAAGTTGAAAAACGAACTGTGGTTAAGGATACATCGAAATCATCAAACAAACAGTCGTATGAAGATCAAAAGAAACAAAAATCCTTACAGAATAAATTAAGCAATATTGAAGCTAAAATAAGTACACTGGAAAAGGAAATCAAAGCCGATGATGTTGAATTGGCTACCAATTATGATGCAACAGTGTCTGATAAAACATTTTTCGATAAGTATCAATTGAAAAAAGATAGGCTATCTAAGCTTATGTCTGATTGGGAATTGATAACTTTGGAGTTAGAGGCATTAAGCTAATATTATAGGTGAAGTTGTTTTTTAAGGAATAATTAACAGCAGAGCACCCAACTTACAGATACTTTTGTTGTCTAACTAACCATACAACTTAGGCACATGCGCAATTTAATACTTTCAATCATTGGAATTCTACTCATTATAGGTTCCTATTTTTTTGCTAAAAGGCTTATAGCTAATAAGACAAAACCTAAACCAGTTCCTGCTAAGGTCGTCAAAACCGTATTTGTAGATACCGTTAAAAATGGAACGGTTCCAATAGTCATTCCTGCCAATGGAAGCTTAGTCGCTAAAAGACGAGTAGAATTGTATGCTGAAGTACAAGGTGTTTTTAAACCAGGAAAAACACTATTTAAACCTGGCCAATCCTATGGTCAAGGTGAAACGCTTATTCGAATTGATGCAGATGAATATTATGCAAGTGTACAATCGGCCAAAAGTAATCTCTACAATAGTATTGCCGCAATTATGCCAGATTTAAGACTGGATTTTCCAGAAATTTATCCGAAATGGCAATCCTATCTCAACGGATTTGATTTAAATAAATCGACACCAAAATTACCTGACATGAGTTCTGAAAAGGAAAATTACTTCATTACAGGCCGAGGCATTGTGTCGAGTTATTATTCAGTGAAAAATTTAGAGCAACGTTTAGTAAAATATCATATTAGAGCACCGTTTTCAGGAATTCTTACGGAAGCTTTAGTTACCGAAGGTTCGTTGATTCGAAGCGGACAAAAATTAGGGGAGTTTATAGACCCTTCCGTCTATGAAATGGAAGTCGCATTAAGTAAAACTTACGCCAATCTTTTGAAGGTTGGTGAACAAGTTACTTTGAGTAACCTCGAACACACTCAAACATATTCTGGTGTTATCTCACGAGTAAATGGTAGTATCGATGCCACAACTCAAACCATTACAGCCTTTGTGGAGGTCAAGCATGATAATTTGAAAGAAGGGCTTTATCTTGAAGCGAATTTAAATGCCAAAGAAGAAACCAATGCCATAGAAATCGATAGGAACCTCTTGTTGGAAAGTGAACAGGTGTATATCGTTAGGGATAGTGTGTTGGACGTAACAGATGTAAAGCCTGTGTATTTTTCAGAAACTAAAGTTGTTTTGAAAGGTGTGCGAGATGGATCGATCATACTGTCAAAACCAGTGCCAGGTGCTTATGCTGGGATGTTGGTTAAGCCATTTCAGGAGAATGCACAACAGGAGACTACTGAAACGGGTTCAACCACACCACAAAACGACTAGGGAATGAGAAAGTTATTGGCTTATTTTATTCGTTACCACGTTGCTGTAAATGTGTTTATTATTGCGTTTTTAATTTTTGGTGTTTTAGGCTATAGGTCTCTTAAGTCGTCGTTTTTTCCGCTAGTAGATTCTAAAATCATAAATATAAACATCACTTATCCTGGAGCTTCTCCGCAAGAGATCGAAGAAGGTATCGTACTTCAAATTGAAGATAACCTCAAAGGGCTGAAGGGAATTGATCGTGTCACGTCTACCTCCAGGGAAAATAGTGGAACCATTACCGTAGAAATAGAAAAAGGTGAGAATATCGATTTCATGCTACTGGAAGTGAAGAATGCGGTAGATCGTGTGCCTTCCTTTCCAACGGGAATGGAACCTTTGATCGTCGCAAAGCAAGAAGCAGTAAGGGAAACCATATCTTTTGCTTTGAGTGGTACAGATGTGCCATTGGCAACCCTAAAGCAAATAGGTCGCCAAATAGAAAACGATTTACGTGCCATAGACGGAATTTCACAGGTTGAAGTTTCTGGTTATCCTGATGAAGAAATCGAAATTGCGCTTAATGAAGCCAGCTTATTGGCTTATAACTTAACCTTTGCCGAAGTGTCTCAAGCGGTTAGTGCTTCAAATATTTTGGTAACAGGAGGAAATATCAAAACCAATGCTGAAGAATACCTCATTCGTGCCAATAACAGATCTTACTTCGGAGACGAATTATCCAACTTGGTCATTCGTGCCGAACCTGATGGAAAGATTATTCGCCTCAAGGATGTTGCCATTGTAAGGGATCGTTTTTCCGAAACGCCCAATGTCACCTATTTCAATCAAGATCTTTCGGTTAATATTTCAATTACAAGTACAAATAACGAAGACCTGATTTCATCTGCTGAAAAGGTGAAGGCATATATTGAAATTTACAATCAAAAGCATGAGAATATCAAGCTGGATGTTGTGAGGGATTTATCCATTACCTTGACACAACGTACCAAGCTACTTACCGAGAATGCAGTTATCGGAATGATACTGGTACTGTCATTTCTTTCGTTGTTTCTCAACACGCGATTGGCATTTTGGGTAGCTTTTGGGCTGCCAATTTCCTTTCTCGGAATGTTCATCTTCGCAGGTCAGTTTGACGTGACCATTAATGTGTTGTCGCTCTTCGGAATGATTATCGTTATCGGTATTCTTGTAGATGACGGTATTGTAATTGCCGAAAACATTTACCAGCATTATGAAAAAGGGAAGTCACCAATTGAAGCTGCGATTGATGGTACCATGGAAGTGATTCCGCCTGTGGTCTCTGCAATTGCTACCACGCTTTTGGCATTTTCATTATTCCTGTTTTTAGACAGTCGAATCGGTGAGTTTTTTAGTGAGGTTTCGGTAATTGTAATTTTAACCTTAGTAGTGTCATTGGTCGAAGCCTTAATAATTCTGCCTGCGCATTTGGCGCACTCAAAGGCATTGCGGAAGCAAGAACCAGAAGAGAACCCTTCAAGAATGAAGCAATTTTTTTCCAAAATGCGAGGAATCAATGCGTTTGGAGATCGTATCATGGGTTACTTGAGAGATCGTGTTTATGCACCTGTCTTGGGCTTTGTATTACAATTTAAATTGTTCTCATTAGGTGTTTTTGTAGCATTGCTGGTTTTGACCTTTGGGTCGATAGGTGGAGGCATTATTGGTGTGACTATTTTTCCGTCAATTGCAAGTGATCGTGTGTCCATAGAATTGGATATGCCCAATGGAACGAATGAAAAGATAACGGATTCTATCATATCAATGATCGAGGAGAAGTCCTTTTTGGTCAATAAAGAGTTCACCGAGAAATATTTAAAGGGAACCGATAAGGAACTTTTTGAAAATACGATCCTAACGATCAGCAGTAGTTCCAGTGCGCAATTGGTCATCAATATGTTGCCTGGTGAAGAACGCCCAGATGAGATTAAATCGTCATTGGTTGCGAATAGATTGCGTGAACTGGTTGGTCCAGTGGTTGGTACAGAACGCCTGATTTTTGGTTCAGGTGGTAATTTTGGTGGAAGTCCGGTTTCCGTGGCATTATTGGGAAACAATATTGAAGAGCTTAAAGCGGCCAAACTAGAACTAAAGCAAGTATTGTCTGAAAACCCGTTGCTCAAGGATATTGAGGATAATGATCCTGCAGGAATAAAGGAGATACGGTTGCAATTGAAGGAAAGTGCTTATCTCTTGGGCTTAGATTTAAGGACGGTCATGTCACAAGTGCGATCTGGATTTTTTGGAGCACAGGCACAACGTTTCCAACGTGGCCAAGATGAAATAAAGGTTTGGGTGCGTTATGATAGAAGCAATCGAGCATCGATTAATGATTTGGATGACATGAGAATCGTAACACCTACTGGTGAGCGCGTGAATTTAAAGGACATTGCCTCGTATTCCATAGAAAGAGGTGATGTAGCCATCAATCATTTGGAGGGACAAAGAGAGATTCGTATTTCTGCAGATATGAAAGATCCAAGCTCTAGTGCCACAGATATTTTGGATGATATTAGATTAAATACCATTCCGTATTTGCAATCCAAATACCCAACGATTTCAGCATCTTTTGAAGGTCAGAATAGAGAAGCCTCCAAACTGTCAAGTTCACTTAAAAAAGCTGGAATTCCAATTTTGATACTCATCTACATCACCATTGCATTTACCTTCCGAAGTTATAGCCAGCCACTATTGTTGTTGCTTTTGGTGCCATTTAGTTTTACAGCTGTGGCTTGGGGACACTGGCTTTTGGATTTCTCGGTGAATGTGTTGTCGCTATTGGGAATCATTGCACTTATTGGTATTATGGTAAATGATGGGTTGGTTCTTATAGGAAAGTTTAATACCAATTTAAGGGAAGGGATGAAATTTGATAAGGCAATTTCCGAAGCTGGGAAATCGCGTTTTAGAGCGATATTTTTAACATCGCTAACAACCATCGCTGGCTTGGCTCCTTTACTTTTGGAAAAGAGCAGACAAGCCCAGTTTTTAAAGCCTATGGCAATTTCCATATCGTTTGGAATAGCCTATGCCACAATTTTGACCTTGTTGGTACTGCCTTTGTTTTTATCCTTTAGTAACAGTGTTAAACAAAAAGGAAAATGGTTATGGACGAATAAGCCTGTAACAAAAGAAGAAGTCGAACGTGCTATAAAAGAACAAAATGAAGCCAATGCACATTAAATACCATATGTCATGTTTGTTGTTTTTCTTTGGAATAGCAATACATGCACAAGAATTAATCACTGCCAAACAAGCGATTGAATTGGCCTTGGAGCATAATTACGGTATTCAAATTGCAAACCATTCGGTTGCGGTTGCTGAAAATAACACAGGAATATTGAACTCTGGATATCTACCGACCGTTACCGGAAATGCAGGAGCGACATACAATATTGACAATACCGAAGCTGAATTTTCTAATGGAGAAACAACAGTACTCAATGGAGCAGAGAGTAACCGTTACAACGCCTCGGTGAGTTTGAACTATACCTTATTTGATGGTCTTGGTCGAAGGTATAATTATAAGCGTTTGAAGGAAGCGTATCAATTAACCGAATTACAAGCACGTGAAACAATTGAAACGACCATGATTCAATTGTTCTCGATGTATTATAGCGTTGCTGAGCTATCAGAAAACGTTGCAGCACTTGAAGAGACCTTGATCATTTCCAAAGAGCGTTTGACACGTGCAGGATATCAATTTGATTATGGGCAAAGTACAAAGCTCGAAGTATTGAATGCCGAAGTAGATATCAATAATGATAGTATCAATTTGATTAATATTAATCAGCAATTAAAAAATACCAAGCGCGATCTCAATGTTGTTCTTGGCAACCAATTATCTGACACTTTTGATGTAAATACAGATGTAGATTTCTTACTTCAATTGAATAAGGAAGAATTATTATCCAAAGCAAAAGCAAATAACGTGACTTTGTTGCAAGCGGAAAAGAACATCACTATCAGCGAATTTGATATCAAGACCAATAGCGCTCAATTTTTGCCGACGATAGGACTCAATGGAAGTTATGGATGGAACAAGAACAACAACAACGCTGCTTCATTTGTGGCAGTGTCAACTAATACAGGATTGTCTGGAGGCGTAAACCTTACGTGGAATTTATTTGATGGTGGACAAACCATCACTCGTGCAAAAAATGCCAAGATCAATCTCGATATCCAAAAGCTTCAAAAAGAGCAGTTACTTGTGGATATAGAACGAAACTTCAATAATGCTTGGGATGACTACCAAAATAGATTGGTTGTTTATAGCGTTCAGGAAGACAATATTAAAACCGCCGAAAATAATTTTCAGCGTACCCAAGAAAAATTCAAGATAGGTCAAGTGTCTTCTATCGAATTTCGACAAGCGCAACTCAATTTGCTTAATGCTGAATTGAGTAGAAACCAAGCAAAGTACAATGCAAAATTATCAGAATTAACCGTACTGCAACTTAGTGGTGAGCTGCTTAATGTAGAGCTTTAGATACTTTGGATTTGATGTAATGGAAGAATACTTTTTTCAATGCCCTTATTGTTGGGAAACTATCTCAATGCTTATTGATGTGTCCCTTTCAAGTCAAAATTATATTGAAGATTGTGAGGTTTGCTGTAATCCGATACAATTGCAAATCACGACCTCAGATCGCGAAATCACGAATTTTTCAGCAGAAAATATGGAATAATAGTTATTTTGTAAATCATTGAAAAACAGCAAGTTGTGATATTTTCGACAAAAGGATCGTGCATTTCGTCGAAAAAATTTGCAGTATATCGTGTTTTCAGCTACATTCGTTATTATAAATGTGCTCCCTCACCAAATCTATTTAAAATGAAAACCGCTAAGATTACGTTATTGTTCTGTTTAGTTACCATTTTGTCCTTTGGTAGCGTTTCAACAAAAGAGAAAGATGCCTTAATGGCTTTATATGATTCTACAAACGGTCCGCTTTGGCGAACCACATGGAATCTTAATAAACCCGTACAAGATTGGTATGGTGTTACTGTAAAAGATAACAAAGTAATTGCACTTGATCTCGAATTCAATGGTTTAAGAGGACAGCTTCCTGAAGCCATTGGTGATTTGGTGCATTTAAAACGTCTCAATTTATTCAGAAATCAAATTACTGGAGGCATTCCAGCAACGATAAAAAACCTTAAGTCATTGGAAACCTTAAATGTTGCATTCAATCGATTGGATGCACCAATTCCTGATGAAATAGGAGAATTAGCGTCATTGCGCAAATTACAGTTGTTTATGAACACCATTGGAGGTGAGATTCCAAAGTCTATCGGACAACTATCAAGCTTAAAGAGTTTAGAGTTATACAGTAATGAGCTTACAGGTACATTGCCATCTTCGGTTGGAGAATTGGTTAACCTTAAGGAAATGCTATTGAGTAGTAACCAGCTTTCCGGTAAATTACCTTCGAGTATATCAAAAGCTAAGGATCTTAAAAAACTAAGTGTTTTTGATAATAACTTTTTTGGAAGTTTACCAAAATCAATTGGTGACTTAACAAGTCTTGAGGAGTTGGTAATCTCAGATAATGCGTTCTACGGAAAATTGCCTACAACAATGGCCAACCTCACCAATTTGAAAGTATTGTTACTTGGAAATAATGATTTCAAGGGAGAGTTGGTACAATTAAAAGATAAATTGCCAAATCTCAAACAAATTGATTTTGCTCATACAAAAATTCAAAGTGCTGTTGCTGATCTTGACGAGGAAAGCGACGACGAGGATGACAATTAACAATTGAATTAGTTTTAAATTAGATGAAATAGCTCTTGGCGTTTAAAATGTTGAGAGTTATTTTTTTGTACAAATATCATTGCAGAACTAAAAAAGCGTTGTATATTTGCAGTCCAATATCGCGGGATAGAGCAGTAGGTAGCTCGTCGGGCTCATAACCCGAAGGTCACTGGTTCGAGTCCAGTTCCCGCTACTAGTAAAAAAAAGGCTTTCATAATCTTGAAAGCCTTTTTTATTTTTATGTACAACATATGTACAACATATTTAAAAAAGTAAAATATATTTATAAATGAGCCTATGAAGATAAAATCATATATTTTAAGTTTGATATAAAATTACTTTATCATCAATTGTTGTTAATTCCGTCATTTAAATATTAACTATTTCCCATCTATCAGTATCAATATCTGAAAGATGACTATCAAATCTGTCTTTGCAAACAGCAACACATAATAAATCAGTTGGTCTTGAAAACCCTACATAAGCCATTTTGGTTGCTTGCTTCATTAGGTCATTAGAATTAACTATATCAAAATCATTGTGCATATATTGCTGACAAAGTTTTTGAGACTCATAAGTATCTTTACTTCTACCTTGACCTTTAAATGTTTCTATATACATTGTAGCCGTATGAGTTTGCCCTTTAACAGAATGAACGGTAGAAACTTCAATATCAAAACCATTATAATTTACAATATTATCTTTTGCTAATTGTTCTGTAATATCGTCTTCAATTGTTTGAATAATCCCATTGTCTATAAAATCTTTTGACTGAATTACTTCTTTTTCAAATACATTTAACAAATTAGGTATATATTCTTTTATTAAATTGTAAACCTCATCAGTTTTCCCTCTAATAGTGTCAATACTCCAATCAAATAGATTTCTTTTGAGGTTGATGTATTCATCTTCATAAGATTCAGATAAATAGTATAATAATTGTTTCTTTGAAAAATATCTGTTTTCAAAATTCTTTATATTCTCCATTCTAAGGATTTTGATTAAAGCATTTAAAATATTCTTCCTTATTGGCTCTAAGGTTCTTTTTTCCTTATTGAAATTATGCAGGTAGGTGTATAAATTATCATAATCGACTTTTAGGGATGTTGATTGAGGTTTAAATTCTTCTGAGTAATCTGTAATTCCTATTTTATCTCCTTCTTTTTCTTTGACCCAACCAATAACTTTAAATTTACTTTTATCGGAGATAGTTATATCTTCTGAATCAATATAACCTCTTATTACTTGTGAAAATTTTGGAATTACTTCTTTAATTCTATCTGCATCGTAAACTATAAGATGGGGTTTTAGATTACTATTTTCATTTTTGCCTTCAATCTGAAATCCTCCTTCGTTATTCAAGGTAAAACAATTTACTAGTTCAGCAATATTTGCAGATAAACGATGACTACCATTAATGGTTAACGGTGTTCCTCTAAATCCCCAAACATCATCAGTATGAACTTCCCCGCTGTAAATTGCTTGATTGATATCCCCAATTCTTTGATAAACAGATTTACTAACTCCATCATCATAAAATATAGTTTCGAGTAAACTATACTGATGTGTATCCATATCTTGCACTTCATCTACAAATACATATTGGAATCTCTCTTGAATAATATTTTTAATTAGAGGAAACTTCGAAATATATGTATCAGCCAAAACATATGCATCATCAAAATGCAGTACCCCCGACTTTAATACTCTTTTTTTTAATTCAATTAACCATTCTTTAATTTTTCTTTTTTCAGTATCTGAAAAGTCTTGCCAGTTTCTTCCTCTTCTTGGTTTTGAAATATTTAGTTCGTTTCCATTTAAAGAGTTCAACAAAATAATATTTTCATCTCTTTTTCTCCACCTGTATTTAGTTGCAAGATTATTAGCGTTACAATAATATCTCGCATTTCTTCTTTCTTGTTGAGTATAATTACCCCAATTAAAATTGGCTAACTTTTGGATTGATTCATTATATATTTCATTATCAATTCGAAAAGGTTTTATTTCAAATTTATTTGTAAAATAAGGGATAGCTAAGAACTGGTCTACGAAACTTTGGATAGTGCCAATAAAATTTGGGTAAGAAAATAATTTGGGACAATGTTTCCCTATCCTTTCTTTTATTTCATCAACCGCTTTGTTGGTATGAGACAATATTAAAACGCCTCTATTGCTTTCAAACGGTAATTTTGTTTCAAGTATTAAAAGTTTGGCAAGTAAAGCTGTGGTTTTTCCACTTCCTGGAACTGCTTGTAAGTCAATAGTCTCAAAATTGTAAATGAAGTCCAATCTTTCTTGGTCAAAATGTTTGCCTCCGGGTAGCAATATTTTTTCTGCATGTTGGATATCTTCTATCGAGATGTTAATTTCTTGTGGCATACTTTATGGCTTCAATAAGATACTGGATAGGATTATTTTCAACTATTATTTCATCTATTTGATTCACATCAGTCATTAAAAATTCAGAAAAATACATCGCAATCATTGACTTAGATATTTTTTTATCATCAATGATGAATTGTTTCATTATATTAAATGCAATCTGTTCATTCGATTTATTTTCAATAAACCTTTGCCATCTTCTCTCAAAATTCAATTCCGTAATAGGTTTTATGCCCTTAAAACTATCATTGTTCCCTTTGTAATTATCAGCTCTTACTTCTTCTAAGCATTGTAAGATTGATTTAAAAAGGATCTTTCTTAAAGTTGGATGTAAAGCAATACAATACTCTAAAGTCCAAAAGTCGCCAATGAATAATCTTACAGACTGTTCTTCATAAAGATTAATCTTATTTTTTTTATACTCTGACACATTAAACTCACTGATAATTTTTTTCTTCTTTTTCTTGTCAGGTGAAATAATATTGTAACAATTTGCAAATTCAATTGGTCTTAAGTCCAAATCTGTAACTATACTTATTGGAACACTAATGTCAGGAGCTTGATTACGGACAAAAATTTTTGAATACCTTAAAAAAGCTGTGTTGCCTATTGGGATAATTGAAACTCCAGATGAAGTCAAATTATTTTTTAAATGATCTAGCTGGTGTAATTTATTTGCAATAGAAGGAAGAATAATTTCCTCAGAAATGCCCTCAACAAATATTATACCTTTTGCAAAAAATAAATTTGATTTAGAGACATCTATAAATCTTTCTAAGAAAGGATAATCTGAAGGCTTTAGTTTAGTATATCTTTTTCCTAGAGGATAAGCATAATTTTCATTGCATATAATCAAATTCTCTAAGAATACTTTTGAAGCTAAATTTGGACTATGCGTCGTAAGTATTAATTGAATATCTTTCTGTTCTTGTAGAGATTCTATAACTTGCATTTGAGCCTGTGGATGCAGATGGGCTTCTAATTCTTCTATTAAACCCAATCGGAGTCCGTCATAATTTTTCTTATTGAGGTGTAAAAGTTCTGATGCCATAAAAAGACGGTTCAATGTTCCTAAACCGACATTAACTTCATCTTTAACAAGCAATTCAAGTTTCTCTAATATGCTTTTCAATTTCCCTTCAGAAACCTTAATATCTGTTTCTTTTGTTGCATCATAAAAAGACTGTAAATATCCGTCTATTTCTTTTTTTAATTCCTTACCTTTTACATCTTCAATTTCCTTTTTGTCTTTATCAAGACCATTAAAATAATTTTTGATGCTCTTGTCAAAGTCATCAAATATATCTTTCAAAGGATGATTTTCTCCTCTTCCTTTAAATGCTTCGTGTTCTTGAAAAATTTGAGATAATCTCGAATTTTTCTTCGGGATTAACTCTGTTTTCGCATCTCTAAGAGGTTTTAGATAAGTTACTTTAAGATACTCTTTTGCTTCTGATGTTAATAAATATCCTTCTTCAGATAATCCTGCTTTCACATCTGACGGTATAATCCTTTCAGACCTAATGTTTGCTTCATACACTAATTTTAATGTAGGAACAGCATCTTCTCCTTCACCTTCCCAACTTAGCCATTCTGTGAAGTTTTTGGCTTCCTCAACAGACAAATCTTTAAATAATAACTCTATTCTAAATTTATCAGAATTTCCATAAAAATCGTCTTTGTCAATTCTCATCCATTCATAGGAATGCGTTTTAAGAACTAATTTAATGGCATCTATGATAGCTGTTTTTCCAGAATCGTTTTCTCCGATTAATACATTTACTCCTTTTGTGAAGTTTAGGTTTAAGTTAGGGCTAGTGGGGTCAAATGCTTCATTTGAACCATACTTTCTAAAATTCCATAATTTTATGTTTTGTAAATACATCAATATATTTTTAAATAGCTATATCTCGAAAAGATTCTGTCTTGAATTTTTTAAATTAAAAATCATTAAATTATAATTTTAATCTATTTAGTCCAAATCAATATGACATCATAAATATATAGAAATCAACTAAAACAGAAATTTCAATACTAACAAGTAAATTTGAATTATTAGTTATATACCTATGACAAGGAAAAAACAAAAAGTCTCCGAATATAATGCTCTAATTAAATTTCTTAGTATGATCAGTGAAACACCAAAAATTCAAGGCATTAATGAAGGTGAAGACCCTCCCGATTATGTAGTTACCTTTGAACATAAAGTTGTTTCTATTGAGCATACAAGATTTATGAATAAATCACAGAAGCAAACTGAAGAATTTAGGAAGTCTATCATTATAGACGCTCAAAATGAATTTGAAAAAATTTATGGGAAAACACTAAGTGTACAATTTAACTTTTCAAATGAACCGATGAGAACAACAAAAGATAAACCCAAAAGCTATTACACAAAAATACTACTGGATTTGGTTTTA
Organism: Bacteroidia bacterium; assembly: GCA_030432635.1. GTDB lineage: Bacteria > Bacteroidota > Bacteroidia > Flavobacteriales > Flavobacteriaceae > Psychroserpens. The sequence continues at coordinate 302,717 of JAUIMB010000002.1, read as the reverse complement.
GAAATCTATGAAATTAATAAAGAAAGGAACTTTTCTATTTCTACAAAATTGAATAGTATAGAAAACAAGTTTATAAATTCTATAACAATTTCTAACCAGAGAGAAATTTTTCCTTGGGAAACTTGTGGTGCTTTTTTGGTTCAAAAAGCAGATTTTAAAGTTCTGCAAAATATCATTTATAAAAAGTCAAAGGACGTAAAGAAATATAAAAGTTCATATAATGAGAATTGGCTTTTGATTGAAGCAGGGATAGGCAATAAATCTACAGGATATTATTTTGATGATATAAATGACGAACTTCAAAAAGAAAATTTTGATAAAATCTTTCTCATGGATTACAGGGCAGAACAATTTTTAGAAGTATGAGTTAAAGAAAAGAGAATGTAACAATAGTCGAATTAAACTATTAAATCACAATCTCTTTTCCTTTTGGATAGTTTTATTGATTACTATTCTTAATCAGAACAATGGTGAACATTAAATAAAATGTTATCATTGACTGCCTTTTCCATTTCATCAGAAACGGTAGGTGGGTTGTTGTCATTGGCAGTAATAGCAATCTTGCTCTCTAAAGCATCAGCCCAGCAATATAAATGAAATGATGTAGGGGTTCTTATCCCGCATTCCCATTTACTTACCAATCTGTCGGCAACTCCTAAAGAATGATTCAGCTCATCTTGTGTAATTCCAAGTTCAAGCCTCCTCGCTATCAATAAGAGTACGACATCCTTTAGAAAGTCAGTCCTAGTTTTTTTGGGGTAATTAAACTTCATAGCCATAATAGACCTCCTTGTTGTAATTCCTTTTAAAAACTAATTGGGATGGAGATTACGCACTCAATAGTTAATTTTACATAAACAAAATGCTCTTAATGCGTTACAGTTGTAGTTTTTAGTGCGTATTCAAGACTTTCATTAAGTTTTAGACCTTCCTTTCATAGAAAAAAGAAAGGAATCCCTATGGTAAAAACAATTAAAAATAATGATGTCATTCTAATCGACCCAGACGAAGAGACTAAAATTGTCACCCAACTTTTAATCGACATGAACGCCTTCATTTCTATTAAGACTGCCGAGATAGCCACAACATTGGATAAAACGACACAATATAGAGAGCGTAAAGCAGGTAGATTTCCTAAGTTGCACTCGATAACGGCTTTAGGTCAAAGGAAAGCCTATAGGATACAGGACGTGAAGCAATGGCTTGAAAACCCTTGTTCATACTCTGCTCATTAGACTCATAACCGTTGAACATTGTGTCTCTTGGCAATACTTTTTGTCTGAGAATATCAAACGTAGGAACGCTCTCAATATTTGGGCTGTCAATAATTAAACTAATAGCCTTATTGAGAGCGTTCATTGCATTCTTTTTTTCAACATCATAAGTGTATTGGTCATATACATCGGTAATATCATTCCTTACGTGGTTTAGGCACATCTTTACCAAATCCTGGCGACCAAATAGACCTGCTACGATTGTAGCCCCTGTTCTTCTTAGATCGTGAGGTGTGAAGGGTTCTTTGATTTTAAAGACGTTGAAATGACGTTTTATGGGCTGGCAAAGAGTCCGATTGTGCAATGGTTTAAGATTTGTCTTTATGACACCACATTTTGAATATTGTCCAGTCGAGCCAAACACCAAACCCTTTTCATCTGAGTATTTTTTGACCTCTTTCAAGATGTTCATTGCTTTATCGTTAAGATATATTCGATGCAAATGACCATTCTTTGTTTTTGGTAATGTCCAAATACGTTCATTAAAATCAATATCTGACCATTTCATTTGCCTTACTTCACCACCTCTGGCTAGGGTCAGCAACATAAATTTTAAGGCATATCTAACAATAGGGGTCATTTTGATTTTATCAACTCCATACCAAAACAAGTATATCTCTTGGGGTGTGAGATGTCTGTTTCTTTTCTTTTTCTTGATATTTAGCTTGATGTCTAAACAAGGATTATCTCTGCGTCTCATCAATCCCATATCTGAGGCAAAATTAAATATTCGTCTTATGTAACTATAAAGATGGGTTGCACTACTAGGAGCTTCCCTTATTGTAATGATTTCATTGAAGATTTTAGCCAAGTCTTTTGGTTCGATTGTAGTAATTTTTCTTTTTCCTAAATGAGGGATTAAATCTTTTTTCAAGCATTTTTCTTCGACTTTATAGCTCTTTTTTCCTGACTTTTTTGAATGTTCTAAATATAGCTCTACGAGTTGTTTGACAGTCAGCTCTTCATCAAACTGTTTTTTTAACTTTTTTAGTTCATCACTTGGGTCTGTTCCGCACTCAACCTTCGTTTTGGCTTCATTATACAATCGATGCGCTTCACTCAAGCAAACTTTAGGGTATCTTCCTAAATTCAACTTTCGTTGTGTTTTGTTAATTCGGTAGTAATACACCCAAGTTTTTGTTCCTTTCGGTGACACCCTTATACCGAAACCTGATAACCCTTTACACCAGAAAATTTTGCTTTTATCTGTTTTTAAATGTCTTATTGTGGGGTCTGTAAATTTTAGCGAAGTAACTTTTTTGGAAGCAAATTTGGAAGCAAATATGGTGTTTTTGTCTGAATTTAAGTACTGCATTATGCAATCTGTCCTTTCTTGAAAACAAATAGTTAATGCTTGAATACTTAAAATCGGGGACTACTGATACGCACAGTAAAACCCTCTACGCCTTTATCATCAACACCTACAAATAATACTGGACAAAGCGAAGAAATATATCTATACACTCATAGTCCGTATTTATACGGTGTGCCCTGATAGCTCAGTTGGTAGAGCAAACGACTGAAAAGCTGATTTTAACAATCTTTTTGCCTAACCTAACCTTTTGATTTTAAATGCTATTTTCAAAAATTAACCATTTGCGATAACTTTTTAGAAGCAAATATGGAAGCATTTAAGCATTTATTCTACATGAAGTCAAATGATATTCAATACATTTTGAGTAAATTCTTTATAAGTAATCAAAAGTAGAAGAGTTAGTTTACTTTTTAAAGATATAATGAGAATGATTTTTTTGGAAATTGTAACCTATCGATTAGAAAAGGTTAGGCGTTACTCAAACTTTAATCCTAATCTCTTGATTTCCTTCGTGTTTTTTCCTAAATCAAAAAACATTAAGCAAATTGTCTTCATTTTTGTCTAAATGATAGCACATCTTAATAAAAATGTAAATCAAAACCCTTCCTTGGTTTAGCTCTAAATTTTTGATAGCTAAATTTTCAATGAGAATTTTCTGGAATTTCACTTTTTTAGATTTGGTCTAAAATCAGCATTTCAACCTGATTTCCATACGATTAAACTGATTTATACGAATTTTCTGTACGTAGCTTTACGTATTGATTCATCTATTAATTATACATAGCTTTATTAACACTAAACTATATTAATTATGAATGATCCTTTTCAAATGCAACCTGAACTCAGGTATGGAGCCCCTGTATGCGATCAGATTTTAACTGGGCGCTTTTTTACAATAGGTTACTCTTGGTATTTTCGGCAAGCCAAGTGGACTTTAGAAATTGTTAATCGTAACAAAAGAGAACTTACTTCTGTTGAACGCTCAAACAACTTTCGTGCTGACACAAGAATCCCAAAGCGTTTTAGGGCTGGGTTGAAAGCATATGTTGGTAGCGGATATGATCGAGGTCACCTTGTCGGGAGTGCCAATCAAAATGTTATAGACATTCAGAATAGCGAGACATTTCTACTATCAAATATGTCACCTCAAGTAGGTAGATTCAATCGGGATATTTGGCGTGAACTTGAATCTGAAGTTAGAAAACTAAATGAACGAAATGATGTGTTAGAAACTTATGTTTTAAATGCGCCTGTATTCTACTTTGATAAAAAAATAGAAACGATAGGAGATGATTCTAATGAATATGGTATAGATGTGCCTGTGCCTCACGCTTTCGTGAAAAGCGTTCTAACTGAAGATAAAAAAGGGCGCTTATCTTTATGGACATTTGAAATGGAAAATAAAAAACTTGATGGGGATTTAAAAGACTATCTTGTTTCTACGTATGACGCTGAACAACTTGTAGGTGGTCGATTTTGGGATCGCATTAGTGGTGGAGATTTACATGAGCAGAAGAAAACTCCTATAGATATGTGGTAAAACACATAGTAAACATTCAATATTGGGGATTATAAATTATTCTGAGAATATCAATCACATAGCAAAAAGTCTTTCAACCTAATCTAACAAAGCACAAATCATTTTAAATAATCATAATATGGGTAAAAAAAGTAATGAAGACAGTCCATTGGGTCAAGTGTTTAGCATCATTGGAGTTGTAGCGGCCATTTCAGCAGGCAACTCATAAGATATGGAAATAGGCGGTATAATATTTTGGTTCTCATTTGCGGAGCTATTGGCTATGGTATTGGTGAATGGGTCGAGGCTCTGATTGTCAGAGTTATATTCATTATTGGGGCTATAATTATGTTCTTGATTAATGCTGCTGTTAGACGTTTTTTATGGGATATAATTTCTTCTTTATTTTAGAATTAACTCCATAGCTTCAATCATTACGCTATTATTGATTAGAAAGCCTTTTAATATTTAGAAAATAAGAATATTTACAAAACCTCAAAAACTATTAAAATAAAATTGAGTCTGTTTTTGAATTATTAACATTTCATTGTTTACATGTTACTTAAATAAAAAATCATAGATATTCATAAAAATATTTTATTAATTATCTTTGAAGAGGACAGATCAATTGCGATGTAAAAATTTAACTTAATTATTATTTAAATAAGATAAAAAAATGAGAGAATACCCAAATCTTACAATAACCTTTTTAATAGAATACAAGGGTAAATTCCTTTTAATTTCTAGAGGAGAACATGAAGAAAATTTCCCGTCATTATGGGCTTTTCCGGGGGGTAAAGTTGAAATCGGCGAAACTGCTATTGATACAATTAGAAGAGAAATTTTAGAAGAAGTAGGTTTGGAAATTGAGGATGAAGCCAAATTCTTAAATAGCTACACTTTCAAAAAGTCTGTAGGAATTGCATTTATCGTTCGAGCAAAATCGGATAAGGTTGTGTTATCTAATGAATTCAGCGATTACAAATGGATAAAAAGCACTGAAGAAATGGACTCTTTAAAAAGTATCTCTGGAATATACAACCACCTTGTATTGGCAAAAGAAATTTTAAGGAATCGTTCTTTTGACTCTCTTGAAAAAATGAATTTAACTAAAGAAAAGTACATCAATAAAGATTAGTGTTTATGGTTAAAGATTTCAATATAAAAACCGAACATCAGGCAATTGATGAATTAAATGTTAATTGTTATGATAGTCTAGCTTTCGAGTATGATAGCATCGAACACGCTACTTGCAGAAATTTTGACATTGCCAACTATATTTTTTTGAGTCGAGTTTTAGCTTCACGTAAAATACAGTTTCATAAGCAACTTTCCTATTTAGATGTAGGAGTTGGGACAGGAATATCTTTGGAAAACATTAATCGTATTTTTAATAAAGAAGGTAAAATTTTTAATGAAGTATTTTCTATCATCGATGTACTAGATATTTCTTCAAATATGCTAGAAGTTACAAAAAGGAAGTTCTCTGATTTAATTGATAATTACTTTTGCAATTCTATTCTTAGCTTCAATTCGAAAAGAAAATATGATATTATTCTATCAACACTTTCAGATCCATTTTTAACTAAAGAATCTTTATTTAAATTTCAAAAAACTTTAGTTAATGAGGGTTTTTTAATTCTGACTTTTCCTTCGTATAATTGGGCTAAATCGATTAATCGTGAAGAGATTGATAAGACTACTTTTCATGATTGTAATGGCAAAAAAAGAAAAAGTTATTCGTTTTGCTGGTCAAATAAAACATTAATAAACATCTTAGATGATGTTAATCTTGATGTTATTTATTTGGATATTATAAAATTGAATCAAATTAATGATTTAAGTGATATCAACAATCAAGTGTATTTAAAAAACCCAAATACAAATTTTCTCACAGGTATAGTTGTTCAAAAAAAATATTGAAATTATTCTGCAAAATATCAACAACAACCGAAAAGTTAAGACATACTGAGGTTGACGGAATAGAACTAAAAAAGTTCTATCAAGTTATTTTTTTAAATAAAGAAGAAAACAAGATTAATATCTATACTGGTTTATTGGTAAAAGAAGCAGATATATTAATTTCTTTTGCCAATACAGAAAGCAGTGAGGATATAGATTTTATAGATATTACTGATGATTTTTGTGCTCAAGAGGAAGCTTGGAAAGCGGTGTGGGGTGAAGAGGGTCAGATTATTAATGCAATGAATGCCCAAAATATTTTGATAGATTGCCATGAAAAGGACAAAGAATTCATTAATAAAAAAAGTTTAGACGATAATGAGCTCATATTAATTCATGATAAATCTAAGGAATTTCGTTCAATTGCTTTAAAAACTAAGTGCACTACAGCTCAACAAAATAATGACAATTTTTATAGAGTGAAATCTGAGCATATAGAAAAACTTCAAACGATAGACTTTATTAATTGGACAAAAACAGTGATTTCTTTTAAAAGTAAAGTTGACTGGTCTAGTTTTGAATATACCTTTTCTTTTTCAGATCCAAAAAAACTGAAGTTCATATCAGATGACTTTAAAGTTTATTTCATATTGCCTGAGCATTATGAAATTATTTCAGAATCGGGACGCAGCACACAACAGTTTTGGCCGGAAGAATCGAAAAAGTCCTCACCTAAAGATAATCAGTCTACTTTAGAAAAAATTGAATCGACCGAAGATTCCAGTAAAATTGAAGACTTAAAGGAGCCAAATGTAGAGGTTGAGAAAAATGCCTTACAAGAAATGAAAACAGATCCTGACAAGTACTTTAAAGAATGGAAAGATGGCAACGCTGAATCTGAGCTTAACTCAGGCTCTGAAGGTGAAAATATTGAGTACAGAAACTATTATAAGTCTTCAAGTTTTAGTGTTTTAAAAAGAACAAATAAAGAAACCAAATTTGAGTTTAAAATTACAAGTAGAAAAATTAAGAGAGCAAGCGGTTGGATTCTTACTATTATAGTTTCAATTCTTATAGCATTTGGTTTAGATCATTCTAGAATGAGTAACCCTACAATTAATAACTTTTCTATTTTGCTACCTGTTATAGATTATTTATTTATAATTTTTGCAGCTGTGGTAACAAAGATATGCCTTCAATATACAACTGACAGAAAAATTGAAGAAAATAAGAAATTATTGAGGAGGTTTTACAGATTCGCATTAGCCTTTATGTTTTTGTGGATTTTTTCATTATTATTGGCATCTTCGAATTATTTATTCTCTTTAATAAAAACATTTAATCAATATATCAAATTTGAATTTTTAAACTATACATCAGTAATAAGGATGTACTGGTATTCTTCAATCATTTTGAATTTAATTGTAATATTGGCTATCTTTTTTAAAGATAAAAAATTAAGAAAAACTACTGTCGCTATTGTAAAAATAGCTAATGGTTCCAAAGAATATGATTGATATACTCTCAGTTCATTAATATTCGCCTCGCCGAATTAATTTATTTGTCTTTTTTCCATTTTATAATTATTGAAAGTATAAATGGTGTTTCTGAATAACCATATTTCAAATATCGCTCACTATTTTCTTTTAATATTTTAAGCTCTTGAAGTAAAAGAGATTCATACAGTTTATCTAAACAAAACCCTTTAACTGTAACCATATGAGTTGCAAAAAAGATTTTAATAACTCTTTCCTCACTTTCCACACCTAGCCAAGAGGTTAGATAATGACTGTATGGGAAGTTCTGTCGTGTTTCATCAAGCAATACAAAATCTATAGTTTTAGACTCACCGATTTCATATACCTTAAAATCATCATTTTTAGTTTCATCTATTTCTTTCTTTTGACTAGCCTTGGCAATTTCTAAGCTTTTAAATTTATAGTTCTGGCTCATAATCGATGTCTTTAATTTGTGTTTTTAATACCTCTCTTGTTTTTTCTGGGTTGATATCTATGGTTTTGGTCTTGAAATAATCGTGCTTTATAAGTTCGGTTGCCCCTTGCCGGTCACCTGATTTCTGAATTTGTTCCAACAAATCGTCCTTGTCATCAGTGTAGATGGCTACATTTTCTCTTGCCCTTGATACCGACACATAAAACTGTTTTTGATTGGATGCGGGAAAAGTCACAGCTGGTTGTGAAACGAACACTTTATCAACCGTTTTTCCTTGGGCGCTGTGAGAGGTGGAAGCGTACGCATAATCAAAATTACCGTGATTGGCTTCAAGCTTATAAATCGTCCTCTTTGACCTCGATTCCTTAACAGCTTCTATTTCCCCTTTATTATTAACTTTTGTAATTCTTAACTGAGTACCGTTATTCAATCGTTTACCATCAGCATCAAAACCGTTTTTGGTAATCTTTATCTCATCCTTTAAGCTTAATTGGATTTCTCTTGTTAAATACACATCATAATCCTTTGCCCTTTGGATGGGCAGGATATGATGTTTTCCCTGTTTGTCTTTAACATAGACTTTTTTGTTCTCAATCTTATCAACTCTTAAAGCAGAGCCACGTTTTAAACCTTCTAAATTCTGGTTCAATTGAATTACTTGACCTTTTCTGTAGTTTCTTAAATCTTTCTTTTCGGATTCGGTCAGGTGTAAATTCTCATAGATAGTGACGCTCTTTTCTCTTTTTCCTAAAAAACCATTTTGTCTTAAACCATCTCTAATAGCTTGGTTGATCTCTCTAACCTTATTTTTTGTAGGAGCAATAACCAAAGCGGTTTTTTTCTGCTTTTTTGACTCCAGAAAATCATTTACTAGAACATTATCTATATCAGATGGAGAACATTCTTTAACACATCCTTGGCTTTCCAATTTATCAAAGCCTGTTTTGATATGTCCCTCGCTAATGTCTTTAACCGCTGATTTATAATGCTCTTCTTTTTGCCTGTAGATGGTTTCCATTGAAGCATAGGGGATATGGGCAACTGTTTGTAAAATACGCATAGCATCGCCACGGTTGACCGCCGAATGTTGTTTTGGGTCACCCGATAGGATAAGTCTAGCTTTTTGCTTTTCGGCAATGTCCATTAAAGCTACCATATCCTGTGAACCAAGCATCCCTGCCTCATCAACCCAAATTACTTGCCCTTTTGTTTGTTCTTGGAGTTTCTTGTCAATTAAGAGCCTGGCAACGGTATCAGCTTTCTTGAAGCCCTCTTTTTTAAGAACATCCCTTGAAGCCTCAGCTGTAGGCGCAAATAAAAACACGTCTTTACCTGTTCTTTCAATCTCAGGAACAACCGTTTTAAGTAAGGTCGTTTTTCCTGTCCCTGCACCACCTCTAATCATTGTCAGCTTGTTTTGAGATTTCATTACATGCTTTATCACATTTTGTTGTTCAGGGTTTAAGTGTTTAAACTTTGAAACATCAAAATCAAATGCCAATGGATGTAATCTGCCAATACCACTACGAGCCATATTGACCATTTTGCGCTCTTCTTTATGGACTAAATCCGTTGTACATAGGCGTTGACTTCCAACCTGGACTTTAAAAATGTTATCATTCTTTTCTAAAGCCCTATCAATATCGTCTAATGACAAAAGTTTGTTGTCTATGGCATATTTATAACCTTCAGCTAAAATCTGCCTATCTCGTTTAACAGAGTTTCTTGTAAAAACGTGGTCTATGGAATGTTCAATGGATTTCTCAGCCGTGAGGCTCAAATCCGTTGTAGATTTTTCTTCTTTTACTTTCTCATCTATACCTTCTTTTATGAGTTGTTTTTTCCAGTCTTCCCTCAGTTCTTCCATTGTTAAGCCCTTTTTCTTTCCCGAACGTGTTCTAGCGCCTAATTGGTCCAGTTCTTTTTGGGATTGAATGCCCTTTTCTTTGGCTACTTGGCCAATAAGATTGGTGCGTTTTGAAAAATGGTCGATTGCCTTTTGTGGAATCATAGCTAGTTCAAAACCGTTCTTGGTTTTCCTTATGTCATAGCCAAAATTGGAAAGCTTATCAGCTAACCGTTTTTGAAATCGGGCTTGGTGATAGGGCATATCCCTTTTGATATTATGAAATTGCCCTGCCTTGAACTTGTCCTCAACTTGGTCATAGGTGGCATTGAAACAGAAAATATGGACATGTAAGTGGCAATCTGGGGCATTGTTTCCAACAGGACGAGCGGTTTGATGGATAAAATCAGCCCAAAGTAATTCGCCTGTGTGCCTATCATCTTGCTGGTTTTGTACCCGAATACGAGCTTGGACATCCTCTTGTATATCAAGCATTGTTTCTTGAACACTATGCTCAAAAGCTTTCAACACCCTTTTGTCATTGCCTAAACCGTGAAGAATTGAAACAGATTTTGGGCAATGAAATGAAATGTCATAACCGACACGTCTATCCTTAACCGTTCTTTGGGTAAGAGAGTCGCCAGTTGAAGGGTTGATATTATCGCATAGCTTATCGAAAGTATCTTTATCAACGGTTTTGCCCTCAATGCCCAAACGCATGGCAATCTTGCCATGAAAGGATCCGTTCATTTCTTGATCTTCAATGTAGTAATCTGCCTTGGATAAGGCATCTTTAAAGTAATTCTTAGCTTGAGCCGAAGTCTGGCTCTGAAACATCCGTATCATGCACTCTCATTCTTAAAAGATTAAACTTGTCTTTTAAAACCGAATTTTGCATGTGACTACGCACAAGGTTAGAGAGCATAATACTTAGCGAATATAGGAAAATTTTTGCAGAACTATTTCTTAATGTGCGTATTAAAGTCATTCGTTATCCCCTTATATCGATTGAGATGACATACAGCGATAACACCAACGCATTGATTAGCCCTTCACTTGCCCGCACCTAAACCGTGTGGTTACGGGCCAATCAATTCTGCCTTGGTGTTGTTTTCGCCATATCATCTCAATTTTAAATATAAGGAGTTTAAAGATGACTACTAAAAACGCAAAACAAGATAAGCCTGGTGACCGCCCTACTCATGGTCTCTATGTTAAGAGTGACCAATTCGGCAATCCTATAAATATGCGATTTTCTGCAATTTGGAACAATCCTGAAAAAGGCTATATGAGCCTAAGCCCTGAAAAGCTTCAAATCAAGGAGAACCCTAAAGCTGAAAATGGCGAGCCACGTTTTCAACTGTTCCTTAAAACAAAGATTTATGGACAAGATGCATCCATTCAATTTGGAGAAATCAAACCTGAAAAAGAAGCTAACTGCTTCGAGGTCAATCTTGGGGATTTAGTGATTTTTGAGAACAAGCCTCGTGAGGTAGTTGAGAACAAACAAGCTTCACAGAAGAAAATCGCCGTCAATGGACAGCCACGACCATAAAACGATAAAGGGGCTTTTTTGCCCCTTTATTCTTCTTAGGAAAGGAAATTTTAATGTCCAAATCTTCAAAAAAAGATATTCAACAGGAAATTACTGACCAGATTATTGACCTATTGGATAAGGTTAGTATTGAAAACTATCAACCACCGTTTGGTCAGCTCTCATCTTTGGGTTTACCAATAAACCCAATAACCGAAAATCCCTACCAAGGAATAAATATTCTTAGTCTATGGTTACACCAACAGGCTAAAGGCTATACATCCAATGAATGGGCAACCTTTAAGCAATGGGATGCAATTGACGCCTCTGTCAAAAAAGGTGAAAAATCCAGCAAAATTATCTTTTATAAGACCCTGATAAAATCGGAAGAAAATAGTAATTCTGAAATTGAGGAACTAAAGATACCGATGCTTAAGGTTTATAATGTTTTTAATGCCAATCAGATTGAAGGGTATAAACCCGAAATAGAAGAAGTTCAAATTGATAAGGTAAAACCTCTAAAAGCCATTGACTTGCTCTGTAAGGAAACCCAAGCAGTAGTTAAACATGGAGGCTGTCAAGCCTATTATGATATGGTCAATGATTACATTAATATGCCAATGAAAACTCTATTTCAAGATACGTGTCAAGCTAATGCAACGGATAATTACTATGCGACTTTATTACATGAGCTTACACACTGGACTGGTGCAAAGCATCGTTTAAATCGCTTTGGTGAGGAAAATAAAAACGATGATATCAAGGAGAAATATGCCTTTGAAGAACTCGTTGCTGAATTAGGGTCTGCCTTTCTATGCGCCCAACATGGTATCACTCAAATACAACCTGAGCATCATGCTATCTATATTAAGAGCTGGCTGAAATCTCTTAAGGAAAATAAGACTTATATTTTTAAAGCATCAGCCCAAGCTTCCAGAGCAGTTAAATATCTAAATGACAAAGAACCAGTTCTGAGTGCGTAAATATTTTACCACTTTATTTTTCTTAGGAAAGGAGAAATGAAATGAACTATAATACCAAATTATTGGCAGAGCAAAATGATATGTTTAGAAAGCATATTGGTATGGTTGAAATGGATATAATCGATGTCAAGGGAAAGCTTAATATGACTATGGGCGTTGATGCCTTATCTAATTTTCAGAAGTTGGATACACTTATCAAACTTTGGGCTTACAATGATTTCAATGAAGATAATGACCCTCATGGTGAACACGATTTTGGTCGCTTTACCTTGGATGAAAACAAACAGGATATTCTTTGGAAGATTGACTACTATGATACAAACTATGAATTTGGTAGTGAAGACCCCAGTAATCTTAATATAACACGAAGAGTTTTGACGGTTATGTTACCTAGTGAATATTAACTTTATTTAATAGCTTTTAAGATTAAAGCCATTCAGATTTGGATGGCTTTTCTTTATTGTAGAAACCCATAGACATTTCATAGTATTAGTTTTGGTAGTTTTGGGGCTTGCAGCGCTTCGCTTGCTTTTTCCAATACTTAACTAAAAGTATTAACTTTCAGAAAAATACGTAGTTATACGTATTGACAGTGATAGTTTTTTTTTGTTTCTTTCAACCTTCACTAATTAATTGTTCTGAATGAATCAAGATACTTTAAGAAAAATAGCTTTACTATATGTCATCCCCATTATATTTCTCTTTTATTATTTAGCGGTTTTATTTTTTAACAGTGACGAACCAGATTATATTTTCTATCAAGGCTTATCTGGGAGTGAACTAATCATAATTGGCATTATTGGTGTACTTGAGCTCATTGTCGAAATTTATTTTTATCGTCCCGATGTTCACAATGAATACAAAATAAAAGTATTGGATAGGCAATTTCTTTACAATTTGATTTGTCTTATTTTCTTTTTAGTATTTTACGTAATGCTCAAATTTATTTCTACAATTGAATTATCTGAATTTAATTTAGAAGAAGGTCCAAGTGAAAAACTAAAACAAGTTTGCTATACTTCATTTACACTAGGTCTGGCAATTATAGTTTTGGGATTAAAATCAATCTATAAATTAAAAAAAGTTCTATGAGTTTATTAAACTTTATTCTTGCCATTAGTATCATAATAATAATGTTGTCCTTATATGAGATTTTTTTGGAGGATTATATCAAAAATTTAAAACCAAGGTTTAAAAAGCTATACCAAAAAAGCCACGGTGTTGAATTTGTGAGGATAAAAATCAAAAAAGGAAAAGGGGATAAAGAAGTCATAGACATAAGTAAAGAATCAATAGATAATTATTTCAATTTGATAAATAAATATTTATCCAAAGCTCAAAAATCTATAAAAGTTGTTGACTATTTTTCCTCTAAGAATGTTATTAGGGGATTATATGATTCAAATTATGAACATAGTGATGAACAAGCTGATTATCTCAAAGCAAAATATAAAGAGTATTACACAAACCTAAAAGACATATTTTTAAATAATGAAAAGATTGAATATACTCGAATCTCCCAAATAAGTGGTATGTACCGAAATGAAGATTTAGATCCTTTGGACAAAAGGGCTGAGAAAGCTATTTCATTAATGACGCCCACACTGACTTTTCATCTTTTTGATATCCTAAAAACTAAACAAGATAGATTTAAATTTTATATATGTAATGCCCCAGCTGTTCTTTATAATTATATGATAATTGATGACAAATATGTTCTTTCTGAATATCCATTTTATAGCCCTGAAGGAATCACTTTTCCAGATGAAATGTACGTAAATAGGAAAAGTTCCCTTTCTAATCAATTAGAAAAGAGAAAAAAGTTGTTTGAAGTGTTAATGAGGGGTAAAACAAATGTAAATTTTGAATTGTTGTCTAATGCATATGCAATTTTCTTAGGTGTTGTTACAAAGGAAAAAAATGAAAACAAAAAATACAATGAAGATTACGAAGAGGTGTCTGAATTGATAGGAATTAAATAAACTTAATACAGTGCTACCCTCTATCGAAAAACACAGCTTTTTAACATCAGACATCTCCCCTAAGCAGTGCTTTAGGCTTTTTCAAAATTAAAACCTAAGAAATACAGTTATTCTGGTTTGAGCTTTTTTGAGCTGTCATTATTATTTAAAGATTTGTCTTTTTGTAAACGTTTAATTACTCTACTAACAGCAGTTTTTGTCCAATCTTTTCCTCTATGTGTTTTAATGTTTCTTGAATTTAATTCATCTGCTTTTTCTTTTAAGGAATTAAATCCTAGTTCATCTAACTCTTCTATAGTTTGACTCATTTTTTCAGCAAAATTGTCAGCAAGCTTGGCAACAGTTTTTCCTACATAGGGATTTCCACCTTTTCCTAGGCTTTTCTTATTTGATAAATAAAGTAATGTTTTAGAAAGTACTTCACTAAATCTTTTATTTATTAAAGACTTAAAAGGAATTCTTTTTTCAACAATCAAATCAATAAATTCAAAATTATCCATTAATGGCATAATATCATCTAATATTATTTCTTTCTTGTTTTGCTGGTATTCTTTTTTAATCTGTTCAACAATATCTGGTGAATTTGATTTTAAATATGACAATTCATTTTTCCCTTCAATTTCATCAATCTCTATGATTTTTCTAAATATTCTATTGGAGTGATAGTCTAATTCATGATCAAGATCTTTTTCACTATTACTTATCTTTTTACGTAATTGATCAAAAACTTTTATTGAGTCTTCAAATATTTTATCATACGCACTTTTATCGTCAATCTCAAGATGTTCCTGAGATGCAAATCCATACCCTACCTTGAAATCATCAATAATCTCTTTGAATTTGAAATAACTATCGGAGTCAATGAGTTTCTTTTTTTCTCCCATTTTTTGTTTTTCATAAAAGTACAAATTAAACTTTAACATTTGAAAGGTATCAAAAATAGATTTTTTTGATACCTTTGTGTTGTATTTAATTATTATAGAAATATAGAGGTGAATAAATCAGAAACATATTATAAGGATGGAAATTCAAAAAATCCTTTTGTAGACTTAAAGAACAGAACTGTCCAAACAGCTTTGTTTGGATGAAAAAGAAGGACAATAACGATTTGGCAAATCGGGGTGAGAGTGTATAATTTTAAATTTTAAGCTATGTCAACTAAGAAGTATGTTGTTACGCACAATACTGGGAGCAGTATTGCTAAAGTTCGAGAGTATGGAAACTCTACGATCAAGACGGTTTCAGTTTCTAGTTTGCCAAGTCAGGTAAAAAAGAGACTTTAAAATCAAAAAAAACTGAATTTTGAAGGTTAGAGAGCAAAATCAGTGAATTTATCCTAATTAGCGCATCTTAGGATAAGTTTTAAAAGACCATCTACTGGACGCAGAAGATGTGTCTTTTACTAATCTCACAATTAAAATCACAAGACATCAAGTATTAATATGCTTGGGGTAAATGGCAGATTCCCCAACTAGGATGCTTATGCCTAAAAATAACAATAAAATGAGACAAAATGACCATTTAGATCGTGTCTTATTCCAATGGGATAAAAATTTTCCAGATTTTCATGATGTAAGGATGGCAACAGCGGGAACACTCATCCTAGGTTCCTCTGGTGCATCAAAAACGACTTCATCTGGCGCTTTGTTGGCTGGTCATTACTTGAAAAATGGGTTCGGGTTCCTAGTCCTTACATGTAAAGCAGAAGAATGTAAATTATGGAAATCTTATGCTAAGGCTTATAATCGAGAAAAAGACCTTGTTGTTTTTGGACCCAATTCAAACGAAACTTTCAATTTCTTTGAATATGAATCCAATCGTTCCGACTCTGGGACTGGCATCGCTCATAATATTGCTGATGTTTTAAAAACCATTATTAAAGCGGGTAGTGATGACGGAAGTCAAAATGATAAGGCATATTGGGACTCAAATTTGCAAAAACTTTTGGTAAATGCAATTGAATTGGCGCTTTTAACTGGCAACAAAAAGTTTGAACACATTTACAATATAATACAGTCGGCACCTCAAAGTTCTCAACAGGTAAATGATAAAAATTGGCAAAATTCATCTATATGTTTTAAGTTAATACATCATACTGCTAAACATCTTAGCGCTATGGAATCTTCTCCTGAGGTTGACAGGAAATCTCATATTTTAAAATTAATTGAGGATTTCTTTTATATTGAATGGGCTAATTTATCTGAGAAAACTAGGTCTATAATCCATTCAATCTTTACGGCTTTTGGCGATAGGTTCTTAAGAAATCCTCTAAAAGATTTATTCGGAACAACTACTACAATAACGCCAGAAGATATTTTTGATGGGAAAATCGTTGTGATTGACTTGCCTGTTCTAGTCTATGATAAAATAGGAAAAGATGCTCAGATTCTGTGGAAATATATGTTTCAGCGTTCAGTTCAAAGACGCAAAATTATAAATACAAGTCGTCCAGTATGTTTGTTCGCTGATGAATTTCAGAATTTTATATTTCCTGAATTCGACCCTTTATTTCAATCAACTGCTAGGGCTTATAGAGTTTGTACAGTTTATATAACTCAAAATCTGCCAAATTTTTATTTACAGGCAGGAAATGGAGATATTGGACGGACCCGTTTTAATGCTCTTGCAGGAAATCTTAGTACAAAAATTTTTCACACTAATTCTGACCCAGAAACAAATGAGTATGCCGCATCTCTCATCGGAAAAGACTACAGATGGACAAATAGCGTCGGGGAAACCTATGGTGATGGTTTTTCCTTTAACAATGGTCAATCAGAAAGCCTTGAATTTATTATTCCCCCTGAAGCTTTTACTAAACTCAAAACAGGTGGTCCTGATAATGATTTTATGGCTGAAGCTATCGTTCATCGTCAGGGTAAAATATTTTATTCAACAGGGGAAAATCATAAAAAAATAATCTTAAAACAAATATTATTATGAAACGAGAAAGACAAGAATTCCAACACCGAACAGGAAAACAGACCATTTTTAGAATCGTAACCGCTGGCAGGGCAAGTGCTTTGTATCAGATGGGAAGTGACCTAATCTTTACCATTAGTTCTTACCCCAGCTATATTGTAGAAGCCTTTATGCGAAAGCATTATGGTGAACGCTATTATTCATTTTCAGTAGCTATTATAATTTCATTCTCGATGCTTTACCCTTTTATTTTTCTAGGAGATAAAGTCCGAGGGGTACTTGGATTGCCATGGATACTTTTTACTTTAATATTTCTATATAAGTCTATTCGACACCGTATGGAGTTTAGGCGATATAGTATGAATTATGACTTTGATAGGTTTAGTTACAGTGATGGGGAAATATTTGATTTTTGGTATGACCTGATTGGAACGAAGATATTGGGTTTGACCGTTACAAGATACCGTATCTTGGTGCTTTTTGAACCTGCAATTCCTGTTATAGTTGGATTGTTCTTAATGTTGATGCCATTTACGAGACCAGTAGGTATTCTGATATTTTTCAGCGGGCTTCTCTTTGGTTATCGAAGCTTGATGAAAGCTTACTATGCAAGAGGCTATGTATTGGATGCAATTGATGAGCAGATTGTTGCTAGATGGAAACAAGATGTCATTATGGAAGAAAAACCAAAAGCTCAGACAGGTGGTCTTTCCTTTCCTATCGAACTGCCCCAAAGCAATGACTTAAGGCAAAAACTCATTAGCAATGTGGATGAGATAAATCCTTTAGATATTTGGGCAAATGAATAGGTTTAGCAGTTATTGCAATTGTCGCTATGCAACATCATCTTATTTACGAAACGGACTTGGAATTCGATATAGTCATTCAAGTCCTTACGGGTGGTCTCACCCAAATCGTGGCGTCTTAAGGCAGACCTTATATTCAGCTCAGAGAGAACTGATATATAAAGAGGTGGCGTGTAGCCAAGACCATTTATGAGCAAATCACGGGCTTGGACCTTATAGTCCAAGTCCTTTTCCCTGTAGGTTTTTAATTTGTCCTCACAGATAGGAAGTCCAAAAGAATGAGTCACCGTTACACCTCTTTGTTAAAAGAAAGTGTAACATAAAACCAAAGGAAATGACACAAAAACCAGATGACCTTGAATTGGAATATATCCAAGAACTGGCTAAGAGCAGTAAAGAATTACAGGATTTGTTGAAGGAAAAGCAAAAGGCTATTGATGATTTAAACAGGGGCAAAAAGGTGTCCTTCAAAAAATATGAACCGGCACCTTCGCCAAAGGGCGATATTCGTCTCATTAAGACGTATACAAAAGAGCTAAAATCCGATAAGCAAATCGAGAAAGAAACTTTTGAGGTTAAGAATGATTATAATGAAAAGATAAAACAAGCCTTAGAAGATAAAGCTTTTAAGAACGACCAAGACTATATCTATCCAGTTGTCAAGAAAATGGACAAAGAAGATACAGCTATTCTTCTTGAGCAAGGTAGGCAAGCCTATAAGGAAAAAACGGTTGAATCATCCCTCGCCTATGATTTGGACGAAATAGATGACCAATACCAATCCCTTTATTTGAGTTTTGAAGAAAATGAAAAGGATATCGATAAATCACCATCGCCAAGCGATGATTATGAATAAGTAATTATGCAAGTTGTTTGTTTAGAAGAAAAAGCATTTTATGCCCTCTTTGATAAAGTCGTAGCCTATCTTGATGAAAAGCAAAAGGATGAACCCCTTCAATGGATAGATGGAGAACAGGCTATGGCAATGCTCAATATCACATCCAAGACAACACTTCAAAAACTAAGGGATGAAGGCAGAATACGCTTTTCTCAACCACAAAAACGTATCATCCTGTATGACCGCTATTCGTTACTTGATTACTTGGAGCAACACGCCAAAGAACCTTTTTAGCTATGGAAGAACAACACAAGGTAGACAAGGACTACAAGGAAGCCTTTAATCAAGGTTATATGCTATCAAAAGAATTGGGGTTGAAACCAGATATTTTGGACGGACTCAAAGCGGGAAAGCATCGTATAAGTGCTATGAAAGATGGTATGTCACAATACCAAGAGGAAATCAGCCTAAGCAAAGCCAAAGATCAGCATAAAGACAGTGTTCCCTCATTAGACATTGATAGTTTGGACAATTTTTACTTAGACCTTAAGGAGCAGGATAAAGACCTAAACAAAGATGTTGGTATGGATATGGACTGATAAAAAAATAGCCCACTGTCTTTTTCAGTGGGCTAAACCTTATTATTGAGAAATTCTTATGTATCATTGATTAACTAAAATTCGACTTCACCAATTTTCTTATCCCATCCATTCGGATAATAAAACTCAACCTTTTTAATATTGACAATAAACTGGCTCAAACGATTGTCTGGTTGGGGTTTTTCAATGGCATAAGTTATAATAGAGTTTAACTGTTTTGTCGGTGGTAAATTTGGACGGGTATTATTTTCCTCAAAATAATCAAAGAGCTTTTCTGCCTCATCAGCTGAAATATCAAAATCTTTAAGATAAGGAGATTTACCGCCTTTATATCTGAAATTCAATTTTCCATGCCAATCTCCTTGTGTACCATCAAAAGTGGTTAAAATGCTTTGGTCGATTTTCAATTTCCCCGAAGCCATATCATAGGTGCTTACACCGATATTTCTAAAGCCCTTATAGACCAATGTTTGAGGGTCATAATCCTTGGCTTCCTCTTCGACTTCCTCAACCTTGTCCTGCCATTCCTCTCTGATTTCCTTTAGCTTAAAAGGATTGTTCTGATTATCAAAAATACTACGGTCACCATCCATCGCATAGATATAGTATTCAGCCAGACTGATGTAAGGCTTAGGCACTGAGTTACTGCAACAGTTACCACCTTTTTTATATTCTTCATTCGACCTAGGATTGTCCAAATAGGCACTATAATCTACATCCGAACATAGGTTGATAGCACCAAGGAACATTGTTCTTAGATTATCCTTCTTAACTTCAAGTTTGAACTTTTCTATATCCTTTGGTGTTTGTGGTGCTGACTCATTGCATCCGACCAGACCAATGAACAAGAGGACGAGCTTAATTGTCTTTAGATTTTTCATACTATTCAAGTGTTATGGATTCAACAATGGCTTCAAAGGAACTAATGCGTACAGAGGTAATTGACTGACCGTTGAGATTATAAGTGTTGTCCTCAAAAGGCTCTTCGGTATCATTGACAGCAAATATTTCATCGACCACTTGCGCACCGTTATAAAAGGTTATAGAGGTGGGGCTATTTCTAAAGATGCTTGCTGTGACACTTGAAACACCACTAGCTTGACTTAAATCAAGTTCTATATAACTGGCGTTCCCATCTTGTGGGTATGCTAAAAGAAGACCAGGATAAACTTCCGAAGGATTTGGTTCTACCCTGAATGCTTCAAAGGAATAGCCCTGTACCTCAAAAACTGTGTCATCTAAACCAATCGTGATATTGGAGAGGTCAATCGTAACAGAATTGAAAGGTGGGTCGTTATTTTGGTTGCCGTCATCGTCACTTGAACAGGATGAAGCCATAAGGATTGGACAAAGAATACTGATAAATAAGATTTTGAAAAATGAAGTTTTCATATGCGTAAATTTTTAAATGATTAATAACCTTTTCGATTTGAGAGTCGTAAAAAGGGAGTACTTAAGGGGAGCGGATGCGAGGTGTTTTCATATCGGTAAAAAAGAAGCGTGGAACTTAGTGCGTCCCGATATCGTGGTACTGGTATACCAAAGAGTCAAAGACAACAACTAAGCCCACGCCTTACCGTGGGCATTAGTACTGACTTATCACTCAACTCTTTAAAAATTACCAGTTTTCGATATCGGTGAAAAAGTAAGCTAATGCTTATTATGTATGTTCTACTAAATTATATTTCTATACTTGTTCGTTTTTTGATTATTGAATCTAAAATAGTGATTCCAAAAACCACGCCAAAAAAGATTCTGATATTTTTTGAAATTAAGGTGTAAAGCTAACTAAGTTATCATCAGCAAACGATGTATAGTTGCTATCTGTAATGATGATATGGTCTAAAATCTTCAAATCGAGATAACCAGAACCTTTAACTAAACGTCTTGTTAAGTTGATATCAGATTGACTTGGTTTTGTATTGCCAGAGGGATGATTGTGTCCAAGAATGATAGCACAAGCCCTAGCTTTCAGGGCAGAGGCAAAGACCAGTTTTGCATCGACCAAAGTACCTGACACACCACCTTGAGATATGGGAACAATTCCCATACAGCTATTGTTTCGGTCAAGAATGAGTATTTTGAACTCTTCATATAAATTGATGGTCAAATCATTCCAGTTTTCTCGAAAGAGCTTTTCAGCATCTTTGGAACAAGATACTTTAGGACGCTCACAGGCTTTTACCTTGCGCTTATAGTTAAGAGATATTTCACTAATATTGGTTTTGAATTTTTCTGTCATAATAAATAATTGACGGAAAATTCCTAATTTTTGTACGCACTAAACGAATATAATTTTCTATATTTGATTTATCCCTATTACATTAATAGCTCGTTTTTTTATATAGGCGATTGCCTATATATAATTATAAAAGAATGAAGCAAATTTCCGTACTTATAATTGAAGATCATCAAATCAATATTGATAGTTACAGGCGTGCTTTGGATTTTGTGTCTGAAGAAAATAATATACAATTTAAAGTCTCAGAAGCATTAAATTGTGACCAGTCATTTGAAAAAATAATCTCCATTAAAGAAAATGGTGAATTAGATATAGTAATACTCGATATAAGTCTGCCTCCAAGCAAAAAATATGATATATTGAATGGAGAAGCATTAGGCTCTCTTATTAAACAAAGATTCCCAAAATGCAAATTATTGGTCTGTACAAGTCTTAATGATAATCTTAGGCTGAATAGCATCTTGAAATCATTAAACCCAGATGCCTTTTTAATTAAATCAGACATCGCATTTATGGATTTGGTTTCAGCTATAACTAAGCTTATAAAAAATAGCTCGTATTATAGTGAAACCATTCTCAATTTAATGAGAAATAAGCTTACTTCTGACTTACCAATAGATGAATTGGACGTTAAGATTCTTTATGAAATCTCAAATGGTGCTAGGATGAAAGAAATAGAAGAACTTGTTCCTCTATCAAAAGCTTCCATTGAAAAAAGAAAAAAACATCTAAAAAAACTATTTGGAATAAAAACTAACAGTGACAGAGATTTAATTTTATTAGCAAAAGAAAAAGGGGTTTTGTAAAGCTTAATTTAGTCAAAAACCGTAAAAATATTATGGATTTTGATTTAAGTATTTCACAATCATTCTATTAATTTTAGCGTTGAAATATTAGTGTATCCCACGTAAAATTTAAACACAAAAATTGGACAAAAGGCAATTCTTGTTTGAGACTTATTTAGAGACCCAAGGTTATAAGGTCTCTAGGGATATGTCTCAGAGATTATTGAGTGATCCTGAAAATACAATTGTAAGCATAACGAATACTTTAGATTATTTTCATTTAAAGTATGTTGTAGCAGAAGTGCCGAAAACAGCAATTAGCGAATTGCCTAATATTTTTATTGCACAAGTCAGTGATAATAAGAACTCAAATTTAATTATTGTTGAAAGGTTAAATGAAAAACTCAAAATTAGAACAAATTACAGCAAAAATACTATTGTTGATTATGATACCTTCATTGAGAACTGGACAGGTTTTATATTAGTTATTGAAGAAAACAAAAAACAAAAAATTACTAGTAACATATCAAATGGTTTTAGAAATAATGCTTTCTTAATTGTTAGTTTAGTTCTTGGGTTGCTATTTGTTTATTTCTCTACTTTCTCTCTGTCAAAATCTCTATACTTTATACTGTCTTTTATTGGTGTATTTATTAGTGTTTTAATTTTTAAGGGAAAAATAAATTCAAATAATCAAGACTCAAGATTTTGCTCTATTATAACTAATTCTAGCTGTAAATCTGTATTGAACTCTAGCGCTTCAAAAATTTTCGGTTTAGAATTGGTAGATGCATGTATTGTTTATTTCATTTTTACAACATTGATTTTTGTTTATAACCCCAATACTAGTATCTTATTGTTAAGTGGGTTAGCATCAATTCCTGTGATTATTTATTCGATTTATCAGCAATATTTTAAAATAAAATCTTGGTGTCCACTCTGTCTTATAGTGTCTTTAATTTTAACACTTCATTTATTAATTGTTTTATCAAATGATTTTAGTTTTTCATTTAATGAAATTGATATAATCTTTTCCCTATTTACTTTTGTTATAATTATAAATATTTGGTCGTATTTTAAGCCTTATGCGTTTTTAATAGAAAAGGTCGATTCACTATCGTTGGAAAATTTAAAGTTTAGAAGAAACCACTATTTATTCTTGCCATACTTCAACCAACTTAAGGAAATTAGTATGTCAGATAATATTTTGGGTAGAATTTCTATTGGTTCAAATAATCCAATTTTAAGACTCACATTAATCTTAAACCCTGAATGTAAATATTGTTTTGAAGCTCATAAGATGGTTATGAATATTGTAAAACAGAATAGAGGTAAACTGATGGTTGACTTTCGTTTTTTCATGTCTTTTACGAATAATCAAAAACAAGAATTAAAAATCTGTGAAAGACTTTTGGAAATATATGACAAAAATGGAAGAGATGCTTTTATGATCGCATACAACGAACAGTATCAGATAATCAAAGATAAATGGTTATTAAAATGGGGGGTCTGTTTAAATAAAAAATATCGACAACAATTAAAAAATCATGAGACATGGTGTAGTGCTAATAATATAGAAAGTACACCAAGGTTTTTAATTAACCAGAAATTGATACCTGAAAATTATCGCATTAATGACATAGAACATCTGATTGAATCAATAATGATTTCCCAAAAAAAAAGAAATTGAAAATTATAAAATAATTCATGCATGAATGAGACAGAAACCTTGAATGTCTTTAAATGCTCAGGGTATATTAATTTTAAATTTAGAAATTATGTTAAGAAACATTTTAGGTTTAGAAGGCGTTAAGGTCCTTACTAAACAAGAGCAGAGTAATGTTTTGGGTTCAAGGCTTACGAACTGCACTAGGCAAGTTATTGAAAATCAAACATATGTAGAATGCTGGGACACCGATCGTGAAGATTACCGTATGTTTACTATTTTAGGTGAAGAAGTTGAGTGTCCATACGATTGATTTTGAACAAAAAATCTAGGTGTGCAAGCACCTAGATTTTAAATTGTTTTTTTATGAAAAAATTATTATTTGTTTTTTTATTACTGATCATATCTTGTGATAAAAGTAAAAGTGACTATCAAATTATTCCCTTTTCAAAATCGTCAGAAATTAACTTTTTTGACTTTGAGACCTTAACTAATGATAATACTGAAGTGGTATTTAAAAATTATAATTGTAAAAAAGGTAGTCTAGACACAGATTATGGTAAGGCTTCAATTTTTCTAATAGACATTAATGAAAATAACACTTTTAATGATTTAGAGGACATTATAACTATTGGTGATTTTAATTTAGATTCTCCAAAGTCATTTAATATCAATAACACCATAGGAAAAACAACCCTTTTTGCGTTAAATAAAAAAATTGTTCAATTTCATAAAATAGAAAAAAAAACTGACAATTATTTTGGGGAGTTTAAAATAGTGGACAAACCCATAGATTCAGTAAAAAAACAAAACCGTCAAATAGACAAATTACCAAGTCTAAATTTTTTAAGCGTGAGTAATGATAGCTTGAATTTAAAAGATTTTAAAGGAAAAAATAAGTTTATTTATATTGAGTTTTGGACATCTTGGTGTTCTCCATGTATTCAACACATCCCAACTTTAAAGAAAATACACTCGGAGTTTAATAAAGAAGTTGAAATTATCAGTCTTAATGGTGATGGTGACAGAGTAAACCCCGAAAAGTTCAAAAACATAATTGTCAAGTATGACATGAGTTGGTTACAAGGCGTTACAAATGACGATATAAAAAGAGAAATGGATTTCAATGTATATCCAAGAGGGTATTTGTTTAAAAGTGATGGAGAGTTAATAAGTTCTGAATATTCACCATCTCAGCTTTTAAAGTTTTTAAACTCCAAATAAAATTAATTTCTTGGGGTTGATAATATCCCCGAGGTTATCGAATTAATGGCAATAAATTTCCCTTTTTATAAACAAGTTGACTTTAAAGACTGTGGTCCTACTTGCCTAAAAATTATCGCTAAACATTACAAAAAGAATATATCAATAGGATATTTAAGGCAATTGAGTGAAACCACAAGAGTAGGTAGTAACTTGCTTAATCTTAGTGATGCATCTGAAGAATTGGGCTTTAAAAGTCTAGGGGTGAAGCTAAATTTAAATGCATTGCCTAAGGCTCCTTTGCCTTGTATTGTTCATTGGAACAAAAATCATTATTCAGTACTCTACAAAATCAAGAATGATAGTTTTTATGTATCTGATCCTGCACACGGTTTATTAAAATACAACAAAGAAGAATTCTTAAAACATTGGATAGGTCCTAATGCCACATCAAAAACGGAAGAAGGTATTGCATTATTATTAGAACCAACACCAAAATTCTATCTACTAGATTTTGAATCAGAAGAAAAACCTTTTGGTTTTAAACTTCTGTCAAAATATGTCTTAAAATATAAAAGATTCCTTTGGCAATTAGTAATAGGCTTGATTGCGGCAAGTTTATTGCAACTCATATTTCCTTTTTTGACTCAGAGTGTTGTCGATGTTGGTATTAAAAGCCAAGATATACATTTTATATATCTTATTCTTTTTGCACAATTGGCTTTATTTATAGGACGTACCGCAATAGAAGTCATTAGAAGTTGGATATTATTACACCTTAGTACACGTATCAATATCTCATTAGTCTCTGATTTTTTCATAAAGCTAATGAACCTTCCTATTGCCTTTTTTGATACTAGGATGACAGGAGATGTTTTACAGCGAATTAATGATCATAAGAGAATTGAACGCATATTAACAACATCTTCATTGAGCGTCTTGTTCTCAATGGTCAACCTAATTGTTTTTAGTTTTGTACTCGCCTATTACAATCTGTCCATCTTTGGGATATTCATTATTGGAAGCATTCTTTATTTTGTTTGGATTGCCATTTTTCTAAAAAAACGTAAGAATTTGGATTACAAGCGTTTTTCAGAAGTGAGCCAGGAGCAAAGTAAAGTCATTGAACTTATCAATGGCATGCAAGAGATAAAACTGCATAATGCCGAAAAGCAAAAAAGATGGGGATGGGAGTTTTTACAAGCACGATTGTTTAAGGTTTCGATTGAAGGATTAGCATTAGAGCAATACCAAAGTGTAGGTTCTTCTTTTATAAATGAACTTAAAAATATTCTCATAACAATCTTATCTGCGAAATTGGTCATTGATGGGGAAATCACATTGGGTATGATGCTCGCTATTAGTTACATTGTGGGTCAGCTTAATTCGCCAATTGCTCAGCTCATCAATTTTATTCGTGAAGTTCAGGATGCGAAGATTTCTCTCAACCGCCTATCAGAAATACACAATAAAGAAGACGAAGAGGCTTCTTCGTCTGAAAAAATAAAAGACATTAATCTCAATGATGATTTCAAACTGGAAAATTTATCGTTTAGATATATTGGCTCTGACCAGTTGGTTTTAGAAGATTTAAACTTGACCATTCCATCTAATAAGGTTACG
This sequence comes from Bacteroidia bacterium, assembly GCA_030432635.1. Taxonomy (GTDB): domain Bacteria; phylum Bacteroidota; class Bacteroidia; order Flavobacteriales; family Flavobacteriaceae; genus Psychroserpens. Next base: position 275,728 of record JAUIMB010000002.1, on the reverse strand, counting down.
GCAATTGTTGGTGTAAGTGGTAGTGGGAAAACCACACTGATGAAACTACTATTAAAGTTCTACGATCCAATCAAAGGAATCATCAAGCTTGGAAACCACGATCTCAAAAATATATCACAAAAAGCTTGGCGAGAGCAATGCGGTGTCGTGATGCAGGAAGGCTATATTTTTAACGACACAATTGCTAATAACATTGCAGTGGGAGAAGATTATGTGGAGAAGAAGAAATTATCACACGCTGTAGATGTTGCAAATATCAAGGAATATATAGAGAGCTTACCTTTATCTTACAACACCAAAATTGGAATGGAAGGTGTGGGCTTGAGTACAGGACAAAAACAGCGCCTTCTCATTGCAAGGGCTGTTTATAAAAATCCTAATTTCCTATTTTTTGATGAAGCTACCAGTGCCTTGGATGCCAACAACGAAAAAGTGATAATGGAAAAGCTCAATACTTTTTTTGAAAACAAAACCGTGGTAGTCATAGCTCATCGTTTAAGTACAGTAAAGAATGCTGACCAAATTGTTGTCTTGGATAAAGGAAAGATTGTTGAAGTTGGACCTCACAAAAAACTTATTGAAAACAAAAGCCATTATTATAATTTGGTAAAAAATCAATTAGAGCTTGGAAAATAGTAAATCAGACACATTAGATAAGATAGAACTCAGAAGTGAAGAAGTTCAAGAAATACTCACAAGAGTACCCCATTGGATGGTACGATGGGGAAATGTGTTGTTTTTGGGACTTATTCTTTTGCTGTTATTTATTTCCTGGTTCGTGAAATATCCTGATATTATTCCATCCGAAGCAATAATAACGACAAGTATTCCACCCCAAAAGGAATATGCGAAAACTAGTGGTAAATTGGATGTGATATTGGTTACGGATAATGAGCAAGTAAACAGTAGTCAACCTTTAGCAGTGATTGAGAACTCCGCAAATTATGAAGATGTCTATTTGCTAAAGAGTATTACCGACACATTAACATTTGATAAAAATAATTTCTGCTTTCCAGTTGACAGTCTTCCTATACTTTTCTTAGGTGATATTGAAACACAATTTGCGTTATTTGAGAATAGTTACGTTCAATATATCCTTAACAAAGAATTAAAGCCATTTGCTAATGAGACTTTGGCAAATAGATATTCTATTATAGAACTTAACACGAGACTCAACAGTTTAAAATCTCAAAGAGAACTGAACAGGACAGAGTTGGATATCAAAAGAAAAGAACTACAACGTAACCAACAATTATACGATAAAGGCGTAATTTCGGCACAAGATTTTGAGAGTAAGCAATTGGAATATGCTCAGGCAGAGCGAAACTACAAAAATTTTGAAACCTCGATTTCACAGTTAAAGGAATCTATCAGTAATGCTAATAAAACAAAAAAGGGCACAGAGATAAATCAAACTAGAGAAGAATTATTGATGTTGAAAAACGTCATCCAATCTTTTTCACAATTAAAGAAAGCTATCAAGGATTGGGAAAACACTTATGTTTTAAAGTCAGCTATCAACGGTCGAGTATCATTCTTAAACTATTACAATACAAATCAAACTGTTAATAATGGAGACTTAGTCTTTACTATTATACCTAGTGAAAATTCATCTTTTATTGCAAAACTGAAAACACCATCGCAAAATTCAGGTAAGATTAAAATTGGACAAAATGTCAATATAAAAGTAGACAATTATCCCGATGCTGAATTTGGTGTTTTAAAGGGTACGGTCATGAATATATCAGCTATTCCTGACCAAGATGGTCTTTATTATGTCGATGTAACTTTACCAAAAACTTTAATCACTTCATATAATAAGAAAATTGACTTTAAACAAGAAATGAGTGGTACTGCTGAAATAATAACAGAGGACTTGAGATTGATAGAGCGTTTCTTTTATCAACTTAGAGATATATTTCAACGTTAAGTCTTAGAAGTTTACAACTGAATCTAAAGCTTCATCCGCTTCTTTGTGCATAAAATTTTGCTGATAGTTCACTGTAGTTGTAATAGAGGAGTGGCGATATAATTTCTGTAACATTTGAATTGGGATTTTATCGCCAGATAGATTGCCAAAAGTGTGTCTTGCAATATGCATTGATAACTTTTTGTCAATGCCTAATTTGTTTGCAACCCTCTCTAACCGTCTATTGATACTTCTTGTGATTGTATTTTTTCTCGTCGCTAATTTCTTTGGATTTTTAATATCGGATTCCTGTAAAAATGGGAAAATTAAATCACTCTTTTCTTTTGTGCTTGTATAGATCTCTAAAATAGCTTTTGCTTTTTCTGGTATTGATAAAGAAACAAGCTTTTTATTTTTATCCATTCGATAATGAAGTCGACCATCCCTAAAGTCAGATTTTCTAAGTTTTATAACATCCCCGACACGAATACCAGCAAAGTAAAAACTCAAAAGCCAAATATGAACAGCAACTTGTTGGGGAAGAGTAAGGTTTTGGGCTTCCTCTAAAAGTTTAACTTCTTCTTTGTTCAATCCTATTTTTTCACTCTCAGGAAGCTTAATTTGTACTTTATCCTTACCGAAAGGATAGGATTTAGAGTCAATATCAAATTCCTTAATCGCTAGGTTGTAAATAGTCCTAATCAATATAAGGTAGTTAATAGCAGTTCTGGCTGAAACATTTCTCTCGTATAAAAGATGATTTTGAAACTTTTTTAATAGGGTAACATCCAGTTCGGAAAAGGGTAGATGGCTAGTTCCCAGAAAATCTTGAAAAATACCTAGTCTTCCTTCTTCGGTTTTCAGTTGCCCAATCTTATTTCTTTTTCTTATGGCTGATAAGTGAATTTTTGAAACCTCAAAAAAATCCATTTTGTCTTTGCCGACTATCTTTTTCTTAATGCTGTTTGAGGAAGTGGAATTTTGATTTGTTTGGACATCAAGAGCTACGTTATGCGCTTCACTTAGCTTCTTCAAAAGATAGTTGTTTAATCGCTTAGAATTAGGATGAGATTTTTTAGCCAATCCCTCTTTGGAATTCCAATCACTTTCTTTGATATATTCACCTGTAAAGATAAATCTTGATTTACGATTTTGAGTAATGCGAAGGGCTATTGGAAAAGTCCCCTCTTTTTTCTTATAACTCTTTCTGAGTACTATCTTTACAGTCGCCATATTTGCTATGATTTTACTAATATAAAGATACGAATTTTATGTACAACATATGTACAACAAATGATGTTTTTACATGTTAAATTTTGAATTTAAGAAATTGGATAATTTTGTAAAATACTGAAATGCAGTAGTTTTAAATTCATCTGAATTCATTTAAGACCATACGTCATAGAACTCATAACCCGAAGGTCACTGGTTCGAGTCCAGTTCCCGCTACAAAGAAGCTCCTTGATAATTCAAGGAGCTTTTATTTTGCAATAAAATCACAAGGCTTGACTGGTGGAGCTTCTATGTACAAGCTTTCCTTGGAGGTCCAACAAGCGTAGCGCGTTAATCCAGTTCCCGCTACAACAAGCCAAATACGAAAGTGTTTGGCTTTTTTTTTGTAAGATTCGTTCATAAAGTCACTGCGTTTTGACTTAGAACTCAATGATGCTATTGATTTAAGTTTAAATCAGAGTAAATTACTCTAGGGTCTTCGATAATGGGATGGCCAATGTCATTGAGATGAATGCGCAAACCTTCCATGGCATTGTGACTTGCATAATCGAAGCTTAAACTTCCTGTCAAAATATTCGCTTTAACATTGGAGATATGCTTCAAACCTTCGATAGCAGCCAATATTTTGCTTTTACAATGATCACATTTTAAGTTGTGAATAATCACGGTTGTTCGCATAATGATAGGTTTTCCGACGTAAACTTATCACCAATTGCTTATGAAAAAAATGATTTTTATCAGGTAAGTCACATAAAGACTTGTTTTAGAAAATCCTTAAGGATCTAAACATCAAAAGTGTACGAGTCAATTTTCCAATGGAATGAGTAACACTGGAATTTTTGATTCCTTGACAATTTCTTCAGAAACACTCTCCATAAATATTTTATAAAACAAGCCATGGTTATTGTTTCCGGTTATAATGAGGTCAATATCTAATTTTTCAACTTCTGACATTATCGTTTCAATAGTTCGACCTTGAATGAGTAAACCGGTTGCATCAATATTCTTTTGCTTTAGGGTTTCTGCATACTCCTGGATTAACCGTCGTTCTTCTTTAAGTTCATCGGCACGTCGCTCTCTTTCATTATTGGGTCCAGAACCACTTACATAAGGAACAAAATCTGGTTCAGGTGCAGCTATGTGGATTAGCCATACCTTGGAATCAAATTTTTCGGCAATTTCAGAACCTTGATCTATGAGTTTTTGTTCGTTGGAATTAAAATCAATTGGAATTAAAATCAATTGGGATTAATATGCGTTTCATGATTTGAGTTTTCTTAAGTTATTTGATATCTAGTGCTTTCACAGATGCTACTAATTTAATCATTACTTCCTTGTCAAACATCAATTATTTTGACAAGAATCTAATCTTTAACGGTATTAATGCTTAATTCATCTAATAAAACGAAGATTCTTTTGTAAATCACTAACTTTAGCAAATTCAACAATCTGAACAATCTATTTACGGTAACAGTGATTTGTGAGTTCTTGAAAACAAAAATATACTCAGCTCATTAATAAAGAGTTAGTTATCTTTGGGGAAAAAGAAAAAGACCAAATTGATATGAGAATTAAAGTAAATATAAATAGAACAGTAGTCCTTAGTAATAGTATACTTTTGGTATTGCTTCTAACGATTTCTTTTTCTTATGCCCAAGTGGGTGTGGGAAATACGAATCCACAAGCAACTTTGGATATAATAGCATCCAACCAAGCAACTCCATCAAATACTGATGGGATACTTATTCCGAGGGTTGATGCATTTCCTACAGTCGACCCGACTGCAGCACAGCATTCGATGCTTATATATTTGACTACGACTAGCGGTACCAATACTAGGGGTTTTTATTACTGGGATCAAAATACAACCAGTTGGGTTCGATTTTCTAGTGTGGAAAAACTCAATGATCTGTTAGATGCAAAATCAGATAATGATGGTACGGACGATGGTTCTTCAGTGTTTTTAGGATTAAATGCTGGTGCAAATGACGATAGTGATAACCGTAGGAATGTTGGTGTTGGCTTCAATACCTTAACATTAAACACTACTGGTGCCTCTAATGTTGCCTTAGGGAACGCAGCTTTAAGCGTAAATAGTGTTGGGAATGAAAATGTCGCTATAGGAACTGAAACACTTTTGAATAGTCTAGGAAATTCAAATATAGCGATTGGCCATCAAGCACTTCAAAACAATGTAGCTAATAATACTATAGCAATAGGTTGGCAAGCCATGTTGAGCAATACTAGCGGATCAGGTAATACAGCTGTTGGCTATTCAGCTTTAGCAGCCAATGTGACAGGTGATTTTAATTCTGCATTTGGACAAAGTGTGTTGATAAGTAATCGTGATGATTTTAATTCTGCATTTGGCTACCAAGCCATGTTTTCAAATACCACAGGTTCAGGAAATTCTGCATTTGGTTATCGAGCTTTGTATGATAATACTTCTGGAGATGGAAACATAGCCATTGGAGCGGCTACATTGGGAAATAATGATAATGGTAATCAAAATGTAGCGATAGGCAATCAATCTATGAATACCAATACAGGAGGAAGCCGTAATATTGCAATAGGGTTTAGCGCCTTAAATTCTAATATTACGGGAGAAAATAATACTGCCGTTGGTTATCAATCACTACAGAACAATATAGCCAATGAAAGTACAGCTTTCGGCTACCAAGCACTTTCTGGTAATACAGGAGGTATAGGTAATACAGCAATGGGATACACAGCATTGGCAGTCAATAGTACAGGTGCTTATAATTCAGCCTTGGGAAATAGTACTTTGGCCAATAATACTGCAAATTATAATTCTGCTGTAGGCTATTTTGCCTTGAATCAGAATGTGACAGGCTTTAGAAACTCAGCATTAGGAAATAGAGCCTTGAATGAAAATACAACCGGAAGAAACAACACTGCTATAGGAAACGAGGCGTTGCGAAATCATGTTGATGGAAGGGATAATACTGCAATTGGAGCATCGACCATGATGAATACAACTGCAGGTGAATACAATACCGTTCTAGGGTCTTACGCAGGTGAATCACTGTCTGGTGATTCAAATGTCTTGTTAGGTCATGAAGCAGGACAAAATTTAACTGGATCCAATAATGTGTTCATTGGGTTTAATGCAGGATTAGACAGTAGTTTTGACGGAAGTTCTAATACGCTTCTTATTCAAAATTCCAATAGCGCCACACCATTGGTGCATGGAGATTTTGCGACTAATATAGTAGGTATTGGTAAAGTGGCAACAACACATGCTTTAGAGGTAGAAGGTACAACGGAAGCGACTCAATATAAAGTATCTGCCTTAAATACACCTCCTGCAAGTGCAACTGATACTGGAGTTGTAGGCGAAATAAGAATCACAGCAACCCATATCTACATTTGTACTGCTACCAATGTATGGGTGAGAGCAGCATTGTCAACTTGGTAGACAAGATTAGGTTGTAGCAAGAAAATTTAGGCTTAACAGAATTAGTATAACATTCGGTTTTCTATTTTTGTTTCATGAACGATAATTTCAAAAATGAATTCTTCGGCATCGGAATTCAAAATGGGAAAACACCTGAAAATTTAGGTGTACTTTGGCGATCTGCCCAAAATCTCGGAGCTAGTTTTATTTTTACCATAGGAAATCGTTACGCCAAACAAGCTTGTGATACGCATAATGCCGTGAAGTCTATTCCCTATTTTCATTATAACACCTTTGAAGACTTCTTTAATAATTTGCCAAAAGGTGCTCGGTTAGTCGGTGTAGAATTAACTGATAAAGCCGAAAATTTAGAGACCTTTCATCACCCAAGGCGTTGTGTATATTTGCTAGGTGCTGAAGACCATGGGTTATCCAAACAAGCCATCGAGAAAAGCCATTTTTTGGTTAAATTTAAATCTGAATTAAGTCTAAATGTTTCCGTAGCAGGAAGTATTGTTATGTACGACCGAGGTATTGAAAAACCAAGGTCATAAAGGTTTTAAAGAACCTGATGTCTTTCCATATAAATCATTATTTGGGTTTAAAATATTGAAAATCAAACACATATAATTATGTTAAAAAAATTGTGTTAAATTCAATATAAATTACCTATATTTGATTACAGGATATATAAAGTGCTGATTAAGAAAGCCTTGATGAAATAACTATTTAAAAGAGGATTTCCTGTCGGTATTATATTTTGAATGATTGTGTTTGGTTACGATTTAAACTAATCACAATAAGTGAAAGATAAAATAGAAATCAACTAATCCGAGCACAATGAATAAACAAGAACCTAAAGATCAAATCACGCGAAAGGAAGCGATGAAAAAAATGGGTAAGTATGCTGCGTTAACCGCTCTAGGTACCTTTATCATACTAAATCCTAAAAAAGCACAGGCCTCATCTCCACCAGATCCAGGAGGAGGATTAGGATAAGCGTGTACAACTTAGAAGATAGAAGAGCTTGTGATATATGGTCACAAGCTTTTTTTATGAAACCTTCTCAACTACTTTTGTCATATATTCGTTGTAACTTTGCATTTTAATTGCACATGATCCATAAAGCTGGTTTTGTTAATATCATTGGAAATCCGAATGTAGGAAAGTCAACTTTAATGAATGCTTTCATTGGAGAGAAACTGTCTATAATCACTTCCAAGGCACAAACCACAAGACACAGAATATTGGGTATAGTGAATGGTGATGATTTCCAGGTCATTTTGAGTGATACGCCTGGTATCATTAAACCAGCCTACGAATTGCAGGAGTCAATGATGGATTTCGTGAAGTCTGCCTTTGAAGACGCAGATGTCTTGATTTATATGGTTGAGATTGGCGAAAAGGAACTGAAAGATGATGCCTTTTTTAAGAAAATCACGAGTTCTAAGATTCCTGTACTATTACTGCTCAATAAAATTGATACCTCAAATCAAGAACAACTAGAAGCGCAAGCCGAACTTTGGCAGCGTAAAGTACCCAATGCTGAGTTTTATCCAATTTCTGCCCTAGATGGTTTTAATGTGCAAAATGTATTCGATAGAATTATTGAGTTGTTACCAGAATCACCTGCTTTTTATCCAAAGGACCAGCTTACTGATAAACCTGAACGCTTTTTTGTAAATGAAGCCATTCGCGAAAAGATTCTCTTACATTACAAAAAGGAGATTCCATATGCTGTTGAAGTCGATACAGAGGAGTTTTTTGAGGAGGAAAATATTATAAAAATTCGCTCGGTAATTATGGTTGAACGTGATACCCAAAAGGGAATTATTATTGGCCATAAAGGATCTGCTATTAAACGTGTGGGTATTGAGGCCAGAAAAGATTTGGAAACGTTTTTTGGTAAACAAATACACCTAGAATTGTATGTGAAGGTGAATAAGAATTGGCGCAGCAATCAAAAACAACTCAAACGTTTTGGTTACCACCAGAAATAGACTCTATTCTGAATGGATGTCCTTTGCTCTCAATGTATCACGCATAAAATGATGCAATTGATGCATTTCATCATGACCTGCCTTTTTACCTAAGCGTCCTCCCAAATAAAGTGTAAACCAAATGACGACCATCAATAGGGTTACAAATAACTGAATGGCATAGTCTGATCCTAGATTCCAATTTACGTAAGTCCAAATCCCAAAACCAATGAACAAGCCAGCAACCACAAAATGAAGAAACATGAACATCGTCCATACAGTTGGGTTTGGGCCAAATAGACCATAGATTATACTTTGCTGCTTGTTGTCGTCACTGTTGATTTCCAAGTGCAGTTGTGGTGACCAAAAGTGTTGTTTGTTTTTGGGTATTTTAATAAAAACATGGTCATCTACTCGTGAAACAGTAAAACGGGATTGAGAAGCCTTGGTATTCTCAAAGAGCTTTAAAATTGATTCACTCTCTTCCTTGACCTTAAACTTAAAACGTGGCCTTAATACTATGTCATTGGCTGTAGCTGACATTAAAGTAATTTATAAATGATATTCAAATTACTATTTTTTTTAGATATATAATATCTGATGATGAGGTTTAACGTAATAAGCACGTTGCATCAAGACTTATTTCGTACTTTTGCAGTCGCTTACAGGAGATGTAAAGCAGAATAAAATTGAGGATATGAGTAATATTGTTGCTATTGTAGGAAGACCAAATGTAGGAAAATCTACGTTTTTTAATCGCTTGATTCAGCGTCGAGAAGCTATTGTAGACGCTGTAAGTGGTGTCACACGTGATAGACATTATGGGAAAAGTGATTGGAATGGAAAGGAGTTTTCTCTAGTCGATACTGGAGGCTATGTTAGGGGAAGTGATGATGTGTTTGAAGCTGAAATCGACAAACAAGTCGAGTTGGCTATCGAAGAAGCTGATGCTATTATTTTTATGGTGGATGTTGAAACAGGTGTAACAGGAATGGATGAAGACGTTGCACGATTGTTGAGAAAAGTCGATAAACCTGTATTTTTGGCAGTCAATAAAGTGGATAATAATAAGCGTGCTGAAGATGCGGTCGAGTTCTATGCTTTAGGATTGGGCGATTATTATACCATTGCAAGTATTAACGGAAGCGGTACTGGAGACCTTCTTGATGCATTAGTGGAAGTCTTGCCGGAAAAGGAAGAGGCCACACCTACTGAAGAGCTCCCGCGATTTGCGGTTGTTGGCCGTCCAAATGCTGGAAAATCTTCCTTCATCAACGCACTGATTGGTGAAGATCGCTATATCGTTACAGATATTGCAGGCACGACTAGAGATGCCATCGATACCAAATATAATCGATTCGGATTTGAATTTAACCTTGTCGATACTGCTGGTATCAGACGAAAGTCTAAAGTTAAGGAAGATCTTGAGTTTTATTCAGTGATGCGAAGCATTAGAGCTATCGAGCATTGCGATGTCTGCTTATTGGTCTTGGACGCGACGCGTGGTTTTGACGGACAGGTACAAAATATTTTTTGGCTCGCTGAACGTAACCGTAAAGGCATTGTCATTCTAGTCAATAAATGGGATCTCATTGAAAAGGATAACAAAACAACCAAGGCATTTGAAAATGCTATCCGAAAGGAAATTGAACCATTCACTGATGTTCCGATTGTGTTCATTTCAGTATTGAACAAACAACGTATCTTTAAGGCTATTGAAACGGCTGTCGATGTTTATAAAAACAGAAGCAAGAAAATAAAAACAAGCAAGTTGAATGAGGTTCTCTTGCCAATAATAGAAAACTATCCACCTCCAGCTTACAAGGGTAAATTTGTCAAGATAAAGTACATTATGCAATTACCTACGCCACAACCGCAATTTGCCTTTTTCTGTAATTTGCCACAGTATGTTAGGGAACCATATAAACGTTTTTTGGAAAATAGCTTACGAGAACACTTTGATTTTAATGGTGTTCCAGTAAGTGTTTACATGCGAAAAAAATAAATATGAAAATTAACTTCAGTTGTATCATCACTGGTTTCATAGTGTTGATATCATCGAGCATTGGATTTTCCCAAACCAATGAAATCAAAATAAGGTTTATTGGAAATTGTGGGTTGTATCTAACCGATGGAACAACCAATATCTATTCAGATTTTCCATATAAATCTGGAGCGCATGGTTATATGGAGTTTGACGATTCAGAATTGGAGGATGTAAAGGAAAATTCAATATTTTTATATAGCCACAAACATTCCGATCATTATTCCAATAAGAACATTAAGAAGGTAATTAAGCATAAGCAAGGTCAAAAATATGGTCCTTGGAATGTTAAGACCCTTGGGAAACTCAATCAATCCATTCCTGATTTTAATATTCAGGCTTTTAAGACCAAGCATAAATTTTCATTGAACCATTATTCATACCTGATCACATGGCACGGTAAGCGGATTTTTATATCTGGTGATACTGAGGAAGCTGAAACCTTGAGTAGTGTAAAAAATATTGATTGGGCTATTGTTCCATATTGGGTTTTGGTTGATGCAAAGGAAAAAAACCTGAAAATAGATGCCGAAATGTACGGTATTTATCATTTAGCAACAGTTCAAATTCCAAGTGCAAAAGACAAATGGGGAAATTCTGATAATTTCCATCCGTTTATTGAGCAAGGTGACGTTATCAAAATTCAATATTAGTATTCCAAAAATTGATTTCAGTCTACTTCCTTCACAATTTTCCATCACACTAAAGACATAAGTGACCATCCCAAAGTTTTGGTATGCCTAAGTTTGCTTTCCTCAACATAAGAAATGTTACCATAGTACATGATACAAAATCTATTATTTTTTACAAAAAGTAAAATAAACTTGACATTATGTAAATTTTTATATACTTTTGAATAAAATTATTAACGTCAAGTATTATGAACTCTACTTATCTTTTGTCAAATAAATTTAAAATTCCTGGTTGGATTTTATTGGTTTCTGGTCTTGTTGCTGGTGTTTTTTTAGTATTGTCAAATTTCGAATCCGATTTGCTGAACGTAAATGTGATGGCTATTTGGGCAGATCCCATTACCTTTGGAGCGACTTCAAATGATAAAGGCAGTTTCTTTCGAATTATTGAAAATAGTATTGTTGACGAACTCATTGCTTTGGCAATTATCATTGGAGGTCTTATGGTAGGATTTTCTCGAGAAAAAATCGAAGACGAGTTCATTTATAAGCTACGTAACGACTCATTGGTTTGGGCAATTGTAATCAATTATATCGTTCTAATTGTGACAGTATTGTTCGTTTATGATCTGTCATTCTTCAATATTTTGGTCTATAATATGTTTACACCACTTCTGTTTTTTATCATTAGGTTTAACTTTTTAAAACTAAGGGCTTAAACTGTTATGAAGAATCTAATTAAAGTAGAACGTGCTAGACACAATATGACTCAGGCAGATTTAGCAGATAAAATTGGTGTGAGTCGACAATCGATCAATGCCATAGAAAAAGGGAAATACATTCCATCGACATTGCTTGCCATCAAGATCGCTAAACTATTTAAACTTTCTGTTGAAGACATCTTCTTTCTGGAAGAAGGGGAATAAAAATCATCAATTTAGGAAAATTCATACGAAATTAGTTTACTTTTCGTTCACTATTTCAACCATCAATCAATCAACCTCATGAAAAAATACCTTATTCTCATTGTACTGTTCAGTACTTCACTCACTTTTGCCCAATCCACACCCTTTAAGATTTCAGGAAAAATCATTTCAGCCGATGGAAAGGAACCTCTTGAATCTGCAACAGTGTATTTAGAGCGTCCAACAGACAGTAGCTTGGTGAGTTATTCCATTTCTGATGCAAAAGGAATGTTCGAGATTTTGGGTGAATCCCATGAAAAAAAGCTTAACTTCTTTGTGGATTACATTGGCTATCAAAGTTATTTTCAGGAAGTCTTACTGGATAAGGCACATATCGAAATGAAAACTATTGAGTTGCAATTGGGAGATGCTCTCGATGAAGTGGTCATCAAGTCTAGAGCACCAATTACCATAAAAAAAGATACTTTAGAGTTTAACGTAAAATCATTTAAGACCAAAAAGGATGCTACCGTTGAGGATTTATTAAAGAAGTTACCTGGTGTCGAGGTTGATGAAACAGGTAAGATTACGGTTAATGGTAAGGATGTTAGCAAGATTTTGGTTAATGGAAAACCATTTTTTGGAGACGATCCAACAATAACTACTCGTAACCTAACTAAGGATATTGTTGAAAAAGTACAAATTACCGATACGAAATCAAAAGCAGAAGCTTTTACTGGTGAAGAAGGCGATAAGGAAAACAAGACCATTAATCTCACAATCAAGGAAGAGAACAATAAAGGTGTATTTGGACGTTTGGCTGCTGGTGCAGGAACCGATAAGCGCTATGAATTCGCTGGGATGCTCAATGTCTTTGATAATGATCAACGGATCAGTGTTTTGGCTGGCGGAAATAATACCAATTCTCCAGGATTCAGTTTTGGTGAAATTCAGAAAATGTTTGGTGGAGGCTATAGTTTGCGCATGAATAGCAATGGGTCTTTCGCCATTGATGGTCGTTCCTTCGGAAGTGGTGAAGGCATCACCACATCTCAAAATATTGGTGCAAATTATGCTGATGAATTAACTGAACAGGTCGAAATGAATGCCGATTATTTTTTCTCAGGAAGCGATTCTGAAAATGAAACGCTTACACAGCGTGAAAATATTCTGCCAGACTCTCGTTTCTTTTCTGAGTCAAGGTCAAAATCTCTAAATGATGGTCAAAACCATAGTATGAACATGGATTTTGATATTGAAATTGATTCCACATTATTGATTAATGTGAGTCCGTCTTTCCGTTGGTCTAATTCCAATCGTGTGTTTACTGAAGATGAAAACACAAGAGATGAAGAAGGAAACCTAACCAACCGATCTACTTTAGGATCATTCACCGAACAACAGGCCAGAAACTTTGGAACTGAATTGAATGTCACAAAACGATTTGGAGGTAAAGGCGCATTTCTGAAATTTGAAATAGATAGTGAATTGAATACAAACACCTCTGAAAATCGTTTAAATTCTGAAACGAATTTCTTTAGTGCAGCCGATGACGACATTGTAAGGGACCAGCTTACCAATTCCGACAATGAAAACCAAACCCTAGGATTGTCATCAACATATCGATTGCCGATTGTTGCCAAAACATTGTTCTTGGATTTTAAATATGATTTTAACGACGTCAACCGAACAAACTTGAGAAGTACTTTTGACCGTAATGAAGCAACTGGTGGTTTTGATGATTTCAATTTGGATCTAAGTACAGATTTCAAATATCAGAATCTTGAACATGCACCTTCGTTAAAGGTCACATTGCGAAAGGATAAATGGTCTACAAGTCTTACAACGCGTTATGTGTTCCGAACATTGGAAAATGTTGATTATCTCAGGCCAGAACTCAATTTGAAACGCAAATTTCAAGCGCCTGAACTACGTGCCAATTTTAACTATAGATTCAGTCAAAAAGCTTCAATGTATTCTGGATACTCACTCAATAATTCACCGCCAAACTTAACACAGTTGCAACCGTTTCAAGACGTGTCAAACCCTTTAAATACCATTACGGGTAATCCCAATTTGGAACCTACCAATAGACATCGGCTTTATATGGGCTATAACGCGTTTGATTTTCAGAAAAAAACAGGTGTTTATAGCCACTTGAGTGCAAACTTTGTAAACAATCAGGTAGTATCTCGTACCATTGTTGATCCTCAAACCTTAAAGCGAACGACTACTTATGCCAATGTGAATGGAAACTATGATGTGTATGGAAATCTGAATTATAGTAAATCCTTTAAGGCAGATTCACTGAAGACCATTAAGTATGATATTGGTGTTTCCGCAAGTTATAGACGTACCATTAATTTTAACAATGAAGTACAGTATAAAAGTCAGGTGTCCTCATTGACACCGAGCATTGGTTTACGGTTTACATGGAACAAGGTGATGGAAATACGACCTAGATACCGATTATCATATACCGATAATACCTACGATATCGACACGTTTGAGAATGTTGATTTTTTAAGCCATAATGTACATTTGAATGTGAGTACATTTTTACCAAAACATTTTGAATGGGTCAATACGATAGATTATAATTATAATCCCAACGTCGCTCCAGGATTTCAAAAAAGTGCTTGGTTTTGGAATTCAACCTTGGCTTATGCATTCTTAAAGGACAAGGCAACTCTTACGTTAAAGGTTTATGATTTGCTCAATCAAAATACCAATGCGAGACGTCGTGCGACTCAAAATTATATTCAAGATTCCCAAAGTACAGTGTTGCAACAATATTTTATGCTTAGTTTTAGTTGGAAGTTTAATAGTCTAGGATCAAAGGGAGAAACGAAGTCAAGTAATTTCTTCATCATGGATTAGAGGTTTAGTATGAAGTGTAAAGTGTAAGGTGTGAAGTGGAAAAATGATAGTGAATCAAGTTTTATCATTTGGAATTTAGGTATAGAGTGTAGTTTGAAACAAATCTGAAATGTTTGAAATCGATGTTTCTATACCTTGAACTCTCTGCAGTTTGAAACTTTAGTGCAAGACTACCAACTTCCACCAGCACCTCCTCCAGAGAAACCACCTCCTCCAAAGCCACCGCTAAATCCGCCACCTCCAAAACTACCACCTGAAGAACCTCCACCAAAAATGCCACCACTCGAGCTTCTACGACCATAACTGCCACGTCCCATATTGCTCAAGATGATTGCATCCAAAATACTTGTACCATTGGTGCGATGTCCTCCATGACCATTATTTCCACCACCTTTCCTGTTTTTGATAATCGCAATGATAAATATGATAAAAATAAAGAGGATAAATAGGAATATGAGAATAGGGAAGATGTCATTTCCGTGACTTGATCTTGGTTTAGCTTGATACTTTCCGCTTAGAACCTGAAAAATAGCATCGGCACCTTTGTTCAGGCCTTGGTAATAACTTCCGCGTTTAAATTCAGGGATAATGATGTTTCTTATCAACTCTCCAGTGATGCCAGCTGTAAGACGATCTTCAACACCATATCCAGGAGAAATCCAAATTTTGCGATCGTCACTTGCTAATAAAATAAAAACACCATTATCTTCCTTGGCCTGACCAATTCCCCATTCATGTGCCCATTTAGGTGCCAACAATCCAATATTCTCACCCTTTGATGTTGAAATAATGGCCACAACGATTTGAGTTGAAGTACTATCAGAATAGCGTATTAGTTTGCGCTCTAAATTACTCTTTTCCGTAGCGGATAGTAAGCTCACATAGTCATAAACACTGGTTTGTTGCTCGGGTAATGGTGGAATGTCAAATTGAGCGTATGACTTATGAATACTAAAAAGCGCAACTAAAATAAAGCCAATACGAAAGCAGGAATTCATCATTGAATTCTTGCTCTTAATCATATTTGCTTTGTATAACATTTATTTTATTGAATTGAACTGTTTACCTGAAACCAATGGTTATCTCATGCGTACTGAAAAACTATCCTTTAGAAATATCGTTAGGTAATTCGTTTAAGTCACTGTGATCCCACGGGAAATGAGCTTCTAACTGTTCTCCAGCTTTTAAAACGCCTTCAATCAATCCTTGTTTAAATCGATTGGACTTAAAATGGGATTCAATACAGTTTTTGGTACTGTCCCAAAAACCTTGAGGAACAACAGCATTGATACCTTTGTCACCATAAATTACAAATGATTTAGCGGCTACAGCGACATAAATGAGTACACCATTTTGAAGTTTAGTATTGTCCATTTTTAGGTAATGAAAGACTTCCACGGCACGTTTAAAAGGATCAAGTTCCGAATCGTGTTCTATATGGATCCTGATTTCACCAGAAGTGTTCTTCTCTGCCTCTCGAATAGCTTCGATAATCTCCTGTTCTTCAGAAGCCGTTAAAAAGTCCTCGATACTAGACATTGCCTAATTTGAAAAATCGACTTCCACTGGTTTTTCTGCACCAGCATCAGCATCGAAATATGGTTTTTCTGAATACCCTATCATCCCAGCAATTAAAGATTGAGGTGCTTTATTGACATACTGATTATAAGGTTTGATAGCTTCATTATAACGCGTCCTTGCAGTTTGAATGGTGTTTTCGGTGCTTGTCAACTCATCTTGAAGTTTAAGGAAATTTTGGTTTGTTTTTAAATCGGGATACTTTTCGACAACCAATAACAAGCGTGAAAGTGCGCTGCTTAAACCACTTTGGGCTTTATTGAGTTGTGCTAGTTTTTCAGGGCTTAAATCGTCAGCGTTGTTGATATTGATTTCAGGTTTGGTTGCTTGCGCACGAGCTTTGACAACCGCTTCCAAGGTACTTTTTTCAAAATCGGCAGCACCTTTAACTGTATTGACTAAATTTCCGATAAGATCATTTCGTCGTTGGTACGAGTTCTGTACATTTCCCCAAGCTTCGTTAACATCTTCGTTAAGATCAACTGCTGTATTGTTAACACCAAAACCCCAAAAGGCAAGGATAGCTAAAAGTATTATAGGTATGATCCATTTTTTCATAATAAAATGATTTTAAAGTTGCGATTTGATTTTGATAAGTTGTGCCTTCACACTTTCGAGCTTTTCTATAATCTCGAACTTGTCCAATGATTGTTTTTTGTCTTCCTTAAGATGCGTCTTTGCACCTTCTAGGGTGAAACCACGCTCTTTGACCAAATGGTATATAAACTTAAGGTTCTTAATATCTTGAGGTGTGAATTTACGATTGCCTTTCGCATTCTTTTTTGGTTTCAATACATCAAATTCCTTTTCCCAAAATCGAATTAAAGATGTGTTGACGTCAAAGGCCTTTGCGACTTCACCTATACCATAGTAACGTTTTTCTGGAAGTTCAATGTGCATATTTTAGTCTAATGATTGGTTTTCTAATGATGCTTTTTCCAACAATCGTGCATATTCTTCCGCAGATAAATTTCCGTAGTAAAAATTAATCGGATTGATGCGTTCTCCATCCTTAAATACTTCGTAATGTAGATGAGGTGCTTCTGAACGACCTGTACTGCCTACATAACCAATGAGGTCGCCTCGTTTTACCTTTTGATTGGCCCTCACGTTGTACTTATACAAATGTGCGTAGAGCGATATATACCCATAACCATGATCGATTCGAATATGTTTCCCATAACCTGACGAATTACTATCTGCTCTTGTCACCACACCATCACCTGAAGCATATACAGGAGTACCTCTAGGCGCTGTGAAATCCATTCCAAAATGAAACTTTCGAACCTTGGTAAATGGATCGGTTCTATAGCCATATCCTGATGCCATGTGTTTTAAATCTTTGTTTCGTACGGGTTGTATCGCTGGAATTGCTGACAAAAACTGTTCTTTGTCTTCAGCTAATATGGCAATTTCATCAAGCGAACGTGACTGTACGACTATGGCTTTCTGCAATTTGTCCAATCGTTTGTTACTCTCAATAATCAATTGGGAATTATCGTAGCCTTCGTATTTTTTATAACGGTTAATTCCACCGAAACCAGCTCGACGCTGTTCTTCAGGAATCGGATTAGCTTCAAAATACAAGCGATAAATACTGTTGTCACGCTCTTCGACACTTTCCAAGGCAGCAAAGGCATTGTCAATGCGTTTGTTGAGTAAGTCGAACTGTAATTGTAAATTTGAAAGTTCCCTTTTTAGGGCACGTTCACGAGGTGATTCTACAAACTGACTCGCAATAAAAACAAACAGAAATCCGAAAAGAGCAGAAGCCAGTAAAAATATAAACCCGTAGGTCAATGTCTTTCCCTTTTTACGCTCTATTTTGCGATAGGAAAGTGTTTCGGGATCGTAATAATATTTTACTTTAGACATATCTTAAAAAGTTCTATTTTTGCACGAATCACAGAACCAATTACAAATATATAAATAGTTTGCTATTTAAGGTAATCTATAAGACGTAACGTGTTAAATTCTGAAAATGAAATGATTTGCTCAGTTTCATAATCCAGAGCATTAATTTAAAGATCGGCAAATGAAGTCACAAGACATTCGAAATACATTCTTAAACTTCTTCAAGGAAAAAAAACACAGCATCGTGCCTTCGGCTCCAATGGTACTAAAGGATGATCCTACCTTGATGTTCGTCAATTCTGGAATGGCACCATTCAAGGAATTTTTTCTTGGTAATGCACAACCAAAGAACAATCGAATTGCCGATACTCAAAAGTGTTTGCGTGTATCTGGAAAGCACAACGACCTTGAAGAAGTGGGTTATGATACCTATCATCATACGCTTTTTGAAATGCTTGGTAACTGGAGTTTTGGAGATTATTTCAAAAAGGAGGCTATTGCTTGGGCTTGGGAATTACTCACTGAAAAGTATGGTATTGACAAAGACCTGCTCTATGTGACTGTTTTTGAGGGCAGTGATGATGAGGATCAATTACCAATGGATCAGGAGGCTTATGATATCTGGAAAACGCTTATTCCAGAAGATAGGATTTTGATGGGTAATAAGAAGGATAATTTCTGGGAAATGGGAGATCAAGGTCCTTGTGGTCCTTGTAGTGAGATTCATATTGATATTCGTTCTACAGAAGAAAGAGCGAAGCAAGACGGAAAATCGTTGGTCAATATGGACCATCCTCAAGTTGTGGAAATATGGAATTTGGTGTTTATGCAATACAACCGCAAAGCCAATGGTTCCCTTGAAAACCTTCCTGAAAAGCACATTGATACCGGAATGGGGTTTGAACGTCTCTGCATGGTGCTCCAAGGTGTACAGTCTAACTATGATACCGACGTGTTTACACCTCTTATTCGTGAAATAGAAACCATAACCAATAAAGACTACACAGGCTCGATAGAAGATTTAACACAGGCAAAGTCACTTTCAGATCAAGATAAAATTGATGTGGCGATTAGGGTTATAGCTGATCATGTAAGAGCTGTAGCGTTTTCTATAGCCGACGGACAATTACCTAGCAATACTGGTGCTGGTTACGTCATTCGACGTATATTACGTCGAGCTGTACGTTACGGATTTACATTTTTGGATAAAAAGGAACCGTTTATATTTCGTTTGGTTGAGGTATTGGTTAAAAAGATGGGCAACGCCTTCCCTGAATTGAAAGAACAGCGTCAACTTGTTGAGAATGTTATCAAAGAAGAAGAGGCATCCTTCTTAAGAACCTTGGAACAAGGTTTGATTCTATTGGATCGATTGGTCGAAAATTCATCGTCAAGGGAAATTTCGGGAGCCAAGGTTTTTGAATTAAAAGATACCTATGGGTTTCCAGAGGATCTTACCGATTTGATATTGCGTGAAAAAGGCTTCACTTATAATGTTGCGGATTTTGAAAGAAAGTTAAAAGAACAGCAGGATCGTGGCAAACAAGCCTCAGCACTTAAATCTGATGACTGGACCATCCTGATTGATGACGAAGAACAGGAATTCATTGGCTATGACGCATTAGAAGCTCAAGTCAAAATAACAAAATATAGAAAGGTAACATCCAAGAAAGATGGTGAACTCTATCAACTCGTGTTTAATATTACACCGTTTTATGCAGAAGGTGGCGGACAAGTAGGAGACAAGGGTTACCTTGAAGATGCGCATGGTGACGTGATTTATATCATCGACACAAAAAAGGAAAACAACATTAGTGTACACTATACCAAGAACCTACCCAACCATATCAATGAGAGCTTGAAAGCTGCGGTCGATGCCAAGCAACGCCACAGAACAGAGTGTAACCATACAGCAACCCATTTATTGCATCAAGCTCTACGGGAAGTTTTAGGGAATCATGTTGAGCAAAAAGGTTCTGCGGTACACTCAAAATATCTAAGATTTGATTTTTCGCACTTTTCAAAATTAACGGTCGAAGAATTACGTGATGTAGAAAACTTCGTCAACAGAAGAATCGATGGCAAACTGAAATTGGAAGAACAACGTAATATTCCAATGCAAAAAGCTCTTGATGATGGTGCTTTGGCGTTATTCGGTGAAAAGTATGGTGATACTGTAAGATCGGTGCGTTTTGGGCAATCCATCGAATTGTGTGGAGGTACCCATGTGAAAAACACTGGTGAACTGTGGCATTTTAAAATTGTTTCCGAAGGAGCAGTTGCAGCAGGTATTCGTCGTATAGAAGCGATTACAAGCGATGCCGTAAAGGATTTTTATTTTGAAAATAATAGGGTATATTTTGAAATGCGCGATCTATTGAATAATGCGAAAGAACCTGTAAAAGCACTTCAAAATCTTCAAGAGGAAAACACAAAATTAAAAAAGCAAATAGATCAATTATTGAAAGATAAGGCTAAAGCCGTTAAAGGAAACCTTAAAGCCGAGCTTACTGAAGTCAATGGCGTGAACTTTTTAGCCAAGAAGCTCGATTTAGATGCTGCTGGTATCAAGGATGTATGCTTCGAAATGGGAAGTCAGTTTGATAATTTGTTCTTGCTTTTTGGAGCTGAACACAATGGAAAAGCGGTTCTGTCTTGTTATATATCAAAAAATCTGGTTGCCAGTAACGATTTGAATGCAGGACAGATTGTAAGGGAATTAGGAAAATATATTCAAGGAGGTGGAGGAGGACAACCCTTCTTCGCTACAGCTGGAGGGAAAAATCCTCAAGGTATTGAGGAAGCATTGGCTGCAGGAAAAGCTTATTTAAGCTAAAATCGTTTCCCGTTTCGTCGTTATCGAAATTCGCAACGCGCATGAAACTACAAACCAAACTTAGATTAGAACCACAACCGTTTAATCGTATTGATTACAGTTCGAAGGTATTACTGTTAGGCTCTTGTTTTTCAGAGCATATAGGTCTTAAGTTCAGCTACTTTAAGTTTCAATCGCTTCAAAACCCATTCGGAATTCTATTCCATCCTTTAGCAATTGAAGCACTGATTGCTAATGTAATCAATGAAAAGAAGTATTCTAGAGATGATCTAATTTTTCACAATGAACAGTTTCATTGTTTCGATGCACATTCCCGATTGAGTAATGCGTCTGACACCGAATTAATAGAAGATTTAAACACGAGCATTGCATCGACCCATAGCTTTTTAAAGGAGGCGTCGCATATCTTTATAACATTGGGTACGGCTTGGGTGTATCGTCATATTGAAAGTGATTCCCATGTAGCTAATTGCCATAAGATTCCGCAAAAGCAATTCTTAAAGGAGCTGCTTTCCATAGATCAAATTTCAGAATCGTTAGAAGCAATTATTAGTCTAGTGAAAACCGTTAATCCAGATGCTAGTATCATCTTTACAGTGTCTCCAGTTAGACATATCAAGGATGGTTTCGTTGAAAACACCTTGAGCAAATCGCATTTGATTGCTGGGATTCATCAAGTTGTTGCGCCTAGAAAACGACGATTTTATTTTCCTTCGTATGAGATCATGATGGACGAACTTCGCGACTACCGTTTCTATGATAAGGATATGGTTCATCCAAATGAGACGGCAATTCAATATATATGGGAACAATTTTCAGAAGTATGGATTTCACCACAAGCAACTGCAACAATGAACGATGTAAATGATATTCAAAAAGGATTGACTCATCGTCCGTTTAATCCAAATTCTGAAGCTCACCAACTGTTTTTAAAGCACCTAGATGCTAAGAAAACCCTTTTAAAATCTAGGTTTTTCCATATTGATTTTTAAGAATAGGGCATTTGTCGTATTGATTGACAACAGGTTATGTTGCAACTTTGTCACATATTAACCCAAAAAACAATCAATGATGAAAAATTTAAAGAACTTTATGTTACTTGTAATGGTAGGATCATTACTAACAATAACAACCTCTTGCTCTAGTGATGATGATGGAGGCGGAGGAACTCCAACAGCTGCAGCTGGTACGATGGCAGCTACTGTTAATGGATCTGGTTTTCAATCGGAAGCCTTAACGTCTAATGCAACAAAAATTACTGCAGGAGGAATTACGACCTTAACCTTAAGAGGCGGAGATTTTTCAGGGAATACAATTGTTATGATAATTAATGGCTACGAAGGACCTGATAATACTTATGAATTTGATTCTGAGTCAATTTCTTTGAGCAATGCAAGTTATACAGAGGTGGATATTTCAAATATCAATAATCCAACAACTACATCTTGGGTTGCACCTTATATGGACTCAGGAGTTGCAGGATCTGTGACCATCGCAACCGATGATGAAGAAAATGTAACAGGAACATTTAACGTGACATTACGTGTACAAGATGGAACCGAAACGATTGAAATTAGTGGAGGATCATTTAATCTTGAGTTTACAGATTTTTAATTTGCAGCCTTTATTGTATAGTCTGTTTTAATATTGTATGACAGATGGCTTTTAAAAATATCTTTTGAAACCGGAAAAGGGATGATTTTCCTTATCCGGTTTTTTTTGGGTCAATACCACTTTGCATGAGTGTTTTTAGTGCATCTGTCGTATTGAATTGAAAAGAATTAATAAGGACATTTGAAGGACTTGAATTTAATCTGGAAACTAAGCAGATAGCTTATGTGGTGATTTTTATGAGGTGGTTTTAATGCATGTATATCATCTCCTATTCTGAATCATTAACCATGATTATGCCAAGATTGCGCTTAATCTTTTTTAATGACCTCTTGTCGAAAAAATCCTACTTGACTATTAATAAGTTTTATATTCGTTATGCTATTAATCAATTTTTATAGAAAAGCGTTAGCCCATTTGTTTACACAAAGGCTAACGTTTTTTTTATGCACAAAAATGAAGCGACTATATATACTAATAGGAATAATAGGCCTTTCGTTTTCTGGGTTCTCACAAAATCTAGATAGCCTTCTCACTGTTGCCAGAAAAACCAAGAATGATTCAGCAAAAATTAGAATGCTAAACAAAGTGGCGTTTAGCTATATTTTTAATGATCCTGATAAAGCGATTAATGTAATTAAAGAAGGCAAGGAATTGGCAAGAGCCTCAAAATTTGATTTCGGACTAACAGAATTGACCAATACACATGGCATATACATGGACGTCACCGGAAAATCTGATTCTGCTAGATATTATTTTAGGCAAGCTCTTAAATTGAGTAGAGACCATAAGTTCAAAAGTATTGAATCGATGTGCATCAATAATCTTGGGATGTTCCATTGGAACCGAGGCGAATATGATGATGCGTTAGATTATTTTTTTAAGGCGCTCCAGAAAAATGAAGCTAATAATGACGAGCAATCCACGTCATACGCACTTAATAACATTGGTTTGATCTATCAAGAAATGCGCATGAACGAAAAGGCTCTGGAATACCATAGACGCGCACTAGCTATCAGGAAAAAATATAAACTCGAAAATGATCAAATCGCTTCGTTGAATAATATCGGGATTAACCTCAAAGAACTGAACAAGATCGATCAAGCCATAGCTACCTACAAAGAGGGCATTGCTTTGGCAAAGCAAAAAAACAATATGATGGATCATGTGAAATTACTGGATAATCTCGCCAATGCGCATCATATTAATGGGAATTATGATTTGTCCTTACAAACATATCTGAAAGCCTTGGAAAAAATTGAAGCCTATGGCGCAAATGAAACAAACCGATTGGCAATACTTACAAACATTGTAGCGCTCTATAATCAAATCAATAAGCCAAAACTCGCGTTGAAGTATATCGAAAGAGGTAAATCCTTAGTTGAAAAATACCCTGAAACAGAGTTGGCATATGCAGATTTATACTTAAATTCTGCTGAAAGCCACTATATGCTCGATGACTATGAAAGCGCACGTGCAGATAGAGACCGATTTATTGTACTAAAGGATTCTGTGTTTTCTGAAAGCAATGCCAAAACCATGGCCAATCTCGAGGTCAAGTACGAAACTGAAAAGAAGGAAAAGCAAATTCTTATGCAACGTGCTGAACTTGCAGAGCAACAACTCACCATTCAACAAAAAAATTATCAAGTCTATGGTTTAATCGGACTGGCTTTGGTATTGGGTTTTATAGGATATCTATTTTACAATCAGCAAAAGCTGAAGAACCAACAACTTCAAAAGGAGAATGAGCTAAAAGATGCACTGACCAAAATTGAAACCCAAAACAAACTTCAAGAACAACGACTTCAGATTTCTAGGGATTTACACGATAATATAGGTGCCCAGCTTACCTTTATCATCTCATCCATTGATAACCTTAAATACGGCTTCGATATTAAGGATGACAAGCTTAGCAATAAATTGAGTGCTATAAGTGATTTCGCTTCATCGACGATCTATGAACTACGGGATACAATATGGGCAATGAATAAAAATGACATTTCATTGGAGGACCTTCAGGTTCGTATTTCAAATTTTATTGATAAAGCCATCATGGCCGAAAATAACATTGATTTTTCCTTTCATGTGTCATCAAGCATCAACGAACAGAAAATGTTTAGTTCGGTTATTGGTATGAACATCTATAGAATCCTTCAGGAAGCTATTCATAATGGCATCAAACACGCTTCGGCCTCTCGTATTAGAGTTAACGTTGAACAAGCAGTCAACAACCTCAAATTTACGGTAACAGACAATGGTAAAGGGTTTGATTTGGAAACCATTCAAAAAGGCAATGGGCTCCATAATATGCAAAAAAGAAGTCAAGGTATTGGAGGAGATATCCAAATTGATACAAACCAAAATGAAGGGACTAAAGTAACCTTGATTATTTAAATTTTAAAAATTGTTATCTTCAACAGGTCATTTCGAACTCCCAGCCATGAGGATATTTTTAATTTGTTTGATACTGAATGTGTTGCAATTGGGTTATGCTCAACAGTCCGCAAAAACACTAAACGATTCTGCATTGCGTCTCTACAAGAGTGATCCCAAAGCAGCATTGTCCTTATTTGAAAAATCTCTAAACCTAGCTAAAACCAATACCACTACCTTCGAACAAGCAAGAGCAAAAAACGGTTTAAGCTTAGTGTATCGAGATTTGGGTGAGTTGCAAAACGCTATAGCCAATGCACAAGACGTTTTGGTGTTATCTACCGATTCCATATTGCAAGCAAGTGCATTAAATACCTTAGGAGTTGCACATCGCCAACTAGGAAAATATGAGACTTCGTTAACGTATTACTTAAAGGCATTGGATATTTATATTGCCAAAAAAGAGAAAGTAAAGGAAGCAACGGTCACTAACAATATTGGTATGGTTTACAGTTATCTTGGTGTCAATGATAAAGCGATCGATTATCATCTTAAGGCAAAGGTTGTTTTTGAAGGCCTAAATAATAAAAAGGGTATTTCTGAGGTCTACAACAACATTGCCATCATTTATGCCAATGATGGTGACTTGGAAAAAGCCTTGGATTATTTTAAATATTCCTTGGACATAGAAACTGAAATTAATGATAAAAAAGGGGTTGCCGAATCGGCAAATAATGTTGGTG
Organism: Bacteroidia bacterium; assembly: GCA_030432635.1. Classification (GTDB taxonomy): domain Bacteria; phylum Bacteroidota; class Bacteroidia; order Flavobacteriales; family Flavobacteriaceae; genus Psychroserpens. The sequence continues at coordinate 249,730 of JAUIMB010000002.1, read as the reverse complement.
CTGTGTATTATTATATGCAAGAGATAGATTCAGCCTTAGCATATTTTAAGGCTTCAGCAAAGATGGAGCGTGAGATAGGGAACTTTGCTGGTATTGGTGCAACTTATAATAATATTGCAGATTTATTGTTGGAAAATAACCGTGTAAACGAGGCGAAGCATTATATTGATAGCTCATATTATTACGCAGAGCAATCTAAAGTGGCTTTCGACATCGAATCCGCTTTGCTCAATTATTCAAAATACTATGAAGCTAAGGATGACCACGGATTGGCTCTAGAGTATTATAAACGGTTTTCTAAGCTAAAGGACAGTGTTCTAAATTTGGAAACCAACAGCAAAATTGCGGAGTTGGAAATTGAATTCCAAACAGAAAAGAAAGAAAAGGAAATACTCTTGCAACGCACCAATTTGGCTGAGAAAGAACTGGATCTTAGCCGTAAAAACTATTACATATTGGGTTTGGTCGCATTGGCTGTTGTACTACTATTGTTAGGGTATTTATTATATAATCAGCAAAAGCTTAAGAACAAACAGCTAAAACGTGAGAATCAACTTAAGGATGCGATGCTTCAAATCGAGACGCAGAGTAAATTGCAGGAACAGCGATTGCGTATTTCAAGGGATTTGCACGATAATATAGGAGCACAGCTCACTTTTATAATTTCTTCGCTTGATAATTTGAAATATGGGTTTAATCTTCCTGATACGTTGGATAAAAAACTCAAAACCATCAGTGCATTTACGTCTTCTACTATTAATGAGCTTCGCGATACCATTTGGGCAATGAATAAGAATGATATTTCGTTGGAAGATTTACAGCTGCGCATTTCAAATTTTATCAAAAAAGCCAATATAGCTTCAGAAAACGTTGTGTTTGACATCAATATCAATACCACGGAATATGAGGATATCAAGTTTACATCTGTACAAGGAATGAACATTTATCGCATCATTCAGGAAGCTGTAAACAATGCTTTGAAGTATGCAAATGCGAAGAATATCAAGATTGATATGCTTGCCGAAAATGATCATTTGAACTTTAGTGTTGTGGATAATGGTAATGGTTTTGATATATCTGCCGAAACCTTCGGAAACGGACTTAATAATATGAAAAAACGTGCCAATGATATTGGTGGAACAATTGATATAATTTCAAATGACAACGGAACAACAGTTTCGTTTAGGTTGAACAAGACTGTATTTTAATAATAGGGTCTTGTCGATGTTTGGTAAATGAATTATGAAAATACGGCAAATGCCTTACACATAAGTCTTCTCGAAGTTGTATCTTTTCATTTAAAATAAATACACCCTTATGAAGGTCAAAATAGCCATTGCCGACGATAATTCATTTTTGATAAATACGGTTCGTGAAAAATTATCGTTTTTTGAAGATTTAGACTGTAAGTTTTCGGCGATTAACGGATCGAAATTACTTGACTTACTCGAGGACAACCACAATCTCGACCTTATTTTAATGGATATTGAGATGCCTGTGATGAATGGTATCGAAACAACTGAAATTGTAAAGCAAAAGTATCCTCATATCAAGATTATCATGCTAACGACTTTCGATAACGACGAGAATATTTTTAATGCCATTCGCGCAGGAGCAGATGGATATTTGCTAAAGGAAATCAATGCAAAAGATCTTCATGATGGGATCGTAGATACTCTAAATGGTGGTGCAGCCATGAATCCGTCAATAGCTTTAAAAACCTTAAAGTTGCTCCGAAACCCTTTGAGTATCGAAAATGAGAAGGATAAGGAAGATATTAAATTATCAAATCGCGAAACCGATGTGTTAGAACATTTAAGCAAAGGGCTAAACTATAAACAAATTGCCGAAAACCTGATTCTATCTCCAAATACGGTTCGCAAGCATATTGAGAATATCTACAAAAAACTACAGGTACATAATAAGTTGGAAGCCGTACAAAAGGCTAAGAAGAATAATCTTATTTAAGTCGTACGCTCTCCGGAACAAGCTTTGTGTAATCACCATGGTTTCGTATCACATCGCGTACAATTGATGATGAAATATACGACGTACTAGCAGCTGTTAGCAGAAATACAGTTTCAATTGGTGCCAAATCCCTATTGGTATGGGCAATGGCCTTTTCAAACTCAAAATCTGCTGGATTACGCAATCCCCTTAAAATAAATTCGACATTGTTTTTCTTGCAGAAATCTACCGTTAGTCCTTCATAAGTGACGACACTTACCTTGGATTCATGCTTGAAGGCATCCTCAATAAATTGTTTGCGTTCTTCAAGTGAAAACATGTATTTTTTGTCTGCATTGATACCAATGGCAACGATAACTTCATCAAAAAGTTTGACACTGCGATTTATGATATCGTAATGGCCTAGGGTAATGGGATCAAAAGATCCAGGAAAAATTGCTCGTTTCATGAACTGTAAAAATCTATGCTGAAGTCAAAGATAAGCATTATGGAATTTAGCGTTCAAGATTTACAATATTTCTATACTTCAAAAGTGTGGTTTAATTTTTTCCACTAAACACTACTTAAGTGCTTCTTCAATGGCATTTTCGAATAATGCACTCATACTAATTCCAGCTTCAGAAGCCTGTTGAGGCAATATACTAGCTTTGGTTAAACCAGGAACGGTATTCACTTCCAATAGATGAGGTTCACCATCTTTGAAGATGTATTCACTTCGACTAAACCCTTTCAGATTAAGGACTTGGTAAACTTTTTTGGCTACCGAACGAACTTTTTCAGCTTGAGCATCACTTATACGAGCTGGTGTAATTTCCTGTGATTCCCCTAGATACTTAGCTTTATAATCAAAAAAATCATTGTCGGAAACAATTTCAGTAATAGGTAAAACAGTGATGGTACCCTTGTAGTTAATCACTCCTACTGAAACTTCAGTGCCATCTAAAAATGATTCTATGATTACTTCGTTATCTTCTTTAAATGCAACGCTCAAGGCATTTTGTATGTCCTTTTTATCATAAACCTTACTGATGCCAAAACTACTTCCTGCTCTATTGGCTTTTACAAAGCATGGCAAGCCTACTTTAGCGATAATGGCATCTTCGTCAATGGTATCACCTTGATTTACAAAATAAGATGTTGCGGTTTTAATGCCGTAAGGCTTTAAGGTACTTAGGCAATCACGTTTGTTGAAGGTTAAAGCCGCTTCATACATGCCACAACTTGTATGTGCGATATTGAGCAATTCAAAATAACCTTGCATGTATCCATCTTCACCTGGTGAGCCATGTATGGCATTAAAAACGCAGTCAAAGGTGATTCGTGCGTCATTGACAAGTATCGTAAAGTCATTTTTGTCGACATCGAATTCTTCTTCAGCATCGTTTACATAAACCCATTTGTCCTTAAAAACATGAATGCGATAAGCATTGTATTTTGCTTTGTCTAAAGTTTCGTAAACGACTTGTCCGCTTTGAAGGGAGATTTCATATTCGCTTGAAAATCCTCCCATAATTATGGCAATATTCTTTTTCATAAATGCCCAAATTGTATGAGTGTCTTTCAGTGGGAAAGATAAATGGTATTGTTGACAATGGCTATCTCACAATAATTCCACTCAAATATCAGTTAAGCTAAAATACCAAATAAACGCGTAATAAAAACCCTTTCGTTTTTATATATTTGTCGCAACGCGTATTTATCAAAGGATATATGAGTCTTATTCAGTTTCTTAAGAGCAAAACATTTTTCAAACATTTGGGATTGGCCATTATAGCCCTGTTGCTAATTGTGTTTTTAACCATGCAGTGGTTAAAAAGTACAACCAACCATGGTGAATTTGTTGCGGTTCCTGATTTAAAGGGAAAAACTTTGGAAACGGTCGAGATACAGCTTGCTGATTTGGATTTGGTCATGGAAATTCAGGATTCGGCAAATTATAATCCAAAATATCCTAAGTTTTCAGTCATAGAACAATACCCTAAAGCTGGAGCTCAAGTTAAGGAAAACCGAAAAATATATCTTACTTTAAACCCTTCAGGATATCGAAAAGTCGCTGTGCCAAATATCGTACGTCGTACCTTTCGTCAAGCTAAGCCTACTTTGGAAACCTTGGGTTTTGAAGTTGGAGAGGTCACTTATGTCAATGATATCGGAAAAGATGAGGTGATTGAGATTAGGCACAAAGGACAGCGTGTTAAGGCAGGTGAATTACTACCGCTTACTTCTAAGATTGACGTTGTTCTAGGAAACGGAAAGCGAGGTTCGAATTAAGATGACTACCGAAGATACATCCTTTCAGACAAATGACGATGAGTTGTTTGAGCATCATGCCTTTACTGTTGATAAAGGGCAAACACCACTGCGAATAGATAAATACCTAATGAATCGCATTGAAAATGCGACACGAAATAAAATTCAAGCAGCAGCCAAAGATGGTAGTATTTATGTTAATGATACACCTGTAAAGCAAAATTATAAGGTTAAGCCTTATGACACGATTCGTGTATTGTTAGAGCATCCACCATATGAATATTTGCTGACACCTGAAGATATTCCACTGGATATTGTGTATGAAGATGATCAATTACTGGTAGTTAACAAACCTGCAGGAATGGTTGTGCATCCTGGTCATGGAAATTATTCTGGGACATTGATCAATGCCTTGGTATTTCACTTCGAAAACCTGCCCAATAATTCCAGTGAACGACCAGGTTTAGTCCATCGTATTGATAAGGATACAAGTGGTTTGTTGGTCGTTGCCAAAACCGAATCCGCAATGACCAACCTCTCAAAGCAGTTTTTCAACAAAACCAGTGATCGCGAATATGTGGCCTTGGTTTGGGGAAACCTAACAGAGGATTCAGGAACAATTGAAGGGCACATTGGTCGTCACCCAAAAAACAGATTGCAAAATACAGTTTTTGAAGGTGATGATGTCGAAAAAGGAAAACCTGCAGTGACCCACTACAAAGTCCTCGAACGATTTGGTTACGTTACCTTGGTGTCCTGTAAATTAGAAACTGGACGCACTCATCAAATTCGTGTGCACATGAAACATATTGGTCATACCTTGTTTAATGATGAACGCTATGGAGGTGAACGTATATTAAAGGGAACGACCTTTTCCAAATACAAACAGTTTGTTGAAAATTGTTTTAAAATACTTCCGAGACAGGCTCTTCACGCAAGAACTTTGGGTTTTGAACATCCCAAGACTGGAAAATGGATGAGTTTTGAATCTAAAATTCCTGAAGATATGCAGACGTGCGTAGAAAAATGGCGACATTATGCAAAACATACACAATAGTCGAGTTGGTTGCCAAAAAGTTTGGTTTTAATTTTCTAATTCGAAAAAAATACTATTTTTGTAGGACATTTATTTCAATAATAATATGAAGAGAAGAGATTTTATTAAGCGAACAGGACAAACCTTAATGATAACTTCGGTGGCAAGTATCGTCGGACTTTCAGCAGTATCATGTTCTTCTAGTGACGATGATAATGGAATGTTTGATGATGGCTATTATGGTGATGGTTACTACGATGACGGTTATTATGACGATGGTTATTATGATGATGGCTACTATGATGATGGTTATTACGACGATGGCTATTATGATGACGGCTACTACGATGGTGGTTATTAGCCCATTCCGCTTAATGCAACATATAGATTAAACATAGAATTTGTATTCTATTTCTATTTCGAAGGTGTTTTTTAGATTATACCATTTGTGTAATTTAAAAAACACTTTTCTTTCAATGCCTTTTGAAGTCAAAGTTTTCTTTTAAACAAATCAAACTGATAATGAGTGCTCATACCGATAGAAAAACGTCCATTTTAGTGTATAAAAGTTATGGTGGATTTGGAGATATCATGTTTACATTTCCGTCTATGTATATGCTGAAACAGAAGTTTGATACTGTCACTTTCGCCACACAACCTAGATTGGTTAAACTGTTTAAAACACATCTGGACGGTATTTTGGTGATTGATGAAACAGAAGCGAATGAATCAAATTATGATGAGGTTATTGAATTGGGAAATTACCCTAGGTTTAACAATGATTTGGAAAAGAAACCACAAATCGTTTATCATACACATAAAAAGGTAAAGCAGCATTCCATCGAACATTACAAGGATGGTATCGTCTCTCAGTTTCCCGACATTGTAAAAACCAACGATCGGTTTCCTTATTTTGAAAAGAGAGCTGCAGCTGAAAACTATTACACTGTTCATCCAGGAGCGGGATTTCTATTAAAGGCATGGCCAATAGAATATTATGCCGAATTGATCGAGCTCATTTATGAAAGATTTCCTGAGTTTAGTGCCAAAATTATAATTGGACCCAACGACCCAAACCCAGAGCCATATTTTAAAAACCCAAACATCAAGTACGAATTGATAACTGGTGACATTGATCAAGTGGCACATGAGGTTTCTGGAGCACAATTCCATATTGGAAATGATGCAGGAATGACCCATTTGGCAGGCGCATTCAATATACCAATTCTAACTATTTATGGACCGACTGGACCAGGTTCTTGGGGAGCTTTTTCGGAAAAGGTGGAATTGATCTGGGGAAAACGAGGTAATTGTAATTTAAGGTGCAACTACAATGTGATTTTAGCTTGTGAACATCGTGCATGCCTAAATAATGTTGTACCAAATGATATGTTATTTTTGTTGTTGAGATTGTTGAAACGAATGAATATAACTAAAACAACGGTGTTTTATAAGAACCCGAAATTTGAAGTTGAATTTGAGGGTAATGCCATGATCTTTCGTAGTAAGGATGATGAATATCTCATTGAGATCAAGGATGATGAAAGCTTTAAGTTCATGAAGCAAAATCTTTCTGGAACTCAACTTCAAACCAAAGGAATGCCTAAACAATTCAAGGAAGTTTTTCTGGCAATGACCGATTTAGAACTGTTTGAACCAATTCCTGAGCTTTCCTCTCTTTAAAAAACGTCCAACATGCGGCATCTTGATAATGTTACACTTTTAGGGATTGATTGCGTTGATATTGATCGATTGATCTATGCTGCAGATGTTTCTCAAAAATTTATAAAATTTGCTGATGTAAAACTGCTAACACATTTTGAGGCAGATGACAGACGTATTGTGAAAATCCCTGAGATTTCTACGATAGAAGGGTATAGTGAATTTATGGTCAAACAACTAAACGATTATGTTGAAACTGAGTTTGTGCTGATAATCCAATACGACGGATTTGTAGTTAACCCAGACCAATGGACTTCAGAATTTCTAAAATACGATTACATTGGAGCGCCAACAAAATGGGGAATTGGCAATGGTGGTTTTAGTCTTAGATCAAAACGCCTGCTTAAGTGCCTAGCTGAAGATAGTCATATTAACATAACACATCCTGAAGATTATAGTATTTGTCGTACTTATCGATCATATCTAGAAAGTAAGGGGCTACAGTTTGCAACGTCGGAAATTGCTCATCAATTCAGTATCGAAAATGGTATTTGGGATTTGCAATTTGGTTATCACAATGCCGATATTTCTGCTTGGGATATCAATAAATTTACCGATCCCTCGAAACACAAAAAGTACATCTCGTATTTTAAGGAACACTTTGTGAATTCTAATATACGACTTACTTATGTCGTGCATTTTTATCTTGAAAACAATGCCCATGACCCAATAAAAGAGTTAGTAGATATTTACAGCTCCTATAAAACCGAAATACTACAAAAAATACATTTTGTTTTTGTCGATGATTGTTCCAAATCTGAAGTTGAAATTCCACCAGATGCTAATATAAACTACACATTGCTGAGAATCAATGAAGAGATTCAATGGAATCAGGCTGGAGCAAGGAACCTTGGTGTTTCGTATGCAAAATCAGAAAATGTTATTGTCACCGATTTAGATATACGCTTTCCTGAAAATCTTCTAGAAAGTTTAATATATTTCCATCCACCAAGAAACTCAATATTCAAATTTGTAACCTTTTCTGGTCTAAAGCAAGTTGAATCGCATTTCAATGTTTTTTTTATGAACAAGGAGGTTTTTGATAGAACAAAAGGTGTCGATGAAGAGTTTAGTGGAGCATATGGGCAGGAAGATGTGTTCTTTTATTTTCTACAAAAAGCCATAGGAACAAAGTTTTATTTGTATGGGTTCTCAAATATCGTACACAGAGAACATAAACATTTTGAGCACACTCAACACAATCCTTTAGTAAGGGACATGACCAGAAACACTGAAATTTTGGAGCGAAAAATTAAAATTGTGAGGTCAGAGGATAGAAATCCCTTAGAAGCACGAAGTGATCTTTACTTAAATTTTACTTGGAAAGTACTTCAGCAGCATAAGATGGAATAAGTGATACAACCGAGAATTGTATCCTGTTTGACTTCAAATTATTATATCCATAAGTTGATTTATACCTACGGTAATTGTAACTTTGGAAGTGAAAACAATGGAATATGAAACTTGTACTATCACCTGCTAAATCCTTGGACTTTGAAAGTAAATTACCAACAACCCATTCAACAGAAGCCTGTTTTTTGAAAGAAGCAGAACGTTTGAACAAATTATTGAAGAAGAAATCGGCTAGGAGTCTTTCCAAGCTAATGAACATTTCAGCAAATTTGGGTCAATTGAATTATGAGCGCAACCAAGATTGGAGTTTACCCTTTTCCCAAGACAATGCCAGACAAGCGATTTATGCTTTCAGTGGTGACGTGTATCGAGGTTTGGATGCCTATTCGATAGATAGTGAAAAGCTTGACAAACTTCAAGATACGGTTAGAATTATTTCAGGTTTATATGGTGTATTAAAACCCATGGATCTCATGCAGGCTTACCGATTGGAAATGGGAACCAAGTTTCCGGTAGGAAAACATAAAAACCTTTATGAGTTTTGGAAAAAGAAAGTCACTCAAGCCTTAAATGATGAACTTGAAGATGGAGAACTCTTTTTAAATCTAGCCAGTAATGAATATTTCAAGGCTATAGACAAAAAAGCTCTAAAAGTGCCAGTAGTTACCGCAAATTTTAAAGATTTGAAAAATGGTGAGTACAAAACCATAATGACCTTTGCGAAATTGGCTAGAGGTTATATGACACGATTTATTATTGATACCAATGCCAAAACAATAGATGATGTGAAAGCTTTCAATTATGAAGGTTATGGGTTTAGTGAAGCCATGTCTTCAGATACCGAATTGGTGTTTATTCGATAATCACGCTTTTTTATTCGGGTTGATCTTGTCTTCGGTCTTTGGTCGTTTTTTAATTCGTGGTCGCCTTACGCCAAAAGTGCCTCGATGAATTTTACCTCGTTTGGATTTTTTATCGCCTTTTCCCATTGTATGTGTGTTTCCGTTTCCTATAAAATGCAAATTTTTATTCATTATTCAAAGAAATTTTAGTGTTCCTTCACAAACATCCATACCAGCCGTTTATCAAAAAGGATTCGACCAAACTCATTGTTGGTACCTTGCCGCCTCCTCGATTCACAACAAGGGATTTGCTTGAAAACGATGTGGACTTTTGCTACGGAAGCTACCACAATTCACTGTGGAAATTTATAGATGAAATCTATGGACTCAATCTTCGATATGACAACTCTGAGGAAGCGATACAAGAGCGAAAACAATTTTTAATCAAACAACGCATAGGCATTTGTGACATTGTTGAAAGTGCCGAGCGCGAGAGGATAGATGCTTCCGACTTGGGAATGAAACATATTAAACTGAGAAACCTGCTGGGATATCTCAAACAGTTTCCTAAGATTGATACGATTTTATTCATTGGTGGGAATAGTAAGAATGGTCCAGAGTATTTCTTCAGGAAACATTTAAAAACCTATAATCTAAAGCTTACTCTAGTTGTGGACGAAGTGCCTAGAATACATGAGTTTGTTATGCCGAACGATTTGTTCGCTGAAACAATGGTGAACCGAAAAACCTCCCTTAACGAACTGAAAACAAACAATCGTTCATCAGGTAACGATAAAGCACTTTCTGGCAAGAACAAAGAACGCAAAATCAAAACCGTGTCGTTAACCTCTTCTTCAGGAGCAGCCAATATATCCATAAGTAGGCATCCACGATATAAAATACTGAAGGCAAAAGACCCAAAATTCAATACTTTCGATTTTAGGGTGATGCAGTATCGAGAGTTTATATGACGACATGCGCACGTTTTGTCAAATCGATTCGTCTTTACAGATAAAATCCTTGTCGTTTTTTTTAATGTTTAAGATAAATGCTTAGATTTGATAATGATAGAAAATTTTCTACATTATGTATGGTTATATAAAAAGTTCAATCCTGTTGTGCTTAAAACGACCCAAAATGAACAGCTCCAGATTTTTTCGGTAGGAACACCTAATCATAATTCTGGTCCCGATTTTTTCAATGGACTATTGAGAATCGCTGATCAGCTTTGGGCTGGGAATATTGAAATCCATCTCAAAAGTAGCGATTGGTTTGTGCACCAGCACGATAAGGATTCGGCTTATGACAATGTGATTTTGCATGTGGTATACAAGCACGATACTGAGATCTTCAGAAAAGATGGCACCAGAATACCAACTTTGGAGCTTAAGGATATCATTGACAAGAATGTTTTGGATAATTATTACCGATTGTTTTCAAAACAGAAAAAATGGATCCATTGTGAGCACGGTTTTGGAGAAGTTTCAGGATTCTTGATGGAAAATTGGTTTGAACGCTTATTTATTGAACGCTTGGAGCGCAAGTCAAAACTAATTATGAACTTGCTGAAGGCATCAAAAAATGATTGGGAAGCGGTCTTGTTTAAAATGCTCAGCAAATCTTTTGGCTTGAAAGTGAATGGAGAGGCCTTTTTAAGTATGGCAAATTCGTTTGATTTTTCAATTGTCAGAAAAGTTCAAGCAAACCTCAATCAAATGGAAGCCTTATTCTTCGGACAGGCAGCACAGTTAGATGGCAATTGCAACGAACCTTACTTTCTTAAACTTCAGAAGGAATATCACTTTTTAAAACAAAAATTTGGATTGGATAATACAGGTGTTTTTCCACTTCGGTTCTTCAGGCTGCGACCTTCTAATTTTCCAACCATACGACTATCCCAGTTGGCAAGTTTATATCATAAGCAAACACAACTGTTCACTACAGTCATTTCTGCAAAAGCACCTTCGGAATTTTATAGAGTATTTGAAGTGTCTGCTTCAGAGTTTTGGCAAACCCATTACAACTTCCAAAGTATATCAAGGAAAACGTCCAAACACCTAACCAAAACGTTCACCGATTTGATACTTATAAATACGGTGTTACCGTTGAAGTTTTGTTATGCAAACCATCATGGAAAAGATATCAATGAAGAAATTTTAGCGATAATTAATACCATTGATGTTGAAGAGAATACCTTGGTGAAACGCTTCAGCCAATTGAGACCTTTTACCAAATCGGCTTTGCAATCCCAGGCCTTGATACAGCTCAAAACCGAATATTGTGACAAGCACCAATGCTTGAAATGCGCTGTGGGAAATTCACTTTTGAACAAATAATTTTTAAAGTATTGACTTAAAGTTTAAATTGCAGTATGAAGACGTGGTTTTATAAAATGCTGTACTATTTTCAAAAACGAGGGTACTATGTCTGCCAACGAATAGCTGATCGTTTAGGTATTAGGGCCAAAGTCGTTAGAACCTCATTTATGTACCTTACGTTTGTGACTTTGGGATTTGGTTTTGCATTGTACTTGTTTTTTGCCTTTTGGATAAAAATAAAGGACATTGTTTACACCAAACGTTCATCTGTATTTGACCTTTAAACGCCAATGAACCCACTGATAAAACTATTTAGGGAAAAAATATATACTGCAGTATTCCTGCTTTCAATAATCATGTTGATAGGTGTGTTGGGCTTTAAATTCATGTCTAACTATTCTTGGGTTGATGCTTTATATATGACCGTTATTACCATTACCACAGTAGGTTTTGGTGAAGTTCAGCCATTGGATGACAATGCTAAGATTTTCACGATATTCTTAATTTTAGCGAGTGTTGTTATTTTGGGTTATGCGATTTCTGTGATTACCGAATATATTTTGAGCAAGAACAATTATGAAGAACTAAAACAAAAGAAAATGCAAAAGAAAATAGACAGCTTAAATAACCATATCATCATATGTGGATATGGAAGAAATGGAAAGCAGGCTGCCAAGAAACTCCTAGCTTATAAAAAGCCTTTCGTAATCATTGAGAAAAATAAAGATATTATTGACAAGTTTCAAAGTGAAATGGTGCCATTCGTGTTTGGGAATGCGAACGAGGATGACGTATTGATCCAAGCTGGAATTGATAGAGCAGAAACCTTGATTTCGGCTCTGCCCAACGATGCTGATAATCTATTCGTGGTATTGTCTGCTCGACAAATCAATAACACCATGAACATCATTAGTCGTGCATCGCAGGAAACATCGTATCAAAAATTGAAGCTAGCAGGCGCAAATAACGTTATTTTACCTGACCGTATAGGAGGAGATCATATGGCGTCGTTGGTAGTGGTACCTGATTTAATTGAGTTCATTGACAACCTTTCTATTGTTGGGAAATCGAACGTGAATATTGAGGAAGTAGCCGTAGAAAAGTTATTTACAACAGATAAAATAGAGACCTTAAGACATTTGGATCTAAGGAAGAAAACAGGATGTACAGTAATTGGTTATAAAGGAGAACATGGTGAATACATCGTCAATCCAGAGGCAGATATGCAGCTACAGCCAAAATCAAAAATTATAGTTTTGGGACGACCAGAACAAATTCAAAAACTAAATTCAGTTTACGATATTGATTGAATGCCTTTTAACAAGTGAGGCTTTAAAAAGTCATTTTTTTTTAGCATCTTGTGAACATATACGTATTAACTAACTAATCTAAAAATAAGTATGAAGAAATTTCTTCTTTCAATCGTTACGCTTATATTTCCATTATTATCCATAGCCCAAGACGCTGAACAAAGTATAGACCAAGTCATAGATCAAAAGTTCGGTGATCTTACAGGTTGGTTTGTACAAGGTGTTTTTTATCAGATTCCCTTTACAGATACTATTAGTGTGTATTGGGTGCTGTTTCCCTTAATTATAGGTGCGATTTACTTCACATTCTATTTCAACTTTATCAATTTTAGAGGTTTTTTTACCTCAGTTAATATTGTAAGAGGTAAATATGACGATTTGGAAGGTCGCCAAAACCATAAGGTGGAAGCTGGAAAAGCTTCATTTACTGACGAGCCAGATAATCCTGATACCATAAGAATTGAAGGGCATGAAGGTGAAGTGTCACACTTTCAGGCACTTACAGCAGCTTTGTCAGCAACAGTAGGTTTAGGAAATATTGCAGGTGTCGCCATCGCTGTGTCCATAGGTGGAGCAGGAGCGACATTTTGGATGATCATAGCAGGTTTTTTAGGAATGGCTTCCAAATTTGTGGAATGTACACTTGGAGTTAAGTATAGGGATATTGGCGAAGATGGAACAGTTTACGGTGGACCAATGTATTATCTTACCAAAGGACTAAAGTCCAAGGGAATGGCAGGTTTGGGTAAGGTTCTTGCCGTTCTATTTGCTGTTTTTGTTATTGGTGGTTCTTTTGGAGGCGGAAATATGTTTCAAGTCAATCAGGCTTTTCAATTGGTAGAGAATATTACTGGAGGTGAACAATCCTTTTTGCATGGTTATGGTTGGGCCTTTGGAGTGGTAATGGCAATTTTGGTTGGTATCGTGATTATAGGCGGAATCAAATCAATTGCAAAAGTTACCGATAAGATTGTCCCTTTTATGGTAGCTATATATGTGGCAGCGGCATTATTTGTCATTTTCTCGCGATTCGATATGGTGGGAGAAGCTTTCGCTACAATTTGGAATGGAGCTTTTAGTCCAGAAGGTATTGCAGGTGGCGCTGTAGGTGTTTTGATTCAAGGATTTAGACGTGCGGCATTTTCAAATGAAGCAGGTATTGGTTCGGCATCAATTGCGCATTCAGCAGTAAAGACAAAATATGCAGCAAGCGAAGGTATGGTGGCCTTGTTAGAGCCTTTCATCGATACGGTTGTGGTTTGTACCATGACTGCTTTGGTGCTTATAATCACTGGATTTGTTGATCCTTTAAATCCGCCTGCAGATGACGCACAAGCTATTTTGTTAACCTCTGACGCATTCGCATCGTCAATTTCATGGTTTCCTTATGTGCTAACTGTCGCAGTGGTGTTATTTGCATTCAGTTCAATGATTTCTTGGTCGTATTACGGTTTTCAAGGATGGTCATATTTATTTGGAAGATCAAAAAAAGCAGAATATGCCTATAAATTGATTTTTTGTGTATTTGTGATTATTGGTGCTGCGGCAAGTTTAGGGTCTGTTATAGGTTTTTCAGACGCTATGGTTTTTGCCATGATGGTACCAAATATGATTGGTTTGATATTACTCGCTCCTAAAGTTAAGGAGGAACTAAATAAGTATATGGCTGCTATAAAAGCCAGGAAAGCATAAGAAAATATGAAAAATTTGAAATCCCATTTTACGTTTACCAAACAGCAACGTAGTGGGATTTTTGCATTGTTACTTCTCATTTTTATAGCTCAATGTCTTTATTTTTTTGTTGATTTTCCTTCGGAAGATGACACCAACCATTCAGAAATGATTGCAGCATATAGGGCAGAGGTGGAGGCATTAAAAATGGTGAAATTGGAAGAGATTAGGCCTAAGATATATCCATTCAACCCAAACTTCATTACAGATTACAAAGGATATACCTTAGGTATGTCAAATGAGGAAATTGATCGATTGCATGCCTACAGAAAAACAAATAAATGGGTGAATTCAGCAGATGAATTTCAAAAGGTCACTAAGGTTTCAGATTCTTTGCTAGCTAAGTTATCACCTTATTTTAAATTTCCGGATTGGGTGACCAATTCCAAGCCCAAAATGTATGCTCCAAGCTCATTTCAGAAGAATTCAAAACCCAAAACATTTGATCAAAAAATAGATTTGAATGTGGCTTCTGCATCGCAATTAAAACGTGTTAATGGTATTGGCGATAAATTGTCTGAGCGTATTGTCAAATATAGGGAGCGTATAGGTGGGTTTGTCGCTGATGTTCAATTACAGGAAGTTTACGGCTTATCTCCTGAAGTCATTGAGCGTGTGCTAAACGAGTTTACAGTGAAATCTGCAAAGCCCATAACCAAAATAAATGTCAATACTGCAACGGTAGACCAACTGGTCACCATAAAATATATAGACTACGAAATTGCCCATAATATTGTTGAGCAGCGCACACTTAGGGAAGGGTTCGAGTCATTTGATGAATTAACAAAAGTTAAGGATTTTCCCATCAAAAAAAGTGAGATAATTAAGTTATATTTGGCATTCGATTAAAACTACTAAACGTAAAGGTTATGAACAGCAGATACTTCAGCGAAGAGCATGAATTATTTAGACAAAGTTTAAGGGACTTTTTGCAAAAGGAAGTCGTTCCGCATATCGATAAATGGGAAGAGACTGGACATATTGAGCGCTTCATATGGGAGAAGTTTGGTGACATGGGATTTTTTGGATTGGCTTATCCTGAAGCCTATGGAGGTATGGATCTCGACTTGTTCTATACAGTCATCTTGTTGGAAGAATTACAGCGCATTAATTCTGGAGGGTTTGCTGCAGCCATTTGGGCTCACGCATATCTAGCCATGACACACGTTAACAAGGAAGGCGATCACGCAATTAAGGAAAAATATTTAGCACCAAGTATCTCAGGTGAAAAAATAGGTTGCTTATGTATCACTGAACCTTTTGGTGGAAGTGATGTTGCTGGCATGAGAACCACAGCGGTTAAACAAGGTGATACCTATGTTATCAATGGTTCCAAAACCTTTATAACCAACGGTGTATATAGTGATTATTTGGTAGTTGCGGCAAAGACCAATCCCGAATTGGGAAACAAAGGAATTAGCATATTCATTATGGATCGTGAAACCAAAGGTATTTCGGCAACTAAGCTTGATAAGTTAGGATGGAGGGCTTCAGATACTGGTGAAATAGCTTTTGATAATGTTGTTATTCCCGCTTCTAATTTGATGGGAGAGGAAGGAAAGGGCTTTCCATACATCATGCAGCATTTTGCACTAGAACGATTGATTATGGGAATCAATGCTCATGCCAGAGCCGAATATGCTTTAGAGTATGCTCAACAATATATGGGAGAGCGACGGGCGTTTGGAAAGTCTATAGATAAGTTTCAAGCATTGCGTCACACTTTTGCCGATTGTTATGCAGATATGCTAATGTGTAAGGAGTTCAATTACGCCATCACAGAACGATTGAATAAAGGAGAGTATGTTGTTAAGGAAGCTACAATTTCAAAGTTGCGTTCTACAAAAATGGCCGATGAGGTCATCTACCAATGCCTTCAGTTTTTAGGAGGTTATGGCTATATGGAAGAATATCCGATGGCAAGATTATTGCGTGATAGCAGATTGGGCCCAATTGGAGGTGGTACATCAGAAATATTAAGGGAAATAATCGCTAAAATGGTCATCGATAATAAAGACTACAAGCCAGCGACTTAATTATTTGTCTGCTGAAAGGTCCATCTTACCATTAATTAACGATAAATCGAGTTATGATGTTCAAAAACTTTAAATCAGTAGTATTTTTTATTGCACTGTCCATTACGATGTTTGGCTATTCCCAAACAGAAGTCAAAAATAAAATCACAGACTTTGCGACACTCATGCCAATTGAAAGTGCAAGTATTTATGTAAAAAACACGACTATTGGAACTGTGAGTAATGCCGACGGAAAATTTGTGCTTCAGGTGCCGTCTGAGTTTGCAACTGACACCTTGATTATTTCTTCAATTGGCTACAAGAGTTTTAAGGTTCCTGTCAATGAGTTTGATAATGACGAGGAAATTTATCTCGAAGAAGATGTTGCCTCCTTGGATGAGGTGTTGCTCATAGCTGAAACCAGGCCTAAAACCGGAAACGATATCGTCTTGAAGGCAATGGAAAAACTTACTGAAACCATGCCAGATTCGGCATACATTCAAAAAGGATTCCTCAGGCATAAAGAGCGTAATAAGGTAGAGTTCAAATGGCTTATTGAAAGTGCTATAACAGTTTATGACTCTGGATATACCGTGAGTTCGGATAATCACTTAAAGATTAACGTTGATCAAATGCGTAAGAGCTATGACCTCAGGGACGTGGATAGCATTTTTTCATATGTATCCTATAACAACCAAAATGCCAAGCGCAGCAGGTTAAAGGTGAAGGATGTTGATCGAAGACGATTAACAACAAATCAATTGGTGAAAGCCATTAAGTGGAATGATAATCGGGTGAACGGACTTCAAAACATTTTTAAGGGAAAACTCAATTTGCTTCGAAATGCCAATGATGCCAGAGCCTTGTTTGGTGAGAATATTTTAGACAAACATCATTTTGATTTGGACACGATCTTGGTGGACAACGATCGAAAACTATATAAGATTAAGATTTCGGAAAGTACCGATTTTGTTGGGCTAGACACAAAAGGGATTTTCAACGAAGGTTATATTGCAAATGGTTGGTTGTATATTTATTACGACAACTATGCCTTCAAAAAAATAGAATACGAATTAATTGCGGCTTCTGATGCGCAAAAGGTGAGGAGTAAGCGTTTATTTGATACCCAAACCAACCACAAATTAGTGATAACCTATATGGAATATGAGAATAAGATGTATCCCAACTACATTTATTATGAAACACCAAAATTGGTTAATGTTGGCTATAAAGCAGATGAAAAAGTAAGCGACGAGGAAAAAGAGCGCTACAACAAGGAGGAACGTTACTATTATACAGTACAGGAAATCTTGTTTTCGGAAATCATATTGGATAAGGAAGTCATTAAAACCGAATTGGCTCGCGATTGGGATATGGATATTTTTTCACCAAAACCATACAACAAGGAATTTTGGAAAAACTACAACATTCTGCTCGAAAGTGAAGAAGATGAGCAACTCATACAGGATTTAAGTCAGAGAGCGTCCTTGTTTAAGGATTGATCTTGTCTTGACTTTTGGGTTTTAACCGAAATCTTCGATTCACGAACTCTCTCCAATAAAATAAAAAGTTGGTGCCTAAAATGAGATGAAATTTGTTCAGATAAACTCGTTAAATATTTTTTATAAAATTAATTGCCTATTACATTTTCCTTTCTATATTTGCAGCCTTAAAAATCATAAAAGAGAGGAGGTTAAGAACTATGTTAAGAATTCCAGTTAAAGAAGGAGAGAATATAGATAGAGCGCTAAAACGTTACAAGCGTAAATTCATTCGTACAACGATTAAGAATCAATTGCAAGAGCGTAAGCAATTCACCAAACCTTCTATCGCAAGAAGAGCTCAAATCCAAAAGGCACAGTACATTCAAAAGCTTAGAGATCAAGAAGCTATTTAGTAAGTGTCTTCAAAACTATACAATCCCATTCAGCTAAAACCAAAGTTGAGTGGGATTTTTTTATGGCAACATTTTGATAAAAGTTGTACTTTTAAATGTTTCTTCGGAAAATTTCAGTGTATGGTATTTCAGGCATTTTCAGATTATTTATTGTTGGAGAAGAAGTATTCGGAACTAACATTGAAAGCTTATTTGAATGATTTGACCACATTTGAAAGCTTCATCGCTTCTGAATTTGATATACAAAGCACTGAGCATGTCAATTATCAGCATATCAGAAATTGGATTGTTGCTCTTGTTGAGCAAGGGATTTCCAATCGAAGCATCAATAGGAAAGTTTCCTCTTTGAATACGTATTATAAATTTCTTCTAAAAACAAAAACGATAGAGGTCAATCCCCTTCAAAAACACAAAGCGCTTAAAGTAAGTAAGAAAATTCAAGTACCCTTTTCAGAAAATGAATTGAACCAGGTTCTTGAACAGTTGAATGACGCCAAGGATTTTGAAGGACTGCGCAATCGTGCTATAATTGAATTGTTTTATGCCACAGGAATTCGACGTATTGAGTTAGTACAGTTAAAGCTAAAGGATGTTGATTTTGCCAATAATATCTTAAAAGTGTTGGGCAAAAGAAATAAAGAGCGTTTTATCCCGTTAATTGATTCGGTCATTGAAAGTCTGAACACTTATATACATGAGCGCAACAAACTTGATAACATTGAAGATTCTTCCTATTTATTTTTAACAAGTAAAGGAGTGAAAATATACGAAACTCTTGTTTACAGAATTATAAATGACTACTTTAGTAAAGCTTCCGCCAAGGTAAAACGCAGTCCGCATATTTTGAGGCACTCATTTGCGACCCATCTGCTCAACCAAGGCGCGAATCTAAATGCTGTTAAAGAACTTCTTGGGCATTCAAGTTTAGCAGCAACACAAGTCTATACACATAATAGTATAGCCGAGTTAAAGAAAGTGTATTCAAATGCGCACCCAAGAAGTAAAAAACAATAATGTCTAACCAATAAAAGAATGATTATGAAGGTAAACACACAATCGGTAAACTTTAATGCAGATAAAAAATTAATCGATTTCATTCAGAAGCGGATGGATAAATTAGACTTGTTTTATGATAAGGTCATCCAATCCGACGTTTATTTAAAGGTTGAAAATACCAGTGGCAAGGAAAATAAAATTTTTGAAGCCAAGGTGAAAGTGCCTGGAGATAGTTTCGTCGTAAAAAAGCAGTGTAAAACGTTTGAGGAAGGTGCAGATATGGCAGTTTCGTCTTTGGAAAGACAATTGAAAAGACGAAAAGAAAAATTAAGAGCACATATGTAGTAAAATTTTCCAAAAAATGTTTTGAATAAATAAATAAATCTTTACATTTGCAGTCCGTTAGAAATAGCGGGCTTTTTTTGTGAGAAAAAAGTGGTCAAAAGCCGATATAGCTCAGCTGGCTAGAGCAGCTGATTTGTAATCAGCAGGTCGTGGGTTCGAGTCCCTCTATCGGCTCATAATTTCTAAGGCTTTTTGTTTTGGAAACGTTCATTAAAAATATTGGGGAGATACTCAAGCGGCCAACGAGGACAGACTGTAAATCTGTTGGTTTTTACCTTCGCAGGTTCGAATCCTGCTCTCCCCACTTTAAATTTTAAATTAGGAGTTTAATAAAGTTGTTTTTGTGAAACTTTGATTTAAAATTTATGTGAAGGCTTACCCTTCACGGATTACCGAACTTAGTGAGGTGATTCATTGAAATATTGAAAACCCTCAATTGGTAAAACAGTTGTAAAATGCGAGAGTAGCTCAGTTGGTAGAGCGTCAGCCTTCCAAGCTGAATGTCGCCGGTTCGAACCCGGTCTCTCGCTCTAAGTGAGAAGCATTTGTTTCGTCACTCAAATAAAGTAAACGTTTCTGTTTATAAAACCTTTAAAGCCGGTGTAGCTCAGGGGTAGAGCGTTTCCTTGGTAAGGAAGAGGTCACGAGTTCAAATCTCGTCATTGGCTCTTTTTTGTATTGAATATTAAATTGAACACTAATATAAATTAAGATTAAAATAAATTAAACATGGCAAAGGCAACTTTCGATCGTTCAAAACCACACCTTAATATTGGTACTATTGGACACGTAGATCACGGTAAAACAACTTTAACTGCTGCTATTACTAAAGTATTAGCTGATGCAGGTTTATCAGAAGCAAGAGATTTCGATACTATCGATAACGCTCCTGAAGAAAAAGAAAGAGGTATTACAATTAATACTTCCCACGTAGAGTATCAAACAGCTAACCGTCACTACGCTCACGTTGACTGTCCTGGTCACGCCGATTACGTAAAGAACATGGTTACTGGTGCTGCTCAAATGGATGGTGCGATATTGGTTGTTGCTGCAACTGATGGTCCAATGCCACAAACTCGTGAGCACATCCTTTTAGGCCGTCAGGTAGGTATTCCACGTATTGTTGTATTCATGAACAAAGTGGATATGGTTGATGATGATGAGTTGTTAGAATTAGTTGAAATGGAAATCAGAGATTTATTATCGTTCTACGAGTACGATGGAGATAATGGTCCTGTGATTGCTGGTTCTGCTTTAGGTGCACTTAATGGTGAACAAAAATGGGTTGATACCGTGATGGAATTGATGGAAGCTGTTGATAACTGGATCGAAGAGCCTGTTCGTGATATGGATAAGCCATTCTTGATGCCTATCGAAGATGTATTCTCAATTACTGGTCGTGGAACTGTTGCAACAGGTCGTATCGAGACAGGTGTAGCTAATACTGGAGATCCTGTAGAGATCATTGGTATGGGTGCAGAGAAATTGACTTCAACTATTACTGGTATTGAAATGTTCCGTCAAATCCTTGATAGAGGTGAGGCTGGAGATAATGCTGGTATCTTATTAAGAGGTATTGAGAAAACTCAAATCTCAAGAGGTATGGTAATCACTAAGCCTGGTTCGGTAACACCACATGCTAAATTTAAAGCTGAGGTTTATATCTTGAAGAAAGAAGAAGGTGGACGTCATACACCATTCCACAATAACTACCGTCCTCAGTTCTACGTACGTACAACTGACGTAACAGGAAACATTGCGCTTCCTGATGGAGTTGAAATGGTAATGCCTGGAGATAACCTTACTATCACTGTTGAGTTAATTCAACCAATTGCAATGAACGTTGGTTTACGTTTCGCAATCCGTGAAGGTGGTAGAACAGTAGGTGCTGGTCAGGTTACTGAAATTTTAGACTAAATAGTTATCAAATAAATATTGATTAAGGTGTTCCGATTTGTCGGAACGCCTTGATTTATATTTACGGGTTTAGCTCAGTTGGTAGAGCACTGGTCTCCAAAACCAGGTGTCGGGAGTTCGAGTCTCTCAACCCGTGCAAATACAAATTCAAATGGCAGGAATTATTAATTATATTAAGGAATCTTTTGACGAATTAAAGAATCATGTCTCATGGCCAACTTGGGCTGAGGCGCAAAGCTTAACCATTTTGGTGGCTGTGTTTTCAATCATATTTTCTTTGGCTATTTGGGGTGTGGACACTGTTTTTAGTAAAGTTATTAAGGCTTACTTTGAATTAATTTAACTAAAAATTACTAGGATATAATGTCTGAAACCAATACAAATAAAAAATGGTATGTTGTGCGCGCTGTTAGCGGTCAGGAAAACAAAATCAAAACGTATATCGAGAATGAAATTTCAAGATTAGGTTTGGAAGATTATGTTGATCAAGTGCTCGTTCCAACAGAAAAGGTGATTCAGATTCGTAATGGAAAGAAAATAAACAAAGAGCGAGTTTATTTTCCTGGATACATTATGATTCAAGCGAATTTGAGTGGTGAAATACCACATATCATAAAGTCTATCACTAATGTGATTGGGTTTTTAGGGGAAACCAAAGGAGGTGATCCTGTGCCACTTCGGCAATCGGAAGTCAATCGAATGCTCGGTAAGGTGGATGAATTGGCAGTTGAAGCCGATGCAAATGTGGCTATACCTTATAAAGTTGGAGAAACTGTAAAAGTAATAGATGGTCCATTCAACGGATTTGATGGTACGATTGAAAAGATCAATGAAGAGAAGCGTAAACTTGAAGTGATGGTTAAGATTTTCGGAAGAAAAACACCATTGGAGTTGAGTTATATGCAAGTTGAAAAAGTATAATAATTGTTACATATATAGATAGTAAATCATTTCTGCTTCCACATTGAAATGGTTTACGAAACTAAAATTTTTAAAATGGCAAAAGAATTAGGTAAAGTAGTTAAATTACAAGTTCGGGGAGGTGCTGCGAATCCGTCGCCACCGGTTGGACCCGCTTTAGGAGCTGCTGGAGTTAATATCATGGAATTCTGTAAGCAATTCAATGCCAGAACTCAGGATAAACCTGGAAAAGTTCTGCCGGTTGTGATTTCTGTGTACAAAGACAAATCATTTGACTTTGTTATCAAAACTCCTCCAGCTGCGGTACAATTATTGGAAGCGGCCAAAGTAAAAAAAGGATCTGGTGAACCGAACAGAAAGAAAGTAGCCAAAGTTACTTGGGATCAAGTGAAGGCTATCGCAGAAGACAAAATGCAAGATTTGAACGCATTTAGTGTAAATTCTGCTATGAAGATGGTTGCAGGAACTGCACGATCTATGGGTATCACAGTTAAAGGTGGAGAAGCACCAAACTAAAAATTTTTGAAATGGCAAGAATAACAAAAAAGAGAAAAGAAGCTTTAGCTAAAGTTGAGAAGAACAAATTGTATTCTATCGAAGAGGCTTCAGCACTATTAAAGGAAATAACCTATACTAAATTTGATGCCTCTGTTGATTTAGCTGTTCGTTTAGGAGTAGATCCTAGAAAGGCTAATCAAATGGTTCGTGGTGTTGTTTCTCTTCCTCATGGTACTGGTAAAGACATGAAAGTGTTGGCATTGGTTACTCCAGATAAAGAAGAAGAAGCTAAAGCTGCAGGTGCAGATTATGTAGGGTTGGATGAGTACCTAGAAAAAATCAAAGGTGGTTGGACAGATGTTGACGTTATCGTTACCATGCCAGCTATCATGGGTAAACTAGGTCCATTAGGTAGAGTGTTAGGTCCTAGAGGCTTAATGCCAAATCCAAAAACAGGAACAGTGACTATGGATGTTGCAAAGGCAGTGTCTGAAGTAAAAGCTGGTAAAATAGACTTTAAAGTTGATAAAACAGGTATTGTACACGCACCTATCGGTAAAGCTTCATTTACAGCAGATAAGTTGAAGGACAATGCTATGGAATTATTAACCACATTGAACAAGCTAAAACCAACTGCGGCAAAAGGGGTTTACATGAAAAGTATTTTCATGTCTAGTACAATGAGTCCTAGTATTGCAGTTGATCCAAAGTTTAATTAATAGCAGTTAAATCTTTAGTATTATGACAAGAGAAGAAAAATCACAAGTAATTGAAGAGTTGACTGCACAGTTAGCAGACCATGCAAATATCTACTTAACAGATATTTCTGGATTAAACGCAGGCAACACTTCAGATTTACGTCGTGCTTGTTTTAAGGCAAACGTAAAATTAAACGTAGTAAAAAATACATTATTAACAAAAGCTATGGAAGCTTCTGATAAGGATTTCGGAGAACTTCCTACAGTTTTAAAGGGTAATACCTCTGTAATGTATGCTGAAACTGGTAATGCTCCAGCTAAGGTAATTAAGAACTTCCGTAAAAAATCCGATAAGCCTTTGCTTAAAGGCGCTTTTATAGAAGAGGCTATTTACATTGGCGATGATCAATTGGATACTCTAGTAGATATCAAATCTAGAGAAGAATTAATCGGAGAAATTGTAACCTTGTTACAATCGCCAGCTAAGAATGTTATTTCAGCACTTAAATCAGGTGGTGGAACATTAGCAGGTATTATCAAAACATTATCCGAAAAAGAAGGATAATCAAATAAGTACGCACTTAAACAAATTATATTTTATTAAAAATCATTAAAAACGATAGAAATGGCAGATTTAAAAGATTTCGCAGAACAATTAGTTAATTTAACAGTAAAAGAAGTTAACGAATTAGCTACAATATTAAAAGACGAATATGGTATCGAACCAGCAGCAGCTGCAGTAGCAGTAGCAGCAGGTGGTGGAGCAGCAGGCGGAGACGCAGCTGAAGAGAAATCAGAATTCGACGTAATCCTTAAAGCAGCAGGTGGTTCTAAATTAGCTGTTGTAAAATTAGTTAAAGAATTAACTGGTTTAGGATTAAAAGAAGCAAAAGGTTTAGTTGATGAAGCACCAAGCCCAATCAAAGAAGGTGTTGCTAAAGACGAAGCAGAAGCTCTAAAATCTCAATTAGAGGAAGCAGGAGCAGAGGTTGAGCTTAAGTAAGCTTAACAAACCTACAAATTATGGTTTAGGTCTTCCGAAGTGTTCGGAATGACCTAAACCCTTTTGTGTATAAAATAGTGCACAGATAAACGAGTCATTTTTTTAATCAAAACCGCGTTCATCGATGTTAGCAAATACAGCTGAAAGATTGAATTTCTCCTCTATTGTGAACAGAACTGAATACCCAGACTTCTTGGATATTCAAATTAAATCCTTTCAGGATTTTTTCCAGTTAGAGACAAAATCAGAAGAAAGAGGAAATGAAGGGCTCTACAATACCTTCATGGAAAACTTTCCAATTACAGATACACGTAACCAATTCGTTTTGGAATTCTTGGATTATTTTATCGACCCTCCAAGATATACCATCGAAGAGTGTATCGAAAGAGGATTGACATACAGTGTGCCATTAAAAGCACGTTTAAAACTGTACTGTACAGATCCAGAACATGAAGACTTCGAAACTATCGTTCAAGATGTATATCTAGGAACAATTCCATATATGACACCTAGTGGAACCTTCTGTATCAATGGTGCAGAGCGTGTGGTTGTATCACAATTGCACAGATCTCCAGGTGTATTCTTTAGTCAGTCTTTCCATGCCAACGGTACAAAATTGTACTCTGCGAGAGTTATCCCGTTTAAAGGGTCTTGGATTGAGTTTGCTACCGACATCAACCAAGTGATGTACGCATACATTGATAGAAAGAAAAAATTACCAGTTACAACATTGTTCAGAGCTATTGGTTTTGAACGTGATAAAGATATTTTAGAGATTTTTGACCTTGCCGAAGAAGTAAAGGTTTCAAAAACCGGACTTAAAAAAGTTGTTGGCCGAAAGCTAGCTGCGCGTGTTTTAAATACATGGCATGAAGATTTCGTTGATGAAGATACAGGTGAAGTGGTATCTATCGAGCGTAACGAAATCGTCCTCGATCGTGACACTGAAATCGATAAAGATAATATTGAGGAAATCCTTGAAGCTGGTGTAAAGACCATTTTATTACACAAAGAGACTTCACAACAAGGTGATTATGCCATCATTCATAACACTTTACAGAAAGACCCAACAAACTCTGAAAAAGAAGCTGTTGAACATATTTACCGTCAATTGCGTAATGCAGAGCCGCCAGATGAGGAAACTGCTCGCGGAATCATTGACAAATTATTCTTCTCTGACCAACGCTATTCTCTTGGCGAAGTAGGTCGTTACAGAATGAACAAAAAATTAGGTTTGGATATCGGAATGGATAAGCAAGTGCTTACTAAGGAAGATATCATTACCATCATAAAATATTTAATTGAGTTAATCAATTCAAAGGCAGAGATTGACGATATCGATCACTTATCCAACCGTCGTGTACGAACTGTTGGTGAGCAATTGTCATCTCAGTTTGGTGTAGGTCTTGCACGTATGGCAAGAACAATTCGTGAGCGAATGAATGTTCGTGATAACGAAGTGTTTACACCAATCGATTTGATCAATGCGAAGACCTTGTCTTCTGTGATTAACTCGTTCTTTGGTACAAACCAGTTATCTCAATTTATGGATCAAACGAATCCATTAGCTGAGATTACACACAAACGTCGTCTTTCGGCTTTAGGACCTGGAGGTTTATCCAGAGAAAGAGCTGGTTTCGAGGTACGTGATGTTCACTATACACACTACGGAAGGTTGTGTCCTATTGAAACTCCTGAAGGACCAAACATTGGTTTGATTTCATCTTTATCAGTATTTGCTAAAGTGAATAACATGGGATTCATTGAGACGCCTTATAGAAAAGTAGAGGAAGGTGTCGTGGATATTAAAAATGAACCAACATACTTAAGTGCTGAAGAAGAAGAGGATATGTTAATCGCCCAAGCAACTGTCGAAGTTGATGATAGTGGTAAGATTAAGCATGATAAGGTTATTGCACGTCAAGAAGGTGATTTCCCAGTGATTGATCCGTCTAATGTAAATTATACCGATGTTGCACCAAACCAGATCGCTTCAATTTCAGCATCCTTGATTCCATTCTTAGAGCATGATGATGCTAACCGTGCCTTGATGGGATCTAACATGATGCGTCAAGCAGTTCCGTTATTGCGTCCGCAAGCGCCTATCGTAGGAACAGGTCTTGAACGTCAGGTGGCTTCAGATTCTAGAGTATTGATTAATGCTGAAGGTAATGGTGTTGTTGAATATGTAGATGCCAATGAAATCGTCATAAAGTACGAACGTACTGAAGAGGAAGCCATGGTAAGCTTTGATAGTGATACCAAAACCTATCCGCTAGTTAAGTTTAGAAAAACAAACCAAGGAACGTCCATTAACCTTAAACCGATTGTGACCAAAGGCGATAAAGTAGTCAAAGGTCAAGTACTTTGTGAAGGTTATGCTACTGAAAATGGTGAATTGGCTTTAGGTCGTAATATGAAAGTGGCGTTTATGCCATGGAAAGGTTATAACTTCGAGGATGCGATTGTAATTTCTGAGAAAGTAGTACGTGATGATATCTTTACCTCAATCCATATTGATGAATACTCGTTGGAAGTTAGAGATACCAAATTAGGTAACGAAGAGCTTACCAATGATATTCCTAACGTTTCCGAAGAGGCTACTAAAGACCTTGACGAAAATGGTATGATTCGAATTGGTGCTGAGATCAAGCCTGGTGATATTCTTATTGGTAAGATTACACCAAAAGGTGAATCTGACCCTACACCTGAAGAAAAACTATTACGAGCCATCTTTGGTGATAAAGCTGGTGATGTAAAGGACGCATCGTTAAAGGCGTCTCCTTCATTACATGGTGTCGTTATTGAGAAAAAATTATTCTCAAGAGCTATCAAGGATAAACGAAAGAGAGCTAAAGATAAAGAAGATATAGAGGCATTAGAGAATATCTATTACAAGAAGTTTGATGATTTACAGGCTGTGCTGGTCGAAAAATTATTTGCTCTTGTGAATGGTAAAACTGCTCAAGGTATCTTTAATGATTTAGGTGAAGAGATCATTCCTAAAGGAAAGAAATACACTCTTAAGATGTTGAATGCTGTAGATGACTACACACATTTAACCTCTGGGACTTGGACAACCGATGATCACTTGAATGCTTTAGTTGCCGACTTGATTCACAACTATAAGATCAAGGAAAATGATCTACAAGGATCTTTGCGTCGTGAGAAGTTTACAATCTCTGTTGGTGATGAATTGCCTGCTGGTATTATCAAATTGGCTAAAGTTTATGTGGCTAAGAAACGTAAACTGAAGGTTGGTGATAAAATGGCTGGTCGTCACGGTAACAAAGGTATTGTGGCGCGAATTGTTCGTCAAGAGGATATGCCATTCTTGGAAGATGGAACTCCAGTTGATATCGTGTTGAATCCACTAGGTGTACCATCGCGTATGAACATTGGTCAGATTTATGAAACGGTTCTTGGTTGGGCAGGACAGAAATTGGGTCGTACATATGCGACACCTATTTTTGATGGTGCAACTTTAGACCAAATCAATGAATTCACAGATGAAGCTGGTGTGCCACGTTTTGGTCATACGTATTTGTATGATGGTGGAACAGGAGATCGTTTCGATCAACCAGCAACAGTAGGTGTTATCTATATGATCAAACTTGGTCATATGATTGACGATAAGATGCACGCGCGTTCTATTGGACCATACTCATTGATCACACAGCAACCACTTGGTGGTAAAGCACAATTTGGTGGTCAACGTTTCGGTGAGATGGAGGTTTGGGCACTTGAAGCTTATGGAGCATCAAGCACACTACGTGAAATCTTAACAGTGAAATCTGATGACGTTATTGGTAGAGCTAAAACTTACGAGGCAATCGTAAAAGGAGAGCCAATGCCAGAGCCTGGACTACCTGAATCTTTCAATGTATTGATGCACGAACTGAAAGGATTAGGATTAGATATTAGATTAGAAGAATAAAATTAAGTCAGCAGTAAGCAGTCGTCAGTAAAGCGTATTTACTGTGATATAAAAACGACTGAGGACTGCAAACTGCAAACTGAAGACTATAAAAACATGGCAAGAAGACAAGATAAGAATACAGTACAGAAATTCAACAAAATTTCTATTGGTTTAGCATCTCCAGAATCTGTTTTGGCAGCTTCTCGTGGCGAGGTTTTAAAACCAGAAACTATTAATTATCGAACACATAAACCTGAACGTGATGGTTTGTTCTGTGAGCGTATTTTTGGTCCTGTTAAGGATTTTGAATGTGCTTGTGGTAAATATAAAAGAATACGTTACAAAGGTATCGTTTGTGACCGTTGTGGTGTTGAAGTTACTGAAAAGAAAGTCCGTCGTGATCGCGTAGGACATATTAATTTAGTAGTTCCTGTAGCACACATTTGGTACTTCCGTTCCTTACCTAATAAAATTGGTTATTTACTTGGTCTACCATCTAAGCGTCTAGATATGATTATCTATTATGAACGCTATGTAGTGATCCAACCAGGTGAAGCAAAAAATGCTGAAGGTGACCCATTACAAAAAATGGATTTCCTAACGGAAGAAGAGTACCTGAATATCATGGAAACGCTTCCTGCGGAAAACAGACACCTAGACGATACAGACCCTAACAAGTTTATTGCTAAAATGGGTGCTGAATGTTTAATCGAACTCTTATCGAGAATCGACTTAAACCAATTGTCCTACGAATTGCGTCACAAAGCAAATACTGAAACTTCTAAACAACGTAAAACAGAAGCCTTAAAACGTTTGCAAGTTGTTGAGGCGTTTAGAGATTCAAATGCAAACCGTGAGAATAAGCCTGAATGGATGATTATGAAGGCCATTCCTATTATTCCACCAGAATTGAGACCATTGGTACCTCTAGATGGTGGGCGTTTTGCAACTTCAGATTTAAATGATTTATATCGTCGTGTAATCATTCGTAACAATCGTTTAAAGCGATTGGTAGAGATCAAAGCACCAGAAGTGATTCTTCGTAATGAGAAGCGTATGTTACAAGAATCTGTAGATTCATTATTTGACAACACGCGTAAAGCTTCTGCTGTAAAGACAGATTCTAACCGACCATTAAAATCATTATCTGATTCCTTAAAAGGTAAGCAAGGACGTTTCCGTCAAAACTTATTGGGTAAGCGTGTTGACTATTCGGCACGTTCGGTAATTGTCGTTGGACCAGAATTAAAATTATTCGAATGTGGATTACCAAAGAATATGGCTGCCGAGCTATACAAGCCGTTTATCATCAGAAAATTGATTGAAAGAGGGATTGTAAAGACCGTAAAATCTGCAAAGAAAATCATAGATAGAAAAGAGCCTGTGGTTTGGGATATCTTGGAAAACGTTCTTAAAGGACATCCAGTATTGCTTAACCGTGCGCCTACATTACACCGACTTGGTATTCAGGCATTCCAGCCAAAACTAATTGAAGGTAAGGCAATTCAGCTTCACCCATTAGTTTGTACGGCTTTTAATGCCGATTTCGATGGTGACCAAATGGCTGTGCATTTACCACTTGGACCAGAAGCGATTTTAGAAGCACAACTCCTAATGTTGGCGTCTCATAATATTCTGAATCCAGCTAATGGGTCGCCTGTAACAGTGCCTTCTCAGGATATGGTTCTTGGTCTTTATTATATGACTAAGTTGCGTAAAACAGATGAAACGTATACTGTAAAAGGTGAAGGATTAACTTTTTATTCTCCAGAGGAAGTAACAATTGCTTATAACGAGAAAAAAGTAGACTTAAATGCAGGAATAAAAGTACGTACCAAGGATTTCAATGAGGAAGGTGAATTGACAACCCAAATTATTGAAACCACTGTTGGTCGTGTGCTATTTAACGAAAAAGTACCAGAAGCTGCAGGATTCATAAATCAAGTACTGACAAAGAAATCCTTAAGGGACATTATCCATGATATTCTGAAGGTGACTAGTGTTCCTGAAACAGCAGTATTCCTTGATGAAATTAAAACTCTTGGTTACAAATTTGCGTTCCAAGGTGGACTTTCGTTTAGTTTGGGTGATATTATTATACCAGCCGAAAAGCAAGGTATGATTGATCAAGCTAATGGTTTGGTTGACGGTATTATGGGTAACTATAATATGGGATTGATTACCAATAACGAACGTTACAATCAAGTAATTGATATTTGGACATCAACAAATGCTGAGTTAACGGAGTTATCTATGAAACGTATTCGTGAGGATCAACAAGGATTTAACTCGGTGTTTATGATGCTAGATTCTGGAGCTCGTGGATCTAAAGAACAGATTCGTCAGTTAACAGGTATGCGTGGTTTGATGGCAAAACCTAAAAAATCAAATGCTGGTGGTGGAGAGATTATTGAAAACCCGATCTTATCAAACTTTAAGGAAGGTCTTTCAATCTTAGAATATTTTATCTCAACACACGGTGCACGTAAAGGTCTTGCCGATACGGCTTTAAAAACAGCCGATGCTGGATACTTAACACGTCGTTTGGTGGATGTATCCCAAGATGTCATCATTTATACTGAAGATTGTGGTACATTAAGAGGAATTGAAGTAACACCATTGAAGAAAAATGAGGAAATCATTGAAAAACTTGAAACGCGAATCGTTGGTCGAACTTCATTAAATGATGTTTACGATCCAATTACTGAAGAGTTATTGGTAGAAGCAGGTGGTCATATTGATGATGCCATCGCTAAGCGAATTGACGCTTCAGCATTAGATTCAATAGAAGTGCGTTCGGCATTGACATGCGAAGCCAAGAAAGGGATTTGTGCTAAATGTTATGGACGTAACCTTGCCACAGGAAAGATGGTACAACGAGGAGAAGCCGTTGGTGTTGTGGCAGCACAATCCATTGGTGAGCCAGGTACTCAGTTAACATTACGTACGTTCCACGTTGGTGGTATTGCTGGTAACATTTCTGAAGAAAACAAATTAACAGTGAAATTCGATGGAATTGCTGAAATCGAAGATTTAAAAACTGTTAAGAGTACTGATAACGAAGGAAAAGAGGTAGATGTCGTGATTTCTCGTACTTCTGAATTGAAGTTAACCGATGCCAAAACAGGAATCACCTTGAGTACAAATAACATTCCTTATGGATCTTTCATCTACGTAAAACCAGGTGCAAAAGTAAAAGAAGGCGATGTGATTTGCCAATGGGATCCATATAATGGTGTGATTATTTCAGAGTTTGCCGGTAAAGTGAGATATGAAAATATCGAGCAAGGTGTAACATATCAAGTAGAAATTGACGAACAAACTGGTTTCCAAGAGAAAGTAATTTCTGAATCGAGAAACAAAAAGTTAATTCCTACATTGCATATTGAAGATTCTAAAGGTGAAACCATACGTTCATACAACTTACCAGTAGGTGCCCACTTGATGATTGACGATGGAGAGAAGATTAAGGTTGGTAAAATCTTAGTTAAGATTCCTCGTAAATCAGCTAAAGCTGGTGATATTACTGGTGGTTTACCTCGTGTTACCGAATTGTTCGAAGCGCGTAACCCTTCTAATCCAGCTGTTGTTAGTGAGATTGATGGTGTTGTGTCTTTCGGAAAAATTAAGAGAGGTAACCGTGAAATCATCATTGAGTCTAAACTTGGAGAGGTGAAGAAGTACCTAGTGAAGTTGTCTAATCAAATCCTTGTTCAAGAAAATGACTATGTAAAAGCTGGTATGCCGCTTTCTGACGGGTCGATAACTCCTAACGATATTTTGAATATCAAAGGTCCTGCGGCTGTTCAGCAATATTTGGTAAATGAAGTTCAAGAAGTATATCGTTTACAGGGTGTGAAGATTAATGACAAGCACTTTGAAGTTGTTGTAAGACAAATGATGAGAAAGGTGAGAATCATCGATTCTGGAGATACAATCTTCTTAGAAGACCAATTGGTTCATAAATCAGACTTTATTGAAGAGAATGATAAGATCTTCGGAATGAAAGTAGTTGAAGATGCAGGTGATTCTGAAAACCTAAAACCAGGTCAAATTATTACTTCAAGAGAACTAAGGGACGAAAACTCGATTCTACGTAGAGAAGATAAGGCGTTGGTCACTGCACGTGATGCACAACCTGCAACAGCCACACCAATTCTACAAGGAATTACTAGAGCATCATTACAAACTAAGTCATTTATTTCTGCGGCATCGTTCCAGGAAACAACAAAGGTTCTTAATGAAGCTGCAGTAAATGCTAAAGTTGATACCCTTGAAGGTTTGAAGGAAAACGTAATTGTCGGACATAGAATTCCTGCAGGAACAGGTGTTAGAAAATTTGATAACATCATTGTAGGTTCCAAAGAAGAATTCAATGAGATGATGAAAGCGAAAGAAGAAATGAACTACAACTAAAAGTTGTCATTCCTGCGGAGGCAGGAATCTATAAAACAAAAGCCTTCTTGTATTTTTTACATGAAGGCTTTTTACTTATCTTTCCCACAAGGCTTTCAAAAACCTTGTAGCAACATAGAAAATCCAACCCAATTGGACTTATAAAAATTAAATAAAATTATGGCCGAAGAAAATAAAAACAAAAAACCAGGAATTAATATTGAACTTGATGAGAAAATTGCAGAAGGTACCTATTCCAATCTAGCAATAATCAATCATTCTGTGTCTGAATTTGTAATTGACTTTGTGAGTATCATGCCTGGAACTCCAAAGAGTAAAGTAAAATCCAGAATCATACTAACACCACAGCACGCGAAGCGTTTGTTAAAGGCTCTAGGTGACAATGTCAACCGCTTTGAAAAAGCACATGGAGAAATCAAAGATTACGAGCAGCCTCCAATACCACTGAATTTTGGTCCAACAGGACAAGCGTAAAATGTTTTGGTTGGAGGTCTGCTCGAAATGTTCAAGGAGCAGCCTCCAATACCATTGAATTTTGGTCCAACAGGACAAGCGTAAAATATTTGGTTGGAGGTCTGCTCGAAATGTTCATGGAGCAAGCCTCCAATACCATTGAATTTTGATCCAACAGGACAAGTCTAAATGAAAAAGCCTTTGAATGAACATCAAAGGCTTTTTTATGAAATTTTGTAGGTCTTAGGGCACGGCATTTAAGACAATTTGGGGATTTTTATTGTGGAATACTAACTCCAATTTTACAGAAGTTTCAAGCGACCTCTTGATTCCGATGGCACTGAAGCGCACCAGAGGGACATTTTTTAATTTGCTTGATGATTTTCTTGGTCGATGCTCCATCAAGGTTTATCCATGGAATAACAGTTTGACGGAAAACATTGGAAAGTTCTTTGGCACAACGCTCAGCATTGATGCACGTACGCGGATTGTAAGTGACAGTAATATCGCTATTACTGAAAACATTAGGATTTGCTTTCATAAGTAGATCAATTTGGGGTTAATCTCTATTATCTTGTGATGAGGTTAGGTCAAATCACAGTATAATTATCGATTAAAAGTATAAAAACATCGGCAAAAAACAAATTTATTTGAAAATTTTAGACGAACGGTAAGTAGATGTTAGTCAAATTCTGACGTAAAATGGAATGTAATGCTAGGATATTTCTGTTGTGTCATCTGTAATGAAAACGCCGAATCTGCCAAAAACACTAGTTGTCCACGTTTGTCCTTTGCTAAAAAACGTTGCTTTACTCTAAGGAAATCTTTGTATTCTTCACTTTTTACATCATCGGTTTTAATCCAACAAGCTTTGTGTACGTTTAAATTTTCATAGGTGCATTTTGCGCCATACTCATGTTCTAGTCGATATTGAATCACTTCATATTGAAGGGCTCCAACCGTGCCAATAACTTTTCTGCCATTAAGCTCCAGTGTGAAGAGCTGTGCGACGCCTTCGTCCATAAGTTGGTCAATACCTTTGTAAAGTTGCTTGGATTTTAAAGGATCAGCATTATTGATGTAACGGAAATGCTCTGGTGAAAAACTGGGTATGCCCTTGTAGTTTAGTACTTCACCTTCTGTCAAGGTATCTCCAATTTTGAAGTTACCTGTATCTTGTAAACCTACAATGTCTCCTGGATAGGAGATGTCAACAATTTCTTTCTTTTCAGCAAAAAAGGCATTCGGACTCGAAAATTTCAATTTTTTGTTATGTCTTACATGTAAGTAAGGTGTGTTTCTTTTAAACTCTCCAGATACTATTTTCACGAACGCCAATCGGTTTCTGTGATTAGGATCCATATTGGCATGGATTTTAAATACAAACCCAGTAAATGCTTTTTCCTCTGGTTTTACCAAACGTTCATCACTGTTTTTTGGTCTTGGTTTAGGTGCTATTTCTACGAAACAATCCAATAATTCACGTACTCCAAAATTATTCAACGCAGAGCCAAAGAAAACAGGTTGTAATTCACCATTCAAATAGTGTTCTTTCTCAAAAGAAGGATATATACCGTCGACAAGTTCGATTTCATCCCTCAGTGTTTGGGCTGCTTTTTCACCTACCAGTTTTACTAATTCGGGAGAAGATAAATCCTTGATTTCTATAGTTTCCTCTATATTCTTACGACTATCACCGCTAAACAGGTTGACGTTCTTTTCCCAAATATTATATATGCCTTTAAAGTCGTAGCCCATTCCAATTGGAAAACTAAGAGGAACTACTTTCAATCCTAACTTTTGTTCTATTTCATCCAATAAATCAAATGCATCCTTACCTTCGCGATCTAATTTGTTGATAAAAACGATCATAGGGATGTTACGCATTCGGCAAACTTCAACCAATTTCTCAGTTTGTTCCTCAACACCTTTGGCTACGTCAATCACAACTATCACGCTGTCAACAGCAGTAAGTGTTCTAAATGTGTCTTCCGCAAAATCCTTGTGACCAGGTGTGTCTAAGATGTTGATTTTTATGCCATTGTATTCAAAGGCAAGCACCGAAGTTGCTACCGAAATTCCACGTTGACGTTCAATTTCCATAAAATCACTAGTAGCGCCTTTTTTTATCTTATTGCTTTTTACAGCACCCGCTTCTTGAATGGCGCCTCCGAAAAGTAAAAGCTTTTCGGTTAGTGTCGTTTTTCCAGCATCAGGATGGGAGATGATACCGAATGTACGTCTTCTGGAAATTTCCTTTGTAAAATTCATGGCTGTTTTTTGGTGTGTGCAAATATAATTTTTATGGGTGAAATAGAGTGAAAATCAATTCATATTAATAAAACAATATGTTGTCTACTTCACGAAAAGAAAGTGCTGTTGTTTTTCAATGTGGAATATATGAGAGTTGCATAATAACTCTGTTAATAACTCTGTGAAGAAACGTGTTTGTAGAGTATCGAAAACATTTAAATTTCAGGTGTTTAGGGAGGAAATTGTTTTTTCATCGGTTAATTTGACCTTTAATCGATGGGATAAGCGTTAAAAGTTTAATGAATTCAAAAAATAAACACTATTTTTGATTTAAGATTAATAGCAATAATTTTGATTACCCCAAATCCATACCCTACACCTGTGCTTTAATTATTTTAAGGCAGAGGTTTTTTTATGTCTAATTGTAAAATTTGATTTTTGAGGGTAATTTATTGTTATTCAGTCTATTATAGATGATTTAATGTATAATATTTCAATATTATAGCGATATAAATAATTTTACCATAAGATATATGAAAATCTTTACTCGATTCTCGTTTATAAACGTTTCATTGGCAACTAAGGCTGTTTTGATTGCCTCCTTAATGTTTTCAAGGAACGTTAGTTCTCAAAATTTATTTACTAATCCCGATTTGGATGTGTCAGGCATAGATTGCACCGACTTAAATGCTAATCGCGATGAGGTGCCTGATGGCTGGATCAAAACCAATACACCAGATAGATCCACTGAAGTTCAAAGAGCTTGGGATGCAACCGAAGAATTAAGAGGACCTTCTCCAAGTGGTGGTTGCTACTTTGGATTTAGAGCTTTAAATGATAATCCAGAAGGTATAGCACAAAATGTAGATTTGATAGGTGGTGAATCTTACAATTTTTCGTTTGATTACCTAATAGAAACAAGACCAACCAGTATGTTGCCTTGTGCACCAGAGCTTCAAGTAAGATTGGATGGCGTTGTAATTGCAACAGTACCAGCACCACCAACTGAAAATGTTTGGACCAGACCCTTGGTGACGTTTGTTGCGCCTTCTACAGGAACGTTTTTGTTCGAATTCTTTGCAGGCGGATCTTGTGATAAAACCTGGAATTTTGTCGACAACCTACTTTTGGAGACTTGTCAAATTACTGATATTGCTTCATCAAACGAGTCTGTTTGTGATGATAATGGAACTTTAGCTGACAATGCTGATGATTTCTTTACGGCAGACATTACAGTATCTTTTATGGTTTCACCAACATCAGGAACTTTAAATCTTTCGGGTGATGGAACGGCTTCTGTTTCTGTCGTAGGCTTAACTTCCCCTCATACTTTTCAAGATGTTGTTTTGCCAGCCAATGGTAGTGCAATCTCATTAACAGCAACATTTTCTGATGATTCTATGTGCACATATACAGATAACAATGTGGTTGTTGCTCCCTTTGCTTGCAGTGTGGATCCATGTACAGATGGCGCAATAGTTGGGACTGTAACTGCTAATGATCCTGATGCTGACGGGATTAATAATATTTGCGATTTAGATAAAGACAATGATGGTGTGTTAGATGCTGATGAGGACGAGAATTTTGATATGGATAACGATCCATCTACAAACCCAACTGATACTGATGGCGATTCGATACCAAATTACCTTGATTTGGATTCGGATAATGATGGATGCAATGATGTTGTAGAATCAGGAGGAACAGATGACAATAACGACGGTATTTTGGATGGCACTGGGTTTGATTCAAACGGACAGGTAATTGGTGGTGTTGGAGGTTATGATGGTGTTTCAGGAAATGAAATCATTGCAACACAAATCGTAGTCGATAGTTCGCCTTCTGATCAAAATGAGACTGATGGAGATACAGCTGTTTTTGAATCAAGTGCAACAGCAACAAGCACAATGGATTATGTTGGTACTACGCCTGATTATTCAGGTGCTTCAGCAACAGACATATCAGGCGCATTGGTATACCAATGGTTCTTGGGTGATCCAGATTCTGGAGGAACAGCGCTCTCTAACGATGCAACATATTCAGGAGTAAACACAGCGGTTCTAAGTATTGTTACTAATCTTTCCCTAAACGGAAATCAGTATTGCGTAGTCATTTCACATCCTGATAATATATGTTTTGTTCAAACCGAGTGTGCCGATTTAGCGGTTAATACCGGACTGAGTATCAACGCTGAAGATGATGATTTTAGCGGAACATTTTATAATCCAATTACTGGAAGCACAACCGTTAGTGTTTTTGGTGACAATGGAAATGGAGTGGATACCGCCGAAGGTGTCCCAGCTACAAATGCCAATATTTCAAACAATATCAGCATCACCGATGATGGCGGTCTAACAGGTGTCACCATCAATTCTAATGGGACAATCAATATTCCTGGGAATAGTGATTCTGGAACCTTTATAATAGAATACCAAATTTGTTTGGAAGTAGATCCGGCTTCCTGTGATACGGCTCAAGTAACAATCGTACTTGGTGAGTGTGTCGATTTTCCAGATAATGATTGCGATGGAGATGGTGTCATTAATGCTTTGGATGTATGTGAAGGGTTTGATGACAATGAAGATGCCGATAATGACTCAGTGCCAGATGGTTGTGATCTAGATGATGATAATGACGGAATTTTAGATGAAAATGAACGTGGAGAAACAGTAGATGGCCCACCAATTTGTGGAAGTCATACATCATTGGATTTTAGTGCAATAGCTACCGAAGAATCAGGTGATGGAAATGTCTCTACTTTGCTAGAGGGTGAAGTGTTTAGATTTACGAATGTAACAGCGGGAACAGATGCCTTGGTGACATTGGTAGAATTTGTCAATGCTAGAGTAGATATTCTAGATGATAACTCTTCAAACCCTGAATATTTTAAACCAGGCTCAAGAATTGACATCCTAAACCCAGGGCAAGAGGGTTATGTCGAATATAATATTCAACTGGTTCAATCTGGAACTGTCATTCCCGTAAGCTATCCAGAAGTTTTTGCAAGCTTTAATGATATGGATGGTGAAGTTAATTTATCTGAAAGAAACAAGGCTCCAAATCCAGTAAATTACTACCTCGATGATCCAACAACCCTAACCATCACATCCGAACCAGGCTTTGTGGTAGCAACTGGAGGAAATGTTAATTTTCCGGGTTCTTCAAACAGTAACCCCTTCTTGAACATGTTAGCTAGATACACCAATTTTTCAGGGTTCAACGTGAGACTGGGAGTCGTCGCAGATGATACATTGATTGATGTAGTAAGATATCACAGTATACTTTTTGATTGTAATGAAAATTTTACAAACGGAGAATCAATCGACCCAGATACGGATGACGATGGAACTCCAGATTACCTTGATTTAGATAGTGACAATGATGGTTGTTTTGATGTCGTTGAATCGGGTGGAACAGATACAGATAATGATGGTATTTTAGACGGAACAGGAATCGATACAAACGGTTTGGTTACTGGCGGTACTGGAGGTTATGATGGTCTGACAGGAAATGAGGTAATAGCAACGCAGGTCTCAGTTGATGCTTCGACATTAACTAATCAATCATTGTTGGCAGGAGATAGTACAAGCTTTACCATTAGCTCAGCAGTTGCAACAAGTACCTCTGACTTTATAGGTGCCGCGCCAAATACCACACCAGACTACAGTGGAACAAGCGCAACAGATGTCTCTACTGGGATTAATTACCAATGGTATTTGGGAGATCCTGATAGTGGTGGAGTTGCTTTAAGTAATGGAGGTAACTATAGTGGTGTGGATACAATTGAATTAAGTATTAGTGATGTCACAGGATTAGATGGTTCACAATTCTGCTTGCTTATTACTCATGATGATAATGTTTGTGTAAGAGTTATTAATTGTGCCACTTTATCTGTAGACACACTTTGTTCGATCACGGCAATAACAACCACAAATGAATCGGTCTGTGATGACAACGGCACGGCTACGGATGCAAGTGA
Source organism: Bacteroidia bacterium (assembly GCA_030432635.1). GTDB lineage: Bacteria > Bacteroidota > Bacteroidia > Flavobacteriales > Flavobacteriaceae > Psychroserpens. The sequence continues at coordinate 209,890 of JAUIMB010000002.1, read as the reverse complement.
TGACTTTTTCACGGCAGATATTACTGTAACGTTTTCAGGTGCACCGTCCACGGGCACATTGGATTTGACGGGAGATGGGACCGCGAGTGTAGCGGTAGGTGGACTGGACTCATCGACCTCGCATACGTTTGCAGGTGTTCAATTGCCATCAGATGGAGGAGCTATAGATCTAACGGCAGAGTTCTCAGATGATTCAGGATGTACGTTAAATGATACAAGTGTAACCGTTGCACCAGGACCATGTAGTATGATGGTTGCATGTTCGATCACGGCAATAACATCCACAAATGAATCGGCCTGTGATGACAACGGCACGGCTACGGATGCAAATGATGACTTTTTCACGGCAGATATTACTGTAACGTTTTCAGGTGCACCTTCCACGGGCACATTGGATTTGACGGGAGATGGGACCGCGAGTGTAGCGGTAGGTGGACTGGACTCATCGACCTCGCATACGTTTGTAGGTGTCGAGTTGCCATCAGATGGAGGTGCCATAGATCTAACGGCAGAGTTCTCAGATGATTCAGGATGTACGTTAAACGATACAAGTGTAACCGTTGCACCAGGACCATGTAGCATGGTCGTGGCCTGTTCGATCACGTCCATAGCCTCTTCAAATGAGTCGCCATGTGACGACAACGGGACTGACATGGATTCGGGTGACGATTTCTTCACAGCCGACATCACGGTGACGTTTTCAGGTGCACCGTCCACGGGCACATTGGATTTGACAGGCGATGGAACAGCGAGTGTAGCGGTAGGTGGACTGGACTCATCGACCTCGCATACGTTTGTAGGTGTTCAATTGCCATCAGATGGAGGAGCTATAGATCTAACGGCAGAGTTCTCAGATGATTCAGGATGTACGTTAAACGATACAAGTGTAACCGTAGCACCAGGACCATGTAGTAGCACAATGACTTGCACCATAAGCGCGATTGCAGTAGACGATTTATTAGTCTGTAATGATAATGGCACACCATTTGACCCAAGTGACGATTTCTTTACGACAGATATTATTGTGAGCTTCAACAACGCACCAATTTCAGGGACTTTAGAGCTTACGGGTGATGGTACTGCAAGTGTGCCTGTCGGAGACTTGGATTCTTCGGCGTCTCATTCCTTCTCCGGAATTGTGATGCCAGCCGATGGCGGACCGATAGACCTTACGGCAACTTTCTCAGAGGATGCAGGATGTACCTTTAATAATTCGAATGTGGCTATTGCACCAGGACCATGTAGTGTTACGCCAAATCCTCAAATCATTGCTGAAAAGAGTGCATCAGTTCAAGATGATGGTAATGGCGTACTAGGAGTAAACGACATTATCACATATGCTATAACGGTTCAAAATACAGGAAACACCGTTTTAACTAATGTTGATATTACAGATACATTGACTGATTTAGACGGTACTGTATTGACCCTGACGGCAGGTCCAACTTTTGACAGTGCTGATCAAGGAAGTGCAGAAGGAACTTTACTAATTGGAGAAACTGCTACTTATACAGCGTCCTATATTATTACGCAAAGTGATGTGGATGCAGGTGGTGTTAGTAATTCTGTATTTGTAGATGCTTTTGGATCGGATGGTACTAATATAAATGATGTAAGTGATGACCCTGATGATCTAGAGGATATTGATCCTGACAATGATGGAGATCCTGATGATCCAACGGACACAATAATTGATTCAGACCCTTGTACTGATGGAGCAATATTAGGTACTGTCACTGAAAATGATTCGGATGGTGATGGACTTAATGATATTTGTGATTTGGATGATGACAACGATGGTATATTGGATGAGGATGAAAGAGGTGAGACGACAATTGATCAGCCAGATTGTGGAAACCATACTGTACTTGACTTTAGCGCAAATGCAACCGAAGAGATTGGAGATGGCAGTACAGCTACACTTCTTGAAGGAGAGGTGTTCAGGTTTGCAAACGTAACCACTAATACAGATGCTTTAGTCACGTTGGTAGACTTCCAAAATGCAATAGTTGATATTTTAGATGACAACTCTTCTGATGTTTCATATTTTAAGCCCAACTCTAGGGTAGCTAATTTGAATGTTGGGCAAGAAGCCTTTGTTGAGTATAGTATTCAATTAGTGCAATCTGGTACGACAACACCTGTGAGTTTTCCAGAAGTTTTTATCAATGTGAATGACATTGATGGGGACGAAGAATTATTCGAACGTGTCAAAATTCCTAGTCCTCAAAGCTATGTTGTTAATAACCCAACAAATTTATCGATTACATCAGAAGCAGGTGAATTAGTAATCAATTCTGATAACGTAAATTTTCCGGGAAGTTCCAATGCTGTACCTGAGATAAATATTTCAGCGCGATATTTGAACTTTTCGACGCTCTCATTTAAGCTAGGAGTCTTTGCTAATAGTGCACTTACCGATGTCGTAAGGTTCCATAGTCTTCAGTTTGATTGTGTTACTAATTTTACAGGTACTCAAACAACAGATCCTGATACTGATGGTGATGGGATTCCTGATTATTTGGATACTGATAGTGATAATGATGGTTGCCCTGATGCACTTGAGGGTGACGGTGGATTTGAAGCTTCAGATTTGGATGCCGATGATTCATTAGGTGATAATGTCGATGCCAATGGAATACCAATTGTTGATGGCAGTTCAGGAGAACAAAATGATGTTAGTTCTACAGATGCTGCAGTTAACCCTTGTAATAATCCTGCAATTGAAGCAGTTAAAATAGCAACAATCCAAGATAATGGAGATGGCGTGATAGGTGTAGGAGATACGATAAACTACATTATATCTGTTGAGAACATTGGAAATGTGACACTTACCAATGTTTCTATTGCAGATACATTTACTGATATTTTAGGCAACCCTTTGATTCTAACTACGGGACCAACTTTTGACAATGCTGACTTTGGTAGCCCAGAAGGAACATTGCTCGCTAATGAAACAGCAACTTACACAGCAACATATCTTATAACGCAGGCTGACGTAGATGTTGGAGGCGTTTCTAATACCGTTACAGCAACAGGTACTGATGATCAAGGAGCGGTTGTTAACGATATTAGTGATGATGGTATAGATACCGATGGTAATATCGAAGATGATAATACCGAAACCTTTACCGATTCAGATTTTGATCTTGTGGTAAATAAAACAGTTGATAGTTTAACACCTTCAATAGGTGACGAAATTACCTTCACAATTACAGTATCTAATAATGGGTTAGTTACAGGCATGAATGTTGTTCTTGAAGAGGTGATACCAAGTGGTTATGAATACGTTTCCCATATAGAAACTGCGGGAACTTATTCTGAAGTTGATAGTGAATGGATTATCGGACAATTAAACCCAGGAGAAGTTGAAACCTTGCAGATAAATGTTGAAGTATTAGGGTTTGGAGATTATCTAAATACTGCGTCACTTGTTAATGTTGATGACGATAATAATACAAACAATAGTGATACGGCAACTGTTGATCCTATTTGTTTAACAATTTATAATGAGTTCTCTCCAAATGGCGATGGCGTAAATGATTTCTTCAATATTGACTGTATAGAGAATTACCCAAATAATACTTTAGAAATTTATAACAGATGGGGAAATATTGTATATGAAGCAAAAGGTTATAGAAATGATTGGACAGGGATTTCGAATGGAAGGGCTGTCCTTAGTGAAGGAGAAGATTTACCAGTAGGAACCTACTATTATGTCATCGATCTAGGAGATGGATCTGAACCGAAAGTTGGATGGTTATACATTAACAGATAATTATTAAGGCAAGATTAAAACAATATTAAAATGATACAAAAATCATCATTATTAAATGGATTAATACTGTTAGTGTTTGGTGCATTAACGATTAATGTGAGTTTTGCACAGCAGGACCCTCAGTATACACAGTATATGTATAATACTATGAGCGTCAATCCTGGTTATGCTGGACAGCGAGAAGTGTTAAGCGTAACAGGTCTACATCGTTCGCAATGGGTTGGAATTGATGGAGCTCCCCAAACACAGACTCTTGGAATTCACTCGCCTTTGAGAAATGATAAAATTGGTCTCGGACTGTCTATTGTAAACGATGCTTTGGGTCCAGTAAATGAATATTATATCGATGCCAATTTTGCTTATACGATTAGACTCAATGAGTCGCTTACAAAACTGTCCTTTGGTGTTAAAGCAGGAATCCACGGATTGACTTCAGATTGGAGCCAAGGGGTTATTCAGCAAGTGGGTGATCAAACATTTGCTGATAATCTCAGCATTTTTTCTCCTACAATTGGTGCAGGATTGTATTTACATAATCGTAAGTGGTATGTAGGATTATCAGTCCCAAATTTTTTATCGACAAAGCATTTTGACGATAGTCAAATTTCAATCGCGAAAGAGCGCATGAATTTTTATCTGATAGCAGGTTATGTCCTTGATTTGGGAGAACATGTGAAGTTTAAACCAGCAGCGTTAGTGAAAGCCGTATCAGGAGCACCATTAATAGCAGATCTCTCTGCCAATTTTCTCATAAACAATCGTTTTACAATAGGAGCCGCTTACCGTTGGGATGATGCGATAAGTGGATTGGCTGGATTTCAGGTTACCGAAAGTCTATACATCGGTTATGCTTATGATGCCACAACAACCAAGTTGAACAATTATAACAATGGTTCGCATGAAATCATGCTTCGCTTCGAATTACAGAAAGTAGGTAGAATATTATCACCAAGATTCTTTTAAAAAACAGACAAATGAAAATACACAAGACTATAGGTATCCTGATGTTAAGCTTGATCTTTTCACTAGGTCATGCCCAAAAACGTGGGAAATTGAGACAAGCAGACAAAGAGTATGATAATCTAGCCTACCTCAAAACTAGTGAGATTCTTTTGGAAGTGGCTGAAAGCGGATTTACTTCGGTAGATTTACTTCAGAAATTGGCAAATTCCTTCTATTTTAATAATGATATGGAAAATGCAGCTAAATGGTATGGAGAGCTTATGAAAAAGAAAGTGGATGGCATTGACCCTGAATATTATTTTAGATATGCACAGGCTTTGAAATCTGTTGAAAATTACGAAGAGTCCGACAAGTGGATGCAAAAGTTTGCTCAAGAAGATCGAAGTGATTTGCGTGGTCAGGCTTTTAAGACTAGAGTAGATTACTTGGCTAAGATTGATGAAGCCAGTAGGGAAATTGATGTGTATAGTTTGGAAATCAATTCTGAAGTATCCGATTTTGGTTCAACCCAATACAAAGATCAACTGGTATTTGCATCTTCTCGAGGTGGCGGAAAAAAATACAAATGGAACGAACAACCGTTCTTGGATCTGTTCACAGCCGATAAAACTTCTGAAGGGAAATATACCAACGTGACAAAAATGGATACAGATATCAATTCTAAATATCATGAGTCAACAGTGGCTTTTACGCCTGATGATCAGGTGATGTACTTTACACGTAATAACTATTTCAAAGGGAAATATAAGAAGGACGAAGATGGCACAAACCGTTTAAAGATTTTCAAGGCGACTTTGGATGACGACGGAAAATGGGGAAATATAGAATCGGTTCCATTTAATGGAGATGCTCATAGTGTCGCACACCCAACAATCAATGTTAAGGGTACAAAAATGTATTTTGCTTCAGATATGAACGGAACTCTTGGAGCTTCCGATATTTTTGAAGTTGATATCAACAGTGATGGCTCTCTGGGAGAACCCGTTAATTTAGGGCAAGCCGTGAACACCGAAGGTCATGAGACCTTTCCGTTTATTAATTCGGAAGGTGATCTCTATATCGCTTCAAACGGATTTACAGGTTTGGGTGGATTGGATGTTTTCGTTATTCGCGATTTTGAAAATAAGAGAGCACTCAATCAGCCTATGGCTTTGGAAAATGTTGGCCGACCAATTAACAGTCCGATGGACGATTTTGGGTATTACGAGAATTTAGGAACCAAGGAAGGCTTTTTTACGTCGAATAGAGATGGCGGAAAGGGAGACGACGATATCTATGGTTTCAAAATACCAGATCCAAAACAGGATATTGAAGGTAAGGTATTAGATCAAGAGACTGGCGAGCCTATTCCAGATGCTGTGGTGATCTTATATGATAGTGATGGAAATGAGATTCAACGTGTAACTACAGGACCAGATGGTAGCTATACGTTGAAGGATTTGGACATTGAAACCGAATATCTGATACGTGCCGAAAAGGATTCGTTCTTATCTGACGAAAAGCGCTTTACCACTCCTAAAAAGAAGCAACAACTTGAGATAGAGTTATCGCTCGAAAAAGATGAAAAGGAAATTGGTGAAGGGACAGATCTTGCTGAAACCCTAGGAATACCAATCATTTATTTCGATTTTGATAAGTCAAATATTCGTCCTGATGCCGAAGTTGAACTTCAGAAAGTGATCGCTGTGCTTAAGAAATACCCTAACATGACTATAGATGTGAGATCGCATACCGATAGTAGAGCACCAGCCGATTACAATCAGGCACTTTCCGATAGAAGAAACAAGTCTACCATTGATTATATTATCAAAACGGGAGGTATTGACGCGTCTAGACTCACAGGACAAGGGTATGGCGAAAGTCAACTTGTCAATCACTGTAGTGATGGAGTGGATTGTTCTGAAGCAGAGCACCAACTCAATCGACGAAGCGAATTTATTATTGTGAAGATGTGACATTCCACTAAAAAAACGTTAAAAGCTGTCTTTAAGAGACGGCTTTTTTTATGTATTGTGTTACTTTTGTAGGATATGGTAGAAGAACACGTTATTCTGGTAAATGAAAATGATGAGCAAATTGGTACGATGCCAAAATTGGAAGCTCATGAAAAAGCAGTATTACATCGCGCATTTTCAGTGTTTATCTTTAACGACCATAACGAATTGCTACTCCAACAACGTGCTAAGCACAAGTACCATTCGCCATTATTATGGACGAACACCTGCTGTAGCCATCAACGGGAAGGTGAATCGAATATCGATGCTGGTAAGCGTCGACTTATGGAAGAAATGGGTTTTGTCACCGATTTAAGGGAGACAATTTCATTTATCTATAAAGCACCTTTTGACAATGGCTTAACTGAGCATGAATTGGATCATATCCTGATAGGCCAATATAATGATGAGCCTAAGATAAATCCAGATGAGGTTGAATCTTGGAAATGGATGACTTTGGAAGCGGTTAAAGTCGATATTGAATTACATCCAGCGCATTACACAGCTTGGTTTAAGATTATTTTTGACAGATTTTATGAACACATAAACATCACAAAATAATGCGAGTAACAGTCAGTAGGAAAGCCCATTTTAACGCAGCACATCGCTTATATCGCAAAGACTGGAGCTTTGAAAAGAATGATGAGATATTTGGAAAATGCAATAACCCTAATTTCCATGGCCATAACTATGAACTTATTGTTAGTGTTACGGGTGAAATTGATAAGGAGACTGGTTATGTGATTGATATGAAGATTTTGAAAGATATCATTAAGACTGAAGTCGAGGAGGCTTTTGACCATAAAAATCTCAATATTGAGGTGCCTGAGTTCAAGGAGCTTAACCCAACAGCCGAAAATATCGTTGTGGTTATTTATAATAAGATTAAGCCAAAGCTACAAGGTGATTTTGACCTTGAGATTACCTTGTTTGAAACGCCTCGTAATTTTGTTACTTATTCTGGAGTATAAATCCTGCAAGGTTTTGACAACCTTGTAGGCGTAAAAAACTAAACATGGAGCACCAACTATATCCACTTAAGTTCCATCCGATTTTAAAGGAGAAAATTTGGGGAGGCGAAAAGTTACAAACACTTCTCGGCAAAGCATCCCATTTACCCAATATTGGTGAAAGTTGGGAAATTAGTGATGTAGAAGACGATACTTCTGTTGTAATCAATGGTCGTCTTAAGGACTATACTTTAAAACAACTGCTTAAGACCTATCGAGAACAGTTGCTGGGCAAAAAAAATTATGAGACATTTGGTGACAATTTTCCTCTGCTTATTAAATTCATCGATGCCAAGGACGATTTGTCTATTCAATTGCACCCTAACGACGAGCTGGCTGAAAAACGTCATGGTACATTCGGAAAAACCGAAATGTGGTATGTTATGCAGGCTGAAGCCGATGCCAAGTTAATTATTGGGTTCAATCAAGAGATGACTTCAGAAAAATACCAGAAGCATCTCGAGAACAAAACACTCACGGATATTTTGAATTTTGAGACGGTGAAATCAGGTGATGGGTTTTTTATCGAAGTTGGCCGTATTCACGCTATTGGTGCAGGTGTTCTTTTGGCAGAAATTCAGCAAACCAGTGATATTACATATCGTGTGTATGATTGGGATCGTGTCGATGTTCATGGAAATGCGCGTGAATTGCATAATGATATGGCCATTGATGCCTTCAACTTTAACTTGACAGATGATTTTAGATTGCATTATGACAATATAAAGAATAGGTCCAATAACATGGTAAGTTGCCCTTATTTTACGACCAATGTATTGCACGTGACCGAATCCATCTTAAAGCTTAATACCAAGGATTCATTTTTTATCTATATGTGTGTTGAAGGTGAAGCGCTCATTGAAACTGAAAACGCATCTGAATTTATAAAACAAGGTGAAACCTTATTGCTTCCTGCAGCAATCGAAACCTATAAAATATCCTCAAATAACGCAAAACTATTAGAAGTTTATGTGTAATTTTGTGTTAACAAAACTTATAGATTATGGCAAGTATTAGAAACCTTAAAAAAGACATTAATTTCGTATTTGGAGATATTATTGAAGCGGCTGATTACTGGGAATTGAATAATCCAGAAAAAGATACCAAGTCTAGTGAAGCTATTATTGATGAGGCTATAGAAGCTTTTGATGAGTTAATGGCTAAAGTCAATGATAAAGGTGCTGAGAATAAAAAAGTGCATTTTAAAGCGATTAACAGTGAACTTGAAGAAAGAGGTAGAGCTTTGATAGATAAACTGAATAAACTCGGTTAATTGCCGATCACGATCAAAAAATAACCTGCTCAACATTATATTGTAGCAGGTTTTTTGTTTTAAGGAATGTAATTTTCTTGCGTTTACTCACTGCGTTTGCCAATAAGCGATTTCAACTCTAGACCATATTTCGACATTTTGATAGTTTCATCGAGGGCGTCATAAATTTGTTGTAAAAAGCTCACACTTGTATTCTGGAGTTCACTCACGGCTAAGTAAGGAGACACTTCACTGTCTGGATGATTGATTGCAAAATTTATAGTATACAAATACTTTTGCTTTAAGAGTTTGTTGAAATTGTCCTCTAATGAAGTTGCCGTAGTGTCCTTGTTTTTTTGAGCTTCCAAGCTTTCTTGGATCATATCTAGATTTCTGTCATTGAATCTGGACATAGTTACCAAATATTCTTCTAAAACTTTTTGTTGTTTTGACCCTGTAATATTTGCATCATAGTTGAAGTTCTTCAAGGTTGTATTGATTTCAGTAATCCCTTTATCGGCAAAGAATGCTATTGAGCCTTCGTCATTATCATTTTTGTCTAACTTTAAGAATAAAAGTTCAGGTTGCTCAAGGTTAGCATGCAATTCGAAATTTTGATTGCCATTGATTTCCAGCGAGTCCAATGTCACCAATAGTGAGTCCTTTTGCTTCTGTAAGTAAGCGGTTCCTTTTTTTAAGCCTTTTACATGTGCTTTAAGTGTAAAATCGTGATGTTCTTCTTTTCCGCAGGAAACTAAAACAATAAGTGAGATACAAATTAGGATAAATTGCTTCATTATGGTATCATTTAAAGTGCGCAAATATCACATAATTATTTGTCAAATACTAGCCGCCTGCTGCCAATTGCATTAAAATTGTACAACCAATTGCAGCGATGGTGCCAACCGCATAACCAAACACTGCGAGCAAGACACCAACGGTTGCCAAAGATGGGTGAAAAGCCGAAGCAACAATAGGAGCAGAAGCTGCACCACCTACATTAGCTTGACTTCCTACAGCCAAAAAGAAATAAGGTGCTTTGATAAGTTTTGCTACTCCTATCAAAAGCAAAGCATGTATCGACATCCAAACAATACCAATGGCAATTAATCCTAGGTTATCAAAAATTAGGGTCAAATCCATTTTCATTCCGATGGAAGCAACTAAGATATATATGAATACACTTCCAAATTTGCTGGCTCCAGCACCTTCATAATTTTTAGCCTTGGTATAAGATAATAATATTGCTATCAAGGTTGCGATACTAATCATCCAAAAGAATTTAGAGCCTAGAAACGTAAATACATTTCGAGTTGTTGGCGAATCAATTCCAGCAACAAGGTCATCAAAGAAAGGCGCAAGAAAATTAGAACACAAGTGTGCCATACTAACAGCGCCAAAGGCGATGGCGCCAATGATCATGATATCAGTTAGTGATGGGTTGCGTTTTACCTTTTCGGAAAACTGAGTTACTTTTTCCTTTAGTTCTTCAATTGAGGATGTGTCTGCTTTTAGCCATGTATTGATACGGTTTCGTTTGCCAATTCCAATTAGGATCAGTGCCATCCAAATATTGGCAACCACAATATCCACGAAAACCATTCCTCCATAAAGTTTTTGGTTGTAGCCGTAAATTTCGAGCATCGCAGTTTGATTGGCACCACCTCCAATCCAGCTTCCTGCAAGGGTTGAGAGTCCTCTCCAAACCGCATCAGGTCCTACACCTCCAACAGTGTCAGGTGAAACCATCGCGATTAACAAAATGGCTATGGGTCCACCAATTATAATGCCTAAGGTTCCTGTGAAAAACATCACAAGCGCTTTCCATCCCAAATTAAAAACAGCTTTTAAATCGATGCTCAAGGTCATTAGAACCAACGCTGCAGGCAGGAGGTATCGGCTAGAGACATAGTATAGATTTGAGCTATGTTCAGATGTTTCACCACTTTCAGAAACGGTCGTCCATTCAGGAGCAATAACACCTAAAGTGGTCCATAATGCTGGTATCATATAGGCCATGAAAAGCCCAGGAACAATTTTATAGAACTTTTCCCAGAAGCCACCTTTTAAGGATTCGGTATAAAAAACAAATCCCAACGAAAGCATTAGGATTCCAAATACGATAGTGTCATCTGTAAATAATGGTGTGTTGTCCATAGTGTCATTTGATTAGTTCATGCAAAATACCAAATTATTACCATTTCTTCATAAAAAAAAAGCGACTGTCAAGAATCGCTTTTATCATTATTTTTTGGCTTAGGTTGCCTTTTGTTGTCCTTGAGATATTGCATCAGCATCCACTCAATTTGGCCATTGGTGCTTCTGAACTCATCAGAAGCCCATTTTTCAATAGCTTTGAGCATATCTTCATTAATTCGTAATGCAAATGCTTTTTTCTTGGACATTTTATTGTTTTATGAATGATTCTATTGTAGTCACTAATGTGTCAGATAATTTAAAATCTGGAGAACTATAGGACGCTAGGTTGTCTTCGTCTTTTTCAATGATTTTCAGGACATGATTCATATTGTCAATAAGCACCAACTCTGAATTGGGATTGGCTTGGTGTAAATTTTTGGCGTCATCTTCAGTAACTTGAAGGTCCTTGGTTCCATTTATGATGAGTATAGGAATCTTGAGTTTTTTAATCATTTCAGTAGGATCAACTAAAAAATAAGAGGATAGGAACTGATGATTTGGTTTTGCGAATAGCGATGCCAGCATTGGATTGACTTCCTTAATCGTACCTGTCGTTTTGAGTTCATCTATATGAGCTTCTGCAATCTCGGCATAGGCTTCACTTTGTGCTTTTAGCTGCCGAACTATGGTTTTATCTGCTGATTCTCCCAAACCTGCCAACGAAATATACTTGTCGATATTGTGGTTAACAGCCAACATAGCAACTAACGATCCTTGGCTATGTCCTATTAGGGTAATGCTTTTAAAGCGTTTATCATCTTTGAACTGTTCAATAATAGCACTAACATCCTTGACCAAATCACCAAACTCGTAACTTTTTAAAATATGTTTGATGTTTGATGTAGTGACATTGCGTTTATCATATCTGAAAAATGCTATGTCTTGAGCATTTAGTGCTTCAGAGAGCTGTTTGATGTAATTCCCATTAACACCAAACTGAGGCTGATTTCCATTCCGATCTGGGTTGCCAGATCCTGGAACAAAGATCACTAATGGTTGCTGTTCGACTGATTTATCGTAAGTAAGGGTTCCTGGTAACTTGATACTGTCGTTAGTAACTAATATGTCTTCAGCAGTCCATTTACCTTGAGCGAAGGCACTGACAGAGAAAACAACGGAAAGCAATAAAATTCTGAATATCATGATGTATTGATTTTTCTATAATATATAAAAATGAAAATAGGAAACACGATGCTAAAACCTATAATGACAGGTGTAAACCAACCAGAAAGGCTAATGTCGTTACCTTTACCTTGTTCTACCATTACATATTGGATGCCTACAAACAATATAGCTATAAAAAGATTGGTAAATCGCACAATCCTAGTACTGAACCTATAGTTTTTTAAGGCATTTTCTTCGGTGATGTTCACCATATAATTATGAAGGTGAGGATATCTGTTTACGGTAGAAAGTAGTATAAACATGACAACACCTATACTAGGCAATAACCAAATGAAACGCTTGTCACCATAGCCATCAGCTTCGCCTGAGGCGTTGAAATGGGTAGGAATTGTTTCAGAAAGCTCACTGTAGTTCATAATGGTATAGATTACCATTACAATCAAAAGTGTGAGTGAAACCAAATCTATAATGATGTCCAAAGGTTCCCAAGGAACGGTTATTTTAGGTCTGTTGGTTTTCATGTTCATCTGTTTTTATCACGTTCAAAGACAATAAACGAAATGATATGCTGATTTGGCGTTATTGAAACGACTCTCCAGCCTTCCTTGGCATGTTTGTTTAAGAGGTCTTCGAGCTTTTCAGTTTGGCTTCGCCAACCTAGTTTTGGTTTTACAACTTTATATTCTTTCATATGTTGTCACTATTTTGATTGTTTTCGTCCTTAAAAATAACGATAGCCAATATCACGCCTATGATTGTGCCTGAAAGTGAACCATAAACCGTACCCATGGCAACATCACCAATAATTGCACCTATTGTGGTTCCCAAGCTAATTCCAATAGCAACACCAATCGCAATACTGTATATTTGAAATTTGTTCATTGTTTAATGGCTTAAGGTTCCGGTATTCAATACGGGAGAAGCATCTTTGTCACCACAAAGAATAACCATCAAATTGCTCACCATTGCTGCTTTGCGTTCTTCATCCAAATCCACTATATCCTTTTTGCCGAGTTCTGCGAGTGCCATTTCTACCATGCTAACGGCTCCTTCAACAATTTTATGTCTGGCAGCAACGATAGCAGTAGCTTGCTGTCTTTTAAGCATGGCATTGGCAATTTCTTGAGCATAAGCCAAATAGCCAATACGCGCTTCTAGTACTTCAATTCCTGCGATTGCCAATCGTTCCTCTATTTCTTTTTCCAAAGCGTTACTGACTTCGTTAACACTAGAGCGCAAGGTGATGTCTTCATCAACACCTTCGTCTGCAAAATTGTCATAAGGATACATGCTCGCCAGTTTCCGAACTGCTGCATCAGTTTGAACCCGAACAAAATTCTCATATACATCGACATCAAAAGCCGCCTTGTAGGTGTTTTGAACACGCCAAACCAAAATTGTACTAATCATGATAGGGTTGCCAAGTTTGTCATTTACCTTAAGACGTTCACTGTCAAAATTACGAGCTCTCAATGAGATTTTCTTTTTGGTGTAGAATGGATTTACCCAATAGAAACCGTTCTTTTTTACGGTACCAATATACTTTCCAAATAAAAGTAATACACGCGATCCGTTGGGTTGCACCATAATAAAGCCAGGCGCAATGAATATTGCAAGAACTATCCCTATTATGAATATCGGATTTTTAAGGGCAATCATTGCCGCAATACTTCCGAAGAATAGTATAAGGAACACAAACAACATTAGGTAACCATTTGCTGGGACTATTATTTTTTCTTCTTTCATTTTTGATGATGTATTAAATTAAATAATTCAATATGATATTATTTTGATATCAAAAATACATCAAATAATTTTATCTTGCAAATTGAGTTTGGCACACCATTTGCTTTATACTAAATGTAAATGCTTGTAATGATGTTTACGAGGAGTGATTACCTCAAAAAACGGAATGACATTTACAATTTGGTTGGTTAGTTAGAAAAAACGCATCTCAATTTGAGATGCGTTTTTTAATGATTTAAAGTGTCAAAATTTAGTTGATAATAAACTCTGAAACCGCTATTATAAGTGCTTCGGAAATTGGTCTGAAGGATTCATTATAGGATTTGGAATTCTCCAATTCGTCGCCTTCAATAATAAACAGCACATGGTTCATGTTTTTAATGATTTTTAGCTCAGATTGGTCTGAAGCTTGTTCCAAAAGTTTTGCTTCGTCAACTGAAACTTGGAGGTCTTTGGTGCCATTGATAATGAGGCTGGGAATGTCTAGGGATTTTAATACACTTTGCGGATTATATTGCATCCAGTTCATAATGAAGGGTTGCACGTCAGATCGAAATATGGATCCCAAAGCTGGAGGATAATCACTTGTAAGTTGTCCTTTTTTGAGACTTTCAAACGCTTTTTTCGTACCATCGACTAGCGAAGGGTCCATGTTTGCAATTTGTTCGGTAATGACTTCGTCAATAGATTGACCTGCACCAGCCAGTGAAATAAATCCGTCAACACGATCCTTGGCAGCAAGCATGCCTACTAAACTGCCTTGACTGTGGCCAATCACATAAATCCCTGAATAGTTGTCCTCTGCTTTAAAATAGTCGATTACAGCCTTGGCATCTTCGACAAAATTATCGAATGTGATGTTGGGATCTATTTTTTTTCTTTGAATTTGCTTAACGATACGTTTATCGTACCTAAAAGTGGCTATGCCTTTTTTTGAAAGGGCTTCTGCTAGTTTTTTCAGAGAATTGTTATTCATGAAGTTTTGATTCCCATTTCGGTCAGTAGGACCAGAACCAGCAATGATTATGGCTAATTTTGGTTTATGTTCACCCGTTGGAGTAAGCAAGGTGCCATCAATTAATTTGTTGATCTCGATATCTTGTGACATATATGCGTCATTCTGGCTCGACACACTTAATGCCACACAAATAAATAAAAGACCGATAACATATTTCATATCTATAATTTTTAAATCCAATATGCAATTGCTGTACCAAAGTTAACCAAAAATATGGATGGTTTCGTATTTGGTTTTTGATCTTTAGTGTGTGGTTTCTGGTGTTTATGGAAGTGCATTTCATCGTTGAAATGCGCAATTTCATCTTTAAATGTTAAAATTAAATGTATTTCATCGATTTATTGTGTATTTTGTCTTGAAAATTAAAATACACTTCTATATTTGTTGTGTACTAAAATTTAGTTTTTAGTTCAATGGATTAATTAATTAATATTTGCATGTGTGAAGAAATAGAGACCCTAGATCTACCACAGAAAAAAGCAAATTAGGAAAACCAAGGTTGAGGGACCTTGGTTTTTTCTTTTCATGAGTTTTTCATGATTAAATTACTACGGCCAACCGCTATCTTATAGTTCTAAAGGTTAGGTTAATGCGTTCTCCAATCGTCTTCTTTGTTTTTGCAATTTGATGTAACCAAAAGTGTTGCATTTCACCTTTCATAATCAATAAGCTGCCGTGATGCAAATCGAGTTTGTGGCGTTCTCCCTTTAGATAGCGATGCTTAAAATGAAACGGTCGTATTTCTCCAAAGCTCACTGAAGCTATAACAGGATTTTGACCAAGTTCCTTTTCATTATCTGCATGCCACCCATTGCTGTCTGACCCGTCGCGATAACGATTAAGTAAAACCGAAGTGAATTGTTGCCCAACCTTCTGTTCTATGTCAGACTTAATTTCTAGTAGCTCTGATGTAAACCGTTTTGGGTACATGGTGATTCCTGAGTAGCTATATGCCAATTCATTGTTGGCATACAATGCTGTTAATCTTGGCTGCTGATGGGTTTTTCCAAAGATTGTGATATCATCTTGTTGCCAATCGATAGTTGCTCTAAGTGTTTTGAAATAGTGATTGGCTTTCTCTAAACTGTAGAAATCCTTAAAATAATGTAATTCTGCATTGGGAAGTTCAATTGCCCTTTTTTCTTCAGAAAATAAGTCCATCACCTAATTTTTATCTAAATTAGCTATATCATGAAAATTCTCAAAATTGTTGTTCCGTTGTGCCTTGTTTTTATCTTGGTGATTGCTGTTCAAGAGAAGAGGTCGCTACCGAAAGGCTTCATTTATGCCAAGGACATGATTCCGGATATTGATGTCGAATTGCGTTATTTCTCCAATGACAACTTTGTTGGTGATACTATCGATGGATACAAGGCCAATAAACTCATTTTAACAACGCAAACTGTTGAAGCGCTAAGGAACGTTCAGCATGAATTACACCAGAAAAACCTATGTATTCGAGTTTATGATGGGTATCGACCACAACGAGCGGTTAATCATTTTATACGATGGGCAAAGGACATAAATGATACCATTAACAAACAGGTGTACTATCCAGATGTAGAAAAGCAACATTTATTTCGGGAAGAATACATTGCTACACGTTCTGGCCACAGTCGAGGGAGTACCTTGGATCTAACTATTGTTGATGGAAACACGAATGAGCCTTTAGATATGGGAAGTCCCTATGATTTCTTCGGAAAGGAATCTTGGGTTGAACATCCTGATTTAACTGAAGCCCAAAAGGCCAATCGACAATTACTTCAGGAGGTGATGCTGAAGCATAATTTCAGAAACTACGCAAAGGAATGGTGGCATTTTACCCTTCGTTGGGAACCTTTTCCTAAAACGTATTTTGATTTTGAAGTGGAATGACGATTGCGTCCTCACAAATGATTTTCGCGTTAAAAATCTACATTCGGATAAATTAACTGTACATTAGCGGCTTAATTAAGAGGTGACCTAAATAGTGTTAATCTCAAAATAGTATTTATGTCATTTCAATCTTTAGGCTTATCTGATGCCTTACTAAAAGCGGTTAGTAAAAAAGGATACGACACGCCAAGTCCAATTCAAGAAAAAGCAATTCCTCCTATATTGAGCGGTAGAGATGTACTGGCATCTGCGCAAACAGGAACTGGAAAAACAGCTGGATTCACCTTGCCATTGTTACATTTTTTATCTGAAAATCCTAAGGTGAAATTTCGTCCTATTCGAGCCTTGATTTTAACGCCAACACGAGAACTTGCAGCTCAAGTTTATGAAAGTGTTCAAGCCTATAGTGAATTTTTGGATATAAGAAGTGCTGTTATTTTTGGAGGTGTTAACCAAAAACCACAAGTTGCAAAATTAAGGAAAGGTGTTGACGTACTGGTGGCTACACCTGGTCGGCTTTTAGATTTACATAATCAGAAGTTGTTATCTATAAAAAGGGTTGAAGTGTTTGTATTGGATGAAGCCGATCGTATGTTGGATATGGGATTTTTACGAGATATGGAACGCATTATGGACATAATGCCAGACAAGAGACAGAACCTTATGTTTTCGGCTACATTTTCAAAAGATATCAGAAAGTTGGCCAATGGAATTTTAAATAATCCGATAAAGGTTGAAGCAACACCAGAAAATTCAACTGTAGAAGCCATTTCACAGAAAGTTTATCGTGTAGCTAAGAATAAAAAAACAGGATTGATTATTAAACTCATTTCTGAAGGTAATTGGACGCAAGTGTTAGTGTTTACGCGAACAAAACATGGAGCTAATCGATTGACAAAAAAAATGATTTCTGCAGGTATAAGTGCTGCTGCTATTCATGGGAACAAAAGTCAAGGAGCCAGAACCAAAGCGTTATCTGGATTTAAAAATGGGAATGTTCGTGTTTTGGTCGCTACAGATATAGCTGCTCGTGGTTTGGATATTCCATTACTCCCTTATGTGGTAAATTTTGAGCTGCCAAATATCTCTGAAGATTATGTACACAGGATTGGTAGGACTGGTCGAGCAGGTGCCAACGGACAAGCCATTTCGCTGGTAAGTGCAGATGAAACCTCATATTTAAAGCACATTGAAAACCTTATTGGAGAACGCATTGAAGTCGATATTGTGGAAGGATTTGAGCCAGATCCAAATGCGTCAACTGAACCCATAAAACCAGGTCAGAATAGACAACATCGAGGCCGCAGACATAAAGGCAATTCGACTTCAAGCTCAAGGAAAAATTCTGGTCAAAATAGGAAACGCAACAGAAATCGGAACCGAAACAGACGAAATAACAACGGTTAAATGGCAACTCAAAAGAACAACCCTTTACATGGTATTAAGCTGGAACAAATTGTCACAGAGTTACAGGAACATTATGGTTGGGAATATATGGCTTATCAAATCAATATTCGATGTTTTGCTAATAATCCGTCGATAAAGTCGAGTTTAAAGTTTTTAAGACGCACACCTTGGGCACGTACGAAAGTTGAACAGATGTATTTGAACATGTTGCAGCAAAATCGATCTAAAAAAACAGTTTGAGATTGCCATTCTCGTCTTCTTACTTATTTTTTTCGACCAAGAAAGATGGGAGCTGTTTGCCTTTCTTTTTACTGAGATATCGACGCAATACACCTCCTTTTACACTGTTAACGTCAAATTCCACTATAAAGGCATGCTCGTCAATGTTGGCGATGAGGCGATACATTTTCTTAATATCAATACGATTGATGATACAATGAATGATATCAAAATCTTGTTTCTCACCAGTACTTCCAAAGCCTCGTTTACCTTGGTATAAGGTCATGCCTGCTCCCAGTTCCTTGATAATGGCTGTTTCAATCATGGCAAATTCCTTGGAAACAATGGTCACACCAATAAAATCCTCAAATCCTTCAATGATTAAATCGGTAACCTTAGCCGTGACAATATAGGTTAGAATAGAGTAGAGTGCCACTTCAACAGAAAGTAGAAAAGCTGTAATGGCAAACAGAATAATGTTGAAGAGTAGAATGACCTTTCCAATGCTTATTCCAAAGCGATCATTGATAAAAACACCCAATATTTCCGAACCATCAAGAACAGATCCGTTTCTAATGGCAATACCAATTCCTGAACCAAGAAAGAGTCCACCAAAAATTGAGATGAGTAGTCTGTCTTCAGTGATTGTCGCAAAATTTTCATAATGGATAAAAAGTGCCAGTCCCAATATACTAATGATGGACTTTATGATAATGTGTTTGGAAACTGTGAAATATCCCAATATCAAGAATGGGATACTAAATAATATCAATAGGTACGATAGGTTAAGATCGACAAATGATCGTATTAAAAGTGCAACACCAGTAACGCCTCCATCTAGAAAACCATTGGGAAGCAAAAATGCCTTGAGTCCGATGCTTGCCAAAACGATTCCTAAAAATACCTGAAAATACTCAGATAACAATTTTAAGGCTCGTGTACGTCTTGAAAGCATTGTATGTTTTGAATTGGTCTATAGCAAATATATCAATTTAATCCTTGAGGTTTCAACTGTCTTAATCCTTCATAAATTACAATGCTTACAGCGTTCGCAAGGTTTAGGCTTCTTATGTGTTCATTGTATAGAGGAATTTTATACAATTGATTTTCATTGGCTTTCGTAATAGCTTTTGGTAAACCCACAGATTCCTTTCCGAAGATCAAAAAAATATCATCTTCATATGGAATGTCCCAATGTGGTTGTTGACCATGACTGGAGAAAAAGACAAGGTTTTTATGTTGATGCTTATTGAAAAATGCTTCAATTGAATCATAAATCTCAAGATTTAAATGCTGCCAATAGTCGAGTCCTGCGCGCTTTAACCTCTTGTCGTTCAATTCGAAACCAAAGGGCTTTACCAAATGCAGTTTACTGCCTGAAGCTAAAGCTAATCGACCTATATTGCCCGTGTTGTTTGGGATTTCTGGTTCAAAAAGTACAATGTTTAATGCCATGCCGTTGTTCGTTTATTTATTCGTTAAGCTTGCCAATGTCATCAATATCTTCAAATCCATCCCTTTTAGGATCTGTCCCATATTTATTTGGGCCAATTTCGCCTTCAGTTGCCATGAGTACCATATACCAAATACGACCAATGATGGGAATAAAATTAATGAAGATATAGGCACCACTTTTTCCAATATCATGAAGTCGTCTTACATTAAGTGCCAACCAAGGCACTAATGTTGCAAGAAGATATAAGCTAAAAATCGACTCAACTATTGGCAATCCAAAGGAGTCATCAACAATGGATGAATAGGATAGAATTAGGATACAAATAATGATTTGGATCAATACGAACATCCAGTATTCCTTACGTCGTGCTCGACCAGAAAAATTGGCATAGTTATCTCTTACAACGGTCAAGTACCAATACATTATGCGTTACGAATTGAATTAATAAAGGTTTTAATGTCGTCAATGTTATTGTTGTCAAGAAAACGAATGAATGCTGATCCAATTATTGCGCCTTTTGCATTTTGTGTTGCTTGACAAAAGGTTTCCTGATTTGAAATACCAAACCCAACAATTTGCGGATGGTTTAAATTCATATTGGCAATACGCTTGAAGTATGCCGTTTGTTCTTGACCAAATCCTGTTTTTGCACCTGTGGTGCTCGCAGAACTTACCATATATATGAATCCATTAGAGACGGAATCGATGAAGCGAATACGCTCTTCGGAAGTCTGAGGTGTTATCAAAAACACATTGACCAAGCCATACTTTTCGAAGGTTTTTCGATAGTGCTCGTTATACACATTGACGGGTAAATCCGGAATAATAAGTCCGTCAATACCAATATTCTGGCATTCTTGACAAAAAGCGTCTACGCCATATTGAAGTATGGGATTAAAATATCCCATAATCAAAAGTGGAATAGATACAGTCTTGCGAATATCTTTTAGTTGATTGAAAAGCGTTTTGGTAGTCATTCCATGTTTTAAAGCTTCGGTCGAACTTGCTTGAATAGTTGGTCCATCTGCCAAGGGATCACTAAAAGGCAATCCGATTTCTACCATGTCAACTCCACTTTTTTCTAAGCGTTGTAGTATTGAAACAGTATCATTAAGATTTGGATAACCTGCAGTGAAGTATATTGATAAGAGCTTTTTGGCTTCTTGTAGTTTTTTGTTTATTCTGTTCATGTTCTTCTAATCATATCACCCTGAACTTTTTTAAAGGGCACATTCTATATGGTTTAGTACTCTAAATGATTTGAGTTTTATGCTTTTTGTCAACTATAAGTTAAAATAATCAATATAATTCTGTAAATCCTTATCACCTCTGCCAGATAAGCTAATCACCACAATATCATCAGGTTTAAAGGTTTTATGTGAAAAGATAGCCAACGCATGACTGGATTCAATGGCAGGAATAATGCCTTCAAGTTGCGTTAGTTCCAATCCAGCTGCCATAGCTTCGTCATCTGTGGCTGAAAAGAATTCCGCTCGACCAGAAGTGTATAGATGTGAATGTAGTGGACCTACACCAGGATAATCCAGTCCTGCTGAAATCGAATAGGGTTCTGTAATTTGACCGTCGCTAGTTTGCATCAATAACGTTTTGCATCCATGAATAATGCCTTCCTTGCCCAATACTGAAGTTGCTGCACTTTCACCAGATTGGATTCCTTTGCCAGCAGCTTCAATAGCAATAATACCAACATCTTCATCGTCTATAAAGTGATAGTAGGTGCCTGCAGCATTACTGCCTCCTCCAATACAAGCCACAACAAAATCTGGGTTTTCCCGACCTTCTTTTTTGTTTAGCTGCCATTTGATTTCTTTTGAAATAATAGATTGAAACCGTGTGACCATATCAGGATAGGGATGAGGTCCAATTGCTGAGCCTATAATATAATGCGTTTTAACAGGATTGTTAATCCAATCGCGTATGGCTTCATTAGTAGCGTCCTTTAGGGTTTTGCTTCCTGATAAGGCTGGACGAACTTCGGCACCAAGCATTTTCATTCGTGCCACATTTGGTGCTTGTCGAGCAATATCAATTTCACCCATGTAAACAATACATTCCATTCCCATCAAGGCACAAACCGTTGCCGTAGCAACACCATGCTGACCTGCACCTGTTTCGGCAATAATCCTGGTCTTTCCCAATCGCTTTGCCATTAGAATTTGCCCGATAGTATTATTGACCTTATGAGCTCCAGTATGATTGAGATCTTCACGTTTTAGATATACTTTAGTATTGTGCTTTTCAGATAAACGTTTGGCGAAATAGAGTGGAGAAGGTCGACCAACATAGTCTTTCAGTAATTGATCAAACTCGTCCTGAAACGAAGTTTCTGCCATGATGTTTAAGTAATTTTGACGTAGTTCTTCCACATTTGGATAAAGCATTTCAGGAATATATGCACCACCAAATTCGCCGTAATAGCCTTTGTTGTCTATGTTGTATGTTTTTTTCATGGTTTTTATCGTTCCTGTTAAGGCAGGAATCTATCGTTTTAGTCCATTTGGATTCCAGATTAAGTACGGAATGTCAAATGCTTATTAAAATTCTTTAAATCTTCAATATGTTTCAATCCAGGTTCTATTTCAAATTTACTATTAACATCAACTGCATAACACTGTTTTGATGCAGGCGTTTTCATAAATGCACTAAGTTGGTCCAATGTGTCCAAGCCAATACCACCACTTAAAAAAAAGGGTTTTGTTGACGTATAATCTCCAAGTGTTTTCCAATCAAATACATAACCATTTCCACCAGGCAATTGTCCTTTGGTATCAAAAAGAAAGTAATCACAAACCTCTTCATAAGGTGTTAAAACTGAAACATCAAACTCATCTTTTATAGAGAACACTTTAATAATCTCAATTGTAGTCTCATTCGTGCTCACGGACTCCTGTTTATTAATGGAATGACAAATGGATTGCAACGCTTTACAATAATCTGGAGTTTCTTGTCCATGGAGCTGAATTACATCAAGCTGATATTCTTCAGTTCTTTTGATGACAATGTCTATCTTTTCATTGACAAAAACACCAACCCTTTTTATTTTTTTAGGTAATTCTGGGATTTTGCCAGTAAAATATCTAGGTGATGCTTCATGGAATATAAAGCCCAAATAGTCTGGTTGCAGCTTTGCAACTTCGGCTGTATTGTGTTTCATTCCACAGATTTTTAGTTTCATACTATCGTTTTAAAGTGCTTTCTCCTGAGCGTATCATTTATTTTCTAATTCATTTATAAACCTAAGGGCATTTTCTCCTGGATGATCCGTTTTCATAAAATTTTCTCCAATTAAAAACCCTTGATAGCCATAAGATTGCAAATCTTTAATTGCGTTTACTGTGCTGATGCCACTTTCAGAAACTTTAACAAACTCTTCAGGAATATATTGGCTTAGACTTTTACTAGTTTCTAAATTGACTTTAAAGGTTTTTAAGTTTCTATTGTTTACGCCTATCATGTCCAAGCTAGGCATGATTGATTTTTCCAATTCAGAGCGGTCGTGTACTTCCAAGAGCACATTCAGATTTAGGTGTTTTGCCAACTCTGAAAACTGCTTTATTTGAGATTTTGATAAAAGGGCTGCAATGAGCAAGATAACATCAGCTCCATGAGCTTTTGCCTCAATGATTTGGTATTCGTCAATGATAAACTCTTTACGTAAAATTGGTAGGTTGCAACTTGCTCTTGCGATGATTAGATCATCTAGACTGCCTCCAAAATACTTTGTGTCTGTTAATACAGACATTCCGCAAACACCAGCCTTTTGATATCCTGAAGCTACATCCTGAACATTCAAACCGTTATTGATCGTTGATTTTGATGGTGAGCGACGTTTGTGTTCTGCTATTATGCCTGATTGACTTGTTTTAAGTCGATTTTGTAGTGACACTGTTTTGCGCTCAAACAGAACAGAGCATTCCAATTGCTCAATTGGAATAAGTTGTTTTCTTAGTTTGACCTCAATATGCTTGTCTCTTGCGATGTTGTCTAAAATGTTCATATTTTGCTAATTGCTTAAGTCGATTAATGTTTTTAGACAGGTCTTCGCTCGCCCACTTTTTAAACTGTCCTTTGCTTCCGAAATCCCTTCTTCATGAGAAATTTGCTTTACGGTTGCAATAGCTAAACCAGCATTGGCATAAACGACGTCATTTTGAGCCTTAGTTCCATTTCCATTTATGATTCGTTTAAAAATTTCAGTGGCTTCAGAAACAGATTCGCCACCATATATTTGAGACGCTTCTACAGCTTTCAGACCAATATCGGTCGGACTTAATATATGCTCAGACGTATTGGACACTATTTTTGTGTTGCCTGTAAGGGAAATTTCATCATAACCATCCAAAGCGTGAACAATGCTGTAGTTTTTATTGGTGTTTTGGTAGAGATAACCATAAATGCGTTGTAACTCTAAATTGAACACACCAACCATTTGATACTTTGGGAATGATGGGTTTACCATAGGTCCCAACATATTGAAGAAGGTTTTTACACCAAGTTCACGTCGTATTGGTGCTACATTTTTCATGGCTGGGTGGAACAGAGGCGCGTGCATAACGCAAATGCCTGCTTTGTCGATATGCTGTTTCAATTGGTTGAGATCATTGGTGAACTTAACACCTAGAGCTTCCATGACATTTGAAGATCCTGATGCTGAAGACACACCATAATTACCATGTTTGGCCACTTTTACTCCAGCTCCTGCTGTTACAAATGAGGACAGTGTTGAGATATTGAATGTGTTTTTTCCATCACCACCAGTACCACATAGGTCTATGGCATTAAAATCGGATAGATCTACAGGAACACAAAGTTCCAAAAGTGCATCACGAAAACCTTGCAATTCTTCAAGCGTAATGCTGCGCATCATGTAGGTAGTTAAAAATGACGCAATCTGACTTTGGTTATAGTGTCCGTTGGAAATATTGACCAAAACTTCTTTTGCTTCTTCTCGAGAGATAGTTTCATGATTGATGAGTCTGTTTAACAGTGCTTTCATTATGACTTAATGTTTTTCAATTGTTCATTATACATTATCTATTGATTAATCCAATTATCTAAAATTTGTTTTCCGTTGGGTGTCAATACCGATTCTGGATGATATTGAACGCCTTTAACATCATATAGTTTATGTCGTAATGACATCACCTGTCCGCTTTGATCGTAGGATGTTGCTTCAAGCACGTCAGGTAAATTAGGATCAACAACCCATGAATGATAGCGACCAACTTCAATTTGCTTATCCATATTTTTGAATAAACATTCATCATCGACAGTTATATCGACTTTTGTAGCAACACCATGATAGACTTCGTCAAGGTTGATAAGCGTGCCACCAAATACTTCAGCGATTGCTTGTTGTCCAAGGCAAATTCCTAGTATGCTTTTGGTTTCTGCATAGGTCTTAATAATGGCTTTTAAAAGTCCGGCTTCATCTGGGATTCCTGGTCCAGGAGATAGGAGGATCTTGGTATAGGCATTGACCTCATCCAAATTCAGTTTGTCATTTCGCTTGACAATAACCTTGCAATTCAGATCTTCCAAATAATGGACTAAATTGTAGGTAAAGCTGTCATAATTGTCTATTACTAATACGTTTGTCATTGCTATGATATTATGCTTTTGAAGGTAGAAATGTTTTTAATTTATTTTGAGTTCCATATCAAGTACGGAACGACAATTCTTATATGTCTTGTGCTAATTCGATTGCTTTTGTCAGCGCTCCCAATTTATTATAAACTTCTTGTAATTCGTGATCAGGATTTGATTTTGAGACCAATCCAGCTCCTGCTTGCCAATGTAATTTGTGGTTTTTGCTCAAAAAAGTTCTAATCATTATGGCGTGATTGTAGTTTCCGTTGAAATCCATAAACCCAATAGCACCACCATAAAACGTCCGATTTGTTTTTTCGTACTTTTCTATAAGCTGCATTGCCATATGCTTCGGAGCACCACTCAATGTGCCTGCAGGAAAGGTGTCGGCAACAACTTGCATGGTTGAGGTGTTATCATGTATTTTACCAGTAACCTTACTTACCAAGTGGATAACATGGGAAAAGAACTGAGCTTCTCTATACGTTTCTACAGTGACCTGACTACCATGACGACTTAAATCATTTCGTGCCAAGTCAACGAGCATGACATGTTCGGCATTTTCCTTGTCATCATTGGCTAGTTTTTTGGCAAGCTTCTGGTCTTCTTCATCATGTCCTGTACGTCTGAACGTACCAGCAATGGGATGAATTTCGGCAAGACCTTGGTTAATGACCAATTGGGCTTCTGGCGAACTTCCGAAGATCTTAAAATTCCCATAGTCAAAATAGAACAAATAAGGAGAAGGATTAATGCTGCGTAAGGCTCTATATACATTGAATTCGTCACCTTTAAAGCTTTGAGCGAACTTTTTCGAAAGTACAAGTTGAAACACATCACCACGAACACAATGTTGCCTTGCCACTTCTACATGGTTTTTATAGTCATCATCACTCAGGTTTGAAGTAATTTCAGAATCGGTTTTAAAACCATAGGAGGCAAAATTATTGGATGCAATGAGTTGTAATACCTCATTGATGTTGTTTTCTGCCTCAAAACAATGGGCAAAAACATAGGCTTCATTTTTAAAGTGGTTAATGGCTATAATGTTTTGGTAAACCGCATAATGAATATCAGGAATATCTATCGAGTTTGGTTTTTTACTTATTTGGATGTCTTCAAAATAGCGTACAGCATCATAAGCCGTATAACCAAATATACCATTATTGATAAACTTAAAATCGGTGTCTGAATTGACTTTAAATCGCTTTGTGAAGCGATGGATTTCTTCGGTCACCGAAACATTTAAGGCATTATTGATTTTTGAGCTACCATCAGGATATTGCTGTGAGATCACGTCATTTTCAACTGTTATTGTGGCGATAGGGTTGAAACAGATGTATGAAAAACTATTGTCGTTAGCATGGTAATCGCTACTTTCAAGCAGTATGCTATTTGGGTATTTGTCACGAATTTTCAAATAGATGCTCACAGGTGTAATGGTGTCTGCAAGTATTTTTTTGTAATGGGTATATAAGCTAAATGTTTTCATTGATGTAAAATTAAAAAAGGCTTGTCGTGATTGACAAGCCTTTTTGATATGATGTTTTAAAATATACTTATAGGATTAGTTCACGATCGTTTCGTTTCGAGACATCCACCACCAAGTAGTATTTAAATATGAGTTCAAAATTATAGTCTAATAAGATTTTACAGCTCCAAAGATAGAAATCAAATTTTAGTTTCCAAATCATTTTTATTGTTTTGAACCCTTATCTATGATTAATTATTTGTTAAATGCAATAAAATAAGTCGAATAAATAGTAATTTTAAATCATGAATCAATTGGTCAAACTTGTTATCCTTATTTTTTTATCCCTCGGAAATGGAACAACATCTTCCAATTCTGTTACAGCCAATGCTATGGGAACTGCTGAGGAGGAGTTGAAGGTGCTCAACTTTGAAGAGCTTCAAAGTTATCTGAACTCCAAGGAAGCAAAAAAAACATATGTGGTAAATTTTTGGGCTACTTGGTGCGCTCCTTGTGTAAAGGAATTACCTTATTTTGAACAATTGAATACTAATTATAGCAATGCTGATGTTGAAGTTATATTGGTAAGTTTGGACTTTCCCAAACATATTGATAGTAAGCTAAAGCCTTTTTTGAAAAAAAACGCACTCAATAGTGAGGTGATCTTACTTGATGATATAGATTCGAATACTTGGATTCCCAAGGTTGATAAAAACTGGTCAGGAGCTATTCCTGCAACAATAATTTACAATAAAAGTAGGCGACAATTTTATGAACGTTCGTTTAACTATGCAGAATTAGAAACCGAATTGCAACAATTCATTAAATAACTCAATTATGAAAAATACGATTAAAATATGCCTTGCATTAATAGCATTTTTGGCTTTGGCCTCATTTACCAATGTAGGTGGAGGACATGGCTATCACGTTGGTGATATTGCTACAGATTTTAAGTTGGAAAATATAGATGGAAAAATGGTTTCCATGGCAGATTTCAAGGATGCCAAAGGTTTCATAGTCGTCTTCACCTGTAATACGTGTCCGTATGCAGTAGCCTATGAAGATAGGGTAGAAGCCCTTAATAAGAAGTATGCAGATCAAGGTTACCCAGTAATTGCGATTATGCCAAATAATACCGATGTGAAGCCAGGTGATAATATGGAAGCAATGCAAGCACGAGCAAAGGCAAAAGGGTTTACTTTTCCTTATTTGATGGATAAAGGTCAAAAAATATATCCACAATATGGTGCTACGAAAACACCTCATGTTTATGTGTTGCAGCGCACCAAAAAAGGACCTCAGGTAAAATATATAGGTGCGATCGATGATAACTATCAAGATGCGAGTGCCGTGAACAAGCGATATGTAGAGGACGCAGTTGATGCCTTGTTGCAAGGTGAAGATGTGCCTGTTGAGACTACAAGAGCAATTGGATGCTCAATAAAGGTCTAGCGAAAAAAAAATGAAATTTTAAGAATCCGGAGTGTAACACTTCGGATTTTTTTTCGTCTTTATCATAAGGAAACGTTAAATTTGCACGATTCTTGATGTAACTAAAATTATGGCAGATTTAACACAACACGAATGGATGTCAAGACTTTCCGCAGATAAAAATGCAGTAGTTTTGGATGTTAGGACACCAGAGGAAGTAGCACTTGGAATCATTCCAAATGCTATTGTTATTGACATATATAAAGGTCAGGGATTCATTTCTGAAATTGAAAAGTTAGACAAATCCAAAACCTATTATGTCTATTGTAAGGCTGGTGGTCGAAGTGCTCAAGCGTGTAGTGTCATGAATCAGCTAGGATTTAAGGATACGTATAATCTCATTGGAGGCTTCAGCAAATGGAAAGGTGAAGTAACTTCAATCTAAACAATCAATCAAAATGAAACACAAACTGATCATTTGTTCACTTGTATTTGTTGCTTTGGTAATGAGTTGCAAGAGTGAACCGCAAACAGAAGTTAAAATGGTAACTCCAGAAGAGATGCAGTCGCTTCTAGAACAGGAAGATGTACAACTTGTTGACGTAAGAACACAACAGGAGTACGCAAACGGATTTATTGAGAAGTCACAAAACATTGATATTTTGTCACCAACTTTTGAAGAGGATATTTTAAAGTTGGATAAGTCGAAACCTGTAATTGTGTATTGTAAATCAGGTGGTCGAAGTGCTAAATGCACAAAAAAACTCAAAGCCGCAGGTTTTGTCAAGATCTACGATTTAGAAGGAGGACTCGAAAAATGGAAGTTTTCCGGTAATGAAATCAAGACAATCGAATAATAAAAAACCGAGCATTTTGCTCGGTTTTTTATTATCATAAGCATTCCTAATGGTATCTTAAACCTTGTGCTTAATCTCTTGGTTTTTTATACATTTGGGTTTTACAACCCAAAATGTTTTTGATGAAGCATCTTTTCTTAACGCTGTGTAGTTCTCTGCTGATTGTATTCACGGTAAAAGCCCAAGTTTTTGAACCTGTAAAATGGCAAACTTCTGTCGAGAAAGTTTCAGATAACGAATATGATTTAATTGCTACGGCTACAATTGATAGTGGCTGGCATTTGTACTCCCAAAATGTACCAGATGATGGTCCAATTCCAACGACCTTTACCTATACCAAAAGTTCAGACTATGAGTTGAACGGAACAACGGTTGAAGAAAAAGGACACACTGTCGATGATCCTGTTTTTCAAATGAAAATTAAGTTCTTTGAGGATAAGGCAGAATTCAGACAACGGATTAAAATCTTAAACAATGAGTTGTCCTTGGTTAAAGGTGAGGTCGAATATATGGCCTGTGATGACGAAAAATGCCTGCCTCCTGATTATGTGGATCTCAATTTTAAATTAAACGAGACGAAAAATCCACAGTCTGTCACAGATGACATATATGATAATCCTTTTCAATCTGAAGACGCTAATGAAGTCTCGCAGATTTTAGAACCCGTAAAATGGCAGACAGTTGTAGAAAAGATATCAGATTCTAGTTATATTTTGGTGTCTAAAGCGTCAATAGATAAAGGTTGGAAGCTCTATTCCCAAAGTGTACCTGAAGATGGTCCAATCCCAACGGAGTTTATTTATAACCTTCCAGAAGGAGTTGAACTTGTTGGTATAACTTCAGAAGAGAAAGGAAAAGAAGTTGATGATAAGGTCTTTCAAATGAAGATCAAGTTCTTCAAGAATAAAGCCGAATTCAGACAACAGATAAAAGTGACGAGTGATGCTGTAAAGTCAATTTCAGGAGAAGTCGGATTTATGGCTTGTGATGACGAAAAATGCCTAACACCAAGTTATGTCGATTTGAATTTTGATTTAAGAAACTATATAAAAGCTGATGCGAATAGTGTTACTTCTGATGAGGATGAAAAAAAACAGAAAAAAGAAGGTCTTTGGACGATTTTTATTCTAGGTCTAGGTGCAGGATTTATCGCATTGTTTACACCATGTGTGTTTCCATTGATACCTATGACAGTCAGTTTCTTTACCAAGCAAAGTAAAAATAAGTCTGAAGGGATTAAAAATGCAATAATTTATGGTATATCCATAATTGTAATCTATGTAGTGTTAGGTACTGCTGTGGTAGCAATTTTTGGGGCAAGTGCAATTAATGAATTCTCAACTGGTGTTACTTTTAATCTGGTATTTTTTGCTATCCTTATGGTTTTTGCTATCTCTTTTTTAGGTGCTTTTGAGATCATGTTACCAAATTCTTGGGCAAATAAAATTGATCGTAAAGCTGATAGAGGAGGTTATACAGGAATTTTTTTCATGGCCTTGGCCTTGGCGATTGTTTCGTTTTCTTGTACTGGTCCATTTGTTGGTAATATCATTGTGCTTTCAGCTTCTGAAGGTGGTATAGCGCCAATGATTGGGATGCTAGGGTTTTCTTTAGCATTGGCTTTGCCGTTTGCACTGTTTGCTGCTTTTCCTGGTTGGATGAACTCCTTGCCGAAATCTGGTGGATGGTTGAATACCGTTAAGGTTGTGCTAGGATTTTTAGAATTGGCACTTGCTTTCAAGTTTTTATCCAATGCCGATTTGGTTTCACAATGGCATATCCTAGAACGTGAAGTGTTTATAGCAATATGGATAGCTATTTTTGGAGCCTTATCCTTGTACCTTTTCGGAAAAATACAGTTGCCTCACGATTCTCCACTGAAGAACATTTCCGTAGGACGTCTGTTATTGGGTTTACTCACGCTATCGTTTACCATTTACATGATTCCTGGACTTTGGGGAGCACCACTAAATTTGATAAGCGCTTTTCCACCACCTCTAGATTATAGTGAATCGCCATATGGTGTTGGATACACCAAAATTGGTGGCGGATCGAGTAATGCCGATCATGGTGATTTGCCAGATGGCGGTCATTTGCTGGCACCTCATGATATTTTGGCTTTTAATGATTATGATAAAGGTTTGGCCTATGCTAAAAAAGTTGGTAAACCTATAATGATTGATTTTACAGGTTGGGCTTGCGTGAATTGTAGAAAAATGGAGCAGAATGTTTGGGTTAAACCTAATGTGTTGTCAAAGTTGAAAAATGAAGTAGTATTGATTTCCCTGTATGTTGACGATAAGCGGAAACTACCAGAAAGCGAAGTGATGGATTCGAAACTTAAACCAGGGAAAAAACTGAAGTATATTGGTCAGAAGTGGAGCGAACTACAAACCATAAAATATAAAACGAATACCCAACCTTACTATGTCTTGATGGATCTCGATGAAAATAATCTTATTGATCCCGTGGGATATACTCCAAATGTTGATGAGTATTTAGATTGGTTGTCGGAAGGGATTGCGAATTTTGAACGATAACTAGCTTTCAAAGTAAACCTCTTCAAAAGGAACGCGAAAACGTGGTCCATAAATGCCCTTTTCATCTCGTATACCACATCCAATGACCATATTAATTTCTGCACCTCGAGGTAGTTTCAATACTTGTTTAACACGTAATGTATCGCTACCTTCCATCGGACAAGTGTCATAACCAATAGCAGCCATACTAATCATGAAATTTTGAGCTGCAAGTCCAGCACTTTTATGGGCAACGATACGCATATCACTTTGTCTGGTCTGTCTGTAAATAGGTCTAAATAGTCCTATGATCTGAAATATCCAATATTTGATAAACCCTAAAATCCCAAAAACGTCAGTGTAAATCGTTGGGATCAATTTGTTATAATAATCAGTTGCTTGTTTTTTACGTTTTAAAAGTCTTGGCTCTAAATCGGGTTTGTCAAATGCTTTGTCTAGAAATTCAATGTTTGCTTTTGCACGTTTTTTCCAAAGGTCTTTTCGAGTCACTATAACAACTAATTGTTGAGCTGTTTTTGCCGCATTCTG
This sequence comes from Bacteroidia bacterium, assembly GCA_030432635.1. GTDB lineage: Bacteria > Bacteroidota > Bacteroidia > Flavobacteriales > Flavobacteriaceae > Psychroserpens. The sequence continues at coordinate 177,411 of JAUIMB010000002.1, read as the reverse complement.
ATTAAAACACGCTTTAGCTAATTCTTTAAGTAAAGATTCCGAAGTAACATGGTAAAATTCCCATAACTGTAAATTACTGCTCGTTGGTGCTAATGACGCATTGAACAAGCATTGTTTTACTTTTTCAGTGTCAATGGGTTCATTTTTGTAAACTCGTGTTGAACGTCTATATGCTATGGCATCAGAAACGGTTTTCTCCATTTATCAATGTTTTATAATTCCTAAAATTATATTAAATGTCAATAATTGTCCTTTTAAAAACTTAAAATCTTTTATTTTAATAAGAAAAAATGAGCACAATCACCACTAAGAATCCCTATACCCAAGAAGAATTAAAAGCCTATAGCTTGATTTCTGATAGTGAATTAGAACAGAAACTGATCCTTGCAAAGCATCAATTCCTACAATGGAAAGCTAAATCCATAAACAAGCGTTGTAAACTGTTGTCAAATGTAGCTGAATTACTTTTAGAGCGAAAGCGCAGCTATGCTGAGCTTATGGCAAAGGAAATGGGTAAGCCAATTACCCAAGGCGTAGCGGAAATAGAAAAATGCGCTTGGGTTTGTGACTTTTATATCAAGAATGCAGAAGATTTCTTAGCAGATCAATTGATAGAAGCAGACACTGAGGAGAGTTTTATAAGCTATGACCCATTAGGAACCATTTTGGCCATCATGCCTTGGAATTATCCGTTTTGGCAAGTGATGCGTTTTGCGGTACCAACGCTTACAGCTGGAAATACCGCAATTTTGAAACATTCTTCCATAACAACTGGTTGTGCCTTGGAAATTGAACAGCTGTTCCTTGATGCAGGCTATCCTAAAGGCTGTTTTCAGACGCTATTGATTACACATGATCAAGTCGAAGATGTCATAGGTCATCCAATTGTTAAAGCGGTTAGCTTAACAGGAAGTGAAGCTGCAGGACGGAAAATTGCTGAAGTGTCTGGCAAGCATTTAAAGAAAACCGTTTTGGAGCTTGGTGGCAATAATGCTTGTATTGTGTTGAGGGATGCTCAGTTGAAGAAATACATCAAAACCATGTCTTGGGCACGCATGCAAAATGCTGGACAAAGTTGTATAGCTGCAAAGCGCTTTATTGTAGAAGAGGCAATCTATGACGATTTCATGAGTCAATTTAAATCTCATGTTTCTAAATATACCTTTGGTAATCCTATGCTTGAAGCTACTGAAATTGCATCCATGGCCTCTGAAACTCTCGCTAAGGAAGTAGAAGAACAAGTTCATAAATCCTTAGAAAAAGGAGCTAGTATTACACTAGGAAACCAAAGGAATGGAGCTCAATACCAACCTACTATTGTTGAGCATGTTCAGCCAGGAATGCCACTGTTTGATGAAGAAGTATTTGGCCCAGTGGCTGCTGTAGTTAAGGTTAAAGATGAAGAGGAAGCTTATCGCTTGGCATCGGAAACTAATTTTGGTTTGGGAACAATGGTTTTTACAAAGGATGTGAAAAAAGCCAAAATGAAGATTAACGCTATAGAAGATGGTGCGTTTTTTGTAAATGAAATGGTAAAATCCGATCCAAGGTTGCCGTTTGGAGGGACTAAAGCATCCGGTTATGGCAGAGAGCTGTCCAAAGAAGGCATCATGGAATTTGTTAATCCAAAAACTGTTTTTATTAAGAAATAACCCAACGCGTCTTTTTTAATTGCGATTGGATAAATACCTTCATTATTGAGCTTTCGATTTCTACCAAAATAAGTCAGGTTGAGCATGTTTTTGTCGTGTATACAGGCGCAGTCGACACCTATTTATACTTGCGAAATCATGGGTTCTATCTCACATAATAGACATATGTTGAGATTGGGTTTACTTCAATTTATCGGCATGAAGCTTTCTAAGTTTCATCAGTTTTGGCGTAATTACAAAACTACAATAGCCTTGCGATTGGTGATTTCGATAATAGTCTTGATGCTCTTTTTCAGCGTCGTAAAATATTACAGCTTCTGAAATTTCAGTGACTATCGGATTTTCATAATATGCAGCCAGTTCCTTGAGAACAGTTTCGGCAGTTTCTTTTTGAATATTATTGTGGTAAAAAATAACAGAACGATATTGCGTGCCACGATCTGCACCTTGTTGGTTCAATGTAGTTGGATCGTGGGTTGTCATAAAAATTACCAGAATATCCTCATACGATATCACATTAGCGTCAAAAGTAATTTGAATCACTTCGGCATGACCAGTCAATCCAGAGCATACTTCCCTGTATGTGGGTTTTCCGGGAACATTTCCGCCAGAATAACCAGAAACCACGTTTTCCACGCCTTTAACTTCTTGGAATACAGCTTCTGTACACCAGAAACAACCTCCGCCTAAGGTGGCAATTTGTAAATTTTTAGAGGTCATAAGGCTGTCTCCTTTTCTAAAATCATGGATTCTGAATTGATACAATAACGTAATCCGCTAGGTTCTGGTCCATCAGGAAACACATGACCTAAATGTGCATCACAAGTATTGCACATCACTTCCACACGAACCATTCCGTAGGATGTGTCTCTATCATATTTAATGGCATTAACCTTAATAGGTTGTGTAAAACTTGGCCAACCTGTACCAGAGCTGAATTTAATAGTAGAGTCAAACAAGGGAGTGTTACAGCACACGCAATTGTATTTGCCTGCATCATAAATACTACAAAGTTCACCACTGTGAGCTCTTTCTGTACCTTTAAGTCGTGTAATACGAAATTGTTCAGGTGTTAATTGTGCTTGCCATTCGGTTTCTGTTTTTTCAACGCGTATATCAGGTTTTGGATTTCCGTTTACGGAAAAATTGATAACATCTTTCCAGGTGAGCATAGTTAATTGTCCTTTCTGTTTTTATATGTATTATTGAAATTTATCTCTTTTTTGTCGATAATCGTTGCATTGTCTTACAGTAGGGCACGATATAATTTATCTCCTATCAGATACCCTAAACTCAACACCAAAGGATAGCCTAAAAATAACCATAAATAATCTATAGCTCGAGTTTTTGAGAGGGTAGATGTGCCTTCTGAATTTAGCATTTCAATAAAATCATACCAAGATTTCAGTCCGAGCTTCACAATGATGGTATTGGCTAAAATGGCAATGATCAAAATACATATACCTATAAGATAAAGTCTTAGCATAATAGAGTGAATTGTAATTCGTTGTTGTAATATAATCATTATGTAAATGGCATTCAAATCGTAACGTCTATTGTGCCATTTAGAGCGTATATAAGGCATAATGATCAATCAGAAACTACAACTTATGAGCATTTCCCTAAAATCAATTTGGTTAAAACGTGTGTTAAAGGGTATTGTATTGGGTTTAACCTTGATGTTGTTATTCTGGTGTTCGGTGTATATCGGACTTTGGGGAAAGTTACCATCAACCGACGAATTGAAATCCATTAAACAGGCTGAAGCCACTGTTGTCTTGGACGCAAATACCGAAATACTCGGAAAGTACTTTATTTTTGATCGTCAAGTTGTGCCCTATGATCAACTACCACAACATTTAGTCAATGCGTTGGTAGCTACAGAAGATTCAAGGTTTTATGAACATTCTGGTGTAGATTACCGCAGTTTTTTTCGGGTGTTTTTTAAATCCATTCTAATGCAGGATACATCAGCAGGTGGCGGAAGTACGATTAGTCAGCAATTGGCTAAAAATATCTATGGAAGACAAGATTTTGGTTGGTTTTCAATGCCAGTGAATAAGTTAAAGGAAATGATCATCGCCAAACGCTTTGAAAGTATTTACACAAAGGAAGACATCATTGCATTATACTTAAATACAGTACCTTTCAGTGAAAATACTTTCGGCATTGAAAGTGCCTCCCAAAAGTTTTTCAATACCAAAGCAACAGACTTAAGCCTGTCTCAAGCTGCAACATTGGTCGGAACATTAAAAGCAACACATAGTTATAATCCCAGACTTTTTCCAGAGCGAAGTCAATTACGTCGAGACGTTGTGCTTCAGCAAATGGAAAAGTATAGTTACATCGATGAAGCGACGAAAGTAAAAGCAAGTCAGTTGCCTCTCGAAGTTGATTACAGAACGTTTAGCCATAATAATGGTATTGCACCCTATTTTAGAGAAAAGATTCGTTTGGAAGTCAAGACCGTATTGGACAGTTTGAACAAGGCAAATCAATCAACGTATAACCTTTACAAGGATGGGTTGAGGATTTATACCACTTTAGACATTGACATGCAGCGCTATGCCGAAAACGCCATGAAGAGTCACATGAAGACCTTGCAGTCCCAATTTGAAAAGGCTTATGGTGCAAATGCACCTTGGCTAAAACATAAAGCGTTGATGGATCAACGCATCAAGGAGTTGGATGTTTATAAATCCCTAAAAAAGAAGCAATGGACAGATAAGCAGATCATGGATAGCTTGAATGCTAAGAGTAAATTCAAGCTGTTTTCATGGGAAGGAGACGAGGTAAGGAATGCCTCCATCATAGACAGCTTAGAACACACTATGAAATTTTTGAATGCTGGTTTTGTGGCTGTAGATCCTAGTAGTGGAGCAATTAAAGCCTATGTTGGAGGCATCAACTTTGACCATTTTAAATATGATCATGTATCAGATTCGAAACGACAAGTTGGATCGACGTTTAAGCCAATTGTATATACTGCAGCACTCGAACAAGGGATGGCGCCTTGTACATATTATCCTGTTAAGGAAATCACCTATACCAATCAAAAAGGTTGGACGCCAACGAATGGTGGAAAGGAAGAAACCGATCGACATCTAAACTATTCAATTGAAAAGGCAATCAGCGAATCTGTGAATACCATAGCTGTGAAGGTATTGGAAGATGTAGGAATTGACACAGTTATCGCACAGGCAAGATTGATGGGAATTTCTTCAGAATTACCCGAAGTACCTTCTTTGGCTTTGGGAACCGGACAGGTGTCAATGCTCGAACTCATTGGTGCTTATACAAGTTATGTGAATGATGGTAAGATTTCCAAACCTCATTACATCACAAAAATTGAAGATAAAATGGGTAATGTTATCTATGAAGATGAAAAGAAGCAAAATTTGGTTGAAGTCTTCTCAAATGATACAAGGCAAACCATGATCGAGATGATGAAGTCTACCGTCAATTCTGGAACTGCACAGCGTCTAAGAACGCAATACGGATTGCAAAATGACCTTGCAGGAAAAACTGGGACAACACAAAACAATAAGGATGGTTGGTTTCTTGGTATAAGTCCTAAATTAGTTATGTTGTCTTGGGTTGGAAATGACGATCATCGTATTGGATTTAGTCATACATCCATTGGACAAGGTGCCAACTCTGCATTGCCAATTGTGGCCCAGTTTTTAAAACAGCTAAATCAAAATCAACAATTTGCTACCCTAACCCAAGCCAAATTTGAGACTCCTTCAAAAGAGGTTATGGCAGCATTGGAGTGCGAAGATGAAAAGCGTGATGGGTTTTTAAAACGTTTGTTTACAAAGGATAAAAAAGAGCGTGAATTTGAAACCGACACTGACGATAAAACCAAAAAGAAAAAAGGGATATTTTCGTTTTTGAAAAAGAACCAAAATAAAAAAGGTTAAGGGAAATAAAAGTGGTCCATTCTGTCTACTTATGGGCTAGGCACACAAAGCTTCAGAACGTGTGGGTGGTGTTAAGGAAAAAGTCAAACTATTTTGATATTTTTAATTAAATTTCGACAACAATCTACTGTTTTGTTTTAGATGTACTAAAAGAATAAGACAAGAATAGCTGTATATTTCATTAATTTATCAAAAAAACGAATAGTATTTTACCAAATCTAAGACATGTATTCTCGTGTGAAAAGTCTGATTTTCAATATCCATAATAAATATAATTTGTAATTAATATTTTCTAATTAAAACAAAAAACCAACGAAATTATTAACCAAAATAAAAGCCCTTGTATTTATTGGTAATACAAGGGTTTTATGTGGAGTCGGAGAGAATCGAACTCTCGTCCAAACAAGCTACCAAAGAGCTTTCTACACGCTTAGTCTATTCTTGGGTTTTCGATGATGGGCTGGTAAAAGACAACCTATCCATCACTTAGCTTTTTAATCTCGAAAGTGCATCAAAGCGCTACACGATCTTAGTCAATATTTACGATGCCTCTAATTAGAACGCCATTAACCAAGGCTTTCAGGAGACATAAAGCTTGCTCACCTAGTGAGCCGAGGCTTAATCTTACTATAATTCAGATTAGGCAGCTAAAGCGTAGTTATTCTCGCCGTTTAAAATGTGGTCTAGCCTTTTACGTGTATCAATGCCATTACACGACGTGCTTACTGTTTAATAAGTCTCGCTGTCAAAACCAGTCGACCCCTTTCAGTAATTATTTTTTGGGCGTTACCCTCTTTCGTAAAGACTACAGAGGGTCAGGCTTTCCGCTGTATCTTTTTGCTTTGTCACCTTAATCGCAGTCGAAAAGGTCTATCTCAAGCAAAAAGGATGCCGCATCAATCCTTAACGCAATTTGCTCCGCATTAATCCTTTCGTTTTCTGAAACTATAAACATTGCAGTTCCAAAACGTCAAGAGGAGTACGAAAGTACTAAAAAATTATTCAAAAGTCATACCAATATGGTTTCATCAAGACATTCAGAAAAAATGTCAGTTTTTGTTCTTATTTTCCATTTAAAACAAAAGGAGCCCAAATCACAGGAGTGGCAAACTCAGCACCATAAACACCAGAGAGCATTTTGCGCTTAGCTTGGTTTGTGGCATCTTCAACGCTCATATTTCCATTATGTAGATTGTTGTAGACTTCTGTCATAAATATCATTGTTCCTGAATCATTTACAGGCCAAAGGCTCAATAAAGTATTGTTGGCACCAGCAGTTAGCAGAGCAGAATTTAAGCCATTAATGCCTTCACCTCCATAACTCTTACCTAACGCTGTTTCACATGCACTTAGCACAGCCAGGTCTGCATTGAGATTTAAACCTTCAATTTCATGAGCCAACAAAAACATATCTTCATTTCCATCACCATGTGTAGGTTGTGTCATCATTACGCCTGATAATTCTGGAATATTGTTCAATGCAAAACCATGCGTTGCGATGTGCAACCACTTATAATTGGCTAGTTCGTTTGATGTATTGAGACGCTTAATGTCACTTTCTTTCATTTGTTCACCGACCAATATTTTTGCTTCAGGTACTATCTGCTTTAAATTTTCAACTTCTCGTAAAGTACCTGGTAAGTAATTGGCACCACCAAAACCCAATGCACTAAGTTCGGTAGACAGGTTGGTGTTTTTTGTATTTATTTTTGTTGTTATTGCATCTTGCAATTCGTATAGGCTGTTAGCATTTCTAATAGAGCCTTCCATACTTCCCTGTGGTTGATAAGTAGCACCACCCATAGCGAGTAAGGATTTTCTACTGTTAGAGTAGGTTCGATTCCGAAGTGATAACCAAACTGTTGCTGAAGGAATGTATTTGATATCGTATTTTTGAATAAGATAGTTGTTGTTGCTATCCATAAATGCTTCAAATGGCATGGTGTTGAGCTCGCCTTCTGCGCTAATTATTAGGCGTTTCTTTCCAGCTATTTTACTCTCGATTGGTCTAATGAGGAAGGTATACCAATGTTTTAAAAAAGTGTCCTGAAGGTTTTTCATTGCGCCATCACTACTCTGTAGTAGTTCCCTCGATAACGAGATAAATTGGTCAAAATCCTTGGCCTTGAAAGCATTTTCCTTGCTTTGGTGCCTATACACAACACCATCTATAATTTCCTCATTGAGTTTGGTCACATAACCGTTAAGTGAGTTTGGTTGTTTGTTGACGGCATTAATGAATTTTTTCTTGATCAACAGCCAATCGTCTACCGGAAAATTGTATCCTATTGAAGCAGAAGTTTTCGTGATTACGTTCACGATCATTTCACCAGGAGTGGCTTGCGAGTAATATAATAACACGTCATCATCGCTAAGATTTTGCTGTACTTGAACTAAGCTTGCGCTAGGTAGGTTTTTGTCTAATTTTGTACGTAACAATCTACTTCTATTCATATCTTGAACTCTAAAGAGTGCTTTGGCGTCGTTGAGTTTTTGGAGTGACATGATTAAACCTGAATAGGCACTGCTATGGTTGTTCATGGTTACCAAACGCTGTGAGGCTGACATGTTTTTTATGTGATCTTCGGTTATACTGACAGCTTTCCTAAAGAAGTTTGCGGCATTGGTGTAATCATTGGTTGCAAAAAGCATAAAAGCTAAATTGTTAGCGGCATTTTGAGCTTCATCATATTGTTCGTTGTTTACTCTGTAATCATAGGCCTTGTTGGTAAGTTCGATTGCTCTATTTTTGTTGCCTAGTTTCCATAACGCAAAGGCATAATTAATTGCTACATTGTTTTCAAGATGTTTGTCACCAAATCGAATGGCATCACTGTAAGCTTTGCTCAAGTATTGATTGGCTAGTGATGATGAGTTAGAGCTAAAATTATTTATGTAATACACACCAATACTATTATTCGCCTCAATAATCTTCCGTGTATAATTGAGCTGGGTAGCTAGTTTCAAGAGTTGCTCTGTCGCAGCTAAAGCTTCCTTTTCTTTACCCATATTCCTTAAGGCAAGGACATTCCTAAATAAAAGATCGCATTTAATGTATGTTGAAAACGGAAACTTTTTTAATGCCTCAAGGCCTTTACTTGTCATTAAATACAATCTGTTGGCATCAAAATCGTCATACCAAGACAAACGTTCATATGCAGTGGCTAATGCGTAAGCAGAGGCATATTTACTGGCATCAGGATGATTGACAAACGTTTCAAGTGCTGTTCTAGCATCATTCCATTGGGCATTTTTATAGTGTGCCAATCCTTTGAAATATATTGCGTTTAGAGTTATTGTTGGGTTTTGTGTTTGAAAGCCATTGTAGTATTTTAAAGCTGCATCCATATCACAGCTTTTGGCTTCAAAACGCATATTTATACAATCATTGTATTGTTTTATCATTACTGACGAATTCTTAGATGCGGCATTTGCTTCTTGGGCATACGTTTTTAAAGTGGAAAAATCCTTGCTCATCACTTGCTCCATCATATTGAGTTCATCTATGGTGTTTTGTACAGCGTTTTCCTCGAAGCTAAGCTGATAGGCAAAATTCATGGTACGTTGAGCTTCTGCCAGATTTCCTTCCAAAAATGCAATATAGCTTTGTATGGCATAGTTACTGTCTAAAATGGGATAGAGATGATGTGCTGCTTGACTATATTTTTTGGCATTGGTGATATCATTCTTTAAAATAAGGACAAAAGCCTTATAGATGTATGGCCAGGAATTTTCAGATTCATAGCTCAAATATTCGTCTGCGGCAGCTTCCATCTTTGAGATGTCTCGATCATTGTATGCAGCACCGAATTTTTTAATGGCTGAATTACTGTCCTGACTAAAAGAAATCAATGTTGTAAATATAAATAAGATAGATAGAATATAGGTCTTCATAAGATTGGGTTTTTTTAGTTCCATTTACCACCACAATGGGCTTCAATTTTATTACTTGTGGTTTTGTTAGTGCGTATGTCCTTCTTTGTGTATTTTACATAGAACAGATTACCAAATTCCTGAAAACTTATAGAGGTATATGCACCAATTTTTCCATTTACTATCGGTACGCTAACAATGTGTTTATGTCCCCAATTTTGCCCTTTGTTGCTAATACGCAAAATCCTAAAATCTGTATTATTGTTGCTATTTATGGCAATGAGCAATAGTTTGGACTCTCCATAGCAATCCTTTATCCAGCCAATTGCATGTACTTGACCGTTCACATTTCCCAATAACTTTTTGGTAAGGGCAAGATTTGAGATATTCCGTCCTTGTACTGAACCCATGTCAATTTCATTGTTTGTTGATATTTGACTGAAATTCATAAAGAACTCTTTAATGTCCTGATCTGCTTTTTTAGCGTCCAAAGCTGCTTGGCTCTTTTTGGCTTCCTCTTCTACTTTCTTTGCCTCTAGGTCAGCAATTATCTGTGATTGTTTTGCTAAAAATGCTTCAGTATTCATGCTAAAATGGATATCCTGCTCCTTTTGACAAGTTTCTGTATTGTATTGCACCACCATATAAGGTTTCTCTTTTATAGTTTCAGGTGCTGACATTGTTAAAGTGGTGTCGACTTGCAAGGCATAAAAGAATTTACCATTGCCCAAAGCACGTTTTGATTGGACAAGGTTCTTGATACATTTGTGATAAGGTTTTGGGAAGAATTTTTTCTGATTAGACTCTGGGATTAATTCCTCATCATTAGTTAATATGTTATGTTGCACGATGTTGTGGCCCATTTTATAAAATATCCAGTTGGGCATAGATGAATGTACTGTGTTTCCAGTTGAAAAATTGGCATTCTTTGGAAACTTTTCGGTTGTATCAGTAGTGAAATTGTAATAGTATAACCTTTTTCCTTTTAAGTAATATGCCGTTCTTCCTTGTGGGAAAATATAGATGTCAGCAGGCTTATCGATCGTATCAATTATTTTGTTTTCGCCATTCTCCTGAATATATACCTCCTTTGATTTATAATCATAGGCAATGACACGGTTTTTGTAATCCAAGCCATATATAAAATGGGTCTTGTTATAATTTAATTTGTCAAAACTATTTTTGTAAGTGTTTAAGTGCCACCATGAACCCTTAGTGTTTTGAATGGTAAGGAAATTAAAATCATCAGTATTGGAAGATATACGAGTGCCTTGATCAAATAAGGGACCATTATTATATACAAAATTATGTGTGGTAAGTGGTTGTCCATTTTTTAAATCGAAAATAGTAAGACGATCATAAGTAAGTACCGCTAATTTTGAATTGTCTGAATTAGGTAATATTTTAGGTAAGCCAGTTCCATTTTGCCAATAATGTCCGTCTTGTGCATTTACAAAGAACAACATAAAAGCAATAAAAAACAGAGTTGTCAGTATGGTTTTCATGATACTAAGTTTTTAAACGAAGTACACCAATTTTCGCAAAAAAAGCAATACGTAATTTGTCGTATTCTTTTGAGGTTTGATAGAGATAATCTTAAACCTTTGGAAATAGGAATAAATCGACTTATTTTCGTTGAAATTTACATTCTCTATGAAATTCGGAATCATCAAAGAACGCAAAAACCCACCAGATAGACGTGTGGTGTTTTCTCCAGAAAAACTGGCCGAAGCCAGAACAAAGTTTCCACAGGCAGAATTTATTGTTGAGTCTTCAGATATTCGGGTATTTCCAGATGAGGCCTATCGCCAAATGGGTTTTACGGTAACCGACGATGTTTCCGATTGTGATGTGCTACTAGGTGTTAAAGAAGTGCCACTTGAGCATTTAATTCCGAATAAAAAATACTTCTACTTCTCACATACCATCAAAAAGCAACCCTATAATCGGAAGCTATTGGTTGAGATGCTCAATAAGTGTATAGAGATGTACGACCATGAAACTATCGTTAAAAAAAGCGGTTCTCGATTGATCGGTTTTGGCCGATATGCAGGATTGGTTGGTGCTTACAATGGATTTCGTGCACTAGGACTTAGGGATAAATTGTTCGAACTGCCGAAGGTTGAACACTTGGCCGATTTAGATGAGGTCAAGGCCGAACTGGATAAAATTACATTGCCAAATATTAAGATTGTCCTGTCAGGAACTGGTAAAGTTGCCATGGGAGCTAAGGAAATACTAGATCACCTGCAAATTAAGCAAGTTAGTGATGCCTTATATTTAACATCACAGTTCACCGAACCAGTTTATGTCATGGCAGATGTTATGGAATACGCAAAGCGTTCAGATGGTAAAGTGGGTAATAAGTGGGAATTCTATAAAGATCCTAGTGGCTACGAAAGTAATTTCATGCCTTATGCCAAGGAGTCAGATGTGTTTATTGCTGGTCATTTTTATGGTGATGGTGCGCCTTTTATTTTTACAAGGGAAGATGCCAAACATCCAGAGTTTAGAATAAATCTTGTGGCTGATATTTCATGTGATATCGATGGACCCGTAGCAAGTACCATTCGACCGTCTACCATAGCCGATCCGTTTTATGGTTATGATCCACATTCTGAATCTGAAGTGGGTTTTGATGCTGATGAAGCCATCACTGTAATGGCAGTGGATAATCTCCCTTGCGAATTACCAAAAGATGCCAGTGAAGGTTTCGGAGACATGTTTTTGGAACATGTGATTCCTGCCTTCTTCAATGGTGATGAGCGTGGTATTCTCAAGCGCGCTAAGATTACAACTTCTGAAGGAAAGCTTACCGAAAGATTTGCTTATCTAAAGGATTATGTTGATGGTTTGGAGTAGTTAATCCTCAATTGTTTTTTCTTTTTGGGCTTTGAGTATCCAATAGGAAACTGCCAGGAAACTTCCAAATGTTAACGTGAATATCCAAGCTTCAACCTGTGGCTTGAAAATAATGTCAAAAATATCAGAAAATAAGGCAAAAGGTTGATCTATGATTTCCCAGGAATTGTATCTCAAAAATCTGCCAAGGTAAATTCCGAAGGCTGTAAGTCCAAAAATGATTAGAAGCATTGCGAATACATAGTGTGCCTTAAATCGAAGTCTTAGTAGTTTTTCCATATCAGAAAGCGACAAGAAAAACAGTACCAAGCCGTTGAAGGCAAAAGACATGATCACTAAAATATCCAACCATAAAAAATGTTGATTGGTACGTGTTAAATGCAACAAATCTGTGATGATATAAGGAGCATTGGGCAAGAACAATAGCCAAAAGAAAAAGACCACTGCAAAACTTATCGCATGCAATCTTTGCTTACTCATTAATATTGTCGTGATAGTAAATGGTATCACGGCCAAGAATAGATTCCATACTAAAAACAGTAAATAATAGGATTGATGAAGTTTCATGCGTATCATGAGTAAAGTGATACTCAATACCATTGAAATGGTCAATAGGGATAATAATTTGAATCTATGTAATACCAAAGTTTTAAAAGTGTCCATAACTGTAGTGTGTTTTTATGATTTATGGGTTTCTGTTTGTTTTATGGTTCGGGAATTACCAAACATGGTGTCAATCAAAAAAACGGTGATAACTCCTAAGGTGTAAGCAATAAGGTCGGTGATTTCAAAAGTGCTTCCCAACACAACAATGGCTAGCTTATTGTGACTCAAGCCCAAATATTCCAACAGATTGTATTTCTGAAGGAATTCTATAAGAAATGCAAATGATAAAACACCTATGGCTAGATATAAAGGTTTTAGGTTTAAAAAACTTCGCAGTCCACAATAGATTAAAATGACCACCAAAAAATCGCCAAAGGTATGCCTAATGAAACCTTCGGTTAAAAATGCTGCTATGCAAATTTCTGTTGAGAGCAGCACCAGACTTGTTGCAAAAAAGGGCTTGTTGAATTTGATGGTCATTTGATTTCAATGGGTTTTCCCAAAAATTTGGGTTGTGTGTTACATAATACATCTAAGGCGGCTTTTGATCTTGCTAAATATTCTCGTAATCGGACTTTAAGTCCGTAGCGACCTTGTACATCCTTTGCATTAAATGCAATAGCTTTGATTTTGTTGTATTTGGCTAGATATAAGGCACGTTCGTTATGAAATTGCTGGGAAATTATGGTTACCGAATCTTGTCCGAATATGTGTTTTGCCCTTATGACCGAATCTAAAGTTCGGAAACCAGCATAGTCGAGGAAGATGTTTTCCTCTGGTATGCCTTGCGCTATTAGATCATCCTTAAATGCCGTTGGTTCATCATATGATTTTCTACTATTGTCACCACTTACTAGTACAAATTCTATCTTTCCAGCCTTGTAGAGTGCTACAGTGGCTTCAATTCGGTAGGTGTAATATAAGTTCACATTGCCATTGGACAAGTATTTAATTGTACCCAATAGTAAGCCAACCTTGTTTTCAGGAATGTCACTTACTGTATTGTATATATGGTTTTTCGCTTGATGACTAATTTTATAATTAATCAACAGAATAAGTGTGATACCTAGTGCGATAATCAATGTTAGACGTTTTAAGTGTTTCATGCTGAAGCTATTTTTAGAATACAATTTATATGGTATGTGTCGAGAAATATCTTCATTTTAGAACTATGTTATGGATGGTTTTTTGTGAAAAAATGGTATGTCTAAAGGTTTCAAAATTTACCTTCAGTAATTTACTATAGTCAAAATGATGAAACGGATTGGCCTGCTTTCCGATGAGAAATGATTTGTAATAATACCTTAAATAGTCTGGTAAGATTAAGATGCCAAGAGTCATTGCGCCATATAAATACAAGCTGCGTTTACCATTTCCGAAGCACAAACATTGCAAGGCAATTTCGTCTTGTACTTTGGTTCCATAGCCTGTTAAGGTATGGTAAGCGTCGTGTCGCTCAACTTTTGGTATGAGTTCAAACCCATTGTCATCCAAAAATTTTCCCAAATGCCAACCAAATGACGCTCTTGGATAAGCGAGCAGTTCTCGACGGGAAATTCCCCAAGAATTATGAGCTTTGAAAAGCTTTGTATATAGGTTTTGAGAGTGCTCAAAAAGCCATTCGATAAATCGTTTCCTAAGTGCTTGCATGTGTTTTTTCTTTTGCGAGCCAAAACCAAGATTGAGTCGTAGTGATATAAACCGATGAAAAAAATGCGATGAGATAAGTATCATATCCAGAGCAAATAATTCCATAGATGCAAATGGAAAATATGATGATCGAATAGAACGGAAAATATGTTTTGAAAACATTTTTCTTATTGAAATTTGGGTTTTCCTTTAACCAGAAAAACGGACAAATAGTAAGCAATATCACAACAGTAACCATGAGGAATATTGGAATAAAGGACAAAAGCATAAACGGTATCATGTCGCTGTTGAAATCCTTTACACCAATGATGACCCAAAACACAACTGCCGCCAATACGCTTGATTTGGAAAGATTACTCGGTAAATTCATAACTAGGATGTCTGTTGTCAATTTCAAATGTTTCGTATGCGTATTCTTGCCAATCACTTTGTAACATATCTTCAATATATAACCAGTATTTTGTGTCAATTCTATTCTTGTGCTGTTGGGAAATTTGGAGTGTTTCCTTAATGTCATATAACAAAATGGTATTGCGATCGGAAAGCCTAATGAGATAATCAATGTCAAATTCCTTGGCACTGGTCAAGTTGTATTTTGTGATTTGATAATCCCAGTTTATGGTACTAAGGATGATAAGTGCAATAAATGCGATTTTTGAATTCTGCCTGAACAAATACGCAAGGTTTTTTATGTTCATAACCTTTAAAAAGGTGGTGATTAAACCAACCAAGGTCAATAAAATATATACATGAACACCAATACGTTTGTAGGTAAGGCCAAATGAGGTAATGTAAGTTTGGTTTTTAAGGGCTATTAATGCAATTAATACAACATTAAGGGCAATCCACAGGTATGTGAGTAACCTAAGATGCCTGTTGTGTTTATAGAAATTGAGATCGCCTCTAAACACAAATAGGATTATGACAATTGCAATTACAATGGAGGCAATGAGGGTATTTATACCATTGTGCACTTGGTTCGACATTGCTGAAGCAGCAGTTGTTGTAGTGTTAACCATAAACATAATGTCTGTTGCTATGTAGAGGAGAAGCAATAGATTTAGAAGTCCTAGTAACGTAATGCCGATTTGCTGTTCCTTTTTCAGAAGATCTACGGAAAAGTGCTCGGATTTAAAAAGATGATTTGGTGTGTTCAAGTCGTTTGAAGTTGCAGGTTCCACAACGACAGGCTGTGAGATATTGCTGAAGAGGAAGTAACCCAAAACTGTAAAAAGCAACCATTGAAGGTTGATGAAATCGAAATTGATTTTTGAAATAAGGGTCTCAAAAATCGGATTTCCATTTTTATAAAGCAATACAAACACGACCATAAATACCAACGGAATACCTATGAGTTTGCTGAGGTGAAGTATGTCAATGTCTTTTTTCCAATGAGTAGTATTTTTATGGCTGTCCTTTTCGAAAGTTCTATACAATAATCCTGCGATGGCACTAAATATTCCATTTAACCATTGCACATATATTGATGTCTTATTCTGGGAGACAACACCTATTAAGTTTAAAAATGCGGCACAATTGGCAATTATTGATAACACCGAATGGTTTACAAAAACAAATGCAGCAGTGATTAGATAAACGAGTGCGTAAAGTATGGTAGGTTTATGACGAAACTGTTTTGGGTTATAGATGTAGAGTAGTACCACTGAGATGATGGAAAAGAGCGATAGGTTTAGTCCGATATGTTTTTCAAAAAAAAGCATACTGAAGAGGAAAGAGGCAATAATAATAGCGATTCGTTTCATATGGTTAAGATTTAAAGTACTTTGAAATACAAAGTGAAATTATAAAAAAAATGTTCCTTGTTTTAGTTAAGACTATCATCTGTTAGACATGATTTAGTATTTGTCATGATTTTCGGTTTAATCGTTTGTTTCTGTTTAAAGTTTTTGAAACGGATATTTATTAGGTTTTGAAAATTTTCTTTTTTTCCACTAGCCACCAATTAACTTTTCCAATGCTTCAATATGTTTTTTAAATTCAGCTCTACCTAACTTTGTGGTAGCGTAACGTGTATTAGGTTTTCTGCCGATAAACTGTTTTTCAACTTTAATGTATTCAGCTTTTTCAAGCGCTTTGGAATGACTGGCCAAGTTGCCATCTGTAGCACCTAGTAATTCCTTCAGCGTATTAAAATCGGCATATTCGTTCACCATTAAAATCGACATAATGCCCAACCGAATACGATGGTCAAAGACTTTATTTATGTTGTTGATGATACTCAAGATTTACTGTTTAGTTTAAATTACTAAAATGACAAGGCATGCTATATGCTATTGCCTATCGTATTTAAAGTGCATCCAGGTTCCATAGACTATGTGCATAATGCCAAATCCCAAAACCCAAAGCCAAAATCCGTAGCCTACATAATAACTTGCAATAAGCCCAAGAATTATTTCAATATATCCCAAATATCTAATATCACCTAAACTATATTTTGAGGCGCTTACCAAGGCCAAACCGTAAAATATAAGCATCAATCCAGCTGTCTGTCCATATCTTCCTTGATATAAAATGATAAGACAATAAATGCCACCTACAACCAAGGGTACCAAAAAGTTAAAAAGCAACCGACGTGACGAGTTATCCCAAATATGCTCGCTATTCTTTTTTGCTTTTCGCATAGTGAGGAAAGCACCTGTAAGAACACTAAGTAGAGCAACCAAAAAAAGAATTCCCATGCTCACCCAAAACACCCAACCATGAAATATAAACAATGTGCCTCCACTGTATGTCATAACAAGCCAATAGGTGACTGCCGCACCTATAAGTGCATAGATTCCTGCTAAAATTCCAGATAAACCACTAAGTGAAATAAAGCGCGAGGATTTATTCATTAGGTTCTTGATCTCACTGATGTCTTTTAAATAATCTTCATTGCTCATAATAATAAAGTACTTTGAAATACAAAGTAAATAATTTTATTTTAATTTTACGCTATAATTTTTTATTAATTTTACATTAATCGCTAATTAAAAATTGTGAATCCAGCCGAAGCCTATATCATAAATCAAGATGAACCTTACAGGTCCATACTCTTGCATCTTAAATCAATCATTGAAGCAGTAGTTCCTGAAGCTGAATTATTATTCAAATGGAAAATCCCTTTCTATTTTTACAATGGAATTCCCTTATGTTTCTTAAATCAATCCAAGGATTATGTCGATTTGGGGTTTTGGCATCGTGATGAAATGATGGAGTTCACTGAATTATTCGAGAACTCCAATAGAAAAACGGTAACATCCTTGCGTTATAAGTCGGTTCAGGATATTCTGGATGAACCTATTGTATATGTACTCAATCACCAATTAGAACTCAATACCAACCCGTTTAAGCTTATCAGAAAACAAAGGTCTTAAACTATAAGTCTTTATATACAATGTAGTTTTCAAAGACCAAGCCTTTAAACGATTTCTTTTGTTTCTTTTCGACTTCGTAGAAATGAGAATCAAAAAAAGGTAAAGCCGTAATGCTGACGTCAGATCTAATCGTGTCAAACCCATTGATGGACACTCGTGATTCCATAATCCGAAGTAATTTGGAAGCGATTGTTTTCCGTTGGTAATCTTTGTGAACAAATAATCCGTCGAGATAATTGCCATTGGTTAAGTATGAAAAACCAACAATAACATCACCTATTACTGCCACAATGAAATAGTGCTTTTCAATACGTTTTTTCCATTTGTCAATGTCATCAGCACCTGAAGCCCATACCTGTATTTGCTTTTCATTGTAGTCACGGCTATTTACTGTACGTATAGTGTCTCTAAACACTGTAGTGATTTCAGGAATATCATCCAAGGTTGCCTCTCTAATTTCGATTTCGTCTATCATGATGTTTTGTGGAATAGGGCTTATAATAGCATTGATAATAATGAACTTATCTTGATTTTTTCCATTTCCTAAAAAATAGTTCAAATTCGCTCATATTTCGTTACTTTTTTTAGCCGTAGCTATGGCTATGTCTTTCAAAAAGTGCCTTATCTGAACAAATTTCACCTTATTTTCGGTTAAAAACAAAAAGTCAAGATGAGTTCAATAAGAAAATAAGTACAACAATGAACACCACTGCGAAAATTTTTAATGGATATTCCATGGCAACCACTACAAGGTCATTCTCATACTTATGTTTTAAAACCGTATCTCGTTTGTCTTTATTAGGGTATGTTACTCTGAGAATTATCCAACCTACTGTATACAACAGTATATCAATCATAAACTATTGACGGTTTTTCTTATTGCAGTTAAGTTTGAAAGTAAACGCTCTAGATTATCAAGATGTAACATATTGGCACCATCGCTTTTGGCATTGGCAGGATCGAAATGTGTTTCAATAAACAAACCATCAACCTTATTGACCACACCTGCTCTAGCAATGGTTTCGATCATATCTGGTCGTCCACCCGTAACACCAGCACTTTGATTGGGTTGCTGTAGCGAATGTGTGACATCCAAAACCGTAGGAGCTATGGCTCTCATGGTAGGAATTCCCCTAAAATCAACAATCATGTCCTGATAGCCAAACATGGTTCCACGATCGGTAATCCATGCCTTGTCGCTTCCAGAATCCTTTACTTTTTGAACAGCATGTTTCATGGATTCCGGACTCATAAACTGACCTTTTTTGAGATTCACGACTTTTCCAGTTTTAGCTGCAGCAACAACCAAATCTGTTTGCCGAACCAAAAACGCTGGAATTTGCAGTACATCAACATATTCGGCAGCTTTTTCGGCATCACTGGTTTCATGAATATCGGTTACGGTTGGGATATCAAAAGTATCGGACACTTTCTTCAGGATTCTTAAAGCCTTTTCATCACCAATTCCAGTAAAACTATCGATACGGCTGCGATTGGCTTTCTTGAAACTGCCCTTGAAAACATAGGGTATTTCTAAGGTATTGGTTATAGAAACAACTTTTTCGGCAATTCTCAAGGCCATATCCTCGCTTTCAATGGCGCATGGACCACAAAGCAAAAAGAAGTTATCCGAATCGGTATGTTTAAGTTTAGGTACTTCAGAGAGCTGCATTGATTTTCAGATTTCAAGTTTCAGCAGCAAAGATACTGATTAAAATTTTCGATTGAGACTATTTTTAATCATCCACAATGCCATGATGAAATTACTGATGATCAATAAGCCACTAAACCAGATAAACTGTTTGATCTGGTAGGAAACATTTACGATATTGAACAGGTCTGAAAGGTATGCCAAAATCATATAAGAAGATAAACAGACAAAAGTGATTCCAAGGGTGAAATTAAGTTTCCTGTTGGGTTTTAAAAGTTGCCACAAAAACGGAATCGCGAATAACAGAATTGGGAATGCACCAATACCAAACGATTTGTTGACATCGGTAAACCAAAAGGCAATCACCGTTAAAAAATAAAGGTAGGGTATAAATTTAGAGTATTTACTAATCGTTTCCATCTGTTGCTATAATTCAGATGTAAATCGCCCAATGACTCGAACTAAAGAAAGGGGCTATTTACTATTAATCATTATTTAAACGAAAGTTACGACCGGAAATTATAACCTAAAGTGAGTATAACATATAATTAACGAAAAGTTTAGGCTTTTTAACAAACCGTATTTGTTCCACACCCTGAACCGTTGATTGCTGTTTTTTAATAACATACTATTGATGTTTATTGGTTTGTTTGTCATTGGGTTAAGGTAAAATCCATGTGTAAAAATCACGAATAAACCTTCCAAACATATTAATTGTCATTATACGCTTTTTTAAGCGGAATTTAACGTACATTTGCACGCTTTAAAAAAGGCATCATTATGGCTACGATTAAAAACATTGCGATTATCGCACACGTCGATCATGGTAAAACGACCTTGGTTGATAAAATCATGTATCATTGCCAGTTATTCCGTGAAAACGAGAATACAGGCGATTTGATTTTGGATAATAATGACTTAGAGCGTGAACGTGGAATTACAATTACCTCTAAAAATGTTTCGGTGACCTACAAGGACACGAAAATCAATATCATTGATACGCCTGGTCACGCCGATTTTGGTGGTGAGGTCGAACGTGTATTGAATATGGCTGATGGTGTATTGCTATTGGTCGATGCTTTTGAAGGTCCGATGCCGCAAACACGTTTCGTATTGCAAAAAGCCATAGATTTAGGCTTAAAACCTTGTGTGGTGATCAATAAAGTTGATAAGGAAAACTGCACGCCAGATGAGGTTCATGAAAAGGTGTTTGATTTGATGTTCGAACTTGGAGCAGAGGAGTGGCAATTGGATTTTCCAACGGTATACGGTTCAGCTAAGAACAATTGGATGAGTGAGGATTGGCAAAATGAAACTGAAAATATTGAGCCTCTGTTGGATATGGTAATTGAACATATTCCTTCGCCAAAGATTGAGCAAGGTACAACCCAAATGCTTATTACTTCCTTGGACTTCTCATCATTTACAGGACGAATCGCTATTGGACGTTTAACACGTGGTGAGTTGAAGTCAGGGCAACAAGTATCTCTGGTAAAGCGTGATGGAAGCATTGTGAAATCTAAAATAAAGGAACTCCACGTCTTTGAAGGTCTGGGTCGTAAAAAAGTAGATGAGGTGGAAGCTGGAGATATTTGCGCACTAGTTGGTTTGGAAGGTTTTGAAATTGGTGATACCGTTGCCGATTTAGAACAGCCTGAAGGTCTAAAAACCATCGCTATTGATGAGCCAACAATGAGCATGTTATTTACGATTAATGATTCGCCATTTTTTGGAAAGGACGGAAAGTATGTCACTTCTCGTCATATCAAGGAACGATTGACCAAGGAATTGGAAAAGAATCTTGCACTACGTGTTGAAGATACCGATAGTGCAGATAAGTTCATGGTTTATGGTAGAGGTGTCTTGCATTTATCGGTACTCATCGAAACCATGCGACGTGAAGGCTATGAACTACAAATTGGTCAGCCACAAGTTATCATAAAGGAGATTGATGGTGTTAAGTGCGAACCTGTTGAAGAGATGACCATAGATTTGCCAGAAGAAGTATCGGGAAAGGCCATTGAAATGGTCACGATGCGTAAAGGTGAAATGTTAAGCATGGAAGCGAAAGGAGATCGTATGGTTTGCGAATTTATCGTCCCATCACGAGGTATTATTGGGCTGCGTAACCAATTATTGACGGCTACGGCAGGTGAAGCAATTATGGCGCATCGCTTCAAGGAATATCAACCCTTGAAAGGTGGTATTCCTGAGCGCCAAAATGGAAGTTTGGTGTCTATGGAAAATGGCCAAGCCATTCCATATTCAATAGATAAACTTCAGGAACGAGGAAAATTCTTCATTGATCCAGGCGAGGATATTTATGAAGGTCAGGTGATTGGAGAGAATTCACGTGGTGACGATATGACCGTGAATGTCACAAAGACCAAAAAGTTGAGTAATGTGCGTAGTGCTGGAGCTGATGATAAGGCGAAGATTGTGCCTGCGATTAAGTTTTCCTTGGAAGAGGCATTGGAGTATATCCAAAAAGACGAATATGTCGAAGTAACACCTAACCATCTTCGATTACGAAAAATTTTCCTAAAGGAAGTAGAACGCAAGCGAAATAAGAGTATTTAATTCTAATACCGTTAATTAGAAAGGAATCATATATTTGATTCCTTTTTGTTTTCTATATTTACAGCATGTTACAAATGATACATTTTCTTTATTTTGATCCAGGATTGGGAGCTATGATCATACAGGCTATTGTAGCTGCTGTTGCTGGAGTCGTATTGTTTTCTAAAAACTTGATGTATAAGATCAAAACCTTCCTAGGACTTTCAAAGCCTCAGGATGAGGTCTTTGATGATATCGACATTGAGGATTCTGATATAGACAACGCATCACATAGTGACCGAAAATAACAGACATTCTTCTTCGTTTAGAGATCCTTCAGGGTTCATTTTTGAAGACCAAGGCGTGGTCAAACGTTCCATTTCCAAGTTGTATTTTAAGCAATACGAAGCACTAAAATCATCTGGTGTATTTGAAAAATTGCAACACGCAGGATTATTGATAGCACATAAGGAATGTTCAAATTCTCCTTCAGAAATCATAATTGAACCTGAGCAAATTCCGTTTTTCACCTACCCTTATGAATGGAGTTTTGACCAATATAAAGCTGCAGCATTGTTAACCTTAAGAATCCAAAAGTTCGCTTTAGAACACGATTTTTCCCTAAAGGATGCTTCAGCATTTAATATCACTTTCCACAAAGGACGAATGGTCTTTATAGATACCTTATCCTTTGACTTCTATGAGGAGAACACACCATGGCGAGCATTTAAGCAATTCGTGTCGCATTTTTTTGGACCTCTTTTGCTGGCAAAATACCATGGATCGGAGTCCTTAAAATTGATGAATACCTTTATCGATGGCATTCCAATTAAGATGTTGTCATCAATGCTTCCGTTTAAGACTAAGCTTAATCCGTTCTTATATTCTAATGTGCATTTGCTTGCCAAATTTGAAGAAAGACATAGTGAAGATTATGACGGACAAACAAAGCAGGCAAGATTGTCGAAAAAAGGACAATTGAATATCGTGGAAGGTCTCTACGATTACATCAAGAAAATGTCTTTGAATTCGACATCCAGCGAATGGGGAAATTATTATGACAAGACTAATTATGCAGTGGATGCCTTCGACCAAAAATCAGATATTATAGAACGTTGGATCAAGACCCTTAATACCAGAACACTGATAGATGTTGGTGGGAATGATGGTACCTTTGTGAGAAAAATTGAGCATGATCTCGATCAGGCTTTGGTGTGCGATATCGATTATAATGCAGTGGATGTCAATTATAGATTGACCAAAAAGCATAAGGAGGCCTATATGTTACCATTTGTGTTTGACGTATTGAATCCTTCGGCAAACATAGGATTTAACCATCAAGAACGCGATTCGTTTTTAAAGCGAATACAAGGTTTTGCGCCAGATGTTACCATGGCACTTGCGGTAATTCATCATATGAGTTTGAGTGGAAATATCCCTTTTGAAATGTCGGCTGAATTTTTCAGTAGTTTTTCCAAATACTTGATCATTGAGTTTCCAAAACGAGAAGATTCCTGGGTGCAGCGTTTACTCAATACCAAGGGAGAATTTAAATCGCATTTTGATTTCTATTCCATTGCGCATTTTGAGAAATGTTATCAGTCTTATTTTACCTTAGTGGAAGAGAAAGCCATAGACCATTCTGAACGTGTCATGTATTTGTTTAAATCGAAGTTGTAGTGGGATTATTCGGAACAATTAAATCGAAGATACGGTCTTTTGTGGATAGCAAAAAAGAATACCCAATAATTGCTGCTATAGCAGCTGGAAGCTTTCCGCTATTACATAATTACAGTTCTAATTTTACATTGGTGAACTCTAAAGCGCAGTTGTTGTTTTTTCTCGCTGTTTTCATTGGATTGCCAATACTTGTGTTTAGTTTGGTGAATGAAGTATTTAAGCGCATAGATTTTTTTAAGCCATATGGTAAGTATGTTCTGCCAATTTTGGGATTGTCAACTATGACTATTTTGAGCATATTGAGTACTTATGGTCCCAAAAAAAAGATGATTGCCGTGGCTGTTTTGATTGTTGTTGTTTTGGCAATCATTTTACACAAACATTTTAAGAAAATCATTGTACTTCAGCTCATCATGGCTTTCATTGGAATTTATAATTTGATTCCAAAATTGATGATTCCCCTAAACTATTCTAATCAGTGGATGGTGTCTTCAGACGATATTACTTCAGTGAAATTTAAAAAGAAACCGAATATATATATCGTTCAACCTGATGGGTATACGGGTTTTTCAGAACTAAAAGGCAAACATTACAATATTGATAATTCAGAATTTGAGTCCTATTTGCAAACTAACGGATTTACCTTGTATCCTGATTTCAGGAGCAATTATTTTTCAACCTTAAGTTCCAATAGTTCCATGTTTGCAATGAACCATCACTACTACAATAATGTGAAAGGACAGTCCCATGAGTTCTATAATGCCAGAAAAATCATAATTGGTGATAATCCTGTCGTATCAATATTTAAAAATAATGGCTATAAAACCAATTTGATTCTTGAAAACTCTTATTTGTTGGTAAACCGATCAGATATCAAATACGACTATTGTAATATTGACTATGATGAAGTGCCTTATATGGCTCGAGGGTTTAGGGTTAAAAAGGAAACGGAAATTGATTTGGAAAATGCGATAGCAAACAACGATGCCCAGCATGGATTCTATTTCATTGAACAGATATCACCAGGTCACATTCCAACCTTCAAAAGGGATTCAAATGGAAAAGAGGAAGAGCGGTTGTCCTATATCCAAAAATTAGGATATGCAAACGATTGGCTTAAGGATATCATCAAAACAATTACATCACATGATAAGGAGGCAATTATTGTCATTGTTGCTGATCATGGTGGGTTCGTTGGTTATGAATACTCTTTAGAAAGTACCATCAAGCAAGAAGACAAGACATTAATTAACTCTGCCTTTAGTTCAGCTTTAGCTATTAAATGGCCTAATGGTAATCCGCCAGGTTTCCATGATAAACTCAAGTCGAATGTCAATGTATTTAGAATCCTGTATGCCTATCTTGCTGAGGATGAGTCTTATTTAGCTAATCTTCAGGAGGATAAAAGTTATATTATTATAAAAAAAGGCGCTCCTAAAGGGGTTTATGAAATGATAGATGCTGAAGGAACTTTTGTATTTGAGAAGCGTGTGGATTAGCAAATGAGTAATTTACTTCCTAAATTGTGCAATAAACAAATTCTAGCAGTATTTATAAGGTTTTAACATATCAAACAAGCCACAAGGAAGTATGGGACGCATTTGTAAAACAGTCTAAAAATGGGACGTTTTTATTCCATCGTGATTTCATGGAGTACCATCAAGATCGATTTGATGATCATTCATTGATGATTTATAAAAAAGACAAGCTCATTGCCATATTTCCAGCCAATAAAGTTGAAAAGTGCTTGTATTCCCATCAAGGGTTAACCTATGGTGGACTAGTAATGGCATCTCAAACAAAGTTTAGAACCATTTTGGAAGTTTGGAAGGCAGCATTGGAATTTATGAATTCGAATGGTATTCTAAGCTTGTACTATAAACAATTACCTTCCATATATAACAGTCTGCCAAGTGATGAAATGCTTTATCTTATGTTTCTTACCGAAGCCAGACTTACACGAAGGGATGCCTTAGCTGTATTGGCATTAAATGAGAGGCCTAAGTATGCCAAAGACCGTATTGATGGATATAAACGTGGATTGAAGAACAATCTTCAAGTGAAGGAAGTAGATGCCTTCGATGAGTTTTGGACGCAAATTCTGGAGCCTAACCTTAAGCAAAAGCATCAGGCGAGACCTGTGCATTCGTTAGATGAGATTACACGATTAAAACAAAGCTTTCCAAAACAAATTAGACAATTCAACGTTTACAAGGACAATACCATTGTTGCTGGTACGACCATTTTTGAAACCAAAAATGTGGCACATTCGCAATATATTTCAGCCAATGCAGATAAGAATAAACTGGGCAGTTTGGATGTTTTGCATATGTACCTCATAGAAAATGTATTTGCAAACAAGACTTATTTTGACTTTGGTATATCCAATGAAAATAATGGAAAGCACGTTAATGAAGGACTGCAATATTGGAAAGAAGGTTTTGGTGCAAGAACCATTACTCAAGATTTTTATACTGTTGATACCGAAAATTTCAAGTTGTTGGAGACCGTAATGCTATGATACAATTCTTGGATTTACATAAAATGAATGCACGTTTTGAAGAGGAATTCAATGCGGAATTCAAGGCGTTTTTAGATTCAGGGTATTATATCAAAGGCTCTCAAGTTAAACGTTTTGAGCAGGATTTTGCAAATTATTGTGGAACACGCTATTGTGTTGGCGTAGCCAATGGTTTAGATGCCTTAACCTTAATTTTTAAAGCTTATATAGAACTAGGGAAGCTTGATCCCGATGATGAAGTTATTGTGCCTGCTAATACATATATCGCAAGTATATTGGCCGTTATCAATTCAGGACTAAAACCCATCTTGGTAGAGCCTGATGAAAGGACTTTCAATATTTCACCTAAAGCGATTGAAAAGCATATCACTTCTCGAACAAAAGCTATTATGGCTGTACACTTATACGGTCAATTGGCTGATATGAAGTCAATCAATGTCATTGCGGAAAAGCACGACTTACTTGTCATAGAAGATGCTGCTCAAGCGCATGGAGCTGAGTTGTCTTCAGATGGCAAAAAAGCAGGGAATTTATCCCATGCGGCTGGGTTCAGCTTTTATCCAACCAAAAACCTTGGTGCATTGGGCGATGCAGGTGCAGTGACAACAAATGACCCTGAATTGGCACAATGTATTTCCTTATTGCATAACTATGGAAGTTCTAAAAAGTATGTCAATGAAAAACTAGGAATAAACAGTCGATTGGACGAATTCCAAGCCTCAATTTTGAATGTCAAATTGAAGCATCTTGATCATGATAATGTCAAAAGGCGAGCCATTGCAACTTATTATTTGACAAACATCAAAAATCCGAAAATCACCTTGCCTTTTTATGATTTTACCAAAAACCATGTGTTTCATGTATTTGTTATTCGTGTTGAGAATCGCGATGATTTTATAGCCTATCTCGATCAAAATGAAATAGGTAGCTTAATTTATTACCCTATTGCACCACACCGCCAAAAGGCACTGTTGCCATATAATTCGCTATCTTTGCCAATCACAGAGGCCATTCATGATACAGTTGTGAGTATTCCAATGAGTCCTGTGTTGACCGATGAGGATATTGAAATCGTTACTAATGCCCTAAATAACTATTGATTGAAGAACTTTATCAATTACATTAATACTAATGTATTGTTTAAGGTTGCGCATTTAAATTCGGCAACCATTATCACCAAAATTATAGCTGGTATATTAACGTCTAAGGCCATTGCTGTTTTTATTGGTGTGGAAGGCATGGCGCTTATCGGAAATATTCGGAACTTTTTGAGTGCCATACAATCTGTTTCCATATTAGGGTTTTACAATGGTGTCGTCAAAACCATAGCTAAATTTAGAAATGATAGTCTCAAATTGAGTGAAACCTTATCCACATCATATTATCTTGGGTTTTTCTCAACAATCATCGTATCGTTAATTTGCTATTATAATGCTCAATTTATAAACGATGTGCTTTTTTCATCCAACTACAGTTATGCATATATTATAAAAATTTTGGCATTGGCACTTCCTTTTTATGGGTTGAATATGATGAGTTTTGCCATCATGAATGGCTTTTCGAATTATAGGATGTTGCTTATTATCAATATTATAGGTCAGATTTTAGGATTGTTGGTGACCTTACTATTAATCTATTTACATCATATTGATGGCGCCATGATTGCTGCTGTTGTTGCGCCTTCACTGATATTCCTCATCACTTTGGTTGGTATAGTTAATCGAAGAAGCTTAATGAGTTATATACGTGTAGATCGTATCAATTTAGATATTTTGGCATCATTCGGACCTTATGCTGCCATGGCTTTGGTGTCTGCCATTGCTTTACCGATGATATCCATATGCATTCGCAATTATATCATTTCCGAAGTTGGTATTACTGAAGCAGGCTATTGGGAAGCCATGAATCGAATTTCCAATTATTATTTAATGTTCATTACGTCAATTATCACCTTGTATATTGTTCCACGATTTAGTGAAATTGAAACTAAAACTGAATTTAGAAAAGAGGTTTTCGGTTTTTATAAATCGGTTATGCCCATGTTTGGATTGGCGTTAGTTTTACTCTACATTTTAAAACCTTATGTCGTACTACTCATATTTGATAAGAACTTCCAGCCAGTTGAAGATTTGTTCCTGTGGCAACTGTTGGGTGATTTTGTAAAAGTGTTGTCAATAGTGATTGCCTACCAATTTTTAGCAAAAAAAATGTTTGCGCACTTTATCATTATTGAAGTTTTCTTGGTGATCGTTTTATATTTCTCGAGCATTTATCTTATTGATGAATTTGGAGTGAAGGGTGCTGTTATTGGACATTTCGTGAGTTATGTAATGCATTATGGTATCGTGTTGCTTATTTTTGGAACATCACTTTTTGGAGTGATTCCAGACAATACAACCCAAGAAGAATAAATTAGATTACCGTTGAATGTCTAAACAGAGCAACGATTATACCAGTATTTTAAAATCCACTTCCATTTTTGGAGCAGTACAAGTATTTAATATTTTGATTTCAATCGTACGATCCAAGGCCGTTGCAATGTTTATTGGTCCTATGGGAATGGGAATTATAGGACTTCTAACATCCACGATGAAGTTTGTTGGTGAGTTAACTCGATTAGGCCTTGATACTACAGCTGTTCGTGAAATTGCCTTGTCACGTCATAAAAATGACGAAAATGAGATAGCACAAGTATTGGCAACAGTAAAAAAGGTAGTTTGGTTTACAGGTCTATTAGGTGCTGTTGTGACTATTGTTTTGTCACCTTTATTAAGTTACCTCGCCTTCGAGAATTATGACTATACCTTGATTTTCATATGGATTTCAATTTCGCTACTTTTTAATCAATTGTCTGCTGGTCAACTGGCAGTGCTGCAAGGGTTCCGAAAGTTAAAACGATTAGCAAAAGCCAATCTTTTCGGAAATTTGATTGCACTCGTCATATGTCTACCACTATATTACTATTTTAGGTTGGATGCGATTGCTCCAGTTATAGTTGTCTCGTCGATTTCTGCCTTACTGATGAGCTGGCGATATGCGAAAAAGGTCAAATACAAACATGTCGAAATTCCCAATAAAGTAGCTTTCAGAAAATCCAAAAGCATGTTGAATTTGGGTTTGATGTTAAGTTTAAAAGGCTCTATGAATTTACTTGTAGCATATGTATTTCAGCTGTATCTAAGTCATGTTGGAGGTATAGAGCAAGTGGGTTACTATGTTGCAGGTTTCATGATTATCAATTCATATGTAGATATTGTGTTTAATGCCATGCGAACAGATTATTTTCCTAGGCTTTCAGCCATAGCGAATGATACTAAGGAGGTCAATAAAATTGTTAGCGAACAATCAGTGATAGGGATTTTGATTGTAGGACCATTGGTTGTAGGCTTTATTACATTTTTGCCATTGATTATTAGGTTGTTGTACTCTATGGAGTTTTTGGTGATATTGAGTTTTGTGTCTTGGGCGATTTTGGGGATGCTGTTCAAAACCTTGTCATGGTCGATGGGATATGTTATTTTAGCTAAAGGAGATTCTAAATTATTTATTAAGACAGGCTTGTTCTTTAATGCCTTACTGCTCATTTTGAATGTTTTAGGCTATTATTTTTTGGGCTTGGAAGGATTGGGAGTTAGTTTCTTGGTATATTATATCATTCATTTTGTAGGAATAAAATGGATAACGTCAAGTTTCTATAAGTTAAAGCTCCGTAGCGAAGTGAATACAATTTTTGTGTTTTTATTATGTTTAATGATTGCGGTATTTGGCGTCTCCTATATAGGAGCTGTAAGACTCAAAATGGTATTGTCTGTCTCGTTACTTTTAATATCTTTAGTTTATTCCTACTATCAACTGAACAAAAGGGTTAACTTTCAGGCCTTATGGAAGCGTTTTTTAAATAGAAATAATGATTAAAATCTTAAAAGTTCTATATGCACCTTTTCGTCCAATAGTAAAACGGTTGAAGTTTTTCTTTGCCGTGAATTGGCTAAAAACCCTTTACTTTAATTTTAAGATGTTGCCATTTTCACAAGCAAGACAATTACCATTCTATTTTTATGGTAGCGTGAAGTTCTCACAGCTCAATGGCAAAGTAATTATTGACGCACCTGTGAAAAGGGGAATGGTAGGTTTTGGTCTGCAATATGAACAAACAACACGTTCCAAACGAACGGCTGAGTTAATTCTAAAAGGCCAACTCATCTTAAGAGGTTATGTACAGTTTGGAAAAGACTGTTTTGTTTTGGTTGGTGAAAACGCTGTTTTGGATATGGGAAATATGTCAGGTATGGCAAGTGATGGCAAACTTATTTGTACCAATCATATTACGTTTAAGACCTATGCGAGAGTTGGCTCAGAGTGCCAAGTAATAGATACAGATTTTCATCAAATGATTGATACCGTTACAAAGGAGAAGTTCGAAATGTCCAAGCCTATAATCATAGGAGCCTATAATTATGTAAGTCGATGGTCGTCCATAATGAAGAATACCATTACACCAAACTATTGTACGATTGCCTCAAATACGTTGTGTAATAAGGATTATACGAGTTTTGGAGAAAATATCCTGATTGGAGGTATTCCTGCAAAACTTCTGAAACAAAATATTTCTCGCGATTGGGAAAGCGAAAATGATATGATGGAGCGAAATTTAATACTTCAAAAGCGTCAATATCATTAATAATATTTATCTAAAGTAGTAATTACCACAAGCATTGATTCGTGCCAGCTTGGGTTATTTTTCTAAAATAAATGTAATGGTACCACCATTCAACCTCACTCCATTTTGAGTTTTTCAGATTTTTGATATGTATAATGTCGCCTTTATATTTAATGGTTAACTCTAATGGATAATCAAATTTTTCAATCCAAACATTGGCTTGGGATTTAAATTCAATCAAGGGTAACTGGCATAATGAATCTAGTGGTATTGAACCTTGCCATTTGAGTTCCTTTGGAATGCTCAACATTGTCACTAGGTCTTCTTCAAAAGACCAAATTTTTGTCGTATTGGTGTTGAATACATAGTGATTTGATCTACTCTTTTCGGTTTTTAAATTACTGAACATGGTTAAGTTTCCTGCATTGGATAAACCTAAATAAGATTGTCCTCCCCAAAAAATTATAAATATTACCAATGTTGCAGAAAGAACGTTAAGCCTACGAGTCTGTTTTTTGACCTTTGTTTTCGAAATCAAAATGGCGAAGAACGCAAACCATCCTATGTTAAAAATCAACCCGTTATAGACCCTTACATGTTGGGCATTCAAGATACTAAATCGCGTAATCATGTATGACACAACGACAGAAACAATTGCTATTGCAATGTAGCGTTTTAGACCTTTAATAATAACATCGTAATACATGCGATCTCCATTGAAGTCAATAATACAACCACAAAGCAGAAAACCAGCAAGCGCACTAAAATTTGAAAAGCCGAAGACACTCATGCCTGCATGAAAAACGACCATAAACCAAACAGATGCTTTCCTAGTCTTTTGAAATAATAATCCTATTGGAACGATGAGCTCAAAAAAAATGGTAAGTATCTGTGATATTCTGGTTACTAAGGATGAGGGTTCAAATCCATCACCAAACAAAAAGTTATTGAGTTTAAAACTCACATAGTTAGTGCAGCTAAAGTTTAAGTCAAAAAAATCACTGTTTAATTTATGAATTCCTGCCAGAACGTATACGGTGACCAAAGGATAGATAAACAAATTCTGTATTACAGGTGGTTTGCTTATAATGCTATGGTTTTTCCTCAAAGCTGAAATGATACAAATCAACAATAGAATGCCTATGAATATTTGTAAGTTTCCATGATTGGTGAGTCTAGGAAATAGTGGGAGTTTAATACAATAAAATGGTATAAACGACAGGAAAGTTGTAAACCAAAACCTTCTACTCAAAAATTGTAGTGCAATCATCACAATTATAAAGGCCGTGGTTTTTTGATACTTCCAATAGCCAGCTCCCAAGCTTAAGAGAAAAGAGCAATTAAATAAAGTCAAAAGTATATAATAGCTGTCAGGTATTCGAGTAAGAGCCTTGTTTATTATTCGCATAAACTGTTAGTTTTCCAAGTGTTTAAATAGCGATTCGCAATCTTAAGGTAATGGTGCTCTTTCTCAATAAATGCCCTGGCGTTTTTTGAAATTTCAATAATCCTATCCGGATTTGAGATAAGCCATTCCAATTTTTCAATAATGGCTTGAATATCAGGTTCAGCATTGATGGCAACAGTGTCCTTTTCGAGATGGTAATAATCCAACCATTCTTGTTCGGCACCAGTAAACACAACCTTCCCTTTTGCCATGGCTTCTAGGGCATTGTAACCTTGGTCGTAGGCATATACTTGATCCATTAGAATATGAGCTTGGTTATAGAGGTTGATGTATTGGTCATAAGGACAGTCGGCTGTTGTTATGATCTCAACCTTATCGGGAAATTTGCTTGCAATGACCTTAAGGGCAGCTTCAAATAAATCGTTTCCTTTTTTGAAATAATTAACACGGTTAATACCGTGGAAAATGATAATCTTTCCTTTTATTTTGTTCTCAATGTAAGAAATACGGTCAGTATTGATTGGGTTGGGAATCATTCCCAAATATTTAGAATGGCCTACTAAAGGTAAATGGTAATCTATATCTGTAGAAATGACACCTTTGATGTGATCGTAGATGTAATGATGTAGATCGACATAGGCATTTTCAAGATATTTTAATATAGGTTGGTAGCTTTTTTTGGAGACTTTTTGTTCATTAAAAGGAGTTAGTATAGAATACTTGAATTTTTTTTGATATGCAAAATCAACACTTGGGACATCTGTACCGCTTGATAACAGAAATACATTGTTGTTGAGTCTAAAAAGATATTCCATTAATACCTGTTCAACTTTTGGTACTGTGCCAAAAGTGATTTCGTTTATTAACTGTACTACATCGTAACCTGCTAAATTATGTTTCTGTGCATTGAACTGACGCTGTATCGATAAAGAGTTTAAATCAATTTTGAATAATCGATACCAAACTTTTTTTAAAAAGCCCTTGAATCCCGATCTATGTGTATGAACAAACCTTATATCAACAGGGAAATTCTTAAATCCATCACCATCACCAACAAGTGTAACATCGTGACCCAATTGTACCAAACCTTCTTTTAAGGAATTGTGTAATCTGCTATATTCGCCAATTAAAAGAATCTTCATTTATATTAGTACATTTGCTTCAAAGATAGGCTTTAATGGTAAACACCAAAAAAAAGAAAATCTGTATTGTAGCAACGTCGCTCTCAGTTGGTGGAGCCGAGCGTTCTTCTGCCAACCTCTCTAAAATGTTATGCGATTTAGGACACGAGATTCATCTTGTTACAGTATTATCTGGCATTGATTATGACTATCGAGGAAAACTTTTTGATCTAGGTGCAATAAAGCAAGCAAACGATACAAAAATGGGTCGTGTTAAGAGATTGCTCACTTTTAAAAAGTATCTTAGGAAGCATGATTTTGACATAATTATTGATAATAGATCACGTGTTCAAGCCTATCGTGAGTTTATTGTATCAAAACTCATTTATAGATGGCCTACCATTTATGTAATCCATAACTTTAATCAAGATAAGGTATTCACCAAATACAAACGTTTAAATCAGTGGCTATATAAGAATGAGCAAATGGTGACCGTCTCTAGAGCTTCTGAAGAAAAATTCCGAATCTTGTATGGTTTAAATTGTATCACAACAATTTATAACGGTTTTGATTATGACCGAATACAAACCTTGGCAAAAGAAGATATTGATCTCAAATTACCAAACGATTATATTTTGTTTTATGGAAGGATAGACGATCATCATAAAAATTTGAAGCTACTATTAAAAGCTTATAAATCATCTGATTTGCCCTCAAGTGATATTGCTTTGGTTATATTGGGAGATGGTCCTGACCTTAATATGCTAAAAACTCTAGTGACACAATTAGATTTGAATGATAGCGTTATGCTTAAAGGGTTTACTAAAAATCCCTATCCCTATGTTAAAAATGCGAAATTTACAGTGCTTACAAGTCGGTTTGAAGGTTTTCCCATGGTTATACCAGAAAGTTTGTCTTTAAGTGTTCCTGTGGTTTCGGTTGACTGTCAATCTGGTCCCAATGAAGTAATCGTTACAGGTGAAAATGGTATTTTAGTGCAAAATCATGATGCTCAAAAATTAGCTGAAGCATTTGGTAAAATGATTTCAAACGATCAATTATATAACACCTGTGTTGCCAATGCAGAATCCAGTGTCAAGGCATTTTCATTAAAGGAAGTGATGCAGTCCTGGGAGCAACTCATACAAACCGTTAGCAAATGATGCAGTTTAATACTATTAAAATTATTGATATACCTAAAATAACTGATCCAAGAGGTAATCTGGCAGTTGTTGAAAAAAACACCATTCCATTCAAAATCAAGCGTATATACTACTTGTATGATGTGCCTAGTGATGCGTTTAGAGGTGGTCATGCACATAAGGAACAAACAGAGTTGTTAGTCGCTTTAAGCGGAAGTTTTGAAGTTGTACTTGACGATGGCGAAACCGTACAAAAAGTCATGTTAAATAAGCCAGATAAAGGGCTGCTTATTCCGACAAGAACATGGAGGGAATTAGAAAATTTTTCTTCAGGAGCAGTATGTCTAGTGTTGGCTTCTGATGAGTTTGATGAAAATGACTATATAAGGGATTATAAGGCATTTAAATCATTTGTAAGCACTTAATTGAATTCCCAATCTAGACAACCCTTCTTTAACCTTAATAAAATTAAGGATAACAGTTTTACTTTGTTTGAGCAAAAAACGTTGTTTTTTGTTAAGATGATGCAATTCAATTTTAGAAACCAAGGATTTATAGCTGTCTTCATCATCCCAAAGACGTGATTGAATGGCCAAGGTATAGCGATTGAGATCTAAAAACCGTTTTAAATCCAAATTCTCCTTTTCAAACTGCTCGTATGGCGACAAATCGATTTTTTGGGTCATCGAATATGTCGATTTGTATAAGCCTTCCGGAATAAAATTATATTCAGAGCATACCTTTTTACTGAATACCACTGGATACTTCAACCCAATTCTAATCCATAGATCAGTATCCTGGCCACTTTGTATTTTTGGATCAAATTTTCCAGCAAGACTAAACACAGTCTTATGGATCACCACTGCAGAAGTGTGGATAATTGAGCTAATCATACTTGCCTTAAAATAATTGACGATGCCTTCAGTGTCTTTTTTAAAATCAATAGAATAGGTGCAAGGATAACGCTTGCCGTATTTGCAAATTTTTTGAGCCGTAGCAAATACGGATTGTTCTTGATAAGATTCTATAAGTCGTTTTTGCTCTTCCAAATAGAAATCGTACCAATGATCATCAGCATCCAACAAGGCAATATAGTCGGCAGAAGCGTTTTCAATACCAAAATTTCGAGCTGACGATGCGCCTTGGTTTTCTGTGGTAAAGACTTTGATTCTGGCATCTGAAATTGAATGCAATACGTTCAGACTATCATCTGTCGAACCATCATTAACGACAATGACCTCAAAATCATCAAATCCTTGAGCTAAGACACTCTCAATTGTAGCTTTTACATGTTGCTCCTTATTGTAAACAGGAATAACGACAGAAAAGTATGGTTTCATTACTAATTTTGTAGATTTGACGTTTGTAAGTTCGATTGCCGTAAAGATATAAAACTCCATAAATACCTGAGATATTTCACTGCTTAACCCTAAAACTTCGATTATAGATCCTTTGGTTACCATAATAATTCCTTGCTTTAATGCCTTGACGCAACTAAAGGCCTGTGTGTTGAGTATTCAAAACCAAGCGTTCAAAAGTTATGAGGTGATCATTGTCGATGGAAATTCCAAGGATGGTACCCAACAGTATTTAGAAAGCCTGCAACCTCCTTTTCATTATATAAGTGAGACAGATGAAGGTGTTTATGATGCCATGAATAAGGGTATTGAAAAATCTAAGGGTCAATGGTTGTACTTTTTGGGAAGTGATGATCAGCTATATGATTCAAATGTTTTGATGAACATTTTTAAAGATGATTTTGGTTCTGAAGTTGATCTTATTATCGGAAACATTAAATACGATAGCAACGGTAAGGGTGCACATCACCTCAATAAGGATGGAGGTATTCGCAAGTCAAACTGGTCGTCACGATTGTGGTTGACCAACTCAGTTCATCATCAAGGCGTATTCTACAGGCGAGCGGTTTTTGAAAACACTTCCTATGATTTAAGCTATAAAATACTGGCAGACTATGATTTCAATCTTAGACTTTTTAAGCAAGGAAGACAGGCAAAATTAAGTAATGAGCTCATAGCATTTTGTGGTGCAAATGGTCTCTCTAAGGACTACCAATGGCTTATGTACAAGGAGGAGATTCGATTAAAAATCAGTCAAAGTTCACCATTACTGGGTCCTTTCTTCTATGTTTTGGCGTTTTTAAAGTATCTGCTGAAAAAAAGTCAAGATTAAATTCATGTCCTATGAGGCAATTCTGTATATGCTTTGTGATGGAAATCATTTTCCCAAATTCTAATGACCTAGAAATAGCATTAATCTAAGTACGACGTTATAGATAACAGATCATCAGTTTCATCATCGAAATTCAATATAAAGACGTACCTTTAACGACCAAAATAACATCGAAATCTAAGGTTTGGGCAAACAGGACATAGCAACACTGATTTACGCAAAATTAAAGTCTCATCAGCAGGAAATAAAAGCCATATACGAAGCTTCTAAAGAAAATATCGGGTACTTTTATGTCGATGACCTTCTTCCAACAGAACTTGCCAAAAGATGTTATGAGGTGTTTCCAAGTACATCTGAAATGCGCTGCTTAAAAAGTATTCGGGAATACAAATACATTTCAGCACAGATGGATCAACACCATAAACTTCTTGAGGAGGTTATTTATGCGTTTCAGGATAAAAAAATTGTTCAGTTAATTGGAGAAATTTGTGGTATTGATAGTTTGTATGCAGATGAATCCTTGTATGCAGGAGGTATTTCATTAATGGCAAAAGACAATTTTTTGCATCCACATTTAGATAATTCACATGATGCCGATCGTGAACGTTGGCGTGTATTGAATCTGTTGTATTATGTGTCTCCAGATTGGCAAAAGGAACATGGAGGCCATCTCGAACTTTGGCCAAATGGTCCAAAAAAGGCACCTGTGCTTGTCGAGAGTAAGTTCAATCGATTGGTCGTTATGGCTACACATCATAAATCTTGGCATTCGGTAAATAAAGTGACTACTGATCGCAATAGGTGTTGCATATCAAATTACTACTTCAGTGATGAGGCTTTAATGCCCAATGATAGCTTTCATGTAACAACCTACAAGGGTCGCCCAAAAGACACCTTTACAAATATCATATTGAGCTTAGATGCTAAACTTAGAATGTTACTTCGAAAGGTATTTAAAAAGGGCATTCGTAAAAATCCACATGTTTATAAAAAGGATTCTTGACCTTGCTAACTTTTATTTGGTACAGTAATTGGAATTAGTAACACATGAAGTACATTTTTTTATTCTTGACAATATTTTTGAGCATATCCTTGAATGCCCAAAAGGAGTTTCATGTGTTTCCAAAAGATGATATAAACTCACCTGGAAGCAAAACAGGCGATGGGTCATTGGAAAACCCATGGGATTTACAAACTGCGCTGAGTAAAAAAACCGATGTTGTTAAATCCGGTGATACCATATGGATACACCAAGGGATTTATAATGGAAGGTACAGAAGTACATTGCAAAGTGAAGTTGCTGATCACTATATAACGGTTTCTGCTTATCGAAACGACAAGGTGACTTTAAATGGAAATGTGTCCCACAAGCAGACCTCAGTGCTACAAGTAAGAAGTAAACAAGTTGTTTTTAAAAACTTTGAAGTTACTTGGATTGGTGATTTTTCAAGAGATAAGCGCGATGCTGGTTTTGAAAATTGTATAGGAATAGAACATCTAAATGGTGAAAACTGTAGATATTATAACTTAACAATTCACGATAATCCAGGTCTCGGATTTGGATCATGGAAACGTACAGGAGGAACCATTATAGAGAATTGTATGATTTACAATAATGGTATACAAACGAAACCAGGACGAGGCGGTGGAGAAGGGATGTATGTGCAAAATGAAAGTGAAGACTTACGACTTATCAAAAATAACAT
This sequence comes from Bacteroidia bacterium, assembly GCA_030432635.1. Lineage (GTDB taxonomy): Bacteria > Bacteroidota > Bacteroidia > Flavobacteriales > Flavobacteriaceae > Psychroserpens. The sequence goes on along the minus strand of JAUIMB010000002.1, from coordinate 138,830 downwards.
TATTTTCAATAATTATTATAAAGGTATCGAAGTATGGTCGGCTGGAAAGCGTTCAGATTTCGAGTTTGTGAAAAATATTACACTCGAAGGAAATATTGTGTTCAATAATGGATTTCCTTCAGGTCCAGCCAGAGATAATATAATTGTTGCTTCCAATGATCAAAATGGAATTAATTATGCGCATGATATCACATTGAAAAACAATGTTTTGTATCATAATACATATAAGGCAAATGGAGAATTACGTGGAGAAGCTCCTTCTTTGACCTTGGGCTATTCAGTTAAAGCACCAATTAAGGATGTTGTGGTGAGTGACAATGTCATTTTTGGAGGAAACGATGCAGTTCGATTATCAATAGCCCAATCTTTAGATTTTATGAACAATAAAGTATATGGTGCCATGATAGTGGGACCAAATACAACTGATTTTATAAAGGATTGGAATTTCAGTGGGAATCGTTTTTATGCAAAAGATGAAACATTATTTCGAATATCTCGAGGTGAAAAACACACTTTAGCATCTTGGCAAGATACATACGGACAGGATTTGGATAGCGAGTTTATTGATAGGAGTAAATTAGATATACCACATGTGCTGCATCTGTCACAACATAGTCAGGATATAGGTAAATTCCATCTGGCGCTTTTTGATGCTGAAGGTAAGGATGTTAGTGTCGATTTTTCTGCTGAAGGTGTTGCAATCGGGCAACCATACAAAGTTTATGATGTTGAAAACCCTTCGGTCATCTTAATCTCCGGAATCGTTCCTGAAGATTATAAAATTACGATACCTATGGGGTCTACAGCTTTTGAAGGTCCATTGCATAACGAAAAAGCCGTAAAGACATCGTCAAATTTTGGTGTATTTAAGATTGAATTTGAAATAACTGCTACTCAGGATGTTCAAATTGAAACCCAAGAAAGTGCCTTAGAACGCTTTCTGAAATGGCTAGGATTTTAATGTTTTAAGATGCCTAAGTAAGCTGCCCACGGACCAACATTATCCTTATATTGTTTGGCCATAACTCTTGATATTTGAGCAATATGTCCAAGATCGTGAACCACCCAAGTCGATAACAGTTGTTCTAACGTGACTTTCCCAAATTCTGGATGAATACCTTTGAGTGCCAGTTCTTTTTTAGAAATATTCAGTGATAACAGCGTCTTTATATTTTGTTCACGTAGCATTTTAAATTCTAGAAGTAATTCTGAAATGCCCTTACTTTGATCTGAATTGAATTGTGCAAATCGATCAAAAGGTTCAAATGTGGTAACGTTTCCTTGCGCTAAAATAAGTTTTGCACGCACTAGCCAATCGGTTTTTTCACCATGAATTAAATGACCGATAACATCATAAGGACTCCAAGTAGTATGGCCTTCATTATTTTTTATCCAATCCTCGGATAATGTTTTTAAATAGGATTCTAAGACTGTTGGTGTGTTTTCTAAAATTTCCAGTGCTTTATCAAAATCGAAATCCATTGGTTTAAGTTTGTATAGTAAGTGCTAGGAGTCCTTTCTTTGTACCACTTCAAATACCTTGTTTTCATCACACTTTAAGGTTTTGCTTGGGTACTTTAACAGTAGTGCATAATCATGTGTGGCCATTAAAATCGTGTTGCCATTGTTATTGATATCTCGCAGTACTTCCATGACTTCAATACTGGTTTGCGGATCGAGATTTCCTGTTGGTTCATCGGCCAAAATCAACTCTGGATCATTCAATAAGGCACGAGCAATGGCAATACGCTGTTGTTCACCTCCTGAAAGTTCATGAGGAAACTTAAACCCTTTGGTTTTCATAGCGACTTTGTCTAAAACCACTTCGATACGTTCCCTGATTTTTGTTTTGTCTTTCCAACCTGTAGCTTTCAATACAAATTCTAGATTCCCATTAACGGTACGATCGGGTAATAATTTAAAGTCTTGAAAAACAATTCCCAGTTTACGTCTTAAAAACGGGATGTCTTTTTCTTTCATCATACGCAAATCATAATCCACAACATGCCCTTCACCTTCAGTTAACTGTAAATCACCATAAAGCGTTTTCATAAAACTACTTTTTCCACTGCCTGTTTTTCCGATGAGATAAACAAAATCACCCTTCTTCATCTCGAAGTTCACATCAGATAAAACCATGCTGTCACCTTGATAAATAGAGACGTTTTTAAGTTGTAAGACCGTTTCAGACATAGTGGTTATGTAAAGATTTAAGTTGAAATTCCAATTTGTCGATAAATGTAAGTCAAAAATACGGCAATTCTTATAGACGGAATTATAAATTACTATGGTTTAAACATAATTATAGGTTGATTATTGCGTTATGGGATAGAGATAAATTATCTTTGACATCAATTAAAAAACAAACCTAATGACTTTCAGAAACATAAGTGTCCTATTATGCTTTTTGTTGATAATAACTTATGCCGAAGCACAACAATCTGCAGCTTATACAAGTGATTTGGTAGACTATCAAAAGGCACTTAGCTTGTACAATAGTAAGCAGTATCAAGCTGCTCAATCCATGTTTGAAAACATAAAAAAGGAGGCTCCAAATGAAACCTTGGAATCAGATTGTGCCTACTACATTGCCAATTGTGCGGTACGTTTAAATCAACAAAATGCCGATGACCTAGTTGAAGAATTTGTCGAAAAATATCCGACAAGTACCAAAAGAAATACAGCATTTTTGGATGTTGCCGATTATTATTTTACCAATAATAAGTTTGCCTATGCACGAAAATGGTACGACAAGGTCGATGAGAGCAGCATGGCTCGTCCAGAACGTGAAAAGTTCAATTTTAACTATGGCTACACCTTATATTCCACTGGTGATAGCGCTGGAGCCAATAAGTATTTGAATCGTGTGATAACGTCTAAAACCTACGGTTCCCAAGCCAAGTATTATATTGGTTTTATGGCTTATGAAGGTGATGACTACGACAAGGCCAACGAATATTTTGATCAGGTAAGTGATGAAGAAAAGTACAAGGAAAAACTATCCTATTACCAAGCCGACTTAAATTTCAAATTGGGCAAGTTTGGGAAAGCTATTGAGCTCGCCAAGGAACAATTGGGAAATAGTAGTCCGCAGGAAACCTCTGAACTCAATAAGATCATTGGAGAGAGTTACTTCAACCTTGAGCAGTACAGTGAAGCCTTACCATATTTGAAAGCTTACAAAGGAAGGCGAGGTAAATGGAACAATGTCGATTACTACCAATTAGGCTATGCCTATTATAAACAGAATAACTTTGAAGCTGCAATCTCAGAGTTCAACAAAATCATTGATGGTGATAATGCTGTTGCCCAGAATGCCTACTACCATCTTGGTGAGAGCTATATCAATTTGAATAAAAAACAGGAAGCTTTAAATGCCTTCAGAAATGCATCACAAATGGATTATGATCTTAAAATTCAGGAAGATGCTTGGTTAAACTATGCCAAAATAAGTTATGAAATAGGAAATCCATATCAATCGGTGCCTCAAGTGTTGACCAGTTATTTGGATCGTTATCCGGAAACCAGCTATAGGTCTGAAATAGAAACTTTGCTCATTGATTCTTATATCACTTCAAAAAACTATAAGGAAGCTATCAAGCTATTGGAAGGAAAAAATAGTTTTGAAAACCGTTTGGCCTACCAAAAAGTAGCGTTCTACAGAGGTGTCGAATTGTATAATGAAGGTGATTATAATGCAGCCGAAGATTTGTTCGATAAATCAATTCGAGAAGCCAAAGACCCTGTTTTTACAGCAAGAGGAACATTTTGGAAAGCTGAAACCGACTACCATCGTAGTAACTTTGATGATGCCTTAATTGGGTTTAAGCAATTTGTTCAGCAGGAGCAATCTTCAAACACCATCGAACAAACAAATATTGATTACAACATTGCTTACACCTATTTCAAACTGAAAAATTATGATCAAGCGACATTTTACTTTCAGAAGTTTATTGACCATCATAAGGATGACCAATTAAGGCTGAATGATGCCTATCTTCGATTGGGAGATGGTTATTTTGTGTCTAGCGATTATAACAATGCCATTAAAGCCTATGATATGGCCATTTCAATTCGTGAGATTGAAACGGATTATGCGGCATTCCAAAAACATATGAGTTACGGTTATATTGGCCAGAATACAAAAAAGACGCAAGGTTTGGAAAATTTTATATCACAATACCCTAGTTCTTCCTTAAGAGACGATGCAATCTACGAACTGGCAAATTCGTATGTTAAGACGAACGAAAATGAACGTGCCATGCAATTGTATGATAGGCTCTTGTCTGAGTATACCAACAGTGTTTTTGTGTCTAAAGTATTGTTGCGTCAAGGGTTGGCTTATTACAATTCCAACGATAATGAACGTGCTTTGGTCAAGCTTAAACAAGTTGCTGGTGATTTTCCAGGAACGGAAGACGCTAATCAAGCCGTTTCAACAGCACGTCTAATCTATATCGACTTGGGACGAGTGGATGAGTATGCAGCTTGGGTTAAAACATTGGACTATGTGAGTGTTACAGATGTAGAGCTGGACAATACAGCATATCTAGCTGCCGAAAAGCAATACTTAGATAATAATACAGATAGCGCAATTCGACAGTTTAATAAATACATTAATGAATTTCCAAATGGCTTGCATGCCCTAAAATCCCATTTTTATTTGGCAGAATTATACTCCAAAAAAGACCTGCCAGAAAATGCACAGCCACATTATGAATATGTAGTTGCTAAACAAAAAGGGGAATTCACTGAACAATCCATCGTTAAGCTTTCTGAAATATATCTTAATGCGTCACTGTGGAACAAAGCCATTCCTCTCTTAAAACGACTGGAAATTGAAGCCGATTACCCACAGAACATTACCTACGCACAGTCGAATTTAATGAATGCCTATTATCAAGAAAAGAATTATAACGAAGCGGTCAGCTATGCTGAGCAAGTGCTTAAGGATTCAAAAATTGATACCAAGGTGAAAAGTGATGCGCATATTATCATAGCACGTTCAGCGATTAAAACTGGTGATGATACTAAGGCGAAATCGGCTTACGCACAAGTTGAAACAATAGCGTCTGGAGCATTGGCAGCCGAAGCATTATACTATAATGCCTATTTCAAAAATAAAGATGGAAAATATGAGTCCTCAAACACAACGGTTCAAAAATTGGCTAGGGATTATAGTAGTTACAAATATTACAGTGCTAAAGGATTGGTCGTTATGGCCAAGAACTACGAAGCGCTTGGTGATGCGTTTCAGGCCACGTACATATTGGAGAGTGTGATTTCCAATTTCCCTGAATTTGATGACGTTGTTTCCGAGGCCCAAACAGAATTGAACCGAATTAAAACCGAAGCCGCCAAGACCAATTCCTCTGTACAAACCCAAGACAATTAAATAGAATCTAAGTTTGTCACTTAGTATAGTCGAAGTGACTGTTTTTCTTAATAAAATATTATGCCAAACACATTAAAACATATCTGCTTAACCTTGATAAGCTTAATGGCTTTTCATGCTTTTGCCCAAGAACGAGAAAACGATACGATTGATGCAGGAACGGTTAATGTTGTAAAACCATATTCGCCAAAAATTTCAGATGCATTCAAGATCAAGGAAACACCTACATTAAACGACTCTACAACGGGTCAAAAGAAAGACGTTAAATACAATATATTTTCCATTCCGGTTGCATCTACATTTACTCCAGCAAAAGGAAAGGCTGCTACAGTAGACAAAGAGAAACCTGTAAAATTATATGATAATTACGCGTCTTTAGGTGTTGGAACTTATACTACCATCTTAGGAGAAGTTTATCTCAACCATGCCATAAGTCGAAACGAGCGTGTGGGTGGTTATTTTAGCCATCACTCTTCTGCAGGAGATATTGAAGACATCAACTTCGACAATAATTTTTCTGAAACAGGCCTCAACGCACATTACAGTCATAGGCAAAATGATTATGCTTGGAAAGTTGAAGGTGGATTTCAGTATCAAAGATACAATTGGTACGGACTTCCTGACCAAAACATCACCACCTTCGATGTTGATCATGCCTTTTATACTGTTGATTTTGGAGGGAATATTAGTTTTAACGATGCAATAATTAATGATGGTAGTGTGTTGTATAGACGCTTTGGTGATGATCAGGATTCTGGTGAAAACCGATTTGTATTGAAATCTGGTTTTGACATTCCAATCAACGATGAACGTCTCAATACAGAAATCAAATTGGATTATATAGGTGGATCTTTCGATCGGAATTATATCACAGATACAGAACTGAGATACGGTAACATCAATTTCGGTATTGCGCCTAGTTATCAGATGAAACAAGATGACTTAACGGTTAATTTAGGCCTCAAATTGGTGTATAAGAATGATACTGAATTTGACGATAATGACATTTATATCTATCCGAACATCACTGCAAGCTATCGTCTTGTTGATGAACTATTAATTGCTTATGGTGGTATTGAAGGTGATCTCATTCAAAATTCATATTATGATTTTGCACAGGAAAATCCGTTTGTGTCTCCAACATTATTGGTGATGCCAACCAATCAAACTTATAATGCCTCATTAGGTATCAAAGGTAAATTATCAAATTCCATAAGTTATAATGTAAGTGGTCACTATATGGCTGAAAATGACAAGGCATTGTTTAAGGCAAATCCAGATTTAGGCTCTGGAGTTAGTCGAGAGAATTACCAAGTTGGGAATTCCTTCGGAATAGTCTATGATGATATTACGACCTTTTCCTTTGCTGGTGAATTGAACGTGGATGTAAACCGTAATTTTAAACTCGGACTCAAAGCTGAGTATTTTGCATACGACTCTGACGACGAAGCTGAAGCTTGGAACCTTCCTGATATCAAAGGCTCCTTGTTTTTAGATTATCAAATTGATGAACACTGGTTCGCTGGAGCTAATCTGTTTTTAATAGGAGAACGCAAGGATGAGTTTACAACTGGTTTTGGAACGGCTTTTCCAATGCGTCAAACCGTAAGTTTAGATAGTTTTTTTGATGCCAATGCCCATGTAGGCTATAGAATTAATGATCAGTTGTCTGCCTTTGCTAAGGCCAACAATATTGCCAATCAGGATTACCAACGATGGTTAAATTATCCTGTTCAGAGTATTCAGTTTTTAGTGGGAGCAACTTATCAGTTTGATTTTTGATTGCTAAAAAGAATGCACTAGTAATAGTGCACTTAAAATCAATAAAAGCATTCCGTCTTTATTTGTGATGGAATGCTTTTCGTATTTTTATCATTTCTCATATTGAACGTAATCGTGACCTCATAAATTTAATTTATAAAATGAAACAACTCACTATTCTTCTACTTTTTGTGATTTCTTTGTCCTGTTCTGATGAAAAACAAACTGTTGATGCTATCGTTATGAATGCCAATATCTATACTGTAAATCCTGACTTCGGCAAGGCAGAAGCGTTTGCGGTCAAAGATGGCAAGTTTCTAGAAATAGGAACGTCAGAAACGATTACTTCAAAGTACATATCTGTCGAAACTATCGATGCCAAAGGAAAAACCATTGTTCCAGGTTTGATTGATGCGCATTGCCATTTTCTCGGACTAGGATTTAACCAACAAGCAGTGGATCTGGTCGGAACTAAAAGTTTTGAGGATGTCATGAAGCGTGTGCTTGATTTTCAAAATGAACATAAAATGGACTTTATTCTCGGAAGAGGATGGGACCAAAATGATTGGGAAGTTAAGGAATTTCCAACCAATGCGTTGTTAAACAAACTTTTTCCAACTACTCCTGTTGCACTCACTAGAATTGATGGTCATGCCATTTTGTGTAATCAAGCAGCTCTAGATTTGGGTAACGTCACGAGTAATTCTAAAATCGATGGTGGCGAAATTATACAGAAAAATGGACAACTAACTGGAGTATTGGTTGATAATGCTGAATTGTTGGTGATGGAGCATTGGCCAAAACCAAATCGAAAGGACAAGGCAAACGCTTTGCTTGCTGCACAAGATATTTGTATAGACTACGGCTTGACGACAGTTGATGATGCTGGGCTGCGGCCAGAAGATATTGAAATAATCGATAGCTTACATCAAACAGGTGATTTAAACATGCGCATTTATGCTATGGTATCATATTCACCAGAAAACGTCAATTATTATACACAAAAAGGCATCATCAAAACAGATAGGTTAAACGTGAGGTCTTTTAAGTTTTATGCAGATGGAGCCTTGGGTTCAAGAGGTGCAATGCTTCGAGAAGCCTATACTGATAAACCCAATCATTTTGGGTTGATGGTTACCGACTTAGAGACCTTTGACCGTTCGGCACAACAGATAGCTAATTCTGATTATCAAATGAATACCCATGCCATTGGTGACTCTGCAAATCATGCAGTGCTCAGTATTTATAATAAAGTGTTGGAAGGAAAACCGAACAGACGATGGCGTATTGAACATGCTCAGGTTGTATCGGCTGAAGACTTTAAGCAGTATAGAAACATTATACCTTCGATTCAACCTACGCATGCGACCAGTGACATGTATTGGGCTGAAGATCGATTGGGAAGCGAGCGTGTTAAAGGAGCTTACGCATACAAACAGTTATTAAAGGCAAATGGTAGAGTTGCCCTCGGAACCGATTTTCCAGTGGAACGAGTGAGTCCGTTTTTAACGTTTTATGCTGCAGTGGCTCGCCAGGATTTAGAGCAGTTTCCTGAAAACGGATTTCAAATTGAAAACGGGTTAACACGTGAAGAGACCTTAAAAGGAATGACCCTTTGGGCTGCCTATTCAAATTTTGAAGAGCAGGAAAAAGGAAGTATTGAAAAGGGAAAGTTTGCCGATTTTATTATTTTGGACAAGGACATTATGACGGTTGAACTTGATGAAATTCCAAATATTAAAGTGGAACGTACCTTTATCAATGGGATTGCTTTGTGATGCGCGCCAAATAGTCAAAATGCTCACCTTCCATGATTTTTTCACATGTAAGACCTGTGCTTTCACATGCAAATTTTAGACGTTCAAAGTCGAGATATAACCACTTCATTGGGTTTTCATCTTCACCTTTATAACTTAAGAAATAATCCAATTCACCATAATAATTGGCATTGGTGTCAATCCAAAGTCCGCCATCCTCATCTTCATACATATAGTGTATGTCAGAAGAATCAATAAGGATTTGTCCGTTCGTATTTAGTAAGCTTTTCAGATGATGTAAATATTTTGAAACCTGATCTAAGGTTTGAAAAATTCCAGTACCATTCATTAATAATAAAATGGTGTCAAAAGTGCCTGTTTCATCTAAAAGATGTTTCCGTTCAACATCAATGATGCCACGTGATTTAGCCACACTCACAGCACCTTCAGAAATATCGATAGCTTTGATTTTGAGGCCTTTCTCCTGAAGTGTTAAGCTATGAATTCCGGCACCACAACCTACATCGAGAACATACCCTTCTGCTAACTCTAATGCCGTTTGTTCAAGTATTGGCATTTCAGGGAAGGTCCTAAAAAGATACGAAAGTGGCAGTACATCTTCACTAGAAATATTGGTAGCCGTAATAAGGTCTTCGGTATAATTATTGTTGAAATAATCGAGAAGCGCTTTTCCGAAAAGATCTTTCATATATATAGCCCAAAATAAAGGGAGTCTTTTATGTTAAGGTTCCAATTTTGGAATTCATTGGATTGTTTTGGAGCACAAATTACTTTAAATTTACCTTATGGACGATATCATAAAAAACCTTCCAAAGCGTGCCAAAGATAAGCATAAGGAGAATAAGATGTTTTTTGGAAAGCTAAAAAAAAAGCCACCAAAGCAATTGGATTATATCATGCAAGAGCTTCATGAGGCTGAATTCGAACGTACCGATTGCCTCAAATGCGCCAACTGTTGCAAAACGACAGGTCCTTTATTTACGTCTAAGGATATTGATCGGATTTCAAAGTTCTTTAAAATGAAGCAACAGCATTTTATTGATACCTACTTACGTTTAGATGAAGACAACGATTATGTGTTGCAATCTGTGCCTTGTACATTTCTAGGAGCCGATAACTATTGTTCAATTTATGAGGTGAGGCCAAAGGCATGTCGTGAGTTTCCGCATACCGACAGGAAGAAATTCCAGCAAATTTCGAACCTCACACTTAAGAATGTAGCCATTTGTCCCGCAGCATTCAATATTGTCGAAGCTATGAAAGAAAACATAAAAATATGAATGGGACTATTCGCCATAGCATAGCATTCATTTTACTGGTGATACTGTCTTTTGGAAAAGCACAATCCCAAGATTGGATGAGTTCTTTTGAAGCAGCAAAGCGCTTGGCAATGGTTCAAGATAAAATGATCTTGATGGTGTGGGAAGGTGCTACACTTGAGCCATATCCTGTTATCGTTGAAGATGAAAGTGGCAAGTCTGCACTTGTCGAAGATCTTTTTGATGCACCTTTTCTAAGTAGGATGATATGGAAGTATTTCGTTCCAGTTTCTGTTGGAGAAGATCTATATCCAGAAATACACGATAGCATTAAGGATCGACGCGATTACATGTACATGTCTAAATTTAATGATGGCAGTTTAAAAGTCATGGATGCCAATGGTAACATTTTGAATGTGAAGCCAAACTATGATGAGGTTCAGGATATTACCGAATTGATTCGAATCTATTACCACAATACCCAAGGGCTACAACCCGATTTGCGTAATTATGGAAAGATGCAAAATTTTACAACTGCATTCCGTTTAGGAATAAAATATATTGATATGGCAATTTATAGTAATGATAAGGCACGATCTGAAATCATTAAATTGTCTGAAATTTATCTTAAGGAAGCTGAGCAATTCCTTGGTACAGAAGATTATGAAAATGAATTGGCACTACTTCAAAAGTTAGAACTCATAAGACTTAAACAGGAATTGGTACTTGATAAACCTAAGCGCGTATTAAGGCGACTTAATAGATTGGAACCTTCAGAGGTTCATAAATCAAACGAGGCTTTAGTGGCATTTTTGTATCTTACCGCTTACCGTGTACTTAAGGATGAAAATAGTGCTCGTAAATGGAGACCAAAGCTGTCTTTGGATCGATTGGAAATATCACAAAGAATAATCGATAATAATAAATAACTGTATCATAATTGGAAACCATCATCAATTATTTTGAAACTATACCTTCACTACATAGAAGTCTGATTCTTGTTGGTGGACTAACCTTTTTTTGGCTTTTGGAAGGGACATTGCCACTGTTCAATTTTAATTACAGAAAATGGCAGCACGCCATTCCGAACCTGTTCTTTACCTTAACTACCATTGTTGTGAATTTCGGACTGGCTTTTTTATTGATTAACACAGCAGATTGGGTAAAGGATAATCAGTTTGGGATTATTAATTGGATTCCGAATTTACCACTTTGGGCCTATGTACTCTTAGGTGTTTTACTCTTGGATTTTATAGGAGCTTACTTGGCGCATTATGTAGAGCATAAAGTTAAACCGCTTTGGATGATTCATTTGGTGCACCATACCGATCATAACGTCGATACTACGACAGCAAACCGACACCATCCGTTGGAGAGTGTTATTAGGTTTGTGTTTACATTATTTGGTGTGTTTATTGTTGGAACTCCAATTGCCATCGTGTTTTTATATCAATCCTTGTCTTTGGTCGCGACCCAGTTTAGCCATGCGAACATCAAACTACCCAAAAAAGTTGATTCTGTACTAAGCTATGTTTTGGTATCTCCTGATATGCACAAAGTGCATCATCACTATATGTTGCCTTATACCGATTCTAACTATGGCAATATTTTTTCAATTTGGGATCGGCTATTTGGAACGTTCATGACTTTAGATAGGGAAAAGCTAACCTATGGTGTAGACACATTTCCCGATGAAGAAGCCAATGGGAAAATTAGTGTACTGCTCAAACAACCATTTCATAAGTATAGAAAACCAACGAATATTGAAAATGTTGAGTAATGCGTAGAGCATATGTAATAGTCATTCTTTTATTATTGGGTTGTGAAACTCCAAGGCAGCTTGATATACAGGGTCATCGTGGGTACAGAGGTTTGTTCCCAGAAAATACGTTGCTTGGTTTTAAAAAGGCATTAGAGCTTGGAGTAAATACTTTAGAATTAGACGTTGTTATATCAAAAGATAGCCTTGTTGTCGTTTCCCATGAGCCTTTTATGAATCATGAAATCGCTTTAGATGCTTTTGGAAGAGAAATAGAGAAACAAAATGAAACATCTTTCAACTTGTTTCAAATGGCTTACGATAGTATAAAACAATATGACTGTGGAAGTAGGGTACATATGAGGTTTCCAGAGCAGGAAAAAGAAAAAACATACAAACCCTTGTTGAAAGAGGTCATTGATATGGCAGAGGACATTTCAAATAAGAGCGTATGCTATAATATTGAAATAAAGAGCAAACCAGAATTCGACCGATTATTTACACCTCATCTAGATGCCTATGTGGACTTAGTGGTAAATGTTATTGTTTCCAAAGGTGTTGAAAAGCGTACAATTATTCAATCCTTTGACCTGAGGGCTTTGGAACTGACTAAATTGCGTTACCCTAAATTACAGTTGGCGTTGTTGGTTGATGAGACTGAATCTATAGAGGGCAAACTATCAGATTTATCATTTAAACCAAGCATAGTCAGTCCATATTTTAAACTCCTCAATACTGAAATAGTTAAAAGACTGCATTCCAAAGGTTTTAAAGTTATACCGTGGACCGTTAATGAACCCTCAGATATTGAGCAAATAATTGCTTTAAATGTTGATGGGATTATTTCAGATTACCCGAATAGGGTCATCGAGTTAAATCATTAAAAAGTAAAAAGCACAATCGTTTAAGTGTTAGTTTTCAAGGATTTACGGTTTTACATTTTGTCTTATTTCTTGTAGTTCATCTATGTTTTCGACCTTAATTTTCAGTTAATCGTTTCTTTTCCCGATTTCAGCCAACAACTTAGATGGGCTTAAAACTCTCCTTTACATTTGAATAAGAGCTTACATTGGTATTTGTCCAAATTAAATGGCAACTCTCATGTAAAATCAAACATAAATTAGTCCAATTCCCTCTATCGAGGTTGGAAGTATTTTTAGTTTAACCTTTAAATGACCCCAATCATGAACAAGTTAACTATCCTTGGCGTGCCAATATATCGCCTATGCGTAATAGTGATTTTTCTACTTATGAGTAGCAGTAATGCTTTTGCTCAAGAGGAAACATTCACGACCATTCGAAAAAATATCAATCTTTTAGCGGTTGATCTCAATCATGACCTTAATGAACAACAGGATTCCTTGGTTTTGGAAAACAAGTTTTTATTTAAAAAAGTACGATTCATTAGCAAAAATCTTGAGAAGGTTTTTGATTTCAAACCTGCCGTAAAACAAGCAAAAATTCCGTTAAGCGAATTGCCACTGGGAAAATACACGGTAATGTTTTATCAAGCGGATAAGATCATTGTCTTTCAAATTGATCGTGTATTGCCATTTGATTACAAACCTAATATAGGCACTGCTGTTGCGATGAATGATACTTCTGAAATCAATGATAAGTCCGACACTTCAATCACAGATTATGGGATAGATGCTGATGTGGCTTCAACTGATGTGGAAAGCATCGATTTGGAAATGGATTCGGTAAATACCCTGAAAGTCGCAGCTAATACCACTGATCAGGTTGTAGATAAGCTTGAAGATAAGGCCATAATGTCTTACAATATCTCTGAGCCAGATCGTTCTAAAGTGATGTCTAGAGCTGAATACAGAAGAACCCATTTGAGACCTAATGGAAAACCTTACAACGACTAAAATTTATCTATAAAGAACATTACTTCGTCTTTTTTTACCGTTTAAAGAGTTTTTAATGCCTTAAGACTTAATTGGTTATATATTGAGTGTTCGGGATTACAAAATGTATTGTTCTTTATCTGTTGATATCAACAAATAATAAACACACCATGAAAACAATAGTTTCAGTAATTCTACTTGGATTGTTCACTTCAGTCACTGCACTTTCCCAAACGCAACATGACTTCGCAAAGCTAGAGCGAAATATAAATGAAAGGGCTAAAGGGCTCAAGCAAAGCCTAAATGTTTCTAAGGATACGCTTGTCTTGAAAAGCGATAGGCTCATATCAAAAGTATATTCTGTGAGTATGGATCAACAGCGCGAAGTCGATATGGTTGTTAATGATCATGAAGTAGAAATTCCGCTCACAACTTTGAGTAAGGGCAAACATATTTTTGTAACGGTTCAAAACAAAAGACGTATCGTATTTGTGGTCAAGGTTTATGGCAATGATAATCTGTTATTGGCATCTAACGAAAAAAAACCAAAGGCTCTCAAGAACAAGAATTAGTTATTGATTAGTTATTTATAAATTAAATATTGGGTTCTCATTTTCTTAAAGGTGTTAAGACCGTCTTGCCAAGATGCTTTGATATCTGCTTCAGAAATACCTTGCTCGATTTGTTGTCTTAGCTCTGTCGTTCCAGCTAACTTAGTGAAAAAATCACTGAAGAAGATCGGTTGGTCAACCGAATTTTGATAGGCACGAATTAAATAACTCAAATCAAGACCACCAAGTTTTTCCCTCGAACTTAAATCTTCACCATAGCATAATTTGTTGTCATGTTTTGGGTGTTTTGCACCTTCATTAGGCATAGGAATGTATTTAAATTCATATAAGTCCTTGTCCAAATAGGGACTGCCATATATCTGAAATTGTTTTGACGTTCCGCGACCTGCATTGACATTAGTGCCTTCAAAAAAACACAGACTAGGATAAAGGTTTATGGCTTGGTCATTCGGTAGGTTTGGAGAGGGCTTGATAGGTAGGCTGTAAGGTTTGCTATGCGTATAATTTTGCATGCTAATTACGTTAATATCACATGTCTTGCCATCACCTAACCAACCTTCACCATTAATCATTTTACCATATTCTCCAATGGTCATACCATGAACCACAGGAATCGGATGCATGCCAACAAAACTTTGATGTGCGATATCCAATATTGGACCATCGATGTAATGGCCATTTGGATTAGGTCGATCTAGAATCACTAAAGGGATTTTAGCTTCAGCACAGGCTTCCATGACATAATGCAAACTGGAAATATACGTGTAAAAACGAGCACCTACATCCTGAATATCAAAAATTACCAGGTCCAAATCAGAAAGCTGTTCAGGAGAAGGTTTTTTGTTTTTGCCGTAAAGCGATACAATTGGCAAACCCGTTTTAGTATCAATACCATCCTTTACAAGCTCTCCAGCATCGGCTTTTCCCCTAAAACCATGTTCTGGAGCGAACACTTTTTTTATGTCAATATTTAGATGCCATAAAGAATCCACTAAATGTGTGTAATTTCTATGTTTCGGATGCTCATGACCGATTTTTGAAATTACACTTGTTTGGTTGGCAACAATGCCAATACGTTTTCCGTTGAGTATAGGTAAATAGGTGTCAGTTCGGTTGGCACCTACAATTATTGGAGCTTCGGTCTTAGGTATAGAATCACCTTCATCCTGTTTTGGGGTATCATTGTTGGAAGCAGATTTGTCTTTCGTTCCATTTCCGCAGGAAATCAAGATTAAAATGAATACTATTATTATGGGGAAAACCCTATTTTTGAATTTAGATAAACGCATTTTTGAACTTTGAATTACGAGTTATTTATAGCTAAACGCATTATTGGTAGTAAAGCGTATAAAAGTAGTGTATCAGCACCAATAATAAAAATTGGGATTACCGCTATTGCCATTGGAATTATCGTGATGCTTATAGCCATTGCCACGGGTTTGGGATTACAAAAAAAAGTTCGGGAAAAGGTGGTGGCCTTCAATGGTCACATTACGATTGTCAACTACGATACCAATGCGTCCAATGAATCTATTGTACCCTTATCTACAGAACAGGATTTTTATCCTGATTTTAATATGGTGAATGGTGTCAAACACATTCAAGGAGTGGCTTCTAAATTTGGTGTTATTCGTACTGAAACAGATTTTGAAGGTATAGTACTTAAAGGTGTAGGTGTAGATTATGATTGGTCTTATGTTAAGGAGTTTTTAGTTGATGGCTCATTGCCAACCTATACAGGAAATTTGAGTAATGAGGTACTAATTTCTAGTTATCTGGCGAACCGTTTACATTTTCAGGTTGGTGATACGTTTCAGACGGTTTTTGGTAAGGAAAGTATTGAGGAACTTCCTTTTCAAAGACGGTTCAAGGTTGTTGGTATTTTTAATTCAGGCTTTCAGGATATTGATAAAACCTTTATGGTTGGCGATATTAGCCATATCCAACGCATGAACAAATGGACGAATTCCGAAATAGGTCATTTTGAAGTTTTTTTGGAAGATTTTACCCAATTGGAAACTATGGATGACCAAATCCGAAGGTATACACCTTCAAATATGAATACCATAACCATAGAGGAAAAATTTGCCAATACATTTGATTGGATAAAAATATTTGATAATAACACCTATGGCATTATTGCAATCATGATTATAGTTGCAGGTATCAATATGATTACAGCTCTGTTGGTTCTCATTTTAGAGCGTACGCAAATGATTGGTATTCTTAAGGCATTAGGTAGCAATAATTGGAGCATTCGGAAAGTGTTTTTATATAATGCCACTTATTTGGTAGGCTTGGGGTTGCTTTGGGGAAATATCATAGGGCTAACCTTGCTGTTCATACAACAGCAATTTGGTTTTCTTGAGTTTCCGGATCCCGAACAATATTATGTTTCCACAATTCCTGTTCACATTGGTTTGGATTATATCATTTTACTTAATATAGGAACCTTTGTCGCATGTATGTTAATGTTATTGATCCCCTCAATGATCATCTCAAGGATATCACCAGTGAAAGCCATAAACTTTGATTGATTTTGCGGGTTATTTTAAGGCCTCGAGGGTCTGGCATCATGCTTATGAAAGTCATGTTCTTAAAAAGCAACGCATAGAAAGGATAATTCCAATATCAGCCTATACCGAGTATGACATGGTCTATCACTAAAGCGATACTAATATGCAATACTTGTAATTAAGGCGATGGTTTCAAAGCCAATAAAAAATTCGTGTATTCATTACAAAAACTTACTTTTGCATCGCAAAACCGTGATTAATATTAACAGTCATCATAGTAAACAGATATGGACTACGCAGAAAATATATTGGAGACCATAGGGAACACACCATTGGTAAAGATAAATTCACTCACAAAGGAGTTACCGTGTTTGGTTCTATCCAAATACGAGACCTTTAATCCAGGAAATTCAGTAAAGGATCGCATGGCCTTGAAAATGATTGAGGATGCTGAAGCTGATGGTCGACTCAAACCTGGAGGAACCATTATCGAAGGAACTTCTGGAAATACAGGAATGGGCTTGGCATTGGCTGCCATAGTAAAAGGCTACAAATGTATTTTCGTTATTAGCGATAAGCAGTCCAAGGAAAAAATGGACATCCTTCGTGCGGTTGGTGCCGAGGTTATTGTGTGTCCGACAGATGTTGAACCTACTGATCCGAGAAGTTACTATTCGGTTTCAAAACGATTGGGAGAGGAAACTCCAAACTCTTGGTATGTTAACCAATATGACAATCCGAGTAACGCCAAGGCACATTATGAAAGTACAGGACCAGAAATATGGAAACAAACAGAGGGCAAGGTTACCCATTTTGTGGTTGGTGTTGGAACAGGTGGAACGATTTCAGGAGTTGGTAAATACTTAAAAGAACAAAATCCAAATGTCAAGGTTTGGGGTGTAGATACATATGGTAGTGTATTCAAGAAATATCATGAAACTGGTATTTTTGATGAGAACGAAATTTATCCATATGTCACTGAAGGCATCGGTGAAGATATCCTACCAGAAAATGTCGATTTCTCAATTATTGACGGATTTACCAAGGTAACAGATAAAGATGCTGCAGTTTACACACAATTATTGGCAAAGGAAGAAGGGATGTTCCTTGGAAATAGCGCTGGAGCAGCGATAAAAGGTGTATTGCAGTTAAAAGAACATTTTTCGAAAGATGATGTCGTAGTTGTTTTATTCCATGACCATGGTAGTCGTTATGTTGGGAAAATGTTTAACAACGATTGGATGCGTGAAATGGGTTATATCGACTAATTTGACTATCTAAAACACTCTAAAAGCCTGATAATGAATCAGGCTTTTTTGTTTTTTATGTGACATTTTTATGAGCAATGTGTCTTAAAATTGATTGTAGGTAAGTTCACTAGTGAACACTCTATATATTCTAATTGATGAGATTTTGATTATAGCCTTTCCTTTCCCTTGGAAAGGTTTTTTTATTTAATTGTGACTTTTTGAAGACGCTTGTGTCTTATTTATAAACCATGGAGCGTTTAAGGTAGAGGGTGAACGATTTCATGAATTTAATTAATAGTTTGATTATTTTAAAACTCTTCTTTGAATAATAAAGAAGAGTTTTTTATTTAAAATCACATCTTAGGTTATCTTTGCGTCATGGCAAGAATATTGGCATTGGATTACGGAACAAAACGCACTGGCATCGCAGTCACCGATGAGATGCAAATTATTGCTTCAGGATTGACAACGGTAGATACCAAGACTCTAATCCCTTTTTTGAAGAATTATATGACTGAAGAGAACGTCGAGCTCTTTGTCATTGGCGAACCTAGGCAAATGAATAACGAAGCCTCAGAAAGTGAAGCATCCATTATAAAATTTATTGAAAAATTGTCCAAAGCCATTCCGCAAATGCCTGTTGTACGCGTTGATGAGCGCTTTACTTCAAAAATGGCGTTTCAAACCATGATTGATAGTGGATTGAAAAAAAAGCAACGACGCGATAAGGCACTTGTTGATGAAATCAGTGCGACAATTATCCTTCAAAGTTATTTGTATAATCGCTCTTAAAAGTTCCCTAATCACAATAAGAATCGTATTTTTGCATCCGAAAAATAATTGACTATGGTATTACCAATTGTAGCCTATGGCGATCCTGTACTCAGGAAAAAAGCGAAACCAATCACAAAGGATTATCCGAAACTTGATGAGCTTATTGACAATATGAAAGAGACTATGTATGGTGCTTATGGTGTTGGTTTGGCTGCGCCTCAAATAGGCTTACCTATTCGATTGTTTTTGGTAGATACAGCGCCTTTTGCTGAAGATGATGTGTTTACTGAAGAAGAGCAGGACGCGTTAAAAAAGTTTCAGCGTACGTTCATAAATGCAGAAATTATAGAGGAAGAAGGCGATGAATGGGCTTTTAATGAAGGATGTTTGAGTATTCCAGATGTAAGGGAAGACGTTTTTAGACAACCAAAGGTTACGATTAAATATCAAGACGAAGCGTTCAATGAGCATACCGAAACCTTTGACGGTTTGATAGCGAGAGTGGTACAACATGAATATGACCATATTGAAGGGATTTTGTTCACTGATAAACTATCTTCGTTAAAAAAACGTTTGATCAAAGGAAAATTAGCTAATATTTCCAAGGGAAAAATAAAAGTAGATTATAGAATGCGCTTTCCGTTGCAAAAGAAAAAGCGCTAAGTCAATTATATTATGGGTTTAGATAAAATACTTTCCATTTCAGGAAAACCAGGACTGTACGAAATTGTAACACAAACACGAAGCGGATTTATTGCGCAATCGTTGATTGATAAGAAAAAGGTTTCGGTGAGCATTCACAACAATATTAGTGTTTTGAGTGAAATCGCAGTATATACACTGTCAGAGGAATTGCCTTTGCGAGATGTCCTCAAAAAAATAAAGGACAAAGAGAACGGTCAACCAACATCAATAAGTCATAAGGACTCTAAAGATACTCTAGAAGAGTACTTCTTTGATGTTTTACCAGATTATGATGAAGATCGTGTTTATGCCAGTGATATCAAAAAAATCGTGCAATGGTACAATCTCCTTCAGAAGCATGACATGCTCGATGCCTTAGAAGAAAATGAGGCTGTAGTGGCTGATGAAGAAGAATAGGTTTTGATGACTGATAAAACCCAACAACTTAAAGCCTTTGAGCGTTTACTTGTCATCATGGACGAGTTAAGAGCGCAGTGTCCTTGGGATAAAAAACAAACCATACATTCACTTCGGCATTTAACAATTGAGGAAGTCTACGAACTTGGCGATGCCATTCTTGATAATGATCTCGATGAGGTTAAAAAGGAATTAGGCGATGTTTTGCTCCATATTGTTTTCTATTCAAAAATAGGAAGCGAATCGGGTGCCTTTGACATTGCCGACGTATGCAATACCATTTGCAACAAGTTAATAGAACGTCATCCACACATTTACAGTGATGTGACCGTAACTAACGAAGATGATGTTAAGCGCAATTGGGAGCAATTAAAACTCAAGGAAGGTAAAACGAGTGTCTTGGAAGGCGTGCCTAAAAGTCTGCCTGCCATGGTGAAAGCAAACCGTATTCAAGATAAGGTGGCTGGTGTGGGTTTTGATTGGGAAGAACCGCATCAGGTTTTTGAAAAAGTAAAGGAAGAGTTGGAAGAACTTCAGGACGAAGTCAACCAAAGTCATCAAGATAAGATTGAGAGTGAATTTGGAGATGTCTTGTTTTCAATCATCAATTACGCACGATTTTTAAAAGTCGATCCTGAAAGTGCTTTAGAACGTACCAACAAAAAGTTTATTAAACGCTTCCAATATTTAGAGCAAAAATCCAAGGAAATCAATAGGCCTTTATCGGAAATGACCTTAGATGAAATGGATGTGTTTTGGGAAGAAGCAAAAAAAATATAATTTTTTTTCATGGTACGTAATCCAAACCTTTCATTACAGCCGTATATAAATCAGATAGAAACTCTTCTTATAGTTTCTTAATCATAAGTAGGTAATCTTAATGTAGTAGTTAAGCGGACGCGTTAGGATTCAAAATTTAGTTTAGTTAGGGGTAAAATCCTGTCTGTTCATTCAGACAGGATTTTATTATTTAAAGTGAGTTCGATACAACTATTTTGTAATGAACTTACTATAAGTATTTTAAAATTATTGTCAGGTCGTGCATTGACGAGAATAAAGTATATTTTGTTCGAAGGTAGCCTACGAAGTAAGTCGAGACCTAATTAAAATAGACCGATTTTGAAACCTTTTCGACTTGCCTTTCAAGGTGCTTTCAGTAAAATTACATTTCACTTCAACCAGTGCTCAAGGTGACAAAGGTTCGATTTCATTGACTTAAAGAACAACTATATTAATGTTTTACGTCAAATACACCTTATTTAAATTATTTCCATTTGATGTTGCACCCAATACTAGGTTTTTGATCTTTAGGAATAACGGTATTATTTAGAAGACCTTCCAAAACCGCTCTAATATCCGCTCCAGTTACTGGAATCCCATTGTTAGGTCTTGAATCATCCAACTGACCTCTATAGACCAAATGCAGATTTTTATCAAAAACATAAAAGTCTGGTGTACAAGCAGCATCATAATCTTTTGCAACGTGTTGCGAGACATCATATAAATATGGAAACTTAAAATCATTATCAATGGCATTTTGTCTCATTTTATCTGGAGCATCCTCAGGATAATTGTCGACATCATTACTTGAAATAGCGATAAAGCCTATGCCTTTTGAATTATAGTCCTTTGCCAATTGTGATAACTCAGCGTTAACGTGTTTTACAAAAGGGCAGTGGTTGCAAATGAACATGATAACCGTCCCTTTGATGCCTTTGGCCTCATTGAGCGAAACCATGGTATTATCAACTGTGTTACTAAGTTTGAAGTTTGGAGCTTTGGTACCAAGCGCTAACATGTTGGAAGGGGTAAGTGCCATAAATTTTGTTTACATTTAAAGTTTGAATTCAGAATGAAGAAGATAATAACTTTTGAAGACTTTACAAAGGTCGATTTGCGCGTTGGGACCATCATTGAGGTTAATGATTTTCCTGAAGCTAAGCGACCAGCATATCAATTGGTCATTGATTTTGGAGACTTAGGTATTAAAAAGTCTTCGGCTCAGATCACAACACTTTACGCGAAGGAAGATTTGATAAATCGTCAAATTGTTGCAGTGGTTAATTTTCCAAAAAAACAGATCGCCAAATTTATGAGTGAATGTTTGGTTATGGGAGCTGTAGACGCTAAGGACGTGTATTTACTAAACCCTGAACAACAGGTTAAAAATGGCAGTGTGATCTCGTAATATTCGTTCAATCGTAACACATTTTTTTCAATATAATCACCTTCATTTACTACTACTACTACTACTACATCTCTTCCCTAAAGAAAATCGCATTCATCATCAACTTATTCGTGCCATACCAAAATGCCCTAAAATTGGTGTTATCGGTAAACACCAAGACATTTCCTCTACCCAATCGATTACTTTTAAAAGGAACGGTCAATGCTAAACTGTCTAAATTCTGCTTAGATATATAACCACTCAGCAATGGTGTTTTGGTGTACTGGATTGGATTGTTGTAACTCTGTTTATCAGCTTCCATAAACATAGTGTTGTTTCTAAATAAAGCTATTTTGTTTTTGGTATAACCAAAACCAATAGGATGTGATCGATCGAGATAAGCTTCAAAAATAGCACCACCTATCACTTGTGCACCTCTAAACTTGCTGCGATTTTCAAATGAAATATCCTTGGCTTCAAGCTTTGATGTTTTGAATTTAGGCTTAATGAACTCATTATTCTTTAACCAATTTATAGCCGAACGGTATCCTATTAAAGTGCCACCATTTTGAACCCACGATTTGAGTTTGTCTTTAGAATTTCCGGCAGAACCACTTGGCAGTATAATGGTATTGTAGCGACTTAAATCAACTCTACCCAATGACTTGGTATCGAGTTTGGTGATTTCCATATCGAAACGCTGATCAAATAGATGCCAAATTTCACCAGCATCATAACTGCGAATCCCATCACCAACAATTAGGGCAACTTTAGGTAAGGTCAAAGCGCGAAATTGACTACTGCCCAAGTCAATACCTTCAGTAAGTCCAGTATTGGTGGCATCAATGTCTATATGGCTCGTTTGTGCGATTGATTGTAAAAAACCATGAAGTTCGTCAGGTGATAGGTTTTGGTTTTGCACAGGAATTAAAATGGTTCCGTAATCGTAGTCCTTGCCATTTATATGGAATGGTTTCATTCCTACTTTTGCCCGCAATCCTTTTTGCAAAATCTTATAAAGCGCTTTTGGTGCGTAGTATTCATGCCATTCCATAAGGTAAGCATAATTGCTTTTGGCTGAAACTGTGCCGTTTTTTGCTTGCAGATGTTCCACCTGAGCACCAATGAAAGATGACGATTGGACTTCCTCATAATCCAATCCAAATGCCAAAGGGAACGTCCAAGCCGAAACATCATAAAACAAACTATCCTGAAAGGTCGTTCGCTTTTCAAACATGGCATCAATTAGACGCGTGTTTTTTTGATTTTTAGTAACGACATACGAAAATCCTTTTTTAAACTGTTTTCCATTGAGGGTTACATCGCTTTTTAGTTCATTAAAGCTGATGTTGTGACGTTTCAGTATCTCGGCAAGATGAAACGCTTTAGCAGCATCCTTTGTATCACCAAAAACAATGGCTTTTCCATTTTGACGTTTCGCTTCAACTCTCGCATTCTTGAAAAAATCATGCTGGTATTTTAAGATTTCGGATTTCATGTTTTGGGCAGCATTTAAGGTTGATAAAGCTGCAGTAAACTGATTTCTTATAGTGAAGGGAAAGGTAAGAATCCCATTGTCACTTTCTTGGATATGTCCTCGAGAACTGCCTTGCTCGAATAAAATACCAATACCACCATTAATGTCGGGAAAGGTAGAGCCTTTTCCGTAGTAAAAATCATCAAAATTCTCTTCCGTATAGTAAAATGAACCGATTTCATCTAATGCCTTGGCGTGATAATTACCAATGTTTTTGGTCAATTCCTGATTTAATTTTGGAGTTAAGGGATGCGTTCGCGACGGAATTCCAGGTTGAAAGAAAAAGGTCGAATTGGTTCCCATTTCATGATGGTCAGTCAAAATATTGGGCAGCCATTTATGGAAACTTGCAATACGTGCTTGCGATTCGGGCAATTGTACAGGTAGCCAATCCCGATTCATGTCAAACCAATAGTGGTTGGTTCGTCCTCCAGGCCAAACTTCATTATATTCACGATCATTGGGGTCTGGATTGAGATTATGACTCTTGTTCGTATTAGCCCAATAGGCAAAACGTTGTAGACCATCAGGATTCATTGATGGATCGAAAAGGATGACAGTGTCGCTAAGCAATTGCTTAACGGCATTACTTTCTGCTGCTGCCAAGTAATATGCAACCAATAGCGCAGCATTTGAGCCACTTGGTTCATTTCCATGAATTGAAAACCCTTGATAAACAACAATAGGTCGCGAGCTAAAATTTGAACGGTCACCTTCAGTGGCCGCTATATGGTCTTGTCTTATGACTTCCAGATTATCCTGGTTTTCAGGAGACGTGATCGTCAATAGGAGTAAAGGTCTGTCTTCAAAGGTCGAACCTCCATTTTCAATAGTGATTCGGTTAGAGGCCTTTGCCAAGGTTTTCATGTACTGAACAAGTTTGTCGTGTGTAACATGCCATTTTCCGACAGGATGCCCTATAACCGATTCTGGTGTTGGGATACTTTGATTATATGTGGTGTTCTGCGGAAGGTAATAGGATACATCAAATTGGGATGATTGTGGAAAAAGTTGGAGACTATTGAATAAAAACAGCATGACTATTAGTCTCATTTGAACTGAGGATGGGTTGGCTTGAATCATATAATTTTAGGACTCTACTTAAACAATAAAACGGTTGTCACCTTGAGCTTGGTCGAAAGGGCTTTCAATAGCTTTTTTTGTGAGGTCTCGACTCATGAACATTAGGTCAGATTATAAAAATAAAAAAACCGCTACTCTTAAATAGCGGTTTGGTATAATTTAACAGAAGGATTTTTTAGATATCTTCAAAGTTAATGTCGGTAAACTTGTCTGCTGTATCGTCTGAGCTGTCATTGGATTCTCCACCTTCAGCAATATCGTCACTAGGTGCATAAGGTTCTCTTTTAAAATCCTTTTGGTGACGTTCGCTTATAACTTCGTCGCCTTTTTCGGAAATGATATAATCGGTCATTTCCTGTAAAATCTCATTGAATTCAGCGAAATCCTCTTTGTACAAGTAGATTTTGTGTTTTTTGTAATGGAAAGATCCATCATCATTTGTAAACTTTTTACTTTCAGTAATAGTGAGATAATAATCGCCAGCTTTGGTTGCTCTTACATCAAAAAAATAAGTACGTCTTCCAGCGCGTAATACCTTTGAGTAGATTTCTTCTTTTTCCATCATTCCGTGATCACTCATAGCTAATTTATTTTGGTTTTATTTCGATTGTGGCTCAAAAATCTAAAAAAAAAGATTAGTAAGCAACAAATAATTATAATTCTTTTGTGCTGAGTTGCTTTAGATAGAGTTCCTTGTAGTAGCCGTCAGTGTTTACCAAGGTTTGATGTGTTCCGTTTTGTATGATTTTACCATCGTCAAGTACAATTATTTTATCTGCATCCTTTGCTGACGAGACACGATGACTTACAATTATGGTGGTTTTTCCTACGGAAATTTTACGTAGACTTTTCAGTATTTTTTCTTCGGTTTCGGTATCAACTGCCGATAAACAATCATCAAAAAGCATAATTTTTGGTGCTTTTATGATGGC
Source organism: Bacteroidia bacterium (assembly GCA_030432635.1). Classification (GTDB taxonomy): domain Bacteria; phylum Bacteroidota; class Bacteroidia; order Flavobacteriales; family Flavobacteriaceae; genus Psychroserpens. The sequence continues at coordinate 113,093 of JAUIMB010000002.1, read as the reverse complement.
TCTCGCAATGGAAATACGTTGCTTTTGACCACCAGACAACGTAATGCCTCGTTCTCCCAGTTTTGTTTGGTAGCCCTTGGTGAACTTTTTGATGTTTTTATGAACATCTGCATGTTTTGCAGCATTGATAACGTCTTCTTCAGTAGCATTCTCTTTGCCAAATTTGATGTTATTCTCTATGGTATCCGAAAATAAAAAGGCGTCTTGTGGTACATAGCCAATATGGTTGCGAAGACTTTCAAGGTTCAATTGGTTTATAGTATGTCCATCAATGGTGATCGTACCGTCTTGAACATCGTATAAACGACCAATTAAATCTAAAATGGTTGATTTTCCTGAACCTGTTTTTCCAAGGATCGCTAATGTTTCACCTTGTTTTAGAGAAAAACTTACCTGGTTTAATGCCTTGATGTTTGTATCTGGATAGGTGTAGGAAACATTATTGAACTCAATGGTTCCAAGAATTTCAGAAGGATTTGAGTTGAGGTTTTTAATTTCAGGTTCCTGCTTCAAAAATTCATTGATTCGCTTTTGTGATGCTTCTGCTTGCTGTACTAAATTCGTCACCCAACCCACAGTAGCCACAGGCCATGTAAGCATATTGACATAGATGAGGAATTCTGCTATCGTTCCGATTTCTTCAATTTCTCCATTGATATATTGCACACCTCCTATATAAGTGACGAGGAGATTACTTACGCCAATAAGTAATATCATAGAAGGGAAAAACAAGGCTTGAACCTTGGTCAAATCTATTTGCTTTTGTTTGCTCTCTTCGGAAAGCGCATTGAATTCATCGTAATTTTCTTTTTCAATGCCATAGGATTTAATCACAGAAATACCACTGAACGATTCTTGCGTATAAGCTGATAAGTGTGACAGATACTCCTGAACAATACGGCTTCGATTGTTTATGACACGACTTAATTTGTAGATGATGAACGAAAGAATAGGTAAGGGTAGAATGGTATATAAGGTCAATTTTGGTGCAACACTTATCATATAAATCAAGGCTACAACAAATAATGTGATGGTATTAATGGTATACATAATTGCTGGTCCACAATACATGCGAACCTTTCCAACGTCTTCACTGATTCGGTTCATAAGATCACCAGTGCGATTTGCCTTATAGAAATTTAAGGATAGATTTTGATATTGCTGATAAACCTCATTTTTAAGGTCGTATTCAATGTAACGAGAGACATTGATTATGGTTTGTCTCATTAAGAAAGTGAAAATCCCAGCAATAATTGCAGCACCAATAAGAAAAAGGATGTTCATCATCAATTCCTGTTTAAATACCGCTTTGGGAATCTCACCACTTAAACCCTTTGAAATAGTTGTAATAGCCTTTCCAATAAATCTAGGGGTAAATAGTGCAAAAATCTTTGCAGCAATGGTAATCAATATGCCTAACATGAGGCGATATCTATACTTGTAAAAATATTTATTGATGTGTTTGAGTTCTTTCATCTAGGGCTAAACAATGAGTTTATTAACAATTTGGTATTTTAACATGCATATTTTTGTTAATACTCCAATATTGAATTATTTTTGCACGCTATTTTGACTTAAATACAAAATAGTTTCTAATCTATAATTTACATGACATCAGAAGTTATAAGTTCTAAGGAACTTTCAAAAGCAGATCCTGTTTTTGGACAATTATCCTTCGATAATCACGAGCAAATTGTTTTTTGCAACGACAAAGATACTGGTTTAAAAGCAATAATTGGTATACACAACACAGTTTTGGGGCCAGCACTTGGTGGTACCAGAATGTGGAACTACAATAACGAATGGGAAGCCCTCAATGATGTGTTGCGTCTGTCTCGTGGTATGACCTTTAAGTCTGCTATTACGGGTTTGAACCTAGGAGGCGGCAAAGCAGTTATCATAGGTGATGCTAAAACTCAGAAAACACCAGAACTCATGAGACGATTTGGTGAGTTTGTACACTCTTTGAGCGGTAAGTACATCACTGCAGAAGACGTCGGAATGACCACAGAGGATATGGATACCGTTAGAGAAGTGACACCTTATGTAACTGGTATATCTGAAAGTAAAGGTGGTGCTGGAAACCCGTCACCTATCACAGCTTATGGTGTGTTTATGGGAATGAAGGCTGCGGCTAAATTTAAGTATGGAAATGACAGTCTGGAAGATAAATCTGTATTCGTTCAAGGTATTGGACACGTTGGAGAATCTTTAGTCGAACATTTGACCAATGAAGGCGCAAAGGTTACCATTGCCGATATTAACCAAGAACGTTTAGAAGAAGTACGCTCTAGATATGATGTGACCATATATGGTGGACACGATATTTACAGTGAGGCTATGGACATTTATGCGCCTTGTGCTTTAGGTGCAACCATAAATGATGAGACCATCAATAAGCTTCGAGCAGATATTATTGCTGGAGCTGCCAATAACCAATTGGCAGATGAAGCCAAACATGGTAGAATGCTTCAAGATAGAAACATACTCTATACGCCAGATTTTTTAATAAATGCTGGAGGTATCATCAATGTGTATGCCGAATTGGAAAATTATGGTAAGCAAGAGATCATGCGTAAAACAGAAAATATCTACAATACAACACTAGAGATACTCGAACATGCCAAAAAGAATGATGTTACAACCAATGTAGCTGCATTATCAATAGCCAAAGAGCGTATTGAGGCAAGAAAAAGAGGACAATAACTAGTTTCTTCGAAGAAAATAATAGTATTTTTGCAGGGCAAAATAAGAAGTACATGTTTTAATGTAATTCTGGTTTTGCCTTGTTAATTTAAGGCGCTTCGTAACCATGCTAAACAGACGACATATCCGTATAAAAGTAATGCAGACACTCTATGCGTCACAAGGTACAGAAAGTGATGATATCAAGACCTATGAAACATTCTTGGGAAAGAGTCTGGAAAGTATGTACGATTTGTTTTTGGCCCAATTGTCACTGCTTGTTGAAATACACAAAAAGGCAAAAGGGCATCTAGAAAAAACACAAAAGAAACTCCTCGCAACCAAAGAGGAGAAAAACCCAAATTCAAAGTTTGTCAATAATGAAGTGTTGGAAAAACTAAGTTCCAATGACACTCTAAAAAATTACATTGGTAACCAAAAAGAAAATCTTTGGTATCTGGATTTTGAATATGTCGATGTCTTGTTCAAAGCTATTTTAGAGAGTGATATCTACAAGGATTATATGTCGACCAGAACCTCAACATTTAAGGAGGATAAGGATTTCATCATTGACGTATTTACTGAGATTATTGCGCCCAACGATAAGCTTTATGATTATTTTGAAGACAAACGCATTACATGGCTGGACGATCTTCCTGTGGTCAATACTGCTATTCTCAAATCACTTAAAAGGGTAAAGGCAACTTCTGAAGCCAGATTTTTGACACCTTCACTTTTCAAGGATTTAGAAGACAAGGACTTCGGTATTGAACTCCTAAAAAAAACCATTTTGAACCAAGCTGGTTTCAGTCAAGAGATTGCTGCTAAAACCAAAAATTGGGATGCAGAACGTATCACGCAAATTGACACGGTTTTGATGCAAATGGCTATATGTGAGTTTCAAAAATTTCCGTCCATACCAACCAAGGTGACCATTAATGAATATTTGGAAATTGCCAAGGAATATTCTACACCAAAAAGTAGCAATTTTATCAACGGTATTCTAGATAAGATAATAAAAGAATATACTGCCGAAGGAAAACTCAATAAAATTGGAAGAGGATTATTGTAAGATATCCAGTGTTTTAGCCTAACAGACTGTTAATGTTTTGTTTGAATCTAGGCCAAAAATTTTAATTGGATGAAATAATTAGTACATTTGGCTTCTCGAATCAAAAATAATTAAAAAATTATAACAATGAAAAAAGCAATTTTAGCGTTAAGCGCCTTATGTTTAGTGGCTTTTACATCTTGTAAAGAGGATGCAACAGCAAAAATCAATTCAGATAATGTAGCTGCAGCTGCTGAAAGAGATGCAACTGCTTCTGATTTTCCAGTTATTAGTTTTGAAGAAACTGAGCATGATTTTGGAACTATCGTAAACGGTACTCCAGTTGAAACCAAATTTAAATATACGAATACAGGTAAAACGCCTTTAGTAGTTAGCAATATTAAGAGTACTTGTGGATGTACCGTACCATCTGATTGGAACAGAGATCCATTGGCTCCAGGAGAATCTGCAGAATTTACCGTGAAGTTCAACGGAAAGGGATCTAATCAAGTAACGAAGTCTATTACCTTGACCACGAATACTGAAAAAGGTTCTGAAGTTGTAAAGATCAAGGCATTTGTTGAGCCAGATCCAAATGCAAAAGACAAGAAAGCAGGTTCGGCTACAATTAAACCTGTAGGTTAATATATGGATTCAATTCAAGGTTTTTTACCTCTTATCTTAATGTTTGCTGTGGTGTACTTTTTTATGATTGCACCACAAATGAAACGTGCAAAGCAAGAAAAGGCTTTTGCGGCAAGTTTGAAACGAGGTGACAAAGTGGTAACAAAAAGTGGGATGCACGGTAAGGTTGTCGATTTAAATGATAAAGACAATAGCTGTGTAATTGAAACCCTAGCTGGTAAAATCAAATTTGAGCGTTCTGCGATTTCCATGGAAATCAGTAAGAAGTTAAACGCTCCAGTTACAACAAAATAGTTTACTACTTTTATTGATACTAGAAAAACTCCGAAAGTGTTCGCTTTCGGAGTTTTTTTTACCCACTAATTAAAAGGTTCTTTAAGCGTCTTCGGAATGCTGTTTACTAACAATTCTTATACTTATCGTGAAGCCCAACACCTTGAATGATCATCGGTTTGATTTTTTCCAGTCGAGATAGCTTGGTGGCTTCTCTTTTTGCTTCGGAAATATAGTCGCAATATTCACGCTGTTTACCTGGAGTCAGGTTATTAAAACTTGTGCTAAGCTCAGCATTTGAAGAGAGTTGCGCTTTGAGTTCTGGAGGAATGTTGACAGGCTTTGTCTTTCGACTTGGTTTGATTTCCTTTCCAAGACGTTGGTTGTCTATAGCTTCCTTTACATACGACAAAACAGCCGCTTCATTAATATCAGCTTTAGATTCAAAACGCATTTGTCGTAATGCCTTGGTTTTGTTTTCTTGGGCATTAATTAGTAATTGATGTTTATCCTTTAAAAACACGCCTTGGTGAAACCATAAACAGAAATGGTTTTTGAAAGCACCTAAGCCCAACACGTTTTTCCCTTTAAGGCAATAGGTTGGCATACTCCATTTCACGGTTTCCTCAAGTTCGGTGGTATTAATGAGTTTTCTCAAAATGCTCAATTCTTCAGAAAAATGAGGGTTTGATTCAATGTATTCCTCAACGGAGTGAACTTTCTTCATTTTATATGATTTTAATGTGATAACTTCCAACGTTACGCCTTCAACGTTTACCGTGTTGCGGTCAATTCAGCGATTTTACAAATCACTTCCGTGGCTTTAATCATGCTTTCCACAGGAACATACTCATATCGACCGTGGAAATTATGTCCTCCTGCAAATATATTCGGACAAGGTAAACCCATATAACTCAATTGCGAACCATCGGTTCCACCACGTATGGGTTTTATTAAAGGTTTGATGTCAAGTTGTTTCATGGCTTCTTCAGCAATGTCAACAATGTGCATTACTGGTTCGATCTTTTCCTTCATATTGAAGTATTGATCCTTAATCTCAATAGCAATCACCTCACGTTCATATTGGGAGTTGATTTCATTCGTGATGTTTTGCATGACCTCTTTTCGCGCTTCAAAATGGTCCTTGTCATGATCTCTAATAATGTATTGTAATACGGTTTCCTCAACTTTTCCTTCAATGCTATATAAATGGAAAAAGCCTTGATAATTTTCTGTGTGTTCAGGTGTTTCCATTCTAGGTAACGAATTAATGAATTCGGTAGCAATGTACATTGAATTTACCATTTTTCCTTTGGCATATCCTGGATGTACAATCTTTCCTTTAACATGAACCGTAACACCAGCAGCATTGAAATTCTCATATTCGAGTTCACCTATTTGGCTACCATCCATAGTATAAGCCCAATCTGCACCAAATTGTTCAACGTCAAACTTATGTGCACCTCGACCAATTTCTTCATCTGGCGTAAAACCTACTCGAATCTTGCCGTGTTTTATTTGCGGATTTTTGATGAGGTATTCCATGGCTGAGATGATTTCCGCAACACCAGCCTTATCATCGGCACCCAGTAATGTTGTGCCATCAGTAGTAATTAAGGTTTGACCTTTGTATAGCAATAGGTCCTCAAAATAATCAGGTGATAAGACGATATTTTCTGCGGCATTAAGTACAATATCCGAACCATCATAATTTTCCACGATTTGCGGATTGACATTGGCTCCAGTGAAATCTGGCGTCGTGTCAAAATGCGCAATAAAACCAATTGTTGGTACTTGATGGTCAACATTACTAGGCAAGGTTGCCATAATGTAGGCATTGTCATCAATTGTAACGTCCGTCATGCCAATGGATTTCAGCTCTTCAACCAAGGCGTTCGCCAAATTCCATTGTTTGGAAGTACTAGGTGTAGAGTCACTTTTAGGGTCTGATTCGGTATCAACGGTTACATAACTTATAAATCTTTTGGTAATTGCTTCTTTCGAAATCATATTCGCGTAATCTTGATAGAATTAGTAAGAAAAAATAAACCTATATGGTTTGGCTTGAAAGTTAGGGATTTTAATCAAATCTGTAGTATTTTTGCACTAGAAAAGATATCCATGTACAAACAGATACTACGACCCTTACTGTTCAAATTTGATCCAGAAAATGTTCATCACTTTACGTTTTCATTGATACGTAATGTGTCTAAAATTCCTGGTGTGCCTGCATTTTTTAGACGTTTGTACCAAGTTAACCATCATTCTTTAGAGCGCGATTTATTCGGATTGATATTTAAAAATCCGGTTGGATTGGCAGCTGGCTTCGATAAAAATGCAGTGCTTTATAATGAGTTGGCCAATTTTGGATTTGGTTTCATTGAAATTGGAACTGTCACGCCAAGAGGTCAAAAAGGCAATCCAAAAAAACGTTTGTTCAGGTTAACAGACGACAAGGGCATCATTAATCGAATGGGTTTTAACAACGAAGGGTTGCAAGCTGCAATTGAACAATTAAAAAAGAACCAAGGAAAACTGATTATAGGTGGAAACATCGGAAAGAATACTGATACAAAACCAGAGGATTATACTAAGGATTACTTAGCGTGTTTTAATGGATTACATCCTTATGTGGATTACTTTGTACTGAATGTTAGTTGTCCTAATGTTGGTAGTCACGCCAAGCTTAATGACAAGGATTATTTGATAGAGCTCATTTCCGAAGTTCAAAAAGCTAATAACACCTTTGAAAAGCAGAAACCTATTTTATTGAAAATTGCGCCAGACCTTAATACTATTCAATTGGACGAGATTGTTGAGCTTGTGAAAACTACCAAATTGGATGGTGTAATTGCGAGTAATACCTCTGTTGATCGCCAAGGCTTAACAACTTCCGATGAACGTTTAAAAGCTATTGGAAATGGAGGTTTGAGTGGCCAGCCTATCAAGGAGAAATCGACTCGAGTGATAAAATATTTGGCAGACAAGAGTCAGAAGGCATTTCCCATTATTGGAGTAGGAGGTGTGCATTCTGCTGAAGATGCGCTCGAGAAAATAGAGGCAGGAGCCGATTTGATTCAGGTTTACACCGGATTTATATATGAAGGACCACGCTTAATTAAAAGTATCAATAAAGCACTTATTAAAAAAGCCCAATCATAGTCGTTGCCTTTTAGTTTTAACAAATGGCAGTGTACTGGATTGGTCTTCTTTTGACACTTTCAAATAATAAACACCTTCACTTAAACTTTCAGTATTGATGTTCAAGTCTTGTGGATTTGAAATCTCTTTAGATCGTATTTCCTGACCTAGAATATTATATATTTGGTAACCATCTGGTAAATTCGAAGTATTGGACAGTTGAATGGTCAACATACTGTTAGTCGGATTAGGAAAAACCGATAATTCATTATCAACAAAATATTCAGTAACACTTAATTCGTCGTTATTAGCCATGTAGGTTGTATCACCAAATCCAATTGCACCACCAGAAGCTACGGTATCACCTTCAGTAGTATTTAAGGTATAAGAACCGTCTCCAGAAAAACAACAGATCCCATCACCAAAGCTATCAGAGATTTCAAATACATAACATTCATTCATTTCTAAGGCAAAATTGTAAGTGAAGGTTTGAAAGTCATCATCACCATCGGTATACTCTGGACTGGCATATAATACTGTACCATCACTTTGCCTGAATTCCCAAGATGTTTCATTTGGCCAATCATCGGTATTTAAAGTAAGGATCAACTCACTTGTATTGATGTCTTCACGACCAACTTCAATAAAAGATTCATAAATCTTATGAATGGTATTTGAACCATCAGAAATGCTCAAGGTCACATCATATGCACCTGCTTCAGTGTAGGTGTGGGACGGATTTTGAGTGGTGTAATCTACAATGTTATCACCATTAATATCCCATTGCCATGAGGTTGCACCTACACTGTTGTCAACAAAATCAACATCCAAGGTATTTGTACAGTCCCTTAAATAATCTGCGGCAATATCAACATTAAAACTTGGGCAAGCCATCACTGCTCTGGATGTTTGATAGGTAGCGTATATCCTAGCATATTGTTGAGGAGAAAACTCATTGCGGCAAGAAGTTCGTGAATACGACATGATGTTTCTTGTGTTCGGCTCGAAAATCTGACCGTTGGCATCAAACTCGTTGGCAGTATATATACATGAAGAATTCACTTTAGAGGTACTTAACTGTGGATCAGCAGGTGTGTCACATAAAAAATCGCCTTCAGTTTCACAGTTCGAACCATCAACCAATTCAGCAGTTAATTGTCCGTTGACATTCCCATGCGTATGTGATAGCGCAAAAAAGTGACCCATTTCATGCGAAAGCGTACTGCCATTTGTCGTACACTGATTGGCCATTAATATGACTTCTGGTCCACCTGGAAAGTAGGCATAACCACATAGTCCACCTCCATTTGTAGAGGTAATTGAATTGGTAAAATAGATATTTATAACATTATCCACATTATTGGAAGTGGTTAGTGCAGCTTCCTGATTGGTCGTGTAATCATAAAAGTCACTATTATCAATGTAATTGATGTCCTCACATAAAAAGAACTCTAAAAATGCGTTCGAGTAATAGGTGTTCATTAAAGCAATAGCATTATTTAATTGCGATACTGAAAGGCCTCCAGTACCTGAACTCGTTCTAATAATGTGGGCCTTAATAGGCACTGAGGAATTTGGGCTAGATGCTCGCTGCTGATTTCTTTGGAAAAACTCTTGCTCGTACTTTTTTATTTTTGGCATGAGCTTTTTGAGATAGGCCTCGTTTTCAGGAGTAACAATGGTTCCGCAATTTGGTTCTTGCTGTGCAGAAATCACAGCAAATGAGAGTATAGCTGTAATTGCAACGACTAAATTTTTATATTTCACTAAAACGTTCATAAGCAAACATGGAGATTATTGAGGCGCTAAATTTATGTAAAAATCGATAATAAGCCTAATTTAATAGATGAAGTACATTTGAGTTTTACTTGATGACCACTTTTTTTGTAAGTGTAGATTCATCTGAAAGCGTCATCCTTACCAAATAGATACCAGAATTTAAGGTGTCCAAATTCCAGTTTAATGAGGTGTCCAGATTGCTGTTTTCAATCGTAGCCACCTTTTTTCCAAGTACATCAAATACTGAAGCCGATTGGAGAACCTTAGCGTTGGTAGTATTGATTTGGATGATACCATTACTGGGATTAGGAAATAAGCTCACACTACTTATACTACTCGAATCTACCGAAAGGGTTTCATTGAATGTAATGGTTATAGTTCCGATGGGTTTATCGTTAAATGGACTCACATTGACCAATGCGGAAATTGGTTGCGTAGGATTTGTCACTTGGTTAGCTGAAGTATATGTCGAACCGCTATCAGTACCTGCATCATAAGGAAATAAGTCCATTACAATCTCATCTCGCCAAGAATTACCGTCCCTTAGATTGATGCTGTTTACTGCAATCATCCAATCTGGACTAGGTGCAATCATGGACAGTAAGCTTAACAAAGGATAATCTTCACTCACTTCTATATTCATAAGTACTGCAGAAGTTCTAGGTGCAAAATCTTGAAAATCAGTTTGTAAAAATTGATCAGCGTCACCATTATTAATAAGAGCTTGCACCTCATTCATGATGGCTGTATTGTTACCCAACTCTGCAACATCCTTTACACCTATACTTGCCAAACTTCCCATTTCCAATAGTGTGGCATTACTGTTATGTGTTGCTCCTACAAGATCAGACCAATGGGCATTTCCAGGTAAGGGAACAATACTATTTCCTTGGATTGGGTCATTCGCCTCAGAATCCCAAACACTAGTTACGGTAATGGTATAGGATGCTACAGATTGTGCGGTTACGACATTAAACACAGATAGTGTTATCGCAACAATAAAGAAACGTCTAATCGTAGTTGTTTTCATGATGTACTGAATTGATTTTATTTTATGTCAGTCGTATTTGGTTAACAATTACTTACAATGAATTTTATTTATTTTTGCCAAAACAAGAGCTTTGAATTACGACATACTTTTGTCATTTGTATTGGCAACATTGGCTTTAGCTATCTCTCCTGGACCAGACAATATATATGTGATGATGCAAAGCATGGTTAACGGAAAGGTATTTGGACTGGCAACCGTTGCTGGATTGATTTCGGGATGTTTGGTACATACAACTTTGGTAGCCTTTGGAGTGTCGGCCATTATTAAGGAAAATGATGTTTTGTTTTTCATTATTAAATTATTCGGAGCGCTGTACTTACTGTATTTAGCTTACAAAGTTTATAGGTCTGATTCTGAATTGAACATAGAAGCCCAAACGGTTCCCAAAAAAAGCCTGATACAATTGTTCAAACAAGGTTTTATCATGAATGTGCTCAATCCTAAGGTTTCAATTTTCTTTTTAGCTTTTTTTCCTGGATTTCTATTTAGCCAAACTATGGGTACAATAAGCCAATTTTATGTTTTAGGTATCTTATTTATGCTTGTGTCGACAGTGGTATTTTCCCTAATCGCTATTTTGGCTGGATTTATTTCAGATTATATCAAAACACATCAACGTGTAGGAGTTTACTTGAAATGGTTACAAATTGTTGTATTTGTTGGTATTGCAATCTTCATTTTTACTTCAGAAAAATAGGTCAGTAAAATCATTTGAATTGCTATCTTTGAAGTAATGAATCAGCCTCTAAAAATAATCGAATGTCCTCGTGATGCCATGCAAGGTATCAAGGAATTTATTCCAACTGAAAAGAAAGTGCAATACATTCAATCCTTGTTAAGAGTTGGTTTTGATACGATAGATTTTGGAAGCTTTGTGTCACCCAAAGCGATTCCGCAGATGGCTGATACAGCAGAAGTATTGTCAAAACTGGATTTGAGTTCAACAACCAGTAAATTACTTGCCATTATTGCGAACACGAGAGGTGCCAATGATGCCTGTCAGCATCCGGAAATTGATTATTTGGGTTATCCGTTTTCGATTTCGGAAAACTTTCAAATGAGAAACACCCATAAGACCATTGCGCAATCTGTGGTGACACTTTCTGAAATTTTAGAGTTGGCAAACAAACACAATAAGGAAGTTGTAGTCTATATCTCGATGGGATTTGGCAATCCCTATGGTGACCCATGGAATGTTGATATTGTAGGCGAGTGGACAGAACGTTTAACGAAAATGGGTGTTAGGATTTTGTCCTTAAGCGATACCATTGGAAGTTCAAATCCTGAAAGTATTGATTATCTATTCTCAAATTTGATTCCACAGTACTCAGAGATTGAATTTGGAGCACATTTGCATACCACACCTTCCACCTGGTTTGAAAAAGTAGATGCAGCCTTCAAGGCTGGATGTATGCGTTTTGATGGTGCCATTCAAGGGTTTGGTGGTTGTCCGATGGCAAAGGATGAGCTCACCGGAAATATGCCAACTGAGAAGTTACTGTCTTATTTTACCTCTAACAAGCATAACAATTTAAATGCAATGAGTTTTGAAAGTGCCTATAATGAGGCTTCAAAGATATTTAACAGCTATCATTAAAAAAGCCCTTACAATAATTAGCAAGGGCTTTGAGTGTTGATTTTATTCTTCCAATAGTTCGTATTGAAACTGAGGGTTGCCTCGTTCTCCTGTTTCGCTCTCAACAGCAGTAAATCTCAGCTTGTAATAGTTGCCACTAGTATCTTTTATGATGTAGTACCTGTCTTCCCTTACAGATGTTTCACCTGTCATGAAATCCACACTTCTCCAACCACTACCTATGACTGCACGATCACTGTTTACAAAGCTCGATTCATTAATATCACTGTATGAAAAGTTGGTATAATTTGGGGTAGAGTCGTCCTCGACAGTAATTTGGTATAACCCAACACCTCCAAGTGTATTGTGGACTGTGTAATCAGAATAAGTTAAGCCTGCCGCCAAAGGACCTTGCGTTCCATAGTAAGAAAATACACCACCAAAATCAATATCCCAAGCTGAAGACATCGGTTCCATATTAACGATTTGTCCAGTTGATAGGCTTATGCCAGTGAGGTTAAAACTATTGTCCTTTGTCACTGTAATTTCAGAAAAATTAGTTGTGTCGCTCAATTCTGCATACTGAATGGTATAACCACTTCCGTTGGTCAACACCCTAACCTTCATAAATCCTCTTGGATCTCCTGTTGTATTTAGCGAACCGTTGTTTGTAGTCGGAATGTCATTTCCTAAATTCACAATGTAGACATTGTTGTTGTTATCGGTAGTTGAGATTGCTTTAAAAGCTGTTCCGGTTAGTTCACCTCCTTTACTATCGGTGAAAGAGATGCCAGCGCTCAAATCGCCATATTGTGTGTAACCAACAGGTAAACCTTGCATCAACTCAGCCACAGTATTTACTGTTACTGTAGTTGGCGTAAAAGTTTGATCCAAGGCATTTAAAGTTAATGGTGTGGTTAATTCAGTGCTTTCAGTAACCGATGTAATGTCGTTAATGCCTTCAAGTTCTGCTGCAGATACCAATAGTGAGTTGTTGAGGTAGACTCTATTTTGTGAACCATTGTATACGGCAATTTCCCAAGTGTCACGAGCTACTGCAGTTTGAGTGCCTGTACTAAGGTCTACGTAAACGCGATTCGGTTGATTGAATCCGCCCACTTCAGCATCAACAATTCCGCCTGATGAAGGTGGTGCTGTTGGAGTTATGCCATCGTCATCATTACTGCAACCCATTACCAGTGCTACTGCTATAAATAAAGTTAGTGTTAGAAATTTGTTTGTCATAATTAGTAGTATTAAAAATTTAAATTATATGATAGTTTTAAAAAGTAAGATCGACCATTGCCAATAAGCCTAGAAGCTGCGGTACTAGCAGAATGAGCTCCTGCAGAGGCTCCTGTGTTGATGCTCACCACATCCAATATGTTTCTGGCGCCAAAAGTTGCACTCACATGAGTTGAAAGGTCAGCTCTTACCGACGCATTTAACCAAGTGAAGGCATCAGTTTCACCTATAAACAATTCGCCCTCTGCATCAGTGAACACACCTTGCGTTTTGCCTGTGTATTTTAGTTGTGTAGAAAGGGTAGTGTCCCACTTATCTATGCTATACGCCAATGAGGTTTGTAAGTTCAAATTCCATAGGTATTCAAAACTGTTGCCAAGAGATTTATTAACTGCGTTGGTTATGCCTAAATAAGTGGCACCAAGTCCAATATTCCAGTTTTTGTAAATAAAACCATTGTCTAAAGTGAAACCTAGGCGTTTACTGTAATCTATATTGTCTTGAGTAAAAAGAAGGTTTCCGTTTTCGTCTTCGGTAGTAATACTTGTGATCGCGTTTTTTAAATCGATATAAAAGATGTTAAAACTAGGGCTTAAAAAGCCCTCTTCAGCTATCCTATAATTATCCTTTAAATTTACAAAAACCGAAATGCCGTCTTCGGGTTGCAGGTTTGGATTGCCTCTAACATTATGGTTGGCATCTACAAAATAGAAGAAAAGCTCTTCGAAGTTTGGTGCTCTATATGCCGAACCGACAACAGCCTTTAGTTTTAGCTTTTCTGTAAAATCGTAAGTGGATGATAAAGACCAGATTAGGTGATTTTTAAATTGTGAACTGTGGGTAAATCTTGCTCCCGGATTTATGGATAGTTTTTTAGTCGGCTTGAATTCACTAACACCAAACAATTCGTAATTGGTTATCGTGTTTTCTACCACATCACTAGAATAATCTCCTGTGGCAATGGCATCAAACCCTGTTTGGTTGGTGAATTCATAACCGAACTGTAAATCAAAAAAGTTTGATTTTGGAACGATATGGTTGATAAATGCCTTGGAATACCAAACGTTGCTCGACTGACTTAAAACATCGGTTTCTATAGACTGTGTTTGTTGGTTTATGATATTATAGACATATTCTTGATAGTTGCGTTTTTGGGTTTGATACGAAAAGGAAACATTGTATTTCGTTTTACCTTTTAAAGGTCCAGACACATTTAAGTTACTTACCCATCTATCTGTTTCGTAATTTCGGTCTAAAGCAGTTGGATTAAGTCGTCCATCTTCAAATCTGCCATTGACAATTCTACTGTAGATGTCTAAATTTTCATCGAAAAATTGGAGCTTATAAAAGAAATTGTGTTTGCCAATATCCAAATCTAAGTTGGCAGACGCAGTTATCTGTTCTTTTGGATTCCATTCTGTACCACGTAAACTATCATTAACAACAGTACCATCCTGAATGTTCGCATAATTTTGCCCTCTGAAACCGTTATAAAAGCCTGCAAAGTCATTCCGTGAAGCACCAAAGGAATACGATAGCTTTTCATTGACTTGGTTCGTAACCCTAAAGTTTTGAATGTGTCTGCCTTGATCGAAAAACTCGAATTCTTGACCAACCGTTTCTTCCTGAAGTGATAATTGAATTTCCCAACCGTCATCTCGTAAGCCTCTTTTGGTAATAATATTTATAACTCCTGCGACGGAATTGTCACCATACAGCACACCCATTGAGCCTTCAACGATTTCAACACGCTCAACATCGTCAATGTTTATCTGTGTTATATCGATATTGTTGCCTACACCATTATCACTTACAACAGGAATACCATCTATTAGGATTTTGACATATTGACCATCCAAACCGAATAAGCTAATTGTTGAGCGTCCATTGGAAGCATCAGGGTTTACGGTTATGTTTAAGTTGTTGAATAAAACATCTGCCAAATTGTTGCCAGCTACATTCTCGATGTCCTTTCTTTTAATAGTTCCAACAGTAAATAGTTTTTTACTTAAAGACATCACATTACTTTCACCGACGACGACAACCTCACTCAATTTTTCAACTTGAGTCGTATCTATTACAGTTTCTTGAGCATAAAATGAACTACTCCAAAAAATAAAAAAATAAATGCAGAAATTATTTTTATTTAGACTCATTCTTAATTAAATTTGCCGCAAATATATAAGTTATTTTAATTCAATCTAAATAAGAACAAGATTATTTTTATTAAAATTTTTAAGCCGACAAAAATGAGAAACCTAGTATTTACATGTGTGATTTTTGCAGTGACATTTTATGCCAATGCCCAAAAAAAGAAGAAACAAGATCAAGAAGCAATCAAGGAAATGTGTGGTTGTTTTGAAGTGACCTTTAACTTTGCAGAAACCTTTCAAGTCAATCGAGATTCCCTTTACGTACCATCGAAAACCAAAACAGATAAAGGTCTGGAATGGGCACAATTGGTTGTGGATGAAAAAAATAAGATTTCAATTCAGCACTTACTGCAAGTTGGTCCTCCAAGCCAGCCCTACATTGTAAAACATTGGCGTCAAGATTGGCTTTACGAGAACACAACCTTTTACGTGTATAACGGTGACAATGAATGGGTTTTTCAAGAAAAAGACAAGAATGATGTTGAAGGCCAATGGACTCAAAAAGTGTTTCAGGTTGATGATAGTCCAAGATATGAAGGCTCTGGATCATGGGTCCACGTTGATGGAAAAAGCTATTGGGAAAATACAACAACGGCTCCACTACCAAGACGAGAGTATACAAAACGCAGCGACTATAACATAACATTACGTGGGAACCGTCATGAAATCACCGCATTTGGATGGGTTCACGATCAAGACAATGCCAAGATAATTAGAGAGAAAAATAAAGACGACGAGATTATAGCACACGAAAAAGGCTATAATACTTATAAAAAAGTCGATGACAGTCGTTGCCAAGCTGCTCAAGATTGGTGGAAGACAAACTTTGATAAATGGGCTACCGTAAGATCTAAATGGAATGACGTATATGGACGTCATAAGGACTTAAACTTAGAAACAAAAGTAGATAACAAAGTACTGTATAAGCATCTGTTTGCTGAAGAGATGACTGCAAAAGAGGATATAGATAAAGTGATTGAGGCATTTGTAAAATAAACATCATAAGTATGAAAAAACACATCTTTTTTATCCTACTCATAGGTTTTATTTCGCCTTTTTTTGCCCAAGACTCCAATATTTTTTTAAAACGTGATTACTGGAAATCAAATCCATCCATTACAGATATTGAAAAAAACATAGCAGAAGGACATGATGTTGTAGCACTAAACCGTTTTGGCTTTGACGCGGTGAGTTACGCACTTATAGAAAACGTCGAAACTAAAACGGTCAAGTATTTATTGACCAAAAAAGGTAATGATGTTAATAAATTAACACATGATGGCAGAACCTATATCTTTTGGGCTGCATATAAAAACAACTTAGAATTGATGGATTTTCTGGTTCGTCAAGGCGCAAAAACCGATATTATCGATGATCATGGTAATACGGTATTGAACTTTGCTGCAGTTACAGGTCAAACCAATATCAAACTCTATGATTTCTTGATCCAACATGGTGCCAATCCACTATTGGAAAAAAACCATGATGGTGCCAATGCTTTATTGTTAGTGGCACCTTTTCTAGAGGATCCAAATATGATAAACTACTTTGCTTCCAAAGGTTTGGATGTCCATAGTACTGATGATTATGGCAACGGTCTTTTTAGTTATGCTGCTAAAGGAGGAAATATTAAAATGTTGGATCAATTAATAGCGAAAGGTTTCGTGAATGGTAAGACTTCTGACAAGGCTATGATTTTTGCAAGTCAGGGGACTCGAGGTAAGAAAAACGGATTAGAGGTATATAAGTACCTAGAGAAAAAGGGAATTAGTATCAATGCCACAGACCACAAAGGAAGAAATCCGTTGCATGCCATAGCTTATGATCGTGAAGATGTGGAAACCTTTGAATATTTTATCAATAATGGTGTTGATATCAATCAACCAGATGATGATGGTAATTCTCCTTTCATGAATGCGGCAAATGGCAATGCTCTAAAAATAATTGAATTTCTATCAACGTACGTAAAAGATATTAATGCTCAGGATAAAATAGGTCGTTCGGCTTTGGCAAAGGCCGTAAATAGGAACTCTCCTGAGGTTGTCACCTTCTTGATCAAGAAAGGAGCAGATGTCCAAGTTCTTGATAACGACGGAAACTCCTTAATGTATTACCTGATCAAAGCCTACAGAAGTAACGCTTCCGAAGTCTTTAATTCCAACTTGAAAACCTTAAAGGAGGCAGGATTGGATATCAATAAAACTCAAGGTAAAGGTAAAACACTCTACCATTTGGCTGTTGAAAAGGATAATTTAGATGTGCTAAAGCGAATTCAGGATTTTGGGATAGATGTCAATCAGAAGGATGATAACGGACTAACACCTTTACACCTTTCGGCAATGAAAGCAAAGGATGAGAGGATTTTAAAATACCTGATTTCAATAGGAGCAGATAAAACCATAAATACAGATTTTGAAGAATCGGTTTATGATTTGGCAAATGAAAATGAATTGCTTCAGAATAATAATATCAATATCAATTTCTTGAAATAATATGAAGAGACTTACATTGTTTAAAATTATGCCTTTACTGATATCGGTCGTGTATCTGTTATTGGGATTTAGTTCAACAACGTCATCGTCATACAAATGTATGATCCAAATGACCAATTATACTGGTGAAGGTGCTTATGTGGTCATTTCACTTCTTAATCCTGAAGGTGACTACGAGCAAACACTTTATGTGCAAGGCAACGATGATGAATGGTATTTTGACATTACTGAATGGTGGCAATTTCAAGGAAGAAAACGCTCTAAGCTCGATGCCATTACAGGAGCGACCATTAGTGGTGGTGAAAGAGCGATTAGTGTTATTGAAATTGACGACGATAAGATCGACAAAGGTTATAAAATTAGGTTTGAAACTGCGGTTGAAGATCAAGAGTATTATAAGGATGATATCGAATTTGAACTGACCTCAGAATCCGTAAGAAGTAAGGTTGAAGGGAAGGGTTTTATACGCTATATCAGACTGCTACCTCAATAATCTAACATTGACATGACGATTTCTATATGGAGATACAGTCATATGTTATTGGCTGTATCTTCAGCTATTTTTATTTTTATTGCCTCAGTTACAGGTGCCATTTTAGCATTCGAACCCATAACAAACGGGTTACATCCTTATGCTGTTGAAGACGCAGATGAATTATCATTGGCAAAAACCCTAGACGTTCTACAAAGCAAATATGATGAGGTCATTGCACTGGAAAAAGAGGACAATGATTTTTTGGTCGCGTCAGTGATGACTAAATCTGGAAAGAGTGAAACGTTTTATATCCATCCTTTTACAGGAGAAAAACTAGGAGATTTAATAGACAAGAAACCTATTTTCGAATTCGCCACCAATTTACATCGGTCTCTATTTTTAAAATCCACTGGCCGTTTCTTAGTAGGTTTCTTCTCTTTGTTATTAAGCCTTATTGTAATTACAGGACTAAAACTCATCCTAAAACGCCAAGGTGGTTTCAAACGTTTTTTTTCAAAAGTGGTAAAGGAAAACTTCGAGCAATATTATCATGTCGTTATAGGAAGGTTTGCCTTGTTTCCGATACTCATTATTACCATTACAGGTGTGATTTTATCCATGGAAAAATTTGACATGCTACCGTCGGATAAATTGGTACATCTAGAAAATGGATATGATTCAACTTTAAAAAATGCCAATATTGAAGATTTTGAAATTTTCCAATCCACGACTTTAGGGCAATTCAATGCTCTGGAATTTCCTTTTTCTGAAGATGAAGAAGACTACTTTGTGTTAAACTTGAAGAATAAGGAATTGTTTGTGCATCAATACAACGGAAGCATTGTTAGTAAAGCCGAAGTTCCTGTGGTAACCTTAGTGTCAAATTGGAGTCTATTCTTGCATACAGGTCAAGGTAGTAGCATTTGGGCTGTTGTCTTGTTTTTAAGTTGCATAGCGATTTTGTTTTTTATGTACTCGGGATTTGCAATGACATTAAAGCGTCAAAAGCATAGCAAAACAGTTAAGAATACATATTCTAAAGATGTCGCTGAGTATATTGTTTTGATGGGTTCGGAAACTGGCCATACCCAAAACGTTGCCAGGCAGTTTTATGAGGCGCTTTTATCACAAGGAAAGAAGTGTTATATAGATCAACTTAATAATTATTCAATCTATAAAAGAGCCACACATTTAATTGTATTTACTTCGACATATGGTGAAGGGGAAGCGCCAAGTAATGCCAATAAATTTGATAATGTATTAACAACCATAGTTCAGGATCAAGCCATTAAATATTCTGTTGTCGGTTTTGGGTCACAGCAGTATCCCGATTTTTGCAAGTTCGCCATTCGTGTTGATGCTTTGCTTCAGCAACATCCTAAATTCACCCCTTTATTGCCCTTAATCAAAATCAATAATCAATCGGCAGAAACCCTAAACCTATGGCTGAGGCAGTGGAATGAAGTGACAGCCCAAGATGTGAAACTTAAATTCGATCAGCCTAAAGTCGATTCTAAAAAATTAATCGATTTTGAGGTTATAAGCACAACAGCATTAAATCTTGATGACACCTTCTTAATACAATTACGGCCAAGAAAAAAACTAAAATTTCAGTCTGGAGACTTAATCGCTTTCTACCCAAATGAAGACCAAGTTGAACGTCTCTATTCCATAGGAAAACGGGATGGTACCATTTTGCTAAGTGTAAAAAGGCACGAGTTTGGTGTATGCTCCAATCAATTAAGTAGGTTAAGGTGCCATGACACCATCAAGGCGAAGGTTAAAAGAAATATAGATTTCCATTTTCCTAAACATGAAAATGGGGTCATTATGATTGCCAATGGTACTGGTATTGCGCCATTTTTGGGAATGATCAATGACAATGATAAAATGAAAACCCTTCATCTATTTTGGGGTGGACGAACCAAAGCATCATTCGAACACTATAAGGCACATGTCGATAAAGCACTTCAGCAAAATAAACTTTCAACTTTGGATATTGCTTATTCAAGAATTGGGGAAAAGCAATATGTTCAGGATTTGGTGTTGAAAAAATCAGGGTTTGTTGCCAACCACCTACAGCAAGGAGGTGTTATTATGATTTGTGGTTCGGTGGCTATGCAAAAAGAAGTTCTAAAGGTGCTTCAGACGATCAGCCATAGTTTATTGAATAAGCCAATGAGTGATTTCGAAGATATGGGACAAATTAAAACGGATTGTTATTAAAAAACTTAAATATAGATGTGTCATAATATTAAGCGCCTAGCCAAGACCAAAAATGGTGAATTGTCAAGATGTCCAGGATGTAAGGTCTTTCACCTCGAATTCAATAATATTTATTTGGAGTTTAATAGCAAGGAATTTGAAAAATTCAAATCCTATGTCAATACTATCGAAATTACTTATTGGGAAGATAAATATGCTTGTGTTCATTTTAGGCGAAAGATCCCAATACCAACGCAGCAGGAAAATTTAGTCCTAATGTTCAACAGACAGGAGATTACAGAGCTGAAACTATTGCTAAATCCAAGAGAAAATGGTCAAATTCCATTTTTAAGAATATCAGATATAGATTACAACCTAATCATAAATTGAATCAAAAGGATTATAATTTAGAGTGGTTCTGAATTTTGCAATGCTATTCGATTCCTGCTTTTTGTTCATTACCTTCGTAAAAAACAGAACACTATGAACACGACTATAGAAAAACTATTAAACAATCAAATCAAATACGAAGCACAAGCCTCAATTCAATATTTAGCCATGGCATCTTGGGCAGATGCAAAAGGTTATAATGGTGTCGCTGAATTTTTCTACAGCCAATCTGAAGAAGAACGCGTGCACATGACCAAGTTGGTCAAGTTTGTCAATGAGCGTAGCGGCAATGTGGTGATCCCTGAAGTTGATAAGCCAAAGGCAACTTATAAAGGCCTAAATGAACTCTTTGAAAAGTTTTTGGAAAGCGAAATGTTTGTTACCGAACAGATTAACCATGTCATATATGAATGTTTGCAGCAAAAGGATTACAATGTGCATAATTTTATGCAATGGTATGTGGCCGAACAGCTTGAAGAAGAAGCTGTAGCTAGAACTTTACTGGATAAGTTGAACATTATAGGAAATGATAAATCGGGTCATTATTTATTTGATCGCGATATCAGTGGTATTGCTGCCGCACAGGAAAACGAGTAAAATTAATATGCGAAAATCCTGTAAGGTTTGTAAGGCCTTATAGGTAAAGTCATCAGAGTCCTTAAAAGGGTTTCGATTTGTTAATAACTATTAGTTAAAGAGCTTCCTCTAGGAAGCTTTTTTTATCTAAATTTGCATTTATTTAGAATAAATTAAAATAGTGCAAAGCGAATTGACCATAGAAGAGACTCCTGTAATTATTACATCTTGTGTAATGTATTGCGAGATCACCAAAAAATCAAAGTGTTGCAAAAAATTCAAAAAAAAGGGTAAAACCAATTGCCGACGTTGCCCTAGAATTTAATACCTATGTCAGGGATTGATCTTCACGATAAGAATTAACTTTAAGCAAACATTATTCCTTATTAATATCGTATATTTGCATGCAATTATAACTGTAATTGCATCATGACAGCACACGAAAACAAAATCGTTGGAGAAGGTCTTACCTATGACGATGTACTATTAGTACCAGCTTTTTCCGAAGTCTTACCTCGAGAAGTCAATATCCAAACAAAGTTTACACGTAACATTACCATAAATATTCCAGTGGTCTCAGCGGCTATGGATACCGTTACCGAAAGTAAAATGGCAATTGCCATGGCCCAAGAAGGAGGTATTGGTGTGCTTCATAAAAATATGACGATTGAGCAACAGGCAGACAAGGTGAGGCGAGTTAAACGTGCCGAAAGTGGTATGATTATCGATCCTGTGACCTTACCAATGACTGCAAAAGTTATTGATGCCAAGCAATACATGGCCGAACATAAAATTGGAGGCATTCCAATCGTTGATGATGATGGAACTCTAAAAGGCATTGTCACAAATCGTGATTTGCGATTTGAGCATGCCAACAATCGACCAATAGTTGAGGTCATGACTTCCGAAAACCTGGTCACATCCTCACAAGGGACTTCATTAAAGGATGCTGAACAAATTCTTCAGGAAAATAAAATTGAAAAGCTACTAATTGTAGATGATCAATACAAGTTAGTAGGATTGATCACCTTTAGGGATATTACAAAGGTTACTCAAAAGCCAATGGCCAATAAAGATACCTACGGAAGGTTGCGCGTCGCTGCAGCCATAGGTGTTACGGGTGATGCTGTTGAACGTGCCTCTGCATTGGTGAAAGCTGGCGTGGATGCTGTGGTTATCGATACGGCTCATGGTCATACCAAAGGAGTCGTTACTGTTCTTAAGGATATCAAACAGAAATTTCCAAACCTCGAAATCATTGTTGGTAATATCGCTACCGCTGAAGCTGCAAAATATTTGGTTGAAGCAGGAGCCGATGCTGTCAAAGTTGGTATTGGTCCTGGCTCAATTTGTACAACTCGAGTTGTTGCTGGTGTCGGATTTCCTCAATTTTCAGCTGTGTTGGAAGTTGCCCAAGCTATAAAAGGATCTGGTGTTCCTGTAATTGCCGATGGTGGAATTCGATATACAGGAGATATTCCAAAAGCTATTGCTGCAGGAGCTGATAGTGTGATGTTGGGTTCTTTGTTGGCTGGCACTAAGGAAAGTCCGGGTGAAACCATAATTTACGAAGGTCGAAAATTTAAATCGTACCGAGGAATGGGATCTGTTGAAGCTATGAAGCAAGGCAGTAAGGATCGTTATTTTCAAGATGTTGAAGATGATATCAAAAAATTGGTGCCAGAAGGTATTGTAGGTCGTGTGCCTTATAAAGGAGAATTGGTTGAAAGCATACATCAGTTTGTTGGCGGACTTCGAGCCGGAATGGGCTATTGTGGCGCAAAAGATATTGCTACGTTAAAGGATACAGGTCGTTTTGTGAAAATAACTGCATCTGGAATTAACGAAAGCCACCCTCATGATGTGACCATCACAAAAGAAGCACCTAATTATTCTAGGTAAGACAAGATGTAAAACCACAAAAAAAGCTAGATATTGTTGTTTATCTAGCTTTCGTATTTTGAGATCAAAAAATCTTTAATTGTCAGCGGGTTCAACATCGACATAGAAAACCTCGAATGAAAAGTTTACGCCATCTGCAGATTGTTGTACAGTCATCGATGTGCTTTCCACATCAGTAAGCCTAAGGTAGACTTCAGGTAGTGTTTGACCACCACCCATATAATTGGTTATTTTAATTAGACCTTCACTTTCGTTTTCCCAATTCCAATCACCTGTTGAAGTACTGTTCAATCCTCCAAAATCAGAAAACTGCTCAAAGCTACCGTTAGAGTTAAAATAGAGATCAGCAGTAAAATTGTTTGAATCGTACCACCATTTATCAGTAAAATCGGTGTTGGTTGGTGGAGGTGATACATTGTCATCATCACTACTACAGCTAGAGAACATTAGTAAACTAAAAATAAAAACTCCTAATAGATTAATATAATTTTTGTGTGTCATAAAAAAAAAGTGTTGTTGATTGCTAAAATAGTAATTTAATTGTACTAACCTTCAAAAGATTGATCGAATACGAATGTATTTTGAAAACCTATCTTAGGTATCGAAGGTTTTCACAAGATGTCAATGTGTTTTATCACTGATTTTTAATACTCGGTCACATGTCCCCAATTTTCGCCTGTTTTGATACGATGTAATTGCATTTCAGAAACACCAAACCTTTTGGCCAAAATTTTCAAACGAGTTCTTCTATTGGGATCATTAAGTTTTCGCTTAATGAGTTTGACTCTAGTTTCGGTGAGCTTTGCAGTTTTAGGGATTTTACGTCGCATGATTTTCTTGAACTCAGGATTGCTAAATTGATGGAGTTCTTTTTCGCGTTTGGTAGCCCATTTTAGATTATCAATGTGGTTATTGGTTTTGTCATAGTCTAAATGAATAACGTAAATACCATCACCTTGTTCCAAAAAATGCTCTGCCACCAACTTATGTACATAGCGACTTGTTGATTTTCCGTTTACCTTTTGTTTTAATGGAATGGTTTGATAGCCATTGATGAAATACTCTTTTAAGAGTGTTTCCTCATCATTCTTGCAATCAATGATGCGTCCGTAATTTGAGATTTTGAACTCGAAATCTTCAGAAATCTTTTCGTCAAACGTAATAGGCTTCCATTTCTCATTCCTTAGATGTTTTATCATGGTCGTAATTTGTTTAAAGAACTGCTGCCAACTTTTGGAACACGAAGAGCCATTAACCTAACCCAAGGTTAATAGCATATTATACTTCAAATGACAAAAAAGTTTTTAAATACAGTTGAAAGTTAAATTAATTAAGGTGCCCTTAAAATACGGTTTTAATTTGTAAACTCCAACATATCGTCAATCGTACGCATGGTGACTGAATGATAATTCGCACGTGATTTGCGATAAATCGCTAGAGCTTCATCAATTTTGTCATTCCGTTTAAAAGCTTTGAATAGTGTAGAAACATACCAGCGCCTACCAACACGAGTTAGGAAGTCTTCAATGTTTTGGTCGACGTTGTTCCCATGGTAGTCATGGTTAATCGCTTGTTCATACCAAACCATAGCAATGTGCGAATTGCTTGAATTGGTAAAATCAAATGCTTCATCAAAACGCGCTAAGTCTTCATTGGTGATCGTCTCTGGGAAGTTTCTAATAAAATGAACCCATTCCTGAGTGGTCCAATCTTTTGTTTTGGATACGTCTACCGATTTACTGGTAATAAAATCATTGAGGGTGTTTTCAGCATTTTTAAACTTGTCGGAAACAATAATGGCTTGGTTGTCAGGAACACCAGCTTTGTAAATCCATTCATCAATATTAAAATCGATAGCGTTGGGTTCGAGCAAGTTTGTGTTAAGATAATCAACAAAGTCTTCCGTAGTTACTGTGGAAAAGGCATTGGTTTTGAAGTAGTTCTTAAGAAACCTATCAAATTTTTCTCGACCTACAGTTTCTTCCAGCGTCCTTAAAAACAAATAACCTTTGTCGTAAGCTATACTGTTCATGCCATCATCAGGGTTTTTGTTGGTCAAGTCCAATTTTAGTTTCGTCATTTCTGGTTCGTTTTCGAAACTTTCGATTTCCTCTTCCAGGTCTTGTCGTCCAATCAATGCAATCATATTGGCACGATCCTTTCCGTAAAGGGCTTCCATGATTCGTATTTCAAAGTATACGGTAAACCCTTCATTAAGCCAAAAGTCATTCCATGTGGCATTGGTCACCAAGTTCCCAGACCACGAATGCGCCAATTCATGTGCAATCAATGAGGTTAAACTTTTATCACCTGCAATAACTGTTGGTGTGGCGAATGTTAGACGAGGATTTTCCATACCACCAAAAGGAAAACTTGGCGGTAGTACAATAACATCAAATTGGTCCCAATCGTAATCACCATAAAGGTTCTCAGCAGCAACAACCATGTTTTCCATGTCTGAAAATTCATAATGCGCTTTGTCAACCATCGATCTTTCGGCATATACTCCAGTTCTCTCACTAACCGATTTGTAATAAATATCACCAACTGCCAAAGCCATTAAATAGGGTGAAATAGGTTGTTGCATTTTAAACGTATAGATGCCATCCGTGGTTTTTTTCTTTGGGTTTTCGGCACTCATAACAGCCATTAGGTCTGATGGAACCTTGACCTTGGCATTATAGGTGATTCTAATTTGAGGACTGTCTTGAATAGGTATCCAGCTTCGCGTCAAAATGGCTTGCCCTTGGGTAAATAAGAAAGGATGGGTCTTATCTGCAGTTTGTTGTGGACTAAGCCACTGCAAAGCTTCAGTCTTATCGGTGGTTTTATAATGAATACGTATTTGTTTTGTGTTTTCAGAAATTGCAACATGCAAAGGCTGACCTAATTGCTCGTCAAAATTGCCAAGTTCAAAGTCGGTAGGTTCACCATCTGCTTCAGCTTTTTCAATGACTAGGTACTTCGTGTCTAAAATGATTTCCGAGGCATTGTTGTTCTCAATAGTGTAGGTAGCAGTGCCACCAATAACCTTAGTGTCAAAATCAACATTGATATCAAGGTCTAGATGTTTGATCACACTGGTATTTGGTTTGGCATACGAGTGGGATTCCTCAACATATTCAGGAATTGTACTTTCTGTGTTATTTTGAGGCTTGTCTTCTTTACAATTAAAGACTGAAAGTAAGAGCATACAATAAATTAGTCGTCTTTTCATAGTTACAAAAGTTATGTTTGATGTGGTTTTGTCAATTCAAAAATAGTCAATTGACATCATTGTACAAGCTACCACGATGTGGCTTTAAGGCATCTCGAATAGGTTTCATCTCATCTTCAGTCACTACCATAAAGGCAATACTGTGAAAATCATTCAATTGTTGGTGACCAGTAATGTTTAGGTTGGTTTTTTCAATGGTTATGAATTCCTTGAGATGCGTTTCATGATGTTCGGCAATTTTCAACGCATCAGGTCCTCTAAAATCCCAAATCAGTTTAAGTTTACGCATTGGCTACTGAAGTTCCGTTTTCAGCAAAGTTCTTAAAATCCTTCATGTATTTCAAAGATTGCTTTTTGAACATTCGAGGTGCAAGAAAGAGCATGATTCGCATGACAAAGTTCAAGGGAACAAATTCGCTTTCTGAAATCCATTTCGTATAACCATCGGCTGTTTTTTCAAAGTAATTCCGTTGCATATTATGCATGGTGCTTGTTTTGTAATTGGCATGAAACTCATCAGGGAAATTTCGCTTTGTGATGGTTTCAATAAGTTCCATGTCACGTTTTCCAAACTTGAAGCGCAACTTCATCTTTGCACCTAGTTCACCAGGATCGCCTGAAATGTGTTCGGCGGAAATCAAACCACGTTGCCAGTGTTTGAGGTTTTCGACATTGTCCATTTTTTTTATAAACTCGTCTAAGGGCACCTTCACCTTTATTTCTGTAGTGTATTTCATTTTGAATATAGAGGGATTATTCAGTGGCTAAAGATATATAGATTTATACATAAATAAATGTTAAAAAGCCCAACAGTATTATTTTTGGGGTGAATGGTTCGTGTATGTTTGTAGTGCAAAACTAAAGTGTTTTATTGTGTAGGATAAGGTTGAAAACCTTTGACGATAAGCACCTTGTTTTGTAGACGAATTGTGTTATTTTTGCTGAAATTAGCATATTAAAAATACTTTATGAATATGAAACGTTTTATGGCGATTGCCTGTCTTTGTTTTGCTATGATATCCCATGCGCAAATAAAAGATGGTGACATTTTATTTACAGTTGATGGTGATCCTGTCAAGGCTTCTGAATTTGTGAGAGTCTATAAGAAAAATCTAGACCTTGTTAAAGATGAAAGCCAAAAGGATGTGGATGCCTATTTGGAATTGTTTGTTAATTATCAGCTAAAAGTAAAGGAAGCACGTCGTTTGGGTCTAGATGAAAATAAGAAGTACCTACGCGAGTTCAATAACTATAAGAAACAGTTGACCAAAAACTATATGTCTGACAACACAGTGACCGATGCTTTGGTAAAGGAAGCCTACGAGCGTACTACAAATGATGTAAAGGCGTCACATATTTTAGTCAGGCTTGATGAGAGTGTAAAAGACACCATCCAAACGTACAATCAAATAATGGAATTACGTGATCGTGTGTTGAAAGAAGGTTTTGAAACAGTGCAAAAAGAAGTGCATAATGGAAAAACAATTTTTGCAGAGGATTTAGGCTATTTTGGCGGTTTCAAAATGGTATATCCTTTTGAGACAGCAGCCTTTAATACACCTGTTGGTGAACTTTCGATGCCGTTTCGAACACGTTTTGGATATCATATAGTAAAGGTGCATGATAAGCGCAAGGCTTTGGGTCAAGTTACTGTAGCCCATATTATGACATCCAATCAACAAAAAGATACTACAATTGTGCCTAAAGTGCGCATCAATCAAATTTACGATAAGCTTCAGAAGGGTGAGAAATTTGAGTCGTTGGCAAAACAATTTTCAGATGATAAGAGCACATCAAGCAAAGGAGGTGCACTATCGCCTTTTGTTGGAGGTCAACTTGGATCAGAGGCTTTTGAAAATGTAGCTTTTTCCTTGGAAAATCCTGGTGATATATCTAGGCCTTTTGAAACGGAATATGGTTGGCATATCGTGAAATTAATCCGAAAGAAAGGGATTCAACCTTTTGAAGAAGTAGAGGCTGAGCTGAAAAATAAAGTCAAGCGTGATTCGCGTTCAAAGCTCATTAATTCTGCATTGGTGAAAAAATTGAAAAACAAATATGAAGTTGTAGAACACAAGGATGCTTTGGACTATTTTGTGAGCATTGTCGGTGAAGACTATTATAAGCAGTCATGGAAGGTTCCAGAAGACTTAAAGGAAGGAACTCTCATTAGCATAGGAAAGAAGGATATTACCTATAAGGAGTTTGGCAATCAACTCATGGCAAGCCAACGGAAATATGCCAGACAACGACTTTCGCCTAAGATGTTAGTTGAAAAAGAGTACGAGACCTTTTTGGATGCAAAAATCATGAAGTATCATGAAGAAAACCTTGAATTCGAAAATGAGGAATTTGCCTTTGTCTTGAAAGAGTATCGTGATGGTTTATTGTTATTTGACCTTATGGAAAAGGAAGTTTGGAATGCTGCAGCAAAAGATTCAACGGGTCTTCAGGACTTCTATAAAAACAATTCGTCAAAATATGTTTGGAAAGACCGAGTGGATGCAGTAATGCTGTCTTCTGCATCAAAAGGAAATATCGATAACATAAAGCAGCAAATAGATCAAGGAAAGTCTATTGAAGACATACTAAGTGATATTAATAGCGAGGGAAAATCCAATGTATTGTCAACCTCAAAAGTGTTTGAAAATGGGGACGATGTACTTCCTTCTGATTTTGAGTTTAAAAAAGGTGTTTCCAAAATATATGAGCACAATGATGCGTTTCATTTAATATGGGTTAAAGACGTACTGCCTGCTTCAACAAAAACCTTGGATGAGGCTAGAGGAAATGTGGTAAGTGATTATCAAAATCATATCGAGGATAACTGGATCAAGGGATTAAATGAACGCTATGAGGTCAAAATCAATAATAAGGTCTTGAAACGTGTTAAAAAACAAATTTCAAAATAGGATATTGAAGCAATCTCTGTTCTTTTTAGCGGTTTTCTGCACACTATCATCATGTGATTTTTTTAAGGAATCCAATGATGGTATTCCTGTGGCAAGAGTTGGGGAAACCTACCTCTATCAGGAAGATATTTCAGATATACTTGTCGAAGGAATTTCGAAGGAAGACAGTACTCAAATTGTAAGTGGTTTCATAAATCGTTGGGCCACACAGCAGTTGCTGTTAGAAGGAGCCAAGCGTAATTTGCCTGAGTCAACGCAAGCCGACTTTGATAAATTGGTTGATCAGTACAAGAATGATTTGTACACCAAAGCTTACTTACAGGCCTTGGTAAAAAAAAGTATTGATACCGTAGTTAGTGAGACCGATGCACAAAGTGTTTATGACGGCAATCAGGAGACGTTTAAACTCAATGAAGAGTTGGTGAAATTTAGGTACATTACCATTCCGCAGAATGCCATCAATGAAGCAGAGATAAAGGAACGATTCAAGCGTTTTGATGCTGATGACAAGCGTTACTTGGATTCGATTTCTGTTCAGTTTAATAGTTATTCGCTCAATGATTCCATTTGGGTGCAAGCGTCAAAAATCACAGAGAAAATTAGTGTGCTCAATTCAGAGAACAAAAAGGAACTGTTAAAAAAATCTAATTATGTGCAGCTCAAAGATTCATTACACCTATATTTGATGCAGATAAATGACGTACTTTCACAAAACGATTTGGCTCCCTTGGAATATGTAAAACCTACGGTGAAACAAATCGTTATCAATAAAAGAAAATTGGAGTTGATCAAACAGCTCGAAAAAGATATTACCAAGGATGCAATTAAAAACAAACAATTTGAAATCTATAATTAAAGCTTGTACAGTTGTACTGTTACTATCTGTGTTTGCTGTGCAAACTACTGTTGCCCAAGAGATTATTGAGGAGGTTGTAGACGATTCAAAAAAGAAAATGGATTCTACCCAAACTTCAGCGCGCAAAAAAGTGGATGGTGTTGCTGCCGTTGTAGGAGATTTTGTCGTTTTGGATTCTGATATTGATAAGGAATACATCCAACTTCAAGCCAGAGGTGTATCGATAGCCAATATTACTAGATGTCAATTATTTGGGAAATTATTGGAAGACAAACTTTACGCGCATCATGCCATTCAAGATAGTATAACCGTCAATGAATTGGAAATTCGATCTAACATTGAGCAACAAATCAGTGCGTTTTTAGAACAAAAAGGAGGATCGATGCAAGAGCTTTTGGAGTTTTATAATAAGGATAGCGAGGAAAGTCTTCGAGATGAAATGTTCGAGATCAATAAAAATGCAAAGTTGGCTGGTGATATGCAGCGAAAAATCATTGAAGAGGTTGAAGTTACTCCAGAAGAAGTGAGGGAATATTACAATAGTATTCCCAAAGATTCCTTACCAGTGTTTGGAACAGAACTGAAAGTAGCCCAAATTGTGGTAATTCCTGAAATCAC
Source organism: Bacteroidia bacterium (assembly GCA_030432635.1). Lineage (GTDB taxonomy): Bacteria > Bacteroidota > Bacteroidia > Flavobacteriales > Flavobacteriaceae > Psychroserpens. The sequence continues at coordinate 81,851 of JAUIMB010000002.1, read as the reverse complement.
CGAAGAAGCTAAACAAGCTGCAATTGATAAACTTAAAGGGTTTAAGGCAGATGTTATCGAAAATGGCGCAAGTTTTACAACCAAGGCTGTTTTTTATTCTGATGATACAGCTGCGCGTAGTAAAGGTGGTATGTACACCTTGAATCGTAAGCGTCCTCAAATGGTAAAGGAGTTTCGTGATGTCGCATTTTCACTTCAGGAAGGGGAAATCTCCGAGCCTTTTGAAACCGATTTCGGTTACCATATTATCTTATTGGAAAAGATTAGAGGACAGGAATATGATATCAGACACATTTTGATTCGTCCAGAAATTACCGATGAAGCGATCAAGGCTGCGAAAGACGAAATTACGAAGGTAAGAGAGCGCATTGTTGCTGGTGACTTGGAGTTTGGTGAAGCGGCTCGCGAATTTAGCGATGAAGAGGAAACCAAGTATGAAGGCGGACAATTAATCAATCCTTATACACAGGACTCGAGTATGGAACTAACCAAGATGGATCCAGAATTATACGGTCAGATTCAAGATTTAAAAGACGATGAGATTAGTTTGGTGTTACAAGATCAAGATAGAATCAACCCAATTAAGTTTAAAATCTTAACCGTTACAGATAGGATCGATGAACACACTGCCGATTTTGCTAGAGATTATTTAAAAATCAAGAACCTGGCGTTGCAAGAAAAGCAATTTCGTGAAATTGAAAAATGGCAGGAAGAAAAAATTTATGATACTTACGTGAAAATCAGTGATGATTATAAAGGTTGTGAATTTAAGAGTAACTGGTTAAAAACTGAAAAAGAATAATATGTCTGACGTTGCTGCAATTGAACAGTTTGTAAAGAAGTATAAAGCCTTAAAATCTGAAGTTGCCAAAGTTATTGTTGGTCAGGATGAGGTGGTCAACCAAATCTTGATTTCTATTTTTTCGGGAGGCCATTCGTTGTTGATAGGTGTTCCTGGTTTGGCAAAAACCTTAATGGTTAACACGATTGCACAAGCATTAGGACTTGATTTCAAACGCATTCAGTTTACGCCAGATCTGATGCCTAGTGATATTTTAGGAAGTGAGATTTTAGATGAAAATCGCCAGTTCAAATTTATCAAAGGACCAATTTTTGCCAATATTATCTTGGCAGATGAAATCAATCGTACACCTCCAAAAACCCAAGCAGCTTTACTTGAAGCTATGCAAGAACGCGCTGTAACTGTTTCTGGCCACCACTATAAATTGAGTTTGCCTTATTTTGTATTGGCAACGCAAAACCCAATAGAACAGGAAGGAACCTATCCTTTACCAGAAGCCCAATTGGATCGCTTTATGTTTGCGATAAACTTATCGTATCCTTCGTTTGATGAAGAAGTGAGAGTCGTAAAAGCGACAACTACAGATGTTCAGGCGAAAGTAAGTTCATTGTTTTCGGCACAGGAAATTATAGATTACCAAAATGTCATTAGACGCATTCCTGTGGCTGATAATGTTATTGAATATGCAGTGAAGATGGTGAGCAAAACCAGACCAAAAGCGTCTACTGCTTCAGAATTGGTTGCCGAATTCGTAGATTGGGGAGCAGGACCTAGAGCATCACAAAATTTAATTTTAGCATCAAAAACCCATGCTGCAATACATGGTAAATTCTCACCTGATATAGAAGATGTACAAGCGGTTGCTTCAGGAATACTTCGACATCGAATTATCAAAAATTACAAAGCTGAAGCTGAAGGGATTACTGACGAACAAATCATCAAGAGTTTGTTTTAGGTTTGAAGGTTAAAGCACTAATAAAGCCAGGAATTGTATTGTTTTTAGGTGTGGTTTTGACCTTAATAGGTGCTGTATTCAAAATTCAACACTGGCCTAATGGATCTGAACTCTTAACTATTGGAACGTTTTTAGAATTAATTGCATTAATTTGGGCAGTCATAATCATCATTATTCTATACCGAAAGTCTAAAATTTAGTTCAGTAACAATCTAATATCCTTTTTCAAGGCAGTCTTACTTTCTTCAGATAATAAATTATAAAACCCACGAATTTGTTGTGTCTTGTCAACCAAGGCAACATAACTGCTGTGGTAGAAATCTGTACCATCCTCATTGGGTTTAAAATTGGTCATGTATAGCTTGGCTTGTGCCTTGGTCTCGGTTTCAGAGGCACGAATAAATTGCCATGTGTTTGATGTAATTTCAGTGTTATCTGCATAGGCCTTTAAAACTGAAACACTGTCAAATTCAGGGTCTATCGTATGGGAAATAAACAGAAGATTTTCGTCTTCATAAAAATCTTCAGCCAAGGTTATCATAGCATTTCGCATTGGCGGACAAATACTTGGGCAACGGGTAAAGAAAAAATTGGCAACACAAACCTTTCCTTCTATACGTTCAGTGGAAAAATCTTGCCCCAAATGATTGGTAAAACCAGAATATGAAATGGTGTAATAAGACTTTAAACCATTTTCATCAATGGTATAACTTAAAATTGGAAGTGTTTTTGCAGAAGGTTCACAGCTTAAAATCAATAACAGGACAATAATGTTTAAACCGCGCATTATCTTGAAGGTTGATAAGTTGCAATTTTTTCAGCCATTTCCGCGTCATACAAAAATACAAACATACTTGCCATCATATCCTGATTGACATCTGAAGTGTTATTGGTTTCCAAAACGAGTTCATAATCATGATCTGGATATAACATTACACCTTGCTCACTAGAAAAAAACGACACATTTTTGAGTCCGATTTTATCAGTGTAATTTGTTGCCTTAGACACAAACAATGTAGAATCGGTGGTTTTGTCCCGAAAGCTTAAGGTTTCAGCAAATGGATGCAAATGGGTCGCGATGGCATGCATGGTGGTACTATCACGTAATTGTAATTGAGTCGTAATATCATACGAATAGGTGTCTTTTCCTGGAAAAATTACCCAATGACCAGAAAGGGATTGGCCATTGTCGTTGGTATAACTGTGATTTTTTGTTTCCACAGGTAAACACATATTGGGATCAGTATCAGTTGGACCTTCAAACGGATTTTCAGCGTCATAAGGTAACATCACAAAAACGGTTTTACTCATAAGTGGCTTCATGTCTTTATGATGAGCCTCAAAACCTATGGTGATATCGTGCTTAATCGTAAATGGATCACCAATAATATTATGATTTAGCGACTGGGTCGATAAAAATAAGCTTTCATCTGTGAACACGGGAAATCCAAATCCTTTTGGAAATTGATACCGCTCAATACCGTTGCTCATGGAAGTTAGTCTTGGATACTGTTCTCCAATTCTATGGTCCAATTGCCAACGGGAGAAATGTAAACCATCATAAAAATCGACATTCGTGTGGCATACATAATCATTTGATAATTGATCGACTTCGTTGGTGCTTACGGCTTTTGTTTGAAAGGAATTAATCCAGACCAAATCACTGCGTTGTGGATCAAGCTGAAAGGACCTTGTGACTTTTGGTCCTTCCATAGACTTATAGATATTGTCAATAACCAATGTTGGAGTTACCAATTGAATTGAAGAATCTTTGGGTTGTATATTCCATCGTTCGTCAACAATCCCGAAACCATGATATAATTTCGTTTTTATAATGGCTCTGTGTCGATTTGGTAGTTTTAAATAATAAATGCCACCAATTATCGTCAGTAAAACCATGAACAACGCCAGATATTTTAGTATTTTGGACTTCATTTTTTAAACAGACACTAACAAAACTAAGGCTTTTTTTGATGCGAATAGATTACGAAAAACGAATTTTTGGTTTGGATGTCATGAGAGCTGCTGCCATAATTATGGTCATGTGTTCGCATATACTTTGGATTGTTCCTGATATGCGTGGCATTACACGTAAGCTCTTCAGTGTTTATGGCATTTTGGGAGTCGATGTCTTTTTTGTCTTGAGTGGCTTTCTAATTGGTAGAATACTCTACAAGAAGTACACTTCAACATCGTACACCTCAAAGGACATGATTTACTTTTGGGTGAGGCGTTGGTTTCGGACTTTACCTAATTATTATCTGACCTTGTTGCTCAACATTGCTGTTGCCATTTATATAGGAAACCAGCTTCCAGATGCGCTTTGGAAATATTTCTTCTTTCTACATAATTTCAGTACAGAATTGCCTTGGTTCTATCCAGAATCCTGGAGTTTGTCGGTTGAGGAGTTTGCTTATATCCTTGGGCCATTGTTATTGTATTTGGCATTGTTTTTTAAAAAGCGCGCTTCAAAACCACATCTGTTTTTATATGTGACGTTGTTCATTTTAGTGCTATTCATAGGTTCAAAATTATGGTATAACCATCATGAGGAAGTACGTCATATGCGACATTGGACACTCAATGTAAAATCCATTGTAATTTACAGAATAGATGCCATTTACTACGGTGTTTTGGCAGCATATATATCGATTGTAAAGCCAAAATTATGGTTGAAAATTAGGCGCTTTGCTTTTGCCTTTGGCATCTTTGTGCTAATTGCCATGAATTTTCTCATTCCTATAAAAGCTTGGTTTATTACTGAATATCCTCAATTTTGGAACGTTTGGTATTTCTTAATCAAATCCATTGCAATTGCCTGTACACTGCCTCTATTGAGCAATTTGAGATCAGGGCCAAAATGGATCAAGGTTCCTATAACTTATATCAGTATATTGTCTTATGCGATTTATGTATTTCATTATTCCATCATTATGCAATTGATGAAATATTTTATTCCTTCTGAAGCAATGGCAGGATTTGATCTTGTAGTTTATATCTTGGTTTATGTGCTCATTGTATTTGTCGTGGCGTATTTGGTATATCGATTCTATGAAAAGCCAATGACAGATCTTCGGGATTCGAATAAAATTAAGAATCATTTTAAATAAGCTGAATTTATCAAATTAATAATTTTATTTGAAAAATATTACAAATTAACTATTTATTGTTTATTAAAATTAGAATTTATTGAATTATTGTTAGTGTTTTTTGTGTTTCATTGCACATTTTTAAATCTGACTAAAAAGTTGTATTTTTGCAATCCTTGAAGTCAAGGACATAATCGTATTCTAACCTTTTAAATTATACCTATGGCATTTGATATTGACATGATAAAAAACGTTTATTCAACAATGGCAGAGCGCGTTGATGCGGCTAAGGACATAGTTGGTAAACCTTTAACACTTTCAGAAAAGATTTTATACGCTCATCTATGGGATGGAGTGCCTAACAAAGCATTTGTGAGAGGCAAGGATTATGTAGATTTTGCTCCAGATAGAGTGGCATGTCAAGACGCAACTGCCCAAATGGCACTTTTGCAGTTTATGCAAGCAGGTAAGGATAAGGTTGCTGTACCAACAACAGTGCATTGTGATCACTTGATTCAAGCGAAGGTTGGAGCTTCACAAGATTTACAACATGCCATAAATACGAGTAATGAAGTATTTAATTTCTTGGAATCTGTTTCTAATAAATATGGTATTGGATTCTGGAAACCAGGTGCTGGTATTATTCACCAAGTGGTATTGGAAAACTATGCCTTTCCTGGCGGAATGATGATTGGTACCGATTCTCATACGGTTAATGCTGGTGGTCTGGGAATGGTTGCTATTGGTGTTGGTGGTGCAGACGCGGTTGATGTAATGGCAGGTATGGCATGGGAATTAAAATTTCCGAAGTTAATAGGTGTGAGGTTAACAGGAAAACTGTCAGGTTGGACTGCACCTAAAGATGTGATTTTAAGAGTGGCAGACATTCTTACGGTTAAAGGCGGAACAGGAGCCATAGTAGAATATTTTGGTCCTGGTGCAGAAGCGATGTCATGTACTGGTAAAGGAACCATTTGTAACATGGGTGCCGAAATTGGAGCAACAACATCTACTTTTGGATACGACGATTCTATGGAGCGTTACCTCAAAGCGACCGATCGTGAAGATGTAGCTGCTGAAGCAAATAAGATTAGAAAATATCTTACTGCTGATCCTGAAGTCTATGCCAATCCTGAGCAATATTTCGATCAAGTCATTGATATCAACTTGTCAGAATTAGGACCGTTGTTAAACGGACCTTTTACACCAGATTTGTCCACAAATGTTGGCAAGGAAATGACAGAGAAAGCCAAATCCAATGATTGGCCAATAAGGGTAGAATGGGGATTGATTGGTTCTTGTACCAATTCGTCATATGAAGATTTATCCCGTGCCTCGTCCATTGCACAACAGGCATTGGATAAAGGATTGAGGACTAAAGCAGAATTCGGGATTAATCCAGGTTCTGAACAGGTTAGATATACTGCCGAGCGTGATGGTATCCTTCAGGTTTTTGAAAAATTGGATGCTAAAATATTTACCAACGCATGCGGTCCATGTATTGGTCAATGGGCTAGATATGAAGACCCAAAGAATGCTCCAAAAAATAGTATTGTACATTCTTTCAACAGAAACTTTGCTAAACGTGCTGATGGAAACCCAAACACTCACGCCTTTGTGGCTTCTCCTGAACTAACAGCAGCAATTGCTATTGCAGGACGTTTGGATTTTAACCCAATGACAGACAAGTTGATTAATGAAGAAGGTCAGGAAGTCATGCTCGATGAGCCAACTGGATGGGAATTGCCTCCAAAAGGATTTGAGGTGAAAGACAATGGATATCTTGCTCCAATGAAAGATGGTAGTGGTGTAGAAGTTAAGGTCGCTTCAGATTCAGAGCGTTTACAATTATTAACGCCTTTTGAACCAATTGGTGATTCTATCTCAGGAGCAAAATTGTTGATTAAAGCTTTCGGAAAATGTACTACAGATCATATCAGTATGGCTGGACCTTGGTTGCGTTTCCGTGGACATTTGGATAATATTGCCAATAATACCTTGATTGGAGCTGTGAATGCTTATAATAAGAAAACCAATTTTGTAAAGAATCAATTATCTGGAGAATATGGTGGTGTTCCTGATACAGCAAGAGCCTATAAAGCTGCTGGAATTAAATCGGTAGTGGTTGGAGACCATAACTATGGAGAAGGTTCATCTCGTGAGCATGCTGCGATGCAACCGCGTCACTTAGGTGTTGCTGCTGTCATTGTGAAATCCTTTGCTAGAATCCATGAAACGAACCTTAAAAAACAAGGGATGCTAGGATTGACTTTTGCCAACGAAAGTGATTATGATTTAATTCAGGAAGATGATACATTCAACTTTGTGGATTTAAATGAATTCGCTCCAGATAAGCCATTGACCATTGAGGTTGTTCATGCCGATGGCAGTAAGGATACAATTAAGGTAAACCATACTTATAATCAAGCGCAAATCAATTGGTATAAGGAAGGGTCTGCATTGAATTTAATAAAAAAGGAAAACGCAGCCTAAGACTGTAATTCATATAAATTTTAAAGCTCTTGATTATCTGTCAGGAGCTTTTTTTATGCTAACTGTAAGGAATTAAAAGGCTTTTCGACTATGTAGGCATCTAACAAAATAAACTCAAAATGCAGTCACTATGGTTTTTTGACGATGTGAACCTGTTTAAGGTGCTCTGTCCTCATAAATTCAAGGCGTATAAAAAGAATCACGATTTTGATGCCTATAAGAAGAAAGACTATATCTACTTTGAGGAAGACGCAGCCAATAAGGTTTATCTTATAGAAAAAGGCAAGGTCAAAATTGGATATTACAGCGAAGAAGGTGATGAAATCGTAAAAGCTATATTAACTCGAGGCGATCTGTTTGGTGAAAAAGCCATTTTGGGTGATAATAAGCGAGATGAGTTTGCTCAATCCATTGATAATACAACTTCCATATGTCCCATTGGTGTGCAAACCATGCATGATTTAATGCGTGATAACCAAACCTTCAGTTTTAAGATTTATAAATTTATCGGATTTAAGTTTAAAAAATTAGAACGACGCCTTCAGTTACTATTGTTTAAGGATACCAAAACACGATTGATGGAGTTTTTAAATGAACTCTGTGAAGATTATGGTTATGATTGTCCTAAAACAGGAGACCAAGTTATAAAGCATCCTTATACCCAAAAGGATATAGCATCCTTGATAGGTACATCTCGACCTACGCTTAACATTCTACTGAATCAACTTAAAGAGGAAAATTACATCGATTTCAATCGAAATGAAATACGACTGTTTAAGCATGTGTCCTAATTTCAATTTTTTTTGTGAATGTTAGCTGTCTAACATTTTATCATCTGTGCCAATTATAATTTTGAGCAATGAATTTAAAATTATAAAAGTGATGATTAAAAAAATGTTTTTAGCTACGTTGGCATTAGGAGCTTTTGCCACTTCTTGTAGTAATGATGACGACGCAACAGTTGTTCCTACAACTTCCGAATTAAGGTTAAACCTTACTGGTTTGGAATCTCTTGGAAGTGATTATGTGTATGAAGGTTGGATTATGGTTGATGGTTCTCCCATATCAACAGGAACGTTTTCCAGTGTAACTTTCCCGCAAAGCTTCAATGTAAACGCAAACCAATTGGCCAATGCAACAGCTTTTGTGTTGTCTATTGAACCTGCGGTTGATCCAGATCCTGCTCCAGCAGCGACCAAAATTTTGGCTGGGGATTTTTCAGGAAATTCGGCAAATGTAAATACTGAAGGCATTGTTGGCGATTTTACAACATCTACTGGAACTTATATTTTGGCAACACCTACAGATATGGATGATGCCAATGAAGAAAGTGGTGTTTGGTTTATTGATAATTCGAGCGGAAGTCCAGAGGTAGGTTTGGAATTACCAACGTTAAGTGATGGTTGGGTGTATGAAGGATGGGTTGTTTTTAATGGCATGCCTATTAGCACAGGAACGTTTACAAATCCAGCATCAGCTGATGATAATGCGACAACTTCTCCATATAAAGGTGACTCTGGAAATGGACCTGGTTATCCAGGTGAGGATTATTTGCAAAATGCACCACAAGGATTAATGTTCCCAACCGATTTAAGAGGTGAAATGGTTGTAATTTCTGTAGAGCCAAGTCCTGATAATAGTCCGATGCCATTTACAATAAAGCCTTTGGCGCATGCTGTTCCTAATGATGCCATGACACATACGGCTATTCCAATGGGAATGGGACCAGTCCCTTCAATTTCAGGTACAGTGACAAGAAATTAGACAAAGCTTGAATTAATAGCACATATCGGCAACATTTAGAGTTTTTGTTGTTAGATTTGAGACGCATTGCCGACAAAAGCAATGCGTTTCTAGTTATATGCTATGTCTATGAAAAAGTTAAAGCGTTCAAACCTAATATTTGTTGTCATTGTTGTGCTGATGTTGATTCCCCAGACACGTAAACCCATTCAGGTATGGATTAGCAAAGGTGTTGCATTGGTGATAAAACCTTCTCCTATAGCGCCTTCAGAGCGTAAAACGATTTCAGATTATAATTGGAGTTTGAAGGATGGCCACGGAAAGACCGTTAGCTTTGAAGATCTTAAAGGAAAAGTTGTCGTCCTAAATTTTTGGGCAACTTGGTGTCCACCATGTATCGCTGAAATGCCAAGCTTGCAATCCCTTTATCTGGATTATAAATCGAATAAGGACATTGCCTTCCTATTTGTTTCCAACGAAGATATTGATACCATCAATGCATTTATTCAACAAAAAGACTATAGTTTTCCTGTATTTCAGCCTTTGACGCAATATCCTTCCGACTTTAATATCACGACAATACCACGAACATTCGTTATTGGTAGGTCTGGCGAAATTGTCATCGATAAGTCAGGTGCAGCCGATTGGAACAGTGATGTTGTTAAGCAAACGATTGAGGAGTTACTCAAAGCGTTTTGAAAAAAGCTTTGATAAAGGACCAAGAGAACAAGGATGACATAATCTTTAGTTCATCAAATAAAGAAGATTCCTCATCCAAAAACCGAAACATGGTGTGTACCGAGTTTTTACTGTAAAACTGTTGAAACACCCATTCGCCCTTATGGTTGTTGTCTTTCAGGACTTTCAGAAACACTTTGTCGTAAAATTTGTATTTCCAATTGAAAAGTTGTTTAGATGGTGCATTTCCTTTTTTGATATTATCAATGATTTTAGCGACTTTCTTTTCGGTATGTTTAAAGGAATAACCGGTAGACCCTTTAACCCAACCACCACCAGTGCCAATTTTTGTTATGTTTTTGGTGTTGTATTGGGAAAAATCAAAATTGGTCATTGGAATTTGACCAACTTCAGTATCAGAAATTGAATAGTCCTCGATTTTCAAGTAATCCTGAATGTAGGTTTTAATATGTTTATCGTACACCGATTCGTCTACAATGCTGCTCGTGAAGTATGTAAATTCGATTAATGCTTCAGTTTTTGAAAATGGTAACACATAAGTGAAAGACGTTTGATTGCCGTCTCTTAAGCGATGGTCCATCATTGTAACGACATCCATATCAAAAACCTCCCTTTCTGTTTTGATAACCCAACCTTTAAAATGTTGAATGAGAGAACTGTACTTTTCAGTTTCTGTATAGAATTCTGAAGGAATTCGACTATCAAAAACATGATCGCCAAAGTAGGTTTGCGTTTCCGTGGTAACCATGACATGGTCTTTTGTTTCCGTAGCCGAAATCACATGGTCAATTATAATATGGAAGTTTTCTTTTGTTTGGAGCTGCGCTTTAGCTTCTAAGTAAAAATCTATGGCACGAATGGTTTTGTAAGCATAAGGTTTTAAATCCAGGTCAATTTGCGTTTTGGAAGTCAACACCTGAGCCTGATGCCAAGAGCGATAGACTAAATGGTTCCATGCTGAAGGTTCAGTTTCCCAAAAACTCCAGGTTTTGTCGTTTGTGTTTTTTTCAGAAGGGTCAATTAAAGCAAATTGTTTGTCATCGAAATAAGAGTCAGAAGCTAATTTTAAGGCCAATTGAAGACCTGATAGGCCATTTCCAATGATGATATAGTCGAAATGGGAAGGCATTTCCATAGACACTTACAACTGCTATTTTTTGAAATATTTGAATGGCACCAACAACATTCCGAAGCATTCACCATCATTCTTTCCTAAATGTTTATGATGAATTTTGTGCGCACGTCTTACGCCTCTAGCATACCAATTGTTGGCATTTCTAAACATTTTAAACCTTTGGTGGATAAAGATGTCGTGAACCAAAAAGTAAGTAGCTCCATAAGCCATGATTCCTAACCCAATAGGTAGGCAAAACCACACATCCTCGAAGTTCCACAAATAGAGACAAACCATGCTCACGATGGCATAGAAAATAAAAAACGCATCATTACGCTCAAACCAATTATCATGGTCTTTGAGATGGTGGTCTTTGTGCAAACTCCATAAAAAACCGTGCATGATGTACTTATGCGTAAACCATGCCATGAACTCCATGCCACAAAACACTCCGAAGAAAATAAGAATCCAAAAAACGGTTTGCATGATCTTACAATAGATTAAGTTGATATTTTACATAGCTTCTCGTTAGCAACTCCACCTTTTTATAGTTTGGGACTCGTATTCGGGTTGATTTAATTTCGAGTGCTGGTGTTTTCTTCAGTTTTTTTAGCAATTGACTGTAATATCTATAAGCGATGAATACGCCAAATTTGGCTTCAATTGGTAGCTTTTTGATGCCTTGCAACCCATTGGCAAAATCATTTTCAATGTCAGCGATAATGTCTTGTTTTGAAGCTTCATCCAAATGGTTTAAATCGGTGTTGGGAAAATAAGTCCGACTTAAATCTTCGTAATCTGCTTTCAAATCTCGAAGGAAATTAACTTTCTGAAACGCTGAGCCCAAGCTCATGGCTGAATCTTTCAATGCTTCGTATTTGTCTTGGTTCCCTTTCACAAATACTTTAAGGCACATGAGTCCGACCACATCTGCCGAACCATAGATATACGATTTAAATTCTTCATCAGTAAGGTAATGCTGTTTATGTAAATCCATGCGCATACTTTTCATAAACGCATTAACCAAATTTATATCTATCTGATATTTATGATAGGTTTCCTGAAACGCATTCAAGATTGGGTTTAAGCTAATTTTATCTTGAAGTGCTTGATCAAGGTCTTCTGAAAATTTGTTGAATAAAGCCTCTTTGTTGTAATCGTGAAATGAGTCGACGATTTCATCGGCAAATCTAACAAATCCATAAATATTGTAAATGTCTTGCCTGATGGTATTTGACAACATTTTTGTGGCTAAAGAAAAAGACGTGCTGTAAGATTTGGTTACAATCTTACTGCATTGTTTAGAAACGACATCAAATATTGCTTTCATAGTTAATTGGAATGATGTTTTTTAATGAGCTCAGACACTAATTTTCCTGAAATTAATGAAGGTGGTACTCCTGGACCAGGAACAGTGAGCTGTCCTGTGAAATATAAGTTGTTTACTTTTTTGCTTTTCAATTTCGGTCTTAAAAAAGCAGTTTGCAAGAGCGTATTAGCCATTCCATAGGCATTACCTTTATACGAATTATAGTCGTTTATAAAATCTTTGACACAAAAGGACTCTTTAAAGATAATATTTTTTTTAACGCTCTGTGAGGTCAACGCTTCAAAACGATTCACAATTTTATCAAAATATGCCGCCCTTAATTCGTTTGTATCCTCAAGGCCTGGAGCTAATGGTATCAAGAAGATACCAGCTTCATGATTTTCTGGAGCAGCATTGTTATCAGTTATTGAAGGAAAACTTGCATAGAATAGTGGGTTTTCTGGCCACTTAGGGTCATCATATATAGCTTTGGCATGTGTGTCAAAATCTACATCGAAAAACAAAGTGTGATGTGTGACGTTTTTCAATTTTTTATTAAAACCTGCATAAAATAGTAAAGATGATGGAGCGAACACTTTATTTTCCCAATATTGTTTAGAATACTGTACGTATTTTGCATCCAACAAGGTTTCAGTATGATGATAATCGGCACCACTTAATACAATATCTGCTTTATAGGTTTTTCCGTTTGAAACTACAGATGTTGCACTGGACTGAGTCACTTCGATTTTTTCAATGGGACTATCAGTTTTTATCGTTACACCCAAACTCTTGGCCAATTTTTCCATAGCTAGGATTACTTGGTACATCCCTTTTTTTGGGTGAAAGGTGCCTATCCCAAAATCGGCATAATTCATGAAACTATAGAAAGATGGTGTGTTATCTGGTTTAGCTCCAAGAAATAGAACCGGAAATTCTAAAATGGTGGCGAGCCTATCATTTTTGAATTCTTTTCTAACGTCTTTCTTTATGGTACTAAAGAATTGTCCGATCTTTTTTAAAGTAACAGGTGTCACAAGTTCAAAGGGTGAAACGCCTGGACGGTATACCAAATCTTTTATGGCAACTTCATAGTTGTTCTGGGCATTGTCTATAAATTTGAGAAGTTTTTTGGAACTTCCAGGTTCTTCCTTTTCAAACGCAAGGCATATTTTTTCAAGCGTATCTTCAATGGTGATGTAATCATCTTTTCCAAAGTACACACAATATGCTGGATTTAATTTTTCTAGAGTGTAGTAATCTTCTGGTCTTTTACCAAAATCTGCAAAGAATCGTTCAAAAACATCTGGCATCCAATACCAAGTCGGACCAATATCAAAAGTGAATCCGTTTTTTTGCAATTGTCTGGCACGACCACCTATACTTAAGTTTTTTTCAAAGATAGTAACACGATTTCCTGCTTTTGACAGGTAACATGATGCTGCTAAAGCAGAGAAGCCAGAACCTATTATTACTATTTCCTTATTCATTGTTTAACAAATTTAGTAAAAAGTTAAACAAAAATAAAGGTCAATGCCAAGTTTTAGAGATTTTTAACTAAATCTTTAATCGAATTGAATGCAGTGATTCCTGTTGGAAGTGATTTTGGTTCGATTTCTCGAAGCATATGACCTAGGATCCAGAGTTTAATGGATTTCTTATTGAGTAGCTTTTGCGAGAATTCATCAAGATAGTTCTTTATGTTTTCTTTTTCAGGTTTTATTGTGAAATAGGATATAAACGTGATATCATCATAGTGGTTGAGTAGGTCTTTTAAACAATCAAGAGGAACACTTTGTCCTAAAAAAATGGATTGGTAACCTTTTGCGATCAATTCATAATTGATAAGCATTAATCCCAATTCATGAATTTCATTGTCAGGTAGATATAATACAAAGACATCATTGGTCTTAGCAACGGTTGTAGCCTTAAGGTTTTCTGTATTAATGAGGATTTTTTGTCGTATCAAAGACGTTAAAAAATGTTCATGAGCTGGAGTTATCGTGGCAGTTTGCCACAAAAGACCAATTTCTGACAGTAATGGGATAAAGTCCTCATAAAAAATTTCACTGAAACTTTTTTCCTTGAGTAAGCTGTTATAGGTGTCGTAGAATAACTTTTGGTCAAAGTTGAGCATTGATAATTTAAAGGTGTCTGTGGCATGATTGTTTGTTGCATCATTTTTAGCCACTTCTTTGACAAGTTTTGGGATTTCATCAAGATCAAGAGCTGCTATTTTTGAGATTTTGTAGCCATTATTGTTGAGGTAACTAATATTCAGCAACTTTTGTAAGTTGCTTAGACTGTAGGAGCGAATATTCGTGTCAGTTCGTTCGGGTTGGAGTAGGTTGTACCTTTTTTCCCATATTCTTATGGTATGAGCCTTTATTCCTGTTAAATTCTCGAGGTCCTTGATGCTAAAAGTACTCTTTATATTGTTCATTGTTGAATAAAAAACGTTAAACAAAAATAATGTTTTTTTCAACGAAGTGATAAATTTTATGTTTTTTTTATCATTATTTCAAAAGGGGTCAGGTGTTTTGTGAAACATCCATAATTATCCTGCGCTTTAGGATTGGGAAAATTAATTAAGAAAAAAGGTTGGGAGCGTTTAAAATCCTCAGGGAATCTAGGATAATGTTCTTGGAGTTGTAAGACAATGAAAAAGTGCGCACGAGAAGATTCGAACTTCCACGACCTAAACGGTCACTGGCCCCTCAAGCCAGCGCGTCTACCAATTCCGCCACGTGCGCATGAACAAGATTTTGTTTGATAGGGTTGCAAATATAATTATTCTATTGATATTATCTCAAGTTATTTAAACGAAACGGTACTTACTTTAATATATTCTTTAATAAAATGCTTAGTGTATTATTTCATTTAATAATTGTTAGTATGTTTTGAATATTTACGAGACAATAGATTTGTTCGGAGTTTAAGTGCATGTTACTTTTATACTAAACATTATATTAATTCAGTCGATACACTCATGATACAATTATCTTCAATTGATTATATACTAATTATTTCATTTTTTGCGATCACACTTTTCATTGGTGTTTATGTGTCCAAAAAATCTGGAAAAAATACAAATCAATTTTTTCTGTCTGGACGCAATATGCCTTGGTGGTTGTTAGGGCTTTCCATGGTTGCAACAACTTTTTCCACAGATACACCAAACTTGGTAACCGATATTGTTAGAAATAATGGTGTCTCAGGCAATTGGGTATGGTGGGCGTTTTTGATTACGGGCTTATTGACTGTTTTTGTCTATGCAAAACTTTGGAGAAAATCTAGTGTTAATACAGATATAGAGTTTTATGAATTGCGGTATGGTGGTGCTCCTGCTAAATTTCTAAGAAAATTTAGGGCCATATATCTCGGCGTTTTTTTTAACATTTTAGCCATGTCTGCTGTAACCTTGGCAGCTATTAAGATTGGACAAATTATGCTCGGACTTCAACCTTGGGAAACCGTAGTTTATGCTGGAGTGATTACTGTGATTTTTAGTGCTGTGGGTGGATTTAAAGGTGTTGTATATACAGATTTCATCTTGTTTTTTGTGGCTATGGTTGGTGCAATAGGAGCTGCTTACTATTTGGTAAATATTCCTGAAGTTGGAGGTTTGAGTGCCTTATTGGAAAATGAGCATGTCGTCAATAAATTATCGATGCTACCAGATTTTAACGATACTTCCACGTTAATTACATTATTGGTCATTCCGTTGGCAGTACAATGGTGGAGTGCATGGTATCCTGGTGCAGAACCTGGAGGAGGAGGCTACATAGCACAACGTATGCTGGCTGCAAAAAATGAAAATCATGCTATTGGAGCAACGTTTTTTTTCAATATTATGCACTATGCTCTTCGACCTTGGCCATGGATAATTGTGGCACTCGCATCCTTGGTGGTATTTCCTGATTTGGCAAGTATTCAAGACACATTTCCTAATGTTAGTCAGGATAAACTTGGTCATGATCTTGCTTACTCAGCAATGTTGACAAAGTTGCCAAGTGGTTTGTTGGGTTTGGTGTTGGCATCTTTGGTAGCAGCCTATATGAGTACCATCTCAACACATTTAAATTGGGGTTCATCGTATATTGTCAATGATTTTTACAAACAACAAATTAACCCAAATGCTTCTGAAAAAACCTTGGTGGCTGTAGGTCGTTTGTCTACTGTTGGTTTGATGGTATTTAGCGCATTGTTCGCACTGGTACTCCAAAATGCGTTACAATTGTTTGACGTTATATTGATGTTTGGTGCAGGAACAGGACTTATCTTTATATTGCGGTGGTTTTGGTGGCGAATCAATGCTTGGAGTGAAATCACAGCGATGTTTATATCTGGAGTTGTTTCCATCCTCTTTAATTTTACGAATCTTGGCGACATGTTGTTTTCTGAAGCTGAAGGACTGCTGCCTACTTATGCTAAATTTCCTGTTGTGGTTTTTATCACAACAGTCATTTGGATTCTGGTAACCTTTATGACAAAACCGGAAGATGAATTGGTTTTACATAATTTTTATCGGAAGATCCAACCTGGTGGTCCTGGCTGGAAAAAAGTACTCGATGAGGCGAAATCTAACAATATTCAACTGGTTGACCATAATGAAGGATGGAGTGTGCCTTCTGGAATAGTTGCAATGCTTTTGGGTTGTATATTAATTTACAGTTGCTTGTTTGCAACAGGATATTGGATTTATGGTGATTACACGTATGGTATAATATTGACAGTGCTGGCTTTACTTTCAGGATTCTTGTTATCAAAAATTTGGCAAAAAATTAAAACAAAAATACTTTAGGTTACGTTCTTTTGCGTATTCTAATGAGAAACTAGATTAATCCAAACACGTTTGTGAAGTGGCATGTGAGTGTCAGCAACAAAAAAACCCTGTATTTCTACAGGGCTTTTAACGTGACTTGGCTGGGGCTCGAACCCAGGACCCTCTCCTTAAAAGGGATAAATCAATTTATATATATGTCTGTTTATCAGTGTCTTATGGTTTATTTTTCGCATTACACGTATTTTACACGTATTTAGTGTCTGAAGTTTGGGTTGTGAACAGTTAAAGATAAACCATTTCTAACACATTCTGTATAATTATGAAGACAACAAGGTATTTCTCCACTCTTTAAACGTGCTTCAATTTCGTATGGGTTCAAATCATAGCCGTGTTTAAAGTGTTCTGCCCAATAATTTGCCAAAAAAGGCAATAGACCTTCTCTTTGGTATTGTTGCCAATGAACTTTCTCATGTTCAATTAAAATTTTGTTATCCCTTTGCGATTCATTAATCAATATTCCAAAAGGAGGTAAGATACAGCCGTTAAATCCACCAGGTATTCTGTTTACATAAAATACTTTTGGATTGTCGTTTCTTTTTTGGATCTCATTATAAATGATAAAACTTCCTATACCAATTAAGGCTAATTTTGTTGTGGCTTTCATAATGTAATTGTTTTAGGTATTTCATATTTTTGCCCGAACATTTCTTTGTGCTTTTTAGGATTATTCTTTCTTAAACCATCTTCCCAAACAACATAATCTCCCACACCGTAGCGTCCTGTACTTTCCATAACAAAGTCTTCAGTATAAATAAGTTGGTCTAAAATATGGGTCCAACCTTGGTCGCCTTTAAAATCACCACCCTTAGTAGATTCAAAAACTAAAATAGGAGATACGCTAGGATATTGTTTAATAAACCTTTCTTCGAATTCAAAATACTTTATTCCGGTTTGGTGAATGTAATTATTTATCATGTCAATAAACACATAATCATAGTCACCTGACGCATATAGCTTTTCTAATTCATTTAAATCTCTAAATGCGCATGCAAAAGCATTTTTCTTTTGAGACAAACCACTTAATTCCCAAAGCTTTTGGGTGTTTTTGTTGAAACCTTGGTCCACGAAATTATATAAAACAGATCCGTGGTTTGTCAATTCATTTGCAAGAGCAGTAGAACCAGAAGTCTTTCCGTTTTTTGGTCTGCCTATGATGCCTATTTTCATGATTTTAGCAGGTTCTTGCATAAAATCTTTCCATTTACCAGTCAAATCAATGGTTTCAAAATTCATGCTCATAAGGTCATTTGAATTTAAAACACCTTCTTTTTTTTCTGGAATGACTTTGTTTTTTTTTGGCAATTCTATTTGCTCTCCATGATTAAGGTTTTTGATATCATCATTTTTAACAGTAACTTCCTCACCCAACTGAACTGCCATAGCTAACCCTTCAACTTTAGCTACAGCAGGAGTTGGTTCAGAACTGGTATTTATTACTAGAGTTCCTATCTTCTTATTTTTTTTATTTGGTTTGGATTTTGTAGTTTTATATTGCTGTTTTTTACGGCTAACCTTCTTTCTGCGACAAACTGAAGGGCTGTTTAGGCCTTTGGATCGAGAAGAAGGTTTTTTGTTTGTTGCAAATTTGTGATCGTAATAAATGATACCATTTTCACCTTCTCTTAGCGTTAAAACTACTTTCACCTTCTTCTCATCAATGGTCGCTACTGCCGACATACGATAAATAGCTTTAATTTCACTTCGGCCTTTTTTGTCTGCCTCTATTTTTAGTAAAGACGAGCTTATTAACATACTTTCAGCTTGGAATATCAAAAGAGCCTTTGGTATGGTTAAATTTGAAGATATTGAATGATCAATCCCTTTCATGCTAAAAACAACTTTCTTTTTTAGTTCCTCATGATATATGGATTTTCCTTTAAGATGTTTTTTTGCCCATTGAATACAATATGTTTTGGCCTGTTTTCTTGTTTTGAATTCTGGGATCTTTCCGAAAAGAGCATATTGCTTATCTATCGATTTTGATATTGGCTTTTTTTTTAAATTCTTTTTTTTAGTTCGAACATGTTCAGCTTTAACAATTTTACCTCCTTTAATGTATCTGTACCCTTTTCTTAATCTACCACATTCTGTTAAAGCTTCTTTAGCAACTCCTTGATGTCTTGGTGCTGCCATTTTTTTTATTGAAGATTTTTTTTTAATGCGTTTTTTCTCATTTAGCGAGATATTGAATCTTTTTAGATCAGGGTATTTGTTAAGCAAATTTTGAATTCGGCTAGCAACAATAGGTTCGCCCTCATTGTCTGCCAAAGACATTAATTCAATGAGGTCTGCGCGTGAAACCTTTTTTCCATGTAGATTATTAAATCTATCTATACTTTCCATCTTAATTCATTTAAACGTTCATAGTTAAGGTTTTTCCAAAAACACTAATATCTATTTGAAATTTTAAGTTTTGGACAATGTTATCGGGTTGGTTGTTGATTAAATCTTGTAAAGTGTTTTGCAGTAGTTGGTCTAAGCGTACATCTAAATTTACCGAAGGAAGGAGCATTGATGATTGAGCTGGCAGATCAATACTTGAAACATTTGTATTGGCCTCACCAATAAACTCATTTTCGGTAGAAAATATACTCACTTTCTTTAAGTAAATTTTGGAAGACAACGTTGCTCCAAAATTGATACTGGTTGGATTTATCAACTTAAAAACAACATTAAACGACACTGAAGGTAACTGAAAATTAATACCGTTTATACTGCTAATCTCAACCTCTAAATTGTTTACTACAGTTTGAGCTGCAACAAATTTTCGATAATTATAAATACCAAATATCGATAATGCTAAAATTCCGAGTTTAACAATAGATCCCTTACGTTTTTTAGATGGTGTCGTTTTTTTCATTTAATCGTTGCTTTCTCTTTTCTTCTAAATACTTAATAATGTAGTGCGCAGCAATTGTACTGGCTACACTAATTAATACTGCTTGAAATAAACCCTTACTCATAATAACTGTATTAATAAACTACCATCTTAATTAATGCTAAACGCTGTTGCGCTATAGCATCTTCGGCCTGCTTTATCATTGCCTTATCCTTTTCGGTAAATCCATCACTGTCATTTGTAAGCCATTCTTGCAGGTTCTCTAAATAGTCTTCGGCCTTGTCAAGATGCTTTCTCAATTCTTTTTTCTTTCGCTTTTTAAGACGAAAATCCTTGTTTTCTGGATTACCTTTTGTAATAACTGCAACACTTTCTACTATTGTAGATATACTGCCTAGAATATCGGATTTTTCCATAGTTTTTTGTTTTTTTAATTATCGAATACACCACCCAACGCCAACCCATCAATCAGAAGTTTTTGTTGGGTGATGATCCTATTAATTAGCTTTTTTGGGAGCACTTTCTTTAAATGCACCGACAATTCCTAATAATGTTTGAACCAAACTTATATCAAATACACCATTAGCAACTAGACCAACGCCTACACCTTGAATTAATACTTGATAAAACTGTTCGTATTCCATTATGAAACCAACCTCCAAAGCATATCTTGATAAAAACACAATAGCTAGACTTATAATCCATGCAATTAATTGGCGAAGCTTGATTATTTTTAAGACAATTGTATCTACTGGCACATTGAATTGAGTGTTTATCCATCCAGATATAACTAAAACTAAAGTTACCGTACCTTGTACGCTTGACAGTCCTTCAAAAAAAGAGCCTAAACTTGTTCCTTGCATTGTAAATGCAAATGTTGTAGACACTGAAAAAACAATAAGCCATAAGGCTAAAAATGCTTGTTTTTTACTTACTGATAAAAATTTGAATGTTTTCATGATTATTCGTTTTTTGATTTATGATGTGAGCTTCAGTGCTCGGATTGATTCTGTTCTGTATTAAACACTTCTTTATAATGCTTCAATAGCTTTTGACGATGCCTAAAACCATTATAACCTCCATTAATTCTTTTGGTTATGGTATAGATGTCGTCTTTATCGGCATATTTGTTTAAATTGCGTCTAGTCCAATACCAAATTGCAGATACCATACTATCAGCCTCTGTCAGAAGTAAGTTTGGAGAGCTGACATAATCGATACCTGTGTCTTTTGATAGCTCAGTATAATTATACCTACCAGTAATCTGTATAAATCCTCTGCCTCTAAATCTCCAACCATCACCTGAAGATTCAGGACCATTTTTCATTCTATTGGCATAAACTTTATTGGCAATTTTCTCAGGTTTTCTAGCATATTCTTTTGCTTCTGTATATGATTTAAAATACCGCTTAAAAACTCTTATCAAAGCCTGAGCTGAATAGTTTAGGTTTTCCTGTACTGGCTTTAAATTGCTCTCATGATGAATTTGAGCAAAAAAATGAGCCAAACGCAATGGCGTATCAATTCCTGCCTTGGTCAAAATTGTTCGGTATTTTATAGATAATTCCATTTTATTCTAATACTAGGTATTATTTGAGATTCATAAACCGTTTTCATAACGTTACTTCAAAGGCTTCTCCTTTATCTTTAGCTTTCTGTTTATAAGGTTATAATAGTACATGGTCTTATTTCTCGTGGAATCACTGTAAAAACTATCTATCTCGATATCATTGGTTAGTATGTAGACCTCACCTATTTTATTCCCAAAGGAATCTACAACTATCGAATTGGTATGAAAGAAAAGGTTATCGTATGAAGTATATCTATTATCGACTTTTTTTTGTGTCTCTAATGCTTTGGTCTCAGCCCTGTTCGATTTCAGAACAGAATAAAAGACACTGAAGACCAATACCCCTAGAAAAATAAATACGCCTATTTTTAGACGGCTATTGTTGGTTGTCTGTTCCATCGGTTTTGTCCTTTATGTTTAATTTTTCCTGAATAATGTCCGTTATAAAGTCTAGGCTCTTTTCACCACTCCACGCTCCCACGCTAGCAGCGAGCATCTGCCATCTAGGCTCGTCGGTGTATATCGACACCAAAAGACCCAACATCACACCGCCAATTATGTTGACGGATAGGCTCATCGCTATTCCTAATTTACCAGTCACTTTTTTTTCATAAGCGTTTTTTAGTGTCCTAGCCACGGCTGTCGCAACCAATAACACTGATGCGATAAAAATGAATAAATTATCTAGTTTCATCTCTTTTTTTTAACACCTCAATCCCTCAATATCAGTATTAATAGCAAAGTTTTTTTAATAATCTACACTGTTCCAAAACAGGTGCCCAACATCATAATCATCATCGCCCAATACATCATTGTAACTGTTTGATAGGGTTCCATATTCCCTCATTTCCCAAGCATCTGAAATTCCATCGTTATCAGTATCATAACTGCCTGGTCTTGTAATGATAGGCGTACTGCTTACCGAATTATGGAAATCAATGTAACTCTGTTTACTTGTGATCGCTGTTGGTGGGTACACATATCCTTCAGATGTATTGTTGTTTACATTGGTCAGGTATATGTTGTCGACATCATCCCATTCTTTCTGCACATAACCATTGTCATCGATGTATTTGTTCGCTCCAGCATTTAAAAGAATATTACTCCTTACTTGTGAGGCCGTTAAAATATTAGGTGTGTCACCAAGCAATGTGAAAGGTGTCAATACTTGGAAATCCGTACTTGCAGGATCAAATTGACTTGTTCCGGCATACGCTCCAGAGGTAATTGCAAAACGGTGTACATATAGGTTCCAATCATTTTGGGCCTCTGTCAAATATCCTTGATATACATTCCCATCGGTGTATATTCTAATATTGGGTCTTTGGCTTGCACTCCCTATATCCAAATAATTCAAGGATTCAGGATCACCGTAGGTTGTTGTTCCAGGTTGGTAATAGTTATTGATCTCATTTAATTTCGCACCATCACGGTTTGAAACCACTTTCAATGTAGAGTAGTGGTTATAGACCAAGTTGTTAATTAGGTCGGTACGGTCAGCTACAACGTTTGGAAATCTATGGCTGATATTGTACCAAAGATTGTTCAGTATGCTAAAGTTTGTTGAACTCGGTTCACTACTGTCACCTGCCAACATTCCTGTTGCACTTTCGGCCATGATACAGTTCTGTATAGTGACATTGTATGATTGATCAATAACGCTCATTGCCTCGTCACCACCGTAGGATATTGAGCAATGGTCAAAAATAAAGTTTGTCGCATTTTGAATATTAACAGCATCGACACTTCCGCTAGAATCGTAGTTGGGCCTAAACCTTACATACCTGATTATTGTGTTATCGCTTCCGCTTAGATAAAACTCACCGCTTCCTGTTATCGTTATCCCACCTTGAGGCGCTGTCTGTCCTAAAATGGATATGTTGTTATCGTTGATAACCAAATCGGTTGTCAATTCAATCGTACCACTGACATCAAAAACCACGATACGGTTGTCGCCATTTACAGCATCCCTAAAACTACCTGCTCCACTATTGTTTAGGTTAGTGACCTTATGAACCGTACCACCACGACCACCAGTAGCATTGTAAGCTGCTCCATAAGCTGTTGGAAAAGCTGCAAATCTTGGAGGTGTGTCAGGCGTTTCGTTACCGTTACCATTTCCGTTGGTCGCTTTAAGTTTTTCAATCACAACCCACATATCATCGAACCGCACTTCAACATACTCGGTCAATTCCTCTAGAATATTACTTAACAACTTGTCGTTTTGGTTAAGGGTCTTTAAAGCTTCATAGCTGTTTTCATCGGTAACGCGATCATACATTTCAATATTTGAAATCAATGCGGCTGCATCTTCTATGTTTGAAGCAGTTGCCCTTTCATCGCTAAAGCGTCTTTGGGTAATATCACTTTTGTTGGTCGTTGATTGAGCAGCGCAACCAAACGTCAATATTAATACAAGTATTATTTTAATGGTTTTCATGGCTTTATTTTATTGGCAAAAATCCATTGCCTATTAGTTTTTTATCGTTGTAGTGCAGCATGCCTATATTGTCGTTCTCAGACAATAAAAAGTAATAGCACCTTGATTTTGATGGTACGAACTCCTTTGATTTTATGATCAATTGGACCATTAGTTTTCTATCGATATGGTCTACGTGTATAGGTATCTTTAACGGCTGTAACTTTCCGTTTGAAGGTATTCTCAGGCTTGTAGAAATGTTGTTGGCATCGTTGATATAGTGCTTTGGGTCATTCCAATTATAGAACACTTTATTTTCTACATCATAGACCTTTACTATAAGTTCGGCACTAATGCCAAGTTCTAAAAGCGTATAGAAGTATGCTGTTGTATTTGCTTTCCAGTATTGTTTTGGATAATAAACAACACGACTTCCTCTATTGGAAACATTTGATACAACTTCGACATACATAGGTTTTTTAAAATTGCTGGAGTATCCTAGTTTTCCCAAAAAACCATTTGGCCTATAGTTGATAGTGTCGCGCTTATCTCCAGAGTTTTCGAACTTATAATCAGCAGCGCAGGTGTTCATTTTGACGAACATTGCACTACCGTTAAAATTTTGGCTTAAATAGTTCCACTCCAAAAATGCTTGTCCGTTTCTTCCATCGTGATCTATCAAAGCCGGACCATCTGCATCGTTACCAATGACCTTATTGCCATAGTTGCCTTTTTCGATTATGACCGTTCCAATAGGTCTGCCCTTAATCGTATTGAACAGTGAATAGGAATGTTCATCAGAATTTTTAATCTTACAAAAGGTATTTCCATTGGCCATACCACCATCAATGCTTACACGGCAAACTCCGTTCAATATTATACCTGTCGGGTTTCCTTCCAAATAAGGATTTACAACCTTGATCTGCGGATTGGAATAGCGAAACTTTGCCTTTGTATTAACGCTGGATTCAATAACAATTCCTGCGCTTCCGTTCTGTTCGGACCTTGGCGTGAACAACGTTACGTTTAACGCGTCCTTTATACGTATTCCTGTTGAGAATTTTCCACCGAACCTGGTATCAACATTATTAAGAACAAAATGTTGGCCACCATCAATAAACAGTCCGTTATGTTGGTAGTTCCTGAAATGAACCCTATTGAGTTCGATATCATAAACATTTCCTGAAGAAAATTTTACCAAAGCCTCACTATTGGGATTCTGTTTTGAATTTCCATCAAACTGAATGTCCTCTATAAAGCAGTCGAAATATTGTCTAGTGTCTATGATTGGCTTGTTTTCATTGTCGGCCAACTTTATTATGCTTCTGCGCTTGGTGTCTCCTTTAAAAGAAACATATCTAAGGTCAAGACCAGCTAATGACCTAGTTATAAAAATGCCGCTTGGTACATATACCAAAGATTTAGATCCTTTTGATTTTATAATATCAATACATGTCCTAAAGGCATTGTAGTTTGTCTCGGCACTACTTTGCCTGTTGTCACCAACGGCTCCGTAGTCAGTAATGTTCAATACACCTGTTGTTGTTTCCAGTGATTTTTTAACACTATGTATTGCGCCAGTACTACTGCATGAAATCGCAAAAAAGAAAATCAATATGTATCTAATAGCTTTCACTTATTCTTCATTTATATAGTGTAATAATAATGTCACGTTCTTTCCACAAGAGGCACAGAACTTATCGTTTTTAGTTCCCTTGTTCAAAAGGAAATCGTTACAACAAGGTGATGCCTTTATGTTTTTACTTCGCGCCAATGTTTCTATTGCCTGTTAATTTTCTGCCACTTCCATCATGTCTAAGATTATATGCGCTCAAGTCGATGTTTGGTACGACACCAATTAATAATGGATCAGTAGGAGTGATATCTACTTCTCCCCATTCGGTATCAATGCCATAAACTGCTGATTGAATTGGTAAACTTCCTAGAATTATGGAATTGCCTTCAACTGGTCCTGAGTTAAATCCCTCATAGGCTGCCAATCTGGTTTTATGAAGCGCAAAGTCATCACCATCTGAACTGTGGAATAATGTGAAGCTTGCACCTGATTCCGGTGTTCTATAATAGGCGTTATAATCTATAATAGCATCGAACACATTTGATGAATGAGCTAATAAGTTGGCACCACCCGAACCGCCAAGATCGTTTGTATTGTAATGTCCGAGAAATAAGTTACCATATATTTCGACATAATCACTTCCACCAGAGGCCTGAAAAACAGCGCCATGCCCGATTGAAATCTGTGGAATATTGTACGGATCATCTTGTGTGTGCTTAGGACTTACAAGTATTGTGTTGAAATACATTTTAATGGATTCGTTAAAACCAGCATGCCCTGTTGAACCACCATTAAACGTCACGGTATTTACAATGATGTTCTGAAATAGGTTAAATGCTATCATAGGGTCTTTTGTTCCCCAAGGCACTTCTAATCCAATATAGGCTTCTTCAACCGTGTTATAAGCGAACCGTGCATAATCGCCTAATGTTACAACGGCACCACCTCTTGAAACATGGCTATCGTGATAGTTACCACCTGTCCAATTGTCGTGAAAATAATTGTATTTAGCCGTACCATTTGTCAATGCAAGTCCAGCGCCTTTTGAAAATTCACAATAAGTTATTTCAACTCCTGTTCCAGCAACCAACCCACCTAATTGAAAATGTAGGTTTTTTGCTTTTGTATAGTCATTAAATGAAAGTCCTGCATTACTCCCAAAGACAATCTCGCTATATGTGTTTGGATCAACATCATCCCAAAGTTTTATTTGGACTGTATCTGTGTCTTTATACCAAATACCTTCGTCGGTATCAAAGTCGTCGGTATCTGTGCTCAACCTTAAACCAAAAGGAGAAACATCGTAAACCCTAACACTTGATAGATTGGCAAATCCTGTTGTAATAGGATCACTTTCCCAAACGTTGTTGACTGCATCTATTTCAACCCATGAACCTTCATATAATATTCCATTGCGGATAATCGGTTTTTCACCCTTTCCATAAGATGTAACGGTAAAGTTTTCGGTGGCACTTGTTGGACTTCCTACAAAGTTCAATTTGTTTGATGTCGCCAAGTCCTTTTGGTAATATGTACCATCGACTTTCTGCATTACAAATCCGTCTTCATAACGGAAATAACTTGCGTTCATGTCGGCTGCGTATCTTAGAGGCCCATCAATGTAAGTGGATCCACCATCCAATGAATACAGCTCACTATGTTGACCTGAGAAACCACTTGCATCGATACCACTATCCATAGACGAATCAATATATATTCTGGTATGATCACCAATACCATGAAGATTATCGGTTGGTGCGCTGAAATTGGTTGTATTAACGGTTAGGTCCATTATCTGCATTTTATAGCCTTCGGTATGGAAACCACCAAATTGAAGCCATTGCACTTCCCTTGACTGAATTGATACTGATTGTGTCTGCTTTCCGTTATAGAAAAAGGTTGCCGTGTGTGCCACATTGTCTATATGAATACTGAACATATCCCAAACACCTTGCTTCACAAGTCTATCGCTTACTAACGCAGTTCCTGTTTCGGTCTTGTAATAGCTGTGATAACCTGCGGAATGGTTTGTTTCCAGGACAAAAGCTTCCGAACTTAAAGGTGATGTGTTTGTCGCATAGAAAAATTCGGTGTAATCACTGTCACTCCCTGAATTTATTATAGCACCATAGAACTGCACGTAAATATCGTTGTAGACACTATCTAAAGGAATCCTAGCGAGCATAGGGTTTGAGCCACTAGAATTGGTCCACTCCATTGTAAGGGCAGTGCCTTCAAGTGTGTTGGTGCCAATAGGTGCTTCAAAGGAAATATCACCGTTACTGTACTCGTCAACCGTTATTCCTGTTAATGATGTGAACTCGTTACGATAAATCTCGTTTTCATTAATGAGTGAAACATCATTGATAAATGCACCCTGTGACTGAACACAAAACGTTGTAAACAATAATAATATCTGGCATATCCTTTTCATGGTTACAATGGCTGTATGATTAGGTAAACTATTCCGTTTGTTGCTCCTGTTGGTACTTGGGTAACATCTACTGTCAGTTTAGAACCATAGGGCAATGATGTGTCGGAAAAAACAGGTGGAGTAGTGGCATCTTCACTAAAATCCTCGGTTGCATCGGTTGTAAGTTCTGTACTTGTGATAGAGACACCATCTTTTAAAATATCGATGCTTATGCCCTGTACCGTTCCTGGATCACCCAACGATACTTCTGCTCCCAATAGAGTACCACCATACATCATTCTATAATGACCACCTTTTGATGTTCCAACGGTTATGTCAGATGTTGCGTCTGAAATGTATAGGGGAACGTATTTAATATCGTATGAAGATGCTTGAACTGAAAATGGAATAAAATAAAAAACAACATCATTCACACTTGTTCCTTTGCTCCATACAATCATATATAAATCTGTATCAGCTTGAAACGGCACTCCACCTTCTTGATTTACACCTGCTGGAAATGTTGGCTGTGATGAAACATTGATCTTTATCCTTGCATATTGATTTGGTCTATAAACCGAATTTGTTATTGTAAATGAAGTATTGGTATTTGCAGATTCCGCAGTAAGTATATTGTAGTTTTTTCCACCTGTCTTTAGTGTAAGCGCACTTGCGTTGGCAGTTCCTTCTGTTTCGGGTGTGAGCTCGTAAAGTTCATTGTCCGCACTTACTAAATTTGCCTGTACATCTGTGCCTGAGATAACATCAAAAGTAGCATCGTCACTTACAACTTCTGCTGCTGTTTGGTCGTCTGTTCCTCCACCAGATGCGTCTTCCCAAGTATAAGTACCCGAACCATCTGTAGTTAAAACCTGCCCATTAGTACCTTCTGTTGGTAATTGTAAAAAATTATCAAAAAGAAACTTTGCTTGAGTGTAAGTGTTGTCATCATAATTAGCTCCATAATAAGAATCCCCAACCAAACCTTTATTATTAATCTCATCTGTAATAATAATACCGCCTGGAGTATCATCACCAACAAGAATAGAATGAACAAATCCCGTTGAATGATCCCTTCTTTCTATTCCTACACTATGAGCAAATACTTCTATTTTAGAATCATCATCATTTAATTTTCTATTTAAGCGTATGTACTCATCATCATTAAACCCGATAAGTCCGTAATCTAAATCGGTATCATCAAAATCTCCGTACTTAATATACCAAGCATCATTTGTAACTGTGGTTTGGGAAATTTCTATATCGCCTGTTACTGGTTCGCCTACATTTGTTCCGGCTAAGGGAATGTCGTCACTAACACCACCAAAAGATGCTGTTATAACCTTGCCATTCGCATCTATGCCCAAACCATTTACAGCAGTACCTGAAGTAATGTCAGGCAAATACAAATCTCCATTTGCGAAATAAACATCACCAACTTCTGAATAAATAGCATGTAGGTCTGCGCCAGCTTCATTCTGGTAATTCGGATTAATATGAATACTACGGTGACTAGATCCTGAAACAGTAGTATTAGCAAAGTCTACTGTAGGATTGATCGTTAGGCTCCTGTTTTGCACTGTTGCTGCACTAATGAAGGAAAAGTTTCTTCCAATGATGACGTTTTGAAATGTTCTGTCAGCCGGAAAAGTTCCTGTAGGTGCTTCCATATTAAACCTATATGTAGAATGGTTTTTGTTGCCTCCTATAAAATCGGCTCCATAATTTCCTCCTATAAGAAGTCTTCCTCCTGCAACATCATAAGGACCACCCACAACTCCAGTTACGTTTAAGTCTTCGCCTAGATTAACGCTTCCTTCATGGCTTATAAATTCGTTATAATTGGTTGCGATATTATTTCCCCATCGATCACGCCAAACATCATAAATTGGATATTCAGTGTTGAGTAGTGCAAAATCCTCATTGATTGAAGTTAAACTTCCTGTGGTTCCATATTCACCTCCTAAACCAACAAACAAGTGTTGCGTTGCATTGCCATTTTGTATTGCATTTACCAATACATAGCCATCATCCTGTATTTGAACTGGATCTTCATCTCCTGTAAATGTATGTGCATTAAAACCATCTTCAATAGAAGATACTCCTATGTTTCCAAGATCTATTACTTGTGTTGATGCCAATCCTTCTATATCACCAACAGTAAGTGGTAGCGTAGAAATGATATTTATATCATTAATTGTCAACACTGTGCCTCCAGACCCATACGTCCCTTTTCCTAAATCTTTCAATGTGGCGACAATAAATCCCATACTAGGATCATTTGTTTGGCCAATCTTAAAAAAAACAATATCGGTTTCAGTAATCGTAAATTCAGGCAAGGCATTGATAGCGTCTACCAAAGATTGCATTTCAAAATCTACAGATGTTGCCTCAATAGCTCTGTATATATTATCTTGATTAATATCGACACCTGTAAGGTTGGAGGCAGCTATATAACTATTGATCACGCCTCTGCCATCCATTACCGGAATACTGTCTGCACTTATTGCTTCGGTAGCTTGTGGAAGTCTTACTCCTTTTTTAAAAGGTGTTTGCGCCTGAACGATAAGACTTATTAGAAATATACCAACAACAAATATTTGATTTCTTAGTTTCATGCACGTATGTATTGAATGTAAATTTTATTGTCTTCTAATAAGACCTCTTGTTCTATTACAACATTGTTAAATGGTCCTGGTCCTGCTGGTACATACTCTCTATGCACACCGTTTTCAATGAAAATGTTAAGGATTAATGCAGCAGGATATGTTAATTCGAAATCATTGTCTACACCATCATAATCAAATTCGTCTGTTACAATATTGCCTGTGGTTATATTAACATTGCCTGTGCTGGCACCTAGAGCTGGCACCAGAACACCTGTGCTTACCATATTTTGACCTACCATTGTCATCGCTTCCTGTGTATTAAAAAGATTACTGTAACTATAGTGGCGAATAGAACAAAACCTCCTATCGCTAAATTGGTTGGCTTAAAAACAAACTTTTCTAGTCGATTAATCCATCCATCGAAAAAATCATTAGCAACTTCTCCGCTTATACTTTCATAATGTTGCTTTCTCGCTTCCTTGATTTGATCGTGCAATGATTGTGAAGTAGAATTGTTTATTGCTGCAACTGTCATTGCACCTATTGCACCATCTATAGCAAGATTATACCCAAAAAAATCGTTTAAAACCCCTTGTACCAACTTTCCAGCAGCACCAACTCCAGCGTTTACTGCATGGTCAACGATAATATTTGCTATGCTTTGGTTTTGTATAGATGAAGCATTAACACGATCCCAATACCATAATCTGTAAATTTCAAGTGCTTCATCTTTGGTGATAGATTGCATGTCGCTTGCAGAAGGTGTTGATCCTATCCATGATTCATAGACTGGCGCACTAATACCATGATTTGTACCAACCAATTGATTAAGGCTATTGTAGTTGCCTCCATCGGAAGGATAGTTTTGATAGCCACCTTCAGCAGCTATCAGCAATGGTATGTAGTTTGAGAATTTGGCCATTATAATTCAACATAAATCGGATTGTTTTTTTTTGATAAAGCATAAATACCAGCAATAACCAATATGCCTATTCCTGTCGCAATCCATCCTGCTTTTGAATTACTTGGCGCATTTATCACTACTTCATCAAGACTTTCTACTTCCATAACAATAGTTGAGCTTGCTTCTGTTGCTGGCACTCTAACTTCATTACCTTGAAATGAAACTACTATCGTATCACTAAAATGCACATCGGTTAGAATAAAGTTTCCATCAAAATCGGCCAACACACCTCTAGCAGTATCAGCTATGTACACATTGGCCATAACAGGTTCTCCAAGTGTGTCAACAACTTGTCCATGAACGGTTATGTATTCTGGTAGAAAAGATGTGTTTAGTCTTGTGTTTTTCATGGTTTTATCCTTTAAAGAGGTGAGTTTCTAATTTGTGATTGCACAACTACACCATCGTTGCACCATATTTTAAAAAGGCCACATTCTTTTATTATGTAATAGTTTTGCCCTACTAAGTTTGGATCTCCTTCATCTTCATTACTTACTTTTCCATGTGCAACGACTTCACCTACTAGATCATTGATACCATATTGACCATACAGCTCATTTGTACCCTTCCATTTGCCATTTTCAAAAACTGCTTTATTGATCAATAGGTTATTGTTTGCAGCATAGAGCTTTGAGCCTATAGGGTAAAATGTATCCGTGTCGACATTGTTATCAGGTGCATTGATTATGTTCCAGAATGTATTAAGTTCTTCCGTATTTAAACCATCTTGAACATCAAAGAATAAGTTTCTGTCAAATAGAATAGAGTAGGCCTCTGCAACAGATTGAACATTGTTAACTTGAGCTGCTATGTTGTAAAGAGCAGCTTCATTGGTCGAAATATCGAAAGAGGGTAAAATATAACTGAGAAACCCTGTTGGCTCAAATCGACTAAATGAATTATAAATTATTGCTGCAGCAGTCAAATTTGGATTACCCGCATTTTCATTAGCATACTTTTCTGATCTCCATTCTTTGTATTTTGTCCACGCAAATCTTAAAGACCATACGGCACCACCAACAATAAATAATGTTTTGATTGCATTTGTGGTATTCGATATGGCTTTTTGTCCTTCTTTTGAGTTTGCAACAGTAGCAACAGCTAAAGGGTTGGACATTGATTTTTTTGCTTTTTTTGACATTCTAGTTTTTGGTTTTTAATAACGCTTTCATCGTTCCAAACAAGAACGAATTTTTTAAATGCTTAACAGCCGATTCCATTTCGCTCAACTCTACCAATCGTTCTAAAACAATTGTTGGCTGATCGCCCAAAGCCTCAAATGCCTTATACCTTTTTTCAAGGTCATTATTATTGGCTCCTTTTACTGTGTAGATTCGCTCTGACATGTTATACTTGTGCTAATGATTGATTGATATATTCGAAAAAATTTGGATCTCGCTTTACAGCATCGGCAACATTTGATAATAGCTCGATGGTTGTATCATCATATTCATTGATCATTGATGCAAATACCTTTTGCATCTCAGTCATGCCTTCCATCGGATTACCCATTCCACTAGTTAAAGCTTCATTTCCTGCGCCTCTTTTAGATAGTGCCATTGCTAGTTGAGGAAGTGCAGACATACCTTCTGAAAGAACTTGCTTTCCAGCGTCACTTTCAAACCAACTCTTACGGTTTTTTTCAGCGACCAGCATCTCAAACTCATGCTTGTCATTAATAAGCGACAATTTTCGCTCGGCATCTTCGAGCTTTCTGGTTACAGCTCTGCATTCGTCTTCGGCTTTATTGCGCTCCTTTCTTGTTCTATCTAGCTGATCCCTCATTTCATCAAACCTAGCGCATTTCACCTTCATATCAACGATCTCTTGTTGGGTAGTTGTTACATATCCCATCATTGCCATTGGATTTTCTTGATGATTCATGTTTTGGTGTGCTGGGTTTGGTTGATGCGCTACTGGCTGTGGTGTTGGTGTTGGGTTTGGTGTTTGGGTTCTACTAATAGTTTCTTCGGAAAACTGAAGGTCTATTGAACCGACTGACTTAAAATTGCTACCGTTGCCTGTGGTAAGCTTTAAAGTTGCTCCAGATGTAAAACCTTTTTTGGGCAACGATTTCAAAAACTCCTCAACGTTTGAATGGTTTTTTAAAATATGATTGATCGTCCAATCGTATTTATTGATTGCGTCACCATTATCGAGTTTTTTGGAGCCTTGGCTTATTTTTACGGCATGGTTTGATTTTTGTAAATGTTCTTCAATAATTTGAATGGCATCTTGCATGGTTTGAAGGGATTTTATATTTAATAATTAACATCAACATCATATCGAAATATGGCATCCTTTATAGGGTTTACCGCAGTTGGATCTACTTCGCCAAATTCTACCTCGAATTGTTTGTTGCAATGCCTCTTATGGCTGGTCACAAAATATTCGCCTGGCCTAACAATCTCGTTAACATCTTTTAGCACCAAGTTATAATTGCCTTGGTTGCGAATAGTGATAGACCTTATGCCTCTGCCGTTTCCCATTTCCAGAAAATTGAAAATTTGATTGTTGGCAAAACGGATTGCTCTCGTTTCGACTGGTCTATCAACTAATGATTTGATCGTGTTAATGAGTTGTTGAAACATTATTCTTTACATTCAATTTTAAAGATCATTTCACCTTCAAAAGCTGTCCCAGCAATAGCAGCTTCAGCCAAGATTGCCAATCTTACTTGGGCATCCGTTCTAAATAGACAAGGCTTGTAGGACTCTTCATAACCTCCATTTCCACCTAGATAATCTCGATAATCGGTCTTTCCTACAAGCTCGCTTGTATCTGAAGATTGTACACTAACACTTATTGATCCAACTCTAGCTGAATTGTCGTAAGGGATAATCTTTACACCTGTACATGTACCATCTCTTAAGTCCTTGGCATAATCAAAAGCATTTTGGCCTATAGGAATATTAAATTTAATGGTATCGTAAACAATTTTTCTCATTGAATTATGATTTAAAAAAAAGCCTTAACCTCTAAAGGCAAAGGCTTTTTATATGTTAATTAACTGTTTGTTTTAGGATTTTACAGCGGTTTCAAAACCTCTTAAGATGTATTCAATATAAAGAGAGTTTCCTGCTCCTGGATCATAAGCAACACCCTTGGCTGTTTCTATTTTGGCTCCATTGGTACGCTGTTCAATTAGCGCTAAGAATGATTCAATTGGCAAGAATCGACCATCGGTTGATTTATGCTCATTAATCTCTGCAATAGAGAACCTTCGAAGCACGTTTTCATTTTGCAGTATGTAAAAGTTTCCGTTTCTCACTGCTGGTGGAAGAGCTGTAGTATATTGAACTGCGCCTGGATCTGTTCCAGTGGTTGCAATACCACAGTTAATGGTTAAACCATAACCAATAATATTTCGTCCATTCGTTAATTCTTTACCGTCATAGTCGTTTGTTCCTGTTGATGAAGATGCACCTACGCCATCGAAAAGATCGACTGTTCCTCCTGGAGTGAATTCGGTTCTTAAGACCAAAGAGGTTGCTCTTGGCACAACTCTTTTCTGATCTATTAACTTTTGCATGTTATCATGAAACAAATGTTTGTTTTCATCTATAAATCCTCTGATTTTATAAAATTGTTCTGTGTTTGCTTTTGGATACATTTTTGTTCGTTTTTTGATTTTTTTTACTTTTTATAATGGTATTGATTGATCTTATTGCGCTTGAAGCCCAGTATTACTTTCTAATGGACTTGCCATTCGCAAATGTCCGTTATATGGGTAAGATGGATTAGCCAATCGTGCAGCTAGTTTTGCTCTTACGGTTGGCGACACTGGCTGTGTTCCGCCTGGAAACATAGCGCTTAAAACCTTGTTGTCTTTTGGCAATTTGCCAGACAAGGCTTTGTCAAGTGCTTTAATTCCTTGGTCTATGACCATTCCAATACCTACACCTCGAACAGAATGTTCAATAGGTCCTGATCCTT
Source organism: Bacteroidia bacterium (assembly GCA_030432635.1). Taxonomy (GTDB): domain Bacteria; phylum Bacteroidota; class Bacteroidia; order Flavobacteriales; family Flavobacteriaceae; genus Psychroserpens. The sequence goes on along the minus strand of JAUIMB010000002.1, from coordinate 46,475 downwards.
CAACTCCTAAAGCTAGAGCTGCACCCACAACTGCGACACCTGCTTTTCCTGCGGTTTCGTAATTTGATGGCACTAACCCTTCTGCTGCCTTTGAAGCTTTTACTCCTACGACCACTCCAGCAGTAGTTGCTGCCGTGTTAGTCATCGTTTTTTTTGTGGGTTTTTTGAATTTCATCGTTTTTTGTTTTTGTTAAAAGATTTATAAAGAACACCTAATGCTACAGCAGCAATGCCGTATGCTAAGTAATTAGGTTTGCCCTCTATTGTTGTTCCTGGTGACGATGTATTAACTGCATCGTTGCCATTGTTTGAAGTTGTATTGCTTGATTCGGTAATATCGTTTTCTCCATCGACTTGATATGCTGATATTCTGATGCTTTGTGGTAACAAAAAGCCTAGATTTCCGTAGTCGAAAGATGATACATCGAATGTTCTTTTTACTGCTGTGACACTAATTTGCTTGTTTTGCATGTAGGCATCTAACTGCTCTTTTAAAAGTTCCATTTTCAAGTCGACCAAACTGCCTCTGGCATTAATGGCATTTTGAGAAAGAGCTCCAAAACTTTGCTGTGATTGTGATAGGGAGTACTGGTGAAGCCATTTAAAAAATCCGATTGTTTGGTGTATGGAATTATAGAGTTCTACAAATTCATTAACAGACAAACCGTAATCATTTGCCGTTTTTATAGCTTCTAGTTTTGCCCTAAAAAATGGAATGAAATTTTGTTCTACCCAATTATCTAAAATGGTTTCTTCGGTTTGGGATAATGGGTAATCTTGATTGGATTGTCGTCCAATAAAACTGGATATTGCATTTTGTCCAAAACTCCAGCCTCCTAAGTTTTCTCCACCGAACTGACCATCACCATTAGTAAAATCTTCAATAACTCCCCAAAGTCCACCGTTTTGGCCTGTAATTACATTAACAACTGATCGGGCAACTGCCTTTACAGCTTTGCCTAACCATGAAAAAAAACCAGCCATTGCAATTGGTCTGTTTTGGTGATATGTTGTTAATTGGGTGTTCATATTAACTTGACTTTTTCATTTTAGAAACTACAAATCCACCAATGGCCAATACTGCTATGCCGATTGCCAAACCTGAAGATGAGGCAGCCGATGTGCTTGGTATGGCTTCAATATTATCATTGATACCATTGTTGTTATTGCCGTTTTGGTTGTTGTTTTGGTTATTATTTCCTGGATCTTCACCTTCAAAAAATGTATTGACAACCGTATCTGTTAACAGGTTAAGAAAGCTGTTAACATTAAATCCGGAAGATCCAATGTTATCTATTGCGTAGGTGTTTATTACAAATTTTGGAACTTGTGAAACGCCTTCTTTTAGTCTAAGGTTCACAAACCTAACACTGTCAAAGTCTCTTGTGAATTGATTTTGGTCCATGCCTTTATCGTTTTCCCTAGAAGGGAATACATAAGCATCGTTACTTAATCGAAAGTTTTGGGAATCAAATTCAAAGTACTTTTGTACGTATGGCACAAATGCTTCATCGATAACGTTTTTATAAAATGTCGCAACGTCCAAAAATCCTTGAGTAGCTCTGGCAGAACAATTGCTGCTCCAACTATGACCTGATGTTTGGTAGGCTTTATCATAAAGCGCATGTGCTGATGACATCAATCTATAAATCCCTATTTGGACATTAAGTATTTGCCCTGGGTAACCAGATGTCAAATATCTTTCTAAAAACTCATTGTATATTGCTACATTAAGCAAAAAACCTCTTGATGTTAGGTCTACAAAAGCTTCGAGGTCTGACGTATCGTATGAACCTCCAAAGCAATTAAAGGACCAACCATCACCAAATAAGTTTGAAAAGTCATCAAATGAAATACCCATTGCTGCATGAGGCAAATGGTTGTTACTCGAACATGAGTGGCATTGACCGCCACATTTGCATCCCACGTGAGGTGATGCTAGTCCGACAATATTTAATTTTGGTTCGGCTATCATTAATAGGTCATCTTTTTTTATTGATGCTACTTCGTTGTTGTGGGCAATTGTTCCATCGATGATGTAATAATCTTGATTGAACCTTGCTGTTGATTTTAGTCTTTTGGTTTTTTGGTCTTTTGGTACGACAATGTAAACGTGGGTGTAAACTCCTGGTAGTTCGGATTGTTGGATGCGTCTAAAAAAGTGCCTAACTCCTAAACATAACAATATGCTCGAAGCAATGATACTGTAGGATTTACAGTCTATGCCAGATTGCCTTTCGTTTTGCCATGCACAACTTGGTGAGCGCAATAGTTGGTCACTTTCGTCAATTGCATATTGGAAATGGTTGAACACAAAAAAGTGAACATTGTCTACTAATTGTTTTAGCGATTTTGAGTTTTTTTGTATTTCCTTGGCAATTCCTTTGGCCTCGTGAGCATGTTTGTATGTCCATTTTTGCATCTCATTAAGCGTTACCTTGGTATTGCCTTTTCCGAGATTTACAGGATCACAGTTGCTTTTTTTAATTAAACTGTCATACTTCGTTCCACTTAAAAGTGGCCTGTATAACGTTTGATTAATTTCCTGTGGTGTTGTCATACCTAAAATTTCAATGAACATCAACAAAATAAGCCTGCGTAAATGCAAGCTTATTTGTTCAACTAATTTTAATCAACTTTCATGGCTTATGAAATAGCTTGAATGCTTAACAGGCTTAAATATCTGTTGATTAAATTTTAGGTTTTTAGATTTTGGTTTTTAATCGTATTTAATGGTGCTTTTTTATTGGTTTTGTTCAATTTTCGTAGGTTTTGTTCAATTATATTTGGGTTGGTGTTTTACAGTTGATGGTTTTTAATTAGTTTTGAGTAACTAAAAGTTACCACCTATGTCTTTAATAGATAACCCTAAATCTTGTTTTAAATACAAGTTGAGAAGTGTATTGAACCGAATACCTATTTACGATTTTCAGGAAGTATGTAATCGTATTATTAGTGATGTTAGATCAATTGACATTGACAGTGCCAAACGAAAAAAAATTCTTAGAAAAAATGAAGTGATTCTTATTCTTCAGGAGTTTGGTGAGCTGGAGCCAAAACAACAACATCGCACTTAAAAACAATTTTATTGTTATTGTAGCAATAGTACATGTTTTGGCAAGGATCATCTAAACTTGTTTCGTACACTTCGATTGTTTGGTTGATTAGTGCATTATACCACATTGAAGGCTGTGCTTTTGTTATGAGTACCTTTATTTTTTGCATAAGGCAATTATTATAAAAATGGTTGCAAAAAGGAAATAGGCAATCAAACTCAAAAAGCTCATTTTTTCAAAATAGCTAAGAAAAAGTGTTGTTACTATATTAATGGTAAAGTATATTGCTATGATGGTGATTATGATTATCATTTGCTACAATGCTATTTCTAAATTGATATTACTAGATAAAACGCTTTCAATGTCAATAGTATATCTTAGTTCGTGCCATATTGCAACCTTGTAGTTATTCCATTCCATATGCTTTGTTTTGTTGTACTCGTCTTTAACCTTTTTTAGTTTTTCTCTTTTTGCTTTTGGCAGTTTAGAAGTACAGAAATAGGCTAATCTTAAATCTACCTTATCCAAGGTTAGAGAATCTTGCCAATGTGATAATCGTGCATTTACACCACCTAATTCAAATTCTAAACCATCAGAAAGAAGTATATTATCTTTGTAATTATTAAAAGTGGTTTGTTCAGCTATCTTTGTTATTTGCTTTTCAATAGCCCTAACTGTTGCGTTTGCTTTTAAACGTTTTTGTAGTGCTCCTATTAAAAATTTTTGTAATTCCATACCGTATTATGCACAACACTATATATAATTAATGGCCTGTGTCGTGCTTATTTTAAAGGCTATTAAGTGTTTAATAATTTATTTTAATCCGAAAGTAGTCGCTTATTTACGGCTACTAATCATATATTTTTACGTTGTGCAATATTTGAGTTACGTATTCCATTGAATTATTTTGTACTTAATTTCTTCTTTGATTTCTAAAATATCGTCGAAATACTCAAAACCAAGATTTATAAGTTCTGTTTTGTCTATTTCGTTTCTTTTAACCATAAAATCTTTAAATTCAACATAAATAGGATATGTAAACGAATTATATATCCCTATTTTATTTAACATAAAACAATTAATCCATTGATTTTTAACCCATCTTTTTTTGTGATTTTTTATATTTATTAGATGTGCTTTTTTTGAAATATTGTTGTTTCTAAACTCATCATATTTTTGCCAATCAATGTTATAGTGATTTAATCTTTCAAAAATTTCACTAAACTGTTTTCTATTAAAAAAAGAAGCGTTTCCTTTAAAAAAATATTTTTTATATTCTCTTTTAAAATATTCGTCCAATTCATTTTCATTAAGACCAGACCAAATTTTTTCAACAACATTCGTTTGTTTAAAATTTAAGCATTCATTAAATGATATTTTCATAATTAAAAAACATTTGACAACAATGGCTATAGTTCATTGCTTATCTATTGATTTTATTATACTTTTGACAATATCTATTCATTATAGGAATAGGTGCGTAAAAAATTTCCCACTGGTTTAGAATAACTATTCATGAGATTGTTCAGTATCATCTATTTTTTCATTTACAATTAACCACCCTATCTTTTTATTCTTTTCTTCTGGTTTTAGTGAGCTAAAAAGCGTATTTAAAATCATATTGAAGACTTTGTGATGCCTTAAAATTTTAACTCTATTCAATTCTAGGTCATGTTGCATTCTCTTTATTTCTTCCATATTATTTGATATTTACAATTTTAAGGTATCTCCAATATTATACTTTTTAACTGTTGGCTTATGAAATGTTTGCTCATGCCAGCCAGTTACATCACGAAACAAAATCATGCCATCTTGTTTCATAATTACTATTGCATAGTTCACTAATTGTGTTTGTTTTTTATTCCCATTATGATCAACTTTTTTATATGAAGAACATGAAAATAATACAGTGAATGCCACTATTGATATAATTCTTTTCATACTACATTTTGATTAGGATAAGGGTCAATATCACTGCGATATAGATTAAGACACTAGTAGCTAAATAGGCGCCATATTTAATGTCATCAATTGAATCGTCTATCCAATCGATTGTTTTTTTGATGTTTTTAAATGTTTCATGTTCTACAGTTAAAAGTTCTTAGTTAATATTTTTCCGAGTTTTAATCGGTACACATTTACACTCATAGGCGCTCCCCAATGTGGGTTTCCTAGACCTGTATCTGTATCGATCCATTCTACAACCATTTGTCTTCGGTTTTTCGCAAATCCATTAGAGAATGTAATTGTATCATAAGGTTTGTTAAATAACCTTTGTGTCCAGTATTTTTTAATTTCTCGATACTCCACTTTTTTAAAACCTGAAGCGATATTATCGAAATTCTCTTTATGTAAGTTTAGGTGTAATGTCATTTTTTTAGCTATTATTTTTATTTGTAATGAATATCTCTGCAATTCCAACAAACTAAATGACCTGTTTTTGTATCTCGAAAACCATTAAATATATTAGGACTATGCGGCTTTGGTTTTGGTGCTAAATTGCAGTAATCGCATGTTTTTATGTCAGAAAACAAAGTATTCATCATCTACTATTTTAGTGACACGTACAGGACTCGAACCTGTGCTTGTTCCCGATGAACTTAATCAAATAGGTGCGTGCTCCTTACCGCCAACGTGCCTTTCGTTTATCCTTTGAAAATCAATGATCTTACTGCACAATCTTTTGCCATTTCTCCAAAAGGTTTTGATACTTCCTGTAATTGCTCTGGAAGATGATCATACTTGAAAAATTGTAATAAATACATAGTGTTATATTTAGTTGAGTACTGGATTTTGTAGGCGCACTCTTTAACCTACAATTAGTTAAGATTAATTATTGGGTACATTCTTAGTTTTACATCGTAGAAATGAAAAGGTTTTACAATATCACTCATCACTAAATCTTTGTATTTTTCTTTACAATGATTAGCATATTGTAAGTCACCATCTTTCCTGGCGTTTTGCCATTCTAAGTAATAAAAATGTTTCATTTTTTCAACTGTTTGTTTAAATGTTCTTGAAATTTCTCAAGGAAAAACTCACGTTGATATTTAAAGTTATTCCATTGATAAATATTAGTTCCTTCTATTCTAGTTATGGAATGATCTTCTTGCCATTGCTTAAACTCTTTACTGTCATTATGAATTACAGTTTCAGACATACTACGGTTTTTATGCAAAAGCCTCGCAAGTTCCACCACAAGCACCCTCAGTATCTAATATTGGGTCAAAAAATAAATCTTGTTGGTATTGAAAATCAAACCTATTATCTTTTGCATTTTTAATTTTTTTGTCTTTAGCCATTTCAATAATTGAATCTATCGTGTTATATTTTATGTAAAAACTATGATTACCACCACCGTATTTGTCGTTTAAGAATTTGAAAAACTCAAATTTCTCAGGACGCTTTCTATATACCGTACATAGGTTTCTCAATCCTTTTAATACACAAGCACCACAATTACCCATATATGATTTCAAATTCAATCTAAAAGGCATTTCGTATTCAAAAAACCTATTCAGAAAAGACTTTGTAACTCCATTAATTATTAACGGATAGTATTGTTTTTCGTTAGGTGTTCTTTTTGCAATTTCATCAAATCTAATACCTACAACCCTTACACACATTCTAGGCATAACACCAATTGACGACAAATATCTCGATATGGTGCGCTCTTTCATTTCTCTTGTGCAAGTTCGTTTTGGGTATTGTGGCAACCCATAATCCTTAACCCATAGATGGAAAGGATGGTTTGGGTATTCATTGTTTTTTTCAAAATCAGTAATCCTGTAAGCGGTATCAAAATCAACAATTTCAAAACCTCTTTCGCTTCTGTACTCTAACCAAACAACATTGATTTTTAAATATTCAGCTATCCTTTTAGTAAAAATGAATGTTTCTTCATCTTCTTCTCCTGTGTTGCAAAAGCATACAATAATGTTATGTGTTTGTTTGAATTTTTCTAACACTAGCATTAGAGCGTATGCGGAACTTTCACCACCTGAAAAAGCAACAACTATTGTTTTATCTACATCTATTTCTTTTAGAAGATTCATACTAACTACTGAATTTGTGAAAAAAGTTGTTTTACATTTTCAATATCCTTTTCAATATCTCTTAGCATGCTAAGTGACTGGTAATCTTTTTGATCACAAAGCCTATTTTTTAAAGCTTGAATTTTTCCTATTGATTGGTTGTCTGCCATTTTTACAACTATTAAAATGGAAGTATGTCAGATGATGAACACCCAAAAACTTCACAAAGTTTTTCTAAATTTTTCATAGTTATAGAATGTCTGCCAACTTCAATATTTGAAATACTGGCTCTTGACAAGTCTATCCTTTCAGATAAATCTTCTTGATTCCATCCTTTTATTTTTCTTAGGCGAGTAACATTGTAAGCGATAATTTCTTCCAATGTTCCATCCATTTGAACTTCTTGCTCTACTAAAAGCGTTTTCTTAAAGTTGTAAGTTTTTGCCATAGTAACTACAGTTATTAAATTAACCTATAAGAGGTGACATATGTTCCTTTATACTTAGCAACACCACTTCTTTGAGTGGGATAAGATGTTTTACCAACACTATCGATTCTTATTTCGTTCGATTTCCATGCAGGATCAATTAATTTCAAAAGAGACTTTTTTAGCTCTTTTTTAAGTTTTCTTGGAATTTTCATGATTCTAATTTTATTACTGTATTTATGATTCCTTGAACTCCTTAATACTGACACCTGAAAATTCATCAATTGAAAATCCTTGTGTCAAATCAACAACTGATTCTAGTTCATGATATAAGTCATGACTAAAATCAATGTCATCTGTATCAGCTTCGACAATTTTATCATACAGTTCTTTCGGTATTTCTGAAATTTGACTAATGTCAACTTTTAATGTTAGTTGTAATTCTACTTGCATATCGTATTGTTTTAATTACTGTTTAATTAGTTTCAACTTATCCTCTTTAACTCTGCCTACCCAAATATTTTCATGTAGGTTTAGTATTTTAGAATATCTAAAATTACATGAACCGCATTCGATTGACCCAACATTACTTTCCAAATCAATATGTCCGTTGGTCCAGCAAGTTTCAATTTCTGTTTCATGTTCAATTTCAGAACCACACTTAGGGCATTCACATTTAAAACTTACTGTCACCTCTTGCGTTATAAAAGAAAAATCAAGTCTTTCACTCATAATTTTTTCGAGGTTTTTGTTGCGCTTAATCACTTCGTCTCGGTGAGACTGTTTTGTTAAGTCTATTTTTTCATTATTGATATAATCAAATGGTACGCTCATAGTAACTACTGTTATTTATTCTTACTCGTATTCCGATTCCCAAATTATCGTGTCACCTTCACAGGTTCTACATGTTTCATTGGTGCCAAATTTATTCATGTTGGCATCCTCATAAAAATTGTAATCGACAATTCCTTTACCATCACAAACAGGACATTTAAAAGGTGTGTCCTTTCTTGTTTCTGTATCTTTGCACTCCATCATGTAGATGAAAACACATACTATTATCAATACAAAAATTCCTATCATAATTTTTACTGATATTTTAGATTAAACTTTTCATTAGCAACTTCAATAGCTTCTTTTTGTGCTTTTTTCTTAGTTCGATGAAAACCACAAGCCATCCATTTTTCATGTGTTCTCAAAACAGTGTGGTAACGCTTTTCCTTAACTGAGTTTTCAGGATCTTCTAATTTGGTATCAATTACCGTTGGGAAAAATCCATGCTTCTCAAAAAACGCTTCATATATTCCTATTTGGAATCTCCAATGAATACCATAAAACCAACCAAAAACATCGTGAAAATGATGAGGCAAAAGGTCTTTGTACTTCAGTGATGAATTACAATGATTTTTAAAGTACCATCTTTGAAATTTGTCCTTTGTTGTGGCTGTCAATATTTCCATAACTACTGTTATTTTGACTTGTTCATTTTCAATTCTGATTCCGCAAATACAATTGCATGATCAATTGCAATTAGTAAGTTTCTCCACATTTTTTGACGAGTACAATACTTGTGGTCAAAAACGAATCCTTGTTGACTTGAATCTAATGGATGAACCTCGAAAGTTTCATTGTCAAAATCTATATTTAATAATACGGTTGCCACTTCATTAGGATTTGATTCGTCTCCTTCAGTAAATGAATACTGGGCTTCTAAAATTTTACTCATAATAATTACTGATTTTGTGAAAGGGAAAAATTCCTTCTTGATTTATAAATATTAATTCCAGCCATTTTTAGTGCTTCTAGCTCTGTGTTTCCCCATCCAGAAAAAGTTCTAAATTCAGTTACAATGTTCGCCCAACATCTGCTAAAATTACCTCCATGAGAAATCGTGTTATTTTGATAGTTGAGATATTGTCTTATAAAATAAACGCATTCATTTTCGGATTGACTTTTTAAAATACAATCTCTAGTTTTTCTAATGGTTGTTGCCGATTTTAATCTTGATTTTCTTTTGAGTTTAGTCCTGATGCCTAACATAGTAACTACAGTTTTAAAATAATGTTACTCGTTTAGAGTTATTATGGTTATAGAGCTTTTCTATCAAATACAAATACTCTTTAACATTAGCCTTTTTCTCCATTATGTTAGGTGCAGATTTTATTTTGCTTTTTAAAACTTCAAAGTCACACTTTCCTGAGTCTATTAGTTTGTTTACCGCACCTAATAAACCTCTATCGTTCCAAAATTTATATCTCCCAAAAACCTCTAAGGCTTTATCAGCAATAGAACTGCTCCATTCTAAATGATTAACAACAAATTCACCGTTTCTAAATGACTCCATGCTGTTATTGTTTCCTCCTTCACGAATCTCTTTATACATTAGCATAGACACGGAAGAAGAATAAACTATCTTATTCTGTTTAATGAATTCATGTAGTGTGACATAATCCTTAACGCCTAATTGAATGTAGCACTCCAGGAAGTCTGAATTTTTCCATTTATCGCTTCGGCTGTTAATTCTAGCTATAAGAGCTAGATCCAATTGATCGCATTCTACATAGTATATTGGCAATCCACAAATCATGGCTGCATTAAATCGGTGCTGGCCATCAACTATTTTAAATTTGTTTTTGTTGCGGTAAACGACTATTGGGCAATAGGGAAGCATGTTTAAGCCGTTTTTATTATCCGTTGCGATTTTCTCAACTTTTTTTTGATTGACTATTCTATTGCCTAGAATAGTATTAAAATCGCTGTAATTGCTGGAAGATTTTATTTTCGGTGTCTCCATATCGATTGGTTGTGCTTTATATTATTTCAATTAGTAATTTAAGTGTATCTATAGTTGGTTCTTTGCCGAGTAGAGTACGATCATTCATTTCAATGATTTGCTCTTTTACATGACCTGAAGAATCATACTCATTGATTACAGATATGTAACTTTCGTTCCTAGTTATATCACAAGATTGATATTTCAAATCTTCATCCACTACCATTTTATTTCTAGTGAATCCTATTTTTTCTAATGATGAAAACGCTAACATAATATTTACAGGTTTTCTGAATTACTCGATAGCGATATACCGACTGCTTTTGACTTTTTAGGAAATAAAGAATTTATTCTACCAACCACCCTTGCCTTGCCTATTACTTTTGCATCATTATGTTCAACATCAATTTCTGTTGAACAGTGTAGCGGTTTTCCGAGAAGTATTTTTATTCTACTCCAAAAATCAAATTTATGTGTTGTGTTTACGTGTATTGTGTCCATAATTTTATTTTGTTTAATAAGTTGGTTTTCTACAAGCAAGGATTGTTTCAGAAATAACAATTTGTTCTTCTGACAACTTTCCTTTTATACCTTTTTTCTCTTGCATTTCTATCATTGCATATTTTACATCGTTGTAAATCATTGCTCGTTGAGTTGAAAGCATAGCTTCGACTTCTGTACGATCATATTCCTCTTGACCGATAAGCCATTGTTGTTCTGTGGTTTCTGCCATATCTCTTTATTTACTATTATTTTAATACGTCTTTTACAATTTCGTCCGTGGTTGGTTTATTATCACCATTAAATATTCTTAGTGCTATTTTCATACATTCATTATGAACCAATTGGTTTTCTTCAGCAGATAGTGATTCGCTATAAAAAGGATCATAATAAGTTATTAACGCCGAAACGTATCTTTTAGCTATTTGACTTGCTTTTCTCTTTCCTATTGCCATAACTACTGTATTAAAGATTAAAATACCACCCGAAAAAGAACGCAGTCAATATCATTCCAAGTCCAAATCCAGCTAATAAGCCACATAAAAAAATTCTATTATCTCTATTCATACTACTGTTTGTTTTTAGATGACATGATAAGAGCAAACCAAATTGATAAAACGATTATTGTTGCGCCAATTGTCATATTAATTACTATTTAATTAATGGATGAAAAGATGTTGATTTTACAAACCAACCATATTATCATCTTGTTAATGGTTCTTGATATTTTTATTAATAATTTCAACCTACTCTTTAAGAGATATTATTCTCTGGTTAATAATCGTTTTCAAATCATCTGGAGAAGTTCCAGAATTAATGTATTTGAATATTGTTGTTGTCGTCTATCCGAACTAATTTATTAGGGTGCATATCCTTATACTTTTTAAGGACCATATCTTTTTCTTTTGCATGAAATATCTCTATCGGAACTGTAGAACCATAATCATATACTGCGTTAGTAATTGGTATCATAAAAAGCCTGTTTTAATATTTTGAATTTTGAAATAGTTTTTAATAGTATATGCTGTAAATAATCAATAGTGTGATAATCCCTACAACATAAATGAAAATATTAACCATGCTGTCCTCTTTGGTTTTTTCTTCGGTTGGCTTATTTTTTTCGCAGCTATATTTCATCATTAAAAGGCTTAGAAACCAGCATGTAAAAAAGAATAGCATGACTTTTCTAAATATCATTTGACATTACTTTTTTTATCATTGTGTTGCTTGTGTTGTTGAAAAACAAGATGCAATTGAAACTGTTACGAAAATGTCTCGGTAGTCGCTCGAGCATCTTTTTTATTATTTGATCTTCAGGTTTTCTTTCATCATTGAAGAATGAATAAAATACTGTATTCCGGTTGGTGTTTTTATAGCTTGTTTTCAACATGATTGCCATTTTTATCTTTGAATGTCTTGAGCAATATGCCTTGGCATCTGTGCAGCTACATCGTCGTTTATTGCTTCCCATTTTTAAGATTGTTGGTTTTAGAATCGATATAATAAAATTCTTTTTTAGGGAATTTTTTTGTTAAATGCTCGACTTTATTTACCCAAATATTGTTAGCGAGTTTATGTGTTGATGCCCACACCGTATGCTGCTTTTTTGGTCCAAAAGCGAACCATTTTTTACCTTCTTTTTTAGCGCGTTTTTTGGCTTGATCAACAATAAATTTTTCAGTTAGGTTTCTTTCATGGTACTTATCCTGAATAGCAATCAATCTTTTGCTAATAAATGGGATATTGATTACTGCGATTATAACTGCTGGTATTGAAATAGCTAATAGCACAGTATTAATACCTTCTATTTCAAAATGATAGTAGATTGCCCAATAAATAATTATTGAAACTACAGCAAAGATTATTGGTACAAAATTGTTTTTGATTAAAGATTTCATTGTTGTTGGTTTAACAGTTTGCGTATTATGATTCTTTTTCTATACATAGGTTATACAGGGTTTTTTAGTTTTCAGCATGTTGTCAACACATATAAGCCTGGCTTATAAAATGAGTGATATTAAACTTGTATTTGTCTGGCAATTCATTGTTGTTGTAAATAAAATCCTGTAACTCGCCAATAGTTATTTTACCTTGGGTAAGGTGCTTTACTTTTTTATGGAAATCGTCTATAGCCTTATACCTTCGGTTACGAATAGCAGCTTCTTGTCGTCTTTTAGATTTTAGAAGATGTTCATTTTGTCGTCTCTCTTGTTCTTTCTTCCAAAATTCAAGTGTATGTGCAAATCCACCCGATTTGTTGGTAGTTCGTGTAGGGTCAAAATATTGAGTTGGAAACAGTGCTCTCCATGATTTTCTTTTACTATTTTGGCACCTTTTGGCATAAGTGATGCGCCAATGCAACGCATTAAAAGTGTTTAATAGGTTGGCCTTTCCTGGTATGGATCCATTGTTGTTAAGAAATAGACGCTTAATGTCGTTGTATGCTTTTGACCAACTTCCGGAATAAACAGTCTTATTCTTGTACAATGGAGCAGCTAGTTTCATAAACTCATGCTGGAGCAACTCTAAAAACTCACTTTTAGACATATTTCCGTACAAATATTCGCGTTCAAACTCTCGTTGCATACAAAACCGATGGTCATCGTACTTGTTGTGGTCCAAGTCATAGCATAAATCATACTTTGTATCAATAGATTCCCTTAAAATTTCGCTGGATTGATCAAAATTTTCGAGCTGCCTCGGTGATTTTTTCGATGAACTTACGGAGTTGGTGTTCTTGTAAATGTTCTTGTTATCGACTTTAGGCGATTTTAAAAAGCTTGGAAGAATTTGTTGTACAAATTCTTTCTCGTTACTATGAGATTTGTTAACAATCTCATTTATATTATTATTATTTATAATTGTTCTAGTAACTATACTATCATAATGAAAATTTTTCTCACTTCCATATTTAAAAAGCTGATTTTCAATACTTAAAGTTTTTTTGGTTTTGTCGTCAAAAACCACCATTATTTCACTATTAACATGATATTCACTTGGTTTTCCTGCTCTCTTTTTAGGGTCTTTGTTAAAATAGTAGCCTTTAAATTCATGATCTACCAAAACACCTGCATCAATAAGTCTATTTACATGGTTTTGGATGGTTCGCTTTGTGTATGGTAGCGTTAGAACCTCATTTATAACGGTATTGGCTAGATTATACGGGTTTACTTGTACTTTTTGAAGGCTTCGTACTGTTGTGGCAGGAACACTTTCTAAAATTTTGTTTTTGGAGTGCATTTGCATCGCATATTTAAAAATGATCAATGAAAATGTCGTTTCGGTGATTTTCTTAATAGAAGTGTGTTTCTTTTTCAAATAAACAGGGTTGGAGCTTAAAGTATTTTCTATCTCAACAGCCTTGTTGTATTCGATGATTGAGACTTTACCTAGTTTTGACCTTAACTTTTGGTTTAATGCTTTGGATTGGTCTTTCATTTCGTTTTCAACAATACACTTTTGACATTGTTGGTTATAGTTTTTCACTTCCTGGTTCAATATTTTGATTTGGTCATTGTAATTATGCACAAACCTCTGGTAGTTTTTTAAAATTAGTTTCCTTTGCTTTGAGTATAGGTTTTGTTTTCCGATGACTTTAGGTAGCAAATCTGCCTTTGTGTACGATGAACCAACACTATTATTGGTGTTGTTGTTGAAAAAACATAAGTTGCCATTATGTATTGAAACACTTGTATTTACTGCACTTGGGTTCATTTTAGTAATGTTTAAGTCTTGAAGGGTAACAATCTATTGTTGGTTATTGTTGGGTGTGTTGTTTTTGTACCAGCTTCATTTCTACATAACCTGTGCTTATGTCATGATTTATGCGTTTTGCATCGTATCCTTGATCGGAACAATACCCTAAAACAGTTAGCATATCTACAGTGTTGTTTTTTGGAACATGGCCTTTTACATACATTAGTTTGTCGTCCTTGGTAATGCTACCATTTAATGTTGTTGTGTTTCCAGCAAACTCGATTATTCGGTGTTCTAGTTCTGGTTGTGATGAATTGTTCATTGTGGTAATTTTTAGTTATTAAAAGTTCATTTACCTTGTCTCTTGCCTTAAGTAAATTCGTAATATTGATTAGTGTTACTTATTGTTGTTGTGAATGGAAATTTGTCTTCAGGAATCGAAACTATTTGTCTTGATAAATATTTAGCTCCAGTAAACACCACCATTTTTTCGTTATCATAAAAGATTTGAAGTGTTAGACAATCTCCATCTGTTTTAGACGACGGTCCAATCGTGTATTTTAATACGATAATCTCTTTACCAACAAGGCGTTTTAACTGTATTTTATCTCCTGTAAAATGAGGTTTTATTGGCGCTATATTGAGTTCACTAAATTTAAACATGTGGTAGCAACGTTTTTATTAAATTATGAGAATTACAATGCTTGGCCCATCCTAAATATGAAGCTATTGATGCGTCATTTGGGTTGTTAGTAAGCATTTTAGCAAAGTTCTTCTTGATACGCTTACGAAGTAAAACATGCGTATGAAATATTCTATAACCCAAAAAATCAATTCCTCTTGATTGCACTGGAAATACTTGATAATTTGGCTTTACATTGAGTTTCAATTCTGAAGAAAGGTAATAGCTTATTTCTCCAAGAGTTTTATGAAGATAGGACTTATTAGAAGCTAGAACGACAATATCATCGGCGTATCGGTAATAATATCTTATTCCCCTATTTTCCTTAATCCAATGATCAAAATAGGTCAAGTAAAAATTTGCTAAATATTGGCTTAAATAGTTACCTATGGGTAAACCAGGTGCACTTTCGATTATTTCATCTAATAGCCATAGCAAATCATTATCCTTGAATTTTCTCCTCAACAGTTGCTTTAAAATATCATGGTCGATGCTTGGATAAAATTTTGTGATATCCAATTTCAAACAGTATCTAGTGCCTGACACATTCTTTAGGGCTCTTTTTACATTTTCAAGTGCAGCATGTATTCCTTTGTTCTTTATGCAACTATAAGAATCTGACGTATATACTGAAACGAATATTGGCTCAAGCACATTCATAATAGCATGATGCAAAATTCGGTCAGGATAATATGGTAGTCGATAAACTTCACGTTCCTTGGGTTCGTACACCTTAAATACATCATATTTTGAGGTTTTGAAGGTCTTGTTTTTCAGGTTATCATGTAGTTCCAAAATATTGAACTCCCTATTCTTATTATGAAGAATTACGCCATATTGTTTCGACTTACCTTTTTGAGCTTTTTTGTCGGCTTCAATTAGATTATCGATGCTTATTATTTTTTGATATAAATTTCCTATTCGTTTCATACTTTGCTTAATAAAAGTCGTTTTCACTTTCGTTACCAACGCCTTTATTTTTATCGTTGTTTTTTGCTTTGTTAGCAAGGTCTGCAATACATATTTTATTTAGCATAGGTGAGAGCTGACATTCGAATTCGTATTCCAGTTATCGTAGTCGTTGTAACGAAAGCCTGAAGGAGACAACTCATATATTGCACCACCTGTTTTATACTACTTTACGTAGATGTCCTTGTATAGATCAATGAACTGTGTTGCGATATACTCACAAACCTCACTTGAAATCGAGCAAAGGCGAGAGCCGACATTCGAAAACGCATTCCAGCGATCGCAGTCGTAGTAACGAAAGCCCGAAGGAGACATGTAAAACAATGGTTCGTATTTATCCCATTTTCCATTATCCCAATCTGGAATGTATTCTTTTCCACCATTTGCAACTTTGTTCACAGCTTCGACAACTATAAACAGTTTGGCTTCTGCAATAGCAGCTTTACGGTGCTTCTCAGGATAGGCAGAAAAGTCTGGTATGATTACTTTAGGATCGTAGCCTTCAATTTGGCATGCGTCATCAAATGTTTTAATGTCTGTATATTTTTCCATTATTTCTATTTAATTGGTTATCATGAATTTTTCATATAGTTCGGTAAACTGCTCACCTGCATAGATGGCAAGCTCTCTTGATTTTAAGCAAAGGCGAGAGCCGACATTCGAAATCGAATGCCAGTAATCGTAGTCGCTGAAACGAAAGCCCGAAGGAGACATTTTGAACCATGGATAATATTTATATTCGTTGCTATTATCCCAATTTGGTTCCCAACCTTCATTTAGTGATTTACATAGCAATTCGGCAATGTATTGGTGCTTTAAATGTTCGGGTGAATATTTGAACATGTTGTCAACTTTCGTTTGGCTTGTGCCATTGTCTTTTAATACGTCTTCAATTGTCTTGATACGTTCTTTTACATCTTTAAAAAATATTTTCTTTCCTAATAGATTTTCAAGAAGAACTTTGCCTTTTTTGTTAGCTGCTGAATGTGCTTTTATGGCATCATTTTTTTTGATTTCTAATGTTTCCATTTTATAGTTTTTTGTTAAGTAATATCATACATCTTCCTTTAACTCATTTTCAATAGCATGAAATACGCATGATATGCCTATTGAACCAAGTAGTATGATTATGAGAAATGGCACTAAACCATAAAGCAGATATGCTGCTAAAACAGCTATAATGCCTAATAATGCGTATTTGTAATTTTTCATGGTGTCTTGGGTTTAGGAAGTTGCTCTTGTAGTCCTCCATAAGTCACCGAATAGGCCTTGTACTTCCTCTTGAAGTATAGTTCTAATGCCTTGACAAATAGATCCATGTTTGCTTCGGTACGCCTGGTAGGTTTGAATTTATAAATGACAACAAATTTTCTAACCTCGATCATGTAATGTTCATGCACCGGAAAATCTGACATCATCTTGTCAGAAAAGTTGATACTAACATCTTGTTGCTGAATAACGTTAAAGATAATTGCTGGCATAGTGATTTTTTAATATCCCAGCAGCATATAAAACTGTAGAGCTGCTGGGATTAGACGAACTTACGTCTGTTGGTGTTTTAATTTCCACAAGGGCAGTGTGCATTTCGCACACTGACGATGTGGACAACTACTAATCAATAATTAGGGAATAGAGTTATTAATCAGTATTTATATTTTTTTCGGAAGCTTTTTTGGTCATGGCTTCACGTAGCTGTTTTATGCTTATCACACGACCATCAGCCTTAACTTTGTAGAATCCTTTTTTGGCCTTTTGGAGTTGTTTATCCCAACCAATACCAACATAGCTTTGAAGTTCTGGAAAAGATTTGGCAGCTTCTTCCATGTTTATACCATCTTGTATGGTGTCGTCTGGATTTGTGCTCGTGTCTGTGAGATCAATTAACTTGATTGTTCGGTTATCCTTTAAGGTAAAAAAACCTTCTTTTGGCGAACCATCGTTTTCTCTTCCTTTGGTTCCATAGTCTTTTAATCCTGGAGTGTTTGAGGCTAAGTGCTCAATTTCTCTTTTTTGGTCGTTTGAGTAATTCATATCTGTTATTGTATTAATTTTTCAGTTCCGTTTTCCCAACCTGGAGAATCTACCAAATCATACTTGTCTGTAGGTCTTCTTAACTCTGCCATACACAGTGCCTCTTTTTTGTTGATCAAGAACACCTGAAGCTTAGTTTTTACCCTTTGGGTTGCTTTATCTAAAAATCTATATCCTAAGAATGCGAAATGGAATTTGGAGTAGTCGCTTTGCTCATAAGACTTATGTGGCTTTCGACCTCTTTTAGATGATTGTGCAGTCATGCTGTTTAGATAATTTATTTACCTTTACAGCCAATAGCTGCTGTGGTAAGTGGTTATTGTTACTTCACTTTTAGCGAAGTGTGGTAATTTTTAGTTATGGGAGCGTTGTGTTAAACGCTCCTTTTTTATTCTCCATTTAGCCTCCTAATGGCCATTGTGGTAATTTCTAATTTTCCGTGTTCATTGTAGAAAGTTTCATTTACTCCAAATTTTTTGGTGCTTACCCAATTTTTTATTGTTGGTAACGATGGGTGGGTATTTATTAGCTTATACTTTGCAACCTGGAATGCTGTGACTGATTCCATCTTCATTAACAATTTTCGCTTATTCGCTATTTTATGACCAAATACAACAACATCATTTGTTGTAATCAACAATCCTGCTTTTTTCAGTGATTGGACCACAATATCCATTGTTTCTTCAGATATAGTTGCTACGCTACTCATTGAGACTTGTACTTATCTAGTATTTGCTTTCTTTTCTC
The DNA here is from genome assembly GCA_030432635.1 of Bacteroidia bacterium. Lineage (GTDB taxonomy): Bacteria > Bacteroidota > Bacteroidia > Flavobacteriales > Flavobacteriaceae > Psychroserpens. Next base: position 27,559 of record JAUIMB010000002.1, on the reverse strand, counting down.
TAAAACATCTGCATCGACGTAGAGTTTTGCCAACTCTTTAGCAGCTTCAATAACTTTACCATCACCAAAGTTTCTTCCCGAAATCCAATTGTAGACTTTAGTGTATGAATGGCCAAATGCTTTTGCGATATCGGAAACATCGTTTGGCAGTAGTTTATTTTTAAGGTCCTCACTCCCTTTTGCTTGATATGTAACTATTTCACTACTCATTATGTTGATATCTTGTTGTTTTGTGTTGGGATTTCTTGTTGTTTTGTTATATTTGACAATGATATTCCCATTTCTTTGAACAAACATAGAAATAAATTTCGTTTTAGAAAAATATTTCTAATAAAAAAGGAAAAATATTTCCATAACTGTATGTATATCAAGTAAAATATGGACGATTTTTACAATAAACTTGTTTCATTTAAAGCTTTAAATTCCTTAAAATGGAAAGATATTGGCGATGTAATTGGCATGAAAGAGGCTACCATAAGGCTTGCTGTTAAAAGAGAATCGTTAACTGATCTTGAAAAAAGAGAACTTGAGGAAAAACTACTAAACGCTGGCAACAAAGCCTTAAATGATGAAAATCCTATTAACGAACCTGTATCGCCATACGAAGTTGATCCATTGACCATTGAAGAAATTAAGACTGTAGAAAGTGCCTTAAAGCACCATTTTGAAGAATTGATGAAAAACGAGGCCGTGAAGTTGACTTTTACTTTTAGAGCTTCACAGTGGGTTAAAAATATATTGGAAAATTAGTAGATTTAATCAAACCGTAGTTTGCTTAAAACTTCATCTGTAGACATGTTTTTGGTGATATCCTTTATTTTTGATATGTTTTCTTCGGTTTTTTTTCTGGCATACCTTTGGTAATCTTCCTCATAAGTATCTTTATACTTATCTGGCAAGTATTCACTTTTTTTGATGTTTGGTTTATTTTTGCTCATGCTCAACAAATTCTTCGGTTAATTCTACCCTAAACTGTTTAAACTCATGTGGCTTATTAGGGTCGATCAATTTCTTTTTTTCCAAATCTTCATAGTACCCTCTCCATAATATTGCGAATAACTGCTTTATTTTTATTTTTTCAATCTCTTTTCTCTTAACTATTAATATCGCGCCTAACGTTACCAATAAGGCGCTCATAACATTTACGAAAATGTACCAGAACCTAGAAAAGTCTTGTTGGTTGTTGAATGTCCATTTTATAAAAAACAACGAAATGCAAATGATGGTTGTATCTACTATAAGTTCTCCTATCAATGCTTTACCCTTGTTATATAGATCTTTGAAAAGCATATAAACACCAATCAATAGCAAACCGAATGCCCAACCAAATTCACCCATAAATATTTGAAAGTTTGGAAACCCTAAAAATTCATCTTGGCGTTTGGCTTCCTTTAATTTTTCAAAGGCTGTATCGGTACGGTTTTTTGCAACCATGTACATTTCATGCTCCTTTGTTCCGGCAGCCAATGATTTGATTGCTTCAAGATGTTGACTGCGTTCGGCTTTTTCTATTTTCCATGCGGTTCTCAATTGATCGATTGTGGTATTCTCCTGGACAAAGCTTTCGTGAATAAAAAATGCCGTGACTAACGCCACAGCATATACCAAATACGGAAAATAAAGTTTAACCCTCTCCATTGTCGTCATCGTCACAATCTGGTCCACAGACGTGTCCTGAGTTGACTGAGTTGCATTTGTTTGTGAGTTGTGGTTCGTTTTCATCTAGTTCTTCGCTTGTGCAGCTTGTGATTGAAATAACACACATCAACATCAATAATAGTAAGTACTTTTTCATAATTAACGGTTTTAATATTGCACATTAAATTATGAAATTATAGTCTTTATTGGTTATGGGTGTGCATTAGTTTATAAACAATGATTTAACAATATCACTACGGTCTAGTATAAGAATAGTAAGAGATTAAAATGCACTTACTTTTCAATGTTAATATGTACCAACTTTGGGTTTGGCACTTAACCCTTATTGTTTTTCCATAGTAGCTGGAAAATAATCGTAAAGATGTTCTAACCAAGAAAACTTCCCACCGAAATAGTTAAAGGCAATATTTTTTGAGGTTTTTCCACTCATTGCAACTACTCTTTTTTAAATATCTCTTTAACAGCTATCATCAATTGTATTACAGAAAAAATTAGTCCTGCGTAACCTACAATCAAAACTAAGCCTGCTATAAACTTCATTTTTATTACTATTTAATTGTTATCTAAAAATTCAACTACTCTACAACTTCTCATAAGCGTCATTAAAACAACACTTATCATGGAGCTGTAGGTAATTGAAAACCTACTGTTTTACCATACAATGCTTTTTAGTTCTAAGGAATGGTTTCCAACAACTCTCTGTAGATTGAAATTATCCATTTTCATCATTTGTTATTTCGAAATCTTGCTCGTAATTCATTTTTCAGCTTGCAGGTAACAAGTGTTATAGCTCATTAATACCGAGCATAATTATAAGGGAGGAAAACAAAAATAGTATTTTTTTTCCAAACCAAAAAAAATAGTTCTAAAACGAAAATTTTTTAAAATTCGAGTAATTGACATTCACACTAATTTTATAAATTATATATTTGATGGTTTAACATTCTAAAAATCAAACTTTCATGAAAACATTATTTTACATTCTACTGTTATGCTCCATGACAGTTTCGGCTCAAAACTTAGCACCAATTACAACTACCGAAACTGAATATAACTACCTCACTAATGGTTATGAACGAGACATTGAAAACGGAAGGGAAATAAAAAAAGGGTACGAACTTAAAACTATTTTCTCAAGAGGCAACAACGATTGGAAATTTACGTATGAATCTTTTATGGAAATAGATACCGACAATGTTAAGGCCATACTAATTACGATCACAAAACTAAAGAAAGATAAAACCAAATACTTATGTTTGCCTTTCAACAATCAAGCTTTGTTTGATAAATTCATGAAGGATTACGAAGGCCTTGGTGTCACAATGGGCATGATGTTTGATCTTACGGTTTTTGAATTGCTTCAGCAGTCGCTTAACTCAAACCTAAACCTAATAAAGCAATAAGTCTATAATTTTTTGATGCTCTTTGTCCTTAATGTCGTTTGGGATCTTTCCTTGATATCGATGTGAAACCGATTCTGATTTATGTGCTTGTAAATTCATTACTATCAAGTCGTGAATGAATAGGTTTCCAGCGAAAGTTCTAAAAACATACCTCATGCTTTTTGATGACATTTTGGGTATTTTAAGGTTTTCACAAACTTTGGCTATACTCTTGTTAAATGTTCTCCTATTATTGGGATAATCATCATTGCCTTCTGGAAACGGATTAGGTATGAAGGAAAAAATACGATCACTGTCCTTGGTGCCATATTTTTCGATTATGGCCAATGCTTCAGGTGTTATCATATTATCTGCTGTCACATAATACGATTTTTTGCTCCTATTTTTATACCTTTTAAACTTTATTCTTTTGTTCTTCATTTTGCTCCATTCCAAGAGCGCTAAATCTGCATAGTCTATTCCGCCTAAATAAAATTGCAACAGCAGCAACTCTATATTTCTTTGAGTAACAAGGTTATTTTTTTTAGAGGTTCCCTTTTTTGGCTGATAGTTAAATAGTTTTTTTAGTTCTTCGGGTTCAATGTCTATAACATCTTTTTTACGCGGAACGGTTTCTATCAATCCGCTAAAAGGGTTTATGGACTTAACTTTCAATGATTCGCGCCTTTGAGCCTCTTTAAAAACAGTACGCATTTTTGATAGATAGGTCATAACTCCAGATCCATTTGTTCCTGGTTTTATTTTATCTATCATAAACTTATTAAGCCATTCATAAGTAACATCGTTTATCTCAATATCCTTTCCATCAAGATAATTGTACAAAATATTCCTGACTTGCTCGTGCATTCTAGTCGACTTGTTCTTTGCTTTGAGTTCTTTTATAAACACATCAAAGAATGAAATAAACTTTGTGTTGTTGTTACTTTTTTGAACAATAGGACCAAACAATAAGGATCTTGCGTCATCAAAAGAATAATTGTTGTTGTTTATTTTTATGATTTTGGCATGGTAGTTTAGTATTTTTGGAAGCAACTCAAAATGTTCAGGGTGGGTTACTCTCGTCTTTTTCTCTTGGAAATCCCAATCTTCCTCAAATGAGTGCCCAATGTTTTTTGAAGGCTTGTTTTGGGAATTGTAAAACAATTTAACAACAATAGGATAACCTTTTGATGTCACTCTCTGTTTTGTTAAAAGATTTATTGATGCCTTCATTCGAATTACACGAATTTTACACGTAAAATTTGCATGTTTTTTGTACAAATTTATAGTTTTTTTTCAAAAACATGCAAATGGACGGTTTCAGGCACAACATGCTGAAAACTAAAAAACCCTGCATTTACGCAGGGTTTAAAGGAATGTGACTTGGCTGGGGCTCGAACCCAGGACCCTCTCCTTAAAAGGGAGATGCTCTACCAACTGAGCTACCAAGTCAAAAAAGTTTCTCTAAACGAGGGTGCAAATATAAAAGGTTTAATTTACATTCCAAACCTATTATTGGATAAATTTTTTGTTTTTTTGTGATCGATAATCTTAGACTTTTAATTATCAAATCGTAATACTATTATGACTCTTTTTTTGATCGGTTATATGGGTTCTGGAAAATCGGTTGTAGGTAAAACTTTAGCAGAAATTTTGAACTTTCAATTTGTTGATCTTGACAGTTTTATTGAAGCGAATGAAAACGCAACAATAAACTCTATTTTTGAGAACAGTGGAGAGGTGTACTTCAGAAAAGTAGAGCATAAATACTTAAATGAGATCATACAATTAGAAGATACCGTCATATCTTTAGGAGGTGGAACACCTTGTTATGGAAACAATATGCAAAGCCTTATTGAAGCAGAAAATACCGCCTGTATCTATTTGAAAACGTCTATACCTGTATTGGTTGACCGTTTGTTTGAGGAACGACATAAACGACCCTTGATTTCGCACATAGAATCCAAGGAAGCCCTTTCAGAATTCATCGGGAAACACCTGTTTGAACGTGCATCATTCTACGAGCAAAGTAAAATCATTGTCCAGACAGACAACAAATCTGTACGCGATATCGCAGAGTCAATTGTACTACAATTATTTTAGGTAGGCCTTATAAGTGGATCCAGTAAGCACAATCTCAATGTGCTCGTGCAATGATGTAGATAAAGACAGACCTTTGAAGTCGGCTTTGACTGGAAACTTCTTATGATTTCTATTGACCAAAACCGCAGTTTTAAACTGTTTTAATGGAACGTCTAAAAAATGTTTGACACCATAAATCAATGTGCTACCCGAATTCAAAACATCATCTACCAATACAATAGACTTATTGGTATATTCTTCTTTTTTTAAGGACGTTTCTATGGTCGAAAGGGGATGTTTTTTATCGATGTTCACTTTGCATAGAATAGGTTTGATTTGAGAAATTTTTTCGAGATTGTTTTTGAGCTTTTTCGCTAAAATATAGCCATTGGCTTCAATTCCTGCCAAAATAATAACATCCTCATCTACATTGCTCTCGTAAATTTGATATGCGATACGTCTTATTTTATGCTGAATTTCTTGATGATTTAATATGATGTTTTTTGTAATGCTCATAAACGGCGTATTTGTTCAAAGATAAAAAACACTTTTTTTTTATTGGCCTAAAACTTCAGTTGATTGACCTTTTATTTGCGAATTGAAATACTAAATTTAAGGTTGTTGCATCGTTAGTTTGCGCGATACATTCATTTTTAAGTAGAATAATCCTCTTCAGAATCCTCAAAAAAGTCATCGATGTCCCTTCTGTCTTTTTTCGTAGGTCGCCCGACACCTTTTTTGCGATAATAATCTTTAGAATATTTTAAAAGCTCTTGAGCTTCAAAGGCTTCTTTTGGTGTGATGTCGGTGCGGTAGATGTCCACCAATTTGGCACCTACACGACTTTCAGGTAAATCCTTTACAATGATTTTATAATTAATTTGATCTTTCCTAAAATCTATGGAATCGGTTGGATAGACCTCACGACTTGGTTTTACAACCTGACCATTGACTTTGACCTGACCTTTTTTACAGGCATTCGTAGCAATGCTTCTGGTTTTACAATATCTGATACACCAAAGATATTTATCGATTCGCATATAAAAACTGTGAAATTGACGTTAATAGTATTGCGCAAACATTTTTTAAAATCGTATCTTGCGCCTTAAAAATAAGCAATCTTGAACGATTCAAAGATAATTTGAATCACGGAAACGGCTAATGCCTTTTCAAAGAAAAATAACACATTATGACATTGAGAAATTACCTCAGTATTTGTATACTTTCCATTTTGACCTTAGTAGGCTGTAAGGAAGATGAACCTTTATTTATTCCTGTACCAGATAGAGACAGGACAGAGCAGCAAGTAGTTGACCGAGATTCTTTAATCGGTTATTTGGAGACACATTATTATAATTCGGGAGATTTAACTCCTGGTACCGACTATACCATAGATGAAATCGTCATTATGGAATTAGGAGAAGATGAAACGCTACCTGAAAACCATACCTTGCTTATAGATGCTGTTGAAACCCATACAACGATGTATCTGGATGTGGAATATGAATATTATGTTTTGAAAATCAATGAAGGGTCTGGCGACTATATGCCAAACTTTACCGATTTGATTGAATTGGTATATTCAGGAAACCTTATGGATGAAGAAGTGTTTGATAGTGCTGTAAATCCAAATGACCCATTCGATATGGTAGGTCTTATAGAAGGTTGGAGACAAGTAATGCCAAAGTTTAGAACGGCTAGCTCGTTTCAAATCAATCCTGATGGTACCGTAGATTATAGCGGTTATGGATTGGGAGTGATGTTCTTACCTTCTGGGTTGGCATATTTCTCAAATCCACCTTTCGGAATTCCAGTGTATTCAAATCTTATCTTCAAGTTTGAATTATATAGGGCTCAAGAAAACGATCACGATGAGGATGGTATTTTTACTCATTTTGAAGACATCAATGATAATGGAGATGTAGGAGATGATGATACTGATGGTGATTTAATACCTAATTTCTTCGATGCCGATGATGATAATGATGGTGTATTGACTCTAGACGAGTTGATGCCAAACGAGTATGTGGTAGATACTAATATGGGAGAGGTAGAACCAACTTTAGCTGAAGGGGAATTCGAACTAAGTAGAACTGAAGTTGATGGTGTGATTACCATAAGAACAGTTAAAATTATGGATTCTAATGATGATGGATTGGATGATTATCTAGATTCAAGTATTACAATAAATTATAATGAAGATTAAAAAAAAGACGCTCAATCAAGAGCGTCTTTTTTTTATAAGACATATTTGTTACAAGGCTACAGATAAACTCAGTATCAATTGATCAGGCCTGGTATCTATTCTACTGACAGCATTTGGCCCAAAATTGCTGTTGATGAAGTTTGCTTCATTGTTGTTAAACCCTCTTTCATAACGTAAATCGATACCTATTCTGTTAAGGTTGACACCAATGCCGAAATTTAATCCAACTGAAAATTCATTTTCCACGTCGTTGATATCAATACCAGCAAATTCAGTATCCAATATATACTGAAGCGATGGTCCAGCAAACACAGTAGCTGGTCCAATAACCTTGAAACCAAACAATAAGGGAGCATCCATTTTTTTCATGTCGAATACATTGTTCTCATAATCACTTTTGGTACTGGTATAAACCAATTCAGGTCTAAAAAAGAACTTGTTACCGAATTTACCGAATAGTCCAACATGGTATCCAATATTCCTATCAGGACTTTTGGAATTTTCGCCAACAGACTCAAAATAGTCACCATTAGCATTGTAATTGAGACCACCTTTAATTCCGAATGCAGAACCTTTTTGCGCTTGAGCAGTGAATGAGACAAAGGCTAAGACAATTAATGAGATTAACCACTTGTTGCCAAGAACACGATTGTCTAGATTGTAGGCAGAAACTGTTTTCAATAATTTCATAATATTCGTTTTTTGAGATTTGATCTATGATATCAAAAACGTTGCCAAACGAATATTATTTCTTTAAACGTGATATTTAAAGAGTGAGTGAATTATCTGAAAATCACAAATCTATCGAACTACCGTATGTTTGATAGCATTATTTTCGTGTGAGGACCTTTTCTGTAGCCTTAACAATTGCGTCTGCATTTAGGCCATATTTGGCCATAAGTTGTGCTGGTGTTCCCGACTCACCAAACGTGTCATTTGTTGCGATAAACTCCTGTGGTGTTGGGTGCTGTTGCGACAAAACTCTTGCAACGCTTTCACCAAGACCACCCAAATAATTATGCTCTTCAGCAGTGACGATACACCTTGTCTTTTTTACAGAATTTAAAATGGCATCAGTATCCAAAGGCTTTATGGTGTGTATATTGATGACTTCGGCTGAGATTCCTTTATCATTCAGCTGTTTTGCAGCTTCTAAAGCTTCCCAAACTAGATGTCCTGTAGCTACAATGGTCACATCATTGCCTTCAGTTAATTGAACAGCTTTTCCAATTTCAAAGGTTTGGTTCTCTGGAGTGAAGTTGGCAACTTTTGGTCTTCCGAAGCGTAAATATACAGGGCCTTGATGTTTTGCAATGGCGATTGTGGCAGCCTTGGTTTGGTTAAAGTCACAAGTATTAATAACGGTCATTCCAGGAAGCATTTTCATCAAACCGATATCTTCCAAAATTTGATGGGTCGCTCCATCTTCCCCTAAAGTTAAACCAGCATGCGAGGCACAAATTTTTACGTTTTTTCCTGAATAGGCAACGCTCTGTCTAATCTGGTCGTAGACACGTCCAGTGGAGAAATTGGCAAAAGTTCCTGTGAACGGAATTTTTCCTCCTATAGTCATACCTGCCGCCAAACCTATCATGTTTGCTTCTGCAATTCCAACCTGAAAAAAACGTTCAGGATGATTGGTTTTAAATTCGTCCATTTTTAATGAACCAATCAAATCAGCACAAAGCGCTACTACATTTTCATTGGTTTTTCCTAGTTCAGCAAGTCCAGCACCAAAGCCAGAACGTGTATCTTTATTTCCTGTATTTGTATATGTTTTCATAGTATTCGCCGTCGTTATGGCTATCTATTTAATTAACTAAATTAGTAATCTCCTAAAGTTTCAGCATTTTGTGCTAAACCTATTTCCAATTGCTCATCATTAGGAGCTTTGCCATGCCAAGCATGAGTGTGCATCATAAAATCCACACCATTGCCCATCACTGTTTTTAGAAGTACGCAAACAGGCTTACCTTGTCCTGTCAATGATTTCGCTTTTGCCATTCCTGAAAGGATGGCTTCAATACTATTGCCTTCCTCAATATCAACAACGACCCATCCAAATGCTTCAAATTTTGCCCTTAAACTTCCCATAGGTAATACATCATCTGTAGAACCATCAATTTGTTGGCCGTTCAAGTCAATGGTAGAAATGATATTGTCTACATTATTGGCTGCGGCATACATAATCCCTTCCCAGTTTTGTCCTTCCTGCAATTCGCCATCTCCATGAAGACTATATACAATATGTTTTTCTTTATTAAGCTTTTTGGTTTCTGCGGCACCTATAGCCACACTAAAACCTTGACCGAGAGATCCTGAAGCCACTCTAACTCCTGGCAAACCTTCATGTGTTGTTGGATGACCTTGTAAGCGAGAATCAATGAGCCTGAAGGTGTTTAGTTCCTCTACTGGAAAGTATCCTGACCTGGCAAGTACGCTATAGAATACTGGAGAAATATGTCCATTTGACAAAAAGAACAAATCTTCACCAATCCCATCCATCGAAAAGGTTGCTTTTCGATCCATAATTTCTTGATAGAGCGCAACGAAAAATTCGGTGCAGCCTAAAGAACCTCCAGGATGCCCTGAGTTCACTTTGTGTACCATCCGTAAAATATCTCTACGGACTTGAATTGTTAAATCTTGTAACTGTTGTGTGTTTGGCATAAATAGAACTTGAGTAAATTGAGCAACAAATGTAGAGTTTTCAATAGGCTAATCAAAAATTGGCACGAGGCACTTATTAACGATTTTAGGCAGTTGCTAACAATGGAAAAGCAATACCCGCTATTTTCGATATTGACACGGTAAATTTATTATATGTTTAAGATGTTAATACATTGAGATAATTATCTTTGCCCACTGAGTATCGATTTTTTATGACATTCGAATTAGAAGCAAAAGACGTTCAAAGTAAAGCGAGAGCAGGAACAATTACTACAGATCACGGCAAAATAGAAACACCTATTTTCATGCCTGTGGGTACAGTTGCTTCTGTGAAAGGCGTGCACCAACGCGAGTTAAAAAATGATATCAATCCGGATATCATTCTAGGAAATACCTACCATTTATATTTGAGACCGCAAACACCAATTCTAGAGCAGGCTGGAGGTTTGCATAAGTTTATGAATTGGGATCGTAATATCCTTACCGATTCTGGAGGATATCAAGTATATTCCTTATCTGCAAATAGGAAAATCAAAGAGGAAGGTGTGAAATTTAAATCACATATTGATGGAAGTTACCACGTGTTTACACCTGAAAATGTGATGGAAATACAACGTACAATCGGAGCCGATATCATTATGGCATTTGATGAATGTACACCTTACCCATGTGATTACAACTATGCGAAGCGATCCATGCACATGACACACCGTTGGTTGGATCGTTGCTTGGTACATTTGGAAAAGACACCTCTAAAGTATGGATATGAGCAGAATTTTTTTCCTATAGTCCAAGGAAGTACGTATAAGGATTTGCGTCAGCAATCTGCTGAATATATTGCCAATGCAGGTGCACAAGGAAATGCCATTGGAGGCTTGTCAGTTGGAGAGCCTGCTGAAGAAATGTATGCAATGACAGATGTTGTTTGCGATATCTTGCCTTGGGATAAACCACGCTATTTGATGGGAGTTGGTACACCAATCAATATATTGGAAAATATTGCACTTGGTGTTGATATGTTCGACTGTGTTATGCCAACAAGAAATGCAAGAAATGGGATGCTTTTTACCGCACATGGCACGATAAATATTAAAAATTTGAAATGGGCAGATGATTTTTCACCTTTGGATGAGATGGGAATTACATTTGTTGATACCGAATATAGCAAAGCTTATGTGAGACACTTATTTACGGTAAATGAACTGTTAGGTAAACAAATTGCGACCATTCATAATTTAGGATTTTATCTATGGTTAGTAAGGGAGGCAAGACAGCACATAATTAAAGGTGACTTTAGGGAATGGAAGGATAAAATGGTCAAACAAATGGATAAACGCCTTTAACAAGAAAGAAAGGTTACAATGAAAATACTCGATTGGTACATATTAAAGCGCTATTTATTCACTTTTTTGATGATGTTGCTGCTGTTTATTCCAATCGGAATAACTGTGAATCTCGCTGAGAAAATAGGCAAGATTCTCGAACGCGAAGTGCCGTTTCCGGCTGTAGCACAGTATTACCTTGATTTTACCATATATTTTGCAAACTTATTGTTTCCTATTTTTTTGTTTTTATCAGTCATTTGGTTTACTTCCAAATTGGCAAATAATACTGAAATTGTAGCGTTCTTAAGTTCGGGTGTTTCTTTTTGGCGTTTTTTAAGACCTTATATGATAGGTGGTGTCATTGTTGCCATTTTTGCCCTGATTATGGCGTTGTTTCTCGCACCTAAGGCGAGTAAGGGATTTAACGAATTTAAATACAAGTATTTAAAGAATAATGCCAATGTAGTCCAAACTGAAAACATTTATCGTCAAATAAATGATAATGACTACATTTTCGTAAGTAACTTTGATCCTGTTTCTAAATCAGGTCGAAATTTTAGTTTGGAACACTTTGAAGGAAATGTGCTCAAATATAAGATTACAGCTAACTCCATAAAGGACAATGATAGTATGTATCGTTTAAATGCCTATGAAAAACGCATTTTTACAGCACATGAAGATATCATCGAAACCGCCAGGCGAAAGGACACGATTTTACCCTTTGAAGGTGAAGATTTAACTCCTGAAGAATATATTGCTGAGACCCTTCAATATAATGACCTTATAGAGTTCATTGAGCGGGAAAAACGAAGAGGATCCTCAAATATTGGACGTTATTTGGTTGTGAAGTACAAGAAATGGAGTTTACCAGTTTCTGTTTTTATTCTCACCATCATTGCGGTAGCTGTATCTTCAATAAAAAGACGTGGTGGAATGGGTGTTAACCTTGCCTTCGGAATTACCATTGCAATGGTTTATGTCTTTTTCGACAAGGTCTTTGGAGTGATGGCAGAACAATCGAGCTTTAGCCCAATTATAGCTGTGTGGTTTCCTAATATCGTTTTTGGTATATTAGCTGTATATCTGCTCTACCATGCCAAACGCTAAACTCAAAAATTATTTTCATCTTCATTTTTTGGTAGTTATAGCTGGATTTACGGCTATTTTAGGCGAGTTGATTTCCATAGGTTCAACCGCTTTGGTATGGTATCGCATGCTCATTGCAGGAATTTTAATGTTTATTTACATTAAAATTATCAAACTGAAAATCAAGGTGTCTACAAAAACTAAATTGCAGTTTTTTGGAGCCGGAATCATTATTGCCTTACATTGGATTACTTTTTTTGAAGCCATCAACCAATCCAATGTGTCAATTACTTTGGCTATGTTTTCTACAGGAGCTTTTTTTGCCTCATTTATTGAACCTTTAATTTATAGACGAAAGATCATTTGGTATGAAATTCTCTTCGGAATGATTGTCATCCTTGGCGTGTTTTTAATTACTCAAAGTGAAATCAAATATCTTAATGGCATAATCTTGGGCATTTCTTCAGCTTTGTTTTCAACATTATTTGCTGTGATCAACGGAAAATTTATTGAGCAGCATCGTGCGACGGTTATTTCGTTTTATGAGTTTCTAAGTGGTGTGGTGTTTTTGTCACTATTTATACTTGTTTTTCAAGGTGGATTTTCAAAGGAATTTTTTACCCTATCTACTACCGATTGGATATATCTACTCATTTTGGCTTCAGTTTGTACAGCTTATGCTTTTATCGGTTCGGTTGATGTTATGCGTCATATTAGTCCGTACACTGTAATACTCACTTATAATTTGGAGCCTTTATACGGTATTGCTATGGCATTGTTGTTGTTTCCTGAAAATGAAACCATGAGTGCACAGTTTTATTATGGTGCATGTTTGGTGTTAGCTACGGTTTTGGCAGACGGTATTCTTAAAAATAGACAAAGCCGTAAAAACCAAACTTCAGTAATGACCAATACCGATTAAAGTTTTTATATTTGCATAGCTAACTAATACTAAAAGTAACTTAATCAAAATTTCAATGGAATATTTAGATTTTGAACTACCCATAAAAGAGCTTCAGGAACAACTTGAAAAATGCCAATTGATAGGAGAGGAGAGTGACGTCGATGTTACTCAAACCTGCAAGAAGATTGAAAAAAAATTAGTTGAAACTAAAAAAGAGATATACAAAAACTTGACGGCATGGCAACGTGTACAATTGTCAAGACATCCAGATCGTCCTTATACCAAAGATCATATCAACGCCTTGTGTGGCGACTCCTTTTTAGAACTCCATGGTGATCGAAATGTCAAGGACGATAAGGCCATGATTGGTGGTTTGGGTAAAATAGGTGATCAAACCTATATGTTTATCGGTCAACAAAAAGGGTACAACACTAAAACGCGTCAGTATAGAAATTTCGGAATGTCTAATCCTGAGGGTTATCGTAAAGCCTTGCGACTGATGAAGTCTGCCGAAAAATTTGGAATTCCGGTGGTGACCTTAATTGATACTCCTGGTGCTTATCCTGGACTGGAAGCTGAAGAGCGTGGACAAGGAGAAGCGATAGCGAGAAATATTTTGGAAATGTCACGACTTAAAGTTCCAATTATTACAATTGTGATTGGAGAAGGTGCTTCTGGAGGAGCCTTGGGAATTGGTGTTGGAGATCGCGTATTGATGTTGGAAAATGCCTGGTATTCTGTAATTTCACCAGAAAACTGTTCGTCAATTCTTTGGAGGAGTTGGGATCAAAAAGAGCAAGCAGCTGAAGCTTTGAAATTAACGGCCAGTGACGCCAAAAAGTTGAAAGTTGTGGATAGTATCATCAAAGAACCTCTTGGTGGAGCACACTCTGATAGGGAGGCTACATTTTTGGCAGTGAAAAAAGCTATAGAGGAAAATTATGCGGAACTTAAAAACTTATCACCAAAAGAATTGGTTGATAACCGTATGGAAAAATACTTAGACATGGGTGTCTTTAAAGGATAATCCTTATAAATTAACGCATTGATAAAAACTGAAACTGCAGGTTTCAGTTTTTTTATGGCTATTAACAATATACTCTAGTTATCAACAGTTAAATTGTTGAAGACGTGTTAAGATTGAAAATGTGAAATTTTCATTTTTAGAACGTAAATTATTTACTTTCGCATTCTATGAAACAACCCAACTCAATACAAGGATATCAAGTCGATAAAAGCACAATTATTAGCTTGGAGAAGGGTAAGATACCACCTCAAGCTATTGATTTAGAGGAAGTTGTGCTTGGAGCGATGATGATTGATAAAAAAGGTGTTGACGAAGTCATTGACATCTTAAGTCCTGAAGCTTTTTATAAGGAATCCCATAAACACATCTTTGAGGCAATTTTCAAATTATTTGAAAATAGTGAACCTGTTGACTTATTAACCGTTTCCAGTCAGCTTAAAAAAGATGCCAAATTAGATTTGGTTGGTGGCGATTTTTACTTGATTTCGTTGACACAGCGTGTCTCTTCTTCGGCACATATTGAGTTTCATGCGCGAATTATTCTTCAGAAATATATTCAACGTAGTCTCATCAAAATTTCCAATGAAATTATTGAAGAAGCTTACGATGAAACAAAAGATGTATTTGATCTTTTGGATAATGCAGAAGCTAAGCTGTACGAAGTAACCCAAGGAAATGTCAAGAAATCTACCGAAACAGCACAGAGTTTAGTCATTCAAGCCAAAAAGAAAATTGAGGAGATTTCAAACAAGGAAGGTCTTAGTGGAATTCCATCAGGATTTACAAAATTGGATAAATTGACTTCGGGATGGCAGCCAAGTGATTTGATTATCGTAGCAGCACGTCCAGGTATGGGTAAAACTGCTCTTACATTAACCATGGCGAGAAATATTGCAGTGAATTCAAACATTCCTGTGGCATTCTTTTCCTTGGAAATGTCATCGGTTCAATTGATTACGAGATTGATATCCTCGGAAACGGGCTTGTCTTCAGAAAAATTAAGAACTGGAAAACTTGAAAAGCACGAATGGGAGCAACTCAATGTAAAGGTGAAAACCCTTGAAAAGGCTCCGTTATTTATCGATGATACTCCATCTTTGTCCATTTTTGACCTCAGGGCAAAAGCCAGACGTCTCGCATCGCAATACGGCATAAAGATGATCATTATCGATTACTTGCAGTTGATGACCGCTGGAGGAAGTCAGAAAGGTGGTAATCGTGAACAGGAAATATCCATGATTTCACGTAACCTTAAGGCCTTGGCAAAGGAGCTTGATGTGCCTGTGATTGCGTTATCACAATTGTCACGTGCTGTTGAGACTCGTGGTGGAAGTAAACGTCCATTACTGTCTGATCTGCGTGAGTCTGGTGCTATTGAACAAGATGCTGATATTGTTAGCTTTATTTACCGACCAGAGTATTACAAAATTGAAGAATGGGACGACGAAGAGCGCTCTCCAACTGAAGGTCAAGGTGAATTTATTGTAGCTAAGCATAGAAATGGAGGCCTTGAGAACATTAGATTGAAATTTATTGGTCATCTAGGTAAGTTTGATAACCTTGATGATTTTGATACACCTTTTGGTGAGTTCCATTCTAAAATGAATGCAGCTAACGACGATACCTTTAAGCCAGATAATTTCCCATCGGCTTCTGATGCCTTTGGAGCTCCAGAAGAGGATGATGACAATGATGTCCCATTTTAGAAGGGTTTAGGATATTTTATCCTAAATTTGTGTTTGCTATTAAATTTACGCCTCATGTTAGAAGAAAGACGTACCACCAATATCCTACTACTGTTCATTGTGGTTCCGTTGGTGTTTTACTTACTTAAATTGTTGTCTTTTATTTTCATTCCGCTGATTTCATCAATGTTCATTGCGTTACTTTTTTTACCGTTAATGCGATGGTTGGGAAGACGCAATATTCCTAGACTGGCCAGTATTTTAATTGTTATAGGCTTGTTCGCGGTTGTGGTTTTTATTGGCGTAGAATTGGTTCAGCTATCAAGTCGGCAAATTTTATCAAATAATGCCGATGTGTTTGCTAAAGCTGAAATCAAGATCAAGGATTTAATGCTTTATTTGCAAGAAGAGTACGGTTTGGTCTATGAAACGGAAGGAAACATCATTACCAATCTCTTTCAGCAAGAGAATATTGGGTCCACCTTCGATTTTATACGTAAATTTCTCACCAATCTCTTGATGATTGTGTTCTTCACCATCTTATGGCTTTCAGAATCCATAAACATGCACAAAGTCATGAACAATACCATTTTGAAGCGTAAACATACCTCAATTAAGGCGTTCATGAAAATTGAGAAGGATTTGATCACCTTTATCAAAGTGAAGTTTTTGGTAAGCTTATTGACTGGGATTTTTACAGGATTGGCTTGTGTATTTTTTGATGTGAGTTTTCCTATTTTTTGGGGATTATTTGCCTTCTTGATTAATTTTGTGCAAATGGTTGGGTCTTTTGTTGCTGTTATTTTATTGTCTATTTTCGCCTTTGTTGAATTGGATCCAACAAGTACCTTACTGTTTTTCATCATTTCCATTACTAGTGTTCAAATTGTATTTGGAGCAATCCTTGAACCGATATTTATGGGAAAATCCTTTTCAATAAATGTGATTACAGTATTGATCATGTTAATGCTTTGGGGTTTTATTTGGGGAATTCCAGGACTCATAATGGCGATTCCGATTACTGTTTTTCTCAAGATCATTTTTGAACAGTTTCCAAATACCAAAATCATTGCTTCTTTGCTCTCTGGTCCTGAACGATCGATTAAGCCACTCAAGAAATAGAGTTCAAACCATCAGAATATCACTGATGGAAAATCCAATTTCCTTTAGTTGACGGAAAGAATGTTACAACCTAGATTTTACGCTATTATGAACTAGGGTTATCATAGGTTTGGTCTTAGGATACCTCACACACAATGAATTTGTGGCATCCATTGATTAGTCATCTATTTCTTGTTAAGTAGTGCATGATTATTTATCTTTCAAAATCATATCTAATCAAATTATTATGGTCCACGGAACGCACAATGCTGTCCATGATGACAGAAATAAAGACATAAAAATTTATGTAAACGGAAGTTTCCACAAACGTGATGAAGCTAAGATTTCAGTCTTTGATAGTGGGTATCTTGTTGGTGATGGTATATGGGAAGCCATGAGATTGCATCAAGGAGTATTGGTGTTTCTAGACGATCACTTGGATCGCTTATGGACTTCGGCTGCAGCTGTGGGAATGATATTTCCGTTTTCTAAAACTGAACTTACAGAAATTATATGGAAGGTGCTCAATGAAAACCAAATGGAAGATCATGTTCATGTAAGGATTATGGTCACTCGAGGCATCAAGAAAACACCATCCCAAGATCCTAGGCTGACCATTTCGGGACCCAATGTGGTGATCATTCCAGAGTATAAAAAAGCTTCGGAAGATAGTAAGGAAAAAGGGATTACCTTGTTTACAAGTACCATTCGACGTGGTGCTCCCGATTATCTTGATCCAAGATTAAACTGCCATAGTAAGCTGCACGAAGTTCAAGCATTAATTCAAGCTATCGAAGCAGGAGCTGACGAAGCCTTGATGTTGGATGCTAATGGTTTTGTATCAACCTGTAATGCAACCAATTTTTTTATAGTTAAGGAAGGTGAAGTATGGACATCAACAGGTCAGTATTGTATGAATGGCATTACCAGAGCCAAGGTTATCGAAGTATGTGAACGACATGGAATTGTATGTCACCAAAAGAATTTCTCACTTTTTGATGTTTATGGAGCAGAAGAAGCCTTTGTGACTGGAACCTTTGGCGGATTGACACCTGTGAGAAAAATTGACGGTAGATCCATAGGAAACAAACCTTATGGAGATATGACACGACATTTGAGCGATTTATACCATCAACTCATTATAGAAACAGTTGCCAATGCCAAACAATAAAACCACACGAATTTCATTGTGGTCTGGACCACGGAACATTTCTACGGCTTTGATGTACAGTTTCGCACAGCGTAAGGATACAAAGGTATTTGATGAACCTCTGTATGCACACTACCTCAATAATTCTGATGCTAAAACCTATCATCCTGGAGCCGATGAGATATTGGCAACTATGGAAAATAACGGAGACAAAGTTGTGAAAATGATGTTGACCACAAAGGACAAGCCAGTGCTGTTCTTCAAGAATATGACGCACCATCTTTTAGGTTTGAATCTTGAGTTTACAGCGTATGTGCATAATGTGATCCTGACAAGGGATCCTGTAGAAATGCTACCTTCGTTTGATAAAGTTATCAAGAACCCAAATTTGAATGATGTTGGCTACAAGCTGCATGTTGACTTGATTGAAAGTTTAAAAAAAAGAAACATAGGTTTTACGGTATTGGACGGAAAGAATGTACTTCTTAATCCAGAAGGTGTCTTAAAGCAACTTTGCAACAATACGGGTATTCCATTTGATGCGAATATGCTAAATTGGACACCCTCAAAGCGTAAAGAGGATGGTGTTTGGGCCAAATATTGGTATGATAATGTCCATAAATCTTCGGGTTTTTCCGAGTACAAACCAAAAACCGAACCTTTTCCAGAACATTTAGTTCCGTTGTTACAAGAGTGCCAACCCTATTATGAACAACTTCAAAAGGCGGCATTACAGTGAATTTAATTTTTCTTCTGAAAATCTAACGGTTCAGCAAAAAACCTTAAATCTATATTAAACAGGTATTGTTAGGAATAATTTTTGAGTATATTTCATTTTTGAATATGACCTAGAACACATGAAACGAATTTTGTTTTTTATCGCTTTTCTGTTAATGAGCTTGCCTTCTTTTGCATCATATATCTTGATTCCTATGGATGCTGAAGGCCAAAATAACCACTTGAAGGCGTATGGAGTGACCTATTGGACTTTGGAAAAACAACTTAAAGTCAAGTGGCTATTAAACTATAAAGGCGGTTCGTTTTTATTACCAGATTCAGAGGAAATTCAACGCGAATGCCAAATTAGAGGCGTAAGTTTTGAAGTGATTTCCAATAGCAAAGCTGAAGAGATCCTTCAAATGATTGCAAGTCCGTCACAAAACATGGAAGCTGTTGTTTTGGAAAAGGCTCCAAAAATAGCTGTTTATACACCCAAAGGATTACAGCCTTGGGATGATGCAGTGACTATGGTGTTGACATATGCTGAAATTCCTTATGAAACAGTATATGATGAAGAAGTGTTAAACGATGCGCTTTTATTGTATGATTGGCTGCATTTACACCATGAGGATTTTACAGGTCAGTATGGAAAATTTTATCGCGCCTATCGTTCGGCATCATGGTATATACAAGAGAAAAAGGAGGCTGAAGAACTCGCAGCGAGATTAGGATACTCGAAAGTTTCCGAAGAAAAACTAGCTGTCGCTAAAAAAATTCGAGAGTATGTCATTGGTGGTGGATTTATGTTTGCTATGTGCAGTGCTACTGATAGTTTTGACATCGCACTATCTGCTGATGGTGTTGATATTTGTGAACCAATGTTTGATGGTGATGGGAGTGATGCTGGTTATCAGAATAAAATTGATTACAGTAAAACCTTTGCGTTCAAGGATTTTATTTTAGAACGCAGTCCGAATGTCTATGAGTTTTCTTCTATAGACATGACTAGAAAAAGGCGTATTCCAATGACGACTGATTATTTTTCTCTGATGGAATTTTCAGCAAAATGGGATCCTATTCCGTCGATGTTATGTCAAAACCATACGGCCTTGGTTAAAGGGTTTATGGGACAAACAACTTCATTTACACGAGAAGAAATCAAGTCTAATGTATTGGTAATGGGTGAGAACAAAACCAATGGAGAGGCCAAATACATCCATGGAATCCAAGGCAAGGGCTTTTTTACATTTTATGGAGGTCACGATCCTGAAGATTATACACACAAAGTTGGAGACCCAAAAACTGAATTGGACTTACATCCAACATCACCAGGTTACCGATTGATTTTGAACAATGTTCTGTTTCCAGCGGCTAAAAAGAAGAAGCAGAAAACCTGATTATAGATTAAACGTCTTTAGCTCTTTGCCAATAACTTCCTATGTTTATCAATGTGACCCAACATGGCAACCGCACACTGGTCGTGTAAAACTCTGGCTTTCTTCATGCCAAGGGAATGCTTGATTGTACTTATTGTTTTCCCAATAAAACTTTGTACGTTCCTTTGGGTGATTACCAATCTCATTCATGGTTTCCGTATCATATAATCTTCCGTTAACCATTGTATAAATAATACTTTCAGAATTTCTGATATTTTCCAAAGGATTTTTATCCATGACAATCAAATCCGCCAATTTACCTGCTTTTAATGAGCCAATATCGTTTGCAGCACCAATGTAATCTGCGCCATTAATGGTTGCAGCTTTTAATGCTTCATGGTTGGTCATTCCTCCCTGTTGCAAGAGCCACAACTCCCAATGTGCGCCTAGACCTTGTAATTGTCCGTGAGCTCCTAAATTCACTTTTACTCCAGCATCACTAAGTGCCTTACAGGTTTTTGAAACCAAAATATGTCCATTGACGTATTCTTCCTGAGGAACCATAATTCGATGTCGAGATCTAGAATCGATAATGCTTCGAGGCGTATATTTCAATAGTTTTTCATTTTCCCAAACATTGGTGTTTTGGTACCAGAACATTTCACCATTCATACCACCATAATTAACAATAAGGGTAGGTGTATAACCAACATTGCTATTTCCCCAAAGCTCTAAGACATCTTTATAGGCAGGAGCGACAGGAATATTATGCTCAACACCAGTATGTCCATCCATGACCATGGTGATATTGTGATAGAAAGTTGAGCCACCTTCAGGGACAACAAATATACCTTCCTCTCGAGCAGCTTGAAGCACCTGCTGACGTTGTTCGCGACGAGGTTGATTATAACTTTTGACGGATAAGGCACCAAAGGCTTTTGTTCTTCGAATAGAAGAACGTGCATCCTCCAAATTATTGATGACTGCTTTAAAATCGCCATCAGCACCATAAAGAATAAATCCGGTCGAGTAGAGGCGAGGACCAACCAGTGTCCCATTTTTTTGCAGTTCAGACAGCGCAAAAACTGTTTCAGTATGTGCCGAAGGATCATGAGCGGTTGTAACACCAAAGGCAAGGTTGGCATAAAACTGCCAATGTTTTTGAGTGGTCAATCCGTAGCGAAAACCACCAATATGCGCATGAGCATCAACCATTCCTGGCATAATGGTTTTTCCAGTGAGGTCGTAGATTTTTGCGTTGGAAGGCACAGACACATCCGATACATTTCCTAGGGCTTCTATTCTATTTTCATTAATAATGATGGTGCCATTTTCAATGACTTCGTCACCTTCCATTGTGATAATTCGTGCATTTTTCAAGGCGATTTTTCCTGAAGGTTTGTCTGTTTTAACTTCTAGGTTTATCGTAATTCCATCTTTGACCATTTCAGAATCTTCGGAAACTTTAGCAGAAAAATACTGGTTTCCAAGTGTCCAATGTACAGTTTTACTGTTGGAAGACCAGTGTAAATTGATGCCAGCATCTTTTGAAAGTTGAGTGATTGGAACGTACTTACTCTTATCGGTGAGGTCGAGTGTCTGACCCGTTTTTGGCATTGGAGCCAAATACACTTTGTGAAGATGAATAAAAGCAATCCAATTACCATCAGGACTTGGAACAAGACGATTTCCGTGTTTTGATTTAACAAGGGTTTGCTCTTCATGACCATTGAGGTCAATACTTTTGAGCTCTTTGATGAGTGCACCAAAAAACTGACCGCCTTTTTGGTATATGACTCTTGAATTATCAGTGTTGAACATTGGGTAATCACCTTCCTCAATGAGTTGTTTTACATTTGAACCATCAGCATCCATGAGATACAATCCGGTTTTTTTTGAAAAGGTGCGACCTTGTTCATTATTTCCACCTTCCTTTCTGTAGACTATGTGCTTTCCGTTTTTGGAGTATGAGGGATTTCTATAGATCCCTTTTTCGGAAGATAATTTTGTTGGTGTTCCTCCATTAGACGATACAGCATAAATTGCTCCAAGTTCTTCATCATTCCATGTCACATAGGTAATCTTACTTCCGTCTGGAGAAAAACATGGTTCAAATTCGAAATCGGTTCCAGTGGTTAAGCGTTGCGCTTTTCCGTTAGGCAACTTTTGAAGGTATAGATGGCCAAGAGCATTAAAAACAATGGACTTTCCGTCAGGACTTGTCACAGCATGTCGAATGACTTTGGCATCAAAGGTTACAGGAGAAACAGGTGTGTCAAATTCAATGGCTTTAGCAATTTTAATTTTGGTATCCACTTGAAACGGAATGTTGCTTACTTGTTGAGTGTTGATATTGATTTTATTGATTTTTCCGCCAGACCATATAATAATCTCTTCATTATTTGGCATCCAGTTAAAGTTGGTATATACACCAAAAATTGCCCAAGCCTCCTGTTGGTCTTTGTTTAATTGATCATAGACTGGCCATTCTTCGCCAGTTTCCAGATCATGGACAAAGAGTACAGATTTGGTTCGAACGCGTTTTACGAAAGCCAGCTTTGTTCCATCTCGAGAAACCTGAGGTCTTGCCGCACCACCTGGTCCACCTGTGATTCGTTTGATTTCCCCAGTCTCCATATGGTAGCGATTCACCACATAAATTTGCTTATTTGGATCTTTATTGTATTGAAAAAAGCCTCCAGGATACATGTCTTCACTATAATATAGGTGTTTTCCATCTGACGAAAGTGAAGGTTCATTTACATCTTGTTGGTCATTTTTTCTTTTTGTGAGTTGAATGCCACTTCCGCCAGTTTTGTGGTACATCCATAGTTCTCCTGCACCAAGTGATCGACTTGATGTAAAATGTTTTCTGGCGATAAGGTAATTGCCATCAGGTGTCCAGATGGCATTATTCACTAATCTGAAATCTTCTTTTGTGATTTGTTTTGCATTTGAACCATCATTGTCCATTATCCAAATGTTGTCACCACCTCCAGCATCACTTGTAAAGGAAATATGTTTGCCATCAGGACTAAAACGTGGTTGAATTTCAAAAGGTAATCCTTCTCTTAAGATCTTCGCATTTCCACCCTTGATATCAATTTTATAGATATCACCAAGAAGGTCAAAGACGATATGTTTTCCATCAGGACTTACATCAAGGTTCATCCATGTGCCTTCATTGGTGGAAAGTGGAATTTCCTTGAAGTCCCAATTACCTTCAGGGTTGGCAACATCCCAAGATGCTTTTTCAGCTTTCTCCTGAGCTATTGAAGTAAATACCATGAAGAAGAAAATGTAGAAGAAGAGATTAATTTTTTTCATTTGATTTATTGTCATTGATTATGTCGTAAGTTTTTTCAAATATTGTATTATCACAAGGATACATTTCTCCATTGATACCAATCATAAGCCAATCTCCCTTTTTGCCTTTCATCATGCCTTCAAGTGTTTCAACCTCAAAAGGTTCGTCAATTTGAATACATTCAATGGGAATGGGTTTCTTAACCGCTTTTTTATATTTTAATTTGGGTTTGTGAGGTCGTTTGAAGTAACGCATGGTATGTTGGGTATGAGAAAAAAATAAAAGCTTAAGTTAATAAAAAAAAACCGACTCGTTAGGGAGTCGGTTTTTATAAGCGAATTGTTGTTATTATTTAGGCGTATGCCTTACTTAACTTTGTTAACTATAGCTTCAAAAGCTTCAGGGTTGTTCATTGCTAAATCGGCAAGAACTTTACGGTTCAATTCGATATTATTAGCTTTGAGTTTCCCCATAAACTTAGAATAGCTCATTCCGTGTTGTCTAGCTCCTGCGTTGATACGCATGATCCAAAGTGAACGGAATGTTCTTTTTTTGTTTCTTCGGTCTCTGTACGAATATTGCATCGCTTTGTCAACCGCGTTTTTGGCTACTGTCCAAACGTTTTTACGTCTTCCGAAGTAACCTTTTGCTTGCTTAAGAACCTTTTTTCTTCGGGCTCTTTTAGCTACTGAATTTACTGATCTTGGCATTTCTTAAATTGTTTTTTTGTAGTAGGCGGTCTAATTTAATTGACACTTGCTAAATACTTTTGCCTAACTCCATGGTTTATAATTTGTTTTAACCGATTAAAACACTATTACTTTAAGCGTAACATTGTTTTAATATTGTCCTCATCTGCTTTATGTACTAAAGTGTCATGAGTTAAAGCTAGCTTTCGCTTTTTAGATTTTTTTGTCAAGATATGACTCTTAAAAGCGTGCTTTCTTTTGATCTTACCAGTGCCAGTTAGTTTAAAACGTTTCTTAGCACTTGATTTAGTTTTCATTTTAGGCATTGTTCCTAGATTTATTTACGTTTCGCTTATATTTTACACCTTAGCATTAAGCGCGAAGGTGTGTTATTGATATGCTGAATATTCAGCTATTATTTTGCTTTCTTAGGAGCGATGAACATGGTCATTCGCTTACCTTCCAATTTGGGCATTTGCTCAACCTTTCCTAGTTCTTCAAGGTCTTGAGCCAATCGCAACAATAGAATTTGACCTTGCTCCTTGAAGATGATTGAGCGTCCCTTAAAGAATACAAAGGCTTTCAGTTTTGCACCATCTTTTAAAAACTTCTCAGCGTGTTTCTTTTTGAACTCATAATCGTGATCATCTGTTTGTGGACCAAATCGAATTTCCTTTATGGTAACTTTGGAAGCTTTCGCCTTTAGAGCCTTTTCACGTTTCTTTTGTTCGTAAAGAAACTTCTTGTAATCCATAACTTTGCACACAGGAGGATCGGCTTTGGGTGAAATTTCAACCAAATCTAGACCCTGATCATCTGCAATAGCTAAGGCTTCCTTAATTGAATAAATTCCAACTTCAACATTGTCGCCTACCACTCGAACTTTTTCAGCTCTGATTTTGGAGTTGATTCTATGTTGATCTTCCCGTTGTACTCGTTTTGAGTTGTGTCTTCTACGTATTGCTATGGCTTATTTATATTTTAATTAAACTTTTTATTTGAATGTCTTTAACGTTTTATTTATCTCTTGTTCAACTATTTCTGCAAAATCATCTACACTTATCATGCCTAAATCTTCTCCTCCATGGCGACGCACAGAAATCTTACTTTCACGCTCTTCATTTTCGCCGACAATAATCATGAAAGGCAATTTGTTCATTTCGGCTTCGCGAATTTTCTTTCCTACCGTTTCATTTCTATTGTCAACAAGGGCGCGAATTTCGTGATTTTCTAACAAATTTAAAACTTTTTCAGCGTATTTTTCATATTTCTCACTAAGAGACAGTATGATAACCTGCTCAGGCATGAGCCAAATTGGGAAGTTTCCACCAGTATGCTCTAATAAAATAGCAACAAAGCGTTCCATGCTTCCAAAAGGCGCACGGTGTATCATGACAGGTCTATGTAGTTCATTATCGCTACCTTTATATGTAAGGTCAAAACGTTCGGGTAAATTATAATCAACTTGTATGGTTCCTAATTGCCAATTTCTGCCTAGAGCATCCTTAACCATAAAATCTAATTTTGGACCATAGAAAGCAGCTTCGCCTGTCTCAACAACATAATCTAAGCCCTTGTCAATTGCAGCGTTTAGGATTGCTTGTTCTGCTTTTTGCCAATTTTCATCACTACCAATATATTTCTCAGGGTTGTTAGGGTCTCTTAATGAGACTTGTGCTTTAAAGTTTTCAAAACCTAACGATCCAAACACATAGAGAACCAAATCGATAACTTCTTTGAACTCTGTATCCAATTGGTCTGGTGTACAAAAAATGTGCGCATCATCTTGTGTGAAACCCCTTACTCTGGTAAGTCCATGTAATTCACCACTTTGCTCATATCTATATACCGTTCCAAATTCCGCATATCGTTTTGGTAAATCCTTATAAGAAAACGGTTTAGTATTGTAAATTTCACAATGATGAGGACAATTCATTGGTTTCAATAAGAACTCTTCCCCTTCTGCAGGAGTGTTAATGGGCTGAAAGCTGTCCTCTCCATATTTTGCAAAATGCCCTGATGTTACATATAGTTCTTTTTGACCTATGTGAGGTGTAGCTACCATTTCGTAACCTGCTTTTTTTTGAGCAGCTTTCAAAAAGTTTTCAAGTCTTTCTCTTAGAGCAGCACCTTTTGGCAACCATAAAGGTAAGCCTTGTCCTACTTTTTGTGAAAATGTGAATAGTTCAAGTTCCTTACCGAGTTTTCTATGGTCGCGTTTCTTTGCCTCTTCAAGAAGTTCGAGGTATTGTGTTAATTCTTTTTGCTTTGGAAAAGAAATACCGTACACTCGCGTAAGTTGTTTGTTGTTTTCATCACCTCTCCAATAGGCTCCAGCAACAGACAATAACTTAACAGCTTTTATAATTCCTGTATTTGGGATATGACCGCCACGGCATAAATCGGTAAACGTCGAATGATCGCAAAAGGTTATTGTACCGTCTTCCAAATTTTCAATGAGTTCAACCTTGTATTCATTGTCCTGGGATTTGTAGAAGGATAACGCATCATTCTTAGAAATAGCTCTCATTTTGAAATCATGTTTGCCTCGAGCAATCTCAAGCATTTTATTCTCAATGGATTTGAAATCTTTTTCAGAGATATTATTCTCGCCAAAATCCACATCATAATAAAACCCGTTTTCAATAGCTGGCCCAATCGATAATTTTATACCTGGATAAAGCTCTTCCAGTGCTTGAGCCAAAACATGAGAACTAGAATGCCAAAAAGCTTTTTTACCTTCGTCATCAGACCAAGTGTACAACACCAAGTCTCCGTCTTTACCTAAGGGAGTAGAGATTTCAATGGTTTCCTCATTGAAACTTGCTGAAATTATATTTCTAGCAAACCCTTCACTGATACTCTTTGCAACATCCAAAGGAGTTGTACCTACTTCAAATTTCTTTACAGTGCCATCTGGCAAAGTGATGTTTATCATGGCTTGACCTATATATATTAAGGAGGCAAAGATAATATCTTTAATAATCACATACAATAATATTATATTGTATTGAAATCGGTTTATTGTAGGGTGTGATACACTATTTTTATGCTACAATTGATTGTAATTGTCTCATTTTAAGCTATTCGTAATTTTATGTTCTTTTGACTTAAAAAAATTCAATAATTTTTTTGGATAAAGAGTTTTATAGGTTGTATATTTGCCGCCCGAACGCGATTGAGGTATTGG